>NZ_NVOY01000003.1 GCF_002551005.1 Bacillus pseudomycoides
TTAACTTGATGGCTATGCTCATGTGAGGACTTTTTTATTTATTCTCTTCTAAAAATTGAAACAGCTCCTGTAAATGAAGCGCATCGTCTCCGTAGCTAACCGAAACATAAAATTTCCCGTCTACTTCTGCATTCATATATAGATCAATAAGATCACGCTCATATTTTAGTGCTAAATAAAATTCCATCTCTTCTAGCATTTCTTTCGTTGTTCGAATAACATAACGACCTGTTGCATCTCTGCCATATTCAAATACCGGTTCAAAGTTATACTTCTTTTTAAACGCAGCTAGTTGCTTATCATTAATAAAAGTCGTTTCTGTACACTGTACTGTGCGAATAATATTATCGAACTTTTCTAAACTCATACAATTACTCCTTTATGTACTGTTTATATAAAGCTTGTGTTCCGCTATTTTCTTCACCATCTTGCATCAATTGCTCATATAATTCTCTCGCAAGAGTTAAGCCAGGTGCAGATAATCCAAGTTGCTCTGCTTCTGCTAAGGCAATGTTCATATCTTTCATAAAGTGTTTTACGTAAAATCCTGGTTCAAAATCACCTTGTAACATACGAGGTGCTAAGTTACTTAATGACCAGCTTCCTGCTGCACCAGTAGAAATACTTTGTAGCACTTTTTCCGGATGTAGCCCTGCCTTTTTTGCATAAGCAAGTGCTTCACATACACCAAGCATATTAGATGCAATTGCAATTTGATTGCACATTTTTGTATGATGACCACTACCTGCTTTTCCTTGCAGCATAATATTTTTTCCTAACAGTTCAAATAATGGTAAACATGCTTTATATACTTCTTCGTCTCCGCCAATCATGATTGCAAGACGCCCCTCTTTTGCTCCAATATCTCCACCCGATACAGGAGCATCTAATACATAAATCCCCTTGCTCTTTCCTTCTTCGTAAATACGTTTCGCCAAAGTTGGTGTTGATGTTGTAAAGTCAATCGTAATCGTTCCTTGTTTTGCGTGAGTAAGAATTCCATTTTCACCAAAGTATACTTCCTCTACATCATGCGGATATCCAACCATAGTCATTACGACATCTACTGTTTTTGCAATTTCCTTTGGAGAATCACACCAATGTGCACCTTCTTCAATTAAATCTGCAGTTTTTTCTTTTGTACGATTATATACGTAGACCGTATAGCCTGCCTTTAGTAAATGACGCACCATACTTTTTCCCATAACACCAGTACCGACAAAACCAATAGAAGTTGGTGGTAATAACTGCTTCATTTTTTCATCTCCTCTTTTTCTAACAAATCACTCACAAGTTTGCGAAATTCGGTATTAAACTCGTCATTAATTCCATTTTGCACATTTGAAAATACAGTGACAAATAGTTTTTTATCCCAATTAAAGTTATTAAATGTATTCCATCCCGAAAGTACACCATGATTGTGATAATAATCTGGATATATATAAAAGCTAAATGCGTATTTTCTGTCTGCGGGTGGTGTTAACATTAATTTTAAACTTTCAGACGAAATAAGCTTACTTGTCATAATTGCTTCGTCTAACTTTTGCATATCATGTACTGTTGTATACATCTCACCGCATCCATATAACCAATTCATGACTAATTTCGGGGCTAATACAAGCTCATTCTCTTTCTTTTTATATCCTTTTGCAAAATTCGCATCCCCTTCCGGTGTCTCGCCCATACCTGAATCTGTCATTCCTGCTGGAATAAAGATGCGCTCTGTAACGTATTGTGCTATAGATTGTCCCGAGCTTTTTTCTACAATATAAGCTAGTAACATATAATTATAATCTGTATATAGCCAGCCTTGCCCTGGTTGAAAAGCAGTTGGTTGTTGTCCAAGCCACGTTACTAAATTAAGTCGGGATGCCGCATTCACTTTCCCTTTCCCGTGTTCAGGGAGTCCTGATGTATGCGTTAATAAATGATATAATGTAATATTTTTATTCGCTGGAAAAGATGGAATATACGTATGTACATTGTCCTGTATATTTAACTTCCCTTGTTCTTGCAACTGTAAAATCGATACAGCAATTGTCGTTTTTGTAATAGAGCCAATTCGATATTTTGTTTGCGGTATATTTTCAATTTGTTTTTGAACATCCGCATAGCCATACCCTTTATTTATAATTGTACGACCTTGATAGGAAACAAGGACTGATCCATTAAATTGTTTATCTTTTAGATACTGATCTAATTTTTGGGTAACAGCAGTATAATCAATTTCTTTTTCTTTTGGTTTTTCTTTCGTTGTATTAGCAGGGGCCGTTGTTTTTATTGATTGTGCTTCTTTTTTAGCAGGTACTTTAAAAAAGAAATAGCTTCCTACTAATAAAACAGAAAGTAAAAAAATAATTGTGCTCCATAACGTCTTCATTCCTAAAAATCCTCCATCGCATCTTAAATATTTACTCCCCCCTCTTCCCCATTATCCGTTAATAAAAAAAAATCGCAACAATTTGTTGCGAAAAAATATTACATTTTTTCTTTTCGATATAAGCAAACTTGATTTTTCCCCTTCTTTTTTGCTTCATATAATGCAACATCTGCTCGGTGCATTAACATTTCTTTTGTAATTCCATTTTCAAATGCAGCGACACCAAAACTTGCGGTTATCTTTGAAATTCCAGAAATTTTTTTTGTTTCAATAAAAAAACGAAGCGATTCTGCAATTTGAAATGCTTCTTTTTCTGTTGCTTGAGACAAAAAAATAACAAATTCTTCTCCGCTCCACCGCGCAAAAACATGATGCGGCTGTAATTTTGCTGTTACAAGCTCCGTCAATTGTACCAATGCTAAATCTCCAAAATCATACCCATACGTGTCATTTACTTTTTTAAAATTATCCAGTTCAAATAAAACAAGAGCAAATGATTGGTTCATTCGTATAGCAGTTTCCCAACCTTCTGAAAATAATCTTTGAAACTTTATCCTATTATAAATATTTGTCAGAGAATCAGTTGTTGCTAAACGCTCTTGCTCTTTATATTCTTCTTCTAGCTCTGTAATATCTGTACATGTTGCGATAAATCTCGATACATCATTTGGTAACGGAGCAATACGTAACAAGAATACTCTTCCTTCTCCAACCTCATTATACATTTTAATTTTTCTTGAATGCGTTAAGCAATCATCAATCCACATTGTATTATTTTCCGCAATGTAATACCCATTCTCCTGTGCAAAATGTTCTGCAAATGTCATATGATGCTCATGGTATGACATAAGATCTTCATATCCGAAAAAACGCAAAAAATTCGTATTACAATCTATAATTTCATCATCTTCTAAAATAAGGAATAAATCATTCTGAAAATCAAATATCATTTGAAGTAATTCTTGCTGTAACATGACTTGTTTTACTAATGATAACTCATACACACTCTTTTGCACTTCAGCAAGTACAGATTGCGGCGTAATTGGAGGTAATACAATGTTTCGTATACCAAGTTTAATAAGGTCAACAAATGGAGATGTTACTTCTTCACTCCATACAATGATAAACGATTTATCTGAAGTGAAGAGTTCTTTTACAAAATCAACCTGAGAAGCTTGCGAGATGTATATAATGACAATTTGCGGTTGAACTTTTTCAAACAATATTTTTCCTTCTTTAAAACTATGTGCCAAAAACAAGCACTTTGGCTTTAACATTGCAATTGTCTGCCGATCGTTGTGCCCTTCTTCAATATACAATACATTCATATCAAGATCCTGTAATACATTTTGAAAAACTGTATGTTCCAGCAAAAAACGTAGAATGTGCACCATTAGGCCTTCACTCACTTCATTTATCCCATTCTTACACTCTACTATAGAGTTATTCTTAAGAACTTGATTTGTTCAACAAACCATCGTATGGCAGCTTCACGTTATATAAACCCATCAAAGCACTGTTTCATCTTTTTATTGTATGTCAACAATAGATAAGACGTCTGTGCGAATATCTTCTATTATCCATATCTTTTTTTAAAAGACTTGACAATAGAAATGTATATATTATATCCTTTTACAGTGCCAACTTACAAAATGTAAGTAAAGAACGTTTTTTTCATTCGAAATGATTTACAATTAGAAACGAAGCTTGGAGGAACTATAATGACAAAGCAAGATTTCTTTACTGTTTTATACGAACGTACATCTAATCGTGCTTTCAACCCTGAAAAAGAAATTTCTAAAGAGGAACTAAATGACATTTTAAAAGCTGCTGGCCAAGCACCATCAGCATGGAATCTACAACATTGGAAATTCCTTGTATTCCAAGGAAAAGATGTGCAACGTCGTTTACATCCAATCGCATATAATCAACAACAAATTCTAGATGCCTCTGCAGTTATTGCTATATTAGGCGACCTAGAAGCATATAAAAGTGTTGATTCTGTATACGGTCCACTTGTAGAACAAGGACTCATGCAGGAAGAAGCAAAAAATCGTTTAGCTCAAAATATTGAAAGTGCATATCAACGTGAACAATACCCGCGTGATGCAGCGTTCTCAAATGCATCTTTAGCAGCAATGCAACTTATGCTTGCAGCAAAAGCAACTGGTTGGGATACATGTGCAATTGGAGGATTCAACCCACAAGCATTAATGGAGGAGTTTAACGTTTCTAATCGTTACATTCCAATTATGTTAATTACAATCGGCGAATCTACATTAGCAGGACACCCAGCACCACGCATGAACGTAGAACAAGTAACCGACTGGGCAAAATAAAAACCTCCATCAGTGGAGGTTTTTTTCATCCTTCACTTATGGAACCTCTCACCAATTGTACACATGACAACAATTATCCTCTACCTATCTTCTTCTCTCTGAATCTTAAGTGAGAATTACTACCCCAGAATAACGAGTTGGAATCTAAAGGTGCTTTTTTGTTACAATTGTGATACAATAGTAACAAATTGATAACAAATGAGGGATTTTCGTTGAATTTATATGGAAGCTTTATCGCCATATTGTGCTACATAGTCACAGTACTGCTTCTGTACTTCGTTGGGGATATGACAAATATTGCGATGCTACAGTTTTCAAAAGAAACAACGCTTCAATCAGAAATTAATCAGTATGCCTCTCGCTCCTTTGTACCATTACTATTAGCACTTCCTGTATATATCATTGTTTTATATAAAAGCAAAAAAATATAAAGACTGTCTTTATGAAAAAGAGGCAGTCTTTTTTCTATACATATCCGCTTTTTGTCCAAACTCTCATTTCCCTATTCTCATATGTTATAAGAGGAATAACAACACTCTACAGAAAACATTTATTCCTTTCCTAAAAAATAGGAAAAAATCTAAAAAAATTCTTCACTATGTCCAAACAATGCATGTACCTAAAGCATATCTTATTAATGTGAAGGGGGTGAGAATTATGTTCGGAGGATGTTTTGGATTTGATGGCTGCCGTAGCGGTTTCCGCAACGACCGCCGTTTCCGTAGCGACCGCCGTAGCGGTTTACGTAGCGACCGCCGTACTGGTAATAGAAATCGTTTTTGCAACGTTCTTAGAAATCTTTCAATCGGTACTCAAATCGCTCTATTAACAATTAGAGATAACGGTACTTTTAATAACGTTGTATTTGAAGGCTTCTCAAATGGCGTAGCACTTTTCTCAGGAGGAAACATTACTGGTTCAGGTTTATTACGTGTTTGCCCATTTGATGTTGTAGCTATCGCTTTCTAATAAGAGTAAGTATTTTCCAGGGGAGCTATTGCTTTCCTGGTTTTATTTATTCAACTACTCATGAAAAAATGAATTGTATGAAAAAAACCTGGGACCGATTTCAAATCAGTCCCAGATTTTTTCATTAAATACTTTTTACAAGTTCTACTACTTCTTCAGCAGTTGACATGTTTAAAGCTTTTTGTGCTAATTCTTCCATTTGTGTTTTTGAAAGTTTGCGAATTTGTGTTCTCGCTGGAAGAATAGATGTTGCACTCATACTAAACTCATCTAATCCTAATCCAACTAACAATGGAATTGCTAGAGCATCTCCTGCCATCTCACCGCACATACCAGCCCATTTCCCTTCTTTATGAGCTGCATCAATAACCATTTTTACAAGGCGTAAAATCGCTGGATTATATGGTTGATATAGATATGATACGCGTTCATTCATACGATCCGCTGCCATTGTGTATTGAATTAAGTCGTTCGTTCCGATAGAGAAGAAATCTACTTCTTTTGCAAATTGGTCAGCTAATACCGCTGAAGCAGGAATTTCAACCATCATACCTACCTCAATAGCGTCTGAAACAGCTGTACCAGCTTGTACAAGTTTCTCTTTCTCTTCTAATAAAACTGCTTTTGCTTGACGGAATTCATCAAGAGTTGCAATCATCGGGAACATAATTTTTAAGTTACCGTATACACTTGCACGAAGCAAAGCACGAAGTTGTGTACGGAAGATATCCTGTTCTTCTAAGCATAAACGAATTGCACGGTAGCCTAAGAACGGGTTCATTTCTTTTGGTAAATGTAAGTATGGAAGTTCTTTATCGCCACCAATGTCAAGTGTACGAACAACAACTGGCTGACCTTCTCCTACACCCTCAAGAACAGATTTGTATGCTTCAAATTGTTCTTCTTCTGTTGGAAGATTGTCACGGCCCATGTATAAGAATTCTGTACGATATAAGCCAACGCCTTCACCGCCGTTATCAATAATACCTTTTACATCTTTCGGTGTACCGATGTTTGCTACAAGCTCAACATGTTGATTATCAGCTGTAACTGTTGCTTCATTCTTTAATTTTGCCCATTCTGCTTTTTGTTCTTCAAATTGTGCTTTCTTTTCTTCATAAGCACGAAGGGTTTCTTCAGATGGGTTTACAATTACTTCTCCGTCTAAACCGTCGATAATTACGATATCGCCGTTTTGGATTTGTTCCATAACAACCTTTGTACCAACAACAGCTGGTATTTCCATAGAGCGAGCCATAATTGCAGAGTGAGATGTACGTCCACCAATATCAGTTGTAAAACCTTTTGCATATTCACGGTTTAACTGCGCTGTATCAGATGGTGTTAAATCTTCTGCAATAATGATTACTTCTTCAGAAATTGTGCTAGGGTTTGAAAAGTTAATTCCAAGTAGATGTGCAATAACACGCTTTGTCACATCACGAATATCCGCTGCACGTTCTTTCATATATTCGTTATCCATGCTCTCAAACATAGTAATGAACATTGACGCAACTTCATCCATCGCAAATTCAGCGTTTACTTTCTCATTTTTCACTTTATCTTTCACTGGATTTACTAGTTCTGGATCATTTAATACTAGTAAATGTGCTTCAAAGATAGCAGCTTTATCAGCACCAAGCTCAGCAAAAGCATGATTTTTAATTGCTTCTAATTCAGTTTTTGATTTCTCAAGCGCAGCTTCTAAGCGTGCGATTTCCGCAGCTTCATCCAAAATCGTTTTCTTTACAAGGTTAAATTCAGGATTTTCTAAACGGAATGCCTTTGCAATGGCAATACCACTTGATGCAGCAATCCCTTTAATATTAAGAGTCATTATTCCCCTAATCCTTCGTTTTTCATAGTTTCTTCGATAGCTGCTAATGCTTGAGCTGCATCATCACCATTTGCAGTAACTTTGATTTCTGCGCCTTGTTGAATACCTAAAGACATAACACCCATAATTGATTTTAAGTTTACAGTTTTGCCATTATACTCTAAGTTAATATCTGCACCAAATTTGCTTGCAGTGTTTACAAGTAAAGTTGCTGGACGAGCATGAATTCCAGAGTCGCTAGTTACTTTAAAGATTTTTTCCATAATGATCTATCTCCTTTAAACTACAGTATATTTGAAGTTGTCTAGATGTGAGTATAACACCATCTATATTGTATATAATAGGCGATGCTCGGTCAACCACATCGCCTATTATAATTATTAACATTTTGCGTCTAAATCTTAATGAATGTCAATAACGTTTGTTTCACCTTTTTTGACATTATCTTGCTTTTTAATTTCAACTTTTTGTCCTTCTTGTAAGTTTGTGAAAACAATTGGCGTAATAATAGAAGGTGCATTTTCTTTTACGAACGCTATATCGACTTTTAATAACGGTTGGCCTTGTGTTACTTTGTCTCCTTGAGAAACTAACGCTTCAAAGCCTTCTCCATTTAATTTTACTGTATCAATACCGAAGTGAATTAAAATTTCTTTTCCGCCTTCTGATTGAATACCGATTGCATGTTTTGTTGGGAACACGTTCACAATTTCACCATTTACAGGAGATACTACTGTTCCTTCTGTTGGTTCGATTGCAAAGCCATCACCCATCATTTTTCCAGAAAATACTTGGTCTGGAACT
The DNA here is from genome assembly GCF_002551005.1 of Bacillus pseudomycoides. Lineage (GTDB taxonomy): Bacteria > Bacillota > Bacilli > Bacillales > Bacillaceae_G > Bacillus_A > Bacillus_A pseudomycoides_C. The sequence continues at coordinate 8,330 of NZ_NVOY01000003.1, forward strand.
TCAGTGATTGGTAAAATTTTACCTTCAATTGGAATCGCAATTACTTCATTTATATCTTTTTGAACAGGCGCTTCTACTTTTGCAGGTGCTTCTTTTGCAACATGCACCGCACGGCCTGCCATAATATCCTGAATTTGTGACTTTAATGTATCTGATTTTGGGCCGAAGATAGCTTGAATATTGTTACCAACTTCAAGAACCCCTGCTGCTCCAAGCTCTTTTAAACGATCTTTGTTTACATCCTTTTGTTCTTTTACTTGCACACGTAAACGTGTAATACAAGCATCTAAAGAAGCGATGTTTTCTTTTCCGCCAAGTGCTACTAAAATCTCACCTGGAAGCTCGCCTGCTTCTACTGTTCCTGCTCCATCAGTATCAGCTACTACATCACGACCTGGTGTTTTTAAATCCCATTTGCGAATTGCAAAGCGGAATCCGAAGTAGTAAATCACTGCTAGTACAAGACCAACAATAATTACCCACCACCATGCTGTACGGTTTGGTAATACACCGAATAAGATAAAGTCAATTAAACCACCAGAGAATGTCATCCCGATTTTAACGTTTAAAATTTGCATAGTCATAAATGATAAACCAGCAAACACTGCATGTATTCCGAATAGTACAGGTGCTACGAATAAGAATGAGAACTCAATCGGTTCTGTAATACCAGTTAAGAAAGATGTTAACGCAGCAGAAGCTAAAATACCAGCTGCTAGTTTTTTATTTTCTGGACGTGCTTCATGATACATTGCTAACGCTGCTGCTGGAAGACCGAACATCATGAACGGGAATTTACCAGTTGTAAACGTACCAGCTGTTAACTCCACGCCATCTTTTAATTGTGCCATGAAAATCTTTTGGTCACCGTGAATAATGTCACCTGCTGCGTTTGTATATTGACCAAACTCAAACCAGAATGGTGCATAGAAAATGTGATGTAACCCAAATGGAATTAAAGAACGTTCAATTAAACCGAATATAAATGCTGCTAATGTTTTATTTGTATCAATCATGTGATGCGAGAATGAGTTCAAACCGCCTTGAATTGTCGGCCAAATAAAACACATTACAATCCCTAAAATTAAAGAGAATGTTGCTGTTGCAATTGGTACGAAACGTTTACCAGCAAAGAATCCTAAGTATGATGGTAATTCAATATTAAAGTACTTATTATAACAATATGCTGCTAATATCCCTACAAGAATACCACCAAACACTCCCGTTTGAAGTGTTGGAATGCCTAATACACTTGCATAAGATGGATCTGCAAAACCAGTTTTAATTGGATCTCCAGCTTTGCTTGTTACTTGAACTAACTTGTCTACTCCTAAGAATACGCTCATCGTTTTGTTCATAATCAAATATCCAACGAATGCTGCTAAACCAGCTACTCCGTCTCCATTTGCTAACCCGATGGCAACCCCTACTGCGAATAATAGTGCAAGGTTTGCGAAAATAATATCACCAGATTGTTCCATAATTTTTGAAACTAGAACAAACCAATCTGCTTTTAGCGCAGGGATATGATTTGTTAATTGCGGATTTTGGAATGCATTACCAAATCCAAGTAAAATCCCTGCAGCCGGTAAGATTGCAACTGGTAACATAAGCGCTTTACCGACTTTTTGAAGAACACCAAAGATCTTCTTAAACATAAATATCCTTCCTCTCTTATATAATTGAAACTTTCGACAAACGCCAAAAGGCATGAGGAAAAAAAGATAGAACGATAGCTATACAAAGGGTAGTATGTCCCTTTCTTTAGCTTACATTCCTAACTTTTCTCCACTCATGCCTGATCGAATCAGTAACACGTGTCAAAAATAGGTATACGTAATAAGTTCACAAATTTAAGCAAACGTTTTCTGTGTGTACTGTTATTCATTTGTCGAATTTAGTAGAACTTTGTACTATTGATTATACATAACAATTGTAAGCGATTCAATAACTTTTTTTAACGTTTACATTTTCGACAAAATTTAAAATTTTTCAACCTTCATTAATCGCTGTAAGTGCATCGTTAAATAAATCGTTTCTGCATCATACACAGGCAGTTGTAATTGTTTTTGCATGACTTTTACAAGTTTCCAAGCCAAATTATAACACTCTGGAAATTCAGCTTTTAAAAGATCTGCAAAATTTTGTGATTCTTCCACTTTCTCACCATTCTTTACCCGTTCAATTGCATATTGCAGATGACGAACAAGACGTAAATAATGAATACTCTCTTTGTCTAACACGATTTGTAAGTTTGTTTCAATTAAAGAAATAAGGTGGGCAATTAATTTAGAATTTTGGTTAACAGAAGATAATTCAGAGTTTGTAACAGAGCTATAAATATGCAGTGCAATAAATCCAATCTCTCCTTCAGGAAGATGAATATTTAAGCGGGAATTAATTAATTCTACAACTTCTTCTGCAATTTTATATTCTTTTGGATACAACACTTTTGTTTCCACTAAAAATGGATTATCAACTGTAAACCCTTGCTTTAATCGCTTTATTGCAAAAGCAATATGATCCGTTAAAGCAATATGAATATGCTCATTTAACGGTGTTTCTACTCGATCTTGAATATAAAACATAAGATCGTTCATTAATCCAATCAATTTCTCACTCACATGCGGAACAAGAAGTTTGTATTGTTCGCGCTCACGTTCGTTTGTTAACACAAACATTTTCTCAATTTGTTCTACTTGCAACGTCTCTTTTGCTTTTTTCCCAAATCCAATCCCTTTTCCAATGACAACAACTTCTTCATGTTTTGGATGAGCAGCAATAATAACATTATTATTTAAAACTTTTTTAATTTCGAGACAATTATCCATACAACACCACCCTCGCGCGTAAAACGTCTACTTTCATGTTACAGAACAATCTTATTTTTCGTCAATGTCAAACATCTGCCATTTTAGAAATGTCATTTTTTAGACATGAATGTACGAGATGCGTATAATGTAATGGCATACGTCTAATCGAAAGGAGAAATAGTATGATTAAAATGTTTATAAGTGATATTGATGGCACAATGATGCAACATGGAGGTGTAATCGATACCCAAGATGTAGATGCTCTGCGTAGCCTTGCTGACCAAAATATAATTCTTTGTTTCGCATCTGGAAGACTTGATAATGAGATTGCCGATTTAATGAATAAAGTTGATATTAACTTTCATCGAATTAGTGTGAATGGAGTATTTGTATATACACACGAAAATAAACAACTATTATCTGCAACATTTGATTCTACTATTTTACCCGAACTGTTGTCTATAACAAACAAAGAACCATTCTTTCATTATGTAAGTGATGAACATAATTATTATATTGAGGAAAAAACACCATTTATTCATGAACTCGAAAAGCAGGTAAAAATGACTTCCGTTGAAGAACCAAACTTGCTCGAAAAAATTGATACAACAATTTTCCCAAATAAAATTTCAGTCGGTGGTACAAAAGAAGATTTAATTATTCTTCAAAAACAAATTGAGGAAAATTTCAAAGGAAAAGTAAGTACTTTTATTTCTGCCGAGCAATGTTTAGATGTAATGCCCCCAAACATTAGCAAAGGTTCTGCTATTTCTGTTTTATTAAACGAGTTTAATATTCAACCTAACGAAATAGCTTGTATTGGTGATTCTTATAATGATATTCCTATGTTTGCTTTAACACCTTATAGTTTTGCAATGGCTGGTGCAGACGATGAAGTTAGGCAGCATGCATCACATATTGTTCCTTCTGTCAAAGATGCGATTGAATATGTTCTTCGTTATAATGAAGAACATAAAAATACGACTCCTTCCTTATAAGGCTGAGTCGTATTTTTATTTCACTACCTTTACTTATTGCGTGAAATATTCGTAATAAATTTATAACGATCTCCTCTGTAAATACATTTCACATATTCCAGGGGCAAGTCATCTTCTGCATATGACCATTGTCTCATTACAAGCACCGGCGCTTTCTTCGGTATATGAAGATGCTCTGCCTCTTCGTCTGTTGCAATAGACGCTTCAATAGATTGCGTAGCACGAACTAGCTTAAAACCTAGTCTTTTTTCCAAGTGCTCATACAATGATTGCTGCAAAATTTCTTCATTAATATCTTTCACAAGAGATGGTGACAAATACGTTGTCTCAAACGCAATTGGCTCTTCATCGGCTAAGCGGATACGCCTTACTTCGTATACCGATTCTCCCTCTTGAATTCTAAGCCTATCTGCTATTTTAGCAGTAGCTGGAACAAGGCGAAAGCTTAATAACGCACTACTCGGTTTCATTCCACGAGAGAGCATATCCTCTGTAAAGCCTGTCAAACCTTGCAACTTTTGTTCAACTTTCGGAAGTTGTACAAAAGTGCCAATTCCACGCTTTCGATATAAATAACCTTGTTCAACTAAGTTATTAATCGCCTGTCTGATTGTCATTCGACTTACTTCGAACTTATCACATAATTCATTTTCAGATGGAATTTTATCTCCCGGCTTCCATTCACCGTATTCAATTAGTTGCTTCACCCACTCTTGAATCTGATAATAGATCGGAAATGGTGAATACTTGTCGATGTTCATCAGCAATCGCCTCACTGCATAAAGATAGAGCTTCTTGATCTGCGATTACGGTTACATTCGGATGACGTTGTAAAATTGTAGCCGGACACCCTTCGCTTACTTCCCCTTGCAGCATTTCCTTCATTGCTTCTGCTTTTTTCAATCCAAAAGCTACAAGTAAAATTTGCTTCGCTTTCATAATGCTACCAATTCCCATTGTAATAGCATGTGTTGGCACGTCTTCTTCTTTTTCGAAGAAACGACGGTTTGCTTGACGGGTAGATTCTGTTAACTTCACAATGGTAGTTACAGAATGAAAAGATGTTTCCGGCTCATTAAATCCGATGTGACCGTTTTCACCGATTCCAAGAATTTGTAAATCAACTGGATTGGCATCAATAATACGTTCATAACGCTTACATTCTTCTTGTAAATCGTCTGCCATTCCATTTGGTACATAAGTTTCTTTAAACTGAAGATGATTAAACAACTGTTCTTGCATAAAATAATGATAGCTGTTTTTGTCTTCATGTGGTAAATTTACGTACTCATCTAAGTTTACAGTGGTTACACGGCTTGTATCAAGTTTATTTTTTCTCATTAATGCATAAACTCCTAATGGAGAGCTTCCTGTAGCCATTCCTAACACTGGGTTTTCTTTCGATTTTACAATTTTTTCAATTACCTTATAACCTGCTTCTGCTAATTCTTCTGGCGTTTTCACAACAACGATATTCATTTATTTCCCCTCTTTCAAATGAATTCCTAATCGAACTGTATCTTGTACGTATAAATCTTCAGACATAATAACAAAATCCGCATCTTTTCCTGTTTCTAAAGCGCCCTTATTTACTAAACCAAATTCCTCAGCTTGGTTAACCGATGTCATAAGAACAGCTTCTTCAATGGAGCATCCAGTATACGCCATTACGTTGCGCAATGCTTCATCCATTTTCAAAATACTACCGGCTAATGTGCCATCTTCTAATCGTGCACTACCACCTTTTACGATAACCGGTTGTCCGCCAAGTTCATATAATCCATCTGCTAAACCTTTTGCACGCATCGCATCTGTAATGACGCTCATTTTTTGCGGACCTTTTAATTTATAGGCTAATTTCACCATATCCGGATGAATGTGAATGCCATCTGTAATCACTTCGACCATTACATCTGGATTTAACAACACATGACCAACTGTACCTGGTTCACGGTGATGCAAACCACGCATTTGATTGTAAAGATGTGTTGCATGTGTAATGTTTCTACCAGTTAATTGTTCATTTGTTGCATCTGTATGTCCCATCGTACCGATAACACCTGTTTCCGCAAGATATTGTTCAAACTCACGCGCACCTTCTTCTTCAGGAGCATATGTTACGAGTTTAATTAAATTTCCACTTGCTTTTTGCCATTGTTTAAATTGCTCAATATTTGCAGGGACAATGTATTCCAGCGGCTGTGCACCTGCACGTTTTTTTGAAACGTATGGGCCTTCTAAATGAATATATTCGAAATGTGCACCTTTTTCCTTTGCTTCTTTTGCAGCATTCAACGCCGCTTCAATTGCTTCAGGAGACTGTGTCATTGTTGTTGGAAAGAAAGTTGTAACACCTTCTTGTAACATCTGTTTACCGAGAGTTACTAATCCGTCGCTATTTGCATCCATCGCATCAATATCGTATCCACCGTGAATATGAACATCAATCATGCCCGGAATGACTATTTTCTCTTTTATATCATGAATCGTTTCATTTTCTTGTGGTACATACTGAGCCATCAATCCCAGATCTTGAATTTGATCAGTGTAACGAATAAAACCTCTTTCTAAAACTTCACGACCAGTATAAATTTTGGCATTGATGACAACTTGCGTTTTCATTTTCATCGATCCTTTCTCGTGTAATCCCCACTTGTATTATTACTCATTTATCTACCCCAATCATAATATACACACGAGTAGTTGTCTATACATTCAGATTGAATTTATAGTATATAGGATTATTTATTCAAAAGGACAAATTTATAATAGATGAAGAAATCGATAATTACTTTATTTATTTTTGTAACTAAATTCAAATTTTAGAACTATTTTAACAGCCTATACCGTCTGTTGAAGGTGCTTTATAAAAAGACTTTTAACAGACGGTATAAACAAAGAAAGCAACTACACTCGTAAAACTACATTATATGATACATAAAGACGTTTTATATAATGGATATCAAGAAAAACTGTAGAACGTCACTGCATTATACTTATATTACTTTAACAGCGGTAAAGGTAGCTGATGCTGAATAGTAATGTTCTCACCATCTGTTTCAATTTCAACATCACTTTTTATAGTAGTATGTACAGTGACACCATGCCGATTTAAACGTTTCATCACACTTCGATGAGGATGACCGTACGGATTTTTTTTGTCATATGAAATAATCGCAAATTGCGGCGCAACAGCCGTTATAAACTGTTCACTCGTTGATGTATATGACCCGTGATGACCAACTTTTAATACATCCGCATGAACATCATATTTCCTTATAATGTCTTCCTCAGTGTGTGTATCAGCATCCCCCATAAATAAAAAATCAGCCTTACCATAACGAATTTTCAATACAATAGATGATTCATTATTTTCTCGTTTTGCTTTACCATCATTTAATACTTGAATAGCAATATGAGGATCCAGGGGAATATACTGTCCTTCTTTTACACGTAAAAATGGAACTCCTCTTTTTTTAATGCTTCTTATATACGTATGATATGTAAACGAACTATATAATTTCCCGCTATCTAGCACAAGCGCAACCGGCATTTGTTCAATAATTGGAATTAATCCTCCGATATGATCCATGTCAGGATGTGTACCGATGACAACATCTAGACGTTTAATTCCTTTTCTCATTAATTTATCAATAATAGGTTCCCCAGCTTCATGCGGTCCACCATCAATTAAAATTGTTTTCCCGTTCGGTAAAGAAATAATCGTTGCGTCTCCTTGTCCAACTCTTAAAAAACTTACCGTCATCTTACCTAAATGCGTACGCTGACTTGAAAAGGAGGAAGCCGTATGTATAGAAGCATACTGACGCGTAGGGGATGCACTATTTAAAGTTATACATAATATTGCCGCAAATAGAAAAAGAGCGATACGCACATCTTTCATACACCTTCTCCTTTTTCTATTTAGTATGACGCAGCTTGGATTTCATATACAAAAAAAGCTTGGCGAAATGCCAAGCTTCACTTCGAAATTTCTTGTAAAGAACCAAAGAATAAATCCGCTTCATTCATTCCTTCTCCGTCTTCTGATAAAGAAGGTAGTTCATCTAATGTTTGTAATGCAAATGTATCTAAAAATTCTTTTGTTGTGCCGTATAAAATGGGACGTCCCGGCCCTTCTGCACGTCCTACTTCTTTAATTAATAAATGAGATACAAGCGTTTGCAGGGCCCGATCTGTTTTCACCCCGCGAATCTCTTCAATTTCTGTTCTTGTAATTGGCTGGCGATAGGCGATAATCGCTAATGTTTCTAACGCCGCTTGCGATAAAGATGCAGCTGTTGGTGCATCCATCAATTTTTGATAATACGGGGCGTGCTCTTTTTTCGTTGTAAAACGATATACTTTTGCAAATTGAACAATTTGCAAACCTCGGTTCAATTGTTCATATTCTTCCTGCAGTTCTTCTACAAGCTTTATTATCTCTTTCACTTCTACCTCTAATACTTTTGCAATTTGTTCTGGGTAGATTCCTTCATCTCCTGCTACAAATAACAGTCCCTCTATAACTGCCTTTTGTTCTTGTCTATCCAACGCTAAAAGCTCCTTTCTCACATTCTTTATCTCCATATACGTCATAAAGACCGAACATCAATATATTGCGTTCGGTCAAAGATTACAGCTATTGTTTCTTTAAAAAGATTTCATCAAAATTATGCTCTTGCTCAATAACAATTTTCTGATGTTTCATGAGTTCCAAAATTGCTAAAAATGTAACAACGACCATATCTCGATTATCATCTATAAATAAATCATAGAAACTTTGGCGACCGCCTGCAAGGTCCAATTGCTTTAAAACAGCTTCCATTCTTTGTTCAATGGGGATTTCCTGCCTAGTAACTATAGCCGTTACTGGGCGCTGTATTTTCTTTCGACGCATGAGCTTTTGAAACGCTGCTAACATATCATATAACGTAACGTCAATCGGCAACTTTTCATTCTCTTCTTTTTGAAACATCATATAATCAAGAGGTGGCCGTGTATATAACTGCGCTCGTTCTTGTTCTTTTTCTTTTAATTGAGTAGCAACTTGCTTGTATTTCTTATACTCAATTAAGCGCTCCATTAATTCTTGTCGAGGATCTTCGATAAACTCTTCACTGCTATCCTCTACATCCTCTTCATACTTCGGAAGCAACATTTTACTTTTAATTTGTAATAGCGTCGCAGCCATAACTAAATATTCACTTGCAACATCAAGCTGTAATTCCTTCATCGCATGGATATATGATAAATATTGTTCTGTAATTTCCGCTACAGGAATGTTATATATATCAATTTCATAACGATTAATTAAATGTAATAATAAATCTAAAGGGCCTTCAAATGCCTCAACTTTAAAATTATATTGCACAAATCATCCCACCACAATTTTTCTATAACATCCTAAGTATAGTGCATACTCATACACTATCCAACCTTTTTCAAAAAATTAATTAAAAATAGACGTATACCTAGGCCACAATGCCCATCCCCTTCATATGATGACAGTGTAATGAGTACATTGTAGGAGGTTACAAACTATGGGTCATGTTACCGGAGGTTTCCACGGGGGATTTGCTCTACTAGTTGTGTTGTTTATTTTATTAATTATTGTCGGCGCAGCTTGTTTCTGCTAACTGACATAAAGCGACTAGAGCACTCTCTAGTCGCTTTATATTTATGCTACACTATATACAACGCTGCTTAGAATAGGAGTGAAAAGCATGTATCACGGAGCATACATACAGTTTTTAATTCATTTTCATAGTGATTATGATTACTTTGAATGTCACGAAGTTTTAGAAGAACATTGGAAAGAAAAACCACGCGGAGAGCGAGAACAGCATTGGGTTGGACTTATCCAAATTGCCGTCGCTTTATATCACCATAGACGCTGTAATTGGAAAGGCGCCCAGAAAATGATGAAAAGTGCGCTATTCATTTTACAAAATGAAAAACAGCATATAGAGGCATTAGGTTTAAACTATTCAAAACTACTATTGCTTCTTGACGAGCGATTACACATCATACAAAATCATGAATCTTATACAACATTATTTCTTCCGTTTGCTGATTCGAATTTAGAGAACATATGTATACAATTATGCAAAACGAAAGGATTTCCTTGGAAAGACACTTCTCTCACACCAAGCGAGGACATTATTCATAAACACTCCCGTCGCAATCGTGAAGATGTGATCGCCGAACGAAATATGCAATTAAAAAAGAAAAAGCAGGGATAATGTTATCTCTGCTTTTTATTAATACACGTTCTGTTCAATTTCTTTGCATTTCTCACAAAAACTAGATGTTTGGTCATTTCCGCATACCGTAATGTTCGGCATCATAATTTGTAATTCTCGCACCATTTTTGTTCCAATTCCAGCATGACGATGTGAAGGATTCACACTAATATGCTGTATTTCTAATACATCCTCTGCTTGTTTTACCATCCCGATAATCCCAACAATCGCTTCATCTTCTTTCCATAAGTAAAGCTGCCAATTATCATTTTGTTCATAATCCTTCATCGTCGCTTGCAATCGCTTTATATCTTTTTCCATTGGCATAAAAGAAAGAAGTCCCATTGCAATTTTTTCATAACTTTTTTTAAAACGAATTAACATGAAATTTATCCCTTCTTATCAAAAGTTACAAATCATATCCCCTTAATCAGCATGTTCATATCATGTCTATTTTACAACATTTCTAACCTACTGAGAAGGCTTGCCTAAAACAACTTTATTATCATACAAAGACGGGCAGAGGAAGTCAAATGTTGATATTCTGTTTATATTATGCTAATAGCATTGTATGTTTCGTACTCATATAAATAAAAAAAACTCTTTCTTTTTAAGGGGACGAGAGCGTCTGGCCATGCATAGAAACGGTCCGGGCTTTTTCCCAGCCACGGGCAATATTTAAAACAAAGGGAGGAATCAAGTAGCGATCACTTCTGTATAGTAACAACTTATATGTTAAAAAATTCAAATGATACAAAAGATACACAAATCCTTTATTAAATAAAAAAAGAGAGAGCACTTTGCCCCCCTCTTTACATTTTACTCTTCCCAAACTTTAACTTCTTTCATCACATCGCCTTGACGCATATTTAATACTGTTTCGATGCCGCTTGTTGCTTTTCCGAATACAGTATGAACACCATCTAAATGCGGTTGTGGTTCATGTACAACAAAGAACTGGCTTCCTCCAGTATTTCTTCCAGCGTGCGCCATAGAAAGTGCACCTACTGTATGCTTGTGAGGGTTACCATCTGTTTCACATGGGATTGAATAGCCTGGTCCACCAGTTCCATTTCCAATAGGGCAGCCCCCTTGAGATACGAAACCAGGAATAACGCGGTGGAATGTTAATCCATCATAAAATCCTTCGTTAGCTAATTTTCTAAAGTTTTCTACTGTTTTTGGTGCTTCTTCTGCGAAAAATTCTAATTCGATTTTTTCACCGTTTTCCATTAATATGTATCCTAAAGTTTTCATATATAATAAGCTCCTTTCAACAATCTCAGCCTTATATTACCACAATCACTGTAATAAACAAAAATATTATTGTGAAAACCTTTATAAAATCCGACAATCCTACTGTTTCTTTTACAAATCATTCTTAAGACGGATGACAAATACAAAAAATATACTATAATTACTTTGTTGCCCGAAAATTTCAGAAAGAGAAAGGGAGCGATTTTTCGTGAAAACGAAATTGTTAGCACTGCTATTAGCTGTAATGGTCTTTTTGATTCCAACAGCTTCATATGCAGACATTATTGAGGGAGAGTCTATTGTTACATTAGGAGAAAATTTATCAGAACAACAAAAACAACAGCTTCTCCAAGAAATGAAAGCGCCAAAAGATGCGCAAATTATTACGGTATCAAATGCGGAAGAACATAAATATTTAGATGGGGTTGTACCAAACGCTCAGATCGGCACGAAAGCAATTTCTTCTTCTATGATTACGTATACAAAAAAAGGATCTGGTCTTGTTGTACAAGCGCATAATATCAATTGGGTAACAGATGCAATGTATACAAACGCATTAATTACAGCAGGTGTAAAGGATGCGAATATTTACATTACAGCACCATTTAAAGTATCAGGAACTGCCGCTTTAACAGGCTTAATGAAAGCTTACGAGACAGCAGCGAAAAAAGAAATTCCAGAAGAAGTTAAAAAAGTAGCTAATGAAGAAATGGTTCAAACAGCAAAACTTGGTGACCAAATCGGAAATGACAAAGCTGTACAACTTGTTGCAAAAGTTAAAGAAGAGATTGCAAAAGAACAACCAAAAACAACAGAAGATTTGCGCTCACTCATTAAAAAGATTGCAGATCAGCTTGGAATTACATTAACTGATGAACAACTTGATAATTTAGTAGCACTCTTTGACAAAATGAAAAATTTAAATATTGATTGGAATCAAGTTAGTAACCAATTAAATAAAGCAAAAGAACACGTTTCAGCGTTTCTAGGTTCTGAAGAAGGTCAAGGCTTTTTAGATAAGGTAAAAGGCGTATTCTCTAGTTTTATTGATTTTATTAAATCACTATTTAAGTAATAAAAAGCTCGTTTGTAACGAGCTTTTTTCTTATACTAACAATGGTAGTTTCATAATTGCTTCTTCTACTGAACGAACAACATGACTCGCTTTTTCTTTCACATATGGATGAGCCTGATGCAGTGTAAAGGAATGCGGCGTCACAGAAAACATGGATATATCATTAAAAGAATCCCCAATACACGCTACTTCATGCGCTTCAACTTGTAAATGTTCCATTAAAAGCTGCAGTGCACTTCCCTTACTAATCCCAATTGGCATAATATCCACGTATTTTTTTCCTGAAATTACGACTTCTGCCTCGCCTTGAAACTGGTTTCGCAACTCTTGATCTAATATTGTAATCTTTTCTTCTTCCCCATAAACAAATAATTTTGCCGGATGAATAGTTTGTCCGAACTCTTCCTCTAATGTCTCTATTTCTGTGATTTTCCCTTGAATATATTCTTCAAACATACGATGATGTTCATTTTTCTTTTTTGTATATCGATGCTCTTTTGCACATACAATATCCGCCAACTTTTTTTTATGTATATATCTATATATTTCCCGGGCAACCTCACCGTCAAAAGTCGATTCGTTTAACAGTTCTCCTTCTTTCGTAAATAAAACGGCACCATTTAATCCTGTTGTATAATAAGGGAAAGCGAACTGTTCCACAACAGCGTGAATGCGGTGGGTAAAACGACCAGAAGCAAAACAAATATTTGTACCTTTCTCCGCTAGCCAGCATAATGCTTTTTCATCGTCACGATGAATCCGATTCACATTATAAACGAGTGTGTCATCTAAATCGCTAACAAATAACTTAATCATGTAATCTCCCCTTCCATACATCATATTTACTTTTAGTGTACAGAAGAAATGTTATGTTTTTGTTAAAACCAAATAAATTTATAACAAAAAAGAGCAGAATTTATTCTTCTGCTCATTCTTGCCTCTTTATATTTTGAGGGTGGACGATGCTTGGACGTACCTTTAAACTAGAAATAGATGGGCGAATTAAAATTTTCACCAATGCTTCCCAATCAAATGGAAGAAACGGCCAAAGGTATGGCGTTTGTAAACTTCTAATAGATGCTAAAAATAAAATTAGCAATGTCATTCCGACAACAAATCCTATTTCCTGAAAAAAGGCAGTACATATAATAAGAAATAATTTGCCGATTTTATTTCCTAGCCCCAATTCATAACTTGGCGTTGCATATGATCCAATCATAGAAATGGCAGTATATAAAATAACTTCCGGTACAAATAGACCGACATTGATTGCGATTTGACCAATTAATATAGCCGAAATTAACCCGGCTGCTGATGACAGCGGCGTTGGTGTATGGATTGATGCCATCCTCAGAAATTCCAGCCCTACTTCTGCTAAAATAATCTGCAAAGCAATTGGTATATTAGTCACTTTATTCGGTCCAATAAACGCTAACTTTTCTGGTAATAAAGCAGGATCCATTACAAATGCAAGCCAAAGCGGTAATAAGAACAGAGAAAATACAACGCCTAGAAAACGAACCCAGCGTAAAAATGTTCCAACGGCAGGATTTTGCCGAAACTCCTCTGCATGCTGTACATGATGAAAATATGTTGTCGGTGTAATAATTGCACTAGGAGAAGTATCTGTCAAAAGCAAAACGTGTCCTTCTAACAAATGATTCGCAGCGACGTCTGGTCTTTCTGTATAACGAATAAGCGGAAAAGGGTTGTATCCTTGTTTCACAAGAAACTCCTCAATTGTTTTATCAGCCATTGTTACACCGTCGATTTGAATATTTTCTATCTCTTGCTTTATTATTTTCACCAAATCAGGATTCGCAATATCTTGTATATATGCGATACAAAGATCTGTGTGTGACCGTTCTCCCACCCGGATAATTTCGTGTCGCAAACGAGGATCACGAATACGTCTCCGAATAAGAGCTGTGTTTACAATAATATTTTCAACAAATCCATCGCGCGCACCTCTAACAACTTTCTCTGTATCCGGCTCTGTCGGAGTTCGTCCTGGATAGCTGCGAACATCGATTACAAATGCTTCTGTCTCTCCCTCAACAAAAATAACGATTAAACCTGATAAAACTTGCAATATAACATCATCCATCGTCTTTACTTTACTTACTTGCTGATGAATCAGACGATTTTCTAACAACTTTACCGTACCTTCTCCATATCTTTGTATTTCATTCGTATCAATAGCCTCTTCGAGAATGTGTATGATATAGTTCGTATCACATAAACCATTCACAAACAAAACACCAATTTCTTTATCTAAAATATGAAATTTACGAATTCCCACATCAAAGGTAACGCCAAGTCCAACTGTTTGCTTCAAATAATTTTCATTGTCACTTAAAAATGAAGAAATTGGTATACTAGTCTTTTTTGTGTTGGTCATAAAACCCACTCCTTTCTAAAATTAATTGAATTGCTTTTTTTGTAATTGGCGACCCACGTTTCGAGTCATCATTGCCGTACATTTTCCCAATATCACCGATTCCAACAATAATCGGAACATGTAATTCATCTAAACAGTAAACGGTATCACCGTTTATTCTTCCTATTTCAATATCCGCCAATCCAAATTTATCAACGCCATATTCAGTTAATCGCCCTTCTCGATCGACACTTACATCAACACGTGTCCATTCCCAATGATGCGTATTAGAAGCAACCGCTAACACACCAAGCACATCGATTTGTTTATTCGTTGCCACATATTTTAATGCTTTTTCTCCTGATCCTTCCCCAATATATCCACTATCATCAAACATAACAAAAACCGGGTCATGTGGTGTTTGCATGATAAGCTCAACAATCTTTCTCCCCGTTAATTTCGTTGGATTACTTTGTGATGCCGAAATGCATCGTCCACCAAATTCTTTTGCCAGTAACTCGATTGTTCGCTGTGCATATTCATCTCCGTCTGTCACCAAAATAACCCTTCTTCTCATCTTATTTATCCTTTCGGTTTAAAAATAAGTGCTGCTAAAAATGCAAACAAAATCGCTGCTGAAATTCCAACAGATGTTAATTTAAACATTCCCATTCCAATCCCAAGATAACCATGCTTTTCTGCTGCTTCCATCGCACCATGCAATAAAGAATGACCAAAACTTGAAATCGGAACAGTCGCTCCTGCTCCTGCAAACTGAATCAGTTTGTCATAAATGCCAAAACCATCTAAAATAGCACCAACTACTACGAAGATCGCCATAACATGTGCAGGTGTTAATTTCGCAAAATCTAACAGGAGTTGTCCGACAACACAAATCGCTCCCCCAACTAAAAATGCATATATAAATTCCACATATTACACCCCTTTTATTCTTTCAAATACGATACCGTGTGCGATCGTTGGAATCGATTCTTTTTGTTGAATCATAATCGGATTTAACAAAGCACCTGTTGCCACGACAAAAATCCGCCCCAAATTCCCCTTGTTCATTTCTTTCATTAAATGTCCATATGTTACAACTGCGGAACAAGCACAGCCACTTCCTCCCGCAAATACTTGCTGGTCATCCCTATAAATCATTAAACCGCAATCATTATAAACATTCCCTAAATCATAGCCTTCCTCTAACAAAAGCTGCCGCGCAATTGGTGTTCCAACTCCCGATAAATCACCTGTCACAATCAAATCGTAATCTACAGCACTTCTGTTTAAATCTTCAAAATGCTGCCTAATTGTATGAGCTGCAGCAGGGGCCATTGCAGATCCCATATCAAACGGATCTGTTATACCTAAATCTTGAACTTTTCCAATAGTTGCTGATGTGACTTTAATTGCACTTCTTTCCCGACTAATTAAAGCTGTACCAGCTCCTGTAACAGTAAATGTCGCTGTAGTTGGCTTTTGCCCTCCATACTCTGTTGGATAACGAAATTGCCGTTCAGCTGTGGCATTATGACTACTGACTGTTGCTAACACACGATTTGCAAATCCACCATCAATAAATGCTGCGCCAACAGCTAGCGTCTCCATCGAAGTCGAACACGCTCCAAACATGCCTAAAAATGGAATCGAAAGCTCTCTAGCAACATAATTTGCCGTAACTGTTTGATTTAATAAATCTCCAGCTAAAAAAAAATCAATATCAGATGCTTGCATCTTTTCTTTTCGCAATGCTTGTTGAATCGACTCTCTCATTAACCTTCTTTCCGCTAACTCCCAGCTCTCTTCTCCGCAATGCAAGTCATCATATGTAATATCAAAACTATTTCCAAGCGGCCCCTTTGCCTCATCCGGTCCAACAGCCGTACCTGTCGCATTCACATATACATCGTTTTGAAATAGCCACGTTTGTTTCCCAGTTAATCTCATCTACCTTCTCCTTTACTTACATAAGATGAAACTTCCATCATTGGAGGAGCTTCCATGTATACCGAATGAGACCTACAACATACGCCCCAACAACTCCAAATACAATTACACTTCCAGCAATTTTGAACATATTTGTGGCAATTCCAAGAACAATTCCTTCGCTGCGATGCTCCATTGCTGCACTCACCATTGCATTTGCAAATCCAGTAACCGGGATTGCTGACCCAGCTCCTGCAAATTGGCCAAGTTTATCATATACACCAAGTCCTGTTAAAATAGCCGACAGTAATATTAGCGTTGTGATTGCCGGATTTCCCGCATTTTTCTCCGTAAAATCAAAATAGTGTATATACATCTTCATCAAAGCTTCACCTAATGTACAAATAAGCCCTCCCACAACAAAAGCCTTCATACAATTCATCATATAATTAGGTTTTGGATGATACTCTTTCACGTTATTCGTATAATCATCCTTTAATTTATGCAGCGCCATTGACATACCTCCTATTTCACAAAATAAATCCAATGAAATAAAGATCCTACCACCTTACCAAGAACAAGTGCGATAAGAAGAATAACAATTTTCCCATCAACCCCAACACGTTTCGCTAATATTGGAAGTACATTCAGCACTTCTGTTAAAGCAGCAGCAAGCATTCCGATAAATGTGCCGCATAACAATCCAAGGAGTAAAAGCCAATACGGTGAAGCCAGCAATGTAACATCACGTAAACTGCACCACGTACCGCTTAGTGCACCGCTCACAACAGCCCATTCATAATATTGCACACGATGACCACTTTTCGTTAACTGAGCGAGCCTTGGAATCATACCTAATACAGTTAAAAATGCAACGTATCCTCCTCCAACAGCAATGCCACCAGCAAATCCAATAAAGATTACCCCAATACATTCAATCATTTTGGATGTTCTTTATCATTTCTTTGTTTTCGTTCATCATTACATATTGATCGAGAGATTGCTGGTATTGGAACATTTCAACTTCTAATGGGCTTGGTTCCTCATTAATACGCTTTTGAAATACGTGATTAAAAAAAAGAATCATTCCAAGTCCAAGCCCTAACGAATATGGGATTTGAAATAAAAGTGGCTTTTGGTTATTTTCTCCTGTAATCATGTAATACAAACGTTGATGCACTTGCTGCATACTAACGTCTTCATGAAAATAAATAATCGCAAGAGCCGCCCCGACAAACAGTAATAACCACACCATTCCAAAAAAAAATGGATTTACTTGTTTTTTTTCGTATACAATTTCAACAATCGTTTGTGCTGAACCGAGCAAATTAATTTCTAAACTGCTAGAATACTGCCAAATAGCCTGAATCACTTTCATCACATCAATTACAACATGCGTTTTATCTTTCTTTGTAATTTTGTATATAACCTGTCGTTTTATCTCATCTACAATACGTGACTCTCCAACTACTTGTGCAACGTCACCAATTTTAATCTCATAAGCAGGTGACACTTGTAGACGATTCCTCATCTTTACATATATCGTTTGCTCCACTCCAATCACCTCTTAACTATTCCTCGTAGTTGTAGTATGGATATTGGAAATTTTTCTAATACAACTTTTTTAAAATAAAAAACGAATAGACTATTCGCCTATTCGTTCCTTCATTTGCTTTAATATTTTCTTTTCCAGCCTCGATACTTGTACTTGAGAGATCCCTAAACGCTCCGCTACTTCCGATTGTGTCTGGTCTTTATAATACCGCAAATAGACAATCAACCGTTCACGCTCATCTAATTCACGAATTGCTTCTTTTAACGCAATCTTATCAAACCACTTTGTTTCAGAGCGATCCGCAATTTGGTCTAAAATAGTAATAGGATCACCATCATTTTCATACACCGTTTCATGTATCGACGATGGTGTCCGACTTGCTTCTTGCGCCATTACAACTTCTTCTGGCGTTAGTTCTAACGCCTCTGCTATTTCGGTAATTGTCGGTGCACGGCCATACTCTTTTGATAATTCATCTTTCATTTTACGAATTTTATTTCCCGTTTCTTTTAACGAACGACTTACTTTCACTGTTCCATCATCACGTAAAAAACGCTGAATTTCTCCAATAATCATTGGAACTGCATATGTTGAAAACTTTACATCAAAAGATAGATCAAATTTGTCTACAGATTTTAGCAACCCAATACAGCCAATTTGAAACAAGTCCTCCGGCTCATAACCGCGATTTAAAAAGCGTTGTACAACGGACCAAACAAGCCTCATATTATTTTGAATAATTAAATCTCTCGCTCCTTGATCGCCCTGTTGACTTCTTTTAATTAATTCTTTTAATTCCTGATCCTTTAACTGCCCTTTTCCTTTTTCACTTCTGACCTCTATGTCCATAGGCAATTCTCCTTAATTGCATAGAGCGTTACTTTTTGATAGATGCTTCGTCAAATGGATCGTTGTCCCGAAAGATTCATTAGAAATAACCTCTACTTCGTCCATAAAATTTTCCATAATGGTAAATCCCATTCCAGAACGCTCTAATTCGGGTTTAGTTGTAAAAAGGGGTTGCCTTGCTTCATCTAAATCTAGAATTCCAATCCCTTCATCACGAATTGTTAACTTTACCATACCATCTTCCAAAATAACCGTAATATACACAATGCCATCTGAATTTCCTTCATATCCATGAATAATGGCATTCGTTACTGCCTCAGACACGACGGTTTTCACTTCCGTTAACTCTTCCATCGTTGGATCAAGCTGCGCAATAAAAGCGGCAACTGTAACGCGAGCAAACGATTCATTTTGACTTAATGCAGAAAATTGAAGGTTCATTTCATTTCTCATCTATGCCACCCCCAATGTTGCGAGCGCATGCGCTTCATTTTCTTCTAAACGAATAATTTTAAATAGCCCTGACATCTCAAATAAGCGCTTTACAGCAGGAGAAATTGCACAAACAACCATTTCGCCGCCTAAACTTTTGACATGTTTATATCTTCCTAATACAACACCAAGGCCAGAACTATCCATAAATGCTAATTGCTCTAAATTTAAAATAATATGATGAACATGATGCGTCTCAATCATATCAGTTACTTTCGCTCGCAACTCTTCAGCAGTATGATGATCCAGCTCGCCTGCTAAACGAACACATAAGACGTCACGCTTTACTTCTAAATGGATGGAAAGACTCACTCTATTTCCTCCTTACATTCAAAATTCGCGTATACACGCAAAATATATAAGAAGTTTTTCTCTAAAATAAATGTAGAATCCTTCCACCTGACAAAAGAAGTACTATTTCGTCATAAAAAGAACCTTCTTTATAAATCCAAATCAAAAAACCGACATAAAACCATTCTTTTTCGGTGGGCGAGAGCATCTGGCCATACATAGAAGCGGTCAGTTCCCTTTCCTGCCACATACAAGGTAAAACAAAGTGAGAAAGCAAGTGTAGGCTCTTCTGCATAGCCGCAATCTATATTTCGAAAGATGAAAATGGATTCATATAGAAACATCTCTCACTATCGAAATCATAGCAAAATTACTAAAAGAGAAAGCGGCAACTATATTGCCGCTATTTCGATGTCGAAAACATCCCAAAACTTCGTTTAAATAACTCCCACCAGCTCGCTGCTGCAACATCTTCTTTTGCAACAATTGTTTGTTTAAGTAGCACTTCATTCCCTTTTTTGATAACAAGTGTACCTAAGGCATCTCCTTTTTTAATTGGAGCTTTCACCTTCTCCTCAGCAACTACTTCTTTTTTAATATTCTTCATTGTTTCTCCTTTTTTCATTAGAAGGGAAACATTTTCAGAAGCTACTAAGTCGACTGTTTCTTTTTTGCCTTTTCCTACTTTTACTGTTTGAATTTTTTCACCTCTTGTAAACATCTTTTTCGTCATATATTGACTAAATGCATAATCAAGAAGCTTTGTTACTTCCGCATTTCGTTCCTTTGATGTTGGAGAGCCCATAATAACAGAAATGACACGCATCCCGTTTCGTTCTGCAGATGCGGTTAAACAATATTTTGCTTCTGTTGTAAATCCTGTTTTTACACCGTCAACACCTGGATAGAAACGAACAAGCTTATTTGTATTTACAAGCCAAAACTTCTTATCCGTATCTTCTCGTAAATAATCTTCATATTTTCCTGTATATTTACGGATTAATGGGTATTTCATCAATTCTTTTGCCATAACGGCCATATCATATGCCGTTGAATAATGATCCTTTGCTGGGAGACCTGTTGGATTTTGAAAATGAGTATTTTTTAGTCCTAAATCTTTTGCTTTTTTATTCATCCTATCTACAAATCCTTCTTCTGATCCAGCAATGTGTTCAGCAACGGCAACTGATGCGTCATTTCCAGATGCAATGGCAATGCCTTTTAACATTTCATCGACTGTCATTTCTTCACCAGGTTCAAGGAAAATTTGTGAACCTCCCATAGAAGCAGCGTGTTCACTCGTTCTCACTTTATCTGTCAGTTTTAATTTTCCTTTTTCGATTTGTTCCATAATGAGTAACATGGTCATAATTTTTGTCATACTAGCAGGCGGCAACTTTTCATTTGGATTTTTGTCAAACAAAACTTTCCCTGTATCCTGCTCAATTACAATTGCTGACGATGCTTGTTCCGCTAGTTTTGGTTTTGTTTCCGCTTCTTTTTTCTCAGACTGTGCAAAACCAACTGGAACAGCGGAAAGCAATAACATGAAACAAACAAGTATTCCTATTAATCGCTTCATGACTAACCCTCCATTCTATATCACACCTATTTTTTCCAAACGAGGGGTTTTTATACCATAATTTTCTAAAAATGAGTTGACAAATAATGATGTACTATTTATTGTATTAAGTGTATTACACCTAATAGTACACTCATACTTTTTTTAGAAAGGAGACTTTGCTCTTGCACATTCAACTAGATCCAAGAAGCAACACTCCGATATGGGAACAAATTGTTCATAATGTTAAAGAGCTAATTCTAAGAGGGATGCTCGAATCTAGCGATAAACTCCCTTCCGTTCGTGAACTTGCCTCTTCACTTGTGATTAATCCGAACACAGTGAGTAAGGCTTATCAAGAATTAGAGCGACAAGGAATTATCGAAACGCTGCGCGGCAAAGGAACATTCGTCTCGCAATCCATTACTCCCGCACAAGATGAAAGGAAAATCGCTATGGTAGAAAAACAATTCCATCAATTGTTACTAGAAGCTTCGTATCTTGGTATTTCAAAAGAAAAAATTCATGATTGGATTGATTCATACTATAAAGAATTAGGAGGAAATACGTATGCTAAAGGTGACGAACGTAAAGAAAACAATTGATAATCAAACGATATTAGAAGATATTTCATTTACTTTAAAAAAAGGGAGCATTGCCGGATTACTCGGAAGAAACGGAGCTGGAAAAACAACATTATTACGGACACTCGTTGGAATCTTAAATCCAGATGAAGGCACTGTTACCTATAACGAAGTTGACGTACACAAACATCCTGAAGTAAAACAAACAGTTGTTTATGTTCCAGACTCTACAAATGTATTAAGCGGATATACAGTAAAAGAAATCGTAAAATTTTATAAAGCAGTCTATCATAATTTCAATACAGACTATTTCTATCAGTTACTAGAACGTTTTAACTTGCCAGAAAAACGCATTCGCAGCTACTCCCGCGGAATGAAAGCATTATTAGCAATGATCTTAGCCTTTTCTACTGGCGTAGAATACATTATTTTAGATGAGCCAACAAACGGACTTGATCCAATTGTAAAAAGACAAATCTTGCAATTTTTAATTGAAGAAGTAGCAGAACGCGACATTACCATTCTCATTTCGACACATCACTTAGATGAAATTGAAAAAATCGCAGACACAGTCATCATTTTAAAAGATCATACAATCGCATCGATCACAGCTTTAGACGATACAAAATCACGATATGCAAAAATTCAAGTCGCTTATGAGCGTTCACTACCACAAAAGCTAGAAAACTTAAGCAACGTGAAAGTATTACAACAAACAGGGAAAGTATACACCGTTTTAATCGAAGGCAACGTAGCAACTACGTTAGAAAAATTTCATAAAGAGCAGCCGCTCTTATTAGAAGAATTGCCAATGTCACTTGAGGATGTATTTGTTACGGCTTTTGAGGAGGGGTCACATGTTTCATAAGGCGTTGTGGATGCGGACATTTAAACAGGGGAAATATGTACTTCTACTCTTTTGGTTAAGTAGTTTATATATACTTCCTTATGCATATTATATTGCTGCACAATCAGAACTGCAGCAATCAAAAATGAAATGGGATGATCATGTATATTATTATTCCTATCATTTTCGAATAGATGAACCTGTCCTGATACAAGGCATTGCGCTCATCGCACTCGCTTGTGCTTTAATTGGATGGGAACGGAATACTCAATCTGCCGATTATCTTTTCTCTATGCCTTTTAAGCGAAAAGATATTTTTCTAACAAAATGGTTGTTTGGTGTTTTTAATATTATAATCGTAAATTTTGTTTGTTGGATTAGTATGTGGGGAATCAAAAAAGTCTCTTTTCATAATGCTTATCAAGATTTTAGCCCGTTCCATGCTTATTTTATCTACCTAACAATTGTACTAATTGCTATTTATACATTCTCTTTATTCATTGGAACAATTACTGGAAATATTTTTTCACAAGGCACTTTAACTGCGGCCATTTTATATCTTCCATATGGTTTAATTTTACTAGTATCTGGATTTGTTTTTGTTCATACTGGAGGGGCAACCGAGGATCGATATAAAATTGAGAGTAAAACTAGATATTACTTAGAACAAGTAAGCATTATTGCACCGTTCCATGAATTTTACATTAGTTACAGCTACCAGCCTGAAATGACATTTGATCGTGACGGTCATAAAATCTCAGAATCACCTACCGTAGACCCTATGGAGAAAACGTCGATTCCACCTGTTTGGAAATTGCTGAATCCATTCGTTTATATCATTCTATTTTTACCA
The DNA here is from genome assembly GCF_002551005.1 of Bacillus pseudomycoides. Taxonomy (GTDB): domain Bacteria; phylum Bacillota; class Bacilli; order Bacillales; family Bacillaceae_G; genus Bacillus_A; species Bacillus_A pseudomycoides_C. The sequence goes on from NZ_NVOY01000003.1 coordinate 32,059, forward strand.
TTAGCGATCATTTTATATACACGCTCTCCTAATGAACAAAACGGAAAAATCCTATTGTTTCCACAGCTACAGAAATGGTTAATTGGCTGTACAGTCCTTTGCTTTGCATTACTCGCAGGACGAACATTTGGAATAAATGCTTTATGGATTTACTATGTAACCTTTTTAGGAGCAGGGTTTATTAGTTATACGGTTTTAACTCGCTTACTAAAATGGAAGTTTTCCTTTAATGGAAGATAGCGATATTTTTAATCAAGAAGCGAACACATACAAATAGAGGTGAATTACATGTTCCATAAGGCATTATGGATGCGAAACTGGAAACAAGGAAAATATATTGTATTGCTATTCTTTTTTAGCTGTCTCTACTTTTTTCCATATGAATATTATCAAGCAGCACAACAACAGCTTAATTCTTATCATAAACTTCATATAGAAGGAAAGTTTTATTATGAATATACTTTTTATTCCTCTAATAGTTTTTGGATAGCCTTTATTGTAATTATTTTAGGATGTCTTTTAATAGGTTGGGAACGTAGAAATCAATCTGAGGATACGCTTATGGCCATGCCGTTTAAACGACGTGATATTTTTTTATCAAAATGGCTCTTTGGAGTGGTTCATATTGTAGGTTCTTTTTTCATAAGTTGGATACTTATGTATCTCATTTATAAGTCAACAATTCACTTTGAATATCAATCATTTTATCCATTTCACCGATACTTTCTCTATGCAATTGTTTCGTATGTAGCAATCTATACAGCTACCTTATGTATTGGAACATTTACAGGGAGCATTATTTCACAAAGTATCTTTAGCATTACTTTTTTAATTATGGGATGTAGCGTATTTTCACTAGGACTTTCTTTTCTAACTACTCATTGGAATGCAATAGACAAAGAAAGTTATTGGAAAAAGTCTGAAACACTTTATGAATTCAATGACAAAACAAGTATTTCCGCTCCTATAAACAAATTTACTATCGATTACAATTATGATCCAAGAAATCGTCGTACCGATGATAATGAAAATACTCTAAAAGGTCCTGCTTTTCATCAATATTATTCTGCCAAAGCAATGCTGGTTCCTGTCTTTTATACAATTTGTTGCTTACTACTTGGCACAGTTCTTTTTACACGGACACGAAATGAAAATAATATGAAAATCTTTCTTTTTCAAAAACATCGCTTGCTATGGATATGGGGGACTATCCTATACTTCGCTTTAATAGGTGGACGGTTTTCAAATCCTTTTGGCTTATTATTGAAATACTACGTCGGCTTCTTTTTACTTGGGAGCATCACCTATTTCATACTATCTCGTGCTACCAAATATAAAATCTTTTAAAGGAGCGATCCTATGTTTCAAAAAGCATTATGGCTTCAAACATACAAGCAAAGTAAATATATCGTATGGTTATTTTGGCTCGTTAACTTTTATATATTATCATGCAAATATTATTTAGCCGCTAGGGAACAACTAAATTTTTTCCACGATAATATGAAATGGAACTATCGTTTTCATTACAACTATTTTTTCCCTGATGAAACTATAGTAATACAAGGTGCACTTGTTATTGTTTTAGGTTGTGTACTTATCGGCTGGGAGCGTCACAATCAATCTATCGAACTCCTTTGGTCGATGCCATTCAAGCGAACACATATCTTTCTTACAAAATGGCTTTTTGGTGTTTGTAATATTATGAGTGTTCTAGTATTAAACTGGGGAATTTTCGCCATTATGAAAAAAACAACTTTTCATAATAAATATCAAATATTTTCACCGTTTCACTATTACTTTCTATACGCAGCAATCCTACTCGTTGCAATCTATACGTTAACGCTATGTATCGGAACAATTGCTGGAAATATTGTATCACAAGGATTTTTAACTGCAATTGTTCTTATTTTACCGTTCGTATTGTCTATTTTAATTGCTGGATTCATTTCTGTTCATACGAATAATTCGTATGATAACACTTACGAACAAGAAAATGCATATATGAATAAAGCTGAAAAACTTACTGTCTTTTCACCTATGATACATTTTCAAATTTATTTTAATTACGATCCACAGTCTGCCTATACTGATAAAACAGGAAAACGAATCAATGAGCCTAACTTTAGTTCTATTCCGTCTCCTTGGACATTAATAAGCCCTATTGTATATACATTGATTTTATTACCATTAAGTACGTACTTATATACTCGATCACCTAACGAACAAAACGGAAAGATACTACTTTTTCCGAAGTTACAAAGGCTCTTTATTGTTTGTACGGTAACGTGCTTTGCCCTGCTTGGTGCTCGTTTACTGGGAGGAATCAATTCGTTAGTAAGCTATTATATCGGTTTTCTAGGTACAGGAGTTATTACTTATCTCATTCTGTCTCGTGTGTTAAAATGGAAATTTTCTTTCATAGGAAGATAGCGATACTATTCTAACCAATTCAAATATACGTATTAATCGAGGTGAATTACATGTTCCATAAAGCATTATGGTTGCGAAACTGGAAGCAAGGGAAATATGTCATTACGTTATTCTGGCTCAGTACCTTATATCTCTTACCATATCGATATTATAGTGACGCACTGCAGAAAACTGAGTACTTACGTGAAACGACGGATACGTATTATTCTTATCACTTGAGCGGAGATAGTCCTACATTTTTCCCTGCTCTGCTTTTAATTGGATTAGCTGTCTTATTAATAGGCTGGGAGCGTCATAATCAAACAAATGATTTTTTATGGTCTATGCCATTTAAACGCTCACATTTATTTTCATCAAAATGGTTATTCGGTACGGTCCATATCGTAAGTGCACTTAGCGTAAACTGGTTCCTTATGTATATCATCTATAAAACTACGATACACGCCGATTATCAATCATTTACAGCGTTTCATCTATACTTTGTCTATACAGTGTTAACATTAATTGCAGTTTATACATTAGCCCTTTTCATCGGAAGCATTACAGGAAATATTGTTTCACAAGGAGCGCTAAGTTATATTTTATTGGTTTTCCCGATTTATATTTCTCAGCTTGCGTTTCCTTTCTTTGTATTACATCTTGATTTATCAGAAAAAGAATATGACAAGGTCTATCGTAAAAATTCCATGTATATAGAAAATACAAGTACATTTTCGCCTCTTATGCATTTTAATATTAACTATGATTATCAACCGCAAAGAGAAGCTATAAAAGATGAATATGGAGATGTACATGCGAGACCTGCTTATCATCATATTCCGTCTGCCTGGACACTACTAAGTCCGGCAATTTATATACTTATTTGTCTGCCACTAGGAGCCTATTTGTATGCACGTTCACCAAATGAACAGAATGGAAAGATATTGCTATATCAAAGACTTCATATCTATTTCTCAGTATGTACTTCTATTTGTTTCGGACTTCTTGGCAGCGAAGTTTTCACTGACGGCAGTAAATCTATCCCACTTCACTATATGTATTTTATAGGGTTTGGCATTTTGACATATGCTATTTTACAGTGGGTGTTAAAACATAAAGTGAAACTTTAATCNNTTAGAAAAGCGGAAGCGGCTCGCCCAGAATCGCAGGACGTTGAGGTCCCCGACAGAGAGGCGCTTTTTGCCTCGTCCGAGGGGGCGAAACGACCGGAGATTCTAGCCGCTAGAGCTGGACAATGCTTTGGCAGAATATTGAGGTGGGAGTTTTACTGCCCACGAATAGCGGGATAAACTTTCTTTATATGCAAAATAGCCTCCTAGGAGGCTATTTTACATTCTTTCGTTTTTCACTATAGTTCTTCTCCTCATCTGTCCCGAATCCATTACCATTTGCCACAATTTGATCCGTCGGTGCGACAATACTTTCGGCAATTTTCCAATCCCCATACTCTCGTACAAATACTTGTAAAAAGTAGTTCGTTCCATTCATTTGATATGTGTTTTCTTTTTTCACATCATACTGCACAGCTAAATAGTACACTTGTACATTTTCTTCTCCAAATTTTGATACATACTGCGAAACTCGCGGCATATAAACGGAAGCTTTCGTTAGTGACATTTGTTTTATGTCAACGAGTGAAGAATGTTTTATATTATGTAAAGTATCTTGATGATGAATGCGATCATTATGATGAAATAATACAGACGTTTGCATCGAACGCATCCATAACTTTGAATATAAAACAGGTTTATGATTCGAGATATATTCCAATTCTTTTTGGACAATTTGATTTGGAGACGCTGCACGTACTTCAGTGCCGTAATATAATAAACCTATACTGATAATTCCAAAAGAAACAATACGCTTCATTGTCTGCCTCCTATTCCATATACGTAAAGTATTGGAATATAGGCCCATTTTTATGCGACGTATCCATCCTGCATGATGAAGCCATAAAAAATAGAAAAGCACAAATTGCTTTTCTATTTTTTATAGGACTCTATCAAAGAGCTCTAATGCCATTTCAATTTCTTGGTCGCTCCAGTCCTGAAACTTCTCTCTATAATATTCTTTTCGAACATTTTCAAGCTTTTCAGCAACTTCTCGCCCGCTATCTGTAATTTCTAAATACACAATGCGCCTGTCTGAATTAGATCGTTTTCTTATTACAAGTCCCTTACGAGCAAGACGATCTGTAACTGCTGTAATATGACTAGATGTAACATTCACTTCACTTGCAATTTGCGATGCCATCTGCGGGCTTTTCCAATATAACGCGCGCAGTACAGAAAACTCATTCCATGGCATATATTCAGAAAAAAGTTCATTAATATCACTTTGTAATAAGCGTAGCATTTTTCGAAAGGAAGTAGATAGGTTTAAAATAAGCGCTTCTCGTTTTTCGTTCACTGTTCTCGATCCTTTTTTATAATATTTACACATTATTATAATGCATGAATACCATAATTGTATATATTTTCTTTCTACTTAGTTTTTCTATTATATTTCTAAATTTAAGGAAAAAATGGACTTCCTTCTTTCATATAAATAAAGAAAGGAAGGTGAACAATTATGCAAATGGGCATGCCCCCCTATTCACACGATTTACGTAATGGCAAGGAAGCAACAATTACCGTACAAGGTGAAGGCGTCGTGAAAGCAAAACCGGATGTTGTCGTACTCACAATCGGTGTTCGTACTGAAGATCAAAATATAAAACAAGCACAAGCAGAAAATGCTGCTCTTTCTACTAATTTACTTGCTTCTTTAAAGCAACTTGGAATTACAGAGCAAAATATTAAAACACTTTCTTACACGATTACACCGCAATATGAATACGTGAACGAAAAGCCTGTCCTACGAGGTTATCAAGTTGAGCATTTATATGAGATTATTGTGCTCAATGTCCAAAAAGCAGGGGAAGTATTTGAAGCAGCTGTAGCAAGCGGCGCAAATGTTGCTAGAGGACTTGTATTTCGCGTTTCTGCACCGAATGCTTATTACAAACAAGCATTAGTACTCGCTGTGCAAAACGCGCAAGAAAAAGCAAGGACAATTGCTAGTACATATAATCTAAATATAAATCCCGTTCCTATGTCTCTCGTTGAAGAGTCTTCTCATATGCCGCGGGAATTTGTTGCTTATTCCGCTGTTCATAGCGGCGCTCCCCCTATTCAATCAGGCGAAATAGAAATTATTTCAACTGTACGTGCTGTTTTTACCTATATGTAATTATATGTCTAGCAATAAAGAAAACGTTCTCATTTAATTGTTGTAAAAAACTATTGTTTTGTTATAATAATATACGGTGATCCTTACATAGGGATATCACGGGTGGGAGAGGGATATGAAAAAGAAGGTTTAACATGAAAGGAATTCTTGAGAAAACATTTAAATTAGACTTACATCAAACATCACCAAAACAAGAAGTGCTCGCTGGTGTAACATCATTTTTCACGATTGTTTATATTATGATTGTGAATGCATCCATTTTATCAGATGCCGGCATTCCTCTTGAAGCAGGAATTTTAGCAACCGTATTCAGCTCATTTGTCGGATGTCTATTGATGGCATTTTGGGCAAATGCACCGGCGATTCTTGTACCAGGTATGGGAGTAAATGCGTTTTTTACGTACACAGCTGTGCAGACACTTGGTTTAACTTGGCAAGAAGCATTAGCAGCGGTATTTGTCGCTGGTATTATTTTTATGGTTGCCGCATTTACACCAATTGCTCGCACACTTTCTACCGCAATCCCAAAGTCTTTAAAAGAAGCGATAACGGTTGGTATCGGACTCTTTTTAGCATTTATCGGCTTGCAAAAGGGCGGCCTTGTCGTTGCAAATGCGAATACTGCTGTTGCATTGGGAAAATTAAGTAGTCCAGTTGTTCTAGCAACACTGCTTACTCTTATCGTTGCTTTAGTTTTATTTATTCGTAACGTACGTGGAAACTTTTTATGGACGATTGCAATTGGAACGGGAATCTCTTGGTTATTTGGTATTGTTGATACAAGTCAAGTTGGTAATAGCTCATTCTCTTTTGCTAACTACGGTGATGTTTTTGGCGCAATGTCGTTCGGAAAACTGACTTCTTTACCATTTTTAATCGCAACGTTCTCATTGAGTATGGTACTCATTTTTGAAAACATGGGACTTTTGCACGGTTTATTAGAAGATCAGCGTAAATTCCCTCGTGCTTATCAAGCAAATGCAATTTCAGCGATGACATGCGGTCTATTTGGCACGAGTCCAACTGTTTCTACAGTAGAAAGTGCTGCTGGTATTACAGCGGGCGGCAAGACAGGTCTGACGTCTATCGTCACTGGTGGATTATTCTTTGCCTCATTATTTGCTTTGCCGTTTGTAAAATTGATTCCAGATAGCGCAATCGCTCCAATCTTAATTATTATTGGCGGTTTAATGATTACAAACATTCAACAAATTCCTCTGAACGATTTTTCAGAAGGATTTCCAGCGTTTTTAATCATTGTTATGATTCCGCTCACATATAGCATTGCTGATGGTATTGCTTTTGGATTCATTGCATATCCAATCTTAAAAGTAGCACTTGGTCAACATAAACAAGTTGCAAAACCGCTTTATGTTATCACATGTCTTTTCTTAGCCATGTTTGTGTTACATGCCATTGGTTAAAAAAAACGCCGGGAATTTCCGGCGTTTTTTTTATTTAAACCAACCCTTCTTATAAAACCAGACCATCATGCCGCCACCTATAAAGGCCATTATGGCTAAACAAATATAATAGCCATACTCCCACTTTAATTCTGGCATATGATCAAAGTTCATTCCATATACACCAACAATAAATGTTAATGGCATGAAAATAGTTGAAAAAACCGTTAATGTCTTCATAATGTTATTCATATGATGAGAATTGAGCGAAAAGTAGCTATCGCGAATGTCAGCTGTCAGCTCTCGGCTTGCTTCAATCATTTCGGCAAGCTTTAAAAGATGATCATGAATATCTTTAAAATAAATTTCATGTTCATTTACACCATAAAAGCGCGTTGAATTTAAAATACGATACAATAAATCACGCATTGGTACAATTGTTCGTCGTAATTTTGATAAATCAGAGCGAATATCAAATACCTCTTCTAATACAACACCAGCTGTATCTCCCGTTAAATTATCATCAATGGCATTTAAATGATCCTCAATGTAATATACAGGAGAAAAATAATCATCAACAATTTGGTCAATAATCATATGGGTCACATGAAGAGTACTTCTCTTTATGCGCTGTTTTTCCCCAAGTTTATTCCACGCCCGTTCAATCGCCTTATTATGTGAAAAGTGAAAAGATACAACAAACTGATCACTAACGAATAAATCAATTTCATGCGGCTCTAATCCCTCTTCACTAAAAGCGTGAAGAACTAAAAAATTATATCCTTCATAAAAATCCACTTTCGGTCTCTGTACGTACTCCAAACAATCTTCAATCGCAAGGGGATGGAATTTAAAATAATCTTGTAAAATATATGTATACTCTTCTTTCGTCGGTTTACATAAATCCAGCCAAAACCATACGATATCTTCTCGCTTCGTTTCTTCTAATGACACGTCATATAATACTTCATTTTCTTTTGTTACTGCACAAATTCTTATCATAGTTTCACCCATTATTATTATATGCAAAAAAAGCTAAGGAGAAAACTCCTTAGCTTCTTTATCTCATAATTCGTGGACAAATTGTCACTTTATCTCTCGACGATACCGTGTACTAACTTCGGTGCATCTAGATGCTCTGCAGACACTTTCATGTTTTCGTAAATTTTTTGTTTTACATCTTCTACATTTTCACGGTTTGCGTAAATCGTTACAAGTGATTCGCCTTTCTTCACGCTATCGCCAACTTTTTTACGAAGCATAAGACCAACTGCTAAATCGATTTCAGATTCTTTCGTTGCTCGTCCTGCACCAAGAAGCATCGCTGCTGTACCAATTTCATCTGCGACAATTTCAGATACATAACCATCTTCTTTTGCTTCTACTTCAATCATATATTGCGCTTGCGGAAGTTTCGTTGGATCATCCACAACAGAAGCATCGCCGCCTTGTGCTGCTAAAAATGTTTTAAACGCTTCTAATGCCTTGCCATTGTTCATCACTTCAATTAGCTTTTCACGTGCATCCTCTAAAGAAGAAGCTTGTCCCGCTAAGTATACCATTTGACTTCCAAGTGTTAAACATAACTCTTCTAAGTCTTTTGGTCCTTTTCCTTGTAATGTATCAATCGCTTCTTTCACTTCTAAAGCGTTACCGATTGCCTCACCAAGCGGCTGACTCATATCAGAGATAACAGCCATTGTTTTACGTCCTACATTGTTACCAATACGAACCATCGCTTCTGCTAATTGCTTCGCATCCTCATCCGTTTTCATAAATGCACCCGCACCTGTTTTTACATCAAGAACGATTGCATCCGCACCAGCTGCAATTTTTTTACTCATAATAGAGCTGGCAATTAACGGGATAGAGTTTACCGTTGCCGTCACGTCACGAAGCGCATATAACTTTTTGTCAGCAGGTGTTAAATTACCACTTTGCCCAATAACAGCAATTTTGTTTTCATTTACAAGACGAATAAATTCCTCGTTTTCAATTTCTACATGGAATCCTGGAACCGCTTCTAGTTTATCAATTGTACCACCTGTATGCCCAAGACCACGACCAGACATTTTCGCAACTGGTACACCTAAAGCAGCTACTAATGGACCTAATACAAGTGTAGTTGTATCACCAACACCACCTGTTGAATGCTTATCTACTTTTACGCCTTCAATCGCTGATAAATTAATTGTATCACCACTATTTACCATTGCCATCGTTAAATCAGCACGTTCCTGCTCATTCATATCTTGGAAGAAAATTGCCATTGCAAGTGAACTCATTTGATAATCTGGAATATCACCATTTGTGTATCCTTCAATGATAAAATTAATTTCTTCTGTCGTTAATGCTTTGCCATCACGTTTTTTCGCAATTAGGTCCACCATTCTCATTGTAAACTCATCCCTTCATTTGTTTTACAATTTCTTTTACAAGTGCTAAGAAGTTTGCTTTTACACGCTCTGTTGTTTCAATTACTTCCTCATGATTAAGCGGCTGATCTAAAATACCAGCTGCCATATTTGAAATACAAGAAATACCAAGTACTTTCATACCAGCATGACGTGCTACAACAACTTCCGGTACAGTTGACATTCCGACAGCATCTCCTCCAACTGTACGGATCATACGAATTTCTGCAGGTGTTTCGTATACAGGACCTGTCATCGCCACGTATACGCCTTCTTGTACTTTAATATTTAAATCAGCTGCAACTTGTTTCGCCATTGCACGAAGTTCTTTACTATAAGATTCAGACATATCAGGGAAACGTACACCCATTTCAGAATCATTTGGTCCGATTAATGGATTGTAGCCCATGAAATTAATGTGATCTGAAATTAACATTAAATCGCCTGGCTCATATGATGTATTTACACCACCAGCTGCGTTAGTAACAATAACTGTTTCTACACCTAATTCTTTCATAACACGAACTGGGAATGTTACTTTTTGCATATCGTATCCTTCATAGTAATGGAAGCGACCTTGCATTGCTACAACTGTAACTCCTTGAAGTGTACCGAATACTAATTGACCGGCATGACCTTCAACTGTAGATACAGGAAACTCAGGAATTTCATTATAAGGTACAGCTACTGCATTTTCGATTTCATCAGCTAATACACCTAAACCTGAACCAAGGATTAGTCCTACTGTTGGTCTTTCTGAAAATTTACCTTTTAAATATGATGCAGATTTTGAAATTAATTCACGATTCATTTTATATTCCTCCTATTTACCTAGCTCGTTCAAGAAGCTTTTTCCGTATTTCGGCATTTTTACATTGAAGTTTTCTGCAACTGTTGCGCCGATATCAGCAAATGTTTGACGAAGTGGCAATTCTTGTCCGCCATCTTTCATACTTGGGCTATACGCTAATAATGGTACATATTCACGCGTATGATCTGTACCGTAGTGAATCGGGTCATTACCATGGTCAGCTGTGATAAGTAATAAGTCGTCTTCTTGTAACTTTTCAAACACTTCAGGAAGGCGTGCATCATATTCCTGCAATGCTTCTCCATATCCTTGAGGATCACGACGATGACCGAATAGTGCATCAAAGTCAACTAGATTTAGAAAGCTTAAACCAGTAAAGTCCATGTTTAATGTATCTACAAGCTTATCCATGCCATCCATGTTGGATTTTGTACGTAGAGACTCTGTTACACCTTCTCCATCATAAATATCAGCAATTTTACCAATTGCAATCACATCATAGTTAGCATCTTTTAATTCGTTCATAACTGTGCGACCAAATGGTTTTAAAGCGTAGTCATGGCGATTCGGTGTACGTGTAAAGTTTCCTGGCTCTCCAACGAATGGACGAGCAATAACACGACCAACCATATATTTTTCATCGAGTGTTAACTCGCGTGCAATTTTACAAATGTTATATAACTCTTCAAGTGGTACAACTTCTTCATGAGCAGCAATTTGCAATACGCTATCGGCAGATGTATACACGATTAATGCGCCTGTTTCCATATGCTCTTGACCAAGCTCATCTAGAATCCCTGTTCCAGAAGCTGGTTTATTTCCAATGATTTTACGTCCTGTTCTCGCTTCTAGCTCATCCAGTAACTCTTTTGGGAATCCTTCTGGGAACACTTGGAACGGCGTATCAATGTATAAGCCCATGATCTCCCAGTGTCCTGTCATTGTATCCTTACCCATAGATTTTTCTTGCATTTTCGTATAATATGCAAGTGGCTTCTCTACTTTTGAAATCCCTTTCATTTCACGGATATTTCCAAGACCTAAATTCATCATGTTTGGCATTTGTAATCCATTCATATGCTCTGCAATATGACCTAATGTGTCAGACCCTTTATCACCATATTTCTCAGCATCTGGTGCTTCTCCAATACCTACGGAGTCCATTACGATAAGGAAAATACGTTTATATTTGCTCACAACTGTAACCTCCTATATATGCTACTAATGTAGTATGTTCAAATCGCTGTAAAAACTTCCTTCTTCTTCTAAGTCAGATGTCAGACATCTTCTACAGCTACTATAACATGTTTACGCTTTCTTTTTAAGGGATTTTTATCACATTTCATATTTTCTACACATTTTCATTGTAATCTATTCTGCCGAGAAGCGCTAATAAAACCGCTATATTTCTCAATAACAAATAAAAAACAGCTCTTTGAAAGAGCTGTTCCTTATTTCACTTCAACCGTTTCTTCCTTATGTTCATGAAGATCACCTTTTCGTACATGAACCTTCACTTTATATGTGCCTGCTTCTTTAAATGTATGAGTGCTTGTATATTCACCTTTGTTACCTTCTTTTGCTGGAACAAACTCGTGCTTTTCTGCACCATCTTTCCAAATTTCAAGTTGAACTTCCGCACCGGTTAATGCTTCTTCTTTTTGTTTTAAGTGTACTTTCATTGTAGATTCTGTATTTGCTTTTACACCATCTGCCATAAGATGAATCATTGTCTCACTTTTATGATCACCATGACCTGCTTCATGACTATCATGAGCTTTCTTTTCTTCTGTTACTTTTGCATTTCCAACAGCTACTTTTACTTCTGGCATCACATGCATATCACGTGCATTTGTATGTGCAATAATATGGTAAACACCGTCAGATGGGAATGTTTTATCGATTGTATAAACACCGTTCCCTTTGTGCTTCGCATTTACCATTTCTTTTTTCTCTTCGCCATCTTTCCAAATTTCAAATTTCACATCATCTGCATCTGTTACTTTTTCTTTCCCTTGTGTAACAATTGCTTGCACTTCTACTTTTTCATTTGGCTTTATCGTTTCAGGGTTTGTTTTTACTGCTACTTTTACTTCTTCAAGCGGCTTATCTTTTTTCGCTTTTTCGTCCGATTTCGTATTGCAACCAGCTAAAGCTAGCATGGCGATAAATAATGTAATTAAAAGTTTCTTCATTATAACTTCCTCCTTCGTCCTATATTAGTATAGAGGAAGTATGCGTTCATATTCTAGCCTTCTGCTGAAAACAATGTACGAAATGTTTGTGAAGTTTTTGTGAAGTTTTTTCACCATAATAGCAAAAGGACATGAAAACTCATGCCCTTGGGTGGAACTGTTTATATACATCTTTTAATCTAGTTTTTGAAACATGTGTATAAATTTGTGTTGTTGAAATATCAGCATGACCAAGCATTTCTTGTACCGCCCTTAAATCTGCCCCATTCTCTAATAGGTGCGTTGCAAAAGAATGACGCAACGTATGCGGTGTAAGTTCTTTTTGAATGTTCGCTTCTTTTGCAAGTCTCTTCAAAATTTTCCAAAACCCTTGGCGCGATAAACGATTGCCATGATGATTTAAAAAGAGTGCTTCGGCCGTTTTCCTTCCTAATAGTTCTGGTCTTCCCTTTTCAATATAATGCTGAATCGCTTCAGCCGCTAAGCTGCCAAGAGGAATAATTCTTTCTTTATTCCCCTTTCCAATGCAACGAACAAAACCCATTGTTAAATGTACATCAGCTATGTTTAATTCAATTAACTCAGAAACACGTAATCCTGTTGCATATAATAACTCTAGCATAGCCTTATCACGGATTCCAAAGGCACTCTTTGCTTTTGGCGTTTGTAATAATGCTTCTACCTCATCAATAGATAACACTTTCGGTAATTTACGTTCAGCTTGAGGCGTTTCGATATGTACAGATGGATCATGTTCTACAACACGTTCACGTAATAAAAATTGATGAAACGATCGTACAGATGCAATGTGACGCGCCATCGTTTTCGAAGATTTATCATTCTCTTTTAGATGATGCAAAAAGTTTACAATATGCATTCGCGTTACATCATGAAAAGATGTAATCTCCTCTACTTTTTGTAAATACTTCATATAACTTTTTAGATCGCGTTCATATGATACAACTGTATTTTTAGCCAATCCTTTTTCAACAACCATATAATGAATAAAATCTTGTAATTGATCTTCCAATCTTCTCTACTCCCCATTTTCATAGAAAAAAATCATTCTGTTTACGAAAGCATCTTTCACAGGTTCTTCTGTTCCAGATACTTTTTCTACCATTTCTTCTTTCGGTTTTTCATAACGATGATAACTTTCATATTCTTCATTTATCCATAGTATAGCGAAATAAAACATAATGGTACAACTGGTAAACAATAAAAATACTTTCATGCCATCAAAAATAACTTTCATTGCTCGGCGCATTGTAAATTCCTCCAAAATATATGTTATTACAACATATGCCAAGCTTTTCACCATTTATACCTAATGATAAATAAAAAACCTCTTCCTAATTAAATAGGAAAAGGTTAATTTTCTTCTGTTAATTTTTCTTGACAATTTTCACAAATACCGTGGAACGTTAAACGATGGTCTTTTACTTTAAAGCGCCACTCTTGTTCTACTCTTTTTTCTACCTCGCCAAGTAAATCTTCTTGAATTTCTTCTACTGCACCGCATTCCGTACAAATTAAATGATGATGAAAACGTGATGCTCCTTCTTGGCGTAAGTCATAGCGCGAAACACCGTCACCGAAATTAATCTTGTCGACAATCTTTAACTCGGATAATAACTCCAAAGTCCGATAGACGGTTGCAAGTCCGATCTCTGGCGACTTTTCTTTTACAAGGAGGTAAACATCTTCCGCGCTTAAATGGTCTTCTTCATTTTCTAGCAGCACGCGAACCGTTGCTTCACGTTGTGGTGTTAATTTATAACTCGCTGCATGTAATTGCTTCTTAATTCGATCAATTCTCTCTTCCATTCGGTACTACTCCCTCCCTCGCCACTCTTACCCCATTATATCAGAAGAAGGGCAACTGTCAAAACAAAAATAATCAAGATTACTTGATAATAATTCTCAAAGTGTAATTACTTTTTGTTAATAGTGTCCATGACTTGTTTCATAAAAGTTGGTGATGCATACGCTTCAATCCCTGAAGCAACTGCTAATACCACACCGATAATAAGAAAAAAACAAGTGTAGCGCATAAAAAGTGGTAGCAATGGCTCATTTACTTTCCGAATAAATTGATGACGAATCATCCGCAATGAAAAGCTAGCTGCAATCGTCGTCATAATAAGAAACGTCGGTATGATAATCACATTTTGTGGAAGAACAGCCACAAATGCTAATAATAAGCCGTTCCATCCGAGTTGACTCACTAAAAACCCTACTGTAAACCCAACAACGACTCCTTTTAAAAATAATAAAATAAAAATAAGTGGTAAGCCGATGATGGAAATACCTAAAATCCAAATAAAGCCAATGTATTTCAGTTGCGATAAGTAACTTTCTCGAAACATTTCACCTGCATTTGCAAATTGCCCTTTGGAAACTTGTCCAAAAAAACGACTCAAATAAAAGTATAAGTCTTGCTTTTGACTTACTTGTAAACTATTCACAAGAATAGCTCCAAAGATAACTCCCATTAATAAAAGAACCGCTACAAATACATATAGTGAAGCATGTTCTTGTACATGATATGTTACACGATCTTGCCAAGATGATTTCCTTAGCATATTACGTCCCTCCGTTCTTCCTCTTACTAGAATGTATGAGAGAAAGAAAAAAGTATGACGAATTAGCATTGAAATTCCACGCCACTTTGCTAAACTTAAGGAAGAGAATAGGAGGGATTTCGTTTGAAACAACTATTATTAGATTTTCCAACATTATTTCAGACTGAGCGCTTACAAGTGCGGAAACCGTTCCCAGGTGATGGAGCGGAAGTTTACGAAGCAATCCAAGCTTCTTTAGAAGACTTGCAGCCATGGATGGCGATTACACACGAAACTGAAGAAACAGCAGAATCAGCAGTTAGAGCTGCACATGGAAAGTTTTTACTTCGTGAAACATTACCGTTCCATCTATACGAGAAAACATCGGGTACTTTCATCGGTGCACTCACTCTCCATCCAGAAAATTGGGATATCCCAAAGTTTTCTATTAGCTTTTGGCTTCATAGCTCTTATACAAAACAAGGCTTTATGACAGAAGCTTTAAAAGGAGCTGTTCAATTCGCTTTCGATAAACTTGGAGCAAAACGTCTTGAAATTCGCTGTGATGCGAATAATACAAACGCACGATTAGTTGCAGAGCGCCTAGAGTTTATTCTAGAAGGTACGCTCGAAAATGATTTCCTTGCTCCTGATGGTAGTTTATGTGATACATGTGTATATGCAAAAATACAGTAAAGTGAAACTTCCATCAGTGGGGAGCTTCATCCCCCACTGATGGNNAGTTGAACCAATCGGGCTTTTACGAGCAGTTATCCCTCACCTATCTTCTTTGCTTCTCTCTAAATTTTGAGATGGGGGTCTTACTGCCCACGAATAGCGGGATAAAAAGAGACGCTACAGCTAGCCATCTTCACATTTCACAAAAATAAACACTCGCATAAAGCGAGTGTTTATTTTTTCAATTGTAAATATTGAATGGCAAACATTGTCTTTGCATCATGGATACGTTGCTCTTTTATTAGTTGCAGCGCTTCCTCTAATGATACTTCCATTAACTCAACGAACTCATCCTCATCAAGATCCGCTTTGTCTTCCTTCTTCTTCAAGCCAGTCGCTTCATATACGTATACAATTTCATCTGCAAACCCCGGTGAAGTGTAGAATGACGTAATAAGCTCCAGTTTTTTACATATGTACCCTGTTTCCTCTTCTAACTCCCGAATTGCTGTTACTTCAGGTTTTTCTCCCTGCTCCAACTTTCCAGCAGGAATTTCTACAAGCTCTTTTTCCATCGCTTTACGATACTGTTCAACTAACACAATTTTCTCATCATCTGTAATAGCAATAATCGCTATCGCACCAGGATGCGTCACAATTTCACGTTTACTCGTCTCACCATTTGGCAATACTACTTCATCAACACGAACTTTAATGATTCTTCCATCAAAAATAGGCTCAGTCGCAACCGTTCTTTCTTCAAGATTACTCACAAGACGTCATCTCCCTGTTCTATTTCCTAATCTTTCTTCATACATTCTATCACATTGAAAGGAGCGAAACGAAAATGAAAGTGTATATTTTACCAAATCGAGTAACGTTAGTCGGAAAAGCTTGGGAAATTCGTCATATGCTAAAACAATATGAACAACGTTATAAAACTGTTCATGACTGGATTACAAATAGACAAATGTAAAGTGTTTGTGAAACTCCTTACGCTTTCGTAAAATAAAAGTAAGGAGGAGAATTATGAAAACACGCCAATTAGGAAATTCAGAGTTATATGTAAGTGAGATTGGACTTGGGTGCATGTCACTTGGGACAAATGAAACAGAGGCCATTCAAATCATTCATGAAGCGTTAGATTTAGGCATTAACTTTTTAGATACGGCAGATTTATACAATTTTGGATTAAATGAAGAGTTTGTCGGAAAAGCATTACAAGGAAAACGAGAGCAAATCATTCTTGCCACAAAAGTTGGGAATCGCTGGACAGAAGAAAAAAACGGTTGGTCTTGGGACCCTTCTAAGGCATATATAAAAGAAGAAGTAAAAGAAAGCCTGCGCCGATTAAAAACGGATTATATCGATTTATATCAGCTGCATGGCGGAACAATTGAAGATAATATCGACGAAGTCATTGAAACATTTGAAGAACTAAAACAAGAAGGGCTCATTCGTCATTACGGTATTTCTTCCATCCGTCCCAATGTCATTCGCCAATATGCAGAGCACTCTAATATTGTAAGTATTTTAATGGAATACAACATGTTCAATCGCCGCCCAGAAGAATGGTTCCCATTCTTGCAAGAACACAATATTAGCATTATTGCTCGCGGTCCACTGGCAAAAGGCCTATTAACTAACAACAATGACCAAAAATTAGCTAAGATGAAAGAAAAAGGCTATCTCTCTTACAACTTTGATGAAGTAAAACACGCTGTATCTTGTATTAAAGAAATAACAGATGAGCGCTCTCTAACAGAAACTGCGCTTCAATATTGCCTGCATACTTCTGCAATTGCAGCTCTCATCCCAGGTGCTAGCTCAATTGACCAATTACGCGAAAACGTAAAAGCAGGCACTGCCCATTCATTGACAGACGAACAATATAAACACATTCAAGCGCTTTTAAAATTGGATACATATGAATCTCATCGTTGAAAAAGCTACCGAAAATCGGTAGCTTTTTACATCGTATCATATTTATCTGGATTCGTTCCTGAACGCTTATTACAATCTAATGTATCAATTTGGCGCACTTCTTCTTCTGTTAATGAAAAATCAAAAATATGGAAATTCTCTGCAATACGAGACGGTGTAACAGATTTCGGAATAGTTACAATGCCGCTTTGAATATCCCAGCGTAAAATGACTTGTGCAGGTGTTTTTCCATATTTCTTAGCAATTTCTTGAATCACAGGATGTTCAAACACCTCTCCGCCTCGCATAAGCGGACTCCATGCTTCCATTTGAATTTGTTCTTGCAGGCAAAAATTACGAAGTTCAAATTGTGCCAACATTGGATGAAGCTCAACTTGGTTCACCATCGGTTTAATGTGACAATTTGCTAATAAGTGTTCTAAATGATGAATATGAAAGTTTGACACACCGATTGCACGCACTTTACCTTCTTCATACAATTTTTCTAGCGCACGATATGTATCCACATACTTCCCACGTATCGGCCAATGAATTAAATATAAATCAACATAATCCATCTGTAATTTCTTTAAACTTGTATCGAAAGCTTTCAGCGTCGTTTCATACCCTTGTTCATCGTTCCATATTTTCGTTGTAATAAACAGCTCTTCGCGCGCAATTCCAAATTCACGAATCGCTTCTCCGACACCGCTTTCATTTTCATAAATGGTAGCTGTATCAATAGAACGATAACCGATCTCAAGCGCAGTTTGGACCGCTCGTTTTACTTCCTCTCCTTCTTTCGCTTTATATACGCCTAAACCGAGAATTGGCATTTTCACGCCGTTATGAAGTGTTGTTGTTGGAATATGCATAAAAAACTCCTCCTTTCCTCCATTTGAACAAGAAAAAAATAAAAAGTCAAAAGAAAAGCGGTTTGTTTACATAATCTTGTTATGCGAAGAAACTAGAAGGAAATATTACTATACATTTAGTTTTTTTCTCTTATCAACTTCAGGTTGCCTATTACGAAACATAAAAGCAACTAAACTACAGAGCAAAATAATGGGTATACTCGCTTTATATAAGTCTGTAAAACTTACTGCCATCTCTTTTTCGGCATAATGACTAATATCATCTGAGAATGCACCAACTTCTCTCCTTACGTCTTCTATTTTTTCCTCAACCGCTTTCGTTACTTGATTTGTAATTTCTCCCCGCTTCATTTCTCTGTATTCTACTGGAACTTCATTTAAAGCATCATTTACTTTCTCTTGAATCATATTTTCCTTTTGTTTCTGACTTAAACTAATATTATCAGTTCCTTGTTTCTTTTCTATATTTGATTCCAAGTTTTTATTTTGTATTTTTTCCTTTGTTACTGTTAATATTTGATCTTGCTCTGCTTTATCAACATGAAGATCATGCACTTTGTTTTCTGCATAGCTATACACATTTTCTTTATTGGTAGATAAATTATGAGTCAAACCTGATACAAAAATAGCCACAGCTAATACAATTCCTATTTGTCTTAGCATGGACACGACACTTTGGGAGGCAGTTAATAGTTCCCCCTCAAATGAGGAAGCGGTTAATATAGTGATTGGCCCGATGATTAAACCGTAACCAACACCTAAAATCATACACGGAACGATAATTTCTTGATTAGTTGAATCAACGCCTATCATCTGTAAACAATAATAAGCAAAACTCATAACTATGAATCCTATTAATATAACCAGAACCTTACCAAGTTTCTTCATAATTAGCGAAGCAAACGGAGAAACTAAAAATATCATGGCAGAAATAGGTGTCACTAAAAGAGCTGCTTCGATTTCTGTTCGGTGTTGTATTTTTGTAAGGAATGTCGGAAGTAAAACCGTTACACCAATTAGAAATAGATTACTTAGTATAACTACGATAGAAGCTCCAACAAAGGTTCGATCTTTAAATAGCTGTAAATTTACCATCGGTGATGCAACTTTTCTTTCAACTAAAATAAATAAAATGAAAGAAGCTGCACTAATGATATAGCAACTCCATGAAAAGTTACTCAGCCATCCCCAAGTATTCCCTTTAACTAAAATAAGTGTAGAAAAGAAAATAGCACCACTGGAAAGTACTAACCCAGTCCAGTCAATTTTAGCTACTACTCGTTCTTCATTTTTTATTTTTAACATAATGAAACATAAAACAATACCAATAATACAAATTGGAATATTCACAAAGAATACCCATCTCCACCCTAAATTTTGTGTAATAACACCTCCTAGTACAGGACCTATAGCTGCTGATAATCCTTGTGTCACTCCTAAAAGACCGAGCGCAATATGCCTTTTTTCCAATGGAACGGCTGATACTCCAATTACCATACTTATTGGAAACAAAATAGCAGCGCCTATACTTTGAATAAACCGAGAAAAAACAAGAAAATCTCCCGTATTCGCAAACGCACATAACGCTGAACCAACTCCGAAAATTATTAAACCCATAATATATAATTTTGCCTTTCCAAATATATCAGCAATTCGCCCTAGTGGTATCGATAATACTGCAATAGACATCGTATATACATTCAATATCCAAGACATTTTCTCTAATGATGTGTTCACATCAGCCTGTATTGCTGGCAAAGCAATATTCATAATTGTCGTATCAATCATACATAGAAAAATACCTAAACACATTAAGAAAACAATTTTGATTCCCTTTGATTGTTCCATAACGATCCCCCTTTCTCACATGTAACTTTACTTTTCATCTTTTTTTTTCTTGCATTGTAAGCTGAGCTAATTTATTTTTTAATGTTTCAACTTGTGCAGTATAAGATGCAATCCCAAGATCTAATGAGATCTCTTCTGCAAATGTAATCCCTTCTTTCCACTTTTCATATTTCAAACGGAGATCTGTAATATATGCTTCTTTTCTTTCAATTTCTTCTTCAATCCACTTTTTCATCGTATTCGTATCACTGTAGTCTCCAAAATACATACGCATTAAAAAGTCAGAACGTAAAACATCCTTCTCTACATCTGTCTTCATATACCCATAAAATTCTTCTCTTCCTTCATCTGTTATGAAATACATTTTTTTATTCGGCTTACCTTCTTGCATCACAACCTCTTTTTTTATGCTCCCTTCTTTTTCCAACTGTCTTAAAGTCGGATAAATCATTCCAAAACTGCCATCGAAAAAATGAGTGAATACTTCTTCAAAAACAATTTTTATATCATAGCCAGATAGTTCTTTTTCCATGAGTAATCCTAAAACAACATCTCTTCCTTTCAAAATATGCACCTCACATTATCAATATAATCAATAATCATATTANNTAATATGATTATTGATTATACATTTTATTCCTTCATTTGTAAAATGCAGCCATTAAAATGGGATTTTATTAAGAAGGGGATATCTATCCTCACCCAATTAATGTTCTGAGGCGGACATATTACTTCGTCTATCACCATATAAAGACACTGATTTCTCTTAAAGAGGAACGCTTATGGAACTTTATTATTTCTCCCAAAATAGGGAGAGATACTATTCAAATTCAAAGCTCATTGCTAAAAATAAATGGTCCTAGCATATTAGTCATGCTTAATATGTTAGGACCATGATATTTTAAGTGTTTTTTGATTTATATCTTAATAAATTCAAAACGGTACGACTTTTTAAACATTTCAACTTTGTTTCAACCCAACACCAGGGCATCTGGCCATACTTAGAAGCAATCAGTGCCCTTCCCCACTTTTTTAAAACGTAATTCCTTGCTTTCTTCATCCTTTTATCTTACAGTGTAAGCGTAAAACAAAATACACAAAGTAGAGGAAAAAAGATGAAGGCTCTAATATTTAACACATTTGGAGAACCAGAAGTATTACAGTATAAAGAAATCCCTGATCCTGTTATTGGACCTAATGAAATTCTTGTAAAAATGAAAGCAATTGGTTTAAATTTTGCTGATGTTTATAGAAGAAAAGGTAATTATCACCTTGCTGGTAAACCACCATATATTTTAGGCTACGAAGGCGCTGGAATTGTAGAAATGGTAGGAAGTAACGTTACGACATTCAAACAAGGAGACTCTATCGCATTTGCAGATGTTCCTTATGCAAATGCAGAGCTTGTAGCAGTTCCAGTAGAGAAAGCAATTCCACTTCCTAATCATATTTCACATGAAACAGCTGCGTCTATTTTACTACAAGGTTTAACAGCTCACTATTTAACCCGAGATAGCTACGCGGTAAAAGAAGGAGATATTGTACTCGTACACGCCGCTGCCGGTGGTGTTGGCCAACTTCTTGTGCAAATTATAAAATTACTAGGCGGTAAAGTGATTGCACTTACTTCTTCTATTCAAAAAGCAAAAGCTGCCGAAGTTGTTGGCGCAGACTGGGCCTTTTTGTATGAGGATAATTGGAAACAGAAAGTCATGCATGCGACTAATGGAAAAGGTGTCGATGTCGTATATGAATCAGTTGGTTCTACGTTGATGGATAGCTTTGAGGCAACGCGTATTGGAGGAACAGTTGTGTTTTACGGAATGGCAGGAGGCGATCCAGCGCCTGTAGACCCGCGCATGCTTATGGATACATCTAAGACGCTAACCGGCGGAGATTTATGGAATGTACTCACGTCTCATAATGAACGCGTTATTCGTTCTAATGAGCTGTTCACATGGATTCAACAAGGAAAGATCAAATTATCTAAACCAACTACATTTTCATTAAGCGAAGGCGCAAAAGCACACCATTATTTAGAAAGTAGAAAAAGCACAGGAAAAATTTTATTACTTCCATAAAACAATGATAAAAATAACGTGCCACATCTATATGGCACGTTATTTTTTCTTCATCCACTCTATCGCTCTTTGTTCCCTCTCACGTACAAATGCATCTTTTCCTTCAATATACCGCTCGATATCATATGTAAATTGTTTCGCAAGCTCTTGCTTTAGCGTTGCATATGCCTCCGCTTCTTCACAATGCTCCATCATGTAATCGCGAAAAGAGAGGTGACGTATAATTTCTTGATTACCTGTTTCATATACATGTAAATGATAGCTTCGCTTTTCTTCTGTACCGTGTATGTAGAAGCGCCGTCCCAAAATACCATTTTCACCTTTCGATGTGTAACCTAGTTTTTGGAAGATACCATTCCAACTATCCACTTTGTCAATATTCGTAACTTCCATAATCATATCAATAATAGGTTTTGACGCTAATCCAGGTACAGATGTACTGCCAATATGATGAACTTTCACATGTTCCGGCATTGCTTCCTTTAAACGTTTCGCTTCTATCTGAAACTTTTCTGCCCAATGATTTTCATAGGGCACTACTTCCACTTTTCTCATGTCCATCCCCCTTATATTCGTTTCTTACTTAAAGTCTTTCCATGACAAGCTACTTTCACCTAATAATTCTTCAAATGATTTATTTTTTTCACGTTCACGCTGTTCTTTACGCTTTCTCTCTAACTCCATTTCTTGTTTCTGTTCTTCTTGATCTTTTAACTCTTTCTGTTTACTTTTTAGTTGCTTCATTAGAGCTTCGTTCAATTGATCTCCAATTGTTATTGTTTCTTTTTCCATCTTCATTGCGTTTTGTTTCTGTGTTTGCTTTTGTTTTTTCTTTGCCATAATTAAATCACCTTTTACTTTTTTCTTTATTATAGTAGAAAGTGTAAATTAGCAGCAACTAATAGTGCAGTATCACCATTTAGCAGTACTAATCCTAACTCTCTATATACAAGTAAAAAACATCTTTCTCTTAATTGTAGATCATTTTTTATTCTACATAACCGCGATTTATATAAATCCACTTTGATTTTTTTACAGACAAATCGTAACTATGCAGAATACTACATGCTCGCTACTGGCCTACTCCTTTTGTTTCAAACCTGGCATGTGGTTTAAAAAGGCCCTGACCACTCCTATGCACGGTCAGACGCTCTCCCCCCTAAAAAAGGGAGGGCTATTTCGGTTTTTCAATAGGTTTATAGAGTTAACCGCTTACAGTTTATTATTTATTTTCTATATAAAAATAAAAAGATGTTTTATGAATTTTCTTAAAATATTAAATTTTATATAGATTGTTTACTCATAATCTATTAAAATTATGTCGTATAATGTCAGATTTACATAAAAAGGGGAGAAACAAAAAACATGTGGAAAAAAATTATACCTGCAGTTGCTGTTTTAAGTACCGTTACATTTTCAAGTGTACTTGCAGCACAACCAACTTCTACACCAGCACAAGAAAATCGTTATATTGATGTGCAAATGCTGGGCATTAATGACTTTCATGGTCAATTAAACACAGTGAAAAAAATAAATAACAAGGAAGCTGGTGGCGTCGATTATTTAGCTGCATACTTACGTGATCACGAAAAACAAAATCCAAATACGCTGCTTGTTCATGCCGGAGACGCAGTTGGAGCAAGTCCACCCGTTTCAGCTTTATTACAAGATGAACCAACAATTGAAATCTTCAATGACCTTGGCTTTGATGTTGGAACCATTGGAAACCATGAATTTGATGAAGGTATAGACGAAATGCGTCGCCTTATTTATGGCGGTTATCATGAAAAGACTGGCAACTTTAAAGGTGCTCAGTTCCCTTACGTTGCAGCCAATGTTTATAACAAAACAACTGGCCGTTTATTTTTACCGCCATTTACAGTAAAAATGATACAAGGCGTTCCAGTTGGTTTTATTGGTGTTGTCACAACAGAAACACCAAACGTTGTTATTCCGAAAATGGTTGAAAATGTACAGTTCACAGATGAAGTAGAGGCAATTAACAAATCTGCACAGCAATTAAAGCGATTAGGCGTAAAATCGATTGTTGTATTAGCACATAATCCGGGTACAACAGATGATAAAGGCATTACAGAGGGAGATCTCGTTCGCTTAGCCCAAAATACCGATTCAGAAGTAGATGTCATTTTTGGCGGTCATAACCATGCATATGTAAACGGCACTGTAAACGGAAAACTTCTTGTACAAGCTTATTCGTACGGCATGGCTTTTGCAGATGTTGATTTAAAAATTGATAAGAAAACAAAAGATATTGTAGAGAAAAAGGCTGAGATTGTTACAACGTTCCACGACGGCATCCAACCAGATCCGCAAATTAAGAAAAAAATGGAACAGTATGAAGAAAAAGTTGCTCCTCTTGTAAGTGAAGTTGTCGGCAAAGCTGCAATTGCTTTAGATAGAACACAATCACCTGCTGGAGAATCAACTCTTGGTAACTTAATCGCTGATGCACAGCGCATTGCAATGAACGGACAAATTGCCATTATGAATCCTGGCGGTATTCGTAACGATTTAGATGCTGGAGATATTACGTGGGGAGAATTATATGGCATTCAACCTTTTGGGAATCAATTAATAAAGTCAACATTGACTGGAAAAGATATTCGTGACATTTTAAATCAGCAGTGGCAAAAAGATAAAACACGTATGCTCCAAATTTCTGGCATCACATATAAATGGGATGATAGTAAAGCAGTTGGTGAAAAAGTCGTTGATGTGCAATTAGCAAATGGTGAAGCACTTGTTGATTCACAAACATATACTGTCGTAGCAAATGCCTTTTTAGCTTCTGGCGGGGATGGTTTCGTTTCATTTAGAAATGGGAAAAATGCAGAAACAGGGCCAAATGATTTAGATGCATTAGTAGATTATGTGAAACAAGCAAAATCACCAATTGAAGCAAAAATTGAAGGACGTATTCAAAAAATAAATTAGTCATTATAGAATACAAATTTCGAATCTTTTACAAATCTTACTATCTATAATTAATGGAATAAAAGCGGGAAATCCCGCTTTTATTCTTTTTCACGATATTTTTTAAAATATTCTTCCAGTGCAATTTCAACAACTTTAGACTTGTGTACGCCATGTCTAATAGAAAAACAATCTAGCTGTTCTAATGTTTGTTTTGACAGAGAAAACGTACGTCTTTTTTTCTCTCCTGTTTGGGCAGAAGTAATACATATTCCATACTCCTGTTTTTGCAACAACTTATAAATATTTTGCAATTGTTCATAAATAAGACGTTGGTAATCTATTTTTTCCTGTTGCACGCTCACAGCTTCTTTTAATTGTAAATGACGAGGCTCTTCTCCCTCCCCAACAAACATCCTTTTTTTCTGCTCACTATCATATTCATATCCGAGCAATCGTAATTTTTTTGATAGTGTGTACGGACTCATCTCTAGTCGTTTTGCAACAATTGCGATCGATTCATGATTATTTAAGCGATCAATAATTTCACCAATCTCCACCTCTTCCCTCCTCTCTCTTATACATAACTTAAAACTTCTATCTTTAAGCATTTTACTTCTCATTCATGCAAGATAAAGTTATTATGTTAGGATATAATGATTTCTTATTCGTATATTTAGTATATGTTAACAAATCGACACCGTTCACTATATTGCACTCGAAAGGAGGTCCCTCTCATGTTCAGTCGCAGCTGCACCCCCTCTTTTTACGATAAAAATAAACAACTTATTCCAAATAGCATTGCTACAATTGAAAATGTGCTTATAAACAATCGCAAACAATCTTTGCTTATTCGTGGCCAAGATCTCAAACAACCTCTTTTATTATGTTTACATGGTGGACCAGGAATGGCTCACATCGGCTTTGCACGCCATTTCCAAGCAGAACTCGAGAAACATTTTATTGTTGTCAACTGGGATCAGCGCGGAGCAGGCAAATCCTTTTCATGGCGAGATTTCAAAGAGCCGCTAAAAATTGAACAATTTATTTTGGATACACATAAACTAATTGACCATCTGCTAAACAAATTTCAAAAAAAGAAGTTATTTCTTCTTGGTCACTCCTGGGGTAGCATCATTGGATTATCTGCTGCGCAGCAATCTCCCCAATCCATCGAAGCCTATATTGGAGTTGGCCAAATTGTGCATATGAAGCAAAATGAGAAATTACTTTTTAAACATTTAATTCGATCCGCAAAGCAGCACAGGCATGAGCGGGCACTCGCTTCTTTAAAAAAACTTGGAAAACCTCCATTTCTAGATAATAGACGACTGCTTATTCAAAGGAAATGGCTTGGTATCTTTGGCGGCGCTATTCAAAATGGGACATTTTTTTCGTTCATTCGAAAAGGATTGTTATCATCTGAATACACATTGATAGATTGGGTAAAATTTTTTAGCGGAAATATAAAAGCCGGAGAATTATGGAGAGAAATGTTAACCATTGATTTCTTTTCACAAATTCCAAGCGTTTCGTTTCCTGTCTATTTTTGTTCTGGACGCTACGACTATCAAACACCTTATGCACTTGTGCAACAATATTGCGATGTTTTGAACGCTCCTATCAAAAAAATGATTTGGTTTCCTAACTCAGCCCATTCTCCACACTTTGAAGAACATGAACGTTTTGCAGAAACATTACTCGAAATTAAACAAGAGCATTTTTTACTGCATCCTTGATTTCTATATTTCATAAAAAGGATTATGCACTGCAAGAAGCATGCTTCTTGTTCAAGGTGCAACTTCCGTCAATCGGACTCTTGCTTCCTACAAATAGCAAAATAGAAAAAGGTGCGTGTATTCACGCACCTTTCATTTTGTTGATCCTCTCTCAATCAGAACAAAATCTAAATTCACTATCTCATGGTTATCTTCTACCTTTTTTATTTTTGCAATTAATTTCCGGATAGCAACTGTCCCTATACTTGTTATCGGCTGAGCAATTGTCGTTAAAGACGGTGTAGACCACTCTCCTTGCACGGCTCCATTCAAACTAATAACTTGCAAATACTCTGGAATAGAGATATGTAATTTTTGCGCAGCACGGATAAAATCAATTCCGGCGGTATCACTACAAGTGACGATACCATCTATATATGGATGTTTTCGCAATACTTCCGCAGCTATTTGTTCTGAATTCGTCTCTCGTCTATTCATTTCAATAACTCGGTAAGATATGTTTTTCTCCCAAACCGCATCTAAAAAACCTGAGAAATGTTCTTCCATCGCTTCATGACTCGATCCTTGATGAATATAAGCAAGAAAGTGGCATCCTTTCTCTTCTAGTAACGAAACAGCTTGTATTGCTCCATTATAATACTGCGAAGCCCTTTCATCGCTTGAATCAACAATTACAAATGGAACTGATACTCTTTCTTTTTGTAATCCTTCATATACATCACGTGTCATAAGAATACCGGCAATATTATTTTGTTCCAATACATCCATATAACCACGCTTATGTTTCACATTACATATAACGATTTGATACCCCTCTTTGTAAGCTTCTTCTTCAATAGCCGTAAGCAAGGATAAACATGCTGGATCTTGTATGTTAGATACAAGTAAAGCAATCATGGTGGAAGACTTTTTAAATAAAGCTTTTGCCACCGCATTTGGTTTATACTGCAACTCTTCAATTGCTTTCTTCACTTGTTTGACCGTATCTTCATGTACATATCCTTTTTCATTTAATACTCGTGAAACAGTTGCGACCGAAACCCCCGCCAACTTTGCAACATCGCGAATCGTTGCCACCTCTTCACCCCTCAACATGAAAATGGTTTACAATTTCACCGTAAAACAAATTGAATGATACGTCAAGAATATTATTTTATATTTCTGAAAATTGTTACATAAAAAAAGAAGTGCTTATACAGCACTTCTTCCCTCTTTTAATTGTTTGCCTTTTATCGCAAATGTTTTCTTCAACATCGGCGGTGTAATCATTGTTGTTAAAATAACAACAATCACAATTGCTGTAAAGTAGTCTTTTGCTAATAGTCCTGACGCAAGACCTTGCCCAGCAATAATTAGCGCTACTTCACCACGGGAAACCATTCCAGAACCAATGATTGTAGAAGACTGTAAATCAAAGCCTGTCATACGCGCTCCAAGACCACAACCAATTAATTTCGTTAACACAGCAATTACTGTTAAAATGACAATAAACCAAACTTTATCTCCAATTCCTGCAAACGTAATATTCATCCCAATACTTACAAAGAAAATAGGAACAAACATTGCATAAGCAATTGGTTCAACTTTCTTCTCAACTTCATGTTTATAATCTGTTTGAGAGATAGCAATCCCTGCCGCAAATGCTCCGATAATGCCCGCTATTCCTAATAATTCTCCAAAATATACAAAAGAAAAACAAATAATAAGAGCTGTACTAATTATAGATTCCGATACGCGAAGCGGAGAAAGCCAGCGCATAATCATCGGTACGCCCTTCCATCCGATTAGGATAATAGCTGCAAAGAAGACAACTTTTTTCAAGATAACCATCGTTAAATTTACATCATCTGCACCTAAGAAGCTCATTACAAATGCAAGTAAAATAACAACAAGAATATCATCAAACACAGCTGCACCAAGCATTGTTGTACTTTCACGTGTTTTCATTTTCCCTAAATCTCGAAGCGTTTGTACAGAGATACTAACGCTAGTTGCACAAAGAAGTAAGCCTAAAAATACTGCATTTGCTTGCTCCATTCCCATAATAAGGCCAGCAACATAACCACCTAAGAACGGCATAATAATTCCACCAACTGCTACTGCGAAAGAAGAATTGCGGTTTTCATTCAATTCTTTTAAGTCCGTTTCTAAACCGGCCATAAACATAAGAAGAATAACTCCAACTTCACTTAACTGTTTTAGCAAATCCGTATTATCAATTAATCCTAGTACTGCTGGACCAATTATAATACCCACAATAAGTTTTCCAAGTACAGACGGTTGTCCTAGTCTGACACTTAAGTCACCCGCAAGTTTTGTACTTAGCAAAATTACTGCTAATTGAAAGAAAAATATCATCTCATCTCTCCTTTTCCTATTTTACTCATTAGAATAATTATAATTATATATGATTTATACTAGTCTGTGAAATTATCAAATTCATATCTTTCCGTAATGATTACGCTTATTTTTTTCCAATAATTTCTTGTTATAAAAAAACTTCCTATTTATAAAACATAAATATTTTTCTGATCCAAACCCCTTATTAATCTTACAAAAAAAATTTCCAAACTAAATTTTATGTAATATTATACCCCTATCGTAGTCCATATTCCCTCGTTACATTTCGAATCCCTACGACCCTTGCCACTCTCACCTTTTCATCTCGTTATGATACAATGTAATTATCATATGTACTGTAACTTGGAGGATAGAGTATGAAAGCGTTTTGGACAACAGTATTAACGATAATCGGTACTCTTATTGGAATTGGCATTTTCTTTACGAATAAAGTCATGTATTTAAAGAAAAAAACAGAAGAAGAAATTTTAGAACGTGAAACAAAACAGCATTTTCATTTGGAGAATTTTGAAGCTCTACAGAAAGAAGAAGTATACCTCACTTCTCAATTTGGTTATAACATTCATGGTTACTTTATTCCTGTTAGCCATTCGAATAAGTTCATGATTTTTTGTCACGGCGTCACCGTCAACAAAATGAATTCCATAAAGTATGCAAATTTATTTTTAAACAGAGGATTCAACGTGTTTATTTACGATCATCGCCGCCACGGCCAAACTGGGGGCAAAACAACAAGTTATGGCTATTACGAAAAACACGATCTAAAAACGGTAGTAGATTGGCTCAAACAACGATTTGGTTCAAATATTACGCTTGGTATACACGGTGAATCAATGGGAGCAGCAACTTTATTACAATATGCAGGCATGGTTGAAGACGGAGCTAATTTTTACATTGCTGACTGTCCATTCTCTAATTTTTATGAACAGCTACATTATCGTTTAAAGGTTGAGTTTCATTTACCAAAATGGCCACTTTTACCAATGGCTAATGCATTTTTAAAAGTGCGTGATGGCTATACAATTCGTGAGGTTTCTCCAATTGATTGTGTGAAAAACATTAAAAATCCTGTATTGTTCATCCACAGTAAAGATGATGATTACATTTTATGCAATATGACACAATCATTATATGAAGCAAAAGAAGGCGCAAAAGAACTCTTTATTGCCGAAAAAGGCGCTCATGCTTGTTCTTATGGAGAAAATAGAGAAGAATATGAAGCTGCAGTTGATCAATTTTTAACAACATACGTAAACGAAACAAAAAACAGGCTCGCATAAGCCTGTTTTTATTTTAATGAAATAACAATTGGTTTATCTTTAGCAAAAGAAGGCGCAAATAATAGTTCAGATACCGTCTCTTCTTTAGGTATTTCGAATATAATGATTGATTGCAATGAATCGTATGATTTTAGCCTTCTATCATGCAATATACTTTTATTCCTTTTCGTTTGAACAGCTCCATATATTTTTCCCGTCTCTGAAATAACATTAAACTGAGCTGGCTTAACAAGAATACTTTTGTTTCTACTGTTCTTTAAAGAAAAGTCCACAACAAGAAGCGTGTAATTATTTTTTGCAGTCCATACATCATAATTTGGTACACGACTTACATTTATAATAACAAACTCTATTTGATGAGCGGATAAAATACCTTTTACACTTGATTGATTAGCCTGCTCTTCTCTATTGCATCCAGCTATACAAAAGGAAATGATAATACTTACTATAAACAATCGTTTCCACAACAACTACCACCTTCTTTGTAGTTTCTATCGGTTGTATGTTGCACACATTGTATGTTTTTATACATTTGAAAAAACGTGTGAAACTCGTACGATTTTCATTTCATTTAGACAGATAATTGATTCAGCTTTAATCTGCCATTAAAGCTGATTTTGATATGTAAAATTTTAATTTTAGAGGAATAACTTTTTTTGGAAAAGTATGTAATATAAAGGAAGTTTACGCTAATATTATATTACAAAAGTTTACAAAATAACTATACAGAGGGAGCAGTTGTGTTGAAATTAATTAAAAGGCTAAGCATTATATTACTAATCGTTTCAATTTTCTTTATTGTATATAAACAAAAAGAAAGTCATGACCCCGTTATGGAATATTTAAAAACACATAAGACAGATAAAAATGTCTCTTTTATTCTACAAAGAGACGGAAAAAATCTAGTTAGTATAAATTCTGATGAGGTAATTCCTTTAGCAAGCATGATGAAACTGATGATTGCTGTAGAATTTGCTAAACAATCGGCCGAAGGAACAATTAAAGCTGATCAACAAATTCCTTTAAGTGATTTAGAGGCTTATTATGTGAAAGATACAGATGGCTCTGCTCATCCAGATTGGATTCATTATTTAAAAGAAAAAAACTTTATTCAAAATAATCAAGTAACATTAGAACAAGTTGCAAAAGGAATGTTGCAGTTTAGTTCTAATTCAAATGCCGATTATTTAATAGACAAATTAGGTCTGGAAAACATTAATCAAACGATAAAAAATTTACAATTGCCTCACCATCAAGAAATATATCCACTTGTATCTAGTTTATACGTTGCTGGCAATTTAAAAAAAGAAGAGAACTTAACCGAAGACGAAACCTATAAAAAACTGAAATCTATGTCGCAACAAGAATTTTCTAGGGAATCTATTAAGATTCATCAATGGATGAAAAATCCCACTGAATTTAAACAGCGCAATATCCCATTGTTTGGAGATGTGAAATTTCAAAAAATTTGGTCAGATAATTTACCAGCCGCATCCGCAAAAGACTATCTTCTATTGATGGAACGACTGAATCGTAAAAACTATTTTCCACCAAATATGCAAAAAGAATTAGACAAGATTGTCGAATCACCAATGGAAAACCCAAAAAACAAGGAGTGGTTGATACATGCAGGACAAAAAGGTGGTTCAACAGCATTTTTATTCACAAACTCCACTTATGCAAAAGATAAAGATGGAAATATGACAGAAATAGTGATTATGTTTAATGACTTAACTGAAACTGATTATATAATTAAACATTACGATGATTTTCAGTTAAAAATTTTAAATAACCAAAAATTTAGGGATCTCTTAATTGAAAATTTAAAATAATTTAGACATCTACTACATCGCTATCAAGCTACTGGAACTAGTTACTCCCAAAATAATAAAAATATGATTACATACAAAAAGGCTAATTCATCTCCAGGTGAATTAGCCTTCTCCCCATCCAAACCAACAGCAAAATTTTATCAAATTTACAATGGCCTATTACGCCAATACATCTGTAACTTGATCCATATTTTCAGAAATCCACTTTACTGCTTCATCAAGTGATGGAAACTCTGTTGTTTGAAATGTTACTTCATCTTGTAATAACCATACATCCTTTACTTCTTGTTGCACACCGGCAATTGACCAATGAAGTAAGCTGTACGGATGATTATCATTTAAAAACGATACCCACGTTCGCTCTGTTGCAATGTTTTGTAATGTACGTAATTGTTTATTCATGTTTATGTTCACCTTAATATTTTTTCAGTATATAACTTATTATATCATTTCTATTTTCTCACAAAAAGCATTGTTTCTAAACATTGTCAAGTCATTCTAGTAAGTATATGATATATCATATGCGTTTGGTGAGGAGGTGTAACAATGGGGAAAGTACAAATTAAAGTAAATGATAATGGTTCGTTCCGCATTACAGGGGATGTGGAACTAATCGATGCGGAAGGAAATGTCTTTCCAGCAAAACCGGCATTTTCGATATGCCGCTGCGGGTTATCCAAAAATATGCCGTATTGCGATGGTTCGCATAAAGGACAATTTGAATCTGTTGTACGTGCACCGAAAGAATAAAAGAATACGCGCACAAGAACATGTGCGCGTGTTTTTTACATCCTGCCCATATAAAATCCTACAAAAGCACTGCCAATCCCTATTACATAACTCATAACAAAATATAAGAACGCCTTTTGCCCTTCTCGTTTATGTATCAATTGTACCATTTCAAGTTGACATGTCGAAAACGTCGTAAATGCCCCCATAAATCCTGTACCGCATAACAATAGCCACATTTTAGTTACTCCAGCACCGTATAACATGCCGAGTAAAAACGAACCAATTATATTTATAAAAAATGTTCCATACGGAAAAGAATCCCCATATTTTTCTTTCGTTATCGTACTAATATAAAAACGGGCAATTGCACCGAAAAAGCCACCGATACTGACAAGTAAAATATTCATACGTTTCCTTCTTTCCTTACACTGCGTTCATATAGTTTATTCCCAACATAAAATCCGCCAAAAGAGAAAAGCAAACCTCCTATCATACTTGCGCTCACATATAAAAAAGCCACCTTAAACGCTTCATGCTGTAATAGCTTCAGCGTGTCTACGCTAAACGTTGAGAACGTTGTATAGGAACCAATTATCCCTGTACCAATCGCACTTATCATAAGCGGTGACACTTGTTTCATTCGAAAGATAGACATCGTTAAAAATGCTAATAAAAAACTTCCACTCATATTAGCTAACCATGTTGCGAATGGAAAACTAGTAAAAGATGTTGTTTCAAAGAGCTGCCCTACTCCATAACGAGCTAGAGCTCCAATAATGCCGCCTATTCCTACAGCAATATATTTCATACTTTCACCTCATTTTAGACACTACATAAAATCTTTTCTACACTAGTATAACAAATTCATTTTCTCCACCAATACAAGATTTAAGAACCCCTTTATTTTCATACAATTCTTTACATTTAAACATTTTTTTATAGCCTTTTGTCTTTTTTGTGCTATAATGTGAGCAAACAGCATCCTTCGGGGTCGGGTGAAATTCCCAACCGGCGGTGATGAAGTGCACACTTCTAAGTCCGTGACCCGTTTTCAAATTGAAAACGGTGGATCTAGTGAGACTCTAGAGCCGACAGTATAGTCTGGATGGGAGAAGGATATGTTTTCTAGTACGTATAATAGGATACTACGTTTATTTCAGCATACGCATTTGTACTGTTTATTTTTAAACATGCATATGTTTGCTTTCATATACCATTCTTTTCTTTGCTGAAATCGTACAATAACACTAGCATGTAAAAAATAGATAGTTGCTGGGCTTTTTTTCTATGCAAACTTATCAATCAATGCTAGGTTTCTTCAGTATACTCTCGTATCCTTCTTACATTTCTAGAAACATCGTCTCTCTCACCCCCAAGGATTCTATCCTTGGGGTTTTTTGATTTTTTTAGGAGAGGTGAGTTTATGACAGATCAAGAATATATGGCACTTGCTTTGCACTTAGCAAAAAATACAGCTGGGCAAACAAGTCCTAATCCTATGGTCGGTGCTGTTGTTGTAAAAGATGGGAATATCATTGGAGTGGGAGCCCATTTACGAGCAGGAACTGAACATGCTGAAGTTCACGCTCTTCGCATGGCTGGTGAAAATGCTCACGGTGCAACAGTTTATGTAACGCTAGAACCGTGCAGTCATCACGGAAAAACGCCTCCTTGCTGTGATTTGCTCATCGCAAAGAACGTAAAACGAGTCGTTGTTGCGGTACTCGATAGCAACCCGCTCGTTTTAGGTCAAGGTGTCAAGCGATTACAGGAAGCTGGAATTGACGTAACAATTGGTGTACTGGAAAAAGAAGCAAAAGAATTAAATCGTTACTTTTCCCACTACATGAGAACAAAGCGGCCATTTGTCACATTAAAAACAGCAATGAGTTTAGATGGAAAAATCGCTACTCGCACAGGAGAAAGTAAATGGATTACAGGCGAAGAGACACGTGCCGATGTACACCGTCATCGCCATACACACGATGCCATTCTCGTGGGTGTAAATACAATTATTACCGATAACCCGCATTTAACAACGCGGTTTGTAAATGGCGGAAAAAATCCAATTCGCATCGTACTTGATACACATTTACGAACCCCGCTTTCATCTCACGTAATTACAGATGGTGAGGCGCCAACATGGGTTATCGTTGGAAATGACGTTTCAAAAGAAAAAATCGCAAAATTTCAATCAGATATGGTATCTGTATTGCAAATGAAGACGAATCATATTGAAATAAACGAACTGCTCGATCTTCTCGGAGAAAAAAATATTCTTTCTCTCTTTGTCGAAGGCGGACAAACAGTTCATGCAAGTTTCTTAGAAGCAAAATGTTTTCAGGAGCTAATTACTTATATTAGCCCAAAGCTAATTGGTGGTAAAGAAGCCCCAACATGTTTTGGCGGAAATGGTTTTACACAACTGGAAGATGCACTCTCGCTGCACATTCAATCAATGGAACAAATTGGTGATGATATAAAAATCGTTGCCATCCCAAGAAAAGAGGTGCCTTATGTTTACAGGAATTGTTGAGGAACTTGGAACAATCGCTAATATGCAGCAAACTGGCGAAGCTATGAAACTGACAATTTCGGCAGCGACCATTTTGGCAGACGTAAACTTAGGCGACAGCATTGCTGTAAACGGGATTTGTTTAACTGTTACTTCTTTTACGCCCACCTCTTTTTCCGTTGATGTCATGCCCGAGACGATGCGAGCCACGTCTCTCCAATCACTTAGCCGTGGCTGGGCAGTCAATTTAGAGCGTGCTATGAGTGCAAACGGCCGCTTCGGCGGGCATTTTGTAACAGGACACATTGACGGCACTGGAACAATTATTGATAAAAAACGAAGCTATAACGCCGTATATTACAAAATACAATTACCAAATAAATTGCTTCGTTATTGTTTACAAAAAGGGTCTGTTGCCATTGATGGCACGAGTCTTACGATTTTTGGCATTGATGAATCTTCCATCACAATCTCTCTCATTCCACACACATTAAGTCAGTCAGTCATCGGAACAAAAACTACTGGCGATATCGTGAACATTGAGTGCGATATGATTGGAAAATATATTGAACGTTTTATTACACAGCCAACATCTAAAAAGAGCTCAATTACAGAAAACTTTTTACAAGACAATGGGTTCCTATAAGGGAGGAAATGAAATGTTTCATCGAATTGAAGAAGCGCTAGAAGATTTAAAGCAAGGAAAAGTTGTTATCGTCTGCGATGATGAAAATAGAGAAAATGAAGGAGATTTTATTTCTTTAGCCGAGTATATTACACCGGAAACAATCAATTTCATGATTACACACGGGCGTGGCCTTGTATGTGTTCCCGTTACAGAAGAATATGCCCATCGTTTAGAGTTAGAGCCAATGGTTTCACAAAATACAGATTCACACGGTACGGCTTTTACCGTTAGTGTCGATCACATTTCAACGACAACTGGTATTAGCGCACATGAACGTGCAACAACTGTACGCGAACTATTAAACCCCACAGCTAAAGCAAGTGATTTTAAACGCCCTGGACATATCTTCCCTTTAATCGCAAAAACAGGGGGGGTTCTTCGCCGCGCTGGGCATACAGAAGCTGCTGTGGATTTAGCAAAATTATGCGGCGCAGAGCCAGTAGGTGTTATTTGTGAAATAATAAATGAAGATGGCACGATGGCACGAGTGCCAGATTTATTAGAAATTGCAAAGCAATTTAATCTAAAAATGATTACAATTGAAGACTTGATTGCGTATCGCCGTCATCACGAAACGTTAGTGCAGCGCGAAGTCGAAATTACACTACCAACTGACTTTGGTACATTTCAGGCCATTGGCTATTCTAATTCTCTAGATAATCAAGAACATATCGCACTTATAAAAGGCGACGTTTCTACAGGTGAATCAGTGCTTGTGCGCGTCCATTCTGAGTGCTTAACTGGCGATGTATTTGGATCTTGCCGCTGCGACTGCGGTCCGCAGCTTCATGCAGCTCTCGCTCAAATTGAACGAGAAGGAAAAGGGGTTCTTCTTTACATGCGTCAAGAAGGCCGGGGCATTGGACTGCTTAATAAATTACGAGCATATAAACTGCAAGAAGAAGGTTACGATACTGTAGAGGCAAATGAAAAACTTGGCTTTGCAGCTGATCTTCGTGATTATGGTATTGGCGCACAAATTTTAAAAGATTTAGGGTTACAACAACTTCGCCTTTTAACAAATAACCCACGGAAAATTGCAGGCTTACAAGGTTATGATTTAGAAGTTTTGGAACGCGTGCCGCTCCAAATGCCGGCAAAAGAAGAAAATAGAGCATATTTACAAACGAAATCAACAAAATTAGGTCATTTATTAAATTTATAATATATAACTACAAATTCAAAAGCGGGCATATTATATTCGCATAATAGCAATTTGTGTGTTAAAAAATCAAAGTCGACTTATACACACTTTGAAAAAAGGACATTAAAAACCCTTACTTTTTGGATGGGTGAGAGCAAACCATATTTTGCTTTGCCTAATAGCAACTTCTATTTTGGAATAATTAAAATAAAATTATATAGATTAAGGGAGAGATACATGATGGTATTTGAAGGTCATTTAGTTGGTACAGGATTAAAAGTAGGTATTGTCGTTGGTCGTTTTAACGAATTTATTACAAGCAAACTATTAGGTGGTGCATTAGACGGTTTAAAGCGTCACGGGGTAGAAGAAAGCAACATTGATGTTGCTTGGGTGCCTGGTGCATTCGAAATTCCGTTAATCGCAAAGAAAATGGCAAACAGCGGAAAATACGATGCTGTTATTACACTTGGAACTGTGATACGCGGCGCAACAACGCATTATGATTATGTTTGTAATGAAGTAGCAAAAGGCGTAGCTTCACTGTCATTACAAACAGAAATCCCTGTTATCTTTGGCGTCTTAACAACCGAAACGATTGAACAAGCAATCGAACGTGCTGGTACAAAAGCTGGCAATAAAGGCTGGGAATCTGCGGTTGCAGCGATTGAAATGGCAAACCTATCCCGCCAATGGGCATAAAGTGAAACTTCCTCTTGTGAGACGCTTTTCCTCACAAGAGGTTAGTTGAACCAATCGGGCTCTTATGGCTGGTTTGATTTTCTTTCTGCTCTTACTTCTTACCAGCCGTTTGAGCGGGGTGAAGTGAAACTACCCATTAATGTGGAAAAACCGATTACATTTCAAATTTAAAATAAAGAGAGGCTTTTGCCTCTTTTTATTTTTCCGTTTTTCTTTCCCTCTGTCCTTCTTTTAAAATTTGCAGTTCTTCCCGCACTTCTTTTAAATTTTTCCCTTCTGTTTCGATTCCAAAGTACGCAGCTTGGTGCCGAAAATGCTGTTCGACCCTCTTTTGCAAATCTTTCTGTTCAGGATTTTCAGCAGCTTTTACTGGATCTGCACTAACCGCCTTTAATAAAATAAGAAAACTCATCACTGCTAATATATATTTATGCATGCGAATCCCCCAAATCACGATTAAATTCTCTCTTACTATGTACAATTGCAGAATGGGCAATTCGAACACATATTATGTCATCTCTTTACAAACCCAATGATTCCAATGCTTATATACGCTTTATTACATTTTATTTACAAAGAAAGAAAGCTCCTTCATAGAGAGCTTTCTTCTCAAGTTATCATTATGTTTATCCCGCTTTAACGGGCAGTAAGACCCCCACCTCAAGATTGAGAGAGAAGCATTGTCCAGCTCTAGCGGCTAGAATCTCCGGTCGTTTCGCCCCCTCGGACGAGGCAAAAAGCGCCTCTCTGTCGCGGGCTTTCCATCAGTGGGGATAAAGCCCCCCACTGATGGAAGTTTCACTTTATAATGCACATTCCTCAATTTCAAATCCTAAATCTTCAATCATTCCCCAGTCTGCTGTTGGCTCTTGACCAGCAGTTGTTAAATAATCACCAACGAAGATTGAGTTGGCCGCAAATAAACCAAGAGGTTGAACAGCTCGTAAATTAATTTCACGTCCGCCAGAAATACGAATTTCTTTTGACGGATTCACAAAGCGCATCATTGCTAATACTCTCAAGCACTGCATTGGTGTTAATTCTTTTTGTCCTTCTAACGGTGTTCCCTTTACAGAAACAAGGAAGTTACATGGAATAGAATCCGCATCTAAACGCTTTAATTCAAATGCAATCTCTACGCGTTGTTCCTCCGTTTCACCCATTCCGAAAATAGCACCAGAACATGGTGATATACCTGCATGCTTCGCTTTTTCAACCGTATCAACACGATCGTCATACGTATGAGTTGAACAAATGCTTTCGTAATTATCTACATGCGTATTTAAATTATGATTGTAACGATGCACGCCAGCTTCTGCAAGGCGGTGCGCTTGATCTTCATTTAAGAATCCTAGACAGCAACAAATCTTCAAATCAGTCGTTTCGCGAATTTCTTTTACCGCTCCAATAACATGGTCTACTTCTTTATTAGTTGGGCGACGGCCAGAAGCGACGATACAATATGTGCCTGCCTTACGTCTGATTGCTTCATGTGCACCTTCGACAATCTTCTCTTGTGTTAACCAAGCATATTTATCAATCGGAGCTTCGGATACGATTGATTGGGAACAATACCCACAATCTTCTGGACATAAACCTGACTTCGTATTAATAATCATATTTAGTTTTACTTTTTTCCCGAAGTAATGATGACGAATCACATACGCCGCATTCATAATTTCTAAAACTTCTTCATCATTTGCTTGTAAAATACTTAGTGCCTCTTCTTTCGTTACATCTCTTCCCTCTAATACTTCAAATGCGATTTGCTTCCAATCTGTTTTCGTTTGTACATGTTTCATTTCTTCTCTTCCCCTCTTTTTTCATATAAGAAAATAAAGCATGATATGTTGCTGCAATTCGTTCACCTTCTGTAAAATCTCGTTCGTATATGTGAAGCATACTGCGAAAGACAGAAGGACTTTGACAATAAGATTCTTCATTGCTATTCGTTGCTCCAACTTTACGAATCGATTGTAAAAATTCACGAACTGTAGCAAACGTTTCTGTGTAACATGTTTCAGCAATATGTATATCCCCTGTTATTATTTTACATAATTGTTGCAGCTGTAATCCTGTAAAAAAGCTTTGCCCAACAGTTGTAGTACCTTCTACTGCATACGCTGTTTTCGCACGCTGAAATGATGTATGAAGCTCATGAAACGTTTCATTTCCAAATGTTGAAAACAACAGAACACCATCTTCACGTAAATTTTCATATAAATTTACTAATGTAGCTGGTAAATCATTTAACCATTGAAATGTTGCATTGGAGATCATAACATCATATTGTTCGTGAAGCGTAATACGTTCAATGTCTTCACATTGAAATG
This sequence comes from Bacillus pseudomycoides, assembly GCF_002551005.1. Classification (GTDB taxonomy): domain Bacteria; phylum Bacillota; class Bacilli; order Bacillales; family Bacillaceae_G; genus Bacillus_A; species Bacillus_A pseudomycoides_C. The sequence continues at coordinate 72,772 of NZ_NVOY01000003.1, forward strand.
TAACAGCCTCTACATTACACCTTGTTTTTGCTTTCGCAATCATACTTTCTGCAAAATCAACAGCTGTAATCGTTGCCTTCGGAAAGGATGTTGCTAGTTGTTCTGTAACATAACCTGTACCGCAGCCAAGTTCTAAAATATGAATTTGTGCCGCTTCATCGTAATGTTCTTTCATATGAGTAAGCAGCTGATCTGCCATCTTTTTTTGAACATTTGCATATTGATCATAGAATACAGCAGCTTGATTAAATCGTTTTTGTAACAACGTCTTGTTAATCATTTCGCTCTATCCCCTTTACAAACTGTATCATTTCTTTTGCACATCTTTCTGCTTGTGTGAAACAAAGTACATGTCCAGCTTCTTCTATAATCGTGAGTGAAGCGTTTATTTTCCCTTGTATATACTCCGCTGCAGAGATAGGGCAAATCACATCATCTTTTCCATGAAAAAGTAATACTGGCACATCTATTTGTAATAGCTGTTCTCTAGCGTCTGTTTCTTTTAAATAATGGAGTCCACATTGCAAAGAATGAATCGAATCACCTTGAAATTGTTCAGCTATTTTCAGAAATGCCCTGTCTTGTCCGCTTTCCTGCTCCGCCTTGGAAAACATACTCATATAAAATCGTTTCAACGTATCATCTTTTTGTTTCAAAAGATTTCGGCTCATTCGGTCGACAAAAGAGTGTTTCCAGCCATGTATGTAATCGGAATCTGTTGTAAATTTCGCTGTTCCTCCTAGTAAAACAATCCCTTTCGTTTGTAATAAATGATGCACTTGAAGAGCAGCCAATGCCCCGAGTGACCAGCCAACTAAAATTACTTCTTTATCTTGCGCTACCTCTATAATTCGGCGTTGAAAGTCCTGCTCATCTTCAACATTGCGCCAATGAACGACATGTACGGAAAAATCATGCAAATGCGGAAGGAATGCTTCCCAAACCTGTTCTTCCATACCCCACCCCGAAATAAGAATAAGAGTAGGCTGCGTCATGAAATCACTCCTTCTTCTTTTCCAATTTGTACAATCCGCTGCGTTGCCCACTGCAAATCATTATTCGTATGCTGCGCTGTTACAGCAAACCGGATGCGGGAACTATGCTGCGGTACAGTAGGCGGCCGAATCGCAATTGCTGCTATCCCTGCTTCTTGCAATTTCATACTAAAACGGAGCGCTGCTTCATTAGAGCCTACGATAACAGGAACAATATGCGTCGTGCTGTCTCCAATATGAAAACCAGCTTCTTGCAGAGCTGTTCGAAAATATCGACCATTTTCTATTAATCTATAACGATCTGTTTCATCTTTTCTCACAATGTCAATTGCTTTCCCAATTGCGCCAAGCGTTCCTGGAGGCAAAGCGGTTGTAAAAATAAAACTGCGCATCGTATTGATCAAATACTCGATACAAACAGCACTTCCAGTAATATAGGCACCATAACAGCCCATTGCTTTACTAAATGTACCCATGTGAATATCTATGCACTTAGCTAATTGGGGATGCTCATGAGCAAGACCCGCTCCATTTCTCCCATATATTCCGCCTGCATGTGCCTCATCAACCATAAGAAGCGCTCCGTACTTTTCTTTCAGCATCACTAAATCTTCTAAGTGAGCCCTATCTCCATCCATGCTAAAAATAGTATCCGTAACAATTAGTTTTCGTTTTTCTACATTTGCAGATTTCAACAATTTCTCTAAATGTTCTAAATCATTATGACGATAGCGCTTATGTTCGGCACCGCTTAATACGATGCCATCTACAATACTGGCATGATTCAGCCTATCGCTAAACACAATGTCATGACGACTTACAAGTGAAGAAATGGCTCCGACATTTGCCGTATAACCACTATTCACAATTAGTGCTTTTTCAGTTTCTTTCCAAGCGCATATATGCTGTTCAATTTCTTCATATAACGGATAGTTCCCGACAACAAGACGTGATGCTGCCCCTCCGGTCCCATACTTAATTGTCGCTTCTATTGCAGCTTCTTTTAATCGTTCATCACCAGCTAATCCTAAGTAATTGTTTGAAGCTAAATTTAATAATCTCTTTCCATTTCGAACGAGCCACGCTTGTTCGGCGTGCTCCGTTGCAAACAATTTTCGGTGCTGTGATGTTTCGATAAGATTCGATAACTTAGACTGAAAATGCGTTTCCCACACTGGATTCATTGCGTAAAAACTCCTCTAACCTTGGGATAGCAATACTCTCTTCTGCCACTTGTAATAGTTCATTTCTTGTAAAGTCTTCACGAAGCGCTGGCAGCAATCCAATAACCGGTACGCCGCTTAATTCTTCTATCATTTCTTTATTTTCTAATACTCTTTCTTTTTCATGTTCTCGGCATCCAGATAAAATGATACCTGCGACTGATAGGTCGTGTGCTTTTGCATAAGAAACCGTTAAAATCGTATGATTCACTGTCCCAAGTGTTGGCCTTGCTACAATAAGCAATGGTAATTGCAATTGTTTCGCAAAATCAACAACGAGGGCATCGTCTGTGTAGGGAACTACGAGTCCGCCAGCACCTTCTATAAACAAAGAGTCGAACTGTTTCGACAATTTTTCATAATGACTCGTAATATCTGATAATAATACTTTCCTTCCCGCCCGCTTCATTGCTAAGCGAGGCGCAAGCGGTTCTTGAACTGAGTATGGACAAATCTCTTCGCAAGATATTGTTACACCTGCAGCTGCTTTCAACCGAGCAGCATCTCCTTCTTGATGTGAGGAAAGATGACCACTTTGCAATGGTTTATAGACACCGATATTATATCCACGCTCGCGAAGCACACCTGCTAATGCACCTGTTACAACCGTTTTTCCTACTTCCGTATCGGTTGCTGTCACAAAGAAACCACTCATCATTCTCCCTCCGTCACCTCTTGAATGGCTTGCTGTAAAATCGCAATCATATCTTCCAGTTCTTCTATCGTAGAAGCAAGCGGTGGCATAAAGACAACAACATTCCCTAGCGGACGAAGAATCATTCCTAAATCACGTGCTCTTTTGCAAACTTTCACACCGACTCGCTCCTGCCAAGAATATGCTTCCTTCGTTTCTTTATTTTGCACAAGCTCAATGCCAATCATAAAGCCTCGCTGACGAATATCTCCTACATGCTTAAACCCCTGCAAAACTTCTAAGCGTTTTGCGATATATTCCGCTTTATGACTAACAGCTTCTATAAGATTAGTCGTTTCAAATAATTTCAAATTCGCAAGTGCTACTGCACAGCCTAGTGGATTCCCTGTATAACTATGACCGTGGAAAAACGTTTTTTGTTCCTCATAATCACCTAAAAACGCTCGATAAATTTCATCTGTCGTTACGGTAATGGCAACCGGTAAATATCCTCCTGTTAGCCCCTTTCCGGCAGTTAAAATATCCGGCGTGATTCCCTCATGCTCGCATGCAAACATTTTTCCTGTTCTGCCAAATCCCGTTGCTACTTCATCTGTAATAAGAAGAACATTGTATGCTGTGCAAAGCTCTCTTAATCCTTTTAAATAACCATCTGGCATAGTAATGATACCGCTCGCCCCCTGGACAAGTGGTTCAACAATAACAGCTGCCACTTCTTCATGATTGTTTCGCAATAAATCTTCCATTTCTTCTAAATGTTTTTTCACAATCATTTGTCCATCTTCCCCATAAGGAGAACGATATATATACGGATATGGTACTTTTAACGTATCAAATAAAAGCGTACTATACACTTGGTGAAACATATCAATCGCCCCGACTGATACCGCTCCAATTGTGTCGCCATGATACGCTTCTTTCATCGTAATAAATTTTTTCTTGTTAGCCTTTCCTTTATGCTGCCAATATTGAAAGGCCATTTTAATTGCAATTTCAACTGATGTCGCACCAGAATCAGAATAAAAAACTTTCTTCAGTCCATTCGGTACAATTTCAATAATTTTTTCGGCTAATAAAATACTTGGTACATTCGCGATACCTAGCAATGTAGAGTGTGCAACTTTATTCAATTGCTCACGAATCGCATCATCTAACTCTTGAACATGGTGACCATGAACATTGAGCCAAATAGAAGACACACCGTCCCAATAGCCTTTCCCATTCACATCATATAACTTTCTTCCTTCTCCCCGTTCAATAATGACAGGATCATCTTCCAAATAATCTTTCATTTGAGTAAAAGGATGCCACACATAATCTTTATTTTTTTGAGCTAATTCCTCATATGTAAAAGTTTGTTCCATGCTCCTCACAGTCATGATTGTCACCCCTAATGTTAACTAGTTTTATTTAAAGGTTAACATTAGAAAACAAATACTGTCAATTCTTTTTCATAGAATCATATTCTAAAAAAAGAACGACTTATCCTATGATAAGTCGCCCTATTTTTCATGCTGAATTTTACCAATCTCTTGAATCAATTGTTCGTCCGTTTTACCTTCTACTTCAATTCCAAGCTCTTTTGCATGCTCCCGAAGAAGCTCTTGGCGCTTTTCAGAACGCACTGCACCTATTTCTTTTTGAATCTGTTCTTTTGTTTTTCCTTCTGTAGAAACCCCGAATTTATCTGCTGTTTTTTTCATTTTTTCTTCTTCATCTTGTCTTACTGTTTCTTTTGGCTTTTCAACACTTTTCTTTACTGAATTAGGAGATGACGCAAATGCTGTATAAATTCCAGCACCACCAATGACTGTGAACAACATTGAAATAATTATGATTTTCATCTTCATATTTTTCCCTCCTTAAATTCATTATAACGAACAAAAAGATAATTTGTACCCTTTTTCTCTATCATGCAACTTTAAAAATAATTGTTGACATCCTCCTATTTTGTATGATAAAAATTTACTAACACGATATGAATCAGCGATGATAGGATTTAGTAGTATTTCGCTTCATGATTTCAGAGAGCTGGTGGTTGGTGCGAATCAGTACAGAACGAAGTATGAATTACCCCCTTGAGCTTCTTTTACGAAACAGTTGGAGTAGTGAAAGACGGTTACAGACCGTTATGTCTGCAAAGTGGTGAAATGTTTTTTATTTCACAATTTAGGGTGGTACCGCGATATTTTCGCCCCTGCATTATTGCAGGGGCGTTTTTTATTTTCATCGATCGGTATATACCTTTCATTGTCATACATTTCACAAGCTAGGGTGGTACCGCGATTATTTTCGTCCCTGCATTTATTGCAGGGGCGTTTTTTATTTTCCAAAAAGGAGAGAAGTAGTATGCAAGTTGGGGCGGCCGGGGGAATTATTCGATATTGGCGTATTTTTTCAAATCATAGTAAAACATAACAGCTAAGGAGGATTTATTATCATGATTACAAAACGAGCGTCTATTATACTAACAGCTCTTATCTTTTTATGTATCGGTTTTAGCGTCATTCAATTACAAGTTATGCCTCATATTCCTATTTTATTTGGGATTATCATATTACTAGCATTTGGATTCATAAAGAAAATACCATGGTCTGTAATGGAGAACGGAATGAAAAACGGTATTTCAGCTGGCTTACCATCTATTTTTATCTTTTTACTTGTCGGTGCATTAATTAGCGTTTGGATTGCCGCTGGAACGATTCCGACATTAATGGTGTACGGTTTTCAAATTGTTTCACCTAAAATTTTCTTACCAACAGTCTTTATCGTCTGTTCTATTATCGGTACTAGTATTGGTAGTGCCTTCACAACAGCTGCGACAGTTGGAATTGCTTTCATGGGAATGGGAAGTGCTCTCGGATACGATGCTGCTTTAGTTGCTGGCGCTGTTATTTCTGGATCTTTCTTTGGAGACAAAATGTCACCTCTTTCTGATACAACAAACTTAGCACCTGCTGTCTCTAAAGTAGATATGTTTGATCATATTCGAAATATGTTGTGGACGACTGTACCTGCATTTGCTATTTCACTCGTTATTTTCTTTATTCTTGGAAAAGACAATTCTGGACAACTTCAGTTTGCCTCTTTCACAGAAACATTAGAAAAACACGCAACAATTTCGATCGTTACTTTACTACCTGTTCTTGTGTTATTTGTATTAGCAGTGAAAAAAGTTCCAGCAGTTCCTACGTTACTTGCTGGTATTATCTCAGGTATTATCATTCTATTTATTTTTACTCCAAATACATCTCTTACAAACTTAATTAATATTATGCAAAACGGATATGTATCGCATACAGGTGTAAAAGATATTGATAGTTTATTAACACGTGGCGGGTTACAAAGTATGTTAATGTCTGTCGCCCTAATTTTCCTTTCACTCGGTATGGGAGGATTACTACAAGAAATGGGGATTATTAAACAACTTATGGCCGCAATCTCAAACTTTGTCACTACGAGCGGACGTTTAATCTTCTCGACAGCAGCCACTGCAATCGGGGTTAACTTTTTGCTTGGTGAACAATACTTATCAATCATCTTACCAGGTCAAGCATTTGCAGAAAAATACGATGAGCTGGGCTTAAAGCGCCGTAATCTATCACGTGTATTAGAAGATGCCGGCACAGTGATTAATCCGCTCGTACCATGGGGCGTTAGCGGTGTGTTTCTCGCAAGTGTTCTAAACGTACCAACAATGAGTTACCTGCCATACACTGTTTTCTGTTTACTTTGTCCAATCATCACTTTATTTGTTGGCTTCACAGGCTTTGGTCTTTCATGGGAAAAAGAACAGAAAGAAAAGTCCGCTGCTTAGCAGTGGACTTTTTCTTTATTATTTATTTAATTTCTTTCTTCTAAATAATGCAATTGCACCTGCCCCAATAAACGCAAGACCTGCGCCTAATGTCGTAAACACATTTGATCCTGTATTTGGCAAGCTATTGTCTGTTTTCGGTTGCTCTTTACCTGAATCTGCTGCTGTTGGCTTCTCTTCGACGTTTTTATTATCTTCTGTTGTTTTCGGCTGATCTCCGCCATTGTTATTATCTGTTGGCGTTTTCGGTTGATCAGTTCCATTATCTCCACCATTTGGTTCATCTTTTTTCGTTAAATCAATTGCATATTTGGCAAATTCATTTTCTGATGGACCAACATAAGTAATATTGCCGTCTTTTGTTATATATTTTTGGGCATTTGGAGAAGAATCGAATGTAACATTTAATGTCTCACCACCAATTGGTTTAAATGCCCAGTTTTTATCTGCTGCCGGGTTAATTGTTTTTATTTGTTTCATATATTCTACAATAATTTGACGTGTTTCATCAGGAGATTGTAAAATCACTTCCCCATTACTTACACCCGGGAATGTTTTGCTGCTACCACGGTAGTTATTCGTTGCTACAACAAACTCTTGACTATCCGATACCGGCTTTCCATCAAACGTTAAGTTCACAATACGATTTGCAGCTTCATTTACAACTTTTCCATCTTTGTCATATTTAGCTGGCTGCGTTACATCAATTTCATATTTCACGCCATCTAATACGTCAAAATTGTATGTTGGATAGTTAATATTCACTAATTTTTGCTCATCTGTTGCGTTCTTTGGCTTTGGATCGATTTGATTAAATTGACCAGCAGACATTTCTAACCAATCTTTCAACTGAGCACCATTTACTTTCACTGCATATAATGTGTTTGGATACACGTATAAGTCTGCAACGTTTTTAATTGCAAGCGTTCCTGCTGGAATGTCTGTATAATATGTAGCGCCGTTACGTCCACCTGCTTTAAACGGTGCACCTGCTGATAAAATTGGTAGCCCTTCAAATTTCGTACCCTTCATCTTTTTCTCTGTATACCACTTTTGTGCATTCGTTACAATTTGAACAGATGGATCATCTTGTACAAGCGCAAAGTAACTATTAATTGGCGCTTGCGTTTCGCCAACTGGTGTATTTACATATTTAATTGTTCCTTCATGATCATCCTTTATCTCGTCTACTAATTTTTGGTCTGATTCTACTAAAGTATTTCCTTTACTATCTGCAATTGGACGAACAGCAGGGTTCGATTTATCTTTTTGTACTTCCCATTTTCCGTTCACTTGCTTTAATTCCATATCAATCATACCTAAATTATTTCCGAAAACACCTGGCATTACAACCGGAACACCATTATACTTGTCCGTTACTACTGCATGAGAATGCCCCATCAGTACTGCGTCAACACCAGGAACTTCTGTTGCTAAATAATAGGATGAATTCTCCATTCCAGAATTGTAACCGCTTTTATCAACACCCGAATGAGCTAACGCAACGATAACATCTGCGCCTTCTGCTTTCATTTTCGGCACCATTTGCTTTGCTGTTTCTACAATATCTTTTGCTATTACTTTTCCTTCTAAATTCGCTTTATCCCATCCCATAATTTGCGGTGGTACAAAGCCCATGACTCCAATTTTTATTTTCTGCGTTTGTCCAGCTTCATCTTTTACTTCTTTTTCAAAAACATGATATGGTTTGAAATAATTTTCACCAGTTTTTGCATCATATACATTCGAGTTAATTACAGGAAACTGTGTTTCGCTAGTCACTTTTTTTAAATAATCTAAACCGTAGTTAAATTCATGATTTCCAAGAGAGATGACGTCATACTTCATTAAATTCATCATACGATATAACGGATGCACATAGCTTGGATCTTCTTTTTTTATTTTATTTGCCACATAATCGCCAAGCGGCGTTCCTTGCAGTGCATCTCCATCATCAAATAAAACAGAGTTTTTTGCCTCTTTACGTGCTTCATTAACAAGAGTTGATGTTTGAACTAATCCTACTTTATTATCTGTTTTTGTTTGATAGTAATCATAGTTCATTAAGTTCACGTGAATATCAGATGTTTCTAATATTCTTAGTTTTACAGTACTGTCCTCTCCTTCTGCATATGCAGGTGTAGGCCCTACTTGTGGAGCAATAACACCTAATACAAGTGCAGCACCAGCCAACGTTTTTGTTGATTTCTTCACAAAAAATCCCCCTTATAGCATAATCCCCAGTATCAAAATAAACGATGGGATCAGTGTCCCTACTTCTTAATCATCCAAATTGCCAAGACGTTAGTTGTCCTACTTCTTTTGCAAGTTGGATAAATTTACCCCATCTGGAATTTATCATAACGAACAGCCGTTACTATCGTCAACAAATTTTGACGTACTTCTACAAATTTTCTGTAAAAGCATTGTAAAATTTTCGTGAAGACGTAATATATCTTCCATTGCTTCTCATCATGAATATGATACAATAACCATTTATAAGGAGGATAACATAATGAAAAAACTTCTTTTATCTACAGTTTGTCTCCTCCTTCTTATCATTACACTTTTGTATTGTGACAAGAATAATGAGACAAATGTTCCAAAAGAATCCCCAGCAGCAACCGTTCCGCACTGGGTTGATACACAAACAGATGCGACACTTCATCATCTTGTCCTAGGTGATTCGCTTGCAAAAGGTTACGGGTCTACACAAGGTGGGTATGTACAAGTTGCTTCTCATAAATTAGAACAGCAATTACAAAAACAAATTATCGTCGATAACCTTGCAATAAACGGCTTAACAACAGACCGGTTACTACAAATGGTGCAAACCGAAGAAGTGAAGCAAAAAATAAAAGAAGCTAACATGATTACAATTAGTATTGGTGGAAATAACGTTTTACACATAAAGCGAGACGTCGGTGTAATAGAAGGAATGAAATTATTAAATGAAGAAAAAGATCATTTTGAACAAGATTTACAAAACATTGTAAAAACGATTCGTACTGCTAATCCGAACGCACTCATCATTTTATCTGAACTCTATAACCCATTAAAACTAGATGATTCCATTGCTTCTTACGCAAATGTTTTCTTAGACAATTGGAACAAAACAATATATTCGATTTCAAAAGAAAATCAACCTTCACTCGTCTTACCGATTCGTAAATTATTACCAAATGATCAAAAAGACATACTGTATGATCAAGTTCATCCAAATGATAAAGGATATGAAATAATCGCAGAATCATTTGCACAACAAGTGTTGTCATATAAAGTGAAACTTCCATGAGTAAGCGGGTTTCTTACTTATGGTTAGTTGAACCAATCGGGCCCTTACAGGCGGTTCTTCTTCCCGATTTTACACAAGCTACCGCCTGTTTGGGCGGGATAAAGTGAAACTTCCATAAGTAAGTGGTTTTCTTACTTATGGTTAGTTGAACTAATCGGGTCCTTACAGGTGGTTCTTCTTCCTGATTCACACAAAAAGCATTCTATTTTTATAACATTATGTTTTTTTGTTACAATAAGAACAGAAGGGGGCCTGTTATATGGATTCACGTGAGTGGGAACGCATCGTTGATCATCTTCTTTCGCTAGTACCTCTTTTTTATCGCAAGTTTATTATGCTTCCTGGAGAGTTCTCTTCTCAGCGACACATGCCACCATCACATACGCAGGTGTTATTGTTATTGCATGAGCGAGATACATTAGCAGTTTCAGAAATCGGCAAACGATTAGCTATTTCAAGACCGAATATGACACCATTGCTAAATAAACTCATTCAAGAAGAGCTTGTAGAGCGCCATTATAGCGAAAAAGATCGGCGTGTTATTTTAATGTCTCTTACAACCGAAGGAAAATCATTAGTCAATCAATACAAACAATTCCTTTTAAAAAAACTAAAAGAAAATTTGCAAACATTATCAGCAAGCGATCGGGAGCAGTTAACCCATTCATTGCAAACAATCCAAAATTTAATTATGAAAGCCAATATATAAAGCTGCTTCTACTTAGAAGCAGCTTTATGTTTCATAATAGTTTCCGTAATATACATTTGAATATGGCCAAGTAGTTAAATACGGTTTACTTTCTTGTGATGGTTGAACAGTCTGTCTTACGTAAGAAACAGGATAGTACACAACACGCGGGTAATACCTAGGGTCATAATAAGAAAAAAACATCAACTTTCCTCCTTTTTAGAAGCATATTCAAAAAGGAAATTTGATGTGCATTCATTATAGTTGTGCAATTGGTCTTTTTATGTGTCTCTTTCTTTTCGTCAATCGTAATTTACGGTTTTTCTCGTATAAATAGTACATAACAAAATAGGCAATTATACCGAGTCCAATTCCTAAAATCGTCATACCTATTATTACATATACTTCACTTTGTAATAGACTTCTTAAGATTGTTAACCCATTACTTGAAAAAATGTCTCCTATTGTATAATGGTGAAGCGGTATTTTTTTTACCTGAAAAGGATAAATGAGTTTTCCTAGCGCATGCGCGAAAGGAATTAAAATAACAGGTAAAAATGTTAATTTCCCAATAATATTACCGATCACAGCTGCAGGAAATGAACCTTTCAGTAATCGAACAAGCGGATAAAAAATAAGATATACGAGCGAAGCCGTATGAATAACTAACATCTCCATTCCAAACCCAACAGCAAATCCTCGTGATACAATTTTCGCGCCTTCTGGTGCACGCAATAATTTATAATAATTTAACTTCATTCCCCGCCAAATACGCTGAAAGAATGAATATGTTTTCTTATTTACTCGCATCTGCATCATCTCTCTTATATTTTTCTGTTGCTTACTATTATAAAGTATATAAAGAGAAAATGCGAAATCTAGATAAGACATTTCGAACCGAAAACAACCTTCTATTATGAAGAAGGTTGTTCATCTTGTAGTAAACTGACTAATAATGCCTTTTGTACATGCAGGCGATTTCCCGCTTGTTGAAACACAATTGATTGTGGACCATCAATGATTTCTGAAGTGACTTCTTCTTCACGATGAGCTGGTAGACAGTGTAAGAAACGATAAGTTGATTTTGCTTCTTGGACAAGTTGCTCATTCACTTGATATGGCTGAAACAATTTATATTTCTCTTTATTATCTTCTTGCCCCATACTCATCCAAACATCCGTATAAATAAAATCCGCTTCTTTGACAGCCTCTTTTGCATTATATGTAATCTCAATTTTAGCTCCTGTTTCCTTTGCAATTTCAATTGCACGTTTCACAATTTCTTCATTCGCTTCATATCCTAGAGGCGTTGCAACTGTAATGTTCATCCCTACTTTCGCACTCGCAAGAAGCAGTGAATGACAAACATTATTTCCATCACCAACGTAAGCAAGCTTAATATTTTTAAATGCCTTTGCTTCTTCATAAATCGTCATTAAATCTGCCAATGCTTGACACGGATGATGATCATCTGTTAACCCATTGATAATGGGAATTGTCGCTTCCTTTGCTAATTCTTCTACTTCCGCATGTGAAAAGGTTCGTATCATAATTCCATCTATATATTGTGATAGCACTTTTGCAGTATCCGCAATACTTTCTCCTCTTCCAAGTTGCAGTTCTTTGCCGTTTAAAAACATACCATACCCTCCAAGCTGAATCATTCCAGCTTCAAAAGATACACGTGTACGAGTAGAGTGTTTATCAAAGATTAATCCTAAAATTTTTCCGTTTAAGAGTGGCAATGTTTTTTCTTTTTTTACATACATCGCAAACTCAATAATTGCAATGATTTCTTCTTGCGATAATTCTTCTAATGCTAAAATATCCTTTGTTTGCAGTTTTGGTACAGAAACTGTTTGCATACAAATTCCTCCTCTATTTTAGCAGCGCTTGTTTACATACACGATTCATCATATGCACTGCTTCATCTATTTCTGCTTTCGTTACAATAAGCGGCGGTAATATACGCAGTACATTTGGTCCAGCTTGCAAAACGAGAAGGCCTTCTTTCTCTAAGGCTGATACCATCGCAATAACTTCTCCTTTGCATACAACCCCAATCATGAGCCCTTTCCCACGAATATCAATAATCCACTCCATATCCTGCAGATCTTCTTGTAATTCCCGTAAAAAATACGTTCCTTTTTCTTGTACTTCTTGCAAGAAAGAAGGCTGTGAAACAATCTGTAATACTTCTTTTGCAGCTGCCATCGCAATAAAATTCCCTCCAAACGTCGAGCCGTGTGTTCCTGGAGAGAAAACAGATCCTAACTCTTTTTTGCCAAGCATAGCTCCAACCGGAATACCATTTCCAAGCGCTTTTGCAACCGTGACAATATCAGGTGAAATACCCATTTGTTCATACGCAAATAACGTCCCAGTTCTTCCAATTCCGGTCTGCACTTCATCTACAATAAAAAGTGCACCGTTTGCATGACACAACTTCTCAATTTCGCGTAAAAATGAAACATCTGCTGGAAAAACACCGCCTTCTCCCTGTACAACTTCCACCATAACCGCTGCAATTTCTTCATTCATCGCTTCTTGAAACGCAGTAATATCATTAAAAGGAAGGTGTAGAAAACTTGGAAGAAGTGGTCCAAATCCATCATGAATTTTAGATTGTCCTGTTGCACTCATCGTTGCAAAAGTTCGTCCGTGAAATGATTGTTTACACGTAATTACAACGGATTTCTTTGTATACTTACGGGCTAACTTCAGCGCTGCCTCATTTGCTTCTGCGCCGCTATTACAAAAAAATGCATAGTGTAAATCGCGCCCCTCTGTTAATAACTTAGCAACTTCTTCTTGTACGGTATGAGGAAATAAATTGGAAATGTGCCATATCGTTTGTAATTGCTCTTCTACAGCATTTACCACCTTTGGATGACAATGCCCTAAATTACATACCGCAATGCCAGAAGTAAAATCTAAATATTGCTTTCCTTGTTTATCTGTAACCTTTGTGCCGCTTCCGTTCACAATTTCAATATTTCGTCTACTGTATGTTGGAAAAACATGCTGCCCCACTACCTCTCCCCCCTTTTGTTACTGTTGTTCCAATCCACTCTCCTTTATTTGTCAAAAAACTTTGTGTACCATTCACAATTACAACATCCTTTACCCCTAGTTCTAATGATGCTAGCGCAGCTTTCACTTTCGGAATCATTCCACCTGTAATCGTTCCCTTATCTATAAGTTCGAGAAGCTGCTGTTTATTTGCTTTCTCAATGAGCTTCTCCTTATCTATAACGCCATCTACATCTGTAATAAAAATTAATTTTTCCGCATTTATCGCTGTCGCAATCGCGGCTGCTGCTGTATCTGCATTCACGTTATATAGCTGTCCATCCATTACTCCAACAGGTGCAACAACAGGAATAAACTGATTTGCTAACAAACATTGTAATAGCGTTGTTCGAACAAATTTCACTTCACCGACAAAACCAAATTTTGCTTCTAGCGGAGCGACTTGCAATAACCTTCCATCACAGCCGGATAGTCCAATCGCTTCAATTTTTTGTTCATTTAATTTTGAAACAAATGTCTTATTTGTACTACCGCATAACACCATTTGTACAATTTTCATTACCTCTGCTGTTGTCACACGTAGTCCATCTTTCTTTTCAATCGGAATACTTAATTTCCTTAGCATCGCATCAATTTCAGGTCCACCGCCATGAACAACAATCACATCATACATTTGTGCTATTTGTTTCATACATTGAAAAAAAGTTTCGCCTAAACGAGCCAACATACTGCCTCCGCATTTTATTACAATACGTTCTCTCATCTCTTCTCTCCTTATGTGCGATAACAAGCATTAATTTTTATATATTCATAACTTAAGTCGCATCCCCATGCTCTTCCGCTTGACTTGCCCAAATGTAGATATACATCGATAACAAGTTCTGCTTGTTGTAACATTTGTTTCATTGCTTCCTCTGAAAAACATTGAGGTTCACTATCCTTCAATACCGCAATCGATTGAATATAAATATCAACCGTACTAGGTTCAATGACGATGCCACTTTGTCCAATTCCACTAATAATCCGCCCCCAGTTTGCATCCTCACCGTACGCAGCTGCTTTCACAAGATTAGAACCGACAATTTGCTTTGCGATCATATTTGCTTCTTCTACAGTTCGCGAACCATGCACATTTACTTCAATTAACTTTGTCGCTCCCTCTCCATCTTTTGCAATTTGCTTCGCTAAATCTTCACATACCTTTCCAAGTGCGAGTATAAACTTCTCCCATTCAGGATGTTCTTCGCATATTGCAGTTGTATTGGATAACCCACTAGCCATCACAAGTACCATATCATTTGTAGATGTATCTCCATCGACTGTAATTTGATTAAATGTATGATTTGTAATTTGCGATAAAGCTCTTTGTAATGTTTCACTTTCTATATTCACATCAGTCGTAATAAACCCGAGCATCGTTGCCATATTTGGATGAATCATCCCCGATCCTTTCGCAGCCCCGGCAATTGCAACCTCTTTCCCTTCAATTGAATACTTGTAACATGATTGTTTCGCAACTAAATCTGTCGTCAAAATTGCTTCATAAAACGATGTCGCAATCTCTACTTCTGTTGAGGGTTGGAACGAAGAAATACCACTTCGTACTTTCTCCATTGGTAGAGGCTCTCCGATGACTCCTGTAGACGCTACCGCAACGTAATTCTCCTCTACATGAAACTGTTTAGCTGTTAATGCACGCATTTCATATGCATCCTGCAGTCCTTTTGCACCTGTGCAAGAATTCGCATTTGCACTATTCACAACAATAGCCTGTAATTTTTGCTTAGCAGCAATACTTTCTTTCGTAACAATAAGAGGAGCTGCTTGAAATTGATTTTGCGTATAAACAGCCCCGCAGCTCGCCGGTACTTCACATACGATTGCTCCCATATCTTTTTTCTCTTTTCTTAACCCTGCATGAATCCCAATCGCGGCAAATCCTTTTGGTGTTACAATTGAACCATTTTCTATCTTCGTACATATTGCTGTTTCAATCATGCTTTCTCCCCCTTACGGATACAACGGCATAAAGTGTAAGTTCTCCGTTTCTTCCACCCCTGCTAATATATTTGCATTTTGCACAGCCTGCCCAGCTGCACCCTTCATTACATTATCAATGACTGCTACAATCGTAATTCGTCCCGTTCGTTTATCATAAGCCGTTCCGATGTCACAAAAGTTAGATCCCCTTACTTCTTTCGGACTTGGAAAAACTCCCTTTTCTCGTATTCTTACAAACGGTGAATGACAATAACTTTCCTCATAAACTTGCTGAAGCATAGCATCTGTTATCTCCTGCTTCGCCTTTGCATAGAGCGTGACCATAATCCCTCTCGTAATCGGAATAAGATGTGTACTAAACGTAATTGGTTTCATGTTCTCATCCCATTCTTGCAACATTTGCTCAATTTCCGGGATATGCTGATGTTCATTTACTTTATAAATGTATAAATTATCGTGAATTTCCGGGAAGTGCGTCATACTTGTTGGTGTCTTTCCTGCTCCAGAAACTCCTGATTTCGCATCAATAATAAGTGAATCCACTTCAATGATTCCGTTTTTTACTAATGGAGCTGCCGCCAGCAACGCCGCTGTTGCATAACATCCTGGATTGGCAATTAAGTTTGCAGTTGCGATTTCACTTTTTTTCCACTCCGTTAGTCCGTACACCGCTTGTTGTAATACTCCTTCTTTTGCAGCTGTTTTTTTATACCACTCTTCATAGATAAACGGCTCTCTGATGCGAAAATCCCCTGATAAATCAATAACTCTTACACCAGCCTCTAGTAAACTCGGAGTCAAATTTACTGACACCCCAGCCGGTGTTGCTAAAAACACCAGATCCGCTTCTTTCGCAATCCCTTCAACATCTATCTCTGCTAATGTATGAGAGACAAAAGTAGATAAATGAGGATAAGGGATTGTCATAACTTCTCCAATTTGCGAAAAAGAATGAACTGATGTCACTGTAAAGCTTCGGTGATGTGTTAATAACCGTAAAAGCTCAAGTCCTCCGTATCCAGTCGCCCCAATAATTGCCGCTTTCATAATTCCTCCTCATTACCTTTTAGATTTAAATACGATTATAATATTGTATATTTATAGAGTCAAATAAATATTTATAAATTTTATACTATAGAAAACCTTATTTTAAAAGTAATTTTACTAATAAAACTTTAAAGGGAATGAATTTTTATACAAAACTCAACAATATAGAGATTTTCTTTTCTTATTCAAGTACAATTAAAACAATACATATACACATGTAGGTGAGAAAAATCATGAATGAAAAATTGATCGAAAAAATGATTACAAAAAGTTTTCAACAATATCAATGTACGCCAACTTCACAAGAAGACTACAAATCACTCATAGAACGTATTCAAAATATTGTTTCTAACAATGCGGAGATTGATTTATATGAGGCTGTAGAAGATGTCGTGTATGAGTATATTACGTTATCGTAAATATTGAGGAACTTATAACATGTTAAAGGAGTATGAAGCATGAAAAGGAGATTATAAAAAATGAACAAAGTTTTTATTCTTCTCGGATTACTTACTTTCTTTTTAGCAGCTTGCCGAAATAACACCGTGAACTTCACTGACATTTATCCTCGTGTTCATGTAACAAAAGTAGAAGTAACGAAAAGCAATGGAGAAAATACGATTATTACAAATCAAACACATATCGATGAATGGATCAATCGTATGCAGTCTATTGCATTTACACTAGAAGAAAAACAAGAAAAAAAGTCGGATATTTATATTACATAAAGATGTATAACAAAGACGAAGAAGTAGGCAATTTCACGACTTCTAAAATTAACGGATATTATTACAAAGAAAATAATGAATTAGTATCAGCCATAGAAGATTTAATCAACAAAAAATAGGAGATTCTCTTTTTGAGAATCTCCTATTTTTTACTTAATGATTTTCCAGCAACACGTTCGAATAAACCAGGAAACAAGGAAAAGACAATTGGCCCTAAATTCATCCACTTTGGTAAATTTACTTCACGCTTTTTCATTTCGATTGCTTTTACAATTTGCTGCGCTACATAGTTTGGTTTTAATATGTAACGTTCGACACTTTTTACGTATGTACCAGATTCATCAGCTATCGTATGAAAGTTTGTATCAATTGGACCTGGATTAATTGCTGTTACAATAATGTTTGTATTTGCAAGTTCCATACGCAAACTATTTGTAAACCCTAATACTGCATGCTTTGTTGCTGCATATGCACTTGATTTCGGCGTTGCAATTTTCCCTGCTAGTGAAGCGATATTCACAATATGTCCGCTATTTCGTTCGATCATATAAGGTAAAACTGCTTTCGTACATGCTACTAAGCCGAATACATTTACATCAAACATATCCTTTACTTCTTGCACAGATGCATCGATAAATGTTTTAAACACACCAAAACCAGCATTATTGACTAATATATCAATGCTCCCTATATCTTGGAGCACTTGTTTAAAAACAAGTTCCACTTCTTCTTCATTACTTACATCCAAAACATAATAATGACAAGAAGTACGATATGTGGTTTCAATTTTTTGTTTGAGCGCTCGTAACTTTTCTTCTGTGCGAGCGATTAGTACAGGGATTGCACCCTGCTCCGCTGCTTGCATCGCTAACTCTTCCCCAATTCCACTTGAAGCTCCTGTTATGACGATTACTTTATCTTGTAAACGCCTATTCATGGCTGTCACCTACTTTGCATAGTAAATCCATTTCTCTGATGACTTATCAATCATCACCTGTTGATTATATGCTAAAAAGTCTAATTGTCCAACTGTTTCAGAGATTGTAAGCGGTAACTGCTTTTCATATAGCACAGGAAATAGTTTGACGCATACTTCAAATGCCGTCATCGGCTGTTCCTTTAATAAATTTAACACTTTAAAAGCACGTGCCTCTTGTTTTTGGAGACGCTCATTTACTAATTTTTTTACATCGATAACATCTTCCCCATGCCCAGGTAAAACACGTGAAATATTCATACTAGCTAAGCGCTTTAATGTTTCATTGTACTGCAACATCGGCTTCGCTCGTTCTGTTTCTCCTTCATATGGCGGTTCTAAAATTGGATTAGAGGAAATATGTCCAATTAAGGCATCACCACCAATTAACAATCCATCCTTTTCACGATATAAAGAAATATGGGTAGAAGCATGACCTGGTGTTTCAATCACCGTAAATTCCGGCAACGAAGCAATGCGATCTCCTTCCCTTACAGTATGTGTAAGCGAACGTTTACAGGAGTAAATCATTGTTTTCGTTAACGATGCACTTTGCTTTAAAAATGTTTCTGGAACTCCGAATTGTTTAGATTCATCTAAAAAGAATTGTTGATATCGCTTTAGAAATTGCTGATCCTGTATAATCCACGGTTCATTCCACGGATGGCCCACAATATTTGTTTGATTAGGGAATATATCCAATAATCCACAATGATCTGCATGGTGGTGTGTCAGCACAACCGTTTCAATATCTTCTATCTTATATCCTAATGCATTTAATTGCTTCTCTAATGCTAGTCTTGCTTCTTCTGTGTTCGTTCCTGTATCAATTAATGTAAGTGTCTCTCCCTCTACTAAAAAAACATTAACGATTTCTACCGCAAATGGAACAGGAATTTCCATTCTATGAATAACTGTCATCCTTATACGCCCCCTCTGTTTCTCCGTTTCAAAAAATGAATCTTCCTTCAGTTTACATCTAACACAAAAATTTGTCATTATTTTCAGATAAAAAGAAGGGATTTTCTACGAAGAGCCGAATGTATTTAAATTTATATAAGTTATTCTCATATGCATAGTAAAAGGGGGACACATCATGTCATTACAAAAAATCGCTTTTGTCGGTGCAGGCTCAATTGCCGAAGCTACAATTGCTGGATTATTACAAGCCCAAGTGGTAAAAGGAGAACAAATTACTGTTAGTAATCACTCTAATAAAAGAAGACTACAAGAGTTACATCACCGCTACGGTGTACATGGTACACATGATAAAAAAGAGCTGATTGCTCACGCTGATATTATATTTTTAGCAATGAAACCAAAAGATGTTGTAGAAGCTCTTACTCCATTACGAGATTATATTACGAAGAATCAATTAATCATTTCATTACTAGCTGGCGTATCCACGACATCTATTGTCAATTTACTGAAAAAAAATGTTCCTATTATTAGGGCAATGCCAAATACATCATCAGCAATTTTAAAATCTGCTACTGCCATTTCTCCTTCTGTTCATGCAAAAGAAGAGCATATATTGCTTGCAAAAACGCTTTTTGAAACAATTGGCGTTGTGTCTGTTGTGGAAGAAAAGCATATGCATGCTGTCACCGCTTTATCAGGAAGTGGCCCAGCTTATATTTATTACGTTGTAGAAGCAATGGAAAATGCAGCAAAGCAAATTGGCTTAGAGGAAGCTGTAGCAAAATCACTTATTCTCCAAACAATGATTGGTGCCGCAGAGATGTTAAAAACAAATGAAAAGCACCCTTCTATATTAAGAAAAGAAATTACATCGCCAGGAGGAACGACAGAAGCTGGCATTGAAGTGTTGAAAAGCTTTCAATTTCAAGAAGCACTTATTCAATGTATAACAGAAGCAACAAAACGTTCTCACGAGCTTGGTGAAACATTAGAGAAGTTTGTAAATGACCAATAAAAAAACCTTGCTGCGTAAGCAAGGTTTTTTTATTATTCACTTTTCTTCCCAAAAATTTCTTCCTGCAAACGACGTCCTGTCGGCGTTGCAGCAAGACCGCCTTCTGCTGTTTCACGAAGTGCACTTGGCATCGTTTGTCCGATGCGATACATTGCTTCAATAACTTCATCGCATGGAATGATACTCGTTACACCAGCTAATGATAAATCAGCTGCAATCATCGCATTTGATGCACCAGCTGCGTTACGTTTTACACACGGTACTTCTACAAGTCCTGCAACAGGATCGCATACTAACCCAAGCATATTTTTAAGTGCAATACTCATCGCTGTTGCTGCCTGTTCTTGTGTACCTCCAGCCATTTCAACAGCTGCTGCTGCCGCCATTCCACTTGCTGAACCAACTTCCGCTTGGCACCCACCAGCTGCTCCAGCGATGCAAGCATTATTCGCTACAACCATACCAAATGCACCAGCTGTAAATAGAAATTCAATCATTTCTTCGCGCGTTGGATTCAATTTTTCTTTTAGTGCAAATAACACACCTGGTACTGTCCCTGCAGAACCAGCCGTTGGCGTTGCACAAATAATCCCCATCGCAGCGTTTACTTCATTTGTTGCGACAGCTTTACTTACTGCATCTAAAATTGTATCGCCTGATAAACCTTTTCCACTTTTCATATACGCTTGTACTTTCACTGCATCTCCACCAGTAAGTCCAGTTGGAGATTTCACACCTTGAATTCCACGCTCAACTGCTTTTTCCATTACAACTAAGTTTTTTTCCATACCAGCGATTACTTCTTCACGAGAAAGATTTCTTGTTTCCATTTCACATTGAATCATAATCTCTGCGATTTTTACATTTTTCTCTTCTGCTTGTGCAACTAATTCCGCTACGTTCCGAAACATGTTGTGTCCCCCCCGCTATTAGTCCATTATTGTTACTTGACAAATATTTTGCTGCGCTTTAATTTCACCGATAATTTCATCTGCTAACAACTCATCCGTTTCAATAACCATTAACGCTTTTCTTCCTTTTTCCTTACGTGAAACACTCATCATACTAATATTAATTTCGTGCTTCGCAAGAATAGATGTAACAGAAGCAATTGTTCCGAAACGGTCATTATTTACAATAAGAAGCGCTGGACTTGTACCTGTTAATTGCAAATCAAATCCATTGAGCTCCACAACTTCAATTTTCCCGCCGCCGATTGAACAAGCAACAACTTCAATTTCATCCTCACCTTTATACAAACGAAGTTTCGCTGTATTTGGATGGACTGCTTGCGCTTCTTCTTCAATAAATGTAACGTCAATTCCGCGCTCCTTTGCAATTTCAAGCGCTTGTGGAATACGGGGATCATCCGTTTCGAATCCTAATATTCCCCCAACAAGTGCTACATCGGTTCCATGACCTCGATATGTTTTCGCAAACGAACCGTATAACGAAATGATAATTTTCTCAGGTTCATGACGAAACAACTGACGAGCAACTTGCCCCATTCTTGCTGCACCTGCTGTATGCGAACTAGATGGCCCAATCATAACCGGACCGATAATATCAAAAACTGAACGATATTTCATAACAGTACCCCCTAAATCTTTATTATGAAAAAGTTACTTACTAACAATCTATTAAATTGCTGCTTTCTTTGTTTTTCTATTTGTACTAATAAATTTATAGAATTCATTAAACAAACTGATACACACCATCAGCTATCATAATATATAAGAGCTCTCTTGTCACTTTTTGATTTACTACATTTTTTTACAAAAACATACAAAGTATAAATTTATACTGTACAAATATAATGAATACGCTTTCATTATATCTCTTTTTTTGCAGAATTTAAATTTTTTAATATTTCAAATTAAGGACATTGTTTCCGTTTTATGAGAATAAAAAAAGAATGACAGATGTAAGCGATATCTCTGTCATTCTTTTTCCTTACCTTGATACAGGAAAACGTTTCAAATCCGCTGCAATTTCCGTATTTGGAAATACTTGTTGCGCTTCTTCGAGAAGTATTTTCCACGCTTCTCCTTGATAACGAGAACTAATGTGAGTTAAAATCATTTGTTTTACATTTGCTTGCACGGCAATATTTGCTGCTTGTTCTGTTGTAGAATGATAATAATCATGGGCTTGCTGTAAATCTTCCGCACCGAACGTTGCTTCATGTACAAGTACATCAGCATCTTGTGCTAATTGAATACTCGCTTCGCAATAACGTGTATCTCCTAAAATTGTAATAATTCGGCCTTTTTGGGGTGGCCCAATAAAATCCTTCCCGCAAAGTACGCGTCCATCTTCAAGCTCTACCGTTTCCCCATCTTTTAATCGCTTAAAGAGTGGTCCTGGTTTAACCCCTGCATCAAATAACTTATCTACAAGAAGGTGCCCTGGAATACCTTTTTCTACAATGCGATAGCCAAAACATTCAATACCGTGCGACAATCGCTTCGTTTCCACAAGAAATTGTTTATCTTCAAATACAGTACCTTCTTCAGTAATTTCAACAATCTCAAGTGGGTATTTCACATGTGTTGTACTCACTGCCAAGGCAACTTCAATAAACTGTTTAATCCCTTTTGGTCCATATACAGTTAACGGAGTTGTTCCTCCTTGAAAAGAACGGCTTCCTAACAAACCAGGTAATCCAAAAATGTGATCACCATGTAAGTGTGTAATAAATATTTTTTCAATGCGACGCGGACGCACTGATGTATGTAAAATTTGATGCTGCGTTGCCTCGCCGCAATCAAATAACCACGTTGCACCTCTCTCTTCCAATAATTGCAAAGCTATCGCTGATACGTTTCTTCCCTTTGCAGGAACACCAGCTCCTGTTCCTAAAAACACAAATTCCACGTTGCATCCTCCAAGCATTTCATAATCTCTATTGTTATCTTACGGAATATAAGCAAAAATGGCAAATGAACCCCGTATAAAACGAAAGCTAACATCCACTCGTGTCTTGTAGTAAAATAATATTATCATTTATAGAAGGTGGCTAAAACAATGAAAGAAGCATTTCGTTTGCAAACTGACTTCTCCTCTTCTTTTGATCGTTGGGTAAGTTTATTTATTTCTGAAACACCCTCAGAATTGCATTGGTCTACGCTAAAAGAATTAATTCATGAATATATAGCATTGCATACCGTTCAAACCGTACCAGAATATATCCCTTCTTCCATCACATATTATGCACAACGCATTTCTACTCCAACCAATACCGACATTATAATTTACGAAAGTCCTTCTATATAAAACACAAAAAGGTATCGCCTTCCGATACCTTTTTTCGTCTTCGATACCTTTTTTCGTCTTCGATAAAAAATATTTAGGAAAGAATAATATAAATGATTAACATAAGTTGCCATCATAAATCCCTATAAATATCAACAATATAAACCATAGGGAACGGCGTTAATGATCTATCCCTAATTTTTTTTACAAGGAGTCGAAAATGAATATTTTAAATTGGTTGACATCATTATTCAATTTTGGAAGAGGCACGCAGCGAGTGTTTCAATTGTTTGGGCTTAGACGGAATAATAGAAATTGGATTTGGATTTCTTTACTAGGTATAGGAACAGTTTTTGGATTAGCGGCAAGCCGAAACTTCAACATGATGAGACCGTTCCGGCTTTTATTCCGAGGCTTGCAAAATAGAACAATCATTCCAACAAATTTAAATTTGGCGAATATGGAAATTGCTAATGAAATAACTCCCAATAAACAAAAAAAATACTAGTATAACTCATATTAGCCAAACACAAATAAAAATTTATTACATTTCTTAAAAAGAACTAATATAAAACAAGATCTCGCAGAAGATACAACCTGCGCGATTTTGTTTTATATAAATACATTTTAATTTCCCGACATATAAGTCGCTTCTATGCAGAATATAATATGACCTGTACTTGCTTCCTCCCTTTGTTTTAAACCTCGCATGTGGTAGGAAAAGGCCCTGACCGCTTCTATGCACGGCCAGATGCTCTCATCCTCCCCTAAAAGGAAATGAGCTTTCATGTGAATTTATTCTCTAATTTTTGTTGAAATGTTCTCTCCTGTTGCCGAAACACTTGACTACCGTGCTGAATAACCTTCGCTCCATATTTATTATTTAATTGCTCCATCACTGTCAAAAGCGGTTCTGCCTTCGCATCTTCTTCAAATGAAAATAAGTCAAGCTGCTTAATTGCTTCTGTTTTCCATTCTAATTCACAAGCGGTAATTCCGAGTAATCGAACAGGCTCACCATCCCAATGTTTTTTCCATAATCGTATCGTTGCCTGAAAAATGTCGCGCCATTCCCAAATTGCATTGTCTAACATTTTACTGCGCGTAATCGTTCGACGATTATAGTATTTAATCGTAATTTGAATATTATATGTAACAAGCGTACGTTTTTGTAATCTTCGGCTGACAGATTGAGACAAGCGCTCTAACGTACCTAATAACTCCTGCTCTTCGTCTACATCTTTTGGCAGCGTTATAGAATTTCCGATCGTTTTATACTGCCCCATTTGACTCGGATCCACATCTCTATTATCGATACCATTTGCACGTTTTTGTAAATCCAATCCATGATTTCCAATTACCGAACGAATAATAGAAGCTTTTCCAGTAGCTAAATCCCCAATCGTATGTATATGTACACCTTTTAGTTTTTCTGCTGTTTTATTTCCAATTCCATGCATTTTTTCAACTGGAAGCGGCCAAAGCAGCTCTTGTATATCACGTTTACGAAGTACTGTAATACCTAGAGGTTTTTTCATATCAGAGGCTGTTTTGGCTAGAAATAAGTTCGGAGCAATCCCAATGCTGCACGGAAGCTGTAATTCTGTGAGTAATGTTTGTTGAATCATTTGAGCAATTTCTAACGGCGAACCGAGCCCGTAGCAATCTGTAATATCTATATATCCTTCATCGATTGAGACCGGTTGAATTTTTTCTGTAAACCGTGCCAGAATTTGAAACAACGCAAAAGAAGCCTCTCGATATAACTCAAAGTTTGGATGCTTTACAATGAGTTCTGGGCATAGCCGCTTTGCCTCCCAAACAGGCATTGTTGCACGAACTCCCCTCGCTCTTGCTTCATAACTACACGTGACAATAATGCCTTTTCGTTCTTTCGCATTACCAGCTATCGCTAATGGTTTTCCTTGCAAAGATGCATCATGGGCAATTTCAACAGATGCATAAAAACAATTCATATCAACATGCAAAATGACACGGCCATTTTTCGGATACATTTCACGCATCTTTCTCACCACCAAAGGAACGTTTGTTCTTTATTTTATCAAAAAACTTGTAAAAAAATCAATATTTGAAAGGATGGAATCGTTACTATATAGAAGTATGTCCAAATACGAAATCTAAGGGAGGAGAAAGAGAAGAAATGACAACACATCTAAAACCACTTTATCTAATTTTACTAGTCATTTTCTTTTTGTTGCTCATCTATTTCCTACTTCCAATCATAGGCGTTGATGCTCACGGGCTTCTTACGTCTCTATTGTCATTTTCAACTTTGTACATTCTTCCATGGATTTTTCTGTACTGGTTTATCCGCTTTGTAAAGGCAATAGAATCAAAATAACTAACACTCTTAAGGAGAGAAGAAAATGAATGAAGAATTTGATAGCAAACATTTTAGAATCGAAAAAATTCGTAGCGGGATCTATGCAGCAATTGCAAAAGATGGTGGCGGTGCTGCAGCAAATGCTGGTTTTATTGATTTAGGGGATTAAACTATTATTTTTGATACATTTAACACACAACAAGCAGCTGAAGATTTAAAATATGCAGCTGAAACGATAACAAATCAGCCCGTTACATGGGTGATCAACAGTCATTGGCACGGAGACCACATTCGAGGTAACCAAACGTTTCAGAATAGCACCATTATTTCAAGCGAAATGACATATAACGAAATGAAAACTACCCATCCATCAAGAATTAATAAACAAAAAAATGATATTGATGGCCTAAGAAATTATATTCGCTCTTTACAGGACCAAGTAACGCAAACTTATGATATGAACCTAGAACATCAAATCAATTTTTTAAGTGAGTTAGAAATCTCATTACCTACACTAGAGTTAGTACTACCACAACAAACATTTAAAGATGAAGTCATGTTCCGTGGAACGAAACGCAGTGCAAAGCCTTTCACATTAGGCGGCGGGCATTCCCTTTGCGACGCTATGCTGTATATTCCAGAAGATAAAGTGATATTTATGGGTAATTTATTATTTGTTGATTGCCATCCAACATTTTTTGAAGAATCAAATCTGGAAAATTGGATTCATATTTTAAAAGAGATTAACAGTATGGATATTGATATAGCCGTACCAGGTCATGGTTCGGTAGGTACAAAGAGTAATTTCTTACAAGTAATCGATTATATACATAACTTAACTGCAATTGCACAAAAACACAACGAGATCGAAACGATTCCATTACCTAACGACTACAAAAATTGGCCTTCTCCGCAAATCTATCACCAAAATGTAAAAACACTAAAAGAACTATTGCATTGTTAAGCTATATAGATCCATTTTAATTTTTCGACATAAAAACCGTTGCTATGCATGTTATCCATCTAAAAAGAAAAGGATTTATATGTCGTTCTTTCAACTTGTATTTATATAATTGAAGAACATTTACGCGAAGTAATAAAAAAACGCATGGGTCATTTCACCCATGCGTTTTAGATTAGCTGATTCTTTGATTACTTCGCTACTTCTTCAATAATCGCAACAACCATCTCTGCTGTTTTTACTAGTTCTTCAACAGGAATTTTTTCGTTTGTTGTATGAATCTCTTCATAACCAACTGCTAAGTTTACTGTTGGAATACCGTGACCCGCAATTACGTTTGCATCACTACCGCCACCGCTTTGGTGAAGGGATGGTGTACGGCCGATTCTTTCAGCAGCACGTTTCGCAACTTCTACAACGTGATCGTCATCAGCAAATTTAAATCCTGGGTACATTACTTTTACTTCTACTTCTGCTTCTCCGCCCATTTCTTTCGCTGTAGATTCAAATGCTTCTTTCATTTTGCGAACTTGCTCTTGCATTTTTTCGTCTACTAAAGAACGTGCTTCAGCAAAAATTTCTACATAGTCACAAACGATATTTGTTTGTGTACCACCTTCAAAACGACCGATATTCGCAGTTGTTTCAGAATCAATGCGGCCAAGCGGCATTTTTGCAATAGATTTTGCTGCAATTGTAATTGCAGATACACCTTTTTCTGGTGCTACACCAGCGTGAGCTGTTTTCCCGCGAATAATTGCATTTACTTTCGCTTGTGTTGGTGCTGCAACAACGATTTCTCCAACTTTTCCATCGCTGTCTAATGCATAACCATATTTCGCTGTAATGCGTTCACGATCTAATGCTTTTGCACCAACAAGACCTGATTCTTCACCAACTGTAATGATGAATTCTATTTTTCCGTGCGCAATGTTTTTCTCTTTTAACACGCGAATTGCTTCAAACATAGATGCAAGTCCAGCTTTATCATCAGCACCTAAAATTGTTGTACCGTCAGATACGATATAACCATCTTGAATAGAAGGCTTAATTCCTTTACCTGGAACAACTGTATCCATATGAGAAGTAAAGTAGATTGTGTCTACGCCTTCTTTTGTTGCTGGTAATGTACAAACTAAGTTACCAGCACCGTGACCAGTCTCACCCATTGTATCATCTTCAAATACTTCAACGCCTAAAGAAGAGAATTTTTCTGTTAACACTTTGCAAATCTCAGCTTCGTATTTTGTTTCAGAGTCTACTTGCACAAGTTCCATAAATTCATTCACTAAACGTTCTTGATTAATCATGAGAATACGCCTCCTGCGTTATGTATGTAACAATGTCTATTATAACAGAATTCTACAAAAGTTTCGAAGGAGAAGATATATAAAGTGAAATTTTAATTAGTTGAAGCTTTTCCTTGCTAATTATACAATTCAAACTTTACAGGTTAAGCTCCATTGGGCGTGAGCATCTGGCCATGCATAGGGGTGGTTAGGCTTTTTTTGCCACGTGCGAGGGTGAAAACGAAAGAAGGAAACTAATGCAGGTCATGTTTTATTGCCATATATCAACGACTTATATGTTGAAAAACTAAAATGGATGTATGTAGAAAATGTCTCATAATAGACCCTTGTACCAAATTTCGTTTGTATATACAATAAGATTAAGGAGATTCGCAAGGAGGATCTAGAGATGAGTAAAAAAATGCAAAAAATTATGGTTTATGTCATGTTAATTTCAATGCTTGTTACAACATTACTTACTGGCATAAGTATGTTTTGGTAATAAAAGGGAGAGATATTCTCTCCCTTTTATGTTGCCATAATAATAAGTCCTGCAATACTAAACGCAATTCCCATTCCAAGTGAAAGAACAAAGTTTGGATATTGCCGCTCATAATAAGCACTTAATGCAAAAGTAAAATTAAGAAGAGCGATAGAAAAGACAGCTAATGAAAATGGACATATATTAAAAGTTGCCAATATGAAAGTAATAAGTGCAAGAGCACCAATTAAGAACTGAATGTATGGTAGTCTATGATTCATATACATAACAGCAACTCCTTTTCATCTAATCTTTATTTACACTGTATTCACGAGTAATACTAGTTCTCCTAATGGAAATTTCATTTTTTGTTATCCTCATTAACGCATGTTATATGTACACATGTCAAGACAAGATATAATATAACAAAAAGCCAACATATACTGCTGGCTTTCTTCGTAAGCAACGGCACCCTTTTCTTTCGCAAGCTGCTCAAATGATTTTTTTGATTTCACAATCCACACTTTTGTTCCAATAGGAATACGATCGTACAAATACTCTACATCTTTTTTGTGCATTCGAATGCACCCTTGCGAAATGTACTTGCCAATGGAGCTTGGCTGATTTGTTCCGTGTATCCCATATTTACTACCATCTGTACCCCGGGCATTAAAACCTATCCATCTTGAACCGAGCGGATTTGCCGGTGAACCACCTGGAATATTCTTCGCAATATAATACGGATTTTTCGCCTTCATCACAACATCAAATGTACCTTCTGGCGTTAAATCATTCGTTTTACCTGTTGCAACTGGAAATGTATTTTGTATCTTTCCATCATAAATATATGCAAGTTGATTCGTTTGTTTATTGACGATAATAAGCGGATCGCCAACACGCGGATTATCACCGAGCGGCCAAAGAGGCGATAGGGAAATAAATAATATGAATGAAAGAAGATATGGCATAACTCATTCCGTCCTTCTTATATTAATTCTTTGATGTTATATTTCCCTATAAATCGACTTTTAATGAGTAAAAATTGCTCTATTTCATAGACGAGCTGAACGAGTTTAGCACGCGTTTCAAATTCTTCTCGTGTTTCTGGAAGCGGCATTTCTCGAAAGATTTCTCGCATCTCTTGAAGCTGTCTTAATGATATAACCCCTGTACTTTCTGGGCGAATGGCATTCCCGACATTTTCAATTACATCCGCCACCATACCCGCTTGTTCATATGACCAAGATAATGAAGCAACTAGCGGCATAACTCTTTCTAAAATTTCGAACTGTTGCTGGCGCATTTGAAAATAACGATAGTAATAATCATCTTCACGCATAAACTGGTTTTCCAGCTTTATAAAAGATACTTCTTTTGCCTTCTCAAGTAATGTTTCTGTTTCAATTAGCTCTTTTCCATTCCACACACTATCACGATTTCTTAAATAGGCAGCCATTTCAAACAGAATCGTCTTAAAATTAGATTCTACTTTTTGTTGATACTCTTTTAACTCAATTTCAACGCTCGGCATGTACAAATTAATTAGCAAAGCAACACTAATTCCAACCGTTAAAATTGCAACCTCATTTCCAACAATTGGCCACGTAATTTTTTGCAGTGAATATAAATGAAAAACAATAACAGAGCTTGTAACAATTCCCTCTTGAATCTTAAGCATAACCGCACTCGGAATAAACAGAAGTAATAAAACCCCAATTGCTAACGGTGTATATCCTATTGATTCAAAAATAAAAAATGCAAATACCATAGAAAGTAAACAAGCTAAAAAGCGATGAATAGATACTTCTAATGATTTTCTTTTTGTATTTTGCACACATAAAATGACAAGAATACCGGCTGAGCTATAAAACTCTAAATGAAGTAATTGAGCAATCCACACAGCCAAGGCAGTTCCAGCTGCTGTTTTCACTGTTCGATATCCAATTTTAAACATGTTAACGCTCCTATTATGTACGGACTACTTTCAACATAAGTATACAGTGAAACTTCCATCGGTGGGGGATTTTTTTCATCCCCCACCGATGGTTAGCCCGCCCAATCGGGCTTTTACGGGCAGTTTCTTCCTTGCTTCTCTCTAAAGTCTTACTGCCCGCAAATAGCGGGATAAAGAAAAGGATGACACAATGTCATCCTTTTTCCCTTATTATTCACGTAACGTTTATATGTTACAACATTTTTTGCAAAAACTCTTGGGCACGTTTGCTTTCCGGCGCTGTAAAAAATTGCTCTGGCTTCGCATCTTCTACAAGTTTCCCGCCATCTAAAAAGAGAACACGGTCTGCTACTTCTTTTGCAAAACCCATTTCGTGCGTAACGATTGCCATTGTCATTCCTGTCGTTGCAAGAGATTTCATAACCTCTAATACTTCTTTCACCATCTCTGGATCTAGCGCTGAAGTCGGTTCATCAAATAGCATAACGTCCGGTTCCATTGCTAATGCTCTTGCAATTGCAACACGCTGTTTTTGTCCACCAGAAAGGCGATTTGGATAAGCATCCTTTTTCTCAAGTAATCCCACTTTTTCTAATAATTCTTCAGCTTTTTTTACCGCATCTTCCTTCGTAGTACCTTTTACAGTAAGAGGAGCATACGTAATATTTTCTAACACTGTCATATGAGGAAATAAATGGAAATGTTGAAACACCATTCCAACATGCTGACGAACTTCCATAATGTTTGTATTAGGATTCGTTACCTCCTGATCACCAATACAAATTTGTCCGCTCGTTGGTTCTTCTAGTAAATTCATGCAACGTAAAAATGTTGATTTCCCTGAACCGGACGGCCCAATAATTGCTACGACTTCGCCTTGTCCAATTGTTGTTGTAATCCCTTTTAATACTTCGTTATTTCCAAATGATTTGTGAAGGTCATTTATTTTAATCACTTTTCTTCATTCTCCCTTCAACCGTTTTCCCAACGAATGTAAGAATAATAACAAGAATGTAATAAATCATACCGACAAATAATAGCGGTTCAAAATAAGACAATGTCTCGCCGCCAACAATATACGCACGGCGCATTAAATCTGTTGCACCGATTACAGTAACTACCGCGGACTCTTTCGTTAATGTAACAAATTCATTTACTAATGCAGGTAAAATATTTTTTAATGCTTGCGGTAAAATAATATTTCGCATCATCTTTCCATATGGAATACCAAGTGCCATTGCCGCTTCTGTTTGTCCTTTATCAACTGCTTGAATTCCAGCACGAATCACTTCTGACATGTATGCGCCTGAATTTAAGCTAAATGCTAACACAGCTGCTAAAAATGCTGAAATATCATATCCTGTAATTTGCGGAAGACCATAATAAATAAGCATTAATTGTAGTACAAGCGGTGTACCGCGGAAAAGAGATGTATAAAAATCAGCAATTATACTTAAAACTTTTATTCTAGCAATTTTACAAAGCGCTAATAACGTCCCTAGCGCAAAACCAAGCAAAGAAGCGACAGCTACAATCTTTAATGTTACTTCTAAGCCTTTTAATATATATGGTATTGAAGGCGTTATTTGTGAAAAATCCAAGTTCATCCTAAGTCATTCCTCCCTAGAAGATGGAAAGGCGGCTTATTTCTCGCCGCCAAACCATTTCTTCACTAATTTATCCATTTCTCCATTTTCTTTCATTTTCTTAATTACTTTATTAAACTCCGCTGTCTTATCACTATTTTTCGGAAGCGCAATTGCTGAACCAGCTTCATCTGCAGCTTCTGGAATTTCCACACTCTTTAACTCTTTATTTTTTTCTAAATATCCTTTTGCTACTGTATCTTCTAAAATAATTGCATCAAAACGTCCTGCTTGAATTTCTTGAATAAGTTCTGGTACACGGTCACGTCCTTCAGATTGGAACGATACTTGTTTTTGCAAATCTTTCGCCTTTTCTTCTTGGATAGATCCTGTTTGTACTCCTACTTTTTTTCCTTTTAGATCTTGCAATGTTTTAATATTTGAACCTTCTTTAGAAATGATTACATTTTTAGCGACAAAATAAATATCTGTAAAGTCAGCATTTTTCTTACGCTCTGCTGTCGGTGTCATTCCAGCCATGATAAAGTCAACTTTCCCAGCCTCTAATGAGGCTAACAGCCCACCAAAATCCATATCTTTAATTTTCACTTTATAACCTAATTCTTTACTAATATAATTCATAACGTCGATATCAAAACCAATAATGTCTTCACTCTTTTTTGCGTCGACATATTCATACGGTTTGTAATCTGCAGACGTTCCCATAACTAACACTTTCTTATTATTATCACTTCCTGCATTTCCACCCTTACTACAAGCTGTAAATATACTTACGATTAAAATAAGTGCAAGTGAAACTGATAAAAATTTCTTCATTACTTTTCCTCCTAGTTAATGTATATTTAATTATTTTATAGAGTTTTTATTCGATGAATGTATTGTAGCAATAAATTTATTTTTATGCAATAAATAAAATAAAAATAAATTTATTTTTCTTTACACAACGTAAATAAACAAATACGCACTGCATAATTATATGCATAAACAATTCATATTATACATAAAAAAGAACCGTTAAGATTACATTCTTAACGGTTCTAAAAACGTATATTACATTTCCTCACAATGTTCTTCAAAGTACGATTGTAATTTAGCAATAACTTGCATCGGCTCATGGCCTTCAATTTCATGACGCTCGACCATCGTTACGATCTTTCCATCTTTCAATAGTGCAAACGATGGAGAAGATGGTGGATATCCGTCAAAATATTCACGAGCACGTGCTGTTGCCTCTTTATCTTGACCTGCAAACACAGTAACAAGATGATTTGGACGTTTATCATAATGAATAGAATGAGCTGCTGCTGGACGAGCAATTCCCCCTGCACAACCGCATACAGAGTTTACCATTACAAGTGTTGTACCTTTCTTTTGCAATGCTTCATCTACAGCTTCTGGCGTTGTTAATTCTGTATAACCAGCTGCTACGATTTCTTCGCGCGCTTGACGAACAACGTCATTCATAAAAAAGTTGAAGTTAATCAAAGCTTTCCCTCCTCACTTATCTCTAACTGTATCTTACCAATAACCATTTCTAAAATACAAGTAAACTTACTTGCTTTGTAGTCATGATTCACTAAAAAACGTCTTCGAGACCTCACTCGAAGACGTTTTTCTTAATGACCACGATGCTTCTGTTTCGCTTTTTGCACTTTTAACGCACGTTTTTTCCGCTTTTCTATTTCTCGCAGTTCTTTCGATTGCACTTGCTTCTCTTTTTTATGCACTTCATACGATAACTGAATCGCTTCTTGTGCTTTCGTAAATTTTGAAGTTTTTAATTCCCTTGTTGCTTGCCGAATCATACGTTTTACATTTTTCGGACGTTTTTGCTGCTTAACTTCTACTCCGCATTTCGCAAAGCGATTAAAATACGGTAACAACGTATCATTTACAAACAAAAACACTTCTTCATCAGACGGTTCAGCACCAAAAATGTGCCGTACTGCATACAACTTTCCATTTTCTTCTCGCTCAATCATTCCTACAAAATACTGACCGTCATGATATACTGTCAATTTCACTGACAGTCCCTCCTTTACAAACATATTCAGAAATGCTGGACATCCCGGAGGGGAAGGTTATTGACATAAAAAATTATGCGTCCGGACTACCAACCGGAACTGTATTTTTGCATTTCTATCACCATTATATTACATTTTTACTTATTTTGTATCATTTCTACATATACTTCAATCATTCTTTTATGCGACCCTACAATATACTCAGGCAATTCTATAACCGGAAAAAACTTTAATTGTATCGCTTCTTCTTTGTTTACAGTAGGTTCTCCTTCATAATCATGCGTATAATAGGCAGTCGTTACTGTTTGAAACTCGTCGCCGTTTGCTAGTTTCACAAAATGTTTTGCACCTGAGAACACATTAATGAGCTGCAAATTCTTCACGCAAATGCCGGTCTCTTCATACACTTCACGGTATGCAGTTTCTTCCGGTGATTCAAGCAGCTCCATTAATCCACCAGGAAGTCCCCATTTTCCATGTGGTTCTTGTCTTTGTTGTAATAATACTTCCCCATCTTTATTTAATACAAGAACAACTGAACCGACTAAAATTAAAGGGCGATGCCCAACTATTTTCCGTAATTCCTCCACATATCCCATTTCAACAAACCTTTCTTTTTATTTGCTTGTCCACACCATTGTATCATATGTATAAAATGGAAAAATGATCACTTTTTTACTTTTTAAGCAAAATATTTATTTGTCCCTTTTCATCAACTGTTGCTAATTGAATGGATTGAATCGGTACTTTCTGCTGCAACTCTGCTCTTACCCACTCTTCCGTTTTTTCTAATAAAGAAAGAACATCCTTTTGGATATTTCCATTCTTTATTAAGATAAATGTAATAGGTGATTGTTCTGCGTATATTTTCATATCTTTTCGAGAAACTTTTTCATACGCTGCGTACTGAAACACAGAAACGACTCCACTCGCTTCCCATAAAGCTAGTTTGACTGTTTGAATATCTGTAATACCTTGCAATCTCAGCTCAGAAAATAAATACTCGACTGTAATCCGCGCTTTCTTTAAATTATTTAATTGAATGGAACCATTATGTATAAGAATAATGGGTGCAGGTTCTAAAAAACGTCTCCACCGATCCCACTTTAATGTCAAAATGGAACTTACTATATGAAGTACTACGAGAACAAACGTTGTGATCATAGAACCGAGAAGGCCTACTTTTTCGTCAGACAATGCATTGGATAGATTTCCACCTAATAATAGCACGAGAACAAGATCTAAAAAACGAAGCTGAGCAATAGAGCGTTGTCCCATCGCTTTTGCCACAATAATTAAAAAAATATATGCCAATATAGCACGGAGCATCCACTCGAAACTCGAAAGATGCTTTGCCCCTTCAAACATGTGCATATGCATAATAGATGGCACCCCTTACTAAAAGTCATCCTTTTAGTTTGCGTTTATCTATATTGTCTATGTAAAAAACATTATAAAGTTTCAACTGTAACTCAGTATATAAAAGGGGGAAAATGACATATAAAAACCTCTTTTTTAGATGGGCGAGTGCAGCTGGCCATGCATAGAAGCGGTTAGGGCCTATTCCTGCCACCTCCAAAGTAGAAAACAAAGAGAGAACGCAAGTGTAGGGTACATTGCATTCTGCACGCAGCAACTTATATAGAGAAAAATTAAAACGACATATCAATCCTCTTTTTTAAGTCGGCGAATGCATTTGGCCAAGTATAGAAACGGTCAGGGCCTTTTTCTGCCACGTCCACAGTGGAAAACAAAGGGAGAATGCAAATGCAGGGTATGTTGTATTCTGTATGCAGTAACTTATATGGCCAAAAATTAAAGTGAATTTGTATACGTAAAAAAAAAGCCCGCCAATTGGCGAGCTTTTTTATCATTAATATACAGATGTATTATCTGCAGATGTATTTTCAAGAATTTCTTTTACGCGTCCTAAAAACTTACCGCAAATGAATCCGTCTAATACGCGGTGGTCAAGAGATAGGCATAAGTTAACCATATCACGTGCACCGAACATACTGTTATCCATAATTACTGGACGTTTCACGATAGATTCTACTTGTAAAATTGCTGCTTGTGGATAGTTAATAATACCCATAGATTGAACAGAACCAAATGATCCTGTGTTATTAATTGTAAATGTTCCACCTTGCATTTCGTCAGCTTTTAATGATTTCGTACGTACTTTCGTTGCAAGCTCAGTAATTTCACGAGCGATACCTTTAATTGTTTTCTCATCAGCATGCTTAATAACTGGAACGAATAATTCATCGTCAGTTGCAACTGCGATAGAAAGGTTAATATCTTTCTTCTGAACAATTTTATCGCCAGCCCACATAGAATTAATTTGTGGGTATTCTTTTAAAGCTTGTGCAACAGCTTTTACGAAGAATGCAAAGAATGTTAAATTAAAGCCTTCACGCTTTTTAAATTCACCTTTAATTGAATTACGGTATGAAACAAGATCTGTTACATCCACTTCAATCATCATCCAAGCGTGTGGTGCTTCATGCTTACTGCGTAGCATGTTTGCAGCAATTGCTTTACGAACACCAGTCACTGGAATTTCAATATCCCCAGGCATTGTTGGTACAGATACCGGTTTTGCCGCTTCTGTTTTAGGTGCTGCCGCTACTGGCGCAGTTTTTGGTGCTTCTTGTGTAATTGGTGCTGCTTCTTTCTTCGCACCTGCTTGTGGAATATTTCCAGATTCAACTAATTTTAAAATATCTTTGCGTGTAATACGACCATTTGCACCTGTACCTACTACTGCATCTAGATCAATATTATGTTCACCTGCAAGTTTTAATACAGCTGGTGAAAAACGCGGTTTACCATCAGTTGGTTGCTTTGCTTTCGGTGCTGATGCCGGTGCAGCTGCCTCTGTTTTTGACGCCTCTTCTGTTTTCTCTTCTACAGCTGTTGCAGCTACTTCATTTGCACCTTCAACTTGAATCATACAAATCACTTCACCGACAGCTAGTGTCTCACCTTCGCCAGCGATTAATTCTGTAACAACCCCGCTGAAAGAGGAAGGTACTTCTGCATTTACTTTATCTGTCATTACTTCTGCAAGTGGATCATATTTATTTACGTGATCACCAACAGAAACAAGCCATTTACTAATTGTACCCTCTGTTACACTCTCCCCAAGCTGAGGCATTGTAATTTTTTCTACAGCCATGTATAGTCCCCCCGATTAAAATTCCGCAAGTTCGCGCATTGCTTTTTCCACTTTATCTGGATTCACCATAAAGAATTTCTCCATTGTTGGTGCATATGGCATTGCTGGAACGTCTGGACCTGCAAGACGAGCAATTGGTGCATCAAGATCAAATAAGCAATTTTCTGCGATAATTGCCGCTACTTCACTCATAATGCTTCCTTCTTTATTATCTTCCGTTACAAGAAGAACTTTACCTGTTTTTGAAGCTGCTTCAATAATTGCTTCCTTATCTAACGGATACACAGTACGTAAATCAAGAACGTGAGCAGAAATGCCATCTTGTGCTAATTTTTCAGCAGCTTGAAGAGCAAAGTGAACACATAATCCGTATGTGATAACAGTAATGTCGTCACCTTCACGTTTTACGTCTGCTTTTCCGATTGGTAATACATAATCATCTTCCGGCACTTCACCTTTAATTAAGCGATATGCACGTTTATGTTCAAAGAACAATACCGGATCTTCATCACGAATTGCTGCTTTTAATAAACCTTTTGCATCATACGGTGTAGAAGGAATTACAATTTTTAAACCAGGTTGGTTTGCAAAAAGCGCTTCTACAGATTGTGAATGATACAGCGCACCATGAACACCGCCGCCAAATGGTGCACGGATTGTTATCGGGCAAGTCCAATCATTGTTAGAGCGATAACGGATTTTTGCTGCTTCGGAAACAATCTGGTTCACTGCTGGCATAATGAAGTCTGCAAATTGCATTTCTGCAATTGGGCGCATTCCATACATCGCTGCACCGATTGCTACCCCAGCAATTGCCGATTCTGCAAGTGGTGTATCAAGCGCACGCATTTCACCAAATTGATCATATAATCCAGTTGTCGCTTTAAAAACGCCGCCTTTTTTACCAACGTCTTCTCCTAATACAAATACTTTCTTATCGCGTTCCATTTCCTCGCGCATTGCTAATGTAATCGCGTCAATATAAGACATTACAGCCATGAAACGTTCCCCCTTATTCCGCGTATACGTGCTTTAATGCAGACTCTGGATCTGCATACGGAGCATTTTCTGCATATTCTGTTGCTTCGTTTACGATATGCATTACGTCATCTAACATTTGTTTTTCAGATTCCTCTGTTAAAATACCTACTTCTCTTAAGTAATTTGCAAATGTATAGATTGGATCTTTTTTCTTTGCCTCTTCTACTTCTTCTCGGTCACGGTATACACGATCATCGTCATCACTAGAGTGTGCTGTTAAACGATAAGATACCGTTTCAATTAATGTTGGACCTTCACCACGGCGTCCGCGATCTGCTGCTTCTTTTACAGCTTTATATACTTCAAGCGGGTCATTTCCGTCTACTGTGTATCCTGGCATGCCATAACCAATTGCACGGTCAGATACATTTTTACATGCTAATTGTTTTTCAACAGGGATAGAGATTGCATATTTGTTATTTTCACACATGAAAATAACAGGTAATTTGTGTACTCCTGCAAAGTTCGCACCTTCATGGAAATCACCTTGGTTAGAAGAACCTTCACCAAATGTAACAAATGTTACTAAATCTTTTCCTTCCATTTGTCCTGCTAACGCAATACCTACTGCATGTGGTACTTGCGTTGTAACTGGTGAAGAACCTGTTACGATGCGATTTTTCTTTTGTCCAAAATGTCCAGGCATTTGACGTCCGCCAGAGTTTGGATCTTCTGCTTTTGCAAATCCAGATAACATAAGCTCTTTTGCTGTCATGCCAAATGCTAACACGACACCCATATCACGGTAATATGGCAGTGCATAGTCTTTTTCACGATCAAGTGCAAATGCTGCTCCTACTTGTGCAGCTTCTTGTCCTTGACAAGAAATTACAAAAGGAATTTTCCCTGCACGGTTTAATAACCACATACGCTCATCAATTTTACGTGCAAGTAACATCGTGCGATACATTTCTAATACTTGCTCATCGCTTAAACCAAGCTCTTCATGGCGTTTTGCTTTTACTTCAGCCATTTTAACACCCTCCTAAATCCTTTTTACCCCGCTCTATTATAAAGCAAGAACGATACACTATCCATTCCTAATGGTTCACTTTTACCCGTGTAACGCTTTTCCATCCACTGCTAACGCAGCTTCACCAATTGCTTCTGATAATGATGGATGTGGATGAATTGTATGTGCAACTTCCCATGGCGTTGCGTCTAACACTCTTGCAAGACCTGCTTCTGAGATCATATCTGTTACATGTGGTCCAATCATATGAACACCAAGAATATCATTTGTTTCTTCATCAACAACAAGTTTTACAAAACCATCAGATTCTCCATATACAAGCGCCTTACCGATTGCACGGAACGAGAATTTACCTACTTTTAATTTGTAGCCTTTTTCTTTTGCTTCTTGCTCTGTTAAACCGACAGAAGCAACTTCCGGGCTGCTATATACACATTTAGATACCATAGAATAATCAATTGGCATCGGTTCTTTTCTAGCAATGTGTTCAACCGCTACAATTCCTTCATGAGAAGCAACATGTGCAAGCTGTAAGCCGCCAATTACATCACCAATCGCATAAATGTGCGATTCTTTCGTTTGATAATATTCATTTGTTTGAATATAACCTTTTTCAACAATGATATCTGTATTTTCTAAGCCGATATTTTGTGTGTTTGCTTGTCTTCCAACAGATACAAGCATTTTTTCAGCTTTAAATTCTTTATTTTCACCATTCAATTCAGCTTGAATCGTTACACCGTTATCTTTTACTAAAGTTTCTGGTAACACTTTTGCACCAGTTACAACTTTAATGCCTTTTTTCTTAAGTAAACGTTGCATTTCCTTAGAAACGTCTTGATCTTCAAGCGGTAGAACATATTTTGCGTATTCAAGTACAGTTACTTCCACGCCGAAATCAGCAAGCATAGATGCCCACTCAATACCAATTACGCCGCCGCCAACAATAATGATAGATTTAGGAAGCGTTTCCATTTTTAGGGCATGATCAGATGACATTACATATTCACCATCAAGTTCAAGCCCTGGTAAAGAATTTGGGCGTGATCCTGTTGCAACGATTACATTTTTCGGAATAAGCATTTCATTCTCTTCTCCGCTCGCTAATTCAACAGAAATCGTTCCTGGCATCGGTGAGAAAATAGATGGGCCAAGAATACGACCAATTCCTTCATATACATCGATTTTCCCTTGCTTCATTAAGTGCTGAACACCTTTATGAAGTTGGCTAACAATTTTCTCTTTACGTTCTTGTACTTTTGCAAAATTTAATTCTACATTGCTCGTTACAACGCCGAATTCTTCACCTTTTTTTGCAGTTGCAAAAACTTCAGCACTACGAAGTAGCGCTTTACTAGGAATACATCCTTTGTGTAAGCAAGTACCACCTAGGTTTTCTTTTTCAACAAGCGCTGTTGTTAATCCTAATTGTGATGCACGAATAGCAGCAACATATCCGCCTGTACCACCGCCAACGATGACTAAATCGTATTCTTTTGCCATATCACTCAACCCCTAGCTACTGTTTCTTTTTCACGTACAGCATACTCTTTTGCAGTTTCTTCATCACGAAGTACACGAAGTGCACCTTCTGCTAATGCTTGTAATTCATCTTCACCCGGATGCACAATGACATCTGCAATCCAATGAACGCGTTCTTTAATTTCATCAACAAGAATTTTACTATATGCAAGCCCGCCCGTTAAAACAACAGCATCCACTTTACCATGAAGAACCGCACTTGCCGCGCCGATCTCTTTTGCAACTTGATATGCCATTGCTGTATAAACAAGCGTCGCTTCCGGATCGCCTTGTTCTACCATTTTCTCTACTTTAATTGCATCATTTGTACCAAGTAAGCTTACTAAGCCACCTTGCCCAACGATTTTTTTCATCATTTCATCACGGTAATAGTCACCAGAGAAACACATTTCCACAAGCTGACCTACTGGAACCGTTCCGGCACGCTCTGGGCTGAATGGTCCTTCTCCATTTAAACCGTTATTTACATCAATAACTTTTCCTTCTTTATGAGAACCAACCGAAATACCGCCACCCATATGTGCAATGATTAAATTCAAATCTTCATATTTGCGATCAAGTTCTTTTGCAACTTTACGAGCTACTGCTTTTTGGTTTAGCGCATGAAAAATACTTCTTCGCTCCATGCCAGCTATCCCGCTAATACGAGCAATATCTTCCATTTCATCTACAACTACTGGATCAACAATAAACGCCGGAATGTTAAGTCCAGAAGCAATTTCATATGCTAAAATTCCACCTAGATTAGAAGCATGATGACCACTATAACCATTCTTCAAATCTTCTAGCATTGCTTCGTTTACCGTATACGTACCGCCTTTAATCGGACGAAGTAGTCCGCCGCGACCACATACAGCATTTAACTTCGAAATATTAATGCCATGAGAATGAAGCACCTCTAAAATAGTTTGTTTACGAAATTCATATTGATCAATAATACGCTTATATTTCCCAATCTGTTCTTCGTCATGACGAATTGTTTCTTCTAAAACAGGTCTTTCATTATCAAAAACACCAATCTTCGTAGATGTGCTACCAGGATTAATGACAAGAATTCGATTCACGGACAAGACTGCTCCCTCCACCATTTATTTAGAAAGACAGTAGCAACTGCTGAATGAAGTTGCTACTGCTTTCGCATTTATTTTTTCTATTAATTAGCGACGGCTTAAAATGTTATGGCCGTTACTTAAAAATGTGCTACGTGTATTTTTTAAGCTTGCGATGCGCTCTTCAGCAAGACGATCCGCTGCTACATATGTTGGCACACCATCACGTTTTGAAATTGCGATTACTTTTTCAATTGTGTCATAAATTGCTTCTACACGTTTTAATGCACGCTCTCTATTGTATCCGTATAACTCGTCCGCTACGTTAATTACGCCGCCCGCATTAATAACATAGTCTGGTGCATATACGATACCCATTTCATCAACGATATCACCGTGACGATCTTCTTTTAATTGGTTATTTGCAGAACCAGCAATTACTTTTGCTTTTAATTGTGGAATTGTTTCGTCGTTTACTGTTGCTCCTAGTGCACATGGTGCGTAAATGTCACATTCTACACCGTAAATTTCATTTGGCTCAACAGCAGTTGCACCAAACTCTTCTACAGCACGTTGTACAGCTTCTTTATTAATATCTGTAACGATTAATTTTGCACCTTCTGCATGTAGGTGTTTGCATAGGTGATAAGCTACATTCCCTACACCTTGAACAGCAATTACTTTACCTTCTAAGCTATCTGTACCGAACGCTTCTTTTGCAGCTGCTTTCATA
Source organism: Bacillus pseudomycoides (assembly GCF_002551005.1). Lineage (GTDB taxonomy): Bacteria > Bacillota > Bacilli > Bacillales > Bacillaceae_G > Bacillus_A > Bacillus_A pseudomycoides_C. The sequence continues at coordinate 115,600 of NZ_NVOY01000003.1, forward strand.
CCAACGTATACGCCGTAAGCAGTTACTGGAGATGGGTTACCAGAAGAACCGAATGAAGGTGAAATACCTGTTACGAAATCTGTTTCTTCATGAATAATATCCATATCATCTACAGTTGTACCAACATCTTCAGCTGTGATGTAACGACCATTTAATCCTTGAATGTAACGTCCTAATGCACGGAACATTGCTTCGCTCTTATCTTTGCGTGGATCGCCAATAATAACTGTTTTTGCACCGCCTAAGTTTAAACCAGCTGCTGCGTTTTTATATGTCATACCTTTTGCAAGGCGTAGAGCATCTTCAATTGCAGCTTCTTCAGAATCGTATGTCCACATTCTTGTTCCGCCAAGAGCTGGTCCAAGAGTTGTGTCATGAATTGCAATAATTGCTTTTAATCCTGATTCTTTATCTTGACAGAACACCACTTGCTCGTAATCGTAAGTTTCTAAGTATTTGAAGATTTCTAATGTCATTGTAATTTCCCCCTTGATATGTTTACCATTTTCAATTTTAGCCCGTTATATCGGGTTCATTTCCTTAATCATTAATGAAAATAAAACATGTATTGCAAGAAAGTTTATTTAGAAGCAGTCGCAACTGCCAATGCTAATGAATACACTTTTGTTTCTGCTGAATCTGCACGAGATGTTAACACAATCGGTGCTTTTGCTCCAGCGATAATCGCTCCCACTTTTGCATCTGCAAAATATACAAGCGATTTATATAATACATTTCCAGCTTCAATTGTTGGGACGAGTAAAATATCTGCTTTACCAGCTACATCGCTTTGAATTCCTTTATGCTCTGCTGCAATTTGTGAAACAGCAATATCTAAAGCAAGTGGTCCGTCAATGATACAATTTTTAATTTGTCCTCGACGATTCATTTGCGTTAACATCGCTGCATCAATCGTTGCTTGCATTGCAGGATTTACAACTTCTACAGCAGCAATCGGAGCTACTTTCGGCACTTCTACTCCTATTGCCCGGGCAACTTCAACTGCATTTTGCGCAATCGCCGCTTTTTGCTGTACATCTGGAGTGATATTCATCGCTGCATCCGTTACGATGATGAAGCGATCGTAATTCGGTACTTCAAAAGCTGCAACGTGTGATAACACACCGCCTTTACGAAGACCCCACTCTTTATTTAATACTGCTTTCAAAATATTAGCTGTTGGAATATTCCCCTTCATAAGTACATCCGCTTCTCCGCCGCTTACAGCTTTTACTGCTAATTCAGCAGCTTCTGCGCTAGATGTAGTAGAGATTACTTCAATATGTTCTGAAGGCGCTAATCCATGATCTTGTAACATACTTATAATTGTTTCTTGATTTCCATATAGACGAAATTGAGCTAACTGTAATTGCACAGCCTTTGTAACGGCTTCAATTACTTCATGATCTTCAGCTACTGCAACAGAAACTGTTTTTTTCGGTTGCTTTACTGCTTGATCAATTAAAGTTTGTAACTTCATATTTTGTAATCAACCCTTCCTCGTCGTCCCTCGCTTATATATTAAAGCAAATATCGTGCCAACTTTTTAATTCCGTTTAAATATTTTTGAAAACGCCTTCAAAACGTAGAAAAATCAACATTTTGTAACTACACAAAAAATTCTGTCTAATTTTGCCGTATCGCGCACACCACGCAAATTATTGCGCGGTGTGCAATTTATTGCATGCTATTTTTTGCACACTCATACTTTTCTAACTTATAATACAAATTCCGAACCGAAATTCCTAGCGCTTGTGCTGTTTTTGTTTTGTTCCCATTAAATCTAGACAAATACTCATGAATAATATTCCCCTCAAATTCAGCCACTAAATCCTCAAGGGGTCTTTCTTCTAATTCAGGAAGTAAATTACTCCCTATAAGTTCATGTTGGTCCTCATGATGTAACGGCGGTAAATGATGAACATCAATATACATCTCGTTATAATTCATAAAAATAATTGCTCGTCCTAAAATGTTTTCAAGCTCACGTACATTTCCCGGCCAATCATATGATTGTAAATACTGCACCGCTGATTCCGTTAGCCCCTCAACATTACGTCCATAATCTTGATTAATCTTTTGAATTAATCGCTCAGCAATTTCACTAATATCTTCTTTACGCTGACCAAGTGATGGAATATGAATCGGAATTTTATTTAACCGATAATATAAATCTTCCCGAAAATCACCATTTAAAATTGCCTTTTCTAAATTTACATGTGTTGCAGCAATAACTCGAACATTCATTGGAATTGGCTTCGTACCTCCAACTCTCACGATTTCCTTTTCTTGCAATACACGAAGTAACTTCGCTTGTGTATTCGCAGACAATTCTCCAATTTCATCTAAGAAAATACTCCCATTGTTCGCTTCTTCAAAAAAACCACGTTTTCCCCCGCGGCGTGCTCCAGAAAACGCACCTTCTTCATAACCAAACAGTTCACTCTCTAGTAACGATTCAGAAATTGCTGCACAGTTTACACGAACAAACTTATTGTACTTCCGATTGCTCCCATTATGAATGGCGTGCGCAAACAATTCCTTTCCAGTTCCTGACTCCCCCCGAAGCAGTACCGTCGCTGGCGTATTCGCCCCTAGTTTCGCTTGCTCAATCGCTGCCACAATTCCTTCTGACGTTCCAACAATATCGTCAAATGAATACTTTGCTTCTAACGTACGAATAATTTGTCTTGCCCGATTTAATTCATCTGTTAATTTTTGAATCTCGGATACATCGCGAATTACCCCGACACTTCCCTTTAAAATCCCATCAACAATAACCGGTGCTACATTTACAATAACATCTCTCTTTTTTTGCCCAATTTTCATATGAATACCACGTACTGCCCGGCGCGTCCGCAGCACCTTCATATGCATACTTTCTCCTTCTACAATATCTGTTGTCGCTGGCTTACCAATAATATCTTCTTCTGAAAGACCTGTTAATTTTGTATAAGCTGGGTTTATGACAAGTCCTCTCCCTTGTTCATCAACAACAGAAATTGCTTCTTCAGAAGAATGAATAATCGCTTCTAGCAATGTTTGAATTTCTTTTAAATCCGTTACTTCTTCGGCCAAATTTACAATTTCAGTAATATCTTTAAAAACTGCAAACGCACCTTGTACCTCTCCAATTTCATTTAAAATCGGAATACGCGTTGAAATAATTTTTTTCCCATTATCTAATGTTAATTCTTGATTAATCTCAATTTGTTTCGTACGAATAATCCGAAGCAACTTACTTGTTGGAATCACTTCTAAAATATATTTATTAACAACTTCTTCTCTTTTATATCCCGTCATCCGTTCCGCACTTTTATTGAACAATAATACATGCCCATCTTGATCAACAACAATCATACCATCGTGCGTCGAATTTAAAATAAGATCCCGCTGCTGCGTTTGATCTCTTAATTTCCCAATCAACATTTCTTTTTCATGCGCAAGCTTTACAACGATATTTGCAACATTCCCTGGGACAAGCAGTACATCTTCTTTCTTCTTCACTAAAACCTTTTCGTACACACTATAATCATCTGTCATATCAAAGATGACATCAATATCCTCACGTATAAACGCTTCCCAGTTACTCCCGGTAGAAATATAAAGGCTCTTTGCAAGTTGAACCCCCTTTGCCTTCTCATCAATATCAACAATTGCAACTACTTCAAATATATTCGATTTTTGCAGCAGACCTAGAATCGCACTACCTCCAGCACCCGCTCCAATAATTAACGCTTTTTGTTTCATATGCTACCAATCCTCCCGCAGCATCTCTGCAAAATTTTTCACACCTCTATCTTACTTCTTCCAAAACCTCTTGACAAACGAACATGAATTGTAACATCATTTTGTATATACTAAATTGTCTGAAAAGAGGTCTTCCTTATGCAACGTTATCTCGCTCTCCTATTAGCAGTTATCCCTATTCTACTAGCTGTAGTAGGCATTAAACTGATGAGAGATACTGTCTTTGGTATTCTTTTCTCTCCAATCCCTGTATTATGGTTACAATTTTTAATTGGAGTACTCTGTTTTGCAATTGGTTTTTATATCTTTGGTGGCTTTATTTTATATCGCGACCGAAAACGAAATAAAGTACAAGCTCGATTCCGAAAGTAAATCGAAATTTCCATCAGTGGGATCCACCACTTCTCTCCTTATCTTCTCTTTCAATCCCAGGAAAGGGACTTACCGCAAATGGCGGGATAAAAAAATGAGTCCCTTCATAAGAAAGGACTCATTTTGCATCTTGCAAGATCATTTTCACCCGCTCTGGATAGTCTGTAATAATAGCTGTCACATTCATCTTTAAAAACTTCCTTATTGCTTCCTCATCATTAATCGTATACGGACGCACCGCGACACCATTTTCCATCGTTAATTCTACAATTCCATCCGAAATATACCGGTAGTTTGGATGAATCGCACTCGCTCCCATCTTTTTCGCATAAGCCCACGGGCTATGCAATCCTTCCTTATATAAAATCGCCGTCTCAATGTCAGGAGCCATCATATGACACTTTTTCATACTATAATGATTAAAAGAAGATAGAATCGTTCGCTCCTCCATACTATATTTTCGAATAAGAGTAATTACCTCTTCTTCTAAACCAGGGTACGCTATCTTATTATTCTTAAATTCAATATTAAGAAAAAGGTTGTTTGTTTTCAGCCACTCTAACACTTCTTCCAACAAAGGAATGGGCTGCACACCGACTTTATCATAAAATGTATAACTCGCATCTAACACACGTAAATCTGCATATAAAAAATTTCGAACAGCACCTTTTCCATTCGTCGTTCGATTTACAGTTTCATCATGAATGACAACAATTTTGTTATCTTTTGTGAACTGCACATCTAATTCAATCCCATCAGCCCCAAATTTCTCCGCCGCGCGAAAAGAAACCATCGTATTTTCCGGATACGTCCCCGCAGCTCCGCGGTGCCCAAAAATAAGCATCATCTTCTCACCTCGAATTTCATTTCACTTTAAAAGTTAGTAAAAATCATTGTAGGTTGTAAATCAAACTATGTATTTTTCAACTGGCATTTACATAATCTCATGAGCCATTACTATCGTTGTCCCTACACTGATGCTTATTTTACTTTATGTTATACTATACAAAAAGGAGGTACTTTTATGAAACCATTACAACTTTCACCAGAGACAGCTATTAAGTTATCTAAAGCTCTCGGTGTGCCACTTGAACAGCTTATGCATATGCCTCAGCATATTTTAATCCAAAAACTTGTTGAATTAGAAAAACAAAATCAAGAGAAAGAATAAACAGTCCTGTTGTGTACAGGGCTTTTCTTATAGCACTCCAATTTGCTAAAACAAAAAAATGAACATTCCTTTCATGACAGTTATCTAAAACTCCCAAAAAGAATGTTCATTAGTTTGTATATCAATCATTTATTCCTACTGTTATTTTTAGCTCGCCTTATGTTCAAGTCTCAACTTATCTGCAACCATCGCGATGAATTCGGAATTCGTCGGCTTTGCTTTTGACATGGATACCGTATAGCCGAATAAAGAGGAAATGGATTCGATATTCCCACGGCTCCACGCAACTTCAATCGCATGACGAATTGCACGTTCCACACGGCTTGCTGTTGTATTATATTTCTTTGCAATGTCTGGATATAGTACTTTTGTAATTGATCCAAGCAGTTCAATGTCATTATAGACCATAGAAATTGCTTCGCGCAAATACATATACCCTTTAATATGAGCTGGCACACCGATTTCATGAATGATACTCGTAATGCTTGCATCTAAATTTTTCGGTTTTCCATCAGACATTGTTACTGAACGAAAAGCTGGTAGCGGTCGTTTAATGATAGCGCTTGATTTTCCGCTAACTTGACGAATATGACTCGTTAAATTTTCCATATCAAATGGTTTTAAGATAAAATATGACGCCCCAAAATCAACAGCTTTTTTCGTCACATCCTCTTGTCCAAATGCTGTTAACATAATAACATTCGGCTGTTTAAAACGATCCATTTGACGCATTTTTTCTAGTACTGCGAGACCATCTAAATGTGACATAATAATATCGAGAACAAGTACATCGGGTTGTCTCTCTTTTAATAAATTTAAGCACTCTTGACCATTATACGCTACACCAATCACTTCCATATCATCCTGAGCAGCAACATAACTTTCTAACATAGATACAAGTTCTTTATTATCATCCACGAGACACACTTTAATTTTCTCCACAGCTTTTCCTCCCTACTAATGGTTTCTCCCGGCATAAAGTATTTCCTTCTAGACTACATGAATTGTTCGACAATTATGTGAAAATCCCCTTTAAAACTTTCTTAAATTCCGAAAAAATCACAAAAAAACATTTTTATCGTCCATTTCTTAGTGTTCTTTTACATATTCCATCATATGATTACAGCTGAATCTGCATGCTCTACTTTTATTTTACAACAAAAAACACCCGTTGCGAAACTTTTGTAACATTTCAACGGCTTTACAAGAAAAATTTTTATCAATAAAGAGATTTTTCTTCTCTCTTCCACAATTAAAAGTAACAAAAAAAACAAGCTGAATTCAAGTTCAGCTTGCTTTTTTCTGATCTGTATAAATATTAATCCCTGCTTCATGTAGCATCCACTCAATATGAACACCGTATCCAGATGTTGGATCATTGACGAATACATGCGTTACAGCCCCAACTAATCTTCCATCTTGTACAATAGGACTACCACTCATGCCTTGTACGATTCCACCTGTTTTTTCTAACAAGCGTTTATCTGTAATCTTTACAACCATTCCTTTTGTTGCAGGGAATTTTTGCGGAACTGTACTCACAATTTCTATATCGAACGCTTCCACTTTGTCTTGATCAATAACTGTCAAAATTTTCGCAGGCCCTTCTTTTACTTGATGAGAAAGGGCAATCGGAAGCGATTCATCCATAATCCCATTTTTCATTTCTGTATTTAACTTACCAAAAATACCAAAGGGACTATTCGTTGTAATATTACCAATAACCTCATGATCTGGTGAAAATCTTGCTAATTTTTCACCAGGATCTCCATTGCTACCACGTTCAATAGATGTTACTGTCGAACGAACAATTTGTCCATCTTCAACTTGAATTGGTTTTTTTGTATCATTGTCAGAAATTACATGACCAAGCGCGCCGTATTTCATTGATTCTGGATGAATAAATGTCATTGTTCCAATACCCGCAGCTGAGTCACGAATGTATAATCCAATTCGATACGACTGTTCTCCACCATCTTTTTGCGGAGTTAATTTTGTTCGAATATATTTTCCATCTCTCAGCAAAACAAGATTAAGCGATTCTCCCGTTTTCCCGCTGTTATGAATAAATGGTGCAATATCACTCATTCGTTCAATTGTCTTACCATTTATTTCAGTAATCATATCCCCTACTTGTACACCTGCAAGCTCACCTGGAGATACTTTTCCTTTTTCTGTTTGAATTAAATGATGTCCTACAACAAGTACCCCTTTTGCATTCAATTTCACACCAATTGATTGCCCGCCTGGAATTACTTTAAAATCTTTCAGCACTTTCACATTTACTTTTTTCACAGGTAATCCTGCAAGCTCATAAACCATATCAGCTTCTCCACTTTGATGCGCATTTACTGAAATGTTTTTTTCACTAACACGCCCAGAAGCAATCGTAAATATCGTTTCATCAGTTGATTTTGTTTGAAATACAGGCAAAGAAGATACTTTTGAATCTTGATTTTGAAATATAACAAGTTGCTTTGGAAATGAAATAAACTCACGAAGAGGTTTATAACACCCGATAAAGACAAGTGAAACAAGGAGACAGATCCCTATGATTTTTCGAAATTGCTCTAATTTCAATCTTTTCACTCTCCTCGCTCCTAACCCACATTCAGCCAAGCGGCTTCATTATTTAATGTCTCCTTGCTATCATCTCTTTATAACCGGAAGAATTAAGAAATCATCGCTGTTAACAAAAAAGCTACCCATTATTGGATAGCTTCTGCTGCTTGTTTAAAACGATGCGCCTGTGAGAGCAACTCTCTTGCATGCTCCGTCGTTAAGTCAGTAATTTCCACACCAGAAATCATACGAGCAATTTCTGTTACTTTTTCATTTTGACTGAGTACAGTAACGGATGTAACTGTGCGTTCATTCGCAATTTGTTTACGAATAAATAAATGAGCATCTGCCATGGATGCAACTTGTGGTAAATGCGTAATACATAACACTTGTGAATTGACAGAAACGCGATAAATTTTTTCCGCAATCGCCTGCGCAACACGCCCACTTACCCCAGTGTCTACCTCATCGAAAATAACAGAGGCAACTCCTTGATGTTTAGAGAAAATACTCTTTAACGCTAAAATAATACGGGATAATTCCCCTCCCGAAGCTACTTTAGAAAGCGGCTTTAACGGTTCTCCTGGATTCGTGGAAATATAAAATTCTACATTGTCATACCCAACTTGCGTCATTTTGACAGGAGCTCCCTCAACAAGAGGATCGTCAATTGTTCCTTCTTTTTTCTTTATCATGACTTCGAATTTTGTTTTTTCCATATATAGCTCTTTTAATTCTTGATGAATAGCCGTTGTTAATCGATTCGCAAGATTATGGCGCATATCACTTAGTAACGTCGCCTCTTTCACTATAAGCTGTTCGATTTCTTTTAGTTTCTTTTTCGTCGTTTCAATGTGTACATCTTTATTTTCAATCGTAAATATCTCTTTTTCAATTTCATCCGCATACGCTAAAATCTCTTCTACAGTATTTCCATATTTACGCTTTAACATACGAATTTCATTTAAACGTGTTTCAATTTCATCTAAACGATTTGGATCATATTCCATCATATCTAACTTTTCGCGGAGCTGATAAGCTACTTCTTCTAATAAATAATAACTATTTGCAATCGCATCGTAGTTCTCTTGATATGCAGTATCCAAGTCCGTAATGCTCTCCATTTGATTCATTGCATTTCGAACATGATCTAAACCAGAACGTTCTTCCGTTAAAGAACGATACGAATCACCCAATGCCTTATAAATCTTTTCGAAGTTCGAAATCTTCAATCGTTCTTCTAATAAATTTTGCTCTTCATCTATTTTCAAGTCCGCATTTCGAATCTCTTCATGTTGAAATTGAATTAAATCTAGACGATGTGCCATTTGTTGCTCATTCTCTGTTAAAGAACGCAATTGTTTTTTTAATTGCTCATATTCCCTATACACATTTTGATACTTTTCTAACTGAACTAAAATATGATCTCCCTCAAAATGATCAAGCATAAATAAATGACGGTCTTCATTCATCAAATCTTGCGTTTCATGCTGTCCATGAATATCAACAAGCGTTCTTCCAATTTCCTTTAACGTGCTTAATGTTACAAGCTTTCCATTGACGCGGCATACACTTTTTCCATTCACAGAGATATCCCGTTTTAAAATAATCATGCCATCTTCAATTTCAATATCAAGTTCTTCAGCTTTCATAGCACAAGGATGCTGTTCATCTTCAATATAAAATAAACCTTCAATTTCAGCTTTATCTGTCCCATAACGTACAAATTCCGCTGAGCCGCGTCCCCCAACAAGAAGACTAATCGCATCAATAATGATGGATTTTCCTGCGCCCGTTTCACCACTTAAAACCGTGAGCCCTTTTTGAAAAGAAATGTTTAATGATTCTATAATAGCAAAGTTTCTAATCGATAATTCCGATAACAATGCCCCATTCACCTCGTTATTTCATTCACACTCCGCACGGGAGGCTTAAACTATTCACACATACATTCTTCCGTTACTTCTTTTTGATGAAGAATATGCTATGTAACCTGCTTCATTGTACCAAACATTTGTTTTCACGGTCAATGTAACAATAATGATATTCCTATCTAGAAATTTACATTTTTACATGCTATTCTGAGATTTTTATGTCTCTATAACAAAAATATCTTGTCTACTTTTTACTCTTTTGAGTAATAAAGCAAACAAGATTCTTTTTGTTACAGCATATTTAAAAAGCGATTCGATACAACCCCTGTATCTTCAGGTGTACGGCAAATAATTAAACACGTATCATCACCGCAAATTGTGCCAATAATTTCATCCCATTCTAAATGATCAATCAGCGCACCGAGAGCATGTGCATTACCTGGTAATGTTTTTAACACAAGCATATGCCCAGCTTTATCTAATTTAACAAACGAATCAACAAGATTGCGTTTTAATTTTTGAAGCGGATTAAAACGTTGATCAGCTGGTAAGCTATATTTATAGCGTCCATCATGAAGCGGTACCTTTACTAAATGTAATTCTTTAATATCTCGTGATACCGTCGCTTGTGTTACATTAAAACCTTCATTACGTAAAATATCCACTAGCTCGTCTTGTGTTTCAATTTCTTTATTTGCAATAATTTCTCGAATTTTAATATGGCGCTGCCCTTTATTCATATTTTTGCACCTCGCACTATCTCTTACCGTAGTTTTACCATTGTTATACTTCACTTATTTATGTTAACGCATAATCGGCTACTTGTACATAATTGTTTTTACAATCGTTATACAATTCTAACTTTCTATACGAGTAAAAAGAGGAACAACAATTGTTATTCCTCTTTTCCTTTTTGCTTCAAGGCTTCGTGAGCTTCTGTCACAACTTCCTCCGCTCGAACAAGTGATTTATTTTCTCCTTGTTCACGCTCACCATACCATTTTAAATGTATTAAAAATTCAATGTTTCCATCTCCGCCTGTAATTGGAGAAAATGTTAAGTTTTGAACATCGTACCCTTCTGCTAGCGCAAAATCGACAATCATTTCTATAACCGCTTCATGTACTTTACGGTCTCGAACAATTCCCTTTTTCCCGACTTGCTCTCGCCCAGCTTCAAATTGCGGCTTAATAAGCGCTGCAACATCTCCACCAGGTGTTAACATCGTTTTCAATACAGGTAAAATTAATTTCAAAGATATAAACGATACATCAATGCTCGCAAATTGCGGCAAGCCTTTCTGCAAATCAGCAGGTGTTACATAACGAAAATTCGTCCGTTCCATTACGACAACACGCTCGTCCTGTCTTAATTTCCATGCAAGTTGGTTATACCCTACATCTAAAGCATATGATAGCTTTGCACCATTTTGCAAAGCACAATCCGTAAATCCACCCGTTGATGAACCAATATCCAGCATAATCTTATCTTGCAAATCTATATGAAACGTCTCTAACGCCTTTTCTAACTTATATCCACCACGGCTTACATAGCGCATTACTTGTCCTTTTAATGTTAGCTCTGTATCTTGCGGTATTTTTTCACCAGGTTTATCTAAACGCATCTCATTTGCATATACAAGACCTGCCATAACGGCACGCTTTGCTTTTTCTCTTGTTTCAACAAGTCCTCGTTCTACTAATAGTACATCTACTCGTTCTTTTTTTCCGCTCATTTGTTACGCCCTTTTTTGTTTTAATGGAATTATTGTACAAATACGTTCAACAACAGCTTCTGTTGTTAAACCAATTTCTTCAAGAAGCTTAGAGACACCACCGTGTTCGATGAAATGATCTGGAATACCCATACTCTCAATTAGCGCATTATGATATCCATGTTCACTAGCAAACTCTAACACACCAGAACCAAATCCTCCAATTAAACACGCCTCTTCAATTGTTAAAATCGGCATATTCTTTCCTAATAACTCATGCAAGTATGCTTCGTCCATCGGCTTAATAAAACGAGCATTTACAACCTTTACAGAAATCCCTTTCTTCTCAAGTGACTCTGCCGCTTCCATGGCCATCGGAATTGTCGTACCAAATGTTAGAATCGCCGCTTGTGATCCTTCGCGAAGTGTTTCCCATGTACCGATTGGAATTTCTTTAAACTCTTCATCCATAGGCACACCAAGTCCATTTCCACGTGCGTAACGAAGCGCAATTGGTCCATCTTCGTAATTGATTGCTGTATATACCATATGTTGACCTTCATTTTCATCTTTCGGCATCATCAAAACAATATTTGGAAGATGACGTAAAAATGCAATATCAAATATACCTTGATGCGTTTCTCCGTCAGCTCCTACTAATCCCGCTCGATCAATCCCGAAAAAGACATTTAAATTTTGGCGACATACGTCGTGAACAACTTGATCATAAGCACGTTGTAAAAATGTAGAATAAATCGCCAAAAATGGCTTCATGCCTTGCGTTGCTAAACCAGCTGCCATTGTTACTGCATGCTGCTCAGCAATCCCTACATCAAACATACGATTCGGAAATTCTTTTGCAAATTTTTCAAGCTTTGACCCAACCGGCATTGCTGGCGTCACAGCAACGATGCGCTGATCATTCTTCGCTAATTTACGAACCGCTTCACTAACAACTGAACTCCATGCCGGTGCAGCTTCTTTTGGCTTCACGAAATCACCAGACTCAATTTTGTACGGTCCTGTACCATGCCAAGTTCCAATTACATCACTTTCAGCTGGCTTATAGCCTTTTCCTTTTTTCGTAATTACATGAACAAGAACAGGGCCTTTCGTTTTCTTGGCATATTGAAGATTTTCAAATAAACTTTCATAATCATGCCCATCGACAGGCCCTAAATATGTGAAGCCTAACTCTTCAAAAAACACACCCGAAACGAGTAAATATTTCAAGCTATCTTTTACTTTTTCGGCAGTTGCAGCTACTTTACCACCGACAGCTGGAATTTTCTTTAATAAATATTCTAGTTCATCTTTTACCCACTGATATTTCCCTGCTGTACGTAAACGTCCAAGTACGTTATGCAATGCACCAACGTTTGGTGCAATCGACATTTCATTATCATTTAAGATAACAGTCATATCTGTTTGTTCATGTCCAATATGATTAAGTGCTTCAAGCGCCATACCACCTGTTAATGCACCATCACCAATAATAGGAACAATGTACTCTTTCGTTTTCTTTAAATCACGAGCAAGCGCCATTCCCATGGCAGCAGATAAGGAAGTAGAGCTATGTCCCGTTTCCCATACATCATGTTCACTTTCACAACGCTTCGGAAAACCACATAAACCCTTATATTGTCTTAATGTGCCAAATTCCTTTGCACGCCCCGTTAAAATTTTATGTACATAGGATTGATGTCCTACATCCCATAAAAATTTATCTCTTGGACTATCGAACACTTTATGCAAAGCAATTGTGAGTTCTACTACACCTAGATTTGGAGCAATATGTCCACCTGTTTGAGAAAGCTCTTCAATTAAAAACTTTCGAATATCTTCGCTTAACGCTTCTAGCTCGCTTATAGACATATCCTTCAAAAAACTAGGATTTTGAATTTGCGTCAGATCCACCAGGATCACTCACTTTCGTTTCATAATCTGTCATCATATCAACTATTATACATCCGTAAAATATAGTTGCATTTAATTGTATTACAAAAATCAAGCATATTCTTTATTTTATCCCGCTATTCATGGGCAGTAAGACCCCCACCTCAAGATTGAGAGTGAAGCATTGTCCAGCTCTAGCGGCTAGAATCTCCGGTCGTTTCGCCCCCTCGGAAGAGGCAAAAAGCGCCTCTCTGTCGCCGGCTCCAACGTCCTGCGATTCTGGGCGAGCCGCTTCCGCTTTTCTAAAGAAGATAGGCGGGGGATAACTGCCCGTAAAAGCCCGATTGGTGAGAGCTTTCCATCAGTGGGGGATGAAGCCCCCCAACTGATGGAAGTTTCACTTTATACGATGAAAAAAGAGCCGCTAACACAAAGTGATAACGGCAATGTAATCTACGTATATTTTTGCCAAAAAAAGAAAAGAAAAACCTTTGTCTACATTTATACCATAAAATCCTGAATGGCTCAACAAATGAAAACATTCTTATACTAGTGGTTGCGCTTTGCAATTAAATCACAAATTACTAACAAATATTCATCTTGTAATTGTAAAGAAGAAATAGCCTCTTTTGCTTTCGTAATTGTTTCTTCTAAAATTTGCTTCGCTTCCTCTACTGTAAATAACGTTGTATATGTACTTTTTTCATTTGTCATATCGCTTCCGACCGGTTTCCCAATCTCTTCTTCTATTCCTTCTACATCTAGAATATCATCACGAATTTGAAAAGCAAGTCCGACATACTTCGCAAAGGCAAGTAGTTTTTCTTGTTGCATAGCCGTAGCTCCTGATAATAACGCGCCAGCTAATACGGCAAATTCTAATAAACGTCCGGTTTTATTCTTATGAATATATTCTAACTCACGAAGGTTTAATTGCTTTCCTTCTGCTTCCATATCCGCAACTTGTCCACCAACCATTCCTTCTGGTCCTGCTGCTTTAGCGAGTTCTAGTGCGATGCGTAGTTTTGTTTCGGAAGTAATTCCTTTATTGTCTTGCTCTGTTACAACTTGGAATGCATATGTTAACAACCCGTCACCAGCTAGTACTGCCATCGCCTCACCAAACACTTTATGATTTGTTGGTTTCCCGCGGCGTAAGTCATCATCATCCATACAAGGTAAATCATCATGAATTAAAGAATATGTATGAATCATTTCTAATGCGCAAGCTGTACCTATCCCTAATTCTCTATCTTTTCCAAACGCTTGCAGCGTCGCAAATAAAAGTAACGGGCGGAGACGCTTTCCGCCCGCTTCTAATGAATACACCATCGCCTCGCGAAGTACCCTTGGACATTGCAAGGCGCTTGCATAACGCACAAGATTTTCTTCTACTAATGCTTTACTTTCTTTCATAAAAGCATCAAAAGTTAAATGCGTCATTATACTTCCTCTCCTAAAGTAGAAAACGGACGAAGTTCACCATTTTCACCAAGTATGACAGCCATTTGTTCTTGTACATCTTTTAATTTTTCATCGCACAGTTTAGAAAGTTCCATACCTTCTTTGAAATACGAAATTGCTTCTTCAAGCGGAACATCACCTTGTTCGAGCTTGGAAACAATTTGTTCAAGCTTTGCAATCGCTTCTTCAAAGCTCACTTTATTTTCCATCGCCTAGTTCACGCTCCTCTATTCCCCATACATTACAGTCTAGTACACCATCTTGAAGCTGCACTGTCACTTCATCTCCAAGCTCAATTTCTTTTATGCTTTTTAGCACCTGTTTCTCATTATTATAAACAAGACCGTAGCCTCGCATCATCACTCTAAGCGGACTTAACGTTTCTAATTTCTCTATCGCTCTTGTAAAAGCAAACTCTTTTCCTTGCAATAGAGACTGCATTTCACGTTGCAATTGCTTTTGCAATGTGTCTAACGTAAGCTTCGTTTGTTCAATTTTTTGTGCAGGATGATGCTTTCCCAAATAAAATGACAATTGCTGAAGTTGATTCGTCTTCTTTTCTATGTATCGCTCTTTCGTTTGTATCAACTTATCAATTGTACGATCCAATTGTTCTTCCTTTTGCTCATACAATTGCTTTGGATAGCGAAACGCATATGATTTTTGTAGCGCTTGCAAATGTTCCTGCTTAGAGTTCAACATTTCACGCATCACTCGTGTCAATCGAAGTGTACGCTGCATCACTTTTTCTTCTAATTCAAGAATGTGAGGAACTGCCAGTTCAGCTGCCGCTGTTGGCGTTGGAGCTCTTAAGTCCGCAACAAAATCTGCAATTGTAAAATCTGTTTCATGTCCCACAGCAGAAATGATTGGGATTTGACTCGCAAAAATTGCCCGGACTACTGTTTCTTCATTAAACGCCCACAGTTCTTCTATTGAGCCTCCGCCGCGCCCAACAATTAACACATCGATAGCATGCATTTCATTCGCCTTTTCGATAGCTTGTACAATTGAGGGAGCTGCAAACTCCCCTTGTACTAGAACTGGAAATACAATTACTTTTCCAATCGGATAACGGCGGGCAATTGTTGTCATAATATCCCGAATTGCCGCACCCGTTGGTGAGGTTATCACACCAATTGTTGTTGGATAAGCAGGAATTATTCGTTTATATACTTGTGAAAACAGCCCTTCTTCTTCTAAACGAGCCTTTAATTGCTCATACGCTAAATGAAGATTCCCTACTCCATCTGGCTGCATATCTTGAATATAGATTTGGTATGAACCACTTGCTTCATA
Source organism: Bacillus pseudomycoides (assembly GCF_002551005.1). Taxonomy (GTDB): domain Bacteria; phylum Bacillota; class Bacilli; order Bacillales; family Bacillaceae_G; genus Bacillus_A; species Bacillus_A pseudomycoides_C. The sequence goes on from NZ_NVOY01000003.1 coordinate 131,702, forward strand.
AACAGATATTTTCCCTTTTACAAGCACTTTCATCCCGTCTTCTGGTCTGAACTTTATATTGCGATTATGACTCGCAAACATGACCGCAGCAATTCTTGCATTTTCATCTTTTAATGTGAAATACATATGACCGCGGCTATGATATTTAAAATTTGAAATTTCTCCTTTTAACCAAACAGACTGTAGATGAGGGTCATACTCTATTTTAGTTTTCATATAACGAGTTAACGCTGTAACGGTTAAATATTGCTTTTCCATCTCTCTCTCCTCATAGCCGCCATGCAATTACTTACAAACAACACCCGCGCGCTGTGCAGATAATACTGTATTTTCTAATAGCATTGTAATCGTCATTGGGCCTACGCCTTTTGGTACTGGTGTAATGTGACTTGCAACGTTTAAGACATCGTCAAAATCAACATCACCGCACAGTTTTCCTGTTTCTAAACGGTTTACTCCGACGTCAATTACAACTGCGCCTTCTTTTACGTAATCAGCTGTTACCATTTTCGCTCTTCCAACTGCAACAATTAAAATATCCGCTAATTTCGCTAATTCTTTTATATTCGCTGTTTTTGAATGACAATACGTCACTGTTGCATTCTCATTTAAAAACAGTTGTCCTACTGGTTTTCCAACAATATTACTTCGTCCAATAACAACAACGTGTTTCCCTGTAATATCAATGTTTGTTTCTTTTACTAATTCTAAAATACCATGCGGTGTACATGGAAGGAACGTATCTTGTCCTGTCATCATACGACCAATACTAATTGGGTGGAAACCATCCACATCTTTCTCTGGAGAAATTTTTTCAATGATAGCTTTCTCTTCAATATGGTTTGGCAACGGTAATTGCACTAAAATACCATGAATACGATCATCATTATTTAAGCGATCGATTTCCGCTAATAAACGATCTTGTGTAATGGAATCTGGAAATGTAATTAACTCAGAATAAATCCCAACTTGTTCGCAGCCTTTTTCTTTTCCCTTTACATACGAATGAGAAGCTGGATCGTCCCCGACTAAAATAACAGCTAGCCCTGGTACAATTCCTTGTTTTTTTAGTTCTGCAACTTTCTCTTTTAACTGTGCTCTCTTTTTCTCTGCTACTTCATTTCCTTTGATGATTACTGCTACCATATCAAAATTCCCCCTTTAAAAATGACAAAGCTACTTTTTCTCCCGCTCTAACGGGCAGTATAGCTTTCACATTAACATTCTAAAAATGAAAGAATAAAGATGAAAGATAACTGCCCGTAAAAGCTTGATCAGCAAGAACTTTCTTAAGTTATGATGAAGATTCCACGCTCAAGAAAGTCTTACTGTATGCTAGATAAAACGCCGTTAATAAAACGACGAGATTCCTCATCCCCATATGCTTTTGCAATTTCAATTGCTTCATTAATAGTTACGTTATGTGGAATATCTTCCATGTATTTCATTTCATACACAGCAATTCGTAAAATACTGCGATCAACAATGCTAATGCGTTCTAATTTCCATTTTTTTAAATTTTGACGAATGAGCTCATCAATTGCTTCTTTATGCTCCACACATCCGCAGACAAGTGCTTCTAAAAATTCATTTATATTTTCGCCTTCTTCAAGTGTGTTTTCTACTGCTGCTTTCGGATTGTAGTCTCCGGTAATATCCATTTGATAGAGTGCTTGCATCGCTCTTTCTCTAGCCGTCCTACGTTTCATTGTAACTCTCCTTTGTGCTTCAAGTCTTTCTTATGTTTTGTTATATTATTATAATTTATAAGCCATCGAATTACTTATTCTTTATAATTTTTGCTCAGCTTTCAATCTTATAATACAATGATAATACCACAATTTATCGTTTCATACACGAGTTCCCTAACGGAAAAATAATAAAAAGATTAACTTCAAGTTCCATATCATGCCACAATGTACGTTTTTTCCAAAAACACAAGTTTACCTTTATTATTTTTTCATTTTTTTAAATAATATAATATCTTTTCCGTTTAAATATGAAGAATACAGACGATAAAAAAGGTGCCTGAATCACAAGGCACCTTTTTCAGTATTACACTGGCTCAATTTCTGTCTTTGGTGTCTCAAATGTTACACCAACGATATGAACGTTTATTTCTTTCGGTTCAAGACCTGTCATTGTAAACAGCGCTTGACGAATATTATCTTGAATGTTTTGTGCAACAACTGGAATTGCTACACCAAAGTACATTAATACGTATACATCAACGATAATATCATCATTTGCTAATTCTACTTTTACGCCTTTTCCATGATTTTTCTTTCCTAACTTCTCAACAACATCTGTTGCAAAGTTACCACGCATTGCTGCTACACCTTCTACTTCAGAAGCAGCAATACCTGCAATTACTTCAATTACTTCCGGTGCGATTTCTACTTTACCAAGAGTTGTATCTTGTCCCATGTCTAACATATGTTCAGCCATGAAAAAAACCTCCTTTAAATGTATCAGTGCGCCGTTAAATCATGCTGTTCTAAAAACTTTGTATTAAATTCACCTTGTACAAATTCAGGGTGGTCAAGAAGCTGTAAATGAAACGGAATCGTCGTATGTACACCCTCAATGACGAATTCACTTAACGCTCGTTTCATTTTCGCAATTGCTTCTTCACGTGTTTTCCCATAAACAATAAGCTTTGCAACCATCGAATCGTAATAAGGCGGAATCGTATACCCAGGATATACAGCTGAATCGACGCGAATACCGAATCCTCCTGGAGGTAAATACATTTCTACCTTTCCTGGAGATGGCATAAAGTTTTTGGCAGGGTTTTCCGCATTAATTCGGCACTCAATTGCCCAACCGTTAAATTGTACTTCTTCTTGCTGCAGTGATAACTGCTCTCCTGATGCAACACGAATTTGCTCTTTAATAAGGTCTACTCCCGTCACCATTTCAGTTACAGGATGCTCAACTTGAATTCGCGTATTCATTTCCATGAAATAGAAACTTTTCGTTTTATATTCGTAAATAAACTCAACTGTGCCAGCACCTGTATAATCTACTGCTGCTGCCGCTTTTACCGCTGCTTCTCCCATTTGTTGACGGATAGTAGCATCTAAAGCTGGAGATGGTGACTCTTCTAACAGTTTTTGCAAACGACGCTGAATTGTACAATCACGCTCTCCTAAATGAATGACGTTACCATGATTATCTGCCATCACTTGAATTTCTACATGACGGAAATCTTCAATATACTTTTCTAAGTATACACCAGGGTTTCCAAAAGCGGTACTTGCCTCTTGCTGTGTAATTTGAATTCCTTTTACAAGCTCTTCTTCTGTACGTGCAACGCGAATTCCCTTTCCGCCGCCGCCCGCTGTTGCTTTAATAATAACAGGATATCCAATCTTCTCTGCAAGTGCTACTGCTTCTTCGATATTTTTAATAATGCCTTGTGAACCCGGTACAATTGGAACCCCTGCTTCCTTCATTGTATCACGTGCAACGTCTTTTGTGCCCATTTTTGAAATAGCTTCTGGGCTTGGACCGATAAAAATCAAGTTACATTCACGGCAAAGCTCTGCAAAATCAGCATTTTCAGCTAAAAATCCATATCCAGGGTGAATTGCATCACAGCCTGTTAATTTTGCAACGCTAATAATGTTTGTTAAGTTTAAATAACTTTCCTTTGATACAGTTGGACCAACGCAGTATGCTTCATCCGCAATTTGTACATGAAGCGCTTCTTTATCTGCTTCAGAATAAATTGCAACTGTTTCAATATTCATTTCTTTGCAAGCACGAATAATTCGTACTGCAATTTCCCCACGGTTCGCAATTAATACTTTTTTAATCATGATTCCAGACTCCCTTATTATGCTTTTACAAGAAATAGCGGTTGTCCATATTCAACAAGCTGACCGTTATTCACAAGAATTTCAACGATTTCTCCATTTACTTCCGCTTCAATTTCATTAAAGAGTTTCATTGCTTCTACGATACAAACAATTTTCCCTTCTGTTACTCGATCTCCTATATTTACATATGCCGAGGCATCTGGTGATGGAGATGCATAGAACGTTCCAACCATTGGAGATGTAATTTTAAGTAAGTTCTCATCTTGTAATACTTGTTTCTCTTCTTGCTTTGGAGCTTCAACTTGAGCTGGTGCAGCAACTACTTCTGGCGCTATAGCTTGTACAGGTTTCTGCACTGCTGGAACAGGCTGAACAGCAATTACTTCATTGCCACGCTTTTTCATCTTAATTGTCGTACCATCTTTTTTGTATTCAAATTCATCAATATTAGAATCATCAATTAGCTTAATTAACTCACGAACTTCTTGTATTTTAAACATGTGAAATCCACTCCTATATACTTGTTTTTCCTGTTGTAACAACTCAAAACATCAGTAATGAATACCATTTACTGAATCCAGCTAGAACAGTCAATCTTAAATTCCTTCTCGTACTGTCAATGAAAAACTACTATGAAGTTTCATACTATATAAATACAAATTGAAAACCACTTTTTTAATTTAGCGAGAGCATCTGCTCGTGCATAGAAGCGGTCAGATCCCTTTCCTGCCACGTGTAATATGAAAACAAAAAGAGAAGACAAGTGCAGGTTACTTTTGTTTTACATAACAGTGACTTAGCTGTTAGAAAATCAAAATGTATTTATATATATATTCATCTTACGATAAATATTTTTAACATTCCAATTTTATTTCTTCTGTATGATGTATGAAAATTCCTGTCAAAGTAACAGTATGCTATTTTATCCCGCTATTCGTGGGCAGTAATACCCCCACTGATTAAAGTTTCACTTTATCACCTAGTAATAATACCAAGTTTTACTCGAAATTGGCAAGACCACTTCCAAAAAAACACTCTCATCCACTTCATTCATATAAATCCACTTTGATTTTTTAACCCACAAATCGCAACTATGCAGAATATAACATGACCTCCACTGGGCCTGATCCTTTTGTTTCAAACCTGGCATGTGGCAGCAATAGGACCTGACCGCTCCTATGCGCGGCCAGACGCTCTCAAAAAAAGGGGGGGTATGTCGGTTTTCAATATGCATTTATATAAATCCATATTGTTTTTTCAACATATAGGTCGTGGCTATGCACAACAAAACATGACCTCCTCTCGCTTACTCCCTTTGTTTTAAATCTAGCGCGTGGCAGGAAAAAGCCCTGACCGCTTCTATGCACAGCCAGGTGTACTCGCCCCTCGAAAAAGAAAAGGGTTTTTACGTTGTTTTTTCAATTTGCATTTATTTATGTAAGTTTATATATTTTTTACTAAATAATTGAAGTTTATTTACATCCACTTCATATTCCCTTCATATAAGAATAGTATCGTAAAAATAGAATCAAATACAGTGAGGTGTGAGACGTGAACATTTGGCTTATTCTCTTTCTACCAGCTGTTATTATTTGGGGCGTAGCACTCGGTATTCAAATGAAATGCGGACAAAGCAACCGCCGTCGTCAAGAACCAATGATTTTTCATTCACAACAAATTTCTCCTATAAAAACAACAGAAGCGGAACTGCAATTGCTTGATGAACTTCTAGTGGATAAAAAAAGCTATCGAAAAAATCGATAGCTTTTTACTTTGCTATTTCATATCGAACGTCTGCCATTAAGCCCGTCTCACTTTTTACAAGCTGTATAATTTTATTTGCTTCTTTTGCGGAAAGTTTTGCTGCTTTTACTGTCACTTTAATATCATTTCCATCTTTACGTACAAGCGTATCTTTATAACCGCCTTCTGATTTAATTAAGGTTTCCAATAACGTTTCTTTTGCCGCTAAATCAGTCAATGCATCAAATTCATTTTTTGCTTTATTTCTCTCTTCAGCAGAAGCGTTTGTTGAGTTCATTACATCTTGCAATTTTTCTTTCACTTCACTACGCTGATCCTCCATTTTTAAACGAAGTGCTGTGAAACTATCATCACTAGCAGAATGACTCGTTACTTTTCCTTCATTCTTACCTATTTCTTTTTTACTAGTTTCCTTTTCAGAGCTTTGCTTCTCCTTCGCTCCCTCTCCTAACGATGTTGTCACAACCTTAGTTTTATTATCTGGCGTCATCACATAGTAAACCGAAAGTACAATTACCAAACTTAGCATTGTTAATAACCAAACTGTTTGTTTTTTTAACACTTTTTTTCCTCCCTAATTCTTTTTTGGTAAGACAGATACGCGATGGCTTGGGACATCCAGCATTCGCGTAACAGCTTCTTTTACCATTTGTTTTACTTGTATATTATCCACTCCTTTTGCAACAACAAGAACACCGCGAACTTTCGGCTTATCTTCTCGAAGTACAATCGGAGCTTCTTTATCACCTTGGCGTACAATCACTGTTTTTTTATCCATCGATTCATCTTCAACTTTCCGCTTTCCGCCTTCTTTATCTGTTTCATCTGTCGTTTGCGATCGCTTCACAGTATTTTTATCAAGTATTTTTTCTTCTGATGAATCAAGATTAACTTCAATTGTTACATCTTTAACACCTATAACACTTTCTAATGCTTCTTTTAATTGTTGTTCATATTCTTTTTCATATTTATCAATAATAGATTTGTTGTCGCTACCCTTTTGTCCAAATGTTGGTACATCTTTTACTTGTCCTGTTTGCGATTTAAGAACAGGCACTTCTGGTTTTTTTTCTTGGAAAATGTTACCAGAAAACATAAGGATGATCCCCAGTATGAGTAAAATGATTAAAAACTTTGCTGAAATTTTTTTCTCTTTCTCATCTTTTTCATTTCCTTTAAAAAGATTGCGAAGAAATTGAAATTTATTATTCATTTCCTTTCTCTATCCCCCCTCCACCTGAATCTTAATTTTGTTCTCTTCTAATTGCCATTTGTTCGAGAAAAATTGTTTCATTTCAGCTGTATTTTGTTCTGACGTCTTTTGAGGTTCTTTCGAGTTAATTTCTACCTTTTGGATTGTTTCAATAGCTCCTGTTCGACTTCGCTCATTTGCCTGAAGCGATACAACAACAGACTGAATGTCCTGCTGGGATTTCACTTCCTTTTTGCCTTCTGGTACTTTTATCTGTAAACTCATAACGGCCATACCATATTTTTCTTCCAATTCTTTTCCAACTTGTTTTTTCATTTGGACAGCCATCTGTTCTAAAATATATGCACGTTGTGAGGCTTGTATTTCTTTTTTCTTTTCACTAATTTTATTTTCTATTGATCCGTTTGCTATATACTTGTCCTGACTAGCATTGGCAATCACGTCTTGAATATCTGTTTGAAATAATTTAAATAAGGGGGTTAAAATGAGAACGACTAGAAGCAAACTTACAACAAATTTGACATACTTTTGTAAATTTGAATTAGGAAGTAACATATGAAGCATCGTTGCTAATAAGAGAAACACAATAATATTTCGAATCCACTCCACGACAAATTGCAACCTTCTCAACTCCTAACGCATCATTAACGTAATGTTTCCAGCTGCGATAACAATCGTGATACTTAGAAAAAACATAAATGATACAATAGCCAAACAAGCAAACACGTATATAATACTTCTTCCGATAATATCCAGGCATTGAATAATTGCTCCTCCACCGACTGGTTGCAGTACTGCTGCTGCAAATTTATAAATGAATGCAATGCAGAAAATTTGAATAGCAGGAAAAGCAACGATAAGTAATAAAATGACAACCCCAACAATCCCCACTGTATTTTTCAATAGAGCCGATGCACTAAGTACAGTGTCTGCTGCTTCAGTAAACATTCGGCCGACAACTGGGATAAAGTTTCCTGTTACAAACTTTGCTGTTTTCACCGCAATTCCATCCGCTACCGCTGTTGTCGTTCCTTGTACAGAGAGCACACCAAGAAAGATTGTTAAAAAAATTCCAATGATGCTAACGCTAACATTTTGCAGCAGCTTGGATAATTTTGTAACTTTATATTGATCGCTCATTGTACTGACAATACTTAAAATTGTAGCAAGGAGAAGAAGCGGTAAAACAATATAATTCATAAGCATCCCGCTCGTATTCATTAAAAAAACAATAATTGGATGAAAGAAGGAAACAGATACAACACCGCCTCCTGTCGCAATGAGCGCCAACAAAATTGGGAGGAGTGCTAAAATGAAATCGATCATTGTTTGAATGGTGTCTCTTGTGTACGTCATAACAACATAGAAACTGTTTAAAGCAAAGACGATAAGTACCATATATACAACAGCATCCGCTATTTTCCCGACACTACTTTTCGCAAAAGCAGATTGAAGCGACTGCAAAAGCGCGCTGAAAATAGTAAGCATAATGAGTGTCCCAAGGAGCTTTCCGTTAGCTACTAATTCATGAAATAAATACTTTAGTAATCCAATCATCCACTCTTTAATCGAAAACTCTTTTTCCCCTTTAACAAACTCCATAAAACTTCCCTTTTGGCTTTCCGGTAAATATCCACCGTACTTCGCAACAAGGTCATCCCAATATTTCTTTACATCCTCTATCCCAAGCTTTCCTAGTTGTTCATCTACAACATTATGTTCTGGGGGAGAAGCTTGTACGATAATTGGAAAAGAAAAAAAGAGGAAAAAAGCAAACAAAAGCTTCATTCCAAACGGGCGCACAATTCACCCCTCCTTTATCCGGTTGGTAAAAAACCGAGAATCGTTTCAATTACAACCGTTAATATCGGAATCGCCATCACTAAAATTAAAATTTTCCCTGCTAATTCAATTTTGGAAGCAATCGCGCCTTGTCCAGCATCTTTCGTAATTTGTGCACCGAATTCTGCAATATAAGCAATTCCAATAATTTTCAGCAGCGTTTCCACGTACACATTGCTCACTTTTGCTTCATTTGCAATACGCTCAATCATCGTTAAAATAGAATGAATTTGATCAATTACAAGTAAAAACATAACGCTACTAACAAATACAATAAACAATGAAGTTACACTCGATTTATGCTGATTCAATACTGCAGCCAAAAAAGTCGCTACGAGGCCTAGCCCTACAATTTGTAATATTTCGATTCGAATCGCCCCCTTTACTGAAAAAGAAAGACGCTTTTAATCTTGTCAAACAAATTGTTTATTAAAAAGGCAACTTGGAATAAAATGACGACAAAACCAACGAGAATCACCCAGTTGGCAATATCTTCTCGCTTTAGTTCTTTCAGCACAGTATGAATGAAAGCTAATATAATACCAATTCCTGCAATTTGAAAGATTAATCCAACGTCAATCGACATCACCTTTCCCCCTTACAACAGTAAAATTACGATAAGTAATCCTGCTAATACTCCTAAACTTTTCATCATCTTTTCGTACTGAATTTGCATTTCCTTTGCTTCTCCTTCTTCTCTCTCTAAATGGGTAATACATAAACGAATATGCTTTTGCTGTGACTCACGATCATGTTGCCCTAGCGTTTCTCCAAATTGCTGTAAAATCTCATATTCTGTTTGCTTCAATGCTGTAAGTTTCCAATTTTCTTGTAAACTATCCATCCATGCTTCCCGAACCGTTTGCTCTCCCCTTTCTAATCGTTCATGAAAACTATGAAATAACCAGTTCAAAGGCTTTGGCATTTGTTTTACAAGACGTGCAGCTGCCTCTGACAATGGGGTATGGCCATACATAATTTCTGCTTCAAGTGATTGAAGAGCTGCCTTTAACAACCGTAATTGGCGAGGACGCTCACTATATTTCTTCGCATATGAAAAACCAAAAAATGTTGATACAGCCACAATAAGTGCAGCACCAAAAAATTTAATCATACGCTCAGCACCTTCTCTCCGCGGCGAATCGGTTTTCCACTGCCATCCTTCACATTCATAATCGTTCCTGGTCCTTTTATTTTAGAAAGCTCGATAAAGCGTTCAAATACGCCCAGTTCTATAATTTTCCTTAACGAAGGTCGTTTCAGTATATCTTCATGCTCTTTTCCATGCACACTAGTAAACAATTGAACACCAGCATGAACAGCTTCCATAATTGCTTCGCTATCTTCTGGCCGGCCAATTTCGTCAACAATTAATATATCTGGACTCATTGAACGAATCATCATCATCATACCTTCTGCTTTTGGACATGCATCTAGCACATCCACCCTTGTTCCAAACTCATATTGCGGTACCCCTTTCACGCACCCCGCAATTTCTGACCTCTCATCTACAATACCAACTTTACAAGAGGGGATATGTTGCCTTGGAACACCTGCACTCATGAGGCGCGCTACATCACGCAGTAATGTTGTTTTGCCTGTTTGCGGCGGGCCGATAATCATTGTATTCAGCCAATGTTTCTCATATAAATATGGTATAAGCGGCTCAGCAATCCCCTTTTTTTGCCGAGCAATACGCATATTAAATGACGCCACATCCCGAATCATTTTCACAGCACTCTTTTCCATAATGACTTTTCCTGCTAAACCTACGCGATGTCCTCCGCGCAGTGTAACATATCCTCGCTTTAATTCTTCTTCCATCGTATAAAGTGAATATTGACTCAGCTTATTCAGCAAATACGCTGCATCTTCTCTCGTCACAATATAGTTATAAAAATGCGCTTCCCCGCGCGCAATACATTCAAGCGGCCTTCCGATCCGAATCCGGATTTCTTCCAATCCGTCACATTCTTTATAGTCTTGTATAAAACGTTCGATTTGCTTTGGCAACATCTCTAATACTTCTTTCATAGCTCTCTCCCCATCACATCGCTATTTCAGTACCGCAATAAAAATACAGCCAATTCCAAGCGCCAAAAAAAATAATTTCAAAAAAGAAATTTCATTCGTAACGCTCGCAATTCCAATTGACATCGTTACAATTAAAACAGTTGGGCCAACAAACGCAAGCATGCCATTTACAAACAACGCTTTTTTTGCATCATTGAAATACAACATAAGCAAAGCGGCGAAAATTTCCATGCTTCCTGAGAAGATCCTAAGAAGCGCCATTACGAGCACAGACGTTTCAAATGCCGCTAGCCACTGTTTCATCCTCTCACCTTCTCTCGTTATCCTTACACCGTCCTAACAGCACACATATATCCCGTTCAAACAAGATAAAAGAGTACGTTTGTACAACCATATGCACAGGTCGTCTATTTCAGAAGTGAAAAAGAAATTTTTTAATTATTAAATAAAGATAAGTTATTATTTGCAAAATACGGTATATTGAAACAAAAGGAGACATGTATGAAAATTCTAAAAATAACACTTACACTCATTATAGAAGTGGCTATTATTTTTATATTTGCCAAATTTGTTAATTGGACATTTATGGAAAGTTTCTTTTTAGGGAGTTTGGCCATTTTCGGACTCACATGGCTGTTTCTTTTAAATATGAACCGAAACGCGAATATGGATCGTACCATTACAAAAAGTTTGTCGGGGGTTAACACCGGAGAAGTAACACCTTTTCAAATTCGAATGAATCCCTATATGACAGGGACTCTTCTGCTACTTACTATTAGCTGTATTATTACTGTCATTTATTACCTACCTTATTTTACATAAAAAAACACTCGTGGATTATCAATTCCACGAGTGTTCTTTTCATTACGCACGAGAAACGTATTTTGATTCTCCTGTGTTAATAATAAGCATTTCACCTTCATTAATGAAGATCGGCACTTGTACAACTAGACCAGTTTCTAATGTAGCTGGTTTTGTTACGTTAGAAGCTGTATCACCTTTAATACCTGGCTCCGTTTCAACAACTTTTAACTCAACAGTGTTTGGAAGTTCTACACCAAGTACTTCGCTTTGATATGTCATGATTGATACTTCCATGTTTTCTTTCAAGAATTTTAATTCATGTTCGATTTGCTTATCAGCAAGTTCGATTTGCTCGTATGTTCCGTTGTCCATGAATACATGAGCTTCACCGCTTGCATATAAATATTGCATACGACGGTTTTCGATATGCGCTTTTTCTACTTTTTCACCAGCACGGAATGTTTTTTCTTGAACAGAACCTGTGCGAAGGTTACGTAATTTAGAGCGAACGAACGCTGCACCTTTACCTGGTTTTACGTGTTGGAAATCTATAACCTGCCATAGGCCGTTGTCCACCGCAATTGTTAATCCTGTACGAAAATCGTTTACTGAAATCATGCAAAAAATCCTCCTGTGTATTACAAAATGATAAGTTCTTTTGGAGATTTAGTTAACACTTCATTACCTTCAGCTGTTACTATAATATCATCTTCAATGCGAACTCCGCCTACATTTGGAATATAAATTCCCGGTTCTACAGTGACTGCCATTCCTGGCTCAAGTACCGTTTCAGAGCGGAATGCTAAGCTTGGTGCTTCATGAATTTCAAGACCAATTCCATGACCTGTAGAATGCCCGAAATACTCACCATATCCTTTTTCAGTTATGTAGTTACGTGTTAATGCATCTGCTTCACGACCAGTTAAACCAGCTTTAATACCGCTTACACCACGTAATTGTGCTTCTAGTACGATATTATAAATTTCCTTTAATTTATCAGACGGCTCACCTACTGCAATTGTACGAGTAATATCGGAACAATATCCTTTATAGTAAGCACCGAAGTCTAATGTAACAAAATCTCCCTTTTCTATCAACTTTTCAGATGCCACGCCGTGCGGCAATGCTGAACGAAGTCCCGAAGCAACGATAATATCAAACGAAGAAGAGGTTGCTCCTTGCTTTCTCATGAAAAATTCAAGTTCATTTGACACTTCAATCTCAGATACTCCCGGGCGAATAAATGATAGAATATGTTCAAAGGCAGCATCTGCAATCTGTGCAGCTTCCTTTAATATCTTAATCTCTGAATCAGTCTTAATCAAGCGTAACTTTTCTACAATACCAGAAGTTGCAACAAATTCTGCATCAACTTCCCCTTTATATGCCGTATAAGAGCTGTATGTAAGAGTATCTTGCTCAAAGCCCAGCTTTTGAATTCCTAAGTCTTTTACTTGTTTGGCAACTTCTTCAATAATCGTACCTGTATGCTGTACGATTTCATAACCAACCGCTTGTTTTTGCGCTTGTTCAACGTAACGGAAATCTGTAATAAATAAAGCGCGTTCGTTTGAAATTAATACAACGCCCGCTGTTCCTGTAAAGTTTGTCATATATCTACGACTATGTTGATTCGTTAATAAAATACCATCAATACCCGCTTCTCCAAATGCATTTCTTAATTTTGTAAGTTTCTCCATGAATTACGCCTCCCGAATTTTATCCGCTAATGCAAGTAACGCTAAATGATAGCCATACAAACCGAATCCTACAATTTGCCCCGCTGTGACCGGCGCTGTAACAGATACGTGGCGAAACGATTCGCGCTGGTGAATATTTGAAATATGTACCTCAATAACAGGAATCGAAACACTCGCAATTGCATCACGAATTGCATAGCTATAATGCGTAAATGCTCCTGGATTTAGAATAATTCCTTTATATGTACCCTCAGTCTCATGAATGATATCAATAATGGCACCTTCATGATTAGATTGGAAACACTCTAGCTCCACTCCCAAATTTTCTGCTTGTTGCTTCATATCTGTTTCTAATGACGCTAACGTCCCCGTACCATATACATTAACCTCTCGCGCACCGAGACGGTTTAAATTAGGACCGTTAACGAGGAGCAACTTCTCCATATATCTAACTCCTTAATAAAAAAATGTCTATATAATATTCTACCATACCTCTCACTTATTTGAATAGTTTGTCTTTTCCCCATCCCTTGTACTAATATTGTTATTCACCTCAAATGAGACGGAGTACGCAATAAAAACGCCATATAAAATAAAAATACATGCCGTTGTTACAATCGTTTCCTTAGGCATTTCCATCATGCTTTTTATAACTGGTGCAACAGGTGGAATTGCAAAGAATAATAATCCCCACCATAAAAGCCCATATAAAATACCTAGAATTAAACCTTCAAACTTACCCAAAACTGCTTTATATATAAACGCCAAAAGAATTGAAAGTATCCCCATACATATAATACCAGCTATATTTCCCCATGCCCCTTCTTTCCAATCTCCAAGCGCAAACGGGAGCAACAAATAATTAGGTCCCAGGGCAGTAAAAGAAAAAATATGAAGAAAGTACCAAACAGCTCCCCAAAATAAGCCTCCAAACACACCTATTTGGACAATTTTTTTCGTAACAGATTGTTCTTGTTTCACATCCACACCTCCGCCTACTAGTATGTCCGAAACTTATTTAAAGCATGTTTAAATACTGCGAAATTTGTCTATAAAAAGAATAGAAAGTGTCCGCCTAACCTGTTGATTTTCCTTGTCAGAATTGCACTTTTGTCGATAAAATAAAGGAAACTGTAGTGATGTCATACAATATAATGACATCACCTAGAGTCGCTACCTCTTTTCTGATAAGAGAGAATCAAATACAGGTTGGTGTTGACATGACAGAGAAGACAAAACAAATCTACGGCGGTCAAGCGGTAGTAGAAGGAGTTATGTTTGGCGGTAGAGAATATACTGTTACAGCGATTCGTCGTAAAGATAAATCTATCGAATTTTATCGATTACCTCGCGTTCGTAATAAAGTATCATCTATGTTTAAAAAAATTCCATTTCTACGCGGAATCGCAGCAATTATTGATGCAAGTGCAAACGGAGCAAAGCATTTAAATTTTGCTTCAGAACGCTTTGATGTAGATCCTTCAGAGGATGCACAATTCGCACAGAAAAAAGAAGAACAGTCAAAGTTAACGATGATACTTAGCGTTGCAGCAGTCGGTGTTTTATCCTTTATCTTCGGAAAAGTGATTTTCACGGCAGCTCCTGCACTTTTAGCAGAACTAACAAGACCTGTTTTTCCATCTCATGCAGGGCAAATCATTGTTGAAAGTATTATTAAACTTATGTTATTGCTTAGTTACATTTATTTTGTTTCATTGACTCCACTTATTAAACGTGTATTTCAATATCACGGAGCAGAACATAAAGTAATTAATGCCTATGAGAACAATCTTCCATTGACAGTAAAAAACGTACAAAAACAAACCCGTCTCCATTATCGGTGCGGCAGCAGCTTTATTTTATTTACTGTTATTATCGGAATGTTTGTATATTTTCTCGTTCCAACCGATCCTCTTTGGGTTCGCGTTTTAAATCGTATTTTGCTCATTCCTGTAGTGCTAGGTATTTCATTTGAAGTGTTGCAATTTACAAACAGCTTACGAGGTGTTCCAGTGCTCCGCGCATTAGGATATCCTGGCTTATGGCTTCAGCTGTTAACAACGAAAGAACCAACAGATGATCAAGTTGAAGTGGCAATTGCATCATTTGAAGAACTACTGCGTTTAGAAGGAAAACAGCAATAACTTTTTCGTAATGTTATTCAATTCCGTAACCTTTCGTTAATAAACTAATTAAAATATCTTTCATTTTAGGAGGTGTTCCTTATGAACGGTCGCTCTTTTATGTTCGCTCTATTTGTTGTAATTGTTGGATTAGCAATATTTAACCTTGTATCATTCACAATTGAAGACCCAATGGGAGTTGTAAAAAACATTATAATCATGCTCGTTGTTGTTGGAGTCTTTTATTTACTTTATAAAATGCTTACAAGTTCGAGCAGTTCAGCTAATAAATCACAATCTTCCTACAAACGTGCTGCGAAACAATCGAACCGAAAATATGGAAAACAAAATGTAACACCCCTAAGCAACAATCTGTTAAAGAAAAATGCTTCCGATACGAAAGGAAAGAAAGGAAATACTTCCTTCCTAAAACGAAAAAGAAAGCAATCTCATTTAACAGTTATTGAAGGTAAAAAAGGTAAAAAGAAAGACCGCGCTTCTTTTTAAGAAGTGTGGTCTTTCTTTTTTATTCAATATGTTCAATTACTGCGCTTGTTCTTCATTTGCCTTTTGCACACTACGAAGCTTTTCAATACGTTGCTCATCTTGCTCAAAATACTGCACTAAATCGCCAATACGATCGATAGCTTCCCAGCTTAAATGATGCTCAATTCCTTCTACATCATTATAAATCTTACTTTCATCTACACCGATAATACGCATAAACTGTTCTAACAATTCATGACGATAAACAAGGCGCTTACCAATCTTTTTCCCTTTTGTTGTTAATACAAGCCCTCTATATTTTTCATAAATTAGATATTCATCTTTATCAAGCTTTTGTACCATTTTTGTTACAGAGGATGGATGTACACTAAGCGCTTCCGCAATATCAGATACACGGGCATATCCCTTTTCTTCAATTAGCAAATAAATTTGTTCGATATAATCTTCCATACTAGGAGTAGGCATCGTTTTCCTCCATCCAATTCAGTTTATAAATTCCGCACTAAGCAATCAATAAAATGATACAACAGAAAGGATATTGTGACAAGGGGATAAACAAGCCCATTTTCCACAACACATAAAGAACCCACGTTATATATGTGGATTCTTTTATGTAAAATATTGATAAATATTATCTCTAATTGTTTCTTCTAATTTCGTCGCCTCACCTTTTGGATAAACATACTTTCCCATTCCATATCTACCCTATTTGTATTTCCTTTTTCCTCGTCCATATCGAGCTTTGTGTTTGGATAGTGCTGCTGGATTACTTTTTTTGGTTTCCTGCTTCAGTAACTTGCAAGGCAAGTTACTGAATGCTATAATCCAAATAACAACTATCTTGCACAGCAAGTTACCTGGAGGTGCTAACATCATGCACAGTCAAATGTTAAAAGGTGTGCTGGAAGGGTGTATTTTATATATCATTTCACAAGAAGAAGTGTATGGATACGAACTCAGTACAAAATTACATCAACATGGTTTTACATTCGTAAGTGAAGGGAGTATCTATCCTCTCTTGTTACGCATGCAAAAAGAAAAACTCATTGAAGGCACATTAAAAGCCTCCAGCCTTGGACCGAAGCGTAAATATTATCACGTTACAAAAAAAGGATTTGAACAGCTGGAGGAATTTAAAAAAAGCTGGGATATGGTATCAACTACGGTAAATGATTTGTTAAAGGGAGAGTGAAATTGATGAAGGCGAAAGATATGATTGAACTCAATAATAAAAAGCGTGAGTTATTAACAGAAGAAAATGAAGCTGCATATGGGGATATGCTCGTTTACCTTCGATTTGCTAATGTTCCAGAACAACAAGTAGAAGAACTATTACTAAAAATTTTAGATCATCTTCTTGAAGCGCAAGAGGAAGGTAAAAACGCTTACGATGTATTTGGAAATGACTTACAAAGTTATTGTGACGAATTAGTTAGTGCTTTACCTCGCCAAACAATACTAGAAAAGTTTTCATTTTCCGGTTTCATAGTTAGTTTACTGCTTGCAATCCAGTTTAGTATAGATACGATAGCTGCACTGGGATTTTCTTTTGAAAAAAAACAAAACCATCTTTCTGGTGTACCATTTAGTATTCCAGGAACTATGTTATCAGTCATTTTCATTACTGGCGGCATTTTTATTATTTTATATTTATTAAAACGTGATTCATTTAACCAAACACTAAATTGGAAGCAAAAAATTACATTTGGCTTAGCTTTTTCGATTCCATTTTGCTCATCTGTATTTTCAAATATTTATTTCAAAAAACAAAGCTATTTGTGCTATAACTTACCGATTTGGCAAGGTGCCCTATTAACCCTTTTCTTTTACGTTGCATATAAATTTTTATATAAAACCTCAAGATTTTAACGGCCTATTTCACAGGCTGTTTTTCTTCTGTCTAATTTTACAAATTAAAAAATTTCATAAACAAAAAAGAAAAATGCAAAATAATTAAAGTAAATTGTTGACGTGATGCTTTTATTATCGGTATCATATTTCTTCGTGAGCAATTATTTTTCGTTATATGGATTTTTATTGTTACTAAATTTTTGAGAGGGGAAATTTGATGTCACTTAAGAAGAAAACGCAAGTACGCACCGGCAAAATGGTACGTGAATTAATGTTAGCCGACGAAGATGTAAATGCTTCGCTAATTATGGTATATAGTGAAAACGGGGTAAATGCAGAAATTAAAATCGAGGGCTTAACACCAAAATGTAACGAAGAATTATTTTTGAGCGGAAAAGTAGATTGGAACAAGAGCGTTATTTATAAAATTGTCGATTTTACTGGCAATGCTGAAGTTGGGAAAGTGACATTAAGCGCTATGAACAAAAACAATGTTTCACTGCAAATCGAACGCGTGATGTGGAGTAAAGAAACAAAAGAAGAAACGGTAGAATTGGAAGAAAATCCGCTATCCGTTGTCGAAGCGTCAGCACCGAAGAAAGAAACAGTAGTTGAAACTCCAAAAGAAACGACACCTGTAACAAAACCGGTTGTAAATGTTGCACCTACACAGGCACCAATTCCAAAGCCGGTACGTTCAGAGCCTGTAGTTAAAGCAACACCAACACCTGTACAAAAAGAAGTAACTGCACCTACTCCAGTAGAGCCAGCACCTTCAGTTAAACAATCTGTGACAAATAAACAAAATTCTGAATTACAAGAAAAATATGTTCGTCTTGTAAAACATGCTATAGATGTATGTCAAGATTACGAACTTGGTATGGACGTAGATGATTCTATCGAGAACTTAAAAAATGAGTTACAAAAACAAGGTATATCGGTAGCATTCGATGCAGAAATTATGGATGTTGTAAACCGTTTGCGTTCATTAAAGCAAAAAGGAATTAAAGTGGAAAAAGTATTGAACTTATTATAAATTTTAAAGCTTTCCCCTGCTGGGAAAGCTCTCATTCATATAAAAAAGGAGATGGCTATCCATCTCCTTATTTCTTGTAATTCCATTCATCGCTTTCATACTTTTCTTTTGCTAATGTTTGCACTTCATGAAGTTGTTCTTCTGTTAACTCATACGGTACAAGTTCCACATCTAATCCTTTTTCAAACCCAATATGGAATGCATCGATAAGTTGCTGAATAGTAAAAGTACGATCTGTTAATTCATTAATTGCAATTGCTTTTGAAGAGAACATTTTTTTCATACGTTCTTTCACACGTTCATTTGGAAACAGGAACAAATCATACAACATATCTAAATCGATTTCTAACGGAATAGAACCGTGCTGTAAAATAACACCTTTTTGTCTCGTTTGTGCACTTCCAGCAATTTTGCGCCCTTCGACAACAATTTCATACCATGACGGAGCATCAAAACAAACTGCTGAACGTGGATTTTTCAAATTATCGCGCTCCTCAGCTGTTTTTGGTACTGCGAAATAAGCTTCTAAACCTAACGCTTTAAAACCATCTAACAATCCTTGTGAAATAACACGATATGCTTCTGTCACTGTTTTTGGCATGTTTGGATGTTCTTCAGACACAATGACACTATACGTTAATTCTTTATCATGAAGAACGCCTCGCCCACCTGTTTGACGACGTACAAAGCCAAAACCATTACTATGTACTGCATCCATATCAATTTCTTTTGAAACACGCTGAAAATAACCGACTGTTAACGTCGGAACTTCCCATTCATAAAAACGAATGGTTGGCGGCATTTTCTTTTCACTCTGCCAATTTAACAAACATTCATCTAACGCCATATTAAACGCCGGAGAGCATTTACCGGAATTTATATAACACCATTTTTCCTTTTCCATCCCACACCTCATATAACTAATTTTTTTCACATTCTCTAGTCTATCAAATTCGATAAAATTTGTGAAAGAATACGAAATTTCTTCTAATGTAAAATGAACTTGTTGCATAAATACATATGAGCATTATAATATGGAGAGTAGGATAAGAAAAAGGGAGCGATATAATCGTGTCAACAAATGTTATTATTTTACTAGCCATAACTGCAGGATTCATCGGCTATTCTGTATGGATGTTTTTCTATCAGAAAAAATTAATTAAAACACTTTCAGAAGAAGAATTTCGCGCTGGTTACCGTAAGGCACAGCTTATCGATATTCGTGAAGCGGACGAGTATAATGCTGGACACATTTTAGGAGCGCGCAATATTCCGATTTCACAAATACGTCTTCGTTACAAAGAACTTCGTATGGATCAACCGATTTATATGTATTGCCAAAACGGTTTCCGAACAGGCCGTGCAGCACAATTCTTAAAGAAACACGGCTATAAAGAATTTTATCAATTACAAGGCGGCTTTAAAACTTGGTCTGGTAAAGTGAAAAAGAAAAACTCATAATAAATAGCTAGCTTGTCGAACACAAGCTAGCTATTGCATTTTACTCGCAACATATACTAAATTTTGTTTGACATCTTCACTATTTTGATCACGGACATTTCGATAAAGCAACTGATACTCCACATTCTTTTCTTTCCATGTGAGCGTCGCCATATCTTCTCCGTCCACTTCTTCGTTACTATTTTTAAAGTAGGCCGTTATACCATTTGCAAGTTTTACTTTCTCCTGAAAACGATTTTGTTCTACGCTATAAGGAAAATTGTATGAAAAGTTTGCAACTGTTAATTCAATATAATCTCGCATACCTTTTTCTTGCCGTTCATATTTAATATCAAGAGCAATCCGCTTATCTCCCATTTTTCGAACTACCGCTTTTGGATTATCTGTTGATTCATACGGTAAAAACGATGGTGTGTAAAAAGAAAAAGGAAGAACATTTTTTACAGACTGTACCGGCATTGGATCAGACATCATATCTTCACTTGCCTCTAAATCTGCTGCAAACTTTTTTTCTTCGACCATTGTTTGCTGAAAAGAACATGCACTTAACACCATACTAGAAAATACGAAACATATCATCCGTTTTTTCAACTTGTATCCGCCCTTTCCTAACATTCTCTTTTCAGGCTTTCGTATGTTATATTCATATTCTCTTTTTGTTACCACTCTACCTTTGAAAACTTTCCCCTTTTATCTCACACAATTTGACAAAAACGCTTCCCTATTCTCACGCCGAATTGAATCGTTACGCGAATAGCAAAAGCGTTATTAACAAGATAGATTATGAAACGCTTTTCATGTCAAGAGTTTCACCTCTATTTCTTTTCTCCTTTTCTTGTATAATAGAAATAGAGGTGAAACATATGGTAAATATAAAACAAATTGCGAAAACGGCTGGGGTCTCCGTTACGACTGTTTCACGCGTCTTAAATGACCATCCATATGTCAGCGAAGAAAAACGAAAACGCGTTCTAGAAACTGTTGAAGAATTGAATTACGCCAAAAATGTAAATGCTGTGCATCTTCTAAAAGGAAAAACACATACAATTGGTGTCATGCTTCCTTTTATTAATCTGCCGTACTTTAGTACAATAATTGAAGGGATTGGAACGAAAGCACTTGAAGCTGGGTACCGCATTAATCTCTGTCATACAAACTACGACAGCATTGAGGAAATACGTGTCCTTGAAATGATGAAAATGAAACAATTTGATGGCATGATTATTTGTTCCCGAACGAGCTCATGGGAAGCCATTGAACCTTATGCAAAATTTGCGCCGATCATTTCGTGTGAAAAACTGCAGCATCCTCTTATATCGTCTGTCTATGTGAATCACTATGACGGCTTTCGGATTGGAACAGAATATTTATTACAAAACGGACACGAACGGATTGGATTTTGTTTAGCACGCAAAAAAAGCGTGAGCACAAAGCAGCGTGAGCAAGCGTTCTTTGATACTCTTCATGCAGCAGGTAAACGCTCGCATACAGACTGGCAATTTTATCAATGCTACACTATTCAAGACGGTACGAATGTCATTCAAAGTATACTAACGATGAAAAATCGCCCTACCGCTCTTTTTGCTGCAAGCGATCAAGTTGCGTCTGGATTATTAACAGAAGCGAAAAAACAAGGACTGCGAGTGCCAGAAGATTTAGCGATTTTAGGATTTGATAACCACCCTATTTCTGAAGCGTTAGAGATAACAACAATTGAAAATCCAGGTTTAGCAATGGGAGATCGTGCTTTTTCACTATTTTATGAACAAGTACAACAAGAACAAATTACAGGGACTTCTGAAGAGTTACCGTTTCGTCTCATTGAACGAGGAACAGTGTAAAAGCTCCTATTACTGGAGCTTTTATTCATTTTGGATGATTGCCCTTCTTGACTATATCCTTGTTTTGTTTTACAATTTAACTAACGAACGGTAGGTAGGAGATGAACATGACAGCAAACCGTATTAAATCTGTAGCACTTTCACACTTTGCACGCTATGGCTATGAAGGAACTTCATTAGCAAATATTGCACATGAGGTTGGAATTAAGAAACCGTCCATATATGCACACTTTAAAGGAAAAGAAGAGCTCTATTTTATTTGCTTAGAAGAATCTTTACAAAAGGACCTTGCATTCTTTAAACAGTATGTGAAGAAGTCAGAAGAAACTCCCTTTGGCGACTTTTTATTTCATCTTCTTAAAGATTATGGTCATCGTTTTCAAGAAAATATCGAATCAATGTGTTGGTTACGCACTTCATTTTTTCCACCAGATGCCTTTCGTGAGCAAATTGTTGAAAAAGCAAATGCATACATCGAAAGCATCGGACAGCTTTTAGTACCTATATTTGAACAGGCACAAGAAAAGAAAGAACTTTGTAGCATTGAAGTAACAGAAGCTGTTGCAGCTTATTTATGTTTAATGGACGGATTAATGGTTGAATTTTTGTTTGCTGGAATACAACCATTTGAAAATCGATTACATGCATCTTGGAAAGTATTTTGGCGAGGATTGTCAAGCTGACGGATTGCACACGCAATACGTCATTTTCTTGCCCTTAACCTAACGACTGGTAGGAAGGAGAATGAATGATGGAATGGATTTATGTTGTTATCGCAGGACTCATTGAAATTGTGTGGGTAATTGGCTTAAAACATGCCTCAACACCACTTGAATGGATTGGTGTTGTACTTGCAATTGCTATAAGCTTTTTCCTTTTATTTAAAGCTTATGCAAAGCTTCCTGTTGGAACTGTATATGCTGTGTTCACAGGAATTGGAGCTGGAGGTATCGTACTTACAGAAATCTTTATATTTGGCGAACCATTTTCAATAACAAAAATCTTATTTATCGGATTAATTTTCGTAGGTGTTATTGGTTTAAAACGAGTAACAGGTGAACAAGAACAGAAGGAGGCCGCATAACATGGCATGGGTATATTTAATTATTGCTGGTATTTGTGAAGTTACCGGTGTTATCTTTATGAAGATAGCCAATGAAAAAAAAGGCTGGACACCAAAACTGATGTTAATTGCCAACTTTGCAGTAAGTTTCTTCTTCTTATCCCTCGCAATGGATACACTGCCAATGGGAACGGCTTACGCAATTTGGACTGGAATCGGAACTGCGGGAAGTGCACTACTTGGTATACTCATTTTCCGCGAATCCGCTGATTGGCGTCGCCTTGCCTTTTTAAGCTGCATCTTATGCGGTGCAGTTGGGTTAAAATTAATGAGTTAATGAGGTGAATGCAATGTGGAAAAAAAGAGTAACACAAATTATGACCGGAATCATAATTGCCATTGTATTCTTATTGCAAGCTATATTCCATATTGCAGAATGGTTATTTCATAAAGCATTGGCAATCCTCATGTTTCTCCCAAACATTACACTTGAGGTCGCTTCTGTTATTTGGTCCATTATCGCTTCGATTGGGATTATTATTATTTGGAGTCTCGCAAAACTATGGAAAAAACTCTTTTCAAAAGACAGTTCTTCAGACAAGAAGTAACTGTCTTTTTTTTATATGATTTCCTCCTTTGGACATACTACGAAAAAAGGAGCTGATCATATGCAAACTTCTGTACATAAGCAGATTTTACTGCTATTTTTCGTCTTTATTATGTTTGTTGTGTTTTTTAGTTTCTTACTACATACGTATAACGTGCCTGTTTACTCGCCAAGTATGGTGTCGGTTTATAAAATTGTTATGCATAGTTTGTTGCATTGAAGAAGGTGTCTCGCAATGAGACACCTTTTATAACGTACAATTTTCTTTTTTTCTAATTAAATGCCGTTTACCACAAAACAAAAATCTCTCTTCATAATCGTTCTTTTTCATTTGTTACTTAATCTTTTAAAATTCCCTATCTTTAAAAATCGAAATAGAAAAAAACATAGAAACAAAATACGCGATACATACTCCAAGACTTAACATACTTACAATAAATACAAGGTTTGAAGAATGAAAAAACATTAACATAAGCCTTTCCTCACCAAGAACATTACACATTAACCCTAACAAGCCGATTAGTGGGAACATGAAAACCAGACTACAAATAGTAACTGTTTGTTTACTCCCTTCATATTTCAAAGGAAGTAGCATAATGGCATAAAGAGCAGAAAGAAAAAGACCTATAAAAATTGCATACCATGAAATATTTATCGCTTTACCTAACAAAATTCCAGGTAATATGACAATGATTAAAGTAGCAATTAACCCGCATCCAATAAAGAGGATCGTCGATATGTATTTCGCAATGACAATATCCTTTCTAACAAATGGAAAACTAATTAATAGTTTATCTGTTTCATTTTTATCCTCCAACTGTAATGATCCAAATATCAATAGACTACAAGTACTAAAACAAACGACCGCAATCTGAAACGGTTCAGTGGACTGTCTCAAAGCAAAATAAATTGGCAATATAAGATAAAGAAAAAAAACTTTTCGTTGTAAGAAAAAATCCTTCCAAACTAACTGCTGCATGATCTCTTCTCTCCTTTATATATCTCTTTTTCCATATAATTTAATTGCAATAAACATAGAAGCAATATACATAACTGCCAACCCGACTAACCCCACCATGCATATGCCTACATGTGACAGATTTATGATCCAATCACCAAATGAATCCTCCACACGATTTTCTCCTCCATCTATAACAAATAACGGTATAAGCGTAGTAGGTATAATTAATCCTATTGCAAATAAACCGCGGATGATTTTTGACTCCGTTCCATAATAAATAGGTAAGAATAATGCGGTGTATATAAAAGGAACGATAATACCGCTTAGTACTGTATACCATTTGAGTTCGATATAAAAATAAGGATGGTATACACGAATGTCTTCAATTACAGTCATTCCTCTCATTATCCAAACGACCGTTGTTGTTAGTACAATTGCTATAATCGTAGTTATAATAAAAGTCATATATTTCGCTATAATAATAGCTTTTCGTTCTATCGGTAAACTAGCAATGATTTTTTCACTGCCATTCTTTTCATCCGCTGCTATGGACAATAGAAGAGATGCCATTACTGATATTAAGCAACTTACAGAAAAAATGCTTGATTCAGACGGATTCGTTATAAATAAGAAAGCCGAAACCCCTAAACAAAATACCCACATGGTACGTAGAAAATACAAGTCTTTAAATACAAGCTGACGCATTTCTCTTTCTCCCCTTCGCCGTATACACGATAATATCATCAAGCGTCGGCTTTTCCAGTACAACTTCTTGGCCGAACCAATCTACAACTGCCTGTTTATCCTGGGCCAATCCTTCAAATCCGTATTTATTTTTTCTTAAACCGATAAACAGTTCCTTTCCTTCCTTGTCTAACAAATCGTTGCTTCCTTTTACAATTATGTAATTCTCCAATAATTCGTCTTTCTCTCCAGTAAAGACGATTTCACCTTCATTGATAAATGTAATATAATCAGCAACGCTTTCTAAATCCGTTGTAATGTGTGTAGAAAATAACACGGATATTTCTTCTTCCATCACAACCTCTTGCAATATATCAAGCAGCTCACTTCGAATAACCGGGTCTAAACCTGCTGTTGGTTCATCCATAACAATTAGCTCAGCATGATGTGACAGCGCCATAACAATGGCATACTTCATTTTCATTCCTTTTGATAACTGTTTAATCTTTTTATGTTTCGGAACTTGTAATCGTTCCATGTATGATTGATATTGCACTTCATCCCACTTTTTATAGAATGGTGCAATAATACGTTTCATTTGTTCACATGTTAAATCTTCATAGTAATGATTTTCATCGTATACAAAGCCGATATTTTGTTTTACTTCTTTTTCATATTTTTGATTGTCCTTACCAAAAATATAAATTTCACCACTATGTCGTTTTACTAAATTCATAATCATTTTGATTGTTGTACTTTTTCCTGATCCGTTCGGTCCAATAAACCCCATTATATATCCGCGCGGCAGACTAAAATTTACATTTCGGATAGAAAAACCTTGATAGCCTTTACAAACATTTTTTAATTCTAGCATGTGTCTTATTCCCCCTTATATAGAAACGCAATCATATGCTGCAACTCTTCAAGAGACAGCTGGAGAAGTTTACTTTCATTTACTACTTCTTCAGCTTTACTTTCCAACAATCGCAACCTTTGTTCTCGTATGAGCTCATTATTTTGCACAGAAACATACGTCCCTTTTCCAGCAACTGTCTCAATATACCCTTCTTTTTCAAGCTCTTCATATGCTCGTTTCGTCGTAATGACGCTAATTTGTAATTCCTTCGCTAAACTTCGGATAGACGGTAATTGCTCTCCACCTTGTAAATCCCCATTTAAAATAAGTTGCCGAAGCTGCTTACTAATCTGTTCATAAATAGGATCTGGTGAAGAGTTTGAAATAATAATATTCATATTTCCCTCCACAGTGTGTATATACTGTACATATCTTATATATACAGTATATACACACTTCTCTATTTTTGGCAACAAAAAAAGACCAACAATTTCCTGTTGGTCTTTCATATATGTATCACTTCTCAAAGCGATTTAACATCTCATCTCTCATACCAAAGCTTACAATCGCAATTCCAACATACATAAAAATAAGAAATGCTGGATGTACTGTGTTATACCAATGGCTATCAATAATTAAATATACCGTTAATGCTGCAACAAGTAAAAATGCAACAATAAACATATAGAAATGTCTTTTACTACCCATAACGAACTCCTCTCTAATTACTCATTTATCCCGCATTAACGGGCAGTAATACTCCCACCTCAAAATTCGGCGAAAGCAAAGAAGTTAGGCGGGAGATAAACTGCCCGTAAAAGCCCGATTGGTTCAACTAATAATCAGTGGGGGATGAAGAACCCCCCACTGATTAAAGTTTCACTTTATTGTAACGAATTATCCCTTACGACTCAAGACTAACTTTCCTGTAAATGATCTAACTCAACTTTCACAATATCATGACAAGCAATTGGAATAAGTGTTCCTTTACTATCAATTGCAGTTACACTCTTGTTATCTAATACGTGATGCTTCACTCTCTCTAACATTTTTTCTGTATCTTGGTAATAAAATTCTTTAATATCCTTAATCATATCACCATTTTCTAAATGGTACACCATCCTACAACGCTTATAGCCCATCTTTTTCATCCCCTTGTTCATTTCTTCACATATGTATGAAAAATTGACATTCTTGCTTCTCATTTACTTTAATTTCAATAAAATTCTAACAAAAATACACACTTTTATCAAAGGGACTTTTTCAACAAAAATGTTGAGAAAGTGTGATAATTCTCCAATCTTACATAAAACCTTCAATTTTATAACATCTTTTTTAGGTAATGACGCTTTCTTCGACAATATGAAAAAAGAACTCGCATATAGCGAGTTCTCTACAAATTATTATTGATTATTAAACTTGAACCATGGATGGTTTTTGATAGCGTAAAATCGGCTTACGTGCTGCCATTGTTTCATCAAGGCGCTTAATTACTGTTGTATGCGGCGCTTCTTGAACCACTTCTGGATTTTCTTCTACCTCTTTTGCGATTTGAATCATTGTATCGATAAATCCGTCTAATGTTTCTTTTGATTCTGTTTCTGTCGGCTCAATCATAATACATTCTTCCACATTTAATGGGAAGTAAATTGTTGGTGGATGGTAGCCGAAATCAAGCAGACGTTTTGCAATATCAAGCGTACGTACGCCAAGTTTCTTTTGATGACGACCAGATAAAACAAATTCATGCTTACAATGTCTGTCAAATGGAAGATCGTAGAATGGAGCTAATCTTCTCATCATATAGTTCGCGTTTAATACTGCATATTCTGTTACCGCACGAAGCCCATCTGGACCCATAGAACGAATATACGTATACGCACGAACGTTAATACCAAAGTTACCATAGAACGGTTTCACGCGTCCGATTGCTTGTGGACGATCGTAATTAAAGTGGAAGCCACTTTCTGTTTTCTCTAAAATTGGCTTTGGTAAAAACGGAATTAAATCAGCTTTCACACCTACTGGACCAGAACCCGGGCCACCGCCGCCATGCGGACCTGTAAATGTTTTATGAAGGTTTAAATGCACAACGTCAAATCCCATATCTCCTGGGCGCGCTTGACTTAATACCGCATTTAAGTTTGCACCGTCATAGTACAATTTACCGCCGGCATTATGGACGATTTCTGCCATTTCTAAAATGTTCTCTTCAAATAGTCCAAGTGTATTTGGGTTTGTTAACATAAGCGCTGCTGTTTCTTCGTTCACAACACGCTTTAAGTCTTCTAAATCAACAAGACCATTTTCATTAGATTGTACTGTTATCGTCTCAAATCCTGCTACTGTTGCAGAAGCTGGGTTTGTTCCGTGAGCAGAGTCAGGAACGATTACTTTCGTACGTTTATAATCGCCTTTTGCTTCGTGATATGCACGAATTAACATTAATCCTGTCCATTCACCGTGCGCTCCTGCTGCTGGTTGAAGCGTTACAGTATCCATACCTGTAATTTCTATTAAATGCTCTTGTAAGTCATACATTAATTCCATTGCACCTTGCACTGTCTTTTCATCTTGAAGCGGATGAACATGTGCAAAGCCAGGGAAACGAGCTACATTTTCATTAATTTTTGGATTGTACTTCATCGTACAAGATCCTAATGGATAGAATCCAGAATCAACACCATGATTACGGTTTGAAAGTGCTGTGTAATGGCGCATAATATCAAGTTCTGATACTTCAGGAAGCTCTGCATCTTCCGTGCGAATATACTCGCTCTCAAACACGTCTTCTAATTTTACTTCTTCTACATCTAATTGGGGTAAGCTATATCCTATGCGTCCTTCTCTACTCATTTCAAAAATAAGTGCTTGGTCTTGATTCTTCATTGGATAGCCCCCATTCCGTTTACAAGTGTGTCAATTTCTTCTTTTGTACGTAACTCTGTTACAGCTAGAAGCATATGATTTGTAAGTTCTTTATAATCACGGCCAAGATCGTAACCACCAATAATATTTTTTGATAATAATGCATCGTTTACTTCTTGTACTGGACGTTTGCAATCTACAACAAATTCATTGAAGAACGGTCCAGCAAATGTTACTGTAAAACCTTTTGCTTCAAGTTGACGTTTTGCATACTGTGCTTTAGAAACGTTTTGACGTGCCATTTCCTTCACACCTTGTTTTCCAAGTGCTGTCATTGCAACAGAAGCTGCTAATGCGTTTAGCGCTTGGTTTGAACAAATATTAGACGTCGCTTTATCACGACGAATATGTTGCTCACGTGCTTGTAGCGTTAATACGAAACCACGTTGTCCTTCAGAATCCACTGTTTGTCCAACAAGGCGTCCTGGAATTTTACGCATAAACGCTTTTGTTGTAGCAAAATAACCGCAGTGCGGGCCGCCAAACTGTGTTGGAATACCAAATGGCTGTGCATCGCCTACAACAACATCAGCACCAAATTTACCAGGTGGTGTTAATGCTCCTAATGATAATGGATTAGAAGAAACGATGAATAATGATTTTTGCTGATGAACGATTTTCTCAATATCAGCTAGTTTCTCTACTTGTCCAAAGAAGTTTGGATATTGAACGATTACGCAAGCTACTGTATCATCTACTTCGCTTTGTAATACGTTTAAGTCTGTTACACCATCTTTATAATCAACTTCAACAACCTCAAGGTGTTGACCTTTTGCATATGTTTCAAGAACTGCTCTTGATTCCGGATGAACTGCTTTAGAAACAAGAATTTTCTTTTTACGAGTATGACCCGCTGCTAGCATTGCCGCTTCTGCTAACGCTGTACCTCCGTCATACATGGAAGAGTTCGCTACATCCATACCTGTTAGTTCACAAATCATTGTTTGGAATTCAAAGATTGCTTGTAATTCCCCTTGTGAAATTTCTGGTTGGTACGGCGTATAAGCTGTATAAAATTCTGAACGAGAAAGAACATGATCTACAATTACTGGTGCATAATGATCATATACACCTGCTCCTAAGAAGGAAGCATAGTCTCTTAAGTTTGCGTTTTTACTAGCAAGCTCAGACAGTTCTTTTAAAAGTTCTGGTTCTGATTTTGCTTGTTTAATATTTAAATCTCCTTGAAAACGAACGCTTTCTGGAATATCAGAAAATAACTCATCAATCGTTTGAACGCCGATCGTTTGTAACATTTCTTTTTTGTCTTCTTCTGTCATTGGAAGATAACGATGCAACATGAAATTTACCCCTCTCCCCGTTACTTTGAACGTTTGTAAAATGGTGTTGGAACAACAACTGCTTTGACGCGTTTATTACGAATTTCAATTTCCACTTCTGTATCAACTGCTGCATATTTCACATCAATTAACGCTAAACCGATACTTTTCTTTAACGTTGGAGATTGTGTACCACTTGTAACTTCCCCGATTTTTTCTTCGCCCACATATACTGGATAATGCGTGCGCGGGATACCACGTTCAATTACTTCGATGCCGACTAATTTACGAGGTGCACCGTTTTCCTTTTGTTCCTTTAACGTTTCTTTTCCAAAGAAATCCATTTCTTTATTTGGTTTTACTGCAAAGCCAATTCCAGCTTCAATTGGTGTAATATCTTTTGATAACTCTTGACCATAAAGAGGAAGTGTTGCTTCAAAACGAAGTGTATCACGCGCTCCTAAACCACATGGTTTTAAGCCGTCTTCTTCGCCTACTTCAAGAAGTTTCTCCCAAAGCTTTGCAGCCTCTTCGCTCTTACAGTAAATTTCAAATCCATCTTCACCTGTATAACCAGTACGAGATACAAGCGCTTCTACACCATCCACAAGAACATTGTCTTTAAATTTAAAGAACTTAATTTCTTTCAAATCTTCTGATACAACTTTTTGTAAAATGCCCTCTGCTTTTGGTCCTTGAATTGCAAGTTGTGCAATTTCACTAGAAACGTTGACTACTTGCACATCGCCGCTTACATGAGAAGCTAACCACTCATAATCTTTTTCAATGTTTGATGCATTGATTACTAGTAAATAGTCTTCTTCGCCGCGTTTGTAGATTAATAAGTCATCTACTGTACCACCATCTTCGTAACACATTGCCGTATATTGTGCTCCGCCTACCTTTAAGATAGAAACATCGTTTGTAACTACACGTTGTAAAAATGCTAAACTATCTGCACCTTTTACTTCTACTTCTCCCATGTGAGAAACATCAAAAAGACCTGCTTCTGTACGAACAGCTTCATGTTCTTCTTTAATGCTTGAAAATTGAACTGGCAATTCCCAACCACCAAAGTCAATTGTTTTCCCACCATACTTCGCGTATACATCAAATAGCGGTGTACGTTGTAACGTAATCATGTTCTCTCCCCCTTACGCTTTCTATGACAAATCAATAAAAGTTGGTTTCCCATTTCTAAACATTTTCAGTTCAGAAAAGATGGGATATACGGAATCTGATTCTATTTTTTTATGAAAGCGTAAATAAAAAAGTGCTTTCTTGGATAAAATACGAAAGATTCCACACATTTCACACCATTATCCTAACATTTTTCGAGTCGTTTCATCAATATTCTAGCTAAAAAAATAATTTAGAATTTATAGAAGGTGAGATATTATCCATGAATGTCGAAATTTCAATAGAGCGTTCTTGGCAAGAAAACTTCTTAAAACGAATAGAAGAAGATGGCCCGTGGACAAACTGGGAACTATTTCATCTCGCATATCAAACTGAACAGTCCCTTCTCATTCCCAAATTTGACGGGCTACAGGCGCCTAAACATTTACCTAATTTCACGCCACTTCCACATCAGTTAGAAGTAGCGCAAACCGTCATTGAACAAATGAACGGAAAAGCAATCTTAGCAGATGAAGTTGGCCTTGGAAAGACAATTGAAGCTGGACTTATTTTAAAAGAATATATGGTGCGCGGACTTGTGAAAAAAGTACTTATTCTTGTACCTGCATCTCTCGTTTCACAATGGGCATATGAACTAAACACAAAATTTTTCATTCCAGCCGTCGCACAGCGAAAAAGTTACTCCTGGGAGCAAGCTGACGTTATTGTATCGTCTATCGATACAGCAAAGCGCTCTCCGCATCGTGATATCGTTTTAAATTTAGAATATGACCTCATTATTATTGATGAGGCACATAAACTAAAAAACAACAAAACGAAAAACTATGAATTTGCCCAACTATTAAAGAAAAAATTTTGTTTATTACTTACCGCAACACCTGTTCAAAATCGCATTGATGAAATCTTTAATCTTGTCTCGTTATTAAAACCCGGCCATCTCGGCAACCAATCTAATTTTGAAGAATATTACGCTTCGAAAAATCGCACGACTGAAACAGATGAACATTTAAAAGAACTCATTAATAAAGTAATGGTACGGAATCGACGACACGACACTGGCATAGAATGGCCAAAACGACATGTTCATACGCTCTTTGTCGACTTCAATGAACAAGAAAAAGCTTTATACGATGCAATTGAAGGATGGAAAAGACAAGATGTATTTACTTCTGCATTTTCTGCTTTAACATTGAAGCGTGAAGCGTGCAGCAGCCGCGAAGCTGTTTATTTCTCACTCAAAAAATATGTAGAAAAGCGGCAAAAAGAAGATAAGCAATATACAGTAGATCCATACATAGATGTATTAATGGAGAAAATTAATGGTATTTCCGCTAATTCAAAAGCAAATAAAGCATTAGAAATCATTAAAGAAGTTAATGATAAAGTTGTAATTTTCACAGAATACCGTGCTTCTCAAATGTATTTACAGTCGTTTTTAAAGCAACACGGTATCTCGTCTGTACCTTTTCGGGGTGGATTTAAACGCGGTAAAAAAGATTGGATGAAAGAATTGTTTCAAAACCATGCCCAAGTATTAATTGCGACAGAAGCAGGCGGTGAAGGAATAAATCTACAATTTTGTAATTACATGATTAACTACGATCTTCCTTGGAATCCGATGCGCCTTGAACAAAGAATCGGACGGATTCATCGTCTCGGCCAAAAGCATGACGTTCATATTTATAATTTGGCAACGAAGCATACAGTAGAAGAACATATTTTAAAACTGCTGTATGAAAAAATTGACTTATTTGAGCGCGTCATTGGTGATTTAGATGAAATTTTAACAAGAATAAATATGAAAAACATCGATGCGCACATTCACGATATTTTTACTCATTCCAAAAGTGAAGGAGAAATCCGCATTAAAATGGAAAATTTAACGTCGATTATTGAATTTGCCAAACGAAATGAAGCCGAGGTGCATGGCTATGCAGCAACATGAAATTCATCATTATTTACATTGTTTTTTTGAGGCAAACGGCTGTGAAATTTTGCAGCGTTTTCCTCATTTATTAGACGTTCAATTAACAATCGAAATGGACAAACTACTGATGAACCGGCCATTTTACTGGCATTATCTTGAAAAAACGGGCGGGATACCAAATCCGATGCGTCTTACATTTATTACTGATGCAAAACATGAGGAGCAAGAAGGCGAGTTCATTCACTACGGTTCTCCGCGCTTACATCAAATTTTTCAGGCAACAAAAGAATTAGGTGCTTACATTCGTTTATTTGAAGATGTACATTCAAATGGACAAACAAGCACTCCGCTTCACCCTTGGCTTGGCGTCAATATAAAGGTCTCCTATCAATGTGATCGAAAAAAAGATATGCTGTATTCCATCGGGATTCACCTTATTTCTGGTGCGATGATTACAAATTTTCATGAGGCATTAACAGCGCTTCGTCTTACACCAAAAATCCCTGATTTTTGTTTTACATTAACGCCAATTATTAAACCGCAAAGCGGCCTATCTAGAATGGAAGAAGCTATGAAACGTATCATTGCTTCAGACGATCACACATGGGCTGAAGAAGCAAAAGTTCGTTGGAATCACGATTTACAACTACTAAACCGCTTTTACGAGGAAAGTGATGAATTACCAGAAAGCTACGAAATAGAAAAACGAGCCTTACAAGAGCAATATGAACCGCGCATTACGATGCAAATTATAAACGGCGGACTCTTTTATGTGACAGCCAATCATTTTCTAACATAAAAAAACTCCTTCTACAAGGAGCTTTTTTGTGTTAGAAAGTAAAAGTTCATTTTAGATTTTCCCATTATATTTCCGGCCATCGTTATGTTCTTGCTGATGAATCTTTGTCATTCTCTTTTGATATTCTCTATCTTTTGCACTTACATGATTTGCATCTGTTTCTCTATTCTTCTTTGAACCGCCTGCTCCGTTACTCATTTTGTTCACCCCACTCGTATATACTTCGGCATTAGTTTTCGCAATCAACATTCCCCTTATACAAAAAATAAGGAGAGGGAATTCCCTCTCCTTACACATATTTTTGAAACATATCATGTAACTCTTGATTCACAAGATAAGAAATCTGCTCATCTGACTTATGAGGATAACGATCACGTAGTCGAATAGATGCCTTTAAAACTAAGTTCTCTAATACAGAACGTCCGCCCTTTCCATAAATCGTTTCTGCATATTCTATCAATTTTCCATCCTCAACTGTTGCAGGAGTTTGATCGAAGAAAAATTTACTCATTTGTACCACCTCTCCTTTGATAACGTTTACATTTATATAAACTCAATATGTTATTTATTTCACAATTAATGTATGCATGTATAGATGATTAGTTCCATTATAAAACAACATTGCCATAGTATCAAAGTGTATTTTAGACAATTTTGTGAACAAATCTAAAAAATGAAAACGCTTTAAATGTTATCATTAATATTATACCGATTAAACTCAATAATTCAATATAATAAACCACTCAAATTTTACTATTAAAGAAAAAAGTTCTTTATAGTATGAAAGAAACACTTAAATTACCTTAACAAAATTAAACAATTGCATAAAAAAAGCTTTTAAAGGAATTTTTTCCTCTAAAAGCTTTTTTGCTATTCATTATGTACACGACTTCGTGAACGTAAGATATTACCCTTTAATCACGCGTCTTTGTGCTCTTTCGCATTTTCATGTATATACGAACCTTGATATTTAATTAATAACTTATCTAGCAATGGTAATAAAATTGGTGCTAACACCATATAAAATCCAACATTTCCAATCGCGTGATTGAGATCAAATGGTAAGCCTGCCATATAATAAGCCCAAAAATATTTCAAACCATAAATTGGTGCTTGGCACAGAGAAATAACAAATCCATATAAAAAACCTGTAAATCCAGCGTACAATCCCATGATGATATGTGGAATTTTTGAAAACATAGGCCGGATAACCCAACCTGTAATGAGCACAATAACGACATATGAAATAATTTGTGGAATTGTCCAAATTCCCATTCCTAATATTAAGTTCGATACGATCATAACAAGCACGGCGTGCAAAGTTCCATAACGCATTCCCATCAGCAATGTTACTAAAATAAGTAATGTCGTTGTTGGTTGTACATTAGGAATAAACGCAAATACCAATCTTCCCGTAACTGATAATGCTGTTAATACAGCCACTAATGCAATGCTTTTAATGTGTGTTATCGGAACATTAGAAGACTGGTTATGAAGCCGCATGTAAATCCCACTTCACTTCGTCGCCGTTTTTTAATTCAGTTTCGTT
The DNA here is from genome assembly GCF_002551005.1 of Bacillus pseudomycoides. Lineage (GTDB taxonomy): Bacteria > Bacillota > Bacilli > Bacillales > Bacillaceae_G > Bacillus_A > Bacillus_A pseudomycoides_C. The sequence goes on from NZ_NVOY01000003.1 coordinate 167,496, forward strand.
TGCACCTTTTACTGCTGGTGTACCATTAACATTAAACAACCAATACTTATTTTCTTTCGTATCTTGCTTAACGCCATTAATCGAAGTGATAAACCCTTTGTTATCTTCAATTTTGAAGTTTTTCTTCATCACGTTTAAAAGTGTTTCTTTTTCCTTAATTTCAACAGTCTTTTTTTCTACCTTACTATCACCATTATTCTGCGTTATTTCAATTGTTACTTTACTTACTGCATCTTTCTTTTTTGAAACATCAGCAGATGAGTCTTTATTTGAACAACCAACGATGCTTATTGACATCATAATTGCCAAAAATATCCCCATTATTATTTTCGTTACTTTCATCCTCGTCTCCTTTCTGTCCAAACAAAAAAGGCCTAGTAGGCATGTAAGCAAAACTAGACCTGCAGACTAACTCCATTGCCTCGAATCAGTTAGTCTAAACAAAGCTATAGGTAATCGACCTGACTTAAGACTATATATCTAGTCTATTACAGTGGCGGGACCGCGTTGGAATTTCACCAAACTTCCTTTACCTACAACATTTTTATGAACGATTTTTTTACATTTGATTACTAAGTTTATTATTTCACGACTATTATATCACAGTGAAAGCGTAAAACAATGTCGATTTTTTCACAATTCGTTTTAACTCTCTCATCTTCCATAAATATAGATCGAATTTCCAATCTATTTTTATGGAAGATTTGAACAGGAATTAGCCTAGCAGTTTCGACATAAAAAAGCTTATTGTTGTCTTACTAATGAAAAATAATAATTATAATCACTTAAAAAAGTGCAACATTCAGAATACTTATTGTACAATACTAACTAAGGAGGAGTTCAATGAAACAAAACAATAAAGCAATTTACGATATTATTTTTTATCTCATCTTTCCATTTGTTATTTGGAAATTCGGTAAACAATATATGGATGCATATTATGCCATGCTCATTTCTTCTGTGCCAGGCATTTTTTATACACTGTATTGTTTTAAGAAAGAACGGCAATTTCATGTGACCGGCTTTTTTATCCTCATTACGATGATTGTAAATACAAGCGTAGATATACTTTCTGGATCAGCTGAAAAGATGTTATGGAACGACGTGTACTATCACATTGTACTTGGTATTGTTGTGATATGTACCATCTTTATCAAACAACCACTCATGCTATATTTCGCAGCCGACCTTGCTGCATTGCAAGGGGATGATCGAAAGAAATCGCAATTGTTATATCGTGACCCACGCCTCTTTCCATCGTTCCAATACTTTACTTTCTTTTTTGGCTTACAATTTATTGTACTTAGCGGTATTAAGATCTATATGATTTCTAAATTTGGAGTAGACGGATACGGAGAAATGAAAGCGATTATGACAGGAGTTGGTTGGTGCATTTCAATAGGAATTGGAGCTGGGTTCCTTTGGATTAGTAATAAAATTAAACAGGTGACTGAAGCTGAAGTTTAACGCATAAAAAAGAAGTTCCACTGCTTGTAAGCGGTGGAGCTTCTTTTCTAGGTTATATTGTCGAATATACAGCGTGTTCAACTCGCCGTAGAAATTGTACTATGACATGAAACTCTTTTCTAGTTGTAAATGATTCCATAGAAATACTTAACTCGATTTCTTTCTTTTTTTCTTCATTTGACGATAAAAGAATGCAGCACTTACCGGCAACATACCAAACCAACGATTTAAAAATGGTTCTCTCTCTTCACGACGCTGTTGCCGTTTTTGTTTCCGATCCTCTTTTGGAGCATCCATATATGATACAAATTGTTGTGTGACATATCTTATATAATCATTTGTAGACATATCTATCACCTCTACTAGATTAGTATGTCCACTTCTTTATTTATTAATCAGCCCCTGAATTTCTTGAACAATTGCTTCAACACTTTTATTTGTCGTGTCGATCTTCACCATTGCTTCTTCATAATAAGCTTGACGCTTTTCAAATTTCTCGATAAACGATTGTATATTTTCTTTTTGAAATAACGGTCTTGTTGTATCCTCTGCAATACGCTCCGCAATGACATGTGGATCACAGTACAAATAAATTACAGTTCCATGTCCTTTCATCCACTTTCGGTTCTCCGCTTTTTCAACGATTCCTCCTCCAGTTGTAATAATATAATCATTTGTCGGCAATGATTGCAGCACTTCACTTTCATACTTTCGGAACTCACCTTCTCCTTCCTCTGAAAAGATATCCCGAATAAGCTTCTTTGTCTTTTCTTCAATACATTGATCTGTATCAATAACCGGCATATGAAGTGCACTGCTTAACGCTTTACCAACTGTTGTTTTCCCCGATCCCATAAAACCTGTTATATATAATGTTTGCATGTTATCCTCTCTCCTCTTGCCAATTCGTAATCGCTTCGTTATTTGTATTATAACGAAAGCTAACTTTACTTGCGCGTCTTCGTTTTGTCATACATTGTAAAGTAATAAAAGCATTTCCATCTACTATTGTGTAATCTCCCTTTGCTTCTCCTGTTTCATACAAATAAAAAAATTCTCGTTTTCCCATTTGGGCTTTTAATTCTTGCTTCACATTTGCAACAGCTTGGTTCGTTATTTCTTCTAATATAAACAATTCTTCTGCTTCTGTATAAAATTTTTGATCTGATAGAAATATACTCGCCTCATATATAAAAAAAGACATAAGTAAAAATAGGAGAATCATTGTTCCCGGCATTGTAAATCCACTTTCCGATCTCATCCTTTCACCTCAATAGCAGAATAACGGGTAACAACGCCCTCATATACTTTACCGCTTATATCCTGCACACGTATCATCAATGTATGAGCTGCTAATTGATAAGAAATGTCCTCTACTTTTTGTAAAAGAACTTCATGTCCTGCTCCATTTACTTTCCGAACAATATTATTTCCAGACTTAACATATGTGATATGTAAATTCAGGATACTGCTATTTCATTATATTAGACTAAACGCTAATAATAACCGATAGACAGGAATAATGAATTTTAAACACCCTATAAATTCCCTCCTAAAATTCCAAAAACACATGAATTAATCACACATATTTCCTTTTAAATTTTCCTTCCATAAATATACTAGTTTATTGTTTTTTTTATTTTAAATTTGGTATACTAAATATTGTAAGACTAATTTTAAAATAGAAAATCAAGGAGTGTGTAATTCATGATTCGAAACGACAAAAGGAAAGCTATATGTTTAATTAATTATCCTATACGAACATTTAATGTTGATTTTTTAATTAGAGACTTTAATGCAGTTAGGATAATTTGATTCCAGAGATTTTAATTTTTTGGTTTACTTAATTGTTCAATAAGACTTTTTATAAGAATAACTTAATTTTAATTTAAAAAGTTTACTTTCGCAGGGTAAACTGCCCAAAATTATCATTATGTTTATCACTCCTTAAGCTATTTTAAATCTTACAAATTGATTGAAAAAAAGCAGTTGAATAACCCTTTTCATTATGAATAATCCAAAAAAATTAGCTTGGGTAGTACTGTTACGGTTAAATTAGTGCTGCCCAAGCATATAAAAAATAATTTTGGAGGATAAACATTATGAATATGGGTTTAGATTTTAATACTGCGATTTTTTTCATCACGAACTTTTTACTTTTTACTTTAGGGCTTCATGGAATTACTTTCTTTAAGTGGATACATAAGATTATCACTTCCACTGATATTGCCCGATTTGGAACAATTTGTACCTTGTTTTGCGCCTTTATCTTACTCTACATACAGTGGAAATATAGATAAGTGCAAGCGATTTGAAAGTCAAAAATGGGACGCCTGCTTTGATTTTCCAGAAAAGCGAGAGGGGACGCCTTCTCGTTTTTTTGTTTTATTTATCCTTTAACTATAAAAAGCCCATGCAATTTATACATAGGCTATAAAAACTTCACATTAATTTGAATATTACCTTTATCACGGATGTACTCAATCCTATCAATCAGTGTTTTAGAAAGAATATTCAGTTCTTTTTTACTAATACCTTTCGTATTCCATGCCTTCTTAAATTCCTTAATCGCATGTAACCTGTCACTATCTGTTCTTACATTCTTTATTACTGCAAGTGATTGTTCAATGGAACGAATCTCTTGTTTCTTTGTTTGTATTAACTGTTGTTGCTTTTCGATTCTCTTTTTCATCTCTAACTTGTCAATCATTTCATCAATGAATAAATCCTTAATACGTTCAATCCCTTTCTCTAACCGCTCTAACTCTTCATATTTATTACATACAGCCAGTTGCAGAGTTGAACTATCAATTTGTGTTTCTTTCGATTCATGATTAAGTAGTTGTTGTTCATGTTTCGCTAAATCAAAAAACAATTGTGCATAAATCACTTCAACATTAACTCCCATATTATAACAGCAATTTCCAAAATGGTCTGCTCTCGAACAAGTTTTCACATAACTCTTACCATTTGGTTTGTTAATAAATGATATTGCCCTCTTACATTTACCACAGTATATCAACTTTGAAAGAACCTGAACGTTCGTTCGCGTTCCTTTAGACATAATTTGTCTTGATTGAAGTATTGCCAATATACGTTGATGTTCTTCCTCAGTTTTTAAAGGACGATGTGTTCCTTCCGCAATAATCCATTCAGATTTATCTTTTATTTTTGGAGCACTATAATTTGGTTTATTCTTATTGCCCCCACCGCAGGTCTTTCCAAATATAACTTTTCCTAAATGAACTTCATTCTTCAATACCCTACGAACTGTATTTTCAGACCAATAACAGTTCCTGTTAGTCTTAAAACCTAGTTTATTTAACTCCCAAGCAATTTCATAAGAATGTTTCATGTCCTCCAAAAACATCTTTTTTATCAAGTTGTAAACTTTTTCTTTATCGGGATCAACATCGAGTTCTTTTGTTAAGCGATTGTAAAAATACGGAAATGGCGGTGTTCCATTTACCCATTTCCCAGCTTTTGCTCCCTGTTTTTTACCACGACTCATTCGTTTTTTTATCATATGGAACTCATGATTTGCAAATACCATTTCAAAGTTATTAATAAGCGCTTGGTCCTCATTGTTAAAATCATATATTTTAGTTGGTGTTAATATCAACGTTTTAGAGTCACGAAAAATCCTACTTATACGCCCCATCTCTTCAAGGTCACCTCGTGACAGACGGTCTAAATCAACAACTAAAATTGCATCATATAAGTCTTGTTTAACATCAGTTAATAAACGTAACATTTCTTCGCGTGAATCAATATATTCAGAACTACCAATTTCCTTGTAAATTTTATACTTAAAATTATTCTTTTTTGCATATTCCACAAGTAAATTTTCATGCTTTGCAAGAACATCTTCTTGTCCATCTGAATCATCCCTAGACTTCCTCAAGTAAATAGCGACTTCTTTTACATTTTGCTCCATTTTACACACCTCATTTTGTCATGTAATACATATAAATATTTTAACAAATAATGGAAATTTATAAATAGATTAGAAGAAAAACTATATTATTCACGCAATATTTTGTTCTAGTTCATCATCTACATATTTCTCAGCAATACTATTCATATTTTCAGCCATTCGTTTTATAGCATCTGTTGATGGTTCATTACTTACTCCGATAACAGTAAATTTTCCGTACTTAAAAGTTGTTTTAGTCAATCCACCTTCTAAATATTCTCGACTTACTAATTCAATATGATTATTCACTGTTCCAAAAACTGTATTTTTCATATTACATCAACCTACCCTTTCGATGATTTTATAAATATATAAACGCTCTATTGGAAGAGCTTCTAAAATAATCATTTTTGAGTTTTGCTGTTATTATATATAGTTCATTTAAATGTGTTAACCAAATCGAAAAATTCATTTGAACTTTTTTTACAATAATCCTTTACTGAGAAAAATTGGTAGATTAACATAATGTTAATGGTAAATATTTCAATAAAAAGGTGGTATAAATATGGATGGTTCTAAATTTGAAGAAACACTTGAAATTGTAGAGGATGTAAAAGTAAAAAATAAACGTGCTGTGGGTATTCGTATTAAGTGGTATGAAAATGGTGAATATAAACAAACATTCCCTTCTATACAAGCTACTGCTCGATTTATGAAGGAATATGTTCAACGCTCAACAAGACCATACGCTCCGATTCACAAAAGTATACGGGAAGGTGTTGATTGGAGAGTTAGGGGATCTGTCCAATCATTTAGATATGAAGATAAATATGATAAAAAAATTCAGTATAAAAAGCATATCACTTGATATGCTTTTTGTTATATATAAAATGATAATTTTATTATTCTTTACATTCGATGGAGAAATCATATCCCCATCAAATATAAAGGAGTGTTGGGAACTTACCGTATTATTTATTATCCACAATACGGTAAGTGAAATTATTTAATAGTTAATACACGAAGCGCTTGTGTGTTTAACACTTTAGAATCCATATAAATATCTCCAATGAATAACGCAGAACCTCTTAAACCTTGAGTTGTATCTGTATCAATCTTAAGAAGATTTAATCCTTTTTTCACCATTACTGCAACTGCTTCAGACATATTCGCAAGAACAACCGCTTTATTTCCTGCTGCTACATCTGGCATATCAGCAGAAATTACAATATCTAATCCCATTAACTTATAATGTGCTTCTGCATCTTTAATAGATGTAACCAAATATTGTCCAGTTGCATCTTTCAACTTAGAAATTACAGAAAACGTTTGACGGTTCATAATCCATACTGCGTTCTGTACAAGTTGCGGGTTCATAGAATTGTACATATCTAACAAGTCATCAATGCTAAGAGAGCCTGTAATCGTAGTTAAGTTACATTCAGTTGGAAGAGTTGCTTTTAAAATTCCTTCAAATGAATCTTGAGTTATATCGCCTGTAAGAATATGCTTATCAATTGTAATTGCAATACGACGAGCTAGTAGTTCCATAACATAAGTATTAATGTCAAAGCCTGCATCATTAATCATTTGTTTTGATAATTCAATTGCAGTACCAACTCGTTTTTGTTCAAGTTTCACTTTATCCATTTCATAATCTAATGGATTAATATTTTTCATTTCTCCAATGAAACCAGCTTCTCCAAGCGTTTTTTCACGAAGAACTTCCAATGTACCTGTTGTCGTACCAAAAATTTTCGTACGAGCAAATAGTTGTCCAGTTTCCTTAAGTTTTTTCACAATCTCATCAGAAATGGTATTTGGAATTGCTAAATTCCCTGGTACCGTACCTGTTGTAACTGCACGATATTCCTCTGTATTGTGTTGACCTCTTAAAAACGCTTCAAAACCACGTTGTTCTACTTCTACATTTGTATCATTTGGATTTAAAAATTCAAGCATATTTCTAGCCTCTTTCTTATCAATTTTTTTAAGTTGTATTTCAACATCTCGAATCTCATTTTGTAATCGCTTGCATTTTTGTTCTTCTGTAAGACCACGAGTTTCATAACTTTGTAATTGTTCAAGTAAGTCATTCCGTAATTCAATAAGAGCCTTCCGACTCATTTCTTGAATGTTTCTTACTATTTTTTTCTTAACATCAGTGGGTATCTCAATATCTTCAACAACATCAATACCACGAGCAGAAATAGAAGATTGAGAGTACGCAGGGTCTCTTACAACCGAAACTTCAAATAATTCAAGGTCATTAATTGTCCGTTCAAAATAACCTTGAATATTCTTTTTCCAAGAATCTTTAATCGAACGGAATCCAAATGACATGTTCTTTAAGATACCTGATTTAATTAATTCATAATAATCTTTACCCCAAGACGTTGGTGTGATTGTTGCAGACATATAAAGTCCATTTTCATCTTCTGACAGTTGAAGTGAAGCGTTGCGAGTTGAAGCTAAAATCTTTTCACTATCATGTTCAGCCAGAAAATGAATTTCTTTTGCCTTCCCAATCGCACGTTTAAAAGCACCGCGTGAAATTTTTTCTTTAAATTTTTCGTTGCGCCCCAACATTTCACTAAATTGTTCAGTTTTATTTACATAACCGTTGACAGTCATTGAGCCATCTTCATTTGCTTCAATGTTGGTCTGATTAACTCGTAATTCCATTTTCATTTGTCTTATCACCTACCGATACATCTGATTTTTCAGATTTATTTCTAGAGCCTTTTTTATCATCTATAACCGTACTTGTATTTGGTACAGTAATTTCATCTTTTTCAGCATCATACAATACATGACCTAATGACCACATAAAATAATCTTTTTGAATTGGATTTTTATCTAACATTGTCCGAGCTTCATTGATACTCAATAATCCTTTCTCAAATGTAATTCCAATAGCTTCAGCTTGTTCTTTTGGCGTTCCTCGAAGAACTTCATTTACATCGAAACGGAAATAGTAACCATCTTCCTTTTCACTTTCCAATAACAATGACTTATCCAACGCACTTTCTATCGCTGAAATGATTGGTGACAAAGTATACTGTAAGAAATGTAAATTCTCAGCTGCATTACTGCTATATTTGTTCAAATTTGAGTTAATCATGGATTCTGGAACATTGAACAGCCTTGCAATCTCACTTGTTGTGACTTTCTTTGAATCTGTTAACTGAAGTTGGTCTGGATTTAATGAAATTGGTTTATATTGTAAACCTTCTTCAAGAATAACTGTTTTACCAGCATTTCTTGCTCCACGATATAATGATTCCCAACCTCTTCGTAAACGTTTCACGGCCGTTTCAGTCATTTTATGTGCCGTTTCAATAACACCTGTTGGAAGTGCAAAGTTTTCTAATAGATTCTTAGAGAATTCAACCTCATTCAACGCTAATTGTAATGTTCTTTCACCACTCTTTAAAACACCGTCGGAACCACTGTCAATTAACAAAAGATTTTTATATGGTAAAATCTTTGTTCCATCAATACCCATGTATTGAACTTCAATTTTACTCAAAGTAACACCGTTATTTGTAAGCTTCTTGAACTGCACTTTATCAGCAGCAAGTCCATGTAAATGAAGTACCGTATTCCCCGCTCTTTCTACATAAGATAATGCTTTTCCATAAAGAATGTAATCTTCTACTAATTTTCGTTTAAACTGAACAGCATCTGTAAAATTGTTTGGTTCATTATTAAGCAACATTGTACACCTGTCATTTGGAACTTTTATCGTTTCACCATTTTGTTCTTTATACAAATAAATTGGTAATTGAGCAATAGAATTACATATTAATTCAAGCGATGTTTTAGCAGTTGGAATTGATTTTAATTGATCGGCTTTAATAGTTCCTCCACCAAGAAACATTGTCAATGCTAAAGCTGAACCATCTCCGCCATATAATGAACGTTCTTCTAAATCATTTTTCTTATTAAAAAAATTAATTAAACCCATATTATTAAAAATTTCACCTCTTAGATTGCATTAATTACATTTATATAATCTTCTATATTTGGTTGGAGCCATTTGTTTTCATAGATTGCAGTTTCACCATAGTATCCAAAATAGTCCTGTAAATATCGCATGTCATTTTCAAATTCTTGTTTACTATTAAACATTTCAATCATTTTACGCTCACCACTTACGACAGAATGAAGTCTAGCTAAAATTAGCCATACACAAAAATCATGGTCACTATTGTTTGGACTGAACTTTATTTGAAACACCAACCTTTCATATCACTGAAATTTATCCCACAAACCTTCAGTAAAACCTTTATCTGAAAGTTTATTAGCAAATTTCATTGTAGAAATTGTATTAGTAGCTTGTTGAGCCAATTGCGCCCTTGAACTTGGTGATAAACCAAGATTGCTCGATAGTTTGTCAAATGTCTTAAAACATGATTGTTTCACTTGAAATGCTGGATGAGCCTTTGACAATCCACGAGCTGACGTATCAAATAAACCATGTTGTTCAATCGCCTCATTACACTCGTCGATGGTACTTAAACAATCTGAAATTTGATGTAGCGTTAATATATCGACAGACGCCAGTACATTCGGCATAGCGCTTTTCAAATAATTTAGTACAAAGAAATAATACTTTTTTTCACGTTCTTGCATATTTGGAAACATTTCCTCAGGAGTATCAAGAAATGAAACGTCAATTGCCATCAATTCTTCACGTTTTTGAATTTCCTTCAATTCCTCTTTAGACTTGTTTGGATTACCATGTCTTAATTGAACGGGTTTTCGTGGTCTACTCATATCATTCACCTCAATTCTTTATTGAAAACTTAAACTTCTCTACAGCTCCTATAGTTTTAATAAGTGCTCTGTACGTTTGCGTGCTCAAGTTATCATCTGTACCATACCCATTTTTTCTGGACTAATACGGGCGTATAGTTCTTAATCTCTCTTTAAAATATTTGTTATCACACGTTTTTCTTGAACATTTAGTTCATTCTTCACGATATATTTTGTGACCAATACCAATAACACTCTATTGTTCTTTAACTGTTCTATCTGTTTGTGTATTTGTTCAAGTAACTGTTTATCCTCTGTCTGTTCCTCAACATCATTGAGCAACTGTATCTGCATATCAATCAACTTCAACGTACCATTAGTATTCATTAATAATATTTCATCTATTTGAGCCAATTGTGTATTTGTTGTATTAAGTACTTCATCAGTAATCAATAATGTTACACCACCAATCTGTTTGTTATGATTTATTATGTATTAGTAATAAAAAAATTGCTCCACTAACACAGATGGTTAATGGAGCGTAAGGAGAACATGCCAAAAAGATTTCATGTAGCACTTGACCAAAATGCTACTAAGTCTATGATGGATATAAAAAAGAAATATGTATTGCTACTTATCGATGAAGTAATAAGTAGCATAATGACATTCGTGAACTTGCAAAAAAATTTCGAAAATATAAAGGAGCATAATGGTTTCTACATTAGAACCCTGAGGAGGTTCGTATTTACCATTACATAATATATTGGAGAAATCTCTCTCCTCTGGTCAAAAATCTAACAAATTTTTTCTAATTTATTTATCAAACGTTCAAGACGGTAGCGATATGTTGTACGTTTACCACTTTCCTTTAAACATTCCACTAAATCACCTTTATAATGATTCTGTAACAAATTAATCATTTCAATATCTTTTTCATCTAAAACACCAATTTCAATATTCTTTTCAATAGCCGCTTCCAAATCAATGATCGGAATAATTTCAGTCGGATTTGTAATTGCATTTTTATCCGCCACAAGCCATTTGAAAATTTGTTGATGCCTATTTGTTACAATATCTTCACTAAATTCAGCAATATATTTTTTGTTTGCTCTTTCACCCGTTCTTTTTTGTACGGTTTCAAATTTGGTATAAGAACGAACAATACTTCCAATGTCTTCATACAATAATTCCTTAATCCTTTTTCTATTTATCATTATTTTTTTCTTAGAACATGTTGTACGAATTTCCGATAAATAATATTGAATCGTATTATAAATTCCTTCTACGAGTCCTCTAGCATCTTCATTTTGTAATGTTTGACAACACCATAAATCTTCAAACATCGCACCATCGTTAATTAATTCATAATCTCCTTTCAACAACTGGTATACAGTATCTTCATATTTTAATAACCGTTCCTTATTAATTAGAGCACTTGTCAATTCAAATTCAGCAGTTGTTTCTTCATTATCACTTGAATATGATGGAAGTCCCTGTTCATTCATTTCAACATCTTTCATTCTCTTTTCATCTAATATGTTGTATTCATTTTTCTTTGTTGTAAGATTTTCACTTTCAAGAATATATCCCGCAAGAAAATCTAATATTTCATTGATTGTATTTGTTGTTTTACTATCACTTGTTACCTTCTTTGCATTAAATGAATACAAATGGTCATTAAGATTGTATTTTTCTACAATTTTGGATACTTCATCCATTCTTTTTTCAGTATCCCTTTCATAACTCAATTCCTTTTTAATATCTCTCATCACGTTTCTTAGCATTTTATTGGTCTCCTTTTATCTCTTTGTACAAAATAAAAGAGCCCGTTATTTAATCTAACGAGCCCTTCATCATTTCCTCTAGTAATTTAATTGTCGCTTTGCTATATTCATAAACATATATTGTTTCTCTTGGATACTCGAACCTTGTAATTGGTTCCATACCATATGAACTTAAATTCAAATAATATCTTGAATTATATAAATAAATTCTTCCATTTTTAATTTCCATAAAACAAATCTCCTTTATACAAATAACCACAACCATAAACACATAATCATAACAACATTTCTAACTTTTTCTTTAACCCCATTAATCCCCATTTCACCAACACTCCTCTTAAAATTAAATAAGTGCCATCATTTTTATGATCGCACCTAATTAACTATCTTGTTTCATGTTTTGTTGTTGAATATATTGACTCCAATATACTTTCACATAGCTTATCGAAATTTCTTTTAAACCTTTTTTTCTAAGTTCTTCATTTAATTGCTCATGAACTTCTTTGTGAGTTAACCCTTGAAGCTTTAATTCAATTAACCTTTTCTTTTTCCAATAAATCTGTTTTTGTTTTTCCGTCATTAAAAATTCCATATTTAACACCTCATATATTTTAGTCAATAATTATTAACCCCACATTATATACATGCTTTCGAAGAGCATTTGTAAACCATGAGACCTAATATTTTTAAGCAAAATAAAAAACTATCATTTCTTGATAGCCATAAAAGTTTTATACAACCGAACTCATTACATTTTCTAATACCTTGTCATTCCCTTTTACATTTTGCGATATATCTGGAACTACATAAATTTCTCGTTCTACTTTTTTACAAATAACCCTTCCTTTGAATATCCTCGGTACTTTTGTAAATGTATCTTTTTCAACATGTAATTCATTGGCTCGAATCGTTTTCACAATTGGTTTTTCAACTTGTTGAACCTTCATAAATTCAAAATTTCTAACAAGCTCTATAACAGATGCATATTTTTGTTTTGTACCCTTTTTATCATCAATGACTGAAGTTTCATTTTCCTTGTTCTCGGCCTCATCTTTGTTATGAAAATAAATTTCAAAAACACTTTGCGCCTTTTCTGTAAGAACCTTTGACAATGTTCTTTTTGGTAAATAACCAAATTCTTCAATACAAGAATATATAGCTTGTTCTTTACACTGTTTCCGATAACGATTAATTGCCCACGCATCACCATTCGCTTTATCAATTAATGGCATTATCATATTTTTTTCTACTTCATTAATATAATCAACCATTTCCCTATATTCTAAATAAGAAACTTCTTTACGTTCTTTTTTATACACTTTATAATAAGTCCATTTGTTTGGATCAATTCCTTTTCCAAAAAGTTCACCTGTTTCACCGTCAAAACGAATACCTTCAATTATTTGTTTTTGTTTTGGAATAATACCTATCTCTTGGAACTTCCGCATATATACGGATATTGTTTGCCTTGTATAATTTCTTTCTAATTCTTCAAACTTCCCTAATTCTTCATAACTAAAAATGGTTCTATCACCGGTCATTAATAAATGAAGCAATTTTTCCGCTGTCCTTTCATTTGGAAAACTAACTTCAAACTCAGCAATTTTCTCACATGCTTGAATAAATTCGCTTTTTTGTTTTTCCTTAAAACCTATAATATTTAATCCAATCGTTTTACGACCTTCTTTAACTATTTGATACTCATAAAATGGAGCGATATTTCTATTAATTAATTTTGCTCTTCCGTTACTCTTTGTAAATTGGACATTTAATATTTCTTGTAACTCTTCCCAACTGTAATATTGAACTTTTAGCATTATGAATGTTTTCCTTTCATTGAAATTAGTTTATTAGCATGTTTTTAAATGTTATGGTATACCGTTTCGTTACATTGATAACACCTCAAGCGAAAGTCGTAATTTTTTATCATCTTCAAATATATAGACCATTAAATTTCCATTTCGATAATTTGTTTCAGTTTCAATCAAATTACAACCAATAATCACTAATTTTTCGGCAAGCGATTTTTTAAAGATTCTTTTCTTCCGCATATTTTCACTCCTCTTAAAACAAAAAAACACATCCGTCAAAGATGTGTTTTTGTTATTTTTATATTTTTATTGGTCAATAATTATTAACCCCTACATAATATATATGTTCTAGAAGCCGATTCGTAAACCATGTTTCTGAAAAAAATTTAAAAATTTGTATATGAATCTATAACCAGATATCTTTGATTGTGAGAAGCTTGCTTCGAACTAGTGGTGCTTCTTTGGAAGCACCACTGTCTGCAATTATACATATATATTGCAATCACAAAAGAACTTATATGTTACTTGAAACACTATAAATAATTACAGAACAACCTGCGGTCGTTCTGCTTCGCAACAAGTTGCTCAGTGTGTTGTTTGTTTCAGATTATTTAATATCATGATATAAATCAAATTATACCGATTCATTTAACGATATTATATATATATATTCAATGTTAAATGCATCGGTATACGTTCGTTCATTTCGATGTAATAATACTCTCTGCTAATTAATATATTGTGTGTTAATGAGCTGTCTTTGTAAAAATGTGATTTTTAAAATCACTTCATGTGTGTATCCATTTTCATCAACTGCTACTAATTTATCAAATTTATGTACTTTCTTTTTATTATTGCCAACCGCAATTGCACCTACAATCGCACCTACGCCTCCTGTTAATGCCCCACCAACAGCTGCACCTGCAATTTTCTTAGTTGCAGATTTTTTTATTTCTGTTTCATGATACTCACTACAAGCGATAATTTTCACTTTATGTTTCCGATTAATCATTGCATATCCATCTTTCGTTTTACCCATTGCAAAATGTTTTGTAAATATGTGATTTTCTCCTCCAACAACCTCACAATTTAACTTATCTGTTAATGTCTTATCAATGTCTTTTTGCTCTGCAATTGCTTCTTTTGCATTTTTTACATTTGCTTTTAAATTATCGAAAAATCCCACTTTCAACACTCCTCTGCCCCATTTACAACCTAATAATTCATCATAACTTCATTATAAATGGTTCATTGGAATGTGTAACCATTATGTGATAAACCAAAATAAAAGACCCACTATAAAATTAGTAGGTCTATATCTGGATGCCCTTTAAAAAGTTTTATTATTCCGACTTTTCTTGCGTGTTCTTCCCAATCTCTTACATGTTTTTCAAATACTTCTTCACCATACACATCTCTTATATACTCATGCATATCAAATTCATATGGATCCACAAGCCCATCTCTTACTGCTTTGTTTAAAGCTTCCTCAATTTGCAAAATACTTATTGTTAAATAATCGAATTGTTTATGTTTGTTCAGTACAAAGAAAGTAAATTCTCGGATTTGTTCAAAGAGTTCTTTTTCCTGTATTTCTTCCTCATTCTCTAATTGCTGAAAATACATTTCATCAGCAATCCACTCATCATAGCTTTTTCCCTTTTTTAAAATTTTAATTTCCATATAAAAACACCCACTTTTAAATTATTATATATAATTTTATTGATTTTATTTGTTGATTAAAGTCTTTTCTTTCATATCATCAATTTCCATTTCCGTATAGTATTTAATATCTTCTTTTACCTCATTTTCATCTGGATTCAATAATGGATATAATGCATACTTAATTTGACGAATAGGCTGCACCATTTCATTAAACTCTTTCCATTCTTGTTTATGTTTAACATAAACCCATTCTTCAAAGTGATCTTGAATATACCATTCTAGTTCGAAATGTTGTAATTCTACCCACATTTGGTCTGCTGCTCTGTCTAAAATAACATCTACAACCCCAGGTCTTGTTTTCCAAAATGCTAATTCACATCGATTTCTCAATACGAAAAATGCTAATTCACGAGCTTCTTCAAATACTTGTTCTTTAGGGCTCCAAATATTGGCCATAGTTGCACCACACTCTGCTCGATTAAATGCTAATTCTTCATAACTCATTTTTTTATCTTTTTTGTTGATAGATTTTAACATGCAAATCACGCTCCTAATTGGTAATTTTTGTATTTTTTCATTTTACACTGTTATTATATATAGAACATTTCAAAACGTAAACCAAACTCGAAAAAATTTTTAAAAAAATAAAAACCCGCTAATTTTAGCGAGTTTTAAGTACATTTTATAAATTTCTCTCATTATTAATATTTCGCTATTTCAGTAGCAAGATAATCACAAAGTTGTTGTTCATTTACATAATGTTTTAGCCATTTTGTTGCTATTTTATAATTTGCTAATATATCTCCAATGATCATCTTGTAATCTATAGCTCCTTCGGGAATTCTTTCTATTTCTCTAGCAAACCTACGCGCTATGTAATAGCGGTTATGATTAAATCCTAAACGCAATACTGTTTCAAATGCTTTTTCATATAAATCCATATTTTCCATTAAACACGGTAATAGTCTATAAAAAATGAAGTCGCAAATTTTATCAGTAAAACTATAAATATGGGTTCCATCGACAATAGAAAAATAATTTTCTACAATTTCATAAAATTCATACTTAAAATTTGCATATACAGCTGCTACTGTAACTTCATCTAGCCTCATAAAATCCTCTGTATAGAGAATATAATCATTATTATGCTTTATCAATAAATCACATATTTCTTTTAAAAACAATTCGTCTTCTTCATTTATATATTTTTTATATAATTCATTAAATTGCACTGATAAATTTTTTGTAGTATTAGTATAACCCATTGCAAGATTTAACTGTTCCCTAAGCTCTTGAATATTGTTAAATCTTCTTTTATTATTATTATTTGTTGCTTTTCTAATAATATATCTAAGTTTTGAATGAGGAATTTTCTCATAATCAATAATATGAGGTATATCATAAGTAAGCATTTCATATAAAATTTTACCTAAAGAATATATATCAGCTCTTTTATCAACACTTCGTGAGTTTTCCCGTTGTTCTGGCGCTGCATATGCATCAGTACCAAGAGCCATTTTAGTTTGTGTTAGCATCGTTGCATCATTGTGCAAGAATTTCCCTAAACCAAAATCTGCAATCTTTAATATTTCTTTATTATTTTCTTCATATACTATGATGTTTTCCGGTTTCAAATCTCTATGAATTATTTCTTCACTATGTGCATACTCTATGCCATCTAATATCTGATTAAAATAGTATACTGCTGTTTCATCATCCATGAATCCTAAATTTTCCTGGCGATAATTGTATAGGAAAGTTCGAAAATTACATTTCCCTAATGGCATTGTATAGTACGCTAACCCTCTCTCCTCATCTCCAGGAAAACTATCATCTAATTCAAATTCAATAATAGGAACAATATTAATGTGCTTTAATTTAGAATGTATCCTTATTTCTCTATTAAATCTATCTAAAACATTTGGATTTAATTGTTCTGTCTTTAAAACTTTTATTGCTACTATATCATTTTCATAAATAAGTCCATTAGCCCTGTAGACATTCCCGAAACCACCATACCCCAAGTGTTCTTGAAGGTAGAATAAATATGGTTCCGTTCGTGATGTAGATGACATTGAAACCCCCTCCAATATTTACCTTTAAACTTTCATATGTAAAGCTTATATTAAATGTAAACAACAATCAAATGTTTCTAAATTTATCATCGTTTTATATAAATAATGAAATTTCTTAATAAGAAGTCATTTCCTTATCCAAGTAAACCAACATATTCTAAGTCTTGCTTAATACTTCTATATTGTTCACTAATCGAATTATTAAATCTTTTTTGGAGTACACCTTGAAAATCAGAGAATATTTCCATGTTTTTACCATCTTGTAGTAACATACAAACTCTTTCTCTACCAAGATATGCATTAAACCACCCTAATTCATAAATAACATTGGGTCTTGCTTGAAAATATTTATCCCCATTATTTTCAATAACATCATCAGGTGTAAATAGAGCAAATGCATAAGAACAAGTTTTTGCATAATGTTCAAATTTCTCAATTATTGTACTACACCCTCTATCTGGTTGCTCCCCCAATACGATTGGATTTAAACCAAAATCTTCTTTTAGCAGATTGAAAAGTTCTCTCCACTTAGCTTCATTATGTCCGTGAATAATAAAAATATCTCTATTAGTACTTTTATTTTCCATACCTAAATCCTCTCTCTCTATTCCTTGGTTCTCTAGCATAATTAAGTAACTATAAATATAATTTTCAACTCTACTTACAATTCCTTTTAACTGAGTAATACTATAGAGCAGTACTTCATCTTCTTTTTGCTTTTTTTGGTTCTCATAATATATATCTTTAGAATTTAAACCAGCTGGTAATTCGTTCCTGTTCAACCTATTTTCTAATGCTTCTATGCTATGTAAAACTTCTGATATCGAACTACTCTTGACCATTTCTTGATCAGAGATTTCATTATTATCTGTAAGCATAGTAAAAGTTCTTCTTTCAATGTATTGTTCTACAATCTTTGCATGTAATTTCTTTACCATTTCCCAATCATTATTTTTTTTCATCATTAAACTCATAAATTCAGCCCGAATTTCTTTTCTATATTCATTGTTTTGTAAATTACTTAATTCCATTTTTATTACATAAACCACTTTATAGTCCTTTACTAAAAACGCAATCCTTAATACTTTATTTAACAATCTTGGTAAATTGTAGTTTTTTTGTTCTAATTCATTTAAACAAGTTTGAATGAGTGATGAAACATCCATTCTTAAAATAACCTCTTCTCTCCACTAAATTATTATCTAATTTTACCTTATATGGATAAAAGTATCCACCTTTAAGATGATTGGATTTTGAGGTATCCCTAGATTACATAACATATGTGATATGTTCTCCTGCCTTTGTTTTGAAAAACAATTTTCCTTCCACATTATTTCCTTCCTCTACATCGCGAAACTCAATTTGCACTTGCTCTAAAAAAACGTTCCATTCCCAATTCGTAATTTGTTTAGGGTACGGAGGTTCTATAAAGAGGACTTGAAGACGCGGGAGAAGAAGAAAAAATACAGATAAAAATAGAAAACATATCATAACTTCTAATAACGTAAACCCAGCTTGCTTATTTTTTAGCATAACGACACCGTTCATTCTCACGCTGTTTACTATCTTTCCACATTACGCACACTTTTTCGGTCTTCCATTCAATTATATATACCGTATGTTCATATCGCTTTTCGATTACTGGCGAAACGACATGATCATACATATATACTGCTGCCGCTTCTTTCAAAAGTAGCTGCGCTCTGTATCGAAGCTGGATATTTTTTCTCTCCTGCATAATAAGAAGCGTTTGCGGAAGTAAAAGCGAAACCGCCATCATTAATAAACTAAGAGACACAAGAATTTCTAGCATAACCGAACCTTTGTCACACTTCATAATACGTAAATCTTCCTCTCCCAAGTTGAAATACAACATGGTACGTTTTGGATTTATAAGAAATAATAATCGTTCCACCTCTATTAATATTTCCATCCGGCCCGTAACTCATTGGATTAGGGAATGTGTTTACATTCACCTGTATATCAGGTGGATAGTAACGAACGAGAACAGGGTTTGTTTCTCCTGACGATGTAATAGTGTACGAAGCTTGATTAGGAAACCACCGTAATGTGTGACGGTTATGGCGGCTCATCGCTACTTGCTGCATGAAAAGGATGTCTTGAGAAAATTGGTGCATAAACTGATTCATCTTTTGCTTTTCATAAATCGACGATAAATTAAAATACGTTACTACACTTAAAATAGAAATAGCACTTAATACGATGAGCATTTCTAATAGAGTAAAGCCATTTTTCTTCACGATTTCCCTACAACTTTAACCTCTCCATTTGCAGCATCAATTGTAATACTCTCCCCTTTTGGACAACTTTTAGATGTAATATACTTCCCCGTATATAAATCATCCACCGTTGGGATTTTATTATGTTCTAATTGATATGCTTGTACTTGTGATTCAACTGACTTTACAAAGGCATCACATCCCTTTCCTTGTACAGAAGAGCGCTGATTTACCACATTTGGAATAATAAGCAGTAATAACACAGAGATGACAACCATAACAAGCAACATTTCTAACAGCGTAAAGCCTTTTTCATTTTTCACAGAACATGCCTCCTAAATAGAATCCATCATTTGAAACATTGGCATAATCATCGCTAAATACATAAGCACAACAACCATTCCGATACATGCAAACAAAAGGGGCTGTATAACAAATAAAATACGATTGATTTTCTCTTCGATTTTTTCAATTGTCATTTCACTATAATCGGCAAGCTCAGTTGCTAAATTGCCATTCGCTTGTCCATGTTTAATAATGTAAGCGAGCTCCTGCTCATAATACGAACGATTCATCATAATAGAATCAAGATGTTCTCCTATTGTTAATAACTCCTGTATTTTGAGAGCTTCACATTGAAAAAACAAATGATGCTTTTGTTCCTTCATTAACGTTAGCGCTTCTAATATAGATAGCCCGCCTTGTAAAAGGCCGCTTAATTGAATTGCAAAATAGTGTGAGTTCGTTAATTTAAAAAACATTTTTATAAGAGGAACTCTCATACAAATATCCATTCTCGTAACTGGATGCAATCTCTTTACATACAGCATATAGATAAGAACTGCAGTGCCAATTGCAACAACAACGCCTCCCATAACATACGGAAGTGCTTGAATAACTGTTAAAATACTGTCTGTAAATGAAGTAGATGATCCGCGGAGTGAACGGTATAAAGTAGAGAACTGTGGAAGAAGAACTAGATTAAATACAAGGAGAATACCTAATAAAAACAAAGAAAGAACGAATGGATAGCGCAGCACCTTCATCATATTTTTTTGATGTTTATCTTTTCTGCCAAGGAGTGAGCTCCCTTGCTGCAAGGCAAAGGCAATGTCACCATGTTGCTCTGCATAAAATAAATAACTTAAAATATCGGGATGAAATGCAAGTTTATAAAATACATCATGTAAGCTGCTTCCCTTTTTAAATTCTTCGGCAGCATCTTGAAGCTGTATTTGTTTACACGGGGTTAAGTGAAAATGCAAAAACTCTAATGCATGTAATAAAGAATATCCTTTCTCTAAAAGTTCACCCAGCCTTCGCAGCAGCAATGCTTGTTCATGTAACCGCCACTTTTCTTTTTTAAACATAAACATCTTCTTCAATAAATCCTAGTGCATACCCTTTTCTTAATTCATCTTGAAGCGTTGTATATTGGTACGTTGCTTGTTTTCCATTTGCTTCATAAATGACTTCTTTCAATTCATCACCGTACAATAATTCATAAATGCTCGCTCGGCGTACGTGACGCATTTTTTTACATAACGGTGAACATTTCCCTTTGCAAAATGGACATTTTAATTCCACAAGTCGCTGCGCTGCTACCGCTAGTAGCGATTGTTCAATTTCTAATAGTGAAATACCATAATCCATTAAACGTAGCACTGCACTCTTTGCATCATTCGTATGCAATGTTGTCATAACTAAATGTCCCGTCAAACTTGCTCGAACCGCCACCTTTGCTGTTTCTTCATCGCGAATCTCTCCTACTAATATAATATCTGGGTCATGACGTAAAATCGCTTTTAATCCAGTTGCATACGTAATACCCGCTTTTTCATTAATTTGAATTTGTAATAGTCCATCTTTTTTCTTTTCAACTGGATCTTCTAGTGTTACAATGCGGCGAGTCTGCTCCTTCTTTGCTACTTCTAACAGAGCGTACATCGTTGTCGTTTTCCCCGATCCTGTCGGTCCTGTAAAAATAATTAACCCGTGCGAATGATGTAAAAAAGAGAGAAGTGTTTTTGCGGAATTTGGGAATAATGAGAGATGAGAGAGGGTCGGAACCGCAGTTTGTAAGTGCAACCTAATAACGAGGCTTTCATGATGCACAGTTGGCAAAGTAGAAAGACGTAAATATACCTCCTCCTCATCAATTTTCATCTGTAATGAACCATTTTGCGGCTTTCTCCTTTCACCAATATCCATAGCTGCTAAAAACTTAAAGTGTGATACAAGTCGGTCACAAAATTCTTTTGAAGTATGATGCTTTGTTACTAAGTCTTTTCCAATACGCAATTGTACAACAGCATCTTCATGACGCGGCACAATATGAAGATCTGATGCCCGCAACCTACATGCTTCTTTCATAATTGTGTCAGCAAATTGTTCGACAGCATTCACTGTTATCGCCTCCTCACTCTTTATATATCACGACCATCATGAAAAGAAAAATGGCGAATTTTCTATTTCCACGGCAATATTTTTCAATTTTACATACAAAAAAGTTTGTGAAATTATGAACAATTAATGAATCATTGCCCAAAAACATGTTATACAACATTATCTATATTATAATATTGTTATCTCAGATAAACCGATAAAGGTGGCGATCCTCATGGAACAAGCTTTAAAAATTACAAACGTACTTTCTGATCCAACACGCTATTATATTTATAAATATATTTCTCAAAAACACGCTGAGGTTACCGTACAAGAAATTGCTGACGAATTTGATATTCATCCGAATGTTGCGCGTTTACATCTTTCAAAGCTAGAAGATGTAAATATGTTAAAATCAGAAACAAAAAAAACAGGTAAAGGCGGCAGACCTAGCCGGTTATATGTCTTATCAGATGATGTCATTCAACTGCAATTTCCGTTTCGTGATTATCAATTGTTAGCACAAATTGCTTGCAATACATTACTTAGCTTAGGTGAAGTTGGCGAGAAAGCACTTTATGAAACGGGCAAAAAGTTTGGTAAAGAATTAATGGAACAACAGCTAAATCGCTTAAACATTAATGAAAATGAATTAACGGTTGAACAAAAAGTACAAATTGCCAAAGAAGCTTTAACAACAGCGGGCTTATCCCCAGAATTTGAACTAAGCACCGATGGCTCAAAAATTTTCTATGACGTATACAATTGCCCATTTAAAGAAGTTACCATTTATCATCCAAAAGAAGTTTGTAACATGCATGTCGATATGATGAAAGGGATCTTTGAAGTTCTATTTCCGAACATGGAATTAACACGTAATGATAATATGTTCGAAACAGGTTGTAAGTCTTGTAATTATCATCTTCATGTGTAAAATAAGAAGCCAGATTATACTGGCTTCTTATTATTTTGTAAATGTTTACAATAGTTAGAAAAGTGCATTATAATTAAGGAGAGTATTGAGTTCATACAAAGGGAGGGGAATGGGATGGAGCGCATGTTTCGCGTTCTCGGCTTTTGGACTGGTATTTTTTCCGTGATGTTTTATTTAGGGGATATGTATGGGGCAGCACTATTATTTTTAGGACAAACAGGATTTTTTGTACTTTTAAGTTATTTAAAATTAACAGAGCGTATGTACATTTATGTATTTGGCGCATATTTAACAGTCTTCTTCATTGGATTTACATACTATACGACATTCCTTCTTACACCGTGAATGGGACATTAAGATGGCATATATGCCATCTTTTTTTATATTCTTTTTATTTCATAGTTGACTTATAGGTTTTATTTGAATATATTTATTTGTAACAGATTTGAAGGGGGAAAACAGTATGAGTACATTGTTAGTTAGCATAAACGTCATCATTATGCTCCTATTAGTCGGTTTGTTATATTATATGCAACGTAAACACCTTTCTTTTAATAAACGTGTATTTACCGCACTCGGACTCGGAATTATATTTGGACTTATTTTACAACTTTTTTATAAACCAAATTCCGAAGTCATTATCCAATCTAATAATTGGTTTAACTTAATCGGAAGTGGTTATGTTAAGTTATTACAAATGATCGTTATGCCGCTTATTTTAGTTTCAATTATTTCAGCGTTTACAAAATTAAAACTAACTAATAATCTCGGCAAAATTAGTGGTCTTATTATCGGCATTTTACTTCTTACAACTGGAATTGCTGCTGCAGTCGGAATTGCTGCAAGTGCTGGTTTCGACTTACAAGCAACTGGTTTACAGCAAGGCAGTGCAGAAACAGCTCGCTTAAAATTAGTAGAAGAAAAATTTACTTCTATTGAGCAAACACCCATTCCGCAAAAATTATTAGAATTAATTCCTGCAAATCCATTTTTAGATTTAACAGGTGCTCGTCCAACATCAACAATTTCTATTGTCATTTTTGCCGCATTTATTGGGATTGCCTTCTTAGGAGTGAAAAAGAAATATCCAAAACAAGCGGAACAATTTAAGCATATACTTGATGCCGTATATGCGGTCGTCATGCGGATGGTCACATTAATTTTACGCCTTACCCCATACGGCGTACTTGCGCTTATGGCAAAAACCGTCTCTGGAAGTGATGTGCAAGCTATTTTAAAACTTGGTAATTTTGTTTTAGCATCTTATGTAGCACTTATTGTTATGTTTATTATTCACTTATTACTGATCGCTCTTTCTGGCTTAAACCCAGTGCAATATTTGAAAAAAGCATTCCCTGTTTTAACATTTGCGTTTACATCACGTTCAAGTACAGGTACTATGCCGTTAAATATAGAAGCGCAAAAAGAAAAACTCGGTGTTTCAGAAGGAATTGCAAACTTCGCTGCTTCCTTTGGTGTATCAATTGGTCAAAACGGATGTGCGGGTATTTATCCTGCCATGCTTGCCATGATGGTTGCGCCAACTGTTGGCATTGATCCTCTGCAACCACAGTTTATATTAACGTTAATCGCTGTTGTTGCAATTAGTTCATTCGGCGTTGCTGGTGTCGGAGGCGGAGCGACATTTGCAGCACTTATCGTACTTTCTACTCTGAACTTGCCGATTGAAATTGTCGCTCTATTAATCTCTGTTGAACCATTAATTGATATGGGACGCACTGCATTAAATGTGAGCGGTTCTATGACAGCCGGTCTTATTTCTAGCAAATGGCTTGGAGAGTTAGATGCACATGTGTACAATGAAACTGATAATAAAACTGAAGAAATTGCATTATAAGAAAGAAAACAGCTGACAGTAACTTGTCAGCTGTTTTGATGTTTCTTTTATATGAATCTATTATTTAGGCGAAACAAGAATTTTCACTTGATTTTTATCTTTCACAAGTGCTTCAAATCCTTCTTTCACAACTTCATCAATTGTAATTTTTTTTGTAATTAATTTCTCTGCTTGTATTTGACCAGAACTGATTAACTTAATAACAGCTGGGAAAATATGACGATATCCTAAAATACCGATTACCTCTTTTTCTTTTAATACTAAGTTGTTTGGGGTAATTGTTGCATCCTTTTCCCATACACTAACAATAACAGTTTGTCCATCAAAGCTAGTACTTTCGATTGCTTGACGAAGTACAACTTCAACACCTGTTACTTCATAGCTAATACGTACACCAACGTTATTTGTTAAATTACGAATTTCTTGCAGCACATCTTGCGTCGCTGGGTTTAATACATAATCGGCCCCTGCTAACTTTGCTAACTCTTGACGTTCTTTAGAAAGCTCAACCGCAATAATAGGAGTTGCCCCCGCCGCTTTCGCTGCTTGGATTACAAGAAGTCCGATTGGCCCGCAGCCAAATACAGCAACAGATTCGCCTTCTTTTAATTTACTTTGACGCACTGCATGAACCGCAACTGCAGTTGGCTCTACAAGTGCACCTTGTTCATAAGTCATTTCATCTGGAATGTGATGAACCATATCCTCAGGTACAACAGTATATTCAGAGAAACCGCCACCATCTCCACCAATACCATGGAAGACTAGCTGATCACAAAGATTATAATAACCGCGCTTACAAGCTTCACATTTACCACAAGAATAAATTGGCTCTACAACAACGCGGTCTCCTATTTTATAAGATGTAACACCTTCACCAATCTCAACAACTTCACCACTAAACTCATGACCTAAAATAACCGGTGCTTTCGTATGTGTTAACGGATGTTCTTCTGTTGGAATAAAAATAGGCCCTGCCAAATATTCGTGTAAATCCGTTCCACAAATTCCGCACCACTTTACTTTAATTTTCACTGCTCCTGGTTTTACAGCTGGTTCTACAACTTCTTCAACCCTTACATCACGTTGATCATGCCAAAGTAATGCTTTCATATGTATGCATCCCTCTCTGCAAGTATTTAACTCCATTTATTTAATTTGGTGAAGTATATAACCATTATATCACTAAAAACCATATTTTTCTAAGTAAAATTCTAGAAATCTACTAAAATTTTACAAACATAAAAATTCTTTATGAATACAACTTTTGGGAGAGAGAACACCTCACTATATATAACAGTACTGAGACATTCTTCTCGTCCTATACAAAAATACGAGTGTCCGGCACCGAAAAGACTGAAAAAGAAATTAACAACCCACTACAAGGCAAGAGACCTTTAACCTCTTTTGTTATCTTTATATTGATGGGCATTTTCGGTACTTTCAAAAATCATAAAAACTTACAACATAAATAAAAAACACGCTATTTTAAGCGTGTTCAATGCCATTCACATCCATTATTTCACAAATAACCTTGCTCTTCACACCAGTCATGAAATTGCCGAACATCTACATCAATTAAAACAATATCTTTTAATTCAATATCAATATCCATGCCGTCAATTACAATCACATATTTTGCACCGTTCTCCGTGCTATTTCTTTTGATGGTTCCTATTTGATTTCGATGCGGTCCATCTTTTACATATGCTTTTTGTCCTGTAATATCAAAGTTCAACATCTTCACCTCTTTCATTTGCTCTACTTATCTATGTATATGATGAAACAACGAAAGAGTCCTCTATTTTTTTTACTTTATTACAATTATTTTTCATTTATTTTAATTTTATAAAATACACATAAAAATTCATGTTCAAAATAAATTGATAGCGCTTTCTTGAATAGGCTCATGTTATACTAATACAGTCAATTTGCCATCAAAAGGCTGCTCCATTAATGATCAATTTCATACATCGTTTTTTACCGGCATTTATTCTTAACAATCATTTTGGCTTTCTCACAGTCTTAATGTGGAGAGCTTAATGCCCGCAAATAGCAAGATTAAGTCGAATTTCTTAAAGAGGAAAAACAATGAATACAGTAATAAT
The DNA here is from genome assembly GCF_002551005.1 of Bacillus pseudomycoides. GTDB lineage: Bacteria > Bacillota > Bacilli > Bacillales > Bacillaceae_G > Bacillus_A > Bacillus_A pseudomycoides_C. The sequence continues at coordinate 194,500 of NZ_NVOY01000003.1, forward strand.
TACAAAAATCATCGAAACTTTACAATCATATGGATTTCAAAATGTAACATATTGCGAAAAAACAAAACAATATCTGTTTCAAAACAAGGCAGATATTATGAGTGGTTATGCAGAAATCACATATAGTGCTCAATTTGAAAAATTCAGCTTACAAATCCATCCTATTGAAACGCATCACCTTACAGAATTGCAAGAAGTCGAGAAGCATATACAATCTTGTATCCGAAAGGTTGAGCGATTAAATGCAATCATTGAAAAGCAATATACAAACGCAGAACATACAATCATTCTATAAAAAAAGAACGTGCCCAGCACGTTCTTTTTTTATACATTCATATTTTCTTTAATCTCAAGCCCCGTCACATTTTCTAATAACTCAATTGCTTCTTCTAATGTCATCTCAAAAATTGTTTGGCTACCTTCTACATAAGGGAACTTTGGAAAACGTTTCTCCATTTTCTTGATTGTATCAGATGAAAACATCGCACTATCTACACGAAATTCTGATTCGAGTAGCACAATGTAGTCTAATAATTGAAATCCTAAGCCATTTATAAAAGAGATGAACTTCTCATTTGACTGCGATGATAGAAAGACGTTACGCTCAAGTTCATAAAATAAGTCTTCACCTAAAATCTCTTCTAATTCCTCATCATGTTCACGATTGATAATCTCTTCATATCCATAATCATCAACAAGTTCTTCTACTTCTTCCCCGTCTTCAAATAGTAATTGTGCTAAAGTTGCACCTTTCTTATATTCACTTTGCTGTACAACTGTTAAGAAATTTGTTTTCCATCCTTGTTCTAAATGCATGTTTTATAGCTCCTTTTATACATCCTTTATTTTTAAATATATATTTTGTGGCAATTAAAATCAAACTTGTGAAACACCTAACACTTCTTCTATACTTCCTTCAACTATATGCACTTCCGGTAAATGGTAAAACGTTGTATCCAAAGGACTGTTTCCTCTATATACAAATATTTTCTTTTCCCAAGCAAGCGCCATTCCGAATTCGGTATGACTTCCTTTTCCTCCATTTAATAAAAGCAGAAAAACGTCTGCGTCTCGTACAGCTTGTTTTTCTGCTTGTCCAATACTTTGTAATTCTAATCTATTTGTTGCTTTTTCATTTTTTGTCCAATCATATGTATGAATCCACCCTGCTTGCTTCAGTTTATCTGCTACAAGGCGGACAATTTGTTTATTTGTAAATGTTGAAGCGATGTAAAATTTCATACTACCTCTCTCTTTCATATATAAAAATAGGCAGGAAAATCTTTTAAAAAAGACATTTACGACTCTTTTTTTGCTTTTTTATCCATCTTATCATTTAACATATCTAATTCAGCTGTAATTTCTGATTGTTCTAATTTGCGTTCTTGTGAAAAGTTCCGTCCCATATAAACTATAATACTACCAATATACAATATTAAACAAACAACTAGAGCAATATTTTCATAGAGACTTAGCCCCAATGTAGTCACTCCTAATCTCATCCATATTTACACGCATCAACAATTAGAATTCCCCTGTCAAATCTATGTTATTGTAACATAAAGTGTGCTTTTATCTCTATCTTAAAAAGCAATCCTAAATGGATTGCTTTTTTTACTACTCACCTTTTTCTTTCGAGAAAAACATTCTAGAAATAACAATCCCTAGCCCACCAATAAGTAAGAATAATACTGCACGAATCATCATTGATACTTCTGGTAAATCCAAGAAGAATAACTTAATCACTGTCACAACTAACACAACTAAGCCAGCGTATAATATTTCATTCATTCCTCTATTACGTCCAAACCAAACTGAAACTAAAGCATATATCATCCATAAAAGAGAGACAAATACACTGATAATACTCCCGTCTGTTGAAAGAACCTCTCCTATTCTAGTAATCGTAATAAATACAAGCATCATAAAGCCGTATAACGTAATCGAATACACATATTTCCCAAAATGTTGCAACATTGGTTTCACTTTCATCATTCCATAATAAAATGTTCCAACTAAAATGAGATGGGCTACAAAAGCTGCTGACATGAATGTCTCAAATGGACTAACAAGCGTTTGCAACATACCGATTACATAAATAACTGCACTGATATAAAACTTGATTTCTTGTTTTAATTTCGCAGAAGTAACGATACCTAAAAAACCTTGTAACATCAATACAATTGCTCCATTCACTAAACTAAATTCATATAAAATCGCTAAACTAAACGACCCCATCGCAAAACCAAATAAAAGATCTGTAAATGACGATTTTTTATTTTTCATATAGTCAGCTACAAACATTACAGTGTGTACAATTGCACTAATTAACAATCCCCATGTTGTAAAATCTGGAATTTTTACAATTGCCATAATAAAGAAGATTGCATTGGCACTAAACAAAGCCATTCTAGGTTGATAAATAAAACTTCGATCAATAAACATATGCCAGAAAAGCAGAATATGAATGAATCCATAAACAACTGTTAATTGTACCTGTAAATTCCCTAGTAACACGGTCATAATTACAAAAAAGACAAACGTTACAAGCACGGAAACAGAGTAAGATACCATATATAAATATTGATAGCGATTTTTATACGCATACCATAATAAACTAATCGTTAACACTGTTTCATATCCAAAGAAAATGTAAGAATTAGGTGTTGTACTATTTAATAAGAACGGTACAAAAAAGGCTCCTACAGATACAAATATAGCGAGATACTCTGATTGATATCGCTTAGCTAAATAGATACCGAGTATAATCCAAATAATGTTGAATATAAATGCAATGCTTGCCGGAAAGAAATGATACAAATAGTGCGCAGCGAATGTCGTTAAAACAATACCTGTAATACTTCCTCCAGCTAATACTAAACCTAACGCTTGACGTTCTTTTTTTATTTGTATATCACCTACATAATACAAAACAACTGATAATGCTACGCCAAATACAATACGAATTGCTGGAGTAAGTAATCCTGCATCTACTCCCGCTTTAAATAGCCAAATTACTCCAAGCAGCATAATGGCGACGAAAATACGCGGTAGCCATGTTTGACAAAATTTTATAATGTCAAATGGTTCAGGCTTAAATGCAGATATATCTACCTGCTTTATCTCCGGTTCCTTCACACTTTCTTTGCTAATGACTCTTTCTTCTTGTCGTACATTTTGCACAGGGATACTAACTTCTTGTTTCTTCTCAATAGATTTCTTTACTTGTTGAACTCTTTCTTCGTCCATTGCTCTTTGCTGTGCTCTTAACTCATAGAGCCTCTCCTGCAATGTATCAATTGCTGTTTCTAGAGCTTCTATTTTTTTGTTCAAATCTTGTTTCATTTTCTCCCCCCTCTAATCATGCTGCTAAATAGAAATACGCCTCGAATTGGTTTAATTTCCAATTAACTACATCATACTATTAGTTTATTCATTTTTTAAGAGAATTTCCCCCGATATTCTCTAATTTCTGCTATTAGAGTAACAAATAACATTTCATTCAATTTTTCAGCTTAACTAGAAAATATTGTTTATGATGTGTTACTTTGAAACAATTGATTTGGAACAATAGCTCAAAAAAGAAAACCTTGAAATACCTCAGATTTCCTATAGTTCCCTACCGGTACTTGAACATCTCCCACTGGTGTAATCATACCCTTTTAAAAAATAAGGACAATTATACATAATAATAAAGGGGTTATCAGCTTTCCAAACAGCCCCAAAAGCATGATTTCTATGAAATCATGCTTTCGTTACATAATCAATAATCGTTTGCAAAGCTTCTTGTCCGTTATATTGCTGCATCGATCTTTTATACTGCAAACAATTTTTATACAGTTCTTCTACATGTTCAATTAGCAACGTTTCTGTTATGTCTTCTTCAAATAGCACACGTCCATATCCCTGTTTTTCAAAAGACTGTCCGTTTAAAATTTGATCCCCTCGGCTCGCAGATTTTGGAAGAGGAATTAATAACATTGGCTTTTGTAATGTTAAAAACTCGAAAATCGCATTGGATCCTGCACGAGAAATGACAATATCAGTTGCCGCTAATATATCAGGAAGTTCATCGTGAACATATTCAAACTGCTTGTATCCCGGTGTATTCTCAAGTTTTTCGTCAATATTGCCTTTCCCACACAGATGAACAATTTGATAGTTTTGCAGGAGGTTCGGTAATGCACCGCGTACTGCTTCATTAATGCGCCGTGCTCCTAAGCTGCCTCCCATAACCGTAATAACTGGTTTTGATGCAGTGAATCGTAAAAATTGCAGTCCTTTATTTCGACTCCCCTGCAATACCTCTTCTCGCACAGGTGAACCAGTAAATACTGTTTTTTCTTTCGGTAAATGTTTTTTCGCTTCTTCAAACGTAACAAATATTTTCGAAGCAAAGCGAAGAGCAATTTTATTTGCAAGTCCAGGCGTCATATCAGACTCGTGTAAAAAAACAGGAACACGATTTAGCCACGCACCAATTACAACTGGTACAGACACAAAACCGCCTTTTGAAAAAATAACATCCGGTTTTAACTTTCGAATAAGGAAATACGCATCCATAACCCCTTTCATAACAAGAAAGGGGTCTTTTATATTTTTTAAATCAAAATAACGGCGAAGCTTTCCACTCGCTATTCCATAATAAGGAATCCCTTCTTTTTCAATAATCGTCTTTTCGATTCCATTATGTGAACCAATATAACACACCTTCCAACCGCTCTTTTGAAAATGTGGTATAAGCGCTAAGTTCGGCGTAACGTGACCCGCAGAACCACCGCCTGTAAATATAATCGTCTTCACAGTATGTCTCCTTTTAGTAAAAGTTTTACTCTTAATTATAACACACTGAAATAACGCGCTTCTGGATGAGCAAACACCATAGCCGATACAGAAGCCTCTGGTTCCATCATAAACCCTTCCGTTAAGGAAATTCCAATTTCTTCGGGGCGAAGCAACCGGAATAACTTTTCTTGATCAGCAAGTTCTGGACACGCAGGATAGCCAAAAGAAACGCGAATTCCTTGATACTTTGTTCGGAACCGCTCTTCCATCGTCATATTTGGTGAATCTGGAAATCCCCAGCGATCACGGATGAGCATATGTGTTTTTTCAGCTAATCCTTCTGCAAGTTCCAGCGCAAGTGATTGAATCGCATGGCTACGCAAATAATCGCCTTGTTCTTTCCACTTTTCTGCTACGGCACGGACTCCTTTCCCAACCGTTACAGCTAAAAAAGCAACATAATCCATCTCATCTCCAACCGGGCGCAAGTAATCACCAAGCGTGCGATGCGGTGCTTTTCCTTGTCTTGGGAATGTAAAACGCTCTAGCACACGATCTTGATCTTCTGGATCATAAATTAAAATATCTTGATTTTCACTTTGTGCAGGAAAGAATTGATATACAGCGCTCGGACGTAACCATGATTCTTCCCCGCGAAGCAATTCATCGATTAAGTCATTCAATTCATGAGCCCTTCTATCTCCTTCCTGTAGCAACTTTTTCACATTCCCTTTTAAACCTAAGTGATGTCCAAGCAACATTTGCCGATTTAAAAACGGAGCAAGATGTGCTACTGAAATATCACGCAGAACGACACGTTTTGTAGAATGCGGTGCCATTACTGGTGCTGGCGGTAATTTTTCAATTTGAATCGGTACCTCTACTCGTTTTTCCGCTTCTTCTACAACAACATGTAAGTGACGCTTCGCTTTTTCCTCACGCATCTTTTCTCGTTCTTCTTCGTTTTGCAAACGATTGATAAGATCTAATCCTGTCATCGCGTCGCTTGCATATAGAACAAGCCCTTGATAAGAAGGAGATATCCGCGTTTCTGTGAATTTCCGCGTCAGCGCAGCACCTCCTACAACAATCGGAACGTCAATATCAGCCGCTTTTAAGTCTTCTGCTGTTGTTACCATTTGCTGTGCAGATTTAACGAGTAATCCTGATAAACCAATAATATCTGGTTTCTGTTCTTTCACTTCTTGAATAATACGATCAGATCGCACATTAATACCAAGGTTTACAATGTCATATCCATTATTCGATAAAATAATTTCCACTAAATTTTTACCGATGTCATGCACATCACCTTTTACTGTCGCAAGTAGTACTTTCCCTTTCTTTGCACTATCACTTGTCTCCATATACGGCTCTAAATACGCAACAGCTGCTTTCATACTTTCTGCACTTTGCAACACTTCTGCAACAATAAGCTCATTATTATTAAATAAACGTCCCACTTCATCCATGCCCGTCATAAGCGGTCCGTTAATAATGGCAAGCGGCGCTCTTCCTTCATCTAGCGCGATTCGCAAGTCATCATGTAATCCTTGTTTTGTCCCTTCTACAATATAATGAGATAATCGCTCATCAAGCGTTAACGTTTCAGCTGCCACGACTTCTTTTTTCTTCACGCCTCGATAAAAATTTGTAAATTCCTCTAACGTTTCTTTTGTCGTCTCAAACAAAAGAGCATTCGCCAAGGCCTTTTCCTCTTCAGAAATAGAAGCATAACGCTCTAGCTTTTCGGTATTCACAATGGCATAATCTAAACCAGCCTTTGTTGCATGATATAAAAAGACCGAATTTAATACTTCGCGTCCTGCTGGCGGTAAACCAAATGAAATATTACTTACACCTAATATTGTTAAACATTCAGGCATCTCTTCTTTTATGAGCCGGATGCCTTCAATTGTTGCTACAGCTGAACCGATATATTCTTCATCACCTGTTCCAACTGGAAAGACAAGCGCGTCAAAAATAATATCTGATGGACGTACTCCATATTTTGTTGTTAAGAGTTCATAACTTCTTTTGGCAATTTCAAGCTTCCGCTCAGCCGTTACCGCCATACCAATTTCATCAATTGTTCCCACAACAATAGCCGATCCGTACTGTTTAATAATTGGAATCACTTTTTCAAAACGCTCTTCTCCATTTTCTAAGTTAATAGAGTTAATCACTCCTTTTCCTTGCAAATAAGTAAGAGCTCGCGCCATCACTTGCTCATCTGTCGAATCAATCATAATTGGTACCTTTAATACTTTCGTCACAGCTTGCAAGAAATTTTCCATATCCTCTATTTCATCCCGGTCTGGGTCTGCCATGCAAATATCAATAATATGGGCATTTTTCTTTACTTGCGCCCTTGCTACTTCCGCTGCTTCTTCAAAATTCCCGTCTGCAACAAGACGTTTAAATTTACGTGAACCGATTACATTCGTGCGCTCTCCAACGAATAACGGACGCATGGAATCTTCATATTGCAGCGCTTCAAGCCCGCTAATCCCATGACCTTTTCTTTCTCGTTTCACACGGGGCTCAAATGATAGCAGCGCCTCTTTCATCGCACGAATATGCGCTGGCGTTGTCCCACAGCACCCACCAACAATGTTCACCCAGCCTTCTTCTGCAAATTGTTTCACTTTATGAGCAAGTGACTGCGGGGATTCATGATAATGCCCGTCTTCATCTGGAAGTCCAGCATTTGGATAACAAGAGATGCAACACTCAGATAACTCTGCAAGTGAACGAATATGTTCTCTCATAAACTCTGGTCCTGTTGCACAGTTTAATCCAACCGATAATGGATTCATATGCTCTACCGATAAATAGAATGCTTCAATTGTTTGCCCAGCTAACGTCGTTCCCATCGGTTCAATTGTTCCTGAAATCATAAGCGGAACTTTTTTCTCTGCCTCAATAAATGCCTTTTCAATTCCTAAACAGGCTGCTTTTACATTGCGCATGTCCTGACTGGTTTCTACAAGTAACAAATCTACACCGCCGCGCAGTAAACCGCGTGTTTGTCTTGTATATGCCTCAATAAGTTCTTCAAAAGTAACGCCACCTGTGACACTAATCGCTTTTGTCGTTGGGCCCATTGCACCGGCTACATATACCTCTTTACCACTTTCTTTGACAGCTTGTTTTGCTAATCGAGCCGCTCTTTCATTCAACTCCTCATCTAAGTGAGAAAGGTTATAATCACTGAGTACAATGTTTGTTGCACCAAATGTATTCGTTTCAATAATATCTGCTCCTGCTTCAATATACGCTTTATGTATATGTAAAATAACGTCCGGCCGTGTTTTTACTAAATATTCATTACAGCCCTCATATTCTTCTCCGCCAAAATCTGCAGCTGAAAGGTCTTCTTGCTGAATCATCGTTCCCATTGCACCATCTAGTATTAAAATTTCTTGCTGCAATCTTTCCTCGATTTGTCTCATACATTCATTCCTTCTTTCTGCTCTTTCTTTGCTTGAATATATCGAACGAGCGCTTCTGTCACTTCATATTTTAAAAATGGTGTAATTAAATAAATACCATTAAATAACTCCATCGCAACATCAATTAATTCTTTAGATATATGAATTCCTTCTGCCACTGCTTCTTCTGATGTTTTATGCCCGTCCATACGCCTTCTCACTTCTTCTGGAAGGGTAATGCCTGGCACTTCAAAATGTAAAAAGTCTGCATTTCGTTTACTTACAAGCGGCATAATTCCAATAAAAATTGGCTGTTCGATATGCTTCGTTGCTTCATATACATTTCGAATGACTGCCGCATCATAAATGGGTTGCGTTAAAAAATACTCCGCACCAGCTGCAATTTTTTTCTCCATACGTTTTACAGCTGCCTCGATATGCCTAACATGTGGATTAAAAGCCCCGCCAATCGAAAAATGGGTAGTTGCTCCAATTGTTTTTCCTAAAATAGAACGGCCATTGTTCATTTCCTTAATCATTTTAATGAGTTCTATAGAAGACAGGTCATATACAGATGTTGCACCAGGAAAATCACCAACCCGCGCAGGATCTCCGGTTAATGCCAATACTTCCTCCATACCGAGTGCTGCTAATCCAAGTAAATGAGACTGCAGCCCAATCACGTTATGATCACGACACGTTAAATGAGTTAATATAGGGATATCGTGCTTTGTTAATAACGCTCCCATTGCCATATTTGATACGCGAGGCGATGCTAATGAATTATCTGCTAACGTAATCGCATCTGCTCCGGCACGCTTCAACGCCTTTGCTCCTTCAAAAAACCTCTGTGTATCCAACGTTTTAGGCGGATCTAGCTCAACAATCACCGTCGTTTCCTTTTTCGCTTTTTCTGCTAATGTAATTCGATCCATTACATTTACACGCTGCGTTGTTATTACTTCCGCTCGCTTTACAACTTCTTTGGCTGTAACAGGGTGCTCATTTTCAAGCGCTCGCTTCATCGCTTCGATATGGGCAGGAGTTGTACCACAACAGCCTCCTAGAAGCCTAACGCCTTGCTTAATAAATGCCGGTGCCATCTCTTCAAAATAAGCCGGGCTTCCTTCGTATACGTAACGACCTTCTACATATTTAGGAAGACCAGCATTTGGATACGCAGATAAGTAACCATATTTAGGAATTTCTATCATTTTAAAAGATTCAATCATATGAAGCGGTCCTAACTGGCAATTTAATCCGACCACATTTGCACCGTACTCTATAAGCTGCTTCAATACATCATCCACACTATTTCCGTTTTGAGTTGTACCAGCTTCGTGAAGGGCAAGCTGCGCAATAAGAGGGACATTTGTTTGCTTACGTAATACTTTCACTGCATGAAGTAATTCAAACTCATCGTAAAACGTTTCTAATAATAGCCCATCCACACTTTCTTCTAATAGGGCATCTGCTTGCTCTAAGAGCATAAATTCGCGCTCCATATCAGTGGTTGTAACTGCTCCAATATGTTTCATTCCACCGATGGTTCCAACGATTGCATTCTTTTCTGTTACCGCTTCTTTTGCATGTCTTACAGCAGCCCGGTTAATTTTCTTTACGCGATCCTCAAGACCGTACATGCGAAGTTTCCCTTCATTTGCTCCGTATGTATTAGTTTGAATAACATCTGCCCCTGCTGCAACATATTGTTTATGAATCGAAATAATCCGCTCTGGTTCAGATACATTCAATTCTTCAAAGCAACTTTGTAAACCATGAGAATACAGCAACGTTCCCATCGCTCCGTCCCCAATCACAATTCCTCTTTGCAATAAATCTAGTAGTTTCACATGTCTCCCTCTCTTCAGTCAATATATAAATCTATTTTGTTTTTTCGGCATATAAGTCACTTCTATGCAAAACAAAATCTACACTCGCTTTCTTCTTTTGTTTTAAACCTTACATGTGGCAGGAAAAGGCCCTGACCGCTTCTATACATGGCCAGACGCTCTCGTCCCTCCTAACAAGAAAGAGGTTTTTAATTTGTATTTATATAAAAACCCCCTCTTCTTAATGAAGAGGGGGACAACATTTTATCCTCCTCTTATCATTCAGAACGCTTTGTTCCGCAGGTCTTAGCACCGTTTCAAACATGTTGTTTGAAGGTTGCTGGGTTTCACAGGGCCTTTCCCTCCACCACTCTTGATAAGAGTTTCATTCAATTATGTTTTCAAAAAGCAAACATCATCCGTTCACTTATTAACAGTCTTTGTTAATTTTTTCACTAATTTAGCATGTTAAATTACGAAAGTCAACGAAAAGAAAGAAAAATAAAATTATTCAAAATATAGTTGCACTTCTTTCTAAATATATTGTAAAGTAAAAAACATAATCAAAAACTTCATATTTCGAATTCTTATCGAGAGAGGTCGAGGGACTGGCCCAATGACGCCTCAGCAACCATTAACAAGCTTTTTATCGTTAATAAGGTGCTAATTCCAGCAAATTGAGAAATGATTTGATAGATAAGAAGAAGACTATATTCGTCATATATAAGCCTTCTTCTTAGAAGGCTTTTTTATTTTGTACTAAGGAGGAATTCTATTATGTCTACATTGGAAACAAAGCTTGCCCAAATTGGAAATCGCAGTGAAACAACAACTGGAGCAGTCAATCCACCCGTTTACTTCTCCACAGCTTATCGCCACGAAGGAATTGGAAAGTCAACTGGGTTTGATTATTCCCGAACTGGAAACCCAACACGCCTTTTATTAGAGCGTGCAATCGCTGACTTAGAACAAGGTGAACAAGGCTATGCCTGTAGCTCAGGAATGGCCGCTGTTCTTCTTGTCCTTTCCTTATTCCGTTCTGGTGACGAGCTGATTGTTTCTGAAGATTTATACGGCGGAACATATCGTTTATTTACAGAGCACGAACAGAAATGGAATGTTCGATGTAAATACGTAAATACACAACATATACGAGAAATTGAAAAAACAATTTCACCAAATACAAAAGCCATTTTCATAGAAACACCAACAAATCCACTCATGCAAATAACGGACATTGCCGAAGTTGCTGCCGTTGCAAAGCGGCACGGCTTGCTCCTTATTGTTGATAACACATTTTACACACCCTATTTACAACAACCATTAACAATAGGAGCTGATATTGTCCTGCATAGCGCTACAAAGTATTTAGGCGGTCATAATGACGTTTTAAGCGGACTTGTTGTTGCAAAAGGGGCAAAACTATGCGAAGAACTCGCTCACTATCACAACGCATCTGGGGCTGTGTTAAGCCCATTTGATTCTTGGCTTTTAATACGCGGCATGAAAACATTAGCACTGCGCATGAAGCAACATGAAGAAAATGCTAAAGCAATTGTTTCCTATTTACAAGAAGAAGACGCGATAACCGATGTGTATTATCCAGGAAAAGGCGGTATGATCTCTTTTAAACTACGAGAAGAGGCATGGATTGATCCGTTCTTACAATCACTTTCTCTTATTACGTTCGCAGAAAGTCTTGGCGGTGTAGAAAGCTTTATTACATACCCAGCAACACAAACACATGCCGATATACCAGAAGATATTCGCACTGCACGAGGCGTCTGTAATCGTCTTCTTCGCTTCTCCGTAGGAATTGAAAGCCAAGATGATTTAATTCAAGACTTACAGCAAACTTTAAAACAAGTAAAAGAAGGAGTGAGAATATGAGTTATTCCCTAGATACACTTTTACTTCATAATCGTTTTAAGCATGACAAACAAACAGGTGCCGTAAATGTTCCTGTTTATAACACATCTACATTTCATCAGTTTGATGTAGATACATTTGGAAAATATGATTATAGTCGTTCTGGAAATCCAACACGCGAGGCTCTCGAGGAACTAATCGCTTTACTAGAAGGCGGAAGCAAAGGGTTTGCCTTTTCATCTGGCATGGCTGCGATTTCAACAACTTTTCTTCTTTTATCGCAAGGAGACCATGTCCTTATTTCTGAAGACGTATACGGGGGGACGTATCGAATTATAACGGAAGTTCTTTCTCGGTACGGCGTTTCACACACGTTCGTTGACATGACAAATTTAGAAGAGGTAAAACAAAACATTCGTCCTAATACAAAAGTTTTTTACATTGAATCACCATCAAACCCATTATTAAAAGTAACAAATATTAGCGCCGTTTGTGAACTTGCAAAATCTATTGATGCGCTCACTTTTGTTGATAATACATTTTTAACACCCCTTTACCAAAAACCATTAGAACTTGGGGCTGATATCGTTCTCCATAGCGCAACAAAATTTCTTGCAGGTCATAGCGATGTTACTGCAGGATTAGCAATCGTAAAAGATGAGGAACTCGCAAAAAAAGTAGGATTTTTACAAAATTCTTTTGGGGCTATATTAGGACCACAAGATTGCTCCCTTGTCCTTCGCGGTTTAAAAACATTGCACGTTCGCTTAGAGCACTCTTCACGAAACGCTGAAAAAATCGCCTGTTATTTACAACAGCATCCCAAAATTAAAGATATCTATTATCCGGGATTACCATCCCATTCCGGATATGAAACGCAGCACAATCAAGCAAAATCAGCAGGAGCGGTCCTTTCTTTCACACTAGAATCTGAACATGCGTTGCGACAATTCCTAACACACATCCAACTTCCCGTATTCGCAGTTAGTTTAGGAGCTGTTGAATCGATCCTTTCGTATCCAGCAAAAATGTCACACGCTGCCATGTCACAAGAAGAACGTGAAAAACGAGGAATTTCAAATGCACTGCTGCGTTTATCGGTTGGATTAGAAAACGTAGACGATTTAATTGCGGACTTTGAGCATGCACTTACGTATGTAGAAGAAGCTGTTATTTTTTAAAAATGGTTAGACTAGAAACTTATATAAATACAAATTTAAAAACCAACATAAAATCCCTTTCTTTTTTAGGGGGCGAGAGCATCTGGCCATGCGTAGAAGCGGTCAGAGCCTTTTCCTGCCACATGCGAAGTTAAAAAGTGCAGGTCATTCTTTATTCTGCATAGCAGCGACTTATATGTGGAAAAATTCAAATGATAAGTATTGATCTTTTGAAAAATAATTATAGACTCAAAAACACATACTTCTCTTTAGTAAAAATAGAAAAGCTAGATGAAGAAAATTCATCTAGCTTTTCTATATTAAACGGATAATTTCATTAAAATTTGTGTTTCTTTAAACCCTAATCTTTTATATAATTCTTTCACCGTATTTGACGCAAATACATTTAAACCTATTTCTTCATAACCCTTCAATTTTAATTCTTCAATTCCGTACTGGATAAGCATCTTAGATAGTCCTTTTCCACGATATTCAGGCAAGACGAATATATCATAGATAAATCCTTGGATTGCATCTGTAAAGTAATCTCTATTTTGACCAAGAAGAATCCATCCTTGTATTTGATCCTCTTCTTTCGCTACTAGATAATATCCCCCTTTTTCCAGTATTGCAGTAAACATTGCATATACCTTTTCTTCCGGAGGACTAACTGTCTTACCAGTACTTTCATGTACCCCTGCTGCAGAATGCTTTAAAATAGCACTCACATCTTGATTATTAGCTTTTAGAATTGAAAGTGACATAATATATTCATTCTCTCCTATCACCAGTAAAATAAGTTTCTATAAACACATTCTCCTAAATGAGAGAGAACACCTTTTATTTATCATACATATCTGCAACGATATATGAAGAAAATAAGCAACTTTTTATTTCCTACAAACAAAAATCATCTCCGGCCCTTCTTCAATAGAGCTACCCTCGTAATCTCCATATTGCTCAGCGATTGTAAATCCAGCTTCCTGAATCATATCCGTTATTTGTTCGTAGTAGTAATATTTAAGAGACAACTGTTCCCTTAATTCTTCTTTTGTCCCATTCTCATGTGTAACCCGAAATATATATTCTGGATAAATAATTTGATTTTCTACATCAATAGCTTTGGCAATATGAGACTTTTGAATTGTACTTCCTGTTTGCGGATCTACCTTCTCCCATTGCACCGCTTCAGGTTGAACCCAAGTTTGATCTAATTGCTTAAACGGGCGAAATACATTGAATATAAATTCTCCATCCGCTTTCAGGTGGTTATATACCATTTTCAAACATTCGATCTGGTCTTCTTGTTTGAGCAGTGCTTGATATGAGATACCCAGAATTAAAATAAAATCATAGCTCTTATTCATCGTAAAATTCGTCATATTTGCTTGTTGAAGATGAACCTTCTTCTGAATTTCACTAGACATAGTGTGTAGTTTTTCTTGAAGTAAATATAACATATATTCAGACAAATCAATTCCCCATACCGAAAAACCAGCTTGGGCTAAGGGCAAAGTAATTCTTCCTGTCCCACAAGCAATCTCTAAAATATCACCTGATAATTTAGAAGCTCTTTTGAGATAAAATGATACTTCTCTATGATCCTGTCTCTCTTCTAAATCATAAAATCTAGCTGTGTTTCCATAGAGATTCCCTTTTGATACAGCCATGTATTTTGCACCTCTACACATCAATTTTCATTGTATCGTAAGCAAACGTAATATTCGTGCCTTCCGTTCGTAATTCAGCTTCAATTTCTTTTAGTTCGTCATATCCTAGGTTATCTATTTCTTCAATATGCGTAATGATTGTATGTTTTGCTTGTAATTGTTTCGCTATTTCTAGCGTATCTTCAAACGTCGCCTCGCGTATGCTTTCAATAAAAGCACGGTCTCGTATTTGCTCTTTCGTCTTCCAATCAAACTCAACAACTCCCATTGGTAAAATAGCTACATCTAAGTTACCAATCAAATGAGCGGGCGGTTCCCATTTATATAATTCATCCATTGCAATAAGTATTCTTTTTTCTTTTTGTTCTAATAAGAATGCATACATATATTGTTCATGTAAACGGAATGGCGTAACTGTTATTTTATTTTTCACAAAGGATTGCCCATCTCGTAATACAATTACATCAATCCATCCTTGCTGCTGCATAAATTGCAGATGGTCCCACAATCCTAAAAATTTTTTCATATCCTCTGCTACTTGCTCTGGTACATATACCGCTGTACCCCAAGCTCTATTCGTTTCAAACGCCATTGTTTCCCAAATTCTCCGTCCCATTGTGTGATCTGGATGCCAATGAGAGTATATCCCGGCTTCTACTTTCAATATTTGAGATCGCTCTAATTGCAAGCGTATTTCCTCTGGCGTATCAATTAATAGACTAAGATCGTGAATAAAAACACTCGGTCCCATTCTACTATACGGCACCCCTTTTTCTCTCGCCTCTTTACTTACTTTGCTATAACTCCCTGGTCTTGGGGTTGGTGTGGCACCGCCTGTTCCTAAAAACTCTATTCTCATGACTATCCCTTCTTTCTATCCATATTAATTTCTAGATTAATATATACAACTCCTTTTGAATTATCGAAAAATTTTTTCATTTCCATTATTGAAAGAAAAATAAAATATGGTAAGATTGTAATATAAATGGAAAATATTTTTTATTGAGAACGTAGATATTCGTTATAAAAATTGGCAAGTACTGTTTTATCCTAATGGAAAAATATCTAGATTTATCCAAATTAGTTACATCACAGTCTCTTTTCTTACAATTTCTTTACTTTAGAGCATTTTTTTTGCAACAACTGTTCTCTTTGGTTTAAAATTTTGTTATGTATAGTATTGGTATAACAGCACACATGGAGGTGGAGAAAATATGTTAGAAACATTTCAACAAGAAATAGAACTATATGAAAACAATGCAGAATTATTAAAAGTACTTGCTCATCCAGTGCGTTTATGTATCGTAAAAGGATTGATTGAGCGAGGACCAAGTAACGTTTCTACAATGTACACAGGCTTAAACATGCCACAATCTACAATTTCTCAGCATTTAGCGAAGTTAAAAAGCGCTAAAATTGTTTCAAGCGAAAGAAAAGGATTGGAAATTTACTACAAAGTAGAAAACGAAACAATTATTCAATTAGTTCACGTTTTACTAGGTTAGGGTATTCAATTAAACAAAAGGCGTACTATGTATCTTTTATCTCATATCTTTAATATAAATATATATCATGAGGTAAAATATATACATACTACATAATCCTAAACAAAATGTCGTATTTACCTATGAAACGAGGCGCAGTATTTTATACTGCGCCTCGTTTTTATGAAAAGATATGCAAGTAATGATCTAAATTGAAATGCGGCAACCCCTTTTTCTGAATGACAACATCAAAAGCATCACTCATTCCACCTTGTAAAATCATAGAACGAATAGCACGATTTTTCTTTTGACTACTAGAAAATGGATTACGATCTTCATGATTAACAAGTTGCTCTAAAATTCCTGCAGCAAGCAAAAATTCTCTTTGTTTCGTATGCCATACTGTTTGTAAACCATGGTCTTCGCAAGCAACCTTTAATGCGTCCCAATGAATATGAGTTGTTATATCCATCTCTCCTGGAAGTTGAAGAGGATTACGAATCAGTTGATGCTCATAATAACTTCGTAAACTCCCTTCACGACGAGCTGGGTGCATCCATTCTTCATTTGTGTAGCCGTAATCGACTGTTATAAGTACGCCTTCTTCTAGCCAACTTGTTAGCTGCTCTACATAAACATTCATTTGTAACGGCACTTCAAATCGTTGTCCTTCATACAGCTCGATTTGGTGTCTTTTCAAATAATTTACAATGTGCTCATTATCTAACGGACGCAATACTTCGACAAGTTCATCTCCACTGTTATACTTTACGCGTACTCCATATAACATATCTTCTCGCTTCTCAATTACTTCTACAGGAAACGCATCAAACAACTCATTTGAAAAAACAATTCCATTGAAAGAGGTGCCTAATTCCTGATAGGATGCATATTGTGAAACATTTGCAAAAGAAAGAAGTTGTTGCTTTTGCAATCTTCTATGAAATGGACTCACTTCTATAAGAGAATACTGCATGTTTCCAATCGTATCAGGTGATATCGTTTGCCACTCTTGCAATACATCATATGCAAACTTCCCCGTTCCACCACCAATTTCACATATATGTGGTACAACAACTCCTTCGTTTACAAGCCAAATAAAAAAATGAGCAAATGTTTTTGCGTAAACAGAAGACACATTACTACTTGTAAAGAAATCTCCTTGTCTGCCAATTTTTTCACGTTCTTTCATATAATAACCATTGGTTACATCATATAATGCAAGGCTCATATATGTACTATAAGAAATAGACTGGTCTTCTTCCTTTTCCATCGCTTGTTTTAGAACGTGCTTCATCCCTGCTCCCCTTATTGTAGAAATGGATTATTTTCTTTTTCAAAACCGATTGTTGTTTCTGGACCATGTCCACATAACACAGTTGTATCATCAGGTAGTACAAATAACTTTTCTTCAATACTCATGATTAATTCTTGAAAGCTACCTCCAGGTAAATCAGTGCGGCCAATGCTCATTTGAAATAAAACATCACCTGAGAATACAGCGTTTGCTTCTTTACAATAGTATGAAATACTTCCTGGTGAATGTCCCGGCGTTTCAAACATATCAAACGTAAACGAACCAATTGTCAACGTTCCTTCTCCCTCAATAATGTGATCCGCAGGTTTTACCGTAATACTACGATTCATCATAAAAATTTGTGAACCGTTAACAGTAGCATCTCCTAACCAATCCGCTTCCTCTTGATGAACATACACTGGAATTTGAAACGCAGTGCGTACATCATCTACTGCACCGATATGATCGAAATGTGCATGTGTTAATAAAATAGCCAATGGCTTTAATTGTTGTTGTTTTATGTAACTTACAAGTTTTTCTCCTTCACTGCCTGGATCAAAAATAATACATTCCTTTTGATCATTACTTAACATATATGCATTAGTTTGCAGTGGCCCTAATGGCATTTGAATCCAATTCATCCTCAATCTCCTCCAGTCATTACACTCACTTTTGTACTGCTGTAAAACCCCTGCCTCAAAATGTAAAGAGATATAAAGGGGAAGCATATACTCGGTTCATAGGAGCTTTCTCTCGGCCAGGAATGAGCCCTCCATCGATAGAAGCTTCACTTTATGATACAACATTTTCTATCCATAAGAAACGAAACCTCGACAACACTATTGAAAACATGTACAATTAAAATGATGAAATATTGCAAAAACTCAAACAAAATAAGAGAGTAGAGGGGATATGTATGGGTCTTGTTATTATTTTTGCGTTAGTTACTCTGTTAGCTGTATACTCTTCTCTTAAAACGTTGCGAGACAAGAACCTTCTTGCTGGAGGTTTTTCCATTGCAACTGTACTTGTTTTTGGATGGTTTACAGTCATGACAGTACTAAACAATGGCTATCCACCAACACATTAAACAATTGTTTACAATCTCTACATACATCACGATTTCTAGCATATGAAAAAAGGAAGGGCGCCCCTTCCTTTTTCTTTTCCAGCTTATCTTCTCATTCATTTTACTTTGCTTCACAAATATACTTTTTCACAAGCCACGCACCACCAATTACTCCCGCATCATTACCAAGTGTCGCAATTGCTAGTTTTGTACTTTTAACAGCGCGTGAAAATGCATATTGTTCAAAATAACGTTGAATTGGTTGTAGCAATGCATCACCTGCTTTTGATACACCACCGCCAATTACAATTTTCTCTGGATTTAATGTGCTAGCTAAATTTGCTACCGCTAATCCTAAATACGAAGCAACCTTTTCAATCACTTTTTTTGCTAATGCATCACCTTTTGCAAGTGCCTCAAATACATCTTTAGATGTAATATGCCCTTCTTGTTCTAACAGCGAACGTAGTACACTAGCTTCATCTGTTTCCTGCATTTTTTGCATTGCAACCCGTACAATACCAGTTGCAGAAGAAACAGTTTCTAAGCATCCTGACTTTCCGCAGTTACAAGCAAAACCATTTTCCGTTACAACTGTAATATGACCAATTTCACCGCCTGCTCCGCTTACACCATGGACGACCTCACCATTTATGATAACACCGCCACCAACACCTGTTCCAAGCGTCATACAAACGATATCTTTTGAACCTTCTCCAGCACCCTTCCACATCTCTCCAAGTGCTGCAATATTCGCATCATTATCAACAACAACTGGCAAACCAGTTTCTACTTCTAATAAATCTTTAAGAGGATAGTTTTTCCATCCTAAATTTACAGCTTCATAAATTAGTCCAGAAGCGACATGAACAGGACCAGGAGCCCCCATCCCAATTCCAGCTAACTTGCTTTTTAGCTCACCTAGTTCTTGTAACTTTTTATCAAGTGCTTTCGCAATATCAAGTGTAATATGTTTTCCTTGTTCACTTGTATTCGTTGGGATTTCCCATTTATGTATAAACTCACCATAGATATTAATGAATGCTAATTTAATTGTTGTTCCACCAAGATCAACACCAACCAACCATTTCTCTTCCATGTTGTTCTCCTTCTTTCCTCTATTTCTCCAGCTATTTGCTAATAGAAGTTTTACTGTATAAATTCATTTCGATTTTTCAACATAAAAATAACTGAAGTAATCTGCACTCGGTTTCTCTCTTTGTTCTCGTATGACACAAGTCAGATTGCTTTTGTATGAGAGTTGTTTTTTATGTTGTTTTTTGAATTTCTTGCTTTAATAAAAATAAAGCCATCTGATACTCTGTCGGCTCAATAAGCTGTGATTTATATAATTCACGAAGCTCATCGCCCATTAATTGTAAATCTGCAACACGATCTCCTGTATAAATAATCGTTCCAAATTGCTTTAATAATTGCTGAATATCATAAATAGATTTCATTTTTTTCACCCTCTAAATGTCTACTTACTATAAAAACACAATAAGAAAACGTTCACATAATTTATTATAATCAACATAAAAAAGAATCGTCAATTTCTAATTTGTCTATATAAGTTACAAAATAGAAAACATTTCTTTTTCTGTAATAATTTTCTGTACAGTTTTATCAAATGGTTCCACTGGAATATGAGAAACAATTTGAAAATCAAAGATTAATGATAGCGCTTTCCCTTTATAGTTCACAAGATAACGATCGTAATATCCCCCGCCATACCCTACACGCTCGCCTTTTCTTGTAAAGACAACACCTGGTACGAGAAGCAAATCTATCTCCTCCGCTAATACTTCTTCTGTCATAGACGGAGCCGGCTCTCGTAAATTCATATAAACGGTTTCTAATTGTTCAAAACTTGTAATTTGACGGAATGTCATTGTTCTCGTTTTACGATTACATTTTGGAACAACAATTGCTTTTCCCTCTTCCCATGCCTTTTCAATAATTGCATATGTATTGACTTCACGTTCCATAGAAAGTGTAATCCCAATTGTTTTAGCCTCAATCCATTCTCGTTGTTTATATAGAGAATCTGCAATTTTTTCTGATAAAGTCGTATACTGTTCTTCTGATAAAGCATTCATACGCTGTAATATTTCTGTTCGTAATCTTTTTTTCTCTTCTTTCATTTGGAATTCCCCCTATATACAAAAGAAACAGTAGGAAAATATCCCTACTGCTTACTTTGTTTCGCGGTGTAACGTAGACTTCTTGTCACGCTTGCAATATTTTTTAAGCTCAAGACGCTCAGCGTTGTTACGTTTGTTTTTCTTAGAGATATAGTTACGATCTCCGCATTCTGTACATGCTAGAGTAATATTCACACGCATTCTTATTTCCCTCCAGTCACTAATAACTTAAATCAGACTATACCATAATACCACTTTTAAAACAAAAATTCTACACCTTTTGATATTGTCTAATTTTTTCTATAAGTGTATTCATATTTTCCTTTGCTGTAACTGGATTTCTTGCATGAGAATAAACGAGAAATTTTGGTTGATTTACATCTGAAACAACATAAGACCACTCTTCTTCTGCATGTGTAAATTTAATTCCTTCCAATACTTCAAACTCTAGCTGTGCCCGGTCCCGCAGCAGCATTCCTAACACCTTCCCTTTCTCATTCCATGAACAAACTACTTCATCACATAATAAGTATAGTGGTGGATATTGCTCTAACATTGCCGGCAATGTTTTCCCTTGAAGAACGATTAACTCCAATAATTTACCAACTCGAAATAAAATATCTTGCTGCCATCTCATTTGAAATAATTTCTTATTTTCATTATGCATATAAAAAAGAAGATAACATTCTCCTAATTTTAATGATAATGGGTAGAAATCCTCATCTTTTTCAAATAATAAATTCGGAATATCCATTTCTTCGCAATTTGTATTTTTATAAATATTCCCGTAAGTATCATATAATTCAAATGTATTTTCTTGTTCTTGAAATATAATTGCCATATCGGCTCGGCTCGATTTCATTAATAACTTAATATGTTCTTTTTGCCGCGCGGCATATATCCACGTTACTGTGCAGCCGATTTCCTGTAAAAAAGATAATAGCAAAGGCTGAAATAACTCATCCGGCTTATTTATAAGCAGGTGAAAATGTTGTCTTTTTATAACAGGTATATCTATAAATTGCAAAGCAGATTCAATATACGTTTCTGAACAAACATCTATGACTTCGTTATTCCCAATTTTTTTACTACAGACATAACGAAATGACTCTGCCATATACAAATTTTCTATCTCTTTTTGCTGTTTATATGTTAATGCCATTCCTTCTTCATTATAAAATTGAATAATGAGTTTCTCATCTTGGCCCTTATAAAAAAACACTCCACCAACGACATTTGTTTGCCCAGTTGCATATCGGAAGCAAGATTCATTCATGTCTTGGCATTCCATCGTATGCACGCCCACTGTATGAACAGCATGCAGAAAAATATGTTTAAACATTTGCACTTCTGCATGTGTACTGCTGCCAATCAGCAAACTGGCTCCTTCTGATAATAAAGAACCATATGCCATCGCCAATTTTACGACAACTTGTGGCGTAATATCTAAATTACTTCTGCCGCATATACGACTTTTCTGCAAAAAACACGAAATATTTTCATGTTCTGTAATTCCAGATGAAGCAATAATTGCACTACTCTCAACCACTTTTTCTGGCCATACTTTCCCTTTCGTCTTAATCACTGCATTTTGACCAATTCGACAATGATCAGCTACAACACTCTTTTCAAATAAAGTAACTCCATCTTCAATAATTGTACTGGCTCCAATTGTGGTTCCGATTAATTCACATCGCCTTCCTACATACGTATGAGCGAGTAAAATACTTTTTTGAAGACGGGTATATGCAGAAATTACGCTATGGTTACCAATGATAGAATACGGATCAATAGTAGCTCCTGTTTGAACCGTTGTTCCCTCACCAATAAAAGCAGGGCCGTGTATCTTTGTTCCTTTTTCAATTGTTACATCTTCTCCAATCCATACCATCGGCAACACTTCTGTATATGGAATAGGTACATGAACTTTCTTCGTAAGTAAGTCAAATTGAGCTTGGCGATATTGTGTAAACGTTCCAATATCAAGCCAATATCCATCTGCTACATATCCATACATTGCTTCTTTGTTTTCTAATAAAGGAAATACATGATGACTAAAATCAAAAAACGTATGAGGTGTAATATAAGAAAAAATGTCGGGGTCCATAATATAAATACCGGTGTTTACTGTATTGGAAATAACTTCATTCCAACTTGGTTTTTCAATATATTTAATAATTTCGTGGTGTTGATTGGTAACAACTAATCCATACGATGATGGATTAACTACTTCTTTAACAAACATCGTAACGATTCCATTATGACTATTATGAAAATCAATTCCTTTCGACAGTTGAAAATCTGTTAGCGCATCTCCGCTAATTACAACAAATGGCTCATCTAGAAACTTCTCTGCTTGTTTTACACTCCCCGCTGTACCAAGAGGGGGAGTATCTTCAAAGTAATATAGCTTCACTCCCCATTTACTACCATCACCAAAATAATTTTGAATAACGGAACTCATATATTGAACAGTAATAGCAATTTCACGAATACCATGCTGTTTCAATAGTTCAATACTGTATTCCATCACTGGCTTTTGTAGTAGGGGTAACATGGGTTTTGGAAGGTTGCATGTTAACGGACGTAAACGTGCTCCTTTCCCTCCAGCTAAAATAACCCCCTTCATCGGCATTCAACCTCCACATTTATGATGTTGAACTGCTTTTTCATACGTTTGTGCGGTTGTTCTTGCAATTTCACCCCAATTGTAGTGAACAAGAACATCTTCATATCCTTTATTTGCAACGAGCTGAGCAATTTTCGGCTGTTCTATAACCCATATTAATTTCTCACTCAAACTTCGCGAACAACCTGGTTGCATTTGAAACCCATTCACACCATCTACAATAATCTCTTGCAGGCCGCCCACACGCGAAACTAAAACTGGTCTCTTGGCGAGCATCCCTTCTAACGCAACAATCCCAAAAGGTTCATACAAACTCGGAATTAGCAACACATCACACCTTTGAAGAAACGCTCGCTGCTCTTCTTCTGTAATATGACCGAGAAAAAAGATAGAATGTTGCAGTCCCATTCCCTGTACAGCTGCACGATACTGCTCTAACATGGTTCCTTGACCTGCAATAATAAATAAAATCTGGGAGTACCGCTGGGTAATCTGCGGTGCTGCTTCAATAATGGTATAGAAGCCTTTCTCATTAACAATACGGCCTATTGAGAATATAACCAATCGATCCGCTAAATTATAATGATTTGCGATGTCTAGCGAAGGCGTAACCGTATGAAAAAAATATTGATCAATTCCATTAGGATGTACAATAACAGCTTCACTATTTAATTCGAAATCCCGCACAACTTCACCTTTCATAAACTGACTACAAACAATCACAACATTAGATTCTTTTACTAGTTCTTTTTCATGCATATGTATTTTCCATTGCAATGATGTATAAATCCCGCTATTCCGCCCACGTTCCGTTGCATGAACTGTTGTGACGAGTGACAACTGTTGCTGTTTTTGCAAATCCATCGCACAAATAGCAACAAGCCAATCATGAGCGTGAATCACATCAAACGCGTAAACTTTACATAGTTCTTGTGCATAAGCAAGCATAGACTTATTTAACCGAGCAATCCACTCATAAAAATGATGCTTTTCACGATAATCAACCGCAACACGATGTACATGTACATCGTGTACCTTTTCATATATTGTACATTGCTCTTCGTGTATCGTTACTACATGCACATCATGTCCATTACGTGCAAGAGCCCGTGATAATTCATACACATGCCTTCCAAGACCACCTACCATCATCGGGGGATATTCCCATGCCAACATTAAAATACGCAAAGGCTCCATACATCCCTCTTTTCTCTTCGTATTGAAGAATAAAGTGAAACTTCCTTTCATGAACGCCCTTCTCATGAAAGGTTAGTTGAACCAATCGTGCTCTTACGGATGGTTTGTTTTCCCTTTTAGCAGCCGTTTGAGCGGGACCACCCCACCCAAAAGTAAGCGTTTTCTTATAATTCCATTATAATCCATCTTATCACCGCAACAAGAAAGTAACAATGATACTTTTTCGTCATATTTTGACTAAAAAAGAGGAATGCTTTTGCATTCCTCTCGTAATAAACTTTATTCATTTAACAAATAATGCTTCCCTTTTACAAGATAAAAAACATTTTCTGCAATATTTGTACCGTGATCTGCTACTCGCTCAATATAACGGGCAATAAACGATAGTTGTGTAATTTGCCCAATTGACTCCGGCTTATTTGGAATGGAAGAAATAAATTCACGAATTGCTTTTCCATACAGTTCATCAACTTCATCATCCATCTCAGCAATCTTTTTCGCATATGTTAAGTTTTCTTCTCTATAAGCTTGAATCACATTTTGCAACATATCTATTGCAATTTTGAACATACTTTCAAGGCTTTGTAATGAAACTGGAACCTCTTTTTCTCCAAGACGAATGGTTGACTTAGCAATATTTACCGCGTGATCTGCAATACGTTCTAAATCTGTTGCCGTTTTAATCGAAACAAAAATTCTTCGTAAATCACTAGCAACTGGCTGTTGTTTCGTAATGAGCATTAAGGCAAAATCATTAATTTCTTCTTCCAAATTATCCATACGGTAATCGCCATCGATTACCTCAATCGCTTTCTCTACATCTCTTGTACGCAATCCTTCCATTGCAATTTCAAGAGCCTGTTTTGCTAATTCACCTAGTTCAATAACTTTTTGCTGTAATGATTGTAAGTCATATTGAAATTGTTCGCGTACCATGTTGTTTCCTCCTTCACTCGTTCCACACACTTCCGTATAAGGTAAGACCTCAAATAAACAAGGAGAGAAAATTCCTCCTCAAACAAATACTCTTAACCGAAACGCCCTGTAATATAATCTTCTGTACGTTTATCTGTTGGCGTTGTAAATAACTTATTTGTATCTGTATATTCCACAACTTCTCCGCTTAAGAAGAAAGCTGTTTTATCAGAAATACGAGCTGCTTGTTGCATATTATGCGTAACAATCACAATACTGAAATCTTTCTTTAACTCCTGAATTAACTCTTCCACTTTCAATGTAGAAATTGGATCTAATGCTGATGTTGGTTCATCCATTAAAATGACATCTGGTTCAATTGCTAAGCAACGCGCAATACATAAACGTTGCTGCTGTCCACCCGATAGTCCGTATGCATTATCATGTAATCTATCTTTCAATTCATCCCAAATCGCCGCACCGCGTAAACTTTTCTCAACAATTTCATCCAACGTTTTCTTATCGCGAATACCATGAATTTTCGGACCATACACAACATTTTCATAGATTGATTTTGGAAATGGATTTGGCTTCTGAAATACCATTCCAACA
Organism: Bacillus pseudomycoides; assembly: GCF_002551005.1. Taxonomy (GTDB): domain Bacteria; phylum Bacillota; class Bacilli; order Bacillales; family Bacillaceae_G; genus Bacillus_A; species Bacillus_A pseudomycoides_C. Next base: position 220,597 of record NZ_NVOY01000003.1, read on the forward strand.
TGCGTACGCAGTTCTTCAACAGGATAAGATTTATCAAAAATATTGCGATCGCGATACTCAATTACCCCTGTTGTCCGAACAATTGGCACGAGCTCAACCATACGATTTAATGTTTTTAAATACGTAGATTTTCCGCATCCACTCGGTCCTATAATCGCTGTCACTTCATTTTCATGAATGCTTAAATTAATATCTTTTAATGCATGGTCTTCCCCATACCATAAGTTTAAATTTTTCGTATCGAATACAACCTTTTTTGTTAGCGGTTCTGCCTTTTCTTCATTTTTCACCTGAACTTTTACTACTGTAGATACCATTTTGAAGATCCCCTTTCATCCAGTCCTTCTTACTTACGATTTCGCAGCCATATTGCAAAAGTATTGATAAGCAATAGCAGCACGAGTAACACAATAATTCCAGCTGCTGCTACATGTTGAAATTCCTCTTGTGGCCTATTCATCCAATTAAAGATTTGAATCGGTAAAACTGTAAATCTATCCATTACATCAAGTGGTACATAGTTTGCAAAAGCAAGTGCCCCAATGACAAGTAGCGGGGCCGCTTCTCCAATCGCTCGGGATAATGCTAAAATACAACCTGTTAAAATCCCTGGCATTGCTGCTCTAATCACAACATGGTACATCGTTTGCCACTTCGTTGCCCCCACTCCATAAGAAGCTTCTAACAACTCTTTTGGTACAGAGCGAAGTGCTTCTTGCGCTGCAACAACAACCGTCGGCAAGACGAGAAGGCTCATCGTTAATGAGGCTGCCAATATGCTTTCGCCTAACTGCAAGCCATATACAAACATTGTTAATCCTAATAGTCCAAAAACAACAGATGGCACTCCTGCCAACGTTTGAATATTAAGCTCAATTATTTTTGTAAACCATGATTGTTTTGCATAGTATTCTAAATAAAGGGCTGTTCCTACTCCAAATAAAAAGGAAGTAGGAGCAACAACACTCATAAATAAAATTGTTCCCGATAAAGCTGCTGCAATGCCAGCTTCCTCTGGATTTCGCGATGCAAAACGGATTAAAAAATCAAATGAAATATATGTTATTCCTTGCTGAAAAATTTGGTACAGTAAAAAAATTAATATACAAAGCGAAAATAACATCGCGATGCGAAATACAGTTCTAAATACACGATCTTTCCGAAAGCGAGGAGGCATATGTTCTTCTATGTTTCGCTCATTTAGTATTCGCATATTATGCCGCTCCCTTAAAACGACGCATAATACGCTGTGCAACCATATTCATAATCAAAGTAAACATAAAAAGCGTCGCTCCGACAGCGTACATGCTGTAATAGGGCATCGTTCCATAAGGAGCATCTCCTAAGCTAACTTGCACAATATATGCTGTTAGCGTCTGTATAGACTGTGTCGGATTTAACGATAAACTCGGCGTTGAACCGCCCGCAATGACAACAATCATCGTTTCTCCAATTGCTCTTGAAGCAGCTAGCACAATTGCTGCTAAAATGCCAGTAAAAGCTGTTGGTAATACAATATGCTTTGTCGTTTCAAAACGGGTGGCGCCAATCGCAAAAGAACCCTCTCGCACTTTATGAGGAACAGCTCGCATCGCATCTTCACTAAGAGATGCAATTGTCGGAATCATCATAATGCCAATTACAATCCCCGGACTAAGCGCGTTAAAAAACTGTAAATTTGGAACGATGTGCTGCAAAATAGGTGTAACAACTGTTAAAGCAAAAAAACCGTATACAATTGTCGGTATCCCTGCCAATAGCTCTAATGCTGGTTTTAACACCTTTCTTGCCACACTAGAAGCATATTCACTTAAAAACACTGCACAGCCTAATCCAATCGGAACGGCAACAATCATGGCAATAACAGTAACAAGCACCGTTCCATATATAAGCGGTAAAATACCAAACTTAGGATTGTCAAAAAAAGGAAGCCATTCTTTTTCTGTAAAAAAGGAAACGATTGATACTCTTTCAAAAAACATAAATGTTTCATTTGCCAAAGTTACAATAATCCCCATCGTTGTAACAATAGAGATACTGGCGATTATTCGTAACACAAAAGGAACCATTTGATTGATTCGCTGTGCGTTCTTTCGCTTGCCTGTATTTCTTTCAATCAAATGTTGAACAGAAATCGTAACATGACTCTTTTTATTACGAGCCAAAGATGAAAACCCCTTTCCATCTTGACATTATTTTTGCATTTCTGTTAACATTTGCAGCTGTTCATTATATTTATATTGCGGCAACTTCACATATCCAATCTCTTCTACAAGCTCTCCAGCATGCTTCATCATAAAAGATACATAGCCTGCAACACTGTTTTTCGCACGAATAGAAGAGTTATTTACATATACATAAAGCGGACGAGATAACGGCTTATATGCCCCGGATTGTATTGTATCTTTCGCCGGAAAAATACCATTAATTTTTACGGCCTTTACTTTGTCACGATTCGCAGCATAATAAGCATATCCAACAAAGGCAATTGCGGTTTTATTACTCATAACACCTTTTATTAAAACATTGTCATCTTCGGATAATGTAACTGTTCTTGTAATCCGCTTTTGTTGCAACACTACACTTTGAAAATAATCGTACGTACCAGAATCTATGCCTGGTGCGTAAAATTGTATCGTTTCATGCGGCCATTTTGGATGAATTTGCGACCATTTTTTCGGCGTTTCACTTTCACTCCATATCGTTTGTAATTCTTCTATTGTAAGATTATCTGTCCACGTATTCTCACGATTCACAATAAGTGTAAGACCGTCATAAGCAATTTGAAATGGCGTATACGTAATATGGTGCTTCTTAGCAAGCCTTTCTTCCTCTCTTTTCATTGGCCGAGAAGCATTTGTTATATCCACTTCTCCTTTTCCAAAACGATGAAATCCGCCTCCCGTTCCAGATATACCGATGGAAAGCTTTACATGAGGTTCCTGCTTCGTATACTCTTCTGCTACTGCTTCCATAATCGGAAAAATTGTAGAAGATCCATCCATTTGTACTTCCCCTACCATACTAACGGCGGAAACAGGTAACGTATGAACAGATAAACAAAACAGTGATATGATAAAAACCATGGTGTATGCTCTATTACGTTTCACGTAATATTTCCTCCTAGGAGCCTCCTGCGAACAGGAGTACATATATAAGAATAATGTGGAACTATTAATGCGGTTTTAATAGTTTGTAAAAGTTTTGTAAATATCTATATACAAATTGAAAAACCGACATAAAAACCCTCTTTTTTTTAGATGAGCGAGAGCATCTGGCCATGCATAGAAGCGGTCAGGTCCTTTTCCTGCCTCGTGCAACGTTACAACAAAACGGATGTATATACACGTATTTACGTGCTATTCTCCATCCCTCCTTTTGAAAGTAAACACTGTATATAATTTCCCTTTAGGCTTGTACACTTCTGTCATCACTATATGCGGCATATATAAAAAAAAGCACACTATCTTCACAGATAGTGTGCCAATCTTACACATTTTTATTCTTCTTCATTTGTTTTCTTCGTATCTTCTAGTTTCCCAGTATTTCCGTTTGCTTCTTGCTTTTTCAAATCGAAATATGCGTCCATAATTCGGCGTCCAATTTTTTTACTTACAGGGTTTTGATCACTAGACAACCACGGAACAACAACAGAATAGGCAACTTCTGGATCAGATGCCGGTGCATAGCCAACAAGTGTTAAATTATATATGTTTCTATCACCTATCTGCGCTCTTACTTCTTTTGCATTTGGACCAGCATAAACAGACTGTGCAGTTCCTGTTTTTCCTGCCGGATCATATGTTGCACCAGCAAAACCACCATTTGAATACCCTGTTCCATTTGGTGTTTGCATTACCATTTTAAAGCCCTCTTGCACGCGGTTAATATACTCATCTTTCATATCGATTCGATTTAAAACAACCGGCTCCACCGAATCTATTACTTTTCCTAACTCTTCAGGTTTTGAAGTCGGCTTGCGAATTTCTTTTACAACCTGTGGTTTCATTCGATAACCACCGTTAGCAATCGTTGATACATATTGCGCCAATTGCAGCGGTGTATACGTATCAAACTGTCCGATCGCTAAATCCAGTAGCTTACCAGGTTGTCCTGCTGCGTTTCCTTTTACTCCTGCCATCTCATTTGGTAAATCTATTCCCGTTGGTACTCCAAGTCCAAATTGACTATAGTAATAACGCATTTTATCAAAGTCCTTTTGTTTAATGCTTAATGGACCATTATAAACATAATCTACACCCGCGATTTTCATCGCTGTTTTAAACATATATACGTTAGAGGATTGTTGCAGGGCAGTTAAATCATTAATCGCCCCCATTGTTTTCCATGATTTTTTAAATTCTGTTCCTTTAAATTTCATTGGTTCATCAACAATTACGTCTCCTGGCTTAATTGCTTCTGTTTGATATCCAGTTAACACAGTTGCACCTTTTACAGTCGAACCCATTTCATATGCACTCGTCATCGTGCCAAGTGCATAATCGTTTATCACTCGTTGCCCATTTTCTTCCCCAAACTGTTTACCAGCCATTGATAAAATTTCCCCGTTTTTCGGATTCATCATCACAACAAACGCACGGTCCATATACTCCGCTCCGCCTGAAGCTTTTGCTGCTTTCATTTCTTCTTCGATAATTTCCTCAACTTTCTTTTGCAGCTCCATATCAATAGTCAACGTTACATTCTTTCCACTTTCTCCTTTAGAAAGATATACAGTCTCAAGAATATTTCCTTTTTGATCCGTAATATTTTTCACTTGTGCTTTCGTGCCGTGCAATACATCTTCGTATTGCTGCTCAAGGTAACTTTTTCCGACGCGATCATTACGGTTGTAATCACGAACTAAATAATAGTCTATATTCTCTCGCGGTAATCCTTCATCAGAACTTGTTACACCGCCAAGTACAGTGCGGAACATATCTCCATAAGCATAGTGACGATCCCAATCAACTGTAGTGTCTACCCCTGGAAGCTTCGCTAAATTCTCACTAACTATAGCATACTCATCAGGTGTCACATCTTTTTTAATAATTTGCGGCGTCATTGCATAGCCGCCTTCCATCTTACTCTTAATTGCTAACACCTCTAAATCTTGAGGAGTTAATTCATTCAATTCCGCTTCTGTAATACGATCAAGCTGACGTTGTGCCAGTTGTTTATCATCAATTTTTTTCGCTTTAAGATCAGCTTCATCTTTTTTCGTAATTTTTGCTTTTGCCCGGTCTTCATTTAACAAAATCCAAAAATCTTTTTTATCTCGTTCTGTTAATTTATCAGTCGGTACATCAAGTAGCTTTGAAAGTTGCTTTGCTGTTTCTAAACGTTCTTCACGTTTTGACTCCTTCGTTCTTGTATACGTAATCGTTCGAAGTGGTGTATTATCTACCACCGCACGGCCATACCTGTCAAAAATCTTCCCGCGCGGAACAGGGGTACTTACCGTTAAGTTTTCCTTTCGGTTTACTTCATTTTTATAATCTTCACCATGGACAATCTGTATCATACCTAATTTAACAATTACTGTTGAAAACAGTAAAAACACACAGAAAAACAACACGTTTAACCGAAATGGAACGTGAGTTTTCTTTTTTTTCTTTTTCTTACTCATACGGACCCCCTCTACCAACAGCTATGTAAGCGGAAAGGGACACCTTCTTCAGGTGTCCTCGCTACTGTCATATACGTTTTACTATTTTAACATAAAATACAACAGAAGTTAACCTTCTCCTTCTGTTGTATTTTGCGTCGTTTGTACAGCCGCAAGCCCTGCATGGCATGCTTTTTCATCATCATATTTGACATTTCGAATCGCAAAATAGATAAGTAAATGTCCAGCACCTAATATTAATAATAAGAAAGGCAAGCTTTTTTCTGCCGGAAATAATGAAACTGCTAACAAAAAACTTAAAACCGAACAGATTCTTCCTCCGTTTAGCCATAGTTCACGAACAACAATATATTCTACTCGCCGCTCCTTTGCTTGTTTAGCTCTGCCTATTATATCATAAGTCATCGAACCATACGGAACAAGAAGGATTGGATATGCAACGGCAATACAAGCTGCATAAATAAGTAATTTCGTATACGTAACATGAGAGACAACTAAAAATACAACTGCATATAAAATAATTCCACCGAGTAAAATAGCTTTTTTTCGCCATTCCTTTTTCAATACTCGTGCTACTAAATAATAGCAAATGAAAGAAACAGCAGAATTTACAAGCCCATATTTCCCCAGCGCTAATTCGCTACCAGAAGCCATATACACATATACAGAAATAACAAATATAAATGTACCTTCTCTAAGTCCTTGAAAGAAATGAGCAAGCGTAATTCTTCCCCAGTTTTTATTCCCTTTTCTCTCTTTCATTACTTCAATTATTTCGTATCGCCCTTCACATTCACGTTTCGTCAGAAAAAAACTGACAACTATCGCAACGGTAAATAAGGTTAACGATAGGAAAAAAACGAATGTATACCCATTCCACTTTTCCATACGCGAAATGATAAACCCGGATGCAATTGGACCAATCATACCTGAAAATGAGGTAAGCAGTCCGAGAAATCCGTTAAAAAAGTCACGTGTTTCCGGCTCTGTAATTTCAAATGTTAACAAATTAAATGAGAGCCAGTAAAATCCATATCCTATGCCAAGTATGCCACCGATAAGTAAAATATATTGTGAAGCATTCGTTCCCGTCAGTAATACAACAATAAAAAAAACAGCTAATGTCGTTACACCGATGCGGAGTAAAATCGTACGATCTACTCGTTTCGCTAGTTTTCCGGCAACAAGAAAAGTCAGCGGCTGTAAAACAACGCTTGCTAAATTATAAAAGCCAATATTCATAAAATCCTTCGTTTGTTTCCATAAATAAATATTTACAAACGTATTGGATAACGAAATGGCCAACGTATATAATCCGCCAATTATGAGTAATAAAACTAAATCACGATTCACCTCAACATCGCCAACTAAATGTTTCCATTTCATATAAACTCTCCTTTACTTCATGTTCTAGTCTTCCAAAGAAGGTTACAATTATGTAAAGAAGAAAAATGGAAAATGAAACTTTCATTAGTAAACATTTTTCTCACCAATATTGAGGCGAGCCAATCAGCTCTCCAAAAAAAGAGCGCACAAAAAAGCTAGGAGAAATTTCTCCTAGCTTTTACAATTATTATTTTGCGTCTTGGTAACGTTTTTCAACTGCATTCCAATCTACAACGCTCCAGAAAGCATTGATGTAGTCAGGACGACGGTTTTGGTAATGTAAGTAGTATGCATGCTCCCAAACGTCTAATCCTAAAACTGGAGTTTTTCCTTCCATTAATGGAGTGTCTTGGTTTGGTGTGCTTGTTACTTCTAATTCACCATTGTTTACAACTAGCCATGCCCAGCCAGAACCGAAGCGAGTTGCGCCTGCTTTTGCAAACTCTTCTTTAAATGCGTCAAAGCTACCAAATTTCGCTTCAATTGCACTTGCAAGTTCACCTACTGGTTGTCCGCCGCCATTTGGAGAAAGGATTGTCCAGAATAAAGAGTGGTTTGCATGTCCGCCACCGTTATTACGTACTGCTGTGCGAATTGCTTCTGGTACTTCGTTTAAGTTTGCAACTAACTCTTCGATGCTTTTTTCTGCTAATTCCGCATGTCCTTCTAATGCAGCATTTAAGTTTGTTACATATGTGTTGTGATGTTTTGTATGATGGATATTCATTGTTTCTTTGTCAAAATGAGGTTCTAACGCATCATACGCATAAGGTAAATTTGGTAATTCATGTTTCGCCATTGTTATATTCCTCCCATTGTATGTATTGCCGATAATGACTTGGCATACAAATTCATTTTACCCTAATTACATAAGGGTGAAAACAAATTTAGCGTATTGCCTCGCTAACATTAAGGTAGCAAATTTCCCATTTCTTTTCAAACGAAATGCTCATACATTTCGTAAAAAAAGCTCCCTTCTATAAGGAAGCTTATCCGCTATGTATCAATATACGAAATGGATATGGACCCTGTAGGACTCGAACCTACGACCGGACGGTTATGAGCCGTCTGCTCTAACCAGCTGAGCTAAGGGTCCGCAATATATGAATAGCAACTACAGCACCGCAGTTACCAACCATATGCTCTAGCCAGTTAAACTACGATGGTATGTATGATTATATGTAAAAATGTAAGATAAATTTACCATAGTAAAAAGAAATGTGTCAATTGTATTTTCACATGCGACATGATATATCTTGTGATTCCTTAAAAACATACGTTACAATGAGATTGTAAATTAACATATTTAAAGAAGGAAGTGAATGCATGTCCATATTTACACAACTATTTAAAAGCTTATACGCACCAAAAGAGATGGCAATCTTTCGTTTTCAAAAAATTGGAAAGACAATTCTTTACATAATGTTACTATGCCTGCTTGCTACCGTTCCAAAAACGATTTTATTTGGAAATTTCGTTCAAGAGGGCATTCATTTAATCGATCGCGCTATCGAAAAAGATGTGCCTGATTTTAAAATTGAAAATGGAGAGCTTCACGCAGACATTAGCAAACCAATTGTAAAAGATGAAACAGATTTTATTTTTGTGTTTGATCCAAACGCAACAGACACAAAAGCTTATCCAAATCGAGATGGTATATTCATTTTAAAGGATAAAATGATTTCAACAGCACAGCAACAAACACAACCTTTTCCATATAGTGATTTTGGAAATACAACGTTTGAAAAGAAAGATATCCAAGAAATCGTTTCATTCGTTGATAACATCTCTCCAGTTGCGATATTCTTAATCGGAATATTTATTTACTTATTCGAACTATTTATTACATTTCTTGGTGTTACGCTATTGGCATTTATCGGCTCTGCAATGAGCGGAGAGCGTAAATTATCTTACAAACAAGTTTGGACATTAACTGCCTATAGTTATACAATCCCAACTATATTCTTTATGATTATGGACTTATTAAAAGTGCATGTCCCATTCTCATTATTTATATTCATTGGTGTTGTTCTCATCGTTCTTTATTTAACAATAAAAGAAGTGCCAAAACCAAAAGAAAAAAATTCACTATAAAAAATGCCTTTAAGGCATTTTTTTTTTGGACAAGCATATATTTCTCTACAAAGGAGTGGAAAAATATGAAAAGGCTTGGCGGTGTCTTGTTACTACTTGTTCTCGGTTACGTCTTGTACTATGATTTGACAATTGGCACGTTACCGTTGCTTCATACATATTCCAAAACAAAAGAAACTTCAGCTAAAGTTGCAAGTAATAAACAAAAAGAAAATACATCACTGGCAAAATATAAAGTCATTGAAGTAAAAACAGGCGATACCGTTCTCTCTATTACAGAAGAAATTAATAAGAAAAAAGTCCCTTCTATTGAAAAAGTTGTTACGGACTTCAAGGACTTAAATCAAAACGACTCTCCAGCAAAATTACAAGTCGGGAAAAAATACAAATTCCCCCTCTATCCGTAATAACATCACATAATCCTTGTCAATTACAGTAAGGCGCTGATACAATAGAAAAAGTGAAACTATATAAATACAAATTGAAATAACAACATTCCTTTTTAGTTGGGCGAGAGCATCTGGCCAACGCATAGAAGCGACTTATATGTTGAAAAATCAAAATGAATTTATATAGAACTAGACAAATACTGCATACCATATAAATGCGTTTGTCTACAAAATAAGAAACTTCTTTTATAAGGAGAGCGATCTATTCGTGAATGAAATAACTCATCGTACAAAAACACGTCCTGTTAAAGTTGGAAATTTAACAATTGGCGGTAATAATGAATTAATTATACAAAGTATGACAACAACGAAAACACATGATGTGGAAGCAACAGTTGCTGAAATTAAGCGTTTAGAAGAAGCAGGTTGTCAAATTGTTCGTGTAGCCGTTCCTGATGAGCGCGCTGCAAATGCGATTGCCGATATTAAAAAACAAATTAATATACCTCTTGTTGCTGATATTCACTTTGACTATCGCCTAGCGTTAAAAGCGATTGAAGGTGGTATTGATAAAGTTCGTATCAACCCTGGAAACATCGGTCGTCGTCATAAAGTTGAAGCAGTTGTAAATGCTGCGAAAGAACGCGGCATCCCAATCCGCATCGGTGTAAACGCTGGTTCATTAGAACGTCATATTCTTGAAAAATATGGATACCCAACCGCTGATGGTATGGTAGAAAGCGCATTGCATCACATTAAAATTTTAGAAGATCTAGATTTTCATGACATCATCGTATCGATGAAAGCCTCTGATGTGAATTTGGCAATTGAAGCGTATGAAAAAGCATCTCGTGCTTTCAATTATCCATTACACCTTGGCATTACAGAATCTGGAACTTTATTTGCTGGAACTGTAAAAAGCGCAGCAGGTCTTGGTGCAATCTTAAGCAAAGGTATCGGTAATACGTTACGTATCTCATTAAGTGCAGACCCAGTTGAAGAAGTAAAAGTAGCGCGTGAACTATTAAAATCATTTGGACTTGCTTCTAATGCTGCTACATTGATTTCTTGTCCAACATGTGGACGTATTGAAATTGACTTAATTAGCATTGCAAATGAAGTAGAAGAATATATTTCAAAAATTAAAGCACCGATTAAAGTTGCTGTCCTTGGCTGCGCAGTAAACGGCCCTGGTGAAGCGCGTGAAGCAGATATCGGGATTGCTGGAGCACGCGGAGAAGGTCTTCTCTTCCGCAAAGGTGAAATTGTACGTAAAGTACCAGAAGAAACAATGGTGGAAGAGCTAAAGAAAGAAATTGATAAAATTGCAGAAGAATACGCAGCAAAACAAGAAAAATAAGATGTAAAGCTGCTAATAAAAAAGCTTGTCAGTTTTAAAACTGACAAGCTTTTTATTGTGCACATTTCGGACAGCGTCCGTATATTTCAAATTTATGTCCCGTTACTTCATATCCTGTAAAGTCTTTGTTCATGAATTCCATTGGACACGATGTAATTTCCTTTGTTCCTCCGCAATCTAAACAGATGAAATGGTGATGGTGTTCTATAGTAGAACATTTGAAGCGAAAATGTTTTTCACCATTTAACTCTGTCTGTTCTAAAATACCGATTTCTACAAACAGAGTTAAGTTGCGATAAATGGTATCAAAACTAAGTCCTGGATAATCACCTTTCATATTAGCTAAAACATCTCTTGCTGTTAAATATTTATTATGATTGGCAAATAAACGCAACATGTCTTCCCTTTTTCCAGTATGTTTATAACCCTTCTCTTTCATAAGGTGTAAAGCTTCTGTAAGATTCATAGTTATCCCTACTTTACGCAGTTTTTTTCTTCTTCCATAAGATTGCACCGATTAAAATAAGAACTGATAACACAACGATTGTACCACCTGGAGCAAGATCAAGTTGATAAGAAGCTAGCATACCTCCAACTACTGCAATCTCACCAAATACAATGGAGAAAAAGATTGTTTGCTTAAAACCTTTCGCAATTCGAATACTTGCTGCAACCGGTAATGTCATTAACGATGAAACGAGAAGAATACCGACAACACGCATTGAAATCGCAATAACAAGTGCAACTAAAATAATAAAAATAAAGTGAATCCATTTTGCACGTAAACCTGTCGCTACAGCATATTCTTCATCAAAAGATAATAAAAACAGTTCTTTATATAATAAAACAATAACAGCAACTACAATCACAGCAACGAATCCAATAATAAGCAAATCACTAGTTGTAACTGCACTCACACTACCAAACAAATAACTAAATAAATCTGTATTAAATCCATTGGCAAGAGAAATAAAAATTACACCAATCCCAATACCAGCTGATAAAATAATAGGAATTGCTAGTTCTTGATAATGTTTATATACCGATCTTAATTTTTCAATAAGCAGCGCGCCACCAATAGAAAATATCATCCCCATATATAGTGGATTTAAAAAACCGCCCGTAAATACGGTTTTTTCTAATAATAAGCTCGCTGCAATACCTGATAACGTAACATGACTTAATGCATCAGCAATCAACGATAAACGACGAATGACAACAAAGACACCAAGCATCGGGGCAACAAGTCCAATTAAAACTCCAGCATATAAAGAATTTCGTAAAAAGTCATATTGTAAAAAATCCTGTATCATCGTATCCCCCCGTGATGCTCGTGATCATGCTCTAAACGATGAACATGATAACCATATAATAATGACATTTCAGCATCTTCTAGCTTTTGGAACGCATCGACATTTCCGTGGAAATGAAGACGCTGATTTAAGCAAGCAACATGTGTAACTTTCTCTGTCACAGCTCCCATATCATGCGTAACAAGAATAAGTGTAATCCCTAAACACTTATTTAAATGTTCTAGCATATCATAAAAGCTTTCTACATTTTTTACATCAATACCGACAGTAGGCTCATCCAAAATTAATAACTCTGGGTCACTTACAAGCGCACGGGCAATGAACACTCGTTGTTGTTGCCCACCAGAAAGCTCACCAATATTCCGATTCATAAACTCACTCATTCCAACATCAGCAATCGCTTTTGTTACTTTCGCTTTATCCATCTTTGTTAAGAAGCGAAACAAGCCTTTCTTAGAAACGAGTCCCATCGAAACAACTTCAAATACAGTTGCCGGGAATCCAGAGTTGAAGCTATTTGCCTTTTGGGAGACATAGCCAATTTTATTCCAATCTTTAAATTTTTTACTATCCATACCAAACAACCGAATCGTTCCTTGTTTCGGTTTTAAAATCCCTAATATACATTTCAATAATGTAGATTTTCCTGATCCATTCGGTCCTACTAAACCTAAAAAAGCTCCTTTAGGAACTTGCAATTGAATATCCTCTAACACATTTCGCTCTTCATAACGAAAGGTTAAATCCTCGATTTCTAATATATAATTCATCATACCTCACCTATTTTAATTCAGAATGATTCCGATTTACTTTGTTTAAATTATATTATAGCTCATTACGAGTTGTAAACCAATCTGCCCTAAAATATACCTTTCATTTTAGATAACTTATCTATTATAACAAAAAGCAGAGAAAATCTCTCCGCTTTTAGTGAATTGCTGATTTAAATTTTGCACCTTTTGTTTCTTGTGTATTCATAATGGTAATAAAAGCATTTTCGTCTACTTCATGAACAATCGATTTTAGCTTCGTTACCTCTAAACGAGTAATAACTGCATAGATCACTTCTTTTTCTTTATCCGTATAGCCACCTTTTCCAACTAATTTCGTTGTTCCGCGGCCAAGTCGATGTAAAATTGCGTTTGATACCTCTTCATAATAGTCCGAAACAATAATTACTGCTTTTGTTTCATCTAAACCTTGGATAACCGTATCAATCGTTTTAAAGGCAATATAGTATGTCATGACAGAATACATTGCTTGTTCTACGCCAAATACAACTGCCGCCCAAGCAAAAACGAAAATATTCATAAACATAACAAATTCACCGACAGAAAACGGTAATTTCTTTGTTAGTAAAATACCTAGAATTTCCGCTCCATCCAATGAACCACCATGTCTAATCACAAGCCCAACACCGATACCTAAAATTAGTCCTCCGAAGACAGTCGCTAAAATGGGCTCTGTCGTAAAAGGCTGAAGGGAATGTAATGTCGACTCAATCAAAGCTAAACATATGACTGCAAAAACAGAAGATAACATAAATGTTTTTCCGATTTGCTTATAACCTGAGTACATAAACGGTAAATTGAGGATTACAACTAAAGTGGAAAAGCTTAGCCACCAAATATTTGGTGTAAGGAAATCTAATATGAGGGAAACACCGATAATACCACCATCAATAATTTTGTTTGGAATTAAAAATAGCTCAAGTGCAACTGCTGCACAGCCAGCACCTATGACAATCATAACAAGACGATACACAAGATGAATTATACTTTCTTTTTTATGCATTTGTTTTGCCATACTACCTCCTCAAGTATCTATATATTTTTTCCCTTTATTATAACATACCCTCCCTTTTTTAATGAGAAAACTGCCTGCTTTGGAATATACACAAGCATATTTTACATATATTCGGATATGAGGACAAAATAAAGGAGGGAGCAACATGAACCTCATTCAACAGTTTGTAAATAAAAAATTAAACAATATGACTTCTAAGGAATTATTAAAATATAGTGCAGAATACGGAGTGCCGATTACAAACGAACAAGCAGACAAAATCGTCACATTAATTCAGGGAAAACATATTAATATTTATGATGACCAAGAAAGATTACAACTTTTAAAACAAATTGCAAAGGTCACTTCTCCTGCTACCGCACAACAAATTAATACCCTATTTCAAAAATTAATAAAGTGAAACTTCCATCAATGGGATAAAATAAAAAAGGGGTGCTCCCCCTTTTTTTATTGTTCTTTAATTTTCTGAAGAACCTCTTCATCAAATACACCATTTTTCAGCATTTCAATTTCAAATTTATACGGTGGCTTTTTATCATTTTTATCTTCACCTACATATGGTGTTTCAAGAATTTTCGGTACATGCAGTAATTGTGGATGATGTACAATATGGTGCAATGTTTTATAACCAATATGGCCGAAACCGATATTTTCATGACGGTCTTTTCTAGCGCCGCGCTCATTCTTGCTATCATTAAGGTGTAATACTTGTAAACGATCAATACCTATTATTTTATCAAACTCGTTTAAAACACCGTCAAAATCATTAACGATATCATAACCAGCGTCATGCGTATGACATGTATCAAAGCAGACAGATAATTTCTCATTAAGCGTTACACCATCAATAATTCTCGCAAGCTCTTCAAAACTGCGCCCACACTCTGTTCCTTTTCCAGCCATTGTTTCTAGCGCAATGTTCACTGTTTGATCAGTTGTTAATACTTCATTTAAACCCTCAATAATTTTTTGGATTCCTGCATCCGCACCGGCCCCAACATGCGCTCCTGGATGGAGTACAATTTGCTTTGCAACCCCTAATGCTGATGTTCTTTCAATTTCCATGCGAAGGAAATCAACACCTAGTTGGAATGTTTCAGGTTTCGTTGTATTACCTATATTAATAATATACGGGGCATGAACAACGATTTCCTCAATTCCATTCAGTTCCATATGTTTACGGCCCGCTTCTATATTTAAGTCTTCAATCGGTTTTCTTCTCGTATTTTGCGGTGCTCCCGTATAAACCATAAACGTTGTTGCACCGTATGACACAGCTTCTTCACTCGCTGCTAATAACATTTTCTTTCCACTCATCGAAACGTGAGATCCAATTTTCAACATGTAATCACCTCTTATAAATGCAATAGCTATAATGATAGCATAATTTATCGAAATCTGACACTGTTAACTTCTCCACAAAAAAAAGATAAGGAAAATCCTTATCTAATCCTTATCTTGTCTTTTTGTTATATTTCTTCTTAATCTTTTCGCGTTCCCATTCAAGCTTTTTCTTGTAATTCGGCTTTACTTTTTTCGGTTTCTTCACAACTTTTTGTGCCATAGCATCTAATTTGTCATTTGGTTTCTTACGGCTTTGACGGCGGCGGCGAGGTCCTAATTCAACCAACTCCCCTGCGCGCAAGTCCACATGTTTGAATTCAATATGACGTTGCTTTTCTAACGTATCTAACGCTTCTTCATCTGCTTGGTCATAAATAGTTGCCGCAATACCAGAATATCCAGCACGCGCTGTTCGGCCGACACGGTGAATAAAGAAATCTAAATCAGATGGAATTTCGTAGTTAATCACATGACTAATTCCCTCAATATCAATACCACGTGCAGCTAAATCTGTCGCTACAATATATTGAAATTCTAAATCACGAACTTGTTTCATCATTTTCTTGCGATCACGCGGTGATAAATCACCGTGAATACGACCTACTTTTAAACCGCGTTCCGTTAAACCATGCGCTACTTCCTCCGCCTTTTTCTTTGTATTCGTAAAGACGATTGCTAAATACGGCTGATATTGCAGTAACAGATTTTTTACAAGTTCAACTTTATTACGGTGCCTTGACGGAATAAGATGATGTTCAAGATTAATCGCTGCGATTTGCTTTGGATTAATATGAATATGCTCTGGATTCTCCATATATTTCTTCATAAATGGTTTTAACTTTTGCGGAATTGTCGCTGAGAAAACAAGCATTTGTAAATTTTTAGGCATACGTGCTGCGATTTTATCCACATCATGAATAAAGCCCATATCAAGCATTAAATCTGCTTCATCGACAATAACTGCAGAAGTCGTATGTACAAATAGCGCTTGCTCTTCCACTAAATCTTTAATACGCCCTGGTGTTCCCACCACAACATGCGGTTGTTTCTTCAATTTCTCAATTGAACGTTGTTTATCTGTTCCACCGATAAAACAACGTGCTGTAATCATTTTGTCTTCTTCACAAAACTTTGTTATCTTTACGATTTCTTCATAAATTTGCTGCGCTAACTCACGAGTTGGAGCTGTAATTACAAGTTGTACTTCTTCTCTAGTTGCATCAATACGATTTAATGTTGGAAGTAAATACGCATGCGTTTTTCCAGATCCCGTTTGTGATTGTCCAATAATACTAACTCCCTTTTTCACAACCGGAAAAATCTTTTGTTGAATTTCTGTTGGTTCTGAAAAACGTAATTCACGTATTGCATCTATTAAAAATGGTTGAAAATTATACTGTGTAAATGTTTGCACTGTCATACATTCCACCTTCTTTCTTATTTCTACTGCGTTCATTAATCAGTCAAGTTACCATTATATCGAAATCTATCGGTAAAATCTATCTTTATATATATCCATTTTAATTTTTCAACATATAAGTTGCTGCTATGCAAATGCTTTCTCCTTTTGTTTTAAAACCTTACATGGGGTAGGAAAAGGCTCTGACCGTTTCTAGGCGCAGCCAGATGCTCTCGCCCCTCCTAAAAAGAAAGTTTTTTGAACTTGTATATCTTTCGTTTAGCATTTCAACGGAAAAACTAACCTTCTTTCCCTCCATTGCATATTGTAGTGTATATTACCTAATTGAAGAAAGGAGGATTTCCTAATGTATATGAAACCCCCTCCCTATCAACAAATGTACACGCAGTCTCCATATCCGCATACAATGTACCCAACACAAGGCATGCAACCGATGATGCCTAAGAAAAAAGGACTTCTTGCAAAATTGTTTCAAAAACACAATCCCGCTACAGATTATATGTATATGATGCCCCCGTATAGACAATTAGAAACATACCCGAATACACCATACCAGCAAAATCAGCAATATATGCACCCTCCAAAACAGCAACAACAAATGATGCAACCTCAAATGATGGCAGAAGGTGAAACACGAGGAGGAAGTGCACCTAGTGGAATTAGCAGTTTTTTCACGAATTTTATTTCAAATCCCACTGGAATGATCAATAACGTCGAAAAAGTTGTCCAAATGGCCCAGTCCGTTGGTCCTGTCGTGCAGCAATATGGTCCGATTGTTCGCAACATTCCTAATATCATGAAAATACTTACCTCTGGAAAAAATGCGGATGAACAACAAACACAAGAGGTCAAAACGACTACTTCTACTCTATCTGAAGAAATCCCGATTACAAGTAAACCTCTTTCTCCTCAAACCACATTTGAAGATAAGATAGAAGTAGAAAACGTACACTCTACCACCCCGAAACCAAAGCTATACGTGTAACATTTCTTTGTCATCTGCTTTCTTCTCCTTTATAATGAAAAGGATTAGCTTTATAAAAACAAATCCTTTTTTAAAGGAGCGGATTAATTACATGAAAATCGTTAAAATTTCTCCTCGCGGCTATTGCTACGGCGTTGTAGACGCGATGGTCATTGCGCGCAATGCAGCGCTCGATAAAACATTACCAAGACCAATTTATATCTTAGGTATGATTGTCCATAATAAACACGTAACAGATGCATTTGAAGAAGACGGCATCATTACGCTTGATGGCCCAAGCCGCTTAGATATTTTAGAAAAAATTGAGTCTGGAACTGTTATTTTTACAGCTCACGGTGTATCTCCAGAAGTAAAACAACGCGCCAAGGAAAAGGGCTTAACAACAATTGACGCAACATGTCCTGATGTTACAAAAACACACGACTTAATTGAAGAAAAAAAAGAAGAAGGTTATCATATTATTTATATCGGTAAGAAAGGACACCCTGAGCCTGAAGGTGCAGTCGGGATTGCCCCGGATATTGTCCATCTTATCGAGAAGGAAGCAGATCTTGAAGCACTTACCATTCCAACGGAAAAGATTTTAGTTACAAACCAAACAACGATGAGTCAATGGGATGTTCAACAAATTATGGAGAAAATTCAAGAAAAGTTTCCAACAGCAGAATTCCATAAAGAAATTTGTCTTGCTACGCAAGTGCGTCAAGAAGCCGTTGCAAAACAAGCAACTGTTGCTGATTTAACAATTGTCGTTGGTGACCCAAAAAGTAATAACTCTAACCGCCTTGCACAAGTATCTGAAGAAATTGCTAGTACAAAAGCATACCGCGTTGCCGATGTAAGTGAGATCCAATTAGAATGGCTACAAGGTGTAGAAACAGTCGCTATTACAGCAGGGGCATCTACACCAACGCCTATTACAAAAGAAGTAATTGCATTTTTTGAACAGTACGATCCAACAAATCCTGCAACGTGGGAGCGTAAGCGAAACGTACCATTACAAAAAATCTTACCAAAGGTTAAGGCAAAATAAACTTTCCATCAGTGAAAGTTTTATTGCTCGCAATTAGCGGAATAATACAAACAAATCCGTTATCTCATAAGATAACGGATTTTATTTTTTTCATTCTATACAAATGTAAATGGATCTGTATGTAATTCTGAAGCATGTATACGCGCAGTAAATTTTTTCTCATCTACTTTTTCTTGCAATTGTTTTTGTACACCTTTTTTCATTACTTTTTCCACGTTATGTCCTGGGTCTACGATATTTAATCCGAGCATCATCGCATCATGCGCAACGTGATAATACATATCCCCTGTTACATATACGTCTGCCCCTTTAAACTTCGCTTGCTTTATATACTTATTTCCGTCTCCGCCAAGTACCGCTACTTTTTTCACCGTTTGCTGTAAGTTACCGACAACACGAGCTCCCTTTACATCAAGGGATTGTTTCACATGTTCCGCAAATTGTTGTAATGTCATTTCTCGCGGCAAATATCCAATTTTTCCAAGTCCCAACGTTTCACCTTTGTTTTCTAACGGATAAATATCGTATGCTACTTCTTCATACGGATGCGCTCCAAGCATTGCCTTCATGATTTTACGTTGCAACGACGCCGGGATAATCGTTTCAATACGAACTTCTTCTACCTGTTCTAAACGCCCTGTCTCTCCGATATACGGATTCGTTCCTTCTTGTGGTAAAAATGTACCCTTGCCTTCACTATAAAACGTACAGTGACTATAATTTCCGATATACCCTGCTCCTGCATCACCGATTGCTTGACGTACTGTTTCTGCATGCGAAGAAGGAACAAATACAACTAGCTTCTTCATTTCTTCCGCATAAGTGGGAGCAAGCACCTCTGTTTCCTGCAATCCTAAAGCATCTGCCAATAAATCGTTCACACCGCCTTTTGCGATATCAACATTTGTATGAGCAGCATAAACTGCAATATCGTTTTTTATACACATTTCAATAATACGCCCGTACGCTTGCTCCGTATGAATTGCTTTAAGCGGATTAAAAATAAGCGGATGATGGGCAATAATTAAATTTACCCCTTTTTCAATTGCTTCTCGTACAACTTCTTCTGTTACATCAAGTGCAATTAACACATTCTCTACCGATTTATTTAATGCCCCAATTTGCAATCCAACTTTATCACCTTCGACCGCTAAATGTTTCGGGTACATACTTTCAAACAAAGAAATGATTTCGTATCCATTAGGCGTTTTACTCATGATAAAACCTCCTCAATCATACGGATCTTCTCAAGTACTTCTGCACGCTTCTCTTTTGTCTCTTCTGTTTCTGTTGCACGTTCTAATTGCTTACAAATATTTTCAAAGTTTTTTCGTTCACTTTCCCATTTTTCTACAAACACTTCATTTTTCTCTTTCATTAAAAATGGTCCCATGAATAAAGCTTCTTCTTTTTTCTCATTGTAGGGTGCTAGAACATCGCCCTGTTCTCCTACTAAAATTTCGTAAATCTTTCCGTCTTCTTTTACGATTTTTTCTTTTATTAATTCCCAACCATTCTCAATAAACCATTCACGAATATGATGTGCGGCGATGTTTGGTTGTAAAATTAAACGGGTTACACCCTTCAGCTTCTCTTTTCCATTTTCTAAAATATCACGAATTAACGCACCACCCATACCTGCAATTGTAATGACATCTACTTCACCTGGCGCGATGACTTCTAAACCATTCCCTTTACGCACGCTTACTTTATCTTGCAAACCGCATTCTGCTACTGTAGCTTGTGCAGAACGAAATGGACCTTCTACAACCTCTCCTGCTACTGCCTGCACAGCAATATGATGTAAAATTGTATAGCAAGGTAAATAAGCATGATCCGAGCCAATATCTGCAACAGTGGAACCTGCTGGAATTTCAAGTGTCACTTCTTCTAATCGTTTTGAAAGCTTTACTTCATTCATTTATTTCAATTGCTCCTTCTCTTTCAGTCTGTCTCCATGATAAAGAATTTATAGTTGTGATTGCAAGTAGATAAATCATTTTACTCTGTTTATAAACCATTTATTTTTAAATTCAATGTTTAGCAAATAAAAAAGCTCTTTACTTAGGCGTAAAGAGCTACTATGTAATCCACTATTATTTTTTCTTTGATAGCCAATCCGCCACTTTAGATGCTTGATCCGCTGGAATAATACCTGGTGGCATATTTCCTCTTCCTTTTACAATCACTTCTTGGATTTGATCTTTCGAAAGCTTACCGCCAACTTTTTGTAAATTAGGACCAACCGCCCCCTGTAATTGATCACCATGACAACTTGTACAACTTTGTTTTACAATCTCTTCTGGTTTTGCAGCTGTTTGTGTCGTTTTTCCCCCGTTTTTCTTCGCGTCAGCTAGTTCCTTTGATTTATGCATGCCTTGAAATGAAAATACAAACATAATAATAATTCCCAATACAGCAATAAGAGCAAATGGAATTAACGGATTACGCTTCATTTTTTCTTTTTCCCCCTCTATATCCCCTAATAGTTTGATGATTCAGTCATTTCTATTGTACTTGAAAACAATCTACCAGAAAAGACCAAACTACAATAAGTCAAAAATATTCCGTATATTCAATTAATTACCTCGCTACAAATTCACGTAGTTTTTTGCTAAATATCCACTTTTCTCATCATAAGCAGTTACATTCTCCACATATTTTTGTTAAGAATACACAAAATTAATCGAAAAATCGAAAAATGACTATTTGCAAATCAAAAGACAATTCTGTAAAATAAATTACAAGAATTGTAATTGCTACTGACAAATAAAATTTAACAAAAATTAACAAAAGAAAAAAGTTTACTTCACATTAATGAAGTAAACTTTACACAAAGCTCTATTCTAAGAAATCTTTCAAACGTTTGCTACGGCTTGGGTGCCTTAATTTACGAAGCGCTTTTGCTTCAATTTGACGAATACGCTCTCTCGTAACGCCGAATACTTTTCCAACTTCTTCAAGCGTACGAGTTCGTCCATCGTCTAAACCGAAGCGAAGACGAAGAACATTTTCTTCACGATCTGTCAATGTATCTAATACATCTTCTAATTGTTCTTTTAATAATTCATACGCTGCATGATCTGCAGGAGATGTTGCTTCTTGGTCTTCAATAAAATCACCTAAATGAGAGTCATCCTCTTCACCAATTGGTGTTTCAAGAGATACTGGCTCTTGGGCAATCTTTAAGATTTCGCGTACTTTTTCAGGAGCAAGATCCATTTCTTCGCCAATCTCTTCTGGAGACGGCTCACGACCTAAATCTTGTAATAATTGACGTTGAACACGAATCAACTTATTAATTGTTTCAACCATATGAACTGGTATACGAATTGTTCTTGCTTGGTCCGCAATTGCACGTGTAATTGCTTGACGAATCCACCACGTTGCATACGTACTAAATTTATACCCTTTGCGGTAATCAAACTTTTCAACAGCTTTAATTAGACCCATATTCCCTTCTTGAATTAAGTCTAAGAAAAGCATACCGCGGCCAACATAACGTTTTGCAATACTTACAACTAGACGTAAGTTTGCTTCTGCAAGGCGGCGTTTCGCTTCTTCATCGCCTTCTTCAATACGTTTTGCAAGAGCAATTTCTTCTTCAGCAGATAGTAAGTCAACACGACCGATTTCTTTTAAGTACATACGGACAGGATCATTAATTTTCACACCTGGCGGTACACTTAAATCGTTTAAGTCAAACTCTTCTTCAGCTTTGGCTAATTGACGAGTATTTGGATCTTCATCACTGTCGCCAACTAAATCGATTCCTTGTTCACCTAAATATTCATAATATTCATCCATTTGATCAGATTCAATATCAAATCCGCTCATGCGTTCTGCAATCTCTTCATATGTAAGAACGCCACGTTTTTTTCCGAGCTCTGTGAGTTGCTCTTTCACTTGCTCAAGTGTCATATCAGTTTCAATTTGTTTAGAACGAGCTGGTTTATCAGCCATTTGTTCCCCTCCTTACGCGAGATACAAACAATGATTATAGTAAGTTTTTATACAAAAAGCTATTTTCTTGCTTTTCGTTTTTGCAAATATTCTTGGAAAAATCGTGCTGCTGCTAAATGATCTTCTTTTTCCATTTGCTTCAGCGTAAAAATATTTTCCATTTTCTTTAACTTTTGCTTATGCCGACGCAGTGCGTCTACATTGCCATGAAGCAATTCTTCTGAGTACTCAGGATTAATCATTTCATCTGTTGAAATATTAGTTACAATATTTTTCAGCTTTTCATCAGAAAGCCAACTTAGAAAGTTTGCGACTGACGGTTCATTTCCCTTTTCATAATATGCGTATAGCTCATATAAAATCCCTTTATGTTCTTCTGTATGAAAATCTTCTATATGAGGTTCGATACGAAAAGCGATATCTTCACTCTGCAACATGTGATAAATAAGCTCTCTTTCAGCTCTTTCAAAACCAGAAAATTTCGGTTTCACATGAACAATTTGAGAAGGCTGTGCAATTGGCTTTGTCTGTTTTTGCTGTGCCTTTTGTTCTTTGCGATATTGGTGCAATTGCCCCAGCAGTGTTTCCATTGAGTAAGCAAATTCCTGTGACAATGCCTTCAAATACGATTCCGCTTGCATTGCATCTTGCAATGACGCTAACTCTTTTAAAACACTTTTCACATAAGCTTCTTTTCCAGACTCATCTTGCAAATTTTTCCCTAAACGAAGATAATTTATTTTAAATCCAACAAAACTTATACTCGCTTGTACAAGTTTTTGAAACGCTGTTGTTCCATAACGCTGTACATACTCGTCAGGGTCTAATTTATCTGGCATAGAGACAACTTTCACTTCACAACCGGTTTGCAATAACAATTGTCCTGCTTTCATTGTTGCTTCTTGTCCTGCTTTATCACCATCATAGCAAAGAACAACAGTTTCAACATTACGCCGCAAAAGCTTTGCCTGTTCCTCAGTTAAAGCAGTTCCCATCGTAGCAACCGATTCTTCGATCCCACTTTTCACAGCAGCTAAAACATCCGCATATCCTTCAAAGAGAAGAACTTGTCCTCGTTTTCGAATAAATGACCTTGCTTGATGAAAGTTATATACCAGCTTGCTTTTATGAAAAATAGGTGTCTCTGGACTATTTAAATACTTAGGCGTATCATCACCTAATGCCCGTCCACTAAAAGCAGCTACTTTCCCTTGCAATGTATGAATTGGAAATATAACTCGTCCACGAAAACGATCATGATAACTGCCATCCTTCTCACTGCGAACAAGTAATCCGGCTCGCTCCATAACAGCAGGTGAAAAACCTCGTTTTTGTAAGATTTTTGCCGCTGCATCCCAAGCAGGGGTGGCGTATCCAATTTCAAACTTTACAATCATTTCTTTTGTAATACCTCGCTCTAGTAAATACGCAAGCGGCTGTTTTCCTTCTTCTGTATTTACTAAGAGATGATGATAATACTTTTTCAAAAGCTCGTGGGCTTGCAACATAATCGTGCTATCATCAGATATATTTTGTGTTTGCTCTATTTCTGATGTAAAGTTAGCAACAGGAATACCATTTCGCTCACCTAATTTTTGCGCAGCTTCCGCAAAAGACAGTCCGTCTATTTTCATTAAGAAAGAAAAAACATTTCCTCCTTCTCCACATCCGAAGCAATGAAAAATTTGCTTATCAGCGGAAACAGAAAACGACGGTGAGTTTTCGCCATGGAAAGGACAAAGTCCAAAATAATTTCGACCTTGTTTTTTAAGCTGTACATATTCACCAATCACTTCAACAATATCAGATGATGTACGAATTTGTTCTACAACTTCTTCGGGAATTCTGTTCCCCATAACTCCATCTCCGTGTCGTATTTTGTATTCGATACAAATTACAAGATTCCTTTATAATTCGACAATATTTTTTCTGAATTTGCCAAAAAACATTGTCGATCGCATTTAGAAAAGGCTTTTGGCCCTTTTGTAAAGGTTCCTTGTCTGCGTAACTTCGCAGATACGTATCAACTATATAAAATTGTATCCATATGCTCATCGGTCACAATTGTGCCGCGCGGAGATAATACATAAACTCCTTTTTTGACAAGAAGACCAGCAAGTCCCATATCCTGTGTGATAACGAGATTTCCTGCTTCTGCACGCTGATAGATATAAAAATCCACCTCGTCTTGCGCAGAATCTACATATATCCAATTTCCCTTCTGACTTCTTGACTGATGGGCGTAGGATGCGATAAACCAAATATCGACATGAAATTTTGCACCGACTTGCATAATTTCTTCCTTCACTGGACATGCATCTGCATCAACATAAATTCGAGTGATGTTTTGCATATTTCTCTATTCTACATCCCTTCTGTGAATCCTTCCATAATGTGCGTTTTCTTGTTCAGATTTTTGTCGATTTTACGTAAAAGCATGTCCTTGACAAAACCTATCACTAGTTTATTCTGAAAAATTGAAGTCTAAACGTAAAATGAATGTTTTTATCACAATTTTTTATTATAATACATTTTTCTAAACTTAGCTACATGTCCTTTTAATTTTTATAGTGGAGTGAAAAAAGCACATTCACCTTTGGTAAATGTGCTAAAACATTTTTTGGTTTTGCACTGCATTCACAATAATATTTGCCGTTTCTTCAATTGCCTTATTCGATACATCGATAACCGGGCAACCTATTCTACTTACAATCTGTTCAAAGTGTTTAATCTCTTCTTTAATACGTTCAATGTTTGCATAATTTGCTCCATCACTTAATCCAAGAGATTTTAAACGTTCTTTGCGAATATTATTTAATTTATCAGGCGTTATTTTTAACCCAAAACATTTTTCTTTCGGCACATGGTATAATTCTTCTGGCGGATCCACTTCTGGTACAAGCGGAACGTTAGCAACCTTTAATCGCTTATTATGTGCTAAATATTGCGAAAGCGGTGTTTTCGATGTACGAGAAATTCCAATTAATACAATATCTGCTTTTAAAAGACCTCTTGAATCTCTACCATCGTCATATTTCACAGCAAATTCAATTGCCTCAATTTTTTTGAAATACTCTTCATCCAGCTTTCGTACAACCCCTGGCTCATATCTTGGAGTTTGTTTTGTTATATCTTCAATTTGATCGATAAGAGGACCGATAATATCATAAACTTCTACGCCTTCTTTTTCTGCTTCTTCTCGTAAATATTTTCTCATATCAGGCTTTACTAATGTAAAACAAATAAGAGCATTATTACTTTTGGCAATAGAAATAACTTCTTTTAACGTCCCTGTATCTTCTACATACGGCACACGTCTAATATCCGGCGCAAATGGAAATTGTCCCATAGCTGCTCGAACAACTAAATCAGCTGTTTCTCCAACCGAATCAGATACGACATATACGATTTTACTATTCATTGCATTACCTCACTTTAAACAAATTGCCCTTACTCATGATTCACAAAATCAACGAATGCACGCGTAATATTTGTTTTTGTAATTCGACCAACAACTTCTAAACCCTGCTTCGTTTCCTTTACAACCGGAACAGAGTCAATCTGCTTTTCTATTAAATCCATTGCAACATCATACAAGCTATCTTCCTTACGACACATCGTAACATTCGGCATTCTTGTCATAATAATATTTACCGGTAATGACGCTAAATCCTGCTTTCCCAAGCTTGCTCTTAACAAATCTTTTCGAGAAACAACACCAACTAACAATGTATTTTGATCAACGATAAATAAAGTGCCGACATCTTCTAAAAACATTGTACAAATCGCATCATATACCGAAACATTTTTATCAACCACAACTGGTCTAGATTGATAATCTTGTACGATAATCTTCTTAACCGCTTCTGAAAGCAGTTGTCCACCTGTTTTTCCAGTGTAAAAATACCCAACACGAGGACGCGCTTCTAAATAGCCAGCCATCGTTAAAATAGCCAAATCTGGTCTTAGCGTTGCTCTCGTTAAATTTAATTGCTCAGCAATCGCTTCCCCTGTAATTGGACCGTTGTCTTTTACAATCTGAATGATATGTTCTTGGCGCTTATTCAGTTCTATGATAATCACCACCTTCATTACAAAACGAAAAAAGTTATACTATCTCTTAAATATTATATACTAAATATATCATTCAAAAAAGAATGTATGTAAAAAGGACCTGAATTCGGTCCTCTATATTTGAAATTTATCAAGTTGATCTAAAAAACGTCTTGATTTCAAATATATCCCACAATATTCATCATAATACATATTCAATACTATGCGCATTTGTTTTTTTGTTTCTGCTTTCACAGAAACACTTCCAAGACGTGCTAAGTCGAAATGATAAAATAACCTAAGCAGCTTGTGAATAGCTTCGCTAATTGAAATACGGTACGGATCTTGCTCAGCGTGATATTTACACAGAAAGCCGCCTTCCCTAATGGAGAAGGCGACAAAATCTGTTGACTGGTGACAAATTGCACATGTATCAAAGTATGGGTTAAGCCCTAAAACTGGCAACATCTTCGTTTGATAGATTAGCGCTAAAATTTCCGGGTCAACCCCTTCGCTCATATAATGCAACGTTTGATATAACATTTCGAATAAATACGGATTATGTTTTTTCTCTTCTGTCGCTTTATCAGTCAACTCAACAATAAATGACGCATAAGCAGTTAAAAATAAATCTTCACGAATTTCTCTCATAGAAGAAATAATCTCACCTTGCTGCAATGTTCCTAAACCAGAACCCATTTGAATAAGAAAATGGCCATGAGTTAATAATTGAGAAATGGATGCCAATCTGCTTTTAGGCTTTTTAGCACCTCTCGCCATCGCACTAACTTTCCCTAATTCACGAGAAAATATAGTTACAATTTTGTTTGTTTCTCCATAATCAATCGTTCGAATGACTATCCCCTCAATTTTTTGAAACATGTTCGTCACCATCCAAGGTTCGAACAAAATGGGTTAGGAAATTGGAGAATCTAGCTCTACTTGTATTTCTTCATGCTGTTGCATTTCATCTTCTACATTTTTTTCCATTTCCTTCAAAAGAAGATATGTTTCAATGCTTCCTGTTTTCGAGAAAACTTTCCAGGTAAAATCTAACATAAGAATCCACCTTTCTCAGTGAGCGTTCATGTAATCCAATTTCTTTCTTTGCTATTAAAATGACCCATTTTGTTCATTTTCATGTGAGAAAAATTTTTCTAAATTATACAGCTTTTATCCCGCAATTTGCGGGCAGTAAAAACGTTTCACTTTATAGATATTCATCTTCACGGAAGCCAAGATCACGTAACTGGGACATTTTGTTGCGCCAATCTTTCTGCACTTTTACCCACAGTTCTAAAAATACTCTTGAACCAAGAAGCGACTCCACATCAATGCGGGCTCTTTTTCCAATTTCTTTTAACATCTTACCTTGTTTTCCGATTACAATTCCTTTTTGTGATGGACGTTCTACAATAATTGTGGCATTAACGTAAATCGCTCCGCCTTCACGCTTTTGAATTGCATCAATAACAACCGCAACAGAATGAGGAACTTCCTCACGTGTTAAATGTAATACTTTTTCACGAATAAGTTCTGCAATAATAAAGCGTTCCGGATGATCCGTTACTTGATTTTCCGGATAATACTGAGGACCTTCTGGTAAATACTTTTTAATTGCTCCGATTAACGCATCAACATTATTTCCTTGTAATGCTGAAATTGGCACAATTTCGGCAAAATTATATAACGTACGATATTTATCAATCAGTCCGAGGAGTTCTTCTGGGTGGACTTGATCAATTTTATTAATAACTAAAAATACCGGTTGCTTCGTTTCTTGTAATTTTTCGATGATAAACTCTTCGCCACGTCCAAAGCCTTCTTCTGCGTTGACCATAAATAAAACAATATCCACTTCTTTTATGGTCGTTTGCGCCATTTTAACCATAAAATCGCCAAGCTTATGCTTCGGTTTATGTATACCTGGTGTATCAATAAATACGACTTGCGCATCATTTTCTGTGTACACACCTTGAATTTTATTACGTGTTGTTTGTGGTTT
This sequence comes from Bacillus pseudomycoides, assembly GCF_002551005.1. Classification (GTDB taxonomy): domain Bacteria; phylum Bacillota; class Bacilli; order Bacillales; family Bacillaceae_G; genus Bacillus_A; species Bacillus_A pseudomycoides_C. The sequence goes on from NZ_NVOY01000003.1 coordinate 249,377, forward strand.
ATCACTCATAATCGCAATTTTTTGACCGATAATTCGATTTAAAAATGTTGATTTCCCAACGTTTGGTCTCCCAATAATAGAGACAAAACCTGATTTAAAACCTTCTCTATTCATGTAAATCCTCCGCTAAAAATGCTCCTGGCAACAATTCTCCTACTGTTGTTTCTTGGATGTCACCTTGTAAATTTGTCAAGTATACTTTTGTATTTGACTTACACAATTCTACCATAACTTGACGACACGCTCCACATGGAGGTACCGGACGTTTTGTATCTGCTACAACTGCAATTGCAGTAAATTCTGTACTTCCTTCAGAAATCGCTTTAAATAGTGCTGTTCTTTCCGCACAGTTACATAAACCATACGATGCATTCTCAACATTACAGCCACGGTATACTTTCCCGTCTGCCGTTAATAAGGCAGCACCTACTTGAAATTTAGAATACGGTACATATGCTTGTTTACGCGCTTCAATCGCTTCTTGAATTAATTCATTGCTGTTCATCGCTTCTCTTCCTTCCCATTCACGATATGAAAAGATAATAATCTTCGGAATGCAACTATATCATATACGGTCCAAAGATAATAGCACCAATTACAACAGCAACAATCGCGAAAAATAATACCGCACCTGCCGCTGCATCTTTTGCTATTTTAGCAAGGGGCTTCACATCCATTGTTACTAAATCAACGGTTTTCTCCACTGCTGTATTCACAATTTCTAGCGCAAAGACAATACCAATAGTCAAAATTAAAATGAGCCATTCTGTTTTTGTAACATGGAAATAAAAGCCGAGAAAACTAACAATACATGCTGCTAAACAATGAATTCGTACATTTCGTTCATAACGAAGACAAAAGAAAATGCCAGCAAACGCATAGCGAAAACTGTTTATAAGTTTTCCCTTTTTCATCTAGCTAATCCAAATGCATCAAGAATTTCTTTTTGCTTTCCAAACATAACCTTCTCCTCTTCTTCTGTCATGTGATCGTAGCCAAGCAAATGTAGAAAGCCGTGCACCGCTAAAAAGCCAAGTTCACGATCAAAAGAATGGCCATATTCTTCAGCCTGCTCTTTCGCTCTCGGAATAGAAATAATAATATCACCTAACATACGAGGCATTTCTACACCGACAATTTCCATCTCTCCTTCTCCCATATCTTCCATCGCAAAAGAAATTACGTCTGTTGGCTGATCTTTATCACGATACTCACGGTTAATTTCTTGAATGCGTTCATTATTAACAAATGTAATCGAAAGCTCCGCTCCATCCTCTACAGATTCTATCTCTGCAGCTTTTTCAACTAATTGTTGAATCAGCTCAACATACTCTTCTTTTACTTCTTCTGTTTCATCAAAAAAGTCAATTATTAATGCCATTTATTTCACCTTTTCTTCTGTTAATTTCGGATACTTAATCCGAGAGTGGAAGATTCCATTTAATGTCTCACATAATGTTTTTCCGACAATTTGTAGTTCTTTAAACGTTAAATTACATTCACTGAATTGGCCATCTTGTAAACGATCTTTTATAATACTGCGAACAAGATTATCAATTTGTTTCGGTGTTGGTGCATTCATCGAACGAACTGCGGCTTCTACACTATCAGCAATCCCAACAATTGCCGATTCTTTAGATGTTGCTTTTGGCCCTGGATAACGAAACATTTCTTCTGTATATTTCTCTTTATCTTCTTGCATTGCTTTGTAGTAGAAATATTTTAACAAAGTCGTTCCATGATGTTGGGCTGCAATATCAATAATCTCTTGCGGGATATGATGTTCCTCTAACATTTTCACTCCGTTTGTAACATGAGCGATAATAATATCTCTACTTGTTTCAGGGTCTAACCGATCATGGGGATTCGCTATGCCCATTTGATTTTCAATAAAGAAATGCGGCTGCACTGTTTTTCCAATATCATGATAATATGCTCCTACGCGCGCTAGTACACCATTCGCTCCCACAGCTTCACATGCTGCTTCCGATAAATTAGCAACCATAACACTATGATGATACGTTCCTGGTGCCTCTAACAGAATTTTGCGAAGCAACGGATGGTTCGGGCTTGCTAATTCTATTAGTTTCATGCTAGAGACAAGACCAAGACCACTTTCTAAATACGGCAATATCCCCATCGCTAAAATAGATGAAATAATTCCAGACGCCGCTGCCATTAATAAATGTGTTCCAATCTCAATTGCCGAAAAGTTTCCGTTACGCAGTAGCAATAAAGCTGCTAATACAACAACATTTAAAATTGATACAAGTATCCCAACTTGCAGCAGCATTGTGCGACGATGTTTTTCTCGCAAGAAAATACTAACAGAAAGCGAGCTTAGCAATACATAAATTCCGACTGCATAATTAAGTGTACTCGTTACACCTTCATTAAATAAAATACTGCCGCACACCGAAAAAATCACACTTGTTATAAAAACAAATCGATCACCAATCATCAGTTTAACTAATATAGTTCCCATTGCAACTGGAGCAATATAGGCAATACCTACATATTCTAACTTTTGAAACAAACTAATAATTTTCATTAAAACTACTGTAATAGCAACAATTGTTGTATAAGCTAAAATATATGGTTTGTCCTCTCTTCTCGTCTTTAAAAACGCATCAAATTGCTTATGCATGAAAAATAAAAGAACCCCAATAAAAATCGCTAGTCCCAAATACGGCTGAAACGAATTACTTTGATCTAATAACCCTACTAACTTTAACTGTTCATATGCTTCTCTTGTAATTGTGTCTCCTTCTTTCACAAGAATTTGACCTTGCAAAATATAAACAGGCGCTACTTGATCGATTGCCATTTGCTTTCTTTCTTTCGTTGCATTCGAATCATAAAAATAGTTCGGTACAATCGCATACTGTCCAAGCGCGGTAATTGCTTGTTTCAATTCATTGCTGACAGATGCATTTTTTAAATCGGTAGTAATACGGTCTTTAAACTGATCTACTTCATTCATTTTAATATGAGAACTCATTAAACTATTAACAGCTGTAACAGTTGACTCCCTTGCTATAAGCAGCTGATCTTCTGTCGCACCTAAAAATTGTAATAACACTTGATCAGACAAACTTTTCGTTAATTCCGTTGGAAGTTTCTTTTTTAACTTGTCCAATCTTTCTGCCGCCGACAATTTATTTTGTCCTTCCGGCGCCGAAGCGACTACATTTGACTCTGCATCTACTTCTTTAATCGCATCAAAGACTGAGTTCACAATATCAATTCGGTTTTGCTTAAATTCGCTTCGATATGTATACTGATCTTCAACCTTTTGAGCCGCTTCTCTCTTTTTCTTTTCTGTCGTTACTTTATCTTCAATTTTTATTGGAGAATGAATTGTCTTTTTGGAAATAGACAACATTTTGATATGGAGTTGTTCCGGTTTTACATTATTCATCAGTGCAAAAAATAACACTGCCCCTATTAAAATATAAGAAATCCAGCTCAGTTTTTTCGAATGCTGTAAATTACGAAACCACTTAGCAACTTCTTGAAACCTTGACATAATTACAATACCTTCTCCTCTCCAAATATTAAATGAAACTTCCTTTTCACATATTTAAGCACAAGGACAAATACCCTTTCCTTTATTTATGATAATAAAAAATAAAGCATTAGCCAACCTGTTCACGATATCTTTAAAAAATAGACAGTGAAACCTCCTTTTAGAATGTTCTTCTCTAAAAGGTTAGTTGAACCAATCGGGATAAAAAGAAATGATCCTTACAAGCAGGATCATTCCATTTTATCATATGCTTCAATAATACGCTGTACGAGTGGATGACGAACAACATCCGACTGCTCAAGTTTAATAAACGAAAGACCAGGCACACGCTCTAACACATTCGCTGCAATAGAAAGACCAGATTTCACACCTTTTGGTAAATCAATCTGAGATGGGTCTCCTGTTACAACCATTTTCGAGCCAAATCCAAGACGTGTTAAAAACATTTTAATTTGTGCTCCAGTTGTATTTTGCGCCTCATCTAAAATCACAAATGCGTCATCGAGTGTGCGTCCTCTCATGTACGCTAGCGGAGCAACTTCAATGATACCGCGTTCCATCATTCTTTGCGTATGTTCTTGTCCAAGTACATCATGAAGAGCGTCATAAAGAGGTCGTAAATACGGATCCACTTTTTCTTTCAAATCTCCAGGTAAAAAGCCGAGACTTTCTCCGGCTTCCACAGCAGGTCTTGTTAAAATAATTTTTTTCACATAACCATTTTTTAATGCTCGAACAGCCATTACTACAGCTAAATATGTTTTACCAGTACCCGCCGGTCCCATCCCAAACACAATGTCATTTTTCTTAATGGCATAAATATATTGCCTTTGTCCCATTGTTTTCACACGGATGGACTTACCTTTTGCTGTTTTAAAAATCTCCTCTTCATATAACTCTTCAAAATGAGCCAGTTTCCCTTGACGTCCAAGCTGAATGGCATAGGTTACATCACGCTCAGAAATCGATATACCCTTGCGAATAACAACTAGAAGTTGTTGTAATATCCCTTCAACAAGAACTACCGCTTCATTTGTTCCGGAAACACGAACAGATTCACCTCTCGTAACAATCGATACCTCAAGTTCATTCTCAATTATTTTTAAATGTGCATCATTTACTCCAAACAAAGCAATTGCTTCATTATGGTTTTCCAATTGTTGATTCATCTCTACTAATTGTTCAGCCATTAATTACTCAATCTCCTTGAATATCGGATTCAGATATCGGTTGAGCCTCTGCAATATTCTCAATCACTGTATAATGCAGCAATAATTTTAAATTTCCATTCTCAACCTGTTTATGCAAAACTTTCTTCCCTATAATCATAGCATGTTCATCCAATTTTTTCTTTAATTCTTTTTGCCCCATTTCCTCCGCCACCGCTATTGCCTGTTTTTCTGTATATTCACGGTTTGCTTCTTCCTCTTCACGTACAATCGCTTTTTCATAAGCAATCGGCAGTGTAAAACCAAGCAATTTCACATCATGTCTTACTGTCTCAGTTTTAGACTGCTTATACTTATCATGCTGAAATCCCCATATTTTTATTTTCATGTTTCCAAAAGTAAGATAATGTTCTTTATATGAATCTCCTGTATAAACTTGAAATTTCGTTTTTAGGGGTACCTCCACTTCAGACTTGTACCAAGTTTCACCAAATACAACACCTTTGGCTGAAACAATCGTAGGACTCTCTTCTTTCCCATACATTCCTGACACAAGAAGTTGTCCTTTTTGTACATAATCATTTTTCATAACTATTGGTTTTCCGATCTCTACAAACATTTTGGTAACAATCGCTTCTTTTTTGGCAACTAAATGTTGCGGCAACTGTTCTTCTTCTTTCTTCGGCTCATTTTTTTCAACTATTTTAAAATGATACGTCGTTCCTTTTACGTCCAAACCAACCCATGTTATGGCGTTAATATTATCAGTCAAATAACGCTGTATATTTTCTACACTCGGCATTTGAAATTGTAGCTTCCCTTTTTTAATACCCATTTTGTCTAATTCTTTCATCACAATATATTCCGTCTCTGGCTTCGCCCCTGTTATCTCTATTTTCCATACCATATTTGATAAAACAATGATACCTAAGAAAAATAAGAGAAAGCCAACAAGAAAACCACTATTTCGAAGTAAGCGCTTATTCCAAAACGGAACTCCGTAACGTCCAATAAAATATAGATTGCATTCATTTTTACGGTAAATCGGGCGTAATCGTTTCACATCTCGTAGCAATATACAAAATACAAGTGTATCATCTGCAACTTTCTTAACGTCCCAAACTAGGATATCTCTTCGTACACATTCGTTAATAAATCGTTCTGCACCTCTTCCTTGAATTCGCACTTTTACATACCCAATCCATTTTGTGAACCACTTATTTTTCATAGCTCGCCTCCATCAGCTTTCTAAAAAAGGCGCAGTCCCTTGAGAGATCTGCACCACCTCTATGACTTTGCTCCGCTCATACAGTCAGTAGTAGGAGGACTAAGAAGTAAATATTCCCTAACCACTTGCCCCTAATTCGTTTAACAAAACCTCTCATGAATAACAGTTTCATTTCATTTTCCTTTTTTTTCATCTTCTAAAAACAAGACTTGTTCAATGGTTCCTTCAAGTAAAAGCTCTTCGGGAAGAATTGTCTTAATTACAAAAGAATCTCCTTTTATTAATAATTGTCCTTGTTTTAATAAAAGTCGTACCTCTTTATCACTAAATACCAATAATCCACGATGATTTTCTATATAAATATGTACCTGCCCAACAAGTGTAATTCTCGGCAGATCCATGAATACATCTGCAGGTAGGTCTATCTGCTTCGTAATCCAATTTTTCATTTGCTGCAACTTTCTCATCGAAGACCCCCCTCTCATCCCATATGTATGAAAAAAAAGCTTGTAATATCACGTCCAAATTGAAAAAAAACATAAAAAAGCGTCTCATTATAAATGAGACGCTTTTTTATGCTAATAGTTGTGAAACAAGCCTATTCACTTGTGAGCCATCTGCTTTACCTTTTACTTTCGACAAAACAGCACCCATCACTTTGCCCATATCAGCTTTAGAAGCTGCACCAACTTCAGAGATAGATTGCTGAATAACAGCAAGCAATTCTTCTTCTGTCAATTGCTCTGGCAAATATGTTTCTAAAATCTGAATTTCGCTTTTCAGTTTATCGACAAGGTCTTCACGACCCGCTTTTTCAAACTCAAGGAGGGAGTCTTTATACTGTTTTACTTCACGAGTTAAAACTGTTAGTTCCTCTTCTTCTGTAAGAGAGTGCTGCAGTTTAATTTCTTCATTTTGTAAAGCAGCCTTAACCATACGAATAACGGTTAATTTATTTTTTTCTTTATTCTTCATCGCTTGTTTCATATCATCGTTTAAACGACCGAGAAGACTCATAAATTACACCCTCTCTTAGAATTTACGCTTTCTTGCCGCTTCAGATTTCTTCTTACGTTTTACACTTGGCTTTTCATAGAACTCGCGTTTTCTTGCTTCAGCAAGCGTACCAGCTTTAGAAGTTGATCTTTTAAAACGGCGAAGTGCATCCTCCAAAGACTCGTTTTTACGAACGACTGTTTTTGACATTCTCTTTCCCTCCCTCCGAAACATCCACTTACATCCTAATTTCAGCATGCAAAAAGTAAACACTTTCTCAGCATGTCTTTTACGATTATAATACATTTTATACTTTTAGGTCAACTGTCTGATAAAAGAAAAGAAGAGCACTCACTCTTCTTTTTTCATGATACGTACAATTTCGATATAAATTTCTATATCAATTCGACATTATTCTACCAAAATGTTCGCTTCTACTTTTCATCATCTGGATACAATATCCCAAGTTTTTCGTGTCAAATAACCTTAGCCGACAGGACTAAACAGTCGACTTCCGCTTTTAAATTAATAATCAGTTGTTGCTGTTTTTCCGCTTATTAACGCTACGCCAGAGCTTGTTCCGATGCGAGTTGCACCTGCTTCTATCATTGCATCCATGCCTTTTTCGTCACGAACACCGCCTGATGCTTTTACACCGATATTTGGTCCTACTGTTTTTCTCATCAACGCAACATCTTCTACTGTTGCACCGCCTGTTGAAAATCCTGTTGATGTTTTTACGAAATCAACGCCTGCTTTTACAGACAATTCACAAGCACGAACTTTTTCTTCTTCTGTAAGTAAGCATGTTTCAATAATTATTTTTACAAGCGCTTTTCCTTTTGCAGCCTCTACAACAGCGCGAACATCACGCTCTACTAACGCATCGTTTTTATCTTTTAACGCGCCAATGTTAATTACCATATCAACCTCTGTTGCACCTTTTGCAATCGCATCTGTTGTTTCAAACGCTTTTGTTTCTGGTGTATTTGCTCCAAGAGGGAAACCAATTACTGTACAAACTTTTACATCCGTTCCTTTTAACAGTTCTGCTGCCGTTTCAACCCATGTTGGATTTACACATACAGAAGCAAAATCATGTTGTTTCGCCTCTTCGCATAACGTCACGATTACCTCTTTTTTTGTATCTGGTTTTAATGCCGTATGATCAATTAATTTTGCATAGTTCATTTAAAAATTGCCCCTTTCTCAACTTATACTTAGCGAATTTGTTACTCATGAGTTGTCTGACAACCTTAATCTTCAGCATTATATCATAAAGTATAGCGTTTTCATATTTTAACTTCTCCAGCAAATAAAAAAGCATACAAACAAAACTGTTTGCATACTTTTTCTGTTACGCGCTTGCTGATTCTTTGGGAGATACATCTTCTAGCACACGAACAAATTGTGCTTCATTGTAAGGATAACCAGCTTTCGTAATTTTCACTTTAATTAATTTACCGATTAATTCTTCAGAACCTTCAAAGACAACTTTTAAGTAATTATCTGTATATCCTACATATAACCCTTCACGATCAGCTTCTTTAAATGGTTCCTCTGGAATAATTTCAAGCACTTCACCTTCAAACTGTGATGCATATTCTTTCGCTAATTGATCTGATAATGCAATTAAGCGGTGTACACGCTCATTCTTAGTTTCTTCTTGCACTTGATCATCCATACGTGCTGCTGGTGTTCCTGTACGTTTTGAGTACGGGAATACATGAAGTTCAGAGAAACGGTTATTTTTAATGAAATTGAACGTTTCCATAAATTCTTCTTCTGTTTCACCTGGGAAACCAACGATAACATCAGATGTAACTGCAAGTCCTGGCAGCGCTTCTTTTAAGCGGTCTAAACGCTCTTGGAAAAACTCCATTGTATATTTACGTCGCATACGTTTCAATACTGTATTAGATCCAGATTGAAGCGGTATGTGTAAATGACGGACAACAACTTTAGAATCGCGCAGTACTTCAATCACTTCATCAGTAATTTGACTTGCTTCAATAGAAGAAATGCGAAGGCGTTTTAACCCTGTTACTTGCGCTTCCATATCTCGAAGTAATCCTGCCAAATTATAATCTTTCATATCTTCACCGTATCCACCTGTATGAATACCTGTTAAGACGATTTCTTTATAACCAGCATCTACTAATTGCTGCGCTTGGCGAATGACTTCTTTCCCATCACGAGAACGCATTAAACCACGAGCCCATGGAATAATACAGAACGTACAGAAGTTGTTACATCCTTCTTGAATTTTTAAAGATGCACGCGTACGATCTGTAAAATATGGTACGTCTAACTCTTCGTATACACGTGTTTTCATAATGTTACGTACAGCATTAATCGGCTGACGTTCATTGCGGTATTCTTCAATATAGCCAAGCATTTTCTCACGGTCTTGCGTTCCGACTACAATATCTACACCTGGAATTGCCATAATTTCCGCTGGAGATGTTTGTGCATAACATCCCGTCACACAAATTACCGCATCAGGATTTTGACGAACGGCACGACGAATAACTTGACGACTTTTTTTATCCCCTGTATTTGTTACAGTACATGTATTAATTACATACACATCAGCTGTTTTTTCAAATTCAGTTCGTTCATAACCACCTTGTTTAAACAGTTGCCAAATTGCTTCTGTCTCGTAGTGGTTTACTTTACAACCTAACGTATGAAACGCAACAGTTGCCATATATAACTCACCCCATTAATTCAAAATGATAAGAAGCGGCACTTAGCGCGTATAAAGGCGCTGTTTCTGTCCGCAATATTCTTGGTCCTAAACTACAAGGTACAAAAGCATGTTCAGAAAGAGAAGATACTTCTTCTTCCGTTAAACCACCTTCTGGCCCAAATACAATGAGCACCTTTTGTCCTGGCCTTAATTTTGTTAAAGCCTTAGCGAAATTTGATTTTTCACCTTGTTTCGCTTCCTCTTCATAAGCAACGAGACAGCTATCATAATCTTTGCTCATCGCGAGAAGCTCTTTAAAAGAAACAGGCGCATACACAGTCGGAACCTCACTGCGATGAGACTGCTCAGCTGCCTCTTTGACAATTTTATTAAAACGCTCTACTTTTTTCCCAGCTTTTTTCGCATCCCATTTCACAATAGATCGAGATGCTTGGAACGGTAAAAAGGCTGCTGCTCCAAGCTCAGTTCCTTTTTGTAAAATCAACTCAAGCTTATCTCCTTTAGGCAATCCGCTTGCAATTGTCACAAAAACAGGTAGCTCAGTTGACATCTCTACCCATTCTACAATAGTCGCATTTACAAATTCATTGGTAATTTCAGCAATTGTACAAATTGCCGTCTTCCCATTTGTACAACAATAAATTTGATCACCAGGCGTCATACGCATTACTCTTCCGATGTGATGCACATCATCTCCTACAATACGAATCGCCATTTCATTTACATTTTGTTCTTCTACAAAATAACGCTGCATTCTATCACCTTAGTAAAGTTTAGCTCTTTTCGTAAACGAGTGCTTACGAAAAGAGCCAAACGGTATGATTTGGATGAAACAAACGGTAAGTCCCTCGCCACTTTCAACGAGAGACTTTCCGCTTACCTTCCCCTGAAATTTGATTAAGGAAACTTTATCCCGCATTAACGGGCAGTGGGGGATGAAGCCCCCCACTGACGGAAGTTTCACTTTATCTTATCCTCTACGCGCAATAATTGCTACCCAATCTTCCATCGTTAACACTTCTTCTACTGTAAAACCAGCATTTACTAACGCTTCTGTTACCATTTTTTCTTTTGCAGCAATAATACCAGATGTAATGAACAATCCACCTTGTTTTACAACTTTCGCTGCGTCTTCTGGGAATAGTAAAATAATTTCCGCTAGTAAATTTGCGACAATTAAATCAACAGGCCCTTCAATGCCCTCTAGTAAGCTGTTTTGTCCAACAGTTACAACATGTTCTGTATGATTTAATCGTACATTCATTTCCGCACTTTCTACTGCAACCGGATCTAAATCGTATGCTTGAATAGAAGCAGCACCTAATTTAGCCGCTGCAATACTTAATACACCAGAACCCGTTCCAACGTCAATGACAGTATCTCCTGGCTGGACAGTTTTCTCTAAAGCACGGATGCACATCGTTGTTGTCGGATGCGTTCCCGTACCAAATGCCATTCCTGGATCTAATTCAATAATTTTTTCTTCAGGTGAGGAAGGAGTATACTCTTCCCATGTTGGCACAATTGTAAATGTATCAGAAATTTTCACCGGATGGTAATATTTTTTCCAAGCAGTTGCCCAATCCTCTTCATCTACTTCATTAACAGATACAGTTGCTGCTCCAATCTCGATTCCATAAGAAGGTAACAGATCAATGGACGACTTTACATTTGTAATTATTTCTTGTAAAGCATCATTCTTTGGGAAATACGCTTTTACAAGCACACCTTCTGCCGGATATTCAGCTGGATTTAATGCATAAATCTCGCCAAATTGTTGTTCACGCTCTTTCGTTAATTCAGCAGGATCTTCAATCGCAACGCCACTTGCACCTGCTTCGTGTAAAATATGCGAGATTGCTTCTACTGCTTCCTCTGTTGTATGAATACTAATTTCTGACCATTTCACAATTTACCAACTCCATTTTTTATTTCCATTATTCCCCTTTAAAAGCTCTCTTAAGCTTTCCAAATAGGCTATCATCATGATCTTCTTGACCTGCAAATTCTCTTAATAAATCTTTTTGGTGCGATGTTAATTTCGTTGGCGTAACAACACGTACTACTACGTACTGATCACCTTGCCCATATCCGCGTACGTTTGGTGCACCTTTCCCTTTTAAACGGAATTCTGTTCCTGTTTGTGTTCCTGCTGGAATTTTTAATTTTACTTTCGCCTGCACTGTCGGAACTTCCACTTCATCCCCAAGTGCTACTTGTGCGAATGTTAATGGCATTTCGCAAATAATATCATCACCTTCGCGATGGAAGAATTCATGATCTTTCACACGCACTACTACATACAAGTCTCCTGCCGGGCCGCCGTTAATACCAGCTTCTCCCTTACCAGTAACGCGAATTTGTTGACCGTTATCAATACCTGCTGGAATTTTAACATTAATTTTTTTGCGTTTACGTACTTTTCCAGATCCATGACATGTTGTACATTTCTCTTTAATAATTTGGCCTGTTCCAGAGCAGTGTCTACAAGCTTGACGATTCACAATGCGACCAAATGGTGTGTTTTGCTCCACGCTAACTTGACCTGTTCCAGAACAATGTGAACATGTTTCCTTTGAAGTTCCAGATTTTGCTCCGCTACCGCTACATGTATTACAAGGATCTTCAGCTGGAATTTCAATATCCATTTCTTTACCAGAAATTGCCTCTTCAAAATTTAAAGAAACTTGATATTGAAGGTCTGCCCCTTGACGCGGCGCATTTGGATCACGACGTCTACCGCCTCCACCACCAAAGAATGAACTGAAGATGTCTTCAAAGCCAAAGCCACCACCGAAGTCGCCTCCGCCAAAGCCGCCAAAGCCTTGATTTGGATCCGCATGACCAAATTGATCGTACTGTGCACGTTTTGAATCATCACTTAATACTTCGTATGCTTCTTGCACTTCTTTAAATTTTTCAATTGCATTTTCTTCAGTACTTACATCTGGATGATATTTTTTCGCCAAACGACGATATGCTTTTTTAATCTCATCTTTTGAAGCACCCTTGCTAACGCCGAGCACCTCATAGTAATCTCGTTTACTCATAAGTTTGTAACCCCCGAATCCTTTCACATAAACGTAATTTTAACATCGAAAGAAAGTGCTTTGCAACACTGTTTCCTCACTTACAGTATGCAAAAAGAAAAAGATTGGACTCTCACACAAAAGACTCCATGTATACCCAGTCTTTTCTTCACTCGTGAAAAAAGCCAAAGCCAAGGCACGCTTGACTTTGACTTTTTGTCATCTTACTTATTTGATTATTTATCTTCTTTTACTTCTTCAAATTCAGCGTCTACTACATTATCGTTTTTTGCGCCTGCATTGCCTTGTGCGCCTTCTGCTTGCTGTGCCCCTGCAGCAGCTTGAGCTTGTTCATATAATTTTACAGTTAATTGTTGTACGATTTCTTGAAGTGCATCTTTTTTCGCACGGATTTCATCAAGATCATTTTTCTCGATTGCCGCTTGTAATGCATCTTTTGCTTCTGTTGCTTTCGCTACTTCAGCTGCATCTACTTTTCCTTCTAAGTCTTTTACAACTTTATCTGTTTGGAAAACAAGTTGATCCGCTTCGTTACGAAGTTCAACTTCTTCTTTACGTTTTTGGTCAGCATCAGCATTTGCTTCCGCTTCTTGAACCATACGATCTACTTCTTCATCAGAAAGACCTGAAGAAGATTGAATTGTAATTGTTTGTTCTTTGCTTGTTCCTAAGTCTTTTGCACGTACATTTACGATACCGTTCGCATCAATATCGAATGTTACTTCGATTTGTGGAATACCACGTGGTGCTGGTGGGATATCTGTTAATTGGAAGCGACCTAATGTTTTGTTGTCAGCTGACATTGGACGCTCACCTTGTAATACGTGAATGTCTACTGCAGGTTGGTTATCAGCAGCAGTTGAGAACACTTGTGACTTACTTGTTGGAATTGTTGTGTTACGCTCGATTAATTTTGTGAATACGCCACCCATAGTTTCAATACCTAAAGAAAGTGGAGTTACGTCTAATAATAGAACGCCTTTTACATCACCAGTAAGTACGCCACCCTGTACCGCAGCACCTAATGCTACAACTTCATCAGGGTTAACACCTTTATATGGTTCTTTACCAGTTTCACGTTTAATTGCTTCTTGTACAGCTGGGATACGAGTAGAACCACCAACAAGAATAACTTTATCCAATTCACTTGGAGAAAGACCAGCATCTTTTAACGCACGACGGGTTGGTTCTAATGTTCTTTCAACAAGGTTAGCTGAAAGCTCTTCGAATTTCGCTCTTGTTAAAGTTAATTCTAAGTGTAATGGACCAGCAGCTCCAGCACTAATGAATGGTAATGAAATTTGTGTTTGCGTTACACCAGAAAGATCTTTTTTCGCTTTTTCAGCTGCATCTTTCAAACGTTGAAGTGCCATTTTATCTTGGCTTAAATCAATGTTATTTTCTTTTTTGAATTCAGCTACTAAATGATCAATAATCACTTGGTCAAAGTCGTCACCACCAAGACGGTTGTCACCAGCAGTTGAAATAACTTCAAATGTTCCATCTGCTAATTCAAGGATAGATACGTCAAACGTACCGCCACCTAAGTCATATACTAAGATTTTTTGTTCTTCGTCTTGTTTTTCTAAACCGTAAGCAAGCGCAGCTGCTGTTGGTTCGTTAATAATACGTTCTACTTCTAAACCAGCAATGCGGCCTGCATCTTTTGTTGCTTGACGCTCTGCATCGTTGAAGTATGCTGGTACTGTGATAACAGCTTTCGTTACTGTTTCACCTAAGTACGCTTCAGCAGAAGCTTTTAAGTTTTGTAAAATGATTGCAGAAATTTCTTGAGGTGTGTAATTTTTACCTTCAACTTCTACTTTGTAGTCTGTACCCATATGACGTTTAACAGACATGATTGTATTTGGGTTCGTAATTGCTTGACGCTTCGCTACTTCCCCTACTTGACGCTCTTCATTTTTGAAAGCTACAACAGAAGGAGTTGTACGGTTACCTTCTGGATTTGGAATAACTTTTGGCTCTCCGCCTTCCATAACAGCTACACAAGAGTTTGTTGTACCTAAGTCAATACCGATAATTTTACTCATGACGAAACCTCCTACATTTATGTAATTATTGATTTACTTTTACCATTGATGGTCGAATCACACGATCTTTTAGCTTATAGCCTTTTTGGAATTCTTCCACAACCGCATTTGATTCAAATTCACTGTCTTCTACTTGCATAACAGCTTGATGTTCATGCGGATCAAACTGATTTCCAACAGCTTCAATCGCTTCAACACCTTCTTTTGCTAATGCTTCTTGCAACTGACGATATACCATTTCCATCCCTTGTAATAAGGATTTCATCTGCTCATCATTTGCTTCTACCTGCATTGCTCTTTCAAAGTTATCAAGAGCCGGCAAAATATCTGACACAAGGCTTTGTGATCTATATTTTTCAGCCGCTTGCTTCTCTAGTTGAACGCGGCGCTTATAGTTTTCAAAATCAGCTTGTAGACGAAGCATGCGACCTTCCGTTTCCGTCAATTTCGCTTGTAATCCATCTACTTTTTCTTGTAAAAGAGCAGCTTCACTTTTTTCTTCAACAGTTTCTTCGCTATTTTCTGGTGCTACAGCTTCTTCTGTTTGCGCTTCTTTTACTTCTTCTACCACTTGTTCATTACGCTCTTCCACAACTTTCACCTCCTTAAAAAGGCAGGGCAGGCATAAATCAGCACGAACCCAGCTATCTAATTTCTTATATTCAACTACTCACCCGTAGCAGGAAAGATCCCTGCCCCAAATGAAAGTTTCTTATTATTTCGGTTTATACAAACCGTTCAGTCCATCCGTAAATTGTTTTGTAAACAATTGCAACAAACTAATGACACGCGAATATTGCATTCTTGTTGGTCCTAAAATCGCAATTGTTCCAAGCTGCTCATCTCCAATCGAGTATGTCGCAGAAATTAAACTACAATTTTCCATTGCAGCAGAAGAGTTCTCACGGCCAATTTTCACTTGAATGCCAATTTGTTTACTCTTTAAGATGTCATAAAAGGCATCTTCATTTTCAATCATATTTAATAATGATCGGACCTTTTGAATATCATGGAATTCTGGCTGCGCAAGCATATTTGTTTTTCCACCAAAATACACTTTTTCAGATAATGGAAATTGGAATGTACCATCTAACATCTTCATAACACTATCATAATTATGAACGTACTGACGCAAAACCATTACAATTTCTTTAAAGATTTTATTATGCAGGTCTGACATCGGTACACCAGACAACTTGTCATTCAAAATGTTAACCATTTTTTCCAAATCTTGCAAATCAACAGATTCCGGAACTGTGATTGTTTTACTTTGCACATGTCCTGTATCAGTTACAATAATTGCAACCGCTGTTTGATGACCAAGCGGAAGAATTTGTACATTTCTCAACTTATTCGCACTTACTTTTGGCCCAAGAACAATTGCCGTATAATTCGTGAGTTCTGATAAAATTTGCGCGGATTGCTGCGCAAGCTTTTCTGCTTCAAAAACCCTTTGAGCGAACAAGTCTTTAATTTGTACAATATCCTCACTGGGCAAATGTTGCGGTGCAAGAAGATGATCTACATAAAAACGATACCCTTTTTCAGAAGGAACGCGCCCTGAAGAACTATGTGTTTTTTCAATAAACCCTAATTCTTCTAAGTCAGCCATTTCATTTCGAATTGTTGCTGAGCTAAATGTAATTTCTTCTTTCTTAGATAATGTTCTTGATCCAACAGGTTGTGCTGATCCGATAAAATCGTCAATTATCGTCTGTAAAATTAAGAGCTGACGTTCCGTAAGCATTCCATCATCACCTCTGTTAGCACTCTTATGTTTCGAGTGCTAAATCTATTACTAACTTACCAAAATTGATATTGAATTGTCAACGGAAACGTGATGAGATACAGCGAAACTTTTAGCAGCAGTTTTTTTCGCTGCTAATTAGTTGAGCCAATCGGGCTCTTACAGACGGTTTCTCTTCTTGGTCCACCTTCATGTACCGGCTGTTTGAGCGGGATAAAGTGAAACTTTTAGCGGCACGACTTTTTGCTGCTAATTAGCCCTGCCAATCAGGATCTTACAAACGGTTCTTCTTCTCGATTCACCTCTCTGCACCTACTGTTATATATATCCATTTTCCCGACATATAAGTGGCTGCTATGCAAAATACAACATGACCGCCACTTGCTTTCTCCTTCTGTTTTAAACCTTGCATGTGGTAGGAAAGGCCCTGACCGTTTCTATGCGCGGCTAGATACTCTCGCCCCCCTAAAAAGAAAGGGGTTTTTATGTTGGTTTTTTAACTGATATAGAATGGAATACAGCAAAATCTCATATTAGGTTAATCCACTAAAAATGATTGAAAGACTTCATTTCCTAATAACTTCCCTTTTCTTGTTAAACAGACATGATTATTTGTTTCTTGCAGCAATTCATGTTGCTTATTATGACGTAATTGTTTTGCAAAGATGTCGTTCATCTCTACACCGAATTTTTTACTAAATTCTACTTTCGAAACACCCGCTGTTTTTCGAAGCCCTAAAAACAACTCTTCTTCCATTTTTTCTTGCGTTGTTACTGTATGAACGTCTAAATACGGCAGACCTGTCTCATCAATTTTCGTAAAATATTGTTTTAGTGGACCTACATTTTGAATTCGCTCGCCATTTACGTAACTATGAGCGCCAGCTCCGAAACCATAGTATTCTTCATTATTCCAATAAGTGAGGTTATGTCTACTTTCATAACCCTCTTTTGAAAAATTACTAATTTCATACTGCTGATAACCGTGATTTTCCATCTCATCCATCACAATTTCATACATTTTAGCTTCACTATCTTCACCTGGGAGTCTCAGCTTTCCTTTATTCATTAAATTATAAAAGACTGTTTTTGGTTCAACAATTAAAGAATATGCAGAGAAATGTTGAACCCCAAGAGTAAATGCAATCTCTAACGTTTCTTTCACATCTTCTATCGTTTGACCCGGCAGTGCATAAATTAAATCGACATTAATATTTGTAAAACCTACTTCCTTCGCCTCACGAATCGCTATAAACGCATCTTCTCTCGTATGCTGGCGTCCAATTTTTTTCAGTAATTCATCTCGAAACGTTTGCACACCAAAACTAATCCGATTTACGCCGCCTTCTAGTAGAAGATTTAACTTCTCTTTTGGTAAATCTCCCGGGTTCGCTTCAAAAGTTAGTTCACAATTTGGCGCAAACGGACGTAAACGCCGATTAATAATATCTAGCAATTGCTTTGTTTGTTCCATATTTAGCGCTGTTGGCGTACCTCCACCAACGAAAATCGTTTTCATTTCTTTAAAAGGCGTTTTGTTGACTGTATTCACAATTTCTTTCTCTAAATATTGCAAGTACTGTTCAACCGGCTGACGTTCAATAAACACTTTATTAAAATCACAATAGTGACAAATATGCTGACAAAACGGAATATGAATATAAGCAGCTTGTATCAAATTCTGTTCCTACCTTTCTAAAAAGAAAACCTCCGCACTTTGGAGGTTTATTTACTTCTGTAATCCTATGCGAACTTTCTCTATTCGCATTCTTCCTCTTACAATCAAAAGCATCACCACTATTGTATAGGAGAGATACAAAGATGTCTAAATATTAACCGAAACTTTACATGTTTTGATTTCTGCTCCCTAAATAAAAAGAAGCCGTTTGTACGGCTTCTTTTTGATTAGTTATCGTCCATTTTCAGTACAGCCATGAATGCTTCTTGCGGTACTTCTACAGAACCAACAGATTTCATGCGCTTCTTACCTTCTTTTTGTTTTTCAAGAAGTTTACGTTTACGAGAAATGTCACCGCCGTAACATTTTGCTAATACGTTTTTACGCATCGCTTTAATTGTAGAACGTGCCACAACTTTATTTCCGATTGTCGCCTGTATAGGCACTTCAAACTGTTGTCTTGGAATTAACTCTTTTAATTTTTCTACAATTACTTTTCCACGATCATATGCTGAATCACGATGCACAATAAAGGATAACGCATCGACTTGCTCATTATTCAATAAAATATCCATCTTCACCAGCTTAGATGGTTTATAACCAATTAGCTCGTAATCAAAAGATGCATATCCTTTCGTATTCGACTTTAATTGATCAAAGAAGTCATATACGATTTCAGAAAGCGGGATTTCGTATGTCAACGTAACACGTGTTTCATCTAAATATTGCATATCAATAAATGTACCACGTTTTCCTTGGCAAATTTCCATAACTGCGCCAACATAATCGTTTGGAACCATAATAGATGCTTTTACATAAGGTTCTTCCACACGATCAATAGATTGTGGGTCCGGCATGTTAGATGGGTTATCAACTATCATGTCTTCACCGTTTGTTAAATACACTTTATAAATAACACTTGGTGCTGTTGTAATTAAATCAATTTTAAATTCGCGCTCAATACGTTCTTGAATGATTTCCATATGAAGTAAGCCTAAGAATCCACAGCGGAAACCGAATCCAAGTGCTTGAGACGTTTCTGGTTCAAATTCAAGAGCAGAATCATTTAATTCTAGCTTTTCTAATGCATCACGTAAATCATTATAACGTGCAGAATCGATTGGATATAAACCACAGAATACCATTGGATTTAATTTACGATACCCTGGTAAAGGTTCTGCTGCTTGGCGTTTTGCATGTGTAATCGTATCACCTACACGCGTATCACCTACGTTTTTAATAGATGCTGCCAAGAATCCTACATCACCTACTGTTAACTCTTGACGTTGCGTTGTTTTCGGTGTAAATACACCAACTTCTGTTACTTCAAACTCTTTACCCGTTGCCATCATACGTACTTTATCGCCAACTTTTACTGTACCGTTTACGACACGAATATATGCGATTACACCGCGGTACGGATCATATAAGGAATCGAAGATCATACATTGTAATGGTTCTTCCGAATCACCTGCTGGAGCTGGTACTTTCTCAACGATTTGCTCTAAAATCTCTTCAATACCAATGCCTGCTTTTGCAGAAGCAAGAACAGCTTCAGATGCATCTAATCCAATTACATCTTCTACCTCTTGGCGAACACGCTCTGGGTCAGCGCTTGGCAAGTCGATTTTGTTAATAACCGGTAAAATCTCTAAATTATTATCAAGTGCTAAATATACGTTTGCTAATGTTTGCGCCTCAATCCCTTGCGCCGCATCTACAACAAGTATCGCACCTTCACAAGCCGCTAAACTACGAGATACTTCATACGTAAAATCGACGTGTCCTGGTGTATCAATTAAGTGAAGAATATATTCTTCTCCGTCTTTCGCTTTATACGTTAATTGTACTGCATTTAATTTAATTGTAATCCCGCGCTCACGCTCTAAATCCATGGAGTCAAGCAACTGTGCTTTCATCTCGCGTTGTGTTAACGCATTTGTTTTCTCCAAAATACGGTCTGCCAACGTTGACTTCCCGTGATCAATGTGAGCAATAATGGAAAAGTTACGAATTTTAGACTGCCTTTTTGCTCTTTCTTCTTTGTTCATCTATTTATCACTCCTATTAATCTCGCCAATATACACTAGCACTGATTATATCAATACAAAGAAAAAGATTCAATGAAAACTGGTGTTACGTTATAAGCAAGTACTCTTACTTTTATCATATGCAATTCGTAAATAATAGACAAACCTTTCCTAAAATACAATAAGCTATCCTACTCGTACGTAGGATAGCCCTTTTTTTACATTTTAAATTAATGAAATGCACCTTTTATTTTATCAACAATGGTATACGTTATGCTGCGAGTTACATTTTGCACCAAAGAAGTCAATCCTTTTCCCACACTCTCAAACATATTAAAACTTTTTAATTCTTCTAGTTGTTTTTGTTTTTCTTCAATGGAAAATGAATTTCCAATAATTGTTTTTTCTATATCTCCGTAGTTTGTTCCTGTTATGTGAGCAATTTGCTCATATGTCGGATCGTTATAGCCTTTCATTCGTTTCAATCCGCTATTGGCAACTTGTATACCCGCTAACGTTATAAGAAATGCACTAACAACGACAATGATGCATTTGCGTGTAAACTGCTCCACCTCTTATTTCTCCTTTTCCAATCAATGCGTATATGCCCCTGTGTTATCTTGATCAACTTGATGATGAAGAGCTGCGTTCAAACCACTCGCAATTAGATTCGCCATATCTTCAATAAACGCATCCACTTCTTTAGGTGTTACCATTAAATTATGTCCTAGCGGTGCTAGCACTTCATAAATTAGCTTTCTCTTCTCTTCTTCTTCTAACGTACCAACAACTCCCAAAAACATATTGCGACTTTTTTCATCCGGCATATCTTCTTCTGTCAGCTTCTTTTTCTCACCAAATGTAAAACCGGCTGGAAGTAAAGAACGAGATGGTTTTCCTCCCTCACGCATCTCACGCCCAAAATGCTTTAAAATAAAATCAATTGTGTCACTTGTAATTGAAACTGCATCTACAACGGTCGGAACGCCAATTGCAATCACCGGTATACCTAACGTATCTTTACTCAATTCTTTTCGTTTATTCCCAACACCAGAGCCTGGGTGAATACCAGTATCCGAAATTTGGATGGTACTATTTACTCGTTCAATAGAACGAGCAGCAAGCGCATCAATCGCAATTACAAAGTCTGGTTTTGTCTTTTCAATGACACCATAAATCATATCGCTCGTTTCAATCCCTGTAATTCCCATAACCCCCGGTCGAATTGCACTGACAGGCCGAAACCCTTCCTCAACACTTTCCGGCTGCAATTTAAACAAATGGCGCGTAACAAGGACATTCTCTACAACAATTGGCCCTAAGGCATCCGGCGTTACATTCCAATTACCAAGACCAACAATTAAGCAACTCGCTTCTTCACTTATGCCAATTTCTTTTAGAAAGTGCGAAAATTCCTTTGCAAAAATCCCTTCTACTTTCTGTTGCAACGTGGTATCTTGCTGACGAATCCCTTGTACTTCTAAAGTTAAATAATTTCCAGGTTTCTTTCCCATCGCCTCAACAGCACTTTCATCAATCGTCACCTTTGTAATTGTAATCCCTTCTTCTTCGCGCTCTTTTACAATTACACCTTGAATAGCAGTTTTTTCTTCTTGCTTCTCTTGCAGCATTTGGTGAGCTTCTAATGCAAGATCTGTTCGAATCTCGTATTTACTTAAATCAAGCGGTTCGCTCATACAATCTCCTCCACTATTTATAATCAATATTCATTAGAATTCCCCAATTTATTTTCAGACATTCTTTTCCTATATTGAAATTTCATCGTTCTCACTATTGCAATTCTCTTCTCCGTTTGATAGAATATCACTTGTTCTATGTAAGAATCGAGTCACTCGATCGCACCAGGGAGGTGAAATATATGGCAAACATTAAATCTGCTATCAAACGCGCTAAACTTAGCGAAGAGCGTCGTGCACATAACGCTTCTATCAAGTCTGACATGCGTACAGCTGTTAAAACTGTAGAAGCTTTAGTTAACAATAACGATCTTGAAACAGCAAAAGAAGCATACAAAGTAGCTTCTAAAAAACTTGACAAAGCAGCTCGTAAAGGTCTTATCCACCAAAACGTTGCATCTCGTCAAAAATCTCGCTTAGCGAAACAAGTAAACGCGTAAGCGTTTAAAAAAACGATCCATTCGGGTCGTTTTTTATTTTCCTAAAAAAATGTTCATGTAGTTGTCTACATGAACATTTTTCCACTATCCAATATGATTTAAACGCATGAGAAAAAATTCTAGTACAAGGCGTTTATCCATTCTTCCTGTCTTCATATTATAATCTGCCTCAGCAAGTTCGTTAATCACTCGTTTTAACGCTTCAAACGAGAAAAAGTTAGTTTGATTCATAGCCAGCTTCACACGATACGGATGTACACCGATGTGCGATGCAATTTGATTTTGCCCATACCCGCGCTGCTGAAGTTCTTTCACTTGATATAATAAACGAAATTGACTCACAAGAAGCGCAAGTAGTTTAATCGGCTCTTCTTGTTGTGTGAATAACCCGTCTAAAATACGCATCGCACCTGCAATATCTTTTTTCACTACCTTTTCTGTTAAAGAAAATACATTTTGTTCAACTGACTTTGGAACGAGTTCTGCGACAAGCTTTGCCGTAATTTCACCGCCTGCTCCCACATATAATGTCAGTTTATCCATTTCCTTAGCAAGCATCGTTACATTACTTCCAACAAGCTCTAACAATAAACTAACTGCCGCTTCTTCTATTTGAATATGCATTTCTTCCGTGCGACTTATAATCCATTTACGTACATCTTGCACTTGCATAGCATTTGCTTCTACTACATCCGCTGTTTTTTTCAAGAGCTTCGTAACTTTTTTACGCTCGTCCAATTTTTCAAAAGGAGCAATAAACACAAGGATAGAAAATGGTGAAGGTTCAGTAATATATTCTTCTAGCACTTTAACG
This sequence comes from Bacillus pseudomycoides, assembly GCF_002551005.1. Taxonomy (GTDB): domain Bacteria; phylum Bacillota; class Bacilli; order Bacillales; family Bacillaceae_G; genus Bacillus_A; species Bacillus_A pseudomycoides_C. The sequence continues at coordinate 272,519 of NZ_NVOY01000003.1, forward strand.
TTTTGCTCAATTTTTGCTTTTTGCGATGTTAAAAACAACGGTGATTTTACAACGATAATTTTACGTTCTCCAAAAAAAGGAAGCGTTCTTGCATCCTCAACAACTTCCTCTATGTATGCTTCTTCCATGTCATACGTAACAACATTGAACTCTCGATCCTCTTCAGCTAACGCTTCTGATGTCAAAAGCCGAAGTGTTTCATTTATAAAATACGCCTCTGTTCCATATAACAAGTATAACGAAGCAAATTGCTTTTTCTTTATTTTTTTATGTATATCACTCATGTAATTTCCTACTCCCTAACACTTTATATACTTATAGTAATGTGACAACTGCCGTTTTACAAGTCCAAAGGAACAGGCAGATACCCGTTCCTTGATCTATATAAAACGTTACAAAATAAGCCCCAGGAATCTTATTTCGTAACGGTGACCACCTTGATTTTATTGTTTGCACCTACCTCGCGAGCTATGAATGACAACTGTTAGCACACTTGGAAAAGCATTGAATCAATCGAGCTTTAACTTGAAGTTTATAATAGTCTGAATTTTTAACTAATTATAAGGTTACGGACCACGAATAGAAGGATAAATTGTAGATTTTTTTCTGACAATATTTTATACTAAAGTGGAATGTTGGGAGGGATTCAAAGATGAATGAATTTGAAAAAAACGTTCAAAGTAAGCGTAATGACGCTGTCGACTCAGGGGTAGGCTTTATCGTTTCATTCGGATTTTTTGCCACTTTATTTATCATCGCAACAGTCGTTAAATTTATCGGTTCTTAAAGACTGCATGTGGCAGTCTTCTTTTTTTCTGTGTTTCATCATATGTTAACTTACTGTGAAATGTTCCCGCCTCCCCTCGAAAAACGTAAGAAATTGCCCCTTGTTCATCGGTTCTCCACACCTCAATTCCACGCTCCTTTAATCGCTCTAATACTTCAATATACGGATGTCCATAACGATTGTTCTCTCCAACAGAAATAATGGCTTTTTTCGGCTGAACAGCATCTAAAAACTGCTCTGAAGATGACGTTTTACTTCCGTGATGCCCAACCTTCAAAACGTCTGCATGCAGCTCTGGATACCTTTGTATGAAGCGATTCTCACCAGCTTCTTCTAAATCGCCCGTAAACAACCATGTTAATCCCCCTATTTTTGTCCAAAGTACAATAGATTGATTATTATCTTCTTTTTCTTCTCCTTCTGGTGATAATACTGAAAACACAGCCTCTCCTGTCTTCCAGCTATCTCCCTTTTCTACAATTCGAACGGACACATCCTTTTGCATAGCAAGCTGCTGTATTTGTTGTTCAAGCAAGGAGAATTTTATCTTCTTTCCTAAGACAACTTCTTTCACCGCGATAGATTGCATTACCTCTTGCGCTGCTCCCATATGATCCATATCTCCATGTGTCACAATTAATTTATCAATCATCCGTACACCCTCTTTTTGTAAAAAAGGAATGAGAATATCATGCCCAACAGAATATTCATGTTTTTTCTGCTGCCATTCTTCTTTCTTTACCGGAAGTGTTCCGCCAGTATCAATTAAATACGTCCCTTGATTGTATGGAAGGCGAATCAAAATGGCATCCCCTTGTCCGACGTCAATATAAGTAACACTTCCGTTTGCATTTACATATGGAAATGCATAGTGGCATGTACTAAGGAGGAGAAAAATCGATAGAAACAACAGGCGATATTTTCTCCATATAAGTCCTTCCCATGATAAAAGAACAGTTACAATACTTATACAATATAAAGCAATGAGAAATGGCTGGGTTTGTCCAAAGGTAAGACGTACAAACGGTAAAGCTTCGCACATTTGAAGTATGACATTCGAAACATGTATACATAGGGACAACAGATCCGCTAACCATTGAGACACAGCAGGAAGACATATAAGACATACAAGAATGACTATACACACCGGTAAAACCAGTAAAGATAAAAACGGGACATAAATCATATTAAGAATGATACTGTAAGGAGAAAGATAGCCGAAGTGATAAAGCAAAATAGGTGTACTTGTCAATTGAGAAATAACGGAAAGGTATATAGAGTTTTTCACTATACCATTTTCATTCGCTAACAGACATGATGAAGACAATAAAAGAGAAAAACTTCCAACAAACGAAAACTGAAACCCGATATCAAATAATACATACGGATTATAAAAAAGCATGATTATTAATGTCATACTTAAAGCATCCATCCCAGACACTCGCACTGCTCGCATAAAGGATATAAATACAATAACAGCTGCTATCGATGCCCGAACAACAGATGGTGAAGCCCCTGCACAAAACATATATAACGGAATACAAACAAGCAGAAGCATCGTTGCGCTTTCACGCGTCATACCAATTCGAAGTGATACAAAATAACATATTGCAGTTAACAAAACAATGTGCGATCCCGATATTGCTAATAAATGAACAAGTCCAAACTGTTGATACTGTTCTTCAACTTCAAACGTCATATATTGACGATCACCAAACAATAGAGCATTCATAAAAGCTGCTGACTGCCCCGAAAAAGTCTCTCCTATATGAGAAACAGCTGCTTGTCGCATCGAAAATAACCAATGAACAAACGAAATATCTTTTTGCACACAATTCGAAATTGATTCGACTTCAAAAAGAGCATGAATATGCTGTTTATATAAATAATCCTTATAATCAAACGCATAAAAATTACGAGGAGATGGTGGTTCTTCCAACGTACCAGTAAACGTACACACCATACCAGGTGTTAATTGCTTCAATTTTTCTTTTAATTCACGAGAAGGGATTTTGTAAAACAACTGGACCGTTTCGTCATCATTCATTTGCAACTGGAAAGAAAGACGATTTCCATTTATAATCGGCGTACTTTGAATTGTACCTATTACGTCTGTTTCCCGAAAAGAGAGCATAGAATGATTTTGTGCATCTACATAGATTGCGTATACATAGGTAAGACCAAACGCGAGGATAATCAAGGAGAATAGAGGAAAAGAGATACGCGAAAAACATACTACACAATAACAACCAAATATAAGAAAAGGAACGATAGAAAAAGAGGAATAAGCTGTTGCAATCCCAAAGATAGCTGAGATTGCAACGCAAATCCATTGCCCGCGCAACACGTACTCACCTCACGGTTTATACCATATTTTTTACTTGTTGTAATACTTGTTGCAACTGTTCTAACGTCATTTCATCCATTTGTAACGAAGATACAAACTGTTTTAGCTCTCGCATTTTCTGTTGTTCTTCTAATGTTGTTACGTCAAATGCAAGAGGAACATGTTTCACTCTTACATTTGCTTGTTCAAATAACTCAAGTGCATACGGATGATTTTTATAATCTTGTGCGTAATACACGGCTGTAATACCACTTTGAATAATCGCTTTACAGCAATGCAAACACGGAAAATGGGTAACATAAATTTCCGCACCATCTGTTTTCGCACCAAATTTCGCACATTGCAGCAGCGCATTCATTTCGGCATGAATTGTACGCACACAATGATTATCAATCACATAGCAGCCTTCATCTATACAATGCACACCACCAGCAATCGACCCATTATAACCACCAGCAATAATACGTTTATCACGCACAATTGTCGCGCCAACGGCAAGCCTTGTACACGTGCTGCGAAGTGATAATAAATGACTTTGTGTCATAAAATATTGATCCCAAGAAACTCGTTTCATTATCTTCACCTTCTTTTGAAATCTTCTTATAGTGTAGCGAAATAAGAAAAAAGTCGTCAATGATTTATTTAAGGAATAATTATTTCATCTTTAATTTTTTCCAGTGATTTTTCACCAATTCCATCGATTTCTAATAAATCTTCTACTTTTTGAAAGGGACCGTGCTGCTCGCGATACTTGATAATATTTTCTGCTTTCCTAGGACCAATGCCAGATATTTTTTCAAGTTGCTCCTTTGTTGCTGTGTTTATTTGTATTTTCCCTTCTGACACGGGCGATCCATTCGCAGCGGCTTCTCCTTTTTTCGGCACATAAATCATCATTTGATCTTGTACAAGCTGCGCTAAATTTACTTTTGTTACATCTGCTTCCGGTAAAAATCCTCCTGCCTTTTCAACAGCATCTTTCACCCGCGCTCCGCTTTGTAACTCATATACCCCTTCACGATGCACAGCTCCTTTCGTATCAACGATAATCGTTTTTGATGGCACTTTAGATTCTGTTACCTTTGTTTTCTCCTTTCTTTCTTCTATCTTCGCGTTCGCTTCCACTTTTACTGCCGATTGTCCTTGTTCACCTTTTGTTTGCCATACAAATAAAATACCGACAACACCAATTGCTGCAAACAAAACTAACCACTTTCTCGGCAAATTCATCATCATCATTTTGCACCTCTAATTCATAAATTCAAAATAAACTTCATATTGTTTAGGAGAAAGATGTTACGAAGGAGGGGATGAAACATTGAACATAGGAATAATAGGAACAGGAAATATGGGGAATATACTTATTGATGCATGTATCGAAGCCCGCACTGTCAAACCTTCGTGTCTTACTATCATTAATCGTACTTTCGCAAAAGCATATCATATAAAAGAGAAGTATCCTTCTATTCATATAGCAAAAACAATCCAAGAAGTAATCGAACGCTCTGAGCTAATTTTTATTTGTGTAAAACCATTAGACATACATCCTATTTTGACAAAGCATGCTTCAATTCTTACCAACGATAAATGTCTGATCTCTATTACAAGTCCCATATCTACCGGACAATTAGAAACAATCGTATCTTGTCACGTTGCTCGTGTTATTCCAAGTATTACAAATCGCGCCTTAGCCGGGGACTCCCTATGCACATTCGGGAAAAACTGCTCACAAGAATGGCAAAGACGTATATTGAACTTGTTTCAAAAAATCTCTAAACCTATCATCATTGATGAGAATATCACAAGAGTAGCATCCGATATCGCAAGCTGCGGCCCGGCATTTTTCAGCTACTTATTACAACGTTTTATTGACGCATCAGTCGAGGAAACAAATATTACACGTGAAGAAGCTACTATTTTAACGAGTGAAATGATTATTGGAATGGGAAAACTGCTAGAAAAGCAAATTTTCACCTTGCCAACTTTACAGGAGAAAGTTTGCGTAAAAGGAGGTATAACAGGAGAAGGGATTCGTGTTTTAGAAGAACATCTTGGAGATTTGTTTAACAAGGTGTTAAAACGAACACATGAAAAGTACGAAGAGGATGTAGAGCACATAGAACAGCAATTTAATAAACATTAATATATCTTTTACGACAAAAACAACTATATTCCTTCATAAAATATTTTATTTTTTGCTATCTAATAAAAAAGCAACCAAGAATGGTTGCTTTTTTATTATGCATTTTTTGTAGCGACAAAGAAGATTCGCTCTGTTTGTTCTGTAACTTCCAATCTTTCGAAGTCTCCTGTTACACGAAGAACAGTAAAACCAGCTTTCCCCAGCCACTTCGTCAGTTCTTCAACAGGATATGTACGCTGCATATGTAATTCATCAAACCGATGATACACATCCTCTTCTTCATCACGTACAAAAAATGTCAAATCATGCTCCACACTGTTCGGCTCTTCACCTGGGAAACAGTTCCAAATGAGAGAGATTTCATCTTCATTCATTGTATACGTTTCATTTTGAAATACGTGATGAATTTTATAAAGAGAGTGCACATCAAATAAAAACAAACCATCTGGGCGCAAATGATGATACACACGTCGGAATGTCTCTTGGATGCCCTCTTCTTCTAGTACATAATTTAAAGAATCACAAAAAATTGTTACACAATCGAACTCGCCTGGAACATCTAACTCACGCATATCTTGTTGATAAAAAGGAATAAATTCTCCTTCTTCACCTAACTTTTGCTGAGCAATTGTTAACATTTCTTCTGATAAATCTACTCCTGTTACATCGTATCCTTTTTGTACAAGCGGTAACGTAACATTCCCTGTTCCGCAAGCAACATCAAGAATTTTCGCATCTGTTTTACCAATTTGCTCCAAGCTCTGTTCCGTAAATTCCACCCATTTTTCATATGGGACATCATTCATTAGCTCATCGTATAACAATGCAAATTGTTCGTATCTCATTGACCTAACTCTTCTGTAACATCTTCGCGCGGTACATCGCCCCAAAGACGTTCTAAATTATAATAATCACGCTCATCTTTATGGAATACGTGTACCACAACATCACCAAGGTCAACTAATACCCAACGTGCTTCTTCAAAGCCTTCCATGCGTTTTACATCGACTTGTACTTCATGTGCTTGTTCTTTAATTTCACGAGAAATTGCTTGCACTTGTTTATCCGAGTTACCATGACAAATTACAAAATAATCAGCAAGCGGGGAAATCCCTTGCATATTCAACACAACAATATCTTCTGCTCTTTTATCATCAGCTGCTCGCGCTGCCAATATTAATAATTCTCTATCCTTCATTTCGTAAGATCCTCCTTAATGACTGCATTATACGTTTGAAATGTTAATGGATAAATCGTTTGATTCTTTTCCATTAAAAATTGTATCGTATGCTTTAAAGCATATAATAACGCTTGATTGAGATCTTCTCGCGCTAACTTCCGTGCTTCTTCAACGCCTGGAAACTTACGACCAGGTTCAATATAATCCGCCACGTAAATCACTTTATCAAGCATCGTCATCTGTTCATGTCCACTCGTATGATACGTAATAGCTTGTAGGATGTCAGCATCTGTAATACCGACTTCTTGTTCTACTAAATATGCCCCGACCGGCGCATGCCATAATTCTTTATTATAAAGCAATAAATCTTTTGGCAAATGTTCTCGCTTAATAATCTCTTCCATTTCTGAAATCGGTCTACACTTTGCATAATCGTGAAAAATAGCTGCCATTTCCGCCTTTTTTTCATCAACACCATATTGCTTTGCAAGTTCGATAGCCGTTTCCATAACACCAATCGTATGAATATAACGCTTTTCATGCATTTGTTGTTTCACAATTTCAAGTGCTCGTTTACGATCCATATAGCCCATTCCTCTCAATGTATTCCTGTACCCCTTTAGGAAGCAAATATTTGCACGTCTTCTTCTTTGTTAAACGTTCGCGCAGAAGCGAAGAAGAGACAGCAAATTCCGGAATTTCTACCGTTACAATATCATAAGGCGTAGAAAGTGTATAACCAGGACGAGCAACCCCGACAAACGTAACAAGCTTTAACAATTCATCGATGTTATACCATTTTGGTAAATACTCCACCATATCCCCGCCAATAATAAAATAAAATTGAACGTTTGGATGCTCCTTTGTCAATTGTAACATAGTGTCATATGTGTAAGACGGACCTTCTCGTTCCAGTTCCGCTAAACAAATAGAGAAATGCATGTCTTGTTCAATTGCTAAATGAATCATTTCTAAACGATTACGTACACTTGAAACGTCCTTATCTCGTTTATGAGGGGGAATTTGATTTGGTAGAAACCAAACCTCATCAAGCTCCAATGTATCATACACTTCATTTGCAATTAACAAATGTCCATTATGAGGCGGGTCAAATGTCCCGCCAATAATTCCGATTCTCTTCAAAGAAAACGCCCCTTTACCTTGTCCTTATAGGTGATAGTTCTCATTTATGACAAAACGAGGCACCTATACGAACTCGATTGGTTCAACTAACTTTTAGAAATCTTACTTTGTTTTTGGTAACACAATGCGTTTATTTTCTTTTGATTCTTTATATAAAACGATTGTACTTCCGATAACCTGTACAAGTTCAGCTTTTGCACCTTGTGCAACCTCTTCTGCTACTTCATGGCGATCAAATTCGCAGTTTTGCAGTACGCTAACCTTGATCAACTCGCGTACTTCTAGCGCTTCTGCAATTTGTTTTACCATATTTTCATTTACGCCGCCTTTACCAACTTGAAAAATTGGCGTTAAATGATGTGCCTCTGCACGTAAAAATCGTTTTTGTTTTCCTGTTAACATGTATTTAGCCTCCAAGCTTTTTCATTACTATTTGTTTCATTCGTTCTATATTCGGCAAACGTCCCGTCCAAATTTCAAATGCAAGTGCGCCTTGAAAAACAAACATATCAATGCCATTTTGTACAATCGCCCCGTGCGCTTTCGCGTCTTGCAACAACTTCGTTTCAAACGGATTATAAATAATATCAGATACAATGCTTCCTTTTTTCAAATCTCGAATGCGTAGCGGTGTATCTTCTACATGAGGATGCATCCCTACTGTCGTTGTATGGATGATAATATCATACAATGCTTGTTTCTCTGTTGCTTCTTCTAAGGAAAGCGCTAAAGACACAACTTCACTTCTACATTCTGCAATAAGCTGCTCCGCTTTCTCTACTGTACGATTTGCAATGTCAATCTCTTTCACACCAGCATCTGCAAGTGAATAATAAATTGCACGGCACGCACCGCCGGCTCCGAGCAGTAAAATACGTTTGTTCGTCAATGGCTCTTTACTAATAGATTGCAATGAACGAACATACCCTATTCCATCTGTATTATAGCCAATTAATTTTCCTTCTTTATGAAGCACTGTATTTACCGCACCGATTTGTTCTGCCAAAGGATCAATTTCATCTAAATGCTTCATAATCGAAACCTTGTGCGGCGTTGTCACATTAAATCCAACAACTCCAAGTGCCTTCAATCCTTTCACCGCTTCGACTAATTCACTCTCTTGAACGAGAAAAGCATGATAATGTGCATCCAGCTCTAAATGAGCAAATGCATCATTATGCATAAGCGGTGATAAGGAATGTCCAATTGGATTTCCAATTACGCCATATAATTGTTTCACAAGTCCTCACCACTTTAAATTAAAGATTTACGTAATGAAACACTAACTCCTTTTGGTACATGCGCTGCAATTTTTGCACCAGCTTCATTCACTGTTACCCATCCTAAACCTGAAAATACAACATCTGTTTTCGGTTCATGAATGGTAAACTCATACTTTACAAGCTCAGGCATGTTTTCAAGTTCTTCTGGTGTTGGCGGATTTAATAATTCTCCGGCATGCTTTTCATACAATGCATCTGCTTTTTCAAGCTTCGTACGATGAATCGTAAGACGATTGGATAAATGACAAGTAAACGAACGACGACCACCACTTATATAATCAAATCGTGCTAGTCCACCGAAGAATAACGTTTGTTCTTCATTCAATTGAAAGATCATCGGCTTAATTTCTTTTGTTGGCGTAATTATTTTTAAACTTTGTTTCCCAACATAATGCGCCATTTGATGATGATTAATAATACCTGGTGTATCATATAAAGATGAGTTTTCATCAAGCGGAATATCAATTAAATCTAGCGTTGTACCCGGGAAATGTGATGTCGTAATGACATTTTCCGTTTCCTCGCTAAACGTTTTAATAATACGGTTAATAAACGTTGATTTCCCAACATTTGTACATCCAACAACATACACATCTTTTCCGTCACGATATTGTTCAATTGCACTTGCAAGCTCTTCAATACCTTGGCCTTTTGTTGCACTAATTAAGAAAACCTCTTCTGGCTTTAAACCAAGTTGTTTTGCACTATAGCGCATCCAATGTGTAAGCTTTTCATTCTTTACTGATTTTGGAATTAAATCTGCTTTGTTCCCGACAAGAAGTACTTTATTATTTCCAACAAAGCGATGCAGACCAGGAAGCCAACTTCCACTAAAGTCAAAAATATCAACAATCTTAACAACTAATGCATCAGATTGTCCAATTCCATTTAAAATGCGTAAAAAATCATCATCTGTTAATGACACATCTTGAATTTCATTGTAATGCTTTAAGCGAAAACAACGCTGACAAATGATATGCTCTTTCTCTAATGAAGAAGCTGGTGCATAGCCAACTTCATTTTTATTTTCTGTTTGGATTGCAACGCCGCATCCAATACATTTAAACGTCTCAGTCAAGCTTATTCCTCCCAATTAATTAAACCTTTTTTCTTCATATTACTCATAATTCTACGCTCAATTTTCCGGTTAAAACGAGTCATAAACCCGTCTGTTTGTGCAACAGGAACAACTAGAATCGTGTGCAGTCCAACACGATTTCCCCCAAGCACATCTGTTAATAATTGATCTCCAATTACAACTACTTCTTCCGCACGCAAATTCATTTTCGCTATTGCTCGTTTAAAAGCGCGAACAAGCGGCTTACGTGCACTATGAATAAACGGAATACCAAGTGGATCAGCAAAATCTTTTACACGTTGCTCGTTATTATTCGAAACAACTGTCACTTGAATGTCGTGTTCTTTCATTTTTGCAAACCATTCTTCCAATTGCGGCGTCGCATTCGGACGATCCCATTCGATTAAGGTGTTATCTAAATCAGTAATGATTCCTTTTATACCTCGGTTTTTCAATTCTTCAGGTTGAATATGATACACGTTTTTCACGTATTCATTCGGTAAAAATAAACTCAATCTCTTTCACCTCTTTGAGGAGTTTTGTATAGTTCAACTTCCATTTCGAGAACGGTTTTCTCTCGAAATGGTTAGATGAACTTATCGGGTTCTTACAGGAAGTCATTCTTCTCGTGTTTTTCTGTAAGAGCGAGATAAATCATCTGACAACTACTGTCTGTTAAAATCGGATAAAATTTTTCGACAGCATTTTTCGATTATGCATCTGTGGATAAACTTGTACACAATTTTCCTCCCGCTAAATTCAGTTAATTCAAAAATTATCAACAATTCCCACACATCTTATCCACGACAGAATGTGGATAACCAACAGATTGTGACATAAGACAATTTTTGGTACATTAAATGAGACAAATTTCCTTTTTCGCAGGAGGTGAACCGCCTTGACGGCGAAACATATGGAACAGTTATCTACTGAATTACTCACTGAGTCTTATTATAAAGCAAAAGAACTAAATTTAAATCCTGACTTCATTTTACTTATTAAACAAGAAATCATTAGACGCTCATTAGAGGACAAGCTTTTAAAATCGTCTTAAGTATATATACAGTAAAACTTCCATAGATAACATTTAACCACTTATGATTAGTTGAACGAGATCCCCTATTACGTGAGAAATAGATACTGCTTCACCTGTAAAAAGAGCCATCTTATAAGACGGCTCTTTTATAATCGAGTTGCCACTTTCTCACCAACACGAACCTCTTGTCCACTAGCTAATGATTGAACGACTTCAACCATACCTTTTTCAAATAATAGCACGACTGTGGAGCCAAATGTAAAATAGGCCATCTCTTCACCTTTTTGCATAGTTTCTCTCTCATGCAACAGTTCAATACTATTCACAAACATTGCACCTACTTTAACAAGCGCCATCCGCTCGCCTTCGCTCTCTATCTCTGTTACAGAGCGATAGTTTTTAGACAACGTATCTTTTCCATATTTCATACCTGCTGCATTAACAGGATATGACTTCCGTCCAAGTACAAAACGCTCTGTCACTGTACCAGAAAGCGGACTATGAATACGATGGTAGTGGCTTGGGCTTAAATAAATCACCATGTATGTACCACCTGCGTAACGCGTTGCCCTTTCATCCGTACCAAGCATGTCTACAATAGAATACTGTTTCCCTTTAATCTCAAACATTTTCGCCTCATCAATGGGACCATGATCTGCAAAAACGCCATCAACCGGACTCACAACAGTAGACTCTTCTGTATCAATTGATCGTTTGCCCTCTTTTAATTTACGCGTAAATAATTCATGAAGCGTTTGATACTCTTGTAAATCCTTCTCCATCTCATCTTGGTTAATTTGAAATACCTTCGCATAAGATGGAATAATCATTGAGCTTAAACGAGACTGTGCAAATTTACGCAATATATAGGACGTAAAACGACCGTTTGTAAGTTCAATCAATAATCGATATAACGTACGTCGCAAACTGCGAAACCCCCTACTATGATATATAATGTTGTAATAAGACCCTTACATGTAGTTTTTCCTATTCTTGTTTCTATATCATAAATTATTAGCACCTTTTAATATTACAGATAGAACCCATCATTTTCAACCGTGAACATCGATTTATCATCGGAGTTTCATTTTATGTAAATAAGAAAAGTGCCTACCTTTCAAATAAAAGCAAGCACTTTTCTTATTTAATATTTCCCCTTCTTCTCCTTCTCCGCACGAACAAATTCATGAAACATCTTCATTAACGCCCGCTTCTCAATACGTGATACGTAGCTTCTTGATATACCAAGCGCCTTCGCAATCTCACGCTGCGTTTTCTCTTTCTCCATGCCAAGACCAAATCGATTCACAATCACTTCTTTTTCCCGTTCATCTAATATATCGATGTATTCTTTAATTTTCTCAAGCTCCATACTCAATTGAATCGTATCGATTACATCTTCTGACTCTGACTTTAAAATATCGATTAAGGAAATCTCATTCCCTTCCTTGTCCTGCCCAATTGGATCATGAAGAGAAACGTCTTTTTTCGTTTTCTTTAATACACGTAAATGCATTAAGATTTCATTTTCAATGCAACGAGCCGCATATGTTGCTAGTTTCGTTCCTTTTCCTTGCGAATAGCTTTCAATTGCCTTAATTAAGCCAATCGTGCCAATGGAAATTAAATCTTCTGCATCTTCTCCTGTATTTTCAAATTTTTTCACAATATGTGCCACAAGACGTAAATTATGCTCGATGAGGATATTTCTTGCGTGCGCATCACCTTGCTCCATAAGCTCTAAGTATTTCCTTTCCTCATCAGGCGACAATGGCTGTGGAAATGCATTATTTTTGACATATGATACGAAAACAAACATTTCACGAATCATATATCCAATTGCGGCGAACAGACTCAACCTCTTCACCCCCGCAAAAATAGTGGTCTTTACTATATGTATGTGGGCGAGTGGTTGTTTGTGTCTGTACAGCTTTATGGACAAAGCGAAAAACATTCCTTATTTAAATGCATTCGTTTCAAACTTTCCACCAAATTGCTTTTCCCGTACTCGCATCTATATAGCGAATTTCTCGTCTATTGCTATAATCCCCATCATATTCTTTATTGTTTTCTGCCGTTGTTTGACTATAAATAAGTCGATACTGTGGAGGCTCTTGTTCACTTTCCTCAAACCACCTTAATTCTGCCCGAAGCGATTGACAATACCGCTCTAACGCTTGCTTTTCACTCACTTTCACTTCCTTGTCATAAGTGAGCAGCTTTTGAATAAGACTTTGCGGCGTACCACTATACGTACTTATGTGGCCGGTTTCTCCGTCCACAACGACGTGCACCAGCTCACTTTCTATTCGAACACCATTTACATATACGTAAAAATGAAAGTGTCCTGGCTCTTCTTCATCAGGATTATCTTGATTACTCCAAACGCGAAGATATTGTTCATAATTTGGAAATACCTTCCCTAAAAATTGCAGCGCCTTTTCAAAACACTGCTCACGAGTTAATACAGAGTTTCCCTGTTGGTTTCCTCGTTCATAATATCCAAGCAACTCATTTGTTTCTTTGTCCATTTTCACGATAATCGACGTTTCATACTGGAACATATGAAACTGTTTCTTCCAGTACGCATCGAAAGATTTGTCATTTTCTTCTGCATCCTCTTGTTTATCTGGTAACTTCGCCCAAACAATTGTCTTCTCTGTTTCCCCTTCTTCTTCACGTACTTTCGTCATGACATTCTTATCAATATTCAATAACCGATCAATATTTTCTTCTAGTTGCGGTTTCTCACTTAAAGCTGGCAATTCTTTTGTTTCAATCACATAATGATTACGATCATGCCAGTCTTCTCCAGTATGTACATCAATAAAAGCATGTGCAGGAATCGGTTCATATACAAGATAATAACCTTCTTCTATTTCGCCATCCTCCCATTCAAACAACGAATTCGAAAGCTGGATATAGACAGGCTCCATACTCTGCCTTTGCTTCAACTGCTTTGTCACAACTTCTTTCTCTACAATAGAACTAGGCCACAGTGGTTTTTCCTTTATGCCATTGTTTCTAAATTTCATAACATTCCCATCTACATCAACTTCTACTACACAACCTGTTTGAGGCAACGAATACCCATTTACTTCCTGCTTATATTCAATAAAAAGACTCTCTTTTCTTTCATTTATATGAGTAGCAGTACATTCTTTATATGTATGCGGTGCATGCTGCTGCAAGAATGCATCCGCAATGATTTTCCCTTGCTCTTTACTTATACTTAGCTTCTTTGGAAGATCTTCTTTATGTATGGATAATTCCATTAACTCTCCTGTTTCTTTTCGGAAACAAACTTGAATGTATTCTTCAGGGTTCTCCTGTTTCTCCCACCATAATGAATGAACAGCTTCATTTACATTTTCCTCATCAACAACAAGTATGTAATCATTATGATTTATATCGCAAACTATATCCTACACTTTGTCAATTCTATTAAAAAAACGAATTCTTTATTTCTTAAATATTTTCTATATACTTGAATTGTAGTCTTATCACTTTTCCTAATTAGAGAGTAAAAGCACCTCAAAATCAAAGCGTATTGAAAATAATACAAAAAAGACAAAAAACTGAAACAATTAGTTCATACGAAATTCACATCAATCGATTAGTATAAGGAATATACAGAGTTTACATACAATAAATTCCATAACAAAGGAGGGACATGTAATGAAAACACGTTATCGCTTTATGATCTCATCATTCGCAGCATGCGCGTATATGATTTGGTATTTAGTATAAACAACCTTACGTTCCAAATAAGAAAAAGGTGTGTAGAAAATGGAGTATAACCAAACAACAGTTAATTACTGGAAAGCATTTGTATTACCTTATACATTTGCTCTTGAAGAACTGAAAACAAAATTCGAAATTATGAACCGGGAAGCTCAGTTTCTAGAAGACTACAACCCGTTTGAACATATAAAAACACGATTAAAACAACCAAAAAGTATTATTAAAAAGCTAGAACGAAAAAACTTAGCACCAACTGTCGAAAACGCCCAACATCATTTATTCGATATTATCGGTATTCGAATTACATGTTGTTTCGTGGAGGATATTTATTATTTAAAAAAATTGATAGAAAAACGAACAGATATGGAAATCGTAGAAGTTAAAGATTATATTGAAACGCCAAAACCAAACGGCTATAAAAGTCTCCATATGATTATTAAGTATCCATTAGCATTAAATTCAGGAACACAAGATGTTTTTGCCGAAATTCAATTACGTACGTTAGCAATGGATTTCTGGGCAAGTTTAGAACATAAAATGTATTATAAATATGAAGGAAACATCCCTGAGTATTTAAAAAATGAATTACACGATGCGGCCATGAAAGCTGAAGAACTTGATAATAAGATGGCATCTATCCGTCAAGATATCGATGAAATTGAAGCGTGTTCTGAGCGCATTTTATTACCTGTGTAAAAGAAGTTCTCTATTTGGAGAACTTCTTTTTATCCCGCTATTTGCGGGCAGTATCCCCCCACTGATGGAAGTTTCACTTTATCCCTCCCCAATTACACGCACATCTTCTATCTTCCATACATCATTTTCTTTTCCTACGGTGTAACGCACTTTCTTTTGAACAGATTCTTCTTTCTCTTTTGTTTCTACAACAGCATACTCTCCTTCAAAATTTTTCACATTAACATTCAATAGGTCGATTTTTTTATTCTTATTTTGAAATTCTGCTTCCTTTTGAGCTTTTTTATCCTCTAACCCTAATGACTTCGTTGAAAATAGTGCCATATGTCCCGCAAAATCTTTCTCATTTATTGTTTGAATATAGGAGTCTATTAACTTTTTAATTGCTTGTTCTTCTTTCTCCGGTATAGGCTTTGTCATCTTTTTATTTTTCTCTTCTTTATAAAACGTTTCTTCCTTTTTCATTGTATCTTGCACTTTTTCTTGTGAGCTGCATCCGCATAATTGAAGACTTATGATTCCTACAATCCCCAATCTCTTTAGTATTCGTTTCATATCTCTCTCCTCCAAAATGAAAAAGAAAAAGCAAGGCAAAGAAGCCCCGCTTTTTCTCCATATTAGCGTCGACCTTTATTTGGGTCACCGCCGCCAATAATATCAAATACACGTTTTGCTAAATTTGTATTTTCTTGAACGCCAGCAAACAAGTATTTTCCTGGTCCAAATGCATATACACCAACATCCTCACCAGTATGACCACCAGTTGTCCAACCTGTGTAAGAGCGTGTATTAAAGATTGCTTCAATTGCATTATCAATCTTTGTTACATCTTTTGACGTTGCAGCATCATTCACAGATTTAATTTCTTCAGGTGTTAACTGTAAATCAATATACTTTTTCAATGTTTCTTCAACGTTTGCACCTTTAGCGATTTCAGCTGCCATAAAGTCAGGTGTACGTTTTGCTGCTTTAATTGGTTTTACATCAAAATTGTACTCGCCGTTTGCTCCAAGAGAGAAACCGCCAGTAGAATGGTCAGCAGTTGCTACAACTAATGTATGTTTATCTTTTTTCGCAAACTCAATTGCTGCCTTAAACGCTCTTTCAAAGTCTTCCATTTCACTCATCGCTGCGACAACGTCATTATCATGACCAGCCCAGTCAATTTGGCTACCTTCTACCATTAAGAAGAAACCATTTTTGTTTTTATTTAAACGATCAATTGCTGCATTTGTCATTTCTTCTAAAGAAGGCGTTTGATCATTGCGATCAATCATTTTATCAAAACCGCCTGGTGCAAATAAACCAAGAATTTGGTCACTCTTATCATTTAATAATTGCTGGCGATCTGTTACATAGCTATAACCATCTTTTTTAAATTCTTCTGTAAGATTGCGATCTTTTCTTACAAAGTTATTTACACCACCGCCAAGAAGAACGTCTACTTTATGCTTACCATTAATTTTTTCATCGAAGTAATCATTTCCAATTGCATCCATATTTTTTCGACTAACATCATGTGCACCGAAAGCTGCTGGCGTTGCATGCGTAATTTCAGAAGTTGCAACTAAACCTGTAGATTTCCCGCGTTCTTTCGCTTGCTCTAGTACTGTCTTCACATTTGTTTTGTCATTATCCACTGCTATAGCTGCATTATATGTTTTAACCCCTGCTGACATTGCAGTAGCCGCAGAAGCTGAGTCTGTAATATTCTGATGCTCATCTTCTGGATATGTAACCTGTGTTCCTACAAGGTGTTTATCAAATTCCGTTTGCTCCATTTCAAATGTTTTTGGGTTATCCTTCATATAACGATGTGCTGTCATATAAGAAGGTCCCATTCCATCTCCAATTAAGACAATGACATTTTTAATCTTTGCATCATTCTCTTTTTCATCCGCCTTAATGACATCTGAACGCGTCATATTCCATGTAACAACGGAAGTAAGTGCTAACGATGAAACAACTGCAAATGGCCATGCTTTCTTCATAAATTTTTTCACTTTATAAGTCCCCCTAAATTGTTAATTCAATTCCCTTTACCCAATGTAATGGAAAACTGTTAAGGTAAAATTAGAAAAATGTAAATGTTTTGTTAATTATTGATGATTATCGTTACAATGTGCATTTCTTTGTCGCTTTATTTCTTGACCTAGCATTATTTTTTTCATGTGAAACGGAATGTTTTGAATTCATATGCTAAAATGGATTAGCATATGGAAATTTAAGGGGGATAATATATGAAAGTAAAAATATTAAATAAATCTGATATTTCGCAGTTATTATCTCTTTTTGATGCTGTAGGATGGTTACACGATATTTCGTTTATGAAGGAGCAATTCGAGACATTCCTTTCCGTCGGTACTTTATTTGGTCATGATAACGAAGGTCAGCTCGTCTCTTGTATTGCTGTTTTTCCATATAAAACAGGATTTACGTCTATTGGTATGCTTATTGTTCATCCAAATTTTCAGCGAAAAGGATTAGGACGCTCTTTACTAAACATTTGTATAAAAAATGCTCCGCCACTACAACCTGTTACACTCATTGCAACGGATGCTGGTTCGTCTTTATATCATGCATATGGGTTTAACACAGTGTCTTCTATTCATCGATTGGAACGAAATAGAACAACAACAAAACCTGGTTCCTTTGCTACTCGTACAATCACAAGTCAGGATCTTAACACGCTCATTCAATTCGATTACATAGCAAGCGGTGCTCATCGCCCTAACCTATATTCAATTCTGTTACACAGAGCACACCTTGCATTAAAAATAGAAAAAAATGATAGACTCGAAGCTTTCGCGTTATGTATTCGAAAAGGAGATACCTTATGTGTTACTCCCCTTATCGCTAACAATGAAGAGGATGCTTTGCATTTACTGCTATCCATATGTAACCAATGGAACGGAACTGTTCGTATTGATGTTCCACATACACAAAAAAACTTTAGAGATAAACTGTTATCATTTGAGTTTGAAGAAACGCTGCTTTCTCCTTTCATGATCAAAAACGGAGAAAATCTCCCTGGTAAGCGCGATTTTATATTTGCCATGATGGATGCAGCACTATGCTAGAAAGGGGAAACCATTTTGAAACGATGGAAGCTTTACATGCTCAGCTGCATTATTCTCACAATATTAACGAGCTGCAGTACAATTGAAAAACAAACAAAACAAGCAACTCACGTAAAAGAAACAATTGAAACAAAACTAGAAACGAAAGAAAAAATGATTGAAATCGATGGACAAACTATTTACTTCAAACAAATCGGTAAAAATAAACCACCTTTACTTATGCTTCATGGATTTGGAGGTTCATCAAATGGATTTAGTGATATTTATCCCGATCTAGCAAAAAACCATACCGTTATCGCTGTCGATATTTTAGGTTTCGGCCATTCTTCAAAACCGATGGATTTTCGCTACTCCTTTCCAAACCAAGCAAACTTATATTATAAATTAATGAAAAAATTAGGCTATGATACATTCGCTATATTAGGACACTCTATGGGCGGAGAAATTTCTTTAAATTTAACATACTTATATCCAGATGCAGTAACCCACCTTATTTTAACGGATGCAATAGGAGCAGAAACTTTACAACACGGGAAAGGATCTCCAAAACCAAAATTATCAAATGATTTAAGTACAGTCTCTACTCCGAAAGAATTTCGCGTGGAAGAGGTAAAGAACAATCGTGACGATACAGCACATCATGACGAGCTCGGCAAAATGTGGCCGCGTCGTTTACGCATTAACGCTGATGAAATCCAATTACCAACATTACTTATTTGGGGAAGACATGATCAAAGCGTTGCCTGGCAAAAAGGCGAAACGTATCATCAATTCTTAAAAAACAGTACATTTCATATTATCGAAGAAGGCGAACATGCACCGTTTCGTCAACAGCCGAAAGAGTTTATGCAGTATGTTGATGAGTTTTTCACGAAGTATCCTAATCACTCATAATTTTTCGCGAAAATTACCAGCAAAAGGAAAGTTATGATACAATCTGGGAAAAAGGAGGGGATGTATTGCTCAGATCCAATAAAGATAATCCATATAAAAATGGATTGTATTTAAGCATTTATAACTTATGCTATATACTTGGATCAGGTGCTCTATTAATTGGACTTGTTTGGATATTTAGTTTCATTGAAATAAAAGGTAGTTTCACTCTTCTATTTGGTCCGATTGTAATACTCTTCTCATTCCTATCAGGGATCGGTTACTTTATATTATGGATTCGATTATTAAAGAAGTACCGCCAATATGTTACACGCAAACCAATTTGGAATATGTTTATTATCGGTATAATTGGCGTAATTCCAAACCTATTTTTTTTCGGCTACTTTATGAGTCTTCCAAACGATGACTCTTGTTTCGGTGCAGCCTTTTTAGGAATCATCATTTTCTTTCTATCAGCAATTACGATGCTCATTCTTAGTTTAGTTATAGCAAAATCACCGCAAACTTGTTAAAAGGGTATCTCATGATGAGATACCCTTTTATTTCCTACTATAATTGAAGTTCATATACTCCCGTCTCCTCTAAAAAATCCTCCCTTGTCAATACTTGTTTCATCACATATTGCCTATATGCTGTAATCATTCCATCATGAGAAACAATTGCCACACGTGATGTTTCTAACGTTTTACACCATTCTATGAAGCTACTAGCAGCTTTACAAAATGCAGACTCTGCAATCGTATTAATCCCATTTCTCCATAACTCTTCATTCCATTCTTCTGCTAACAAAAATTGCGAAAATAATTGCTGAATGTTCTTTTGACTTAGCATTTTGTCACAAGGCAACGTTCTTGCGTCTTCTCGATATGGAAAAATACGAGGGGAAATATACGGATGAACAACTCTCCTACAAGTAACTTGCGCACTCCATAGCGCAGCTGTCTGTAATGTTCGGACCGTGGGACTTGCAATCAATATATCACTCCCACATAGAGGCAGTTTTTCTCGCAGCGCTAATACCTGTTCTCTCCCTTTATCCGTAAGGGATGGATGCTCTATTCGCAAACTATCTGGCAGATTGTTTGTATGCTCTCCTTCTCCGTGTCTTACAAAAATAAGCTTCATATAAAAAACCTTTCTATTTCATATTAAAATGAACGCTCTTCTTCACTTTATCCTTCTCCTCTTTACAAAAAAATCCTCTCTTTATGTAAAAGAGAGAATCAACGTATATATAAATTTTAGGGGGAAACAGAGTAAGATAGTTCCATCCTTACAGGAGTTAAGCATCTATACAACGAATGTAATACGTTACATAAAAATAGAAATGAGTGATAACAATGATTCGCGAAATTACAGAAGCAGATGCAGCTCCGTTTTTGAAACTATGTCAAACCATTGATCAAGAAACAGATTTTATGTTATTTGAGCCTAATGAGCGGAACTTTACGATTGAAAAGCAAAAATCTATGATTCAATCTCTTCTCTCTCCTCATAATTCAACACTTCTAGTAGCAGAGAAAGATGAGCAACTTGTTGGATATATAATTGCTCGCGGCGGAGCAGTAAAGCGAAAGCAACATGCTGCATATTTAGTCATTGGCGTACTTCAGCAATATGGCAGTCAAGGAATCGGTAAACAATTACTTCATGAAATTGAACAGTGGGCCCGCACACAACAATTACTGCGTCTAGAATTAACAGTCATGTCTCATAATGAAAGAGCGATTGCGTTATATAAAAAGATGGGATTTGTGATTGAAGGTGAAGCTGCGCATGGTGTAGTTGTTGATGGACAGCCAAGAAATGAATATTATATGGCGAAAATCTTATAAAAGACTTAGGTGATCTAAAATGAACTTTTTTTTATCGATATATTGAAAGTACAGCCAAGTCAATTGTTTCTAAGCAATGATAAAATCATGAGATTGCAACAGACTTTTTCACCACCTACATTTGCTTTACATACACCGTTGCCCATTAAACAATTAGACAATAAAATTATTTTTACAGATGGTCATACCCGTGCATATTTATATTGGCAAGCAAATATAAAAGAGGTTCCTGTCTATTGGGATGACGATCCATTACATTATGACTTATATAAATTATGTGTAGATTGGTGTCTATCAGAAAAGATTTTTCATATCGGTCATTTACAGCATCGAAATTTACCTCATTCACAATATGAAGTTCAATGGATACAACGCTGCATAAATGCTGAAAAATCTATGACAAACTATACACTCTTCTAATATGCGTCTCTGCAAACAGAGAACGCATATTTTATTCTTTTACCGATACAACATTTTCCCAATCTCGTTTCTCATAATAGTTTGCTGCTTCATTTATATTGTGAACCGTCTGAATTCGCGATCCACATATGTGCTAGAGCGTATCCATAAGAGCTGATTTGTATGAGTTAAATGATACCTCCGTATCGTTTTGATGGGGTTGTTATTTGACGTTGCTGTGCATTCGCAACATTGAGTTGATATAGTGAAGGCTACGGACGTTGCTTTGGATCATTGGACCACTTTGCTTCCTTTGCTCTGAAAATTGTAATCAAAGTATGATTGTTCCAAATAATATCCCAATCAACATAATCTTTTGAAGTGAAAGTAGTTTGCTTAAAAGTAGGATGTTCTTTTAAATTTAAATGTTTATTTTCGACGGTAAAACGTCCTTCTCCTTCTATGTATGCAAGAATATTTTTTGACGGAGCCCATTTCCCAAGAGACAGTATTACAATTTTTATCATCCCTATCGAATTTCCGATAAGGATTTTTTCTGTTTATGCCAAAAGAAATGTTAAACAATTCGGAATCTTATGATAAAATTAAAAGCGCTTACATTATTTTGAAAGGAGTAACGCGTATACAACATGTAACATCTTATTTTTCCATTTAAAAGGAGGATGTATATATGACCAAAAAAACAGAAATTCCATCACATTTAAAACCGTATGTATCAAAGCAGTATTACGATCAATACACACCAGTTGATCATGCTGTATGGCGCTACATTATGAGACAAAATCATAACTTTTTAAAAGACGTTGCACATCCAGCTTATGTAAATGGATTGCAATCTTCCGGGATTAACATAGATGCCATTCCAAAGGTAGAAGAAATGAATGATTGTTTAGCACCGAGCGGTTGGGGCGCTGTGACAATTGACGGATTGATTCCTGGTGTAGCATTCTTTGATTTCCAAGGGCACGGGCTTCTGCCCATTGCGACAGATATTCGCAAAGTGGAAAATATTGAGTATACACCGGCTCCGGATATCGTTCACGAAGCAGCTGGTCACGCCCCTATTTTACTCGACCCTACATATGCAAAGTACGTGAAATTGTTTGGGAAGATTGGAGCAAAAGCTTTCTCTACAAAAGAAGAACACGAATTATTTGAAGCTATTCGCCAATTAACGATTGTAAAAGAAAGCCGCACATCTACACCAGAAGAGATTATGGCAGAGGAAAAAGAAGTAGCAGAAAAACAAAAACATATTTCCGGTCTATCAGAAGCAGAACAAATTTCACGTCTATTCTGGTGGACAGTAGAATACGGTCTAATTGGTGATCTACAAAATCCGAAAATTTACGGTGCTGGTCTCCTTTCCTCTGTTGGTGAAAGTAAGCATTGTTTAACTGACGCAGTCAAAAAAGTACCTTTCTCTATTGAAGCATGTATTCAAACTACTTACGATGTAACGAAAATGCAGCCACAACTCTTTGTTTGTCAGTCATTTGAAGAGCTTATTGATTCACTTGAAGCATTCTCAGAAACAATGGCATTCAAACTAGGCGGTACAGCAAGTTTAGATAAAGCACTCCGCTCTGAAAATACAGCAACAGTCGAGCTAAATAGCGGATTACAAATTACAGGAACGCTCGCTGAAATCGTAAAAGATGAAAACGGCGAAGCAATTTATATGAAAACAAATAGCCAAACGGCATTAGCAATTCACCATACACAATTGCAAAATCATTCTACAGCTGTACATCAAGACGGTTTCGGTACACCAATTGGCTTATTACAAAATGATATCGCATTAGAATCTTGTACTGATAAAGAATTACGTGCATTAAGAATCGTTATAGGTAATAAGGCTGAGCTTATTTTTAAAAGTGGTGTACATGTAACAGGAGTAGTAAGCGATATAATTAGAAATAAGAAAAAAGTTGCTGTTATTTCGTTTACAAATTGTACAGTAACGCTGAAAGACCGCTTATTATTTGATACATCATGGGGTACATTTGACATGGCAGTTGGTTCGGCTATTATTTCTGTATTCCCCGGGGCAGCAGATCCAGCAACATTCTTCCCGGCGGATGACGAAGAAGAAGTAACACCTGCACCGCGTATTCAATCAGAACTAGAAAGCATGTACGAAACAGTTCGTAACATTCGAGGTGACGGTTCACTACATGAACAACATACAGAACAGATTGTAGCGATTTATCACGTACTAGAACGATTTTATAAACAAGAATGGCTACTGCGCCTTGAAATTTTAGAGTTGTTAGTAGAACATAAAGTGGAGATTCCAGAACGTGCAACATTGTTACAACAACTTTCTTCTTTCACAAACAATGAAGCGGTGCAGCGCTTAATAAATAATGGACTTGCCTTACTTCCGATAAAGGATGTGAAAAATAATGCAACGACTAACTAATCAAGAAGTACAGGAAGAGTTAATGAAGTTAGATAAATGGACAATAAAAGATGAAAAATGGATTGAACGGAAATATATGTTCTCCGATTATTTAAAAGGTGTAGAATTTGTTTCTGAAGCGGCCAAAGTATCAGAAGAACGCAATCACCATCCATTTATCCTTATCCAGTATAAAGCGGTTATTATTACATTGTCATCATGGAATGCAAAAGGATTAACAACACTCGATTTTGAAATGGCAAAGCAGTTTGATGAGATGTTTTTACAGAACGAAAAAGCGATTGTACGATAATTTACAGTGAACCAGACAGAAACTTTTCTGCTGGTTCCTTTTATGTAGCAAAACATTATAGGAGGCACATCATTGAAAAAACTTATTCTCGGTGCATTTGTTGGCTGGCTGATCATTGGTTTCTTCACAGACAATTACAATTCGAGTAACTTATTTCTTTTCATACTAGGTGCAATTTCTGGTTATCGGATTGGAAAGAATAAATAATCATATTTCATACTTCTAACATTATTGAAATGTAAAAAAGAAGCCCACTATTTAGGCTTCCTTTTTCGATTTCACACAAAAGAATAATTGATTTTTCATACGTAACACATATAAAACATTTAAAATCAATGGTTGTCTGTATACACCTATAAACCGCTGCTATGCAGAAAAAACATGACCTGTACTCGCTTTCTTCCTTTGTTTTAGACCCTTGCATGTGACAGGAAAAGGCCCTGACCGCTTCTACGCATGACCAGATGCTCTCGCCCATCTAAAAAGAAAACCGTACAATTTTATATAGATTAATCTTTTTTCAAAATCGTAGCTTTTAAGAAACGATCTACAAACCCTTCTGCTTTTACAACAAATAAATAAAGACCCATTGTTAATAACGCTAAGTCTAATTCAAATCCTGGATGTTTTCCATCTCCTAATAAACCGAACGGTCCGTTCACCTTTACAATTGCTCCAACTAAAATAAGTGCAAATAATAATCCTACGTATCTTACACCTAAGCCGATAATTAATAACGCACCGCCAACTACCTCGACTGTTGCAACGCCATATGCAAGACCGCCTGGTAAACCAATGCTTGTAAACCAACCTGCAATATTATCGATTCCTGCTTGAAATTTCTTTAAACCATGAGCAAAAAATATAATTCCTAATACAACTCGAATAATTAAATTACCAATATATTGATTCATCTTTTCTCTCCTTTTTGTTTTGTTATACAAAACTTTTATTCACATTACAAAACATACAATAAATTTATTTATTCGTCAATTCATTTTTATTGAGAAAAAGTAAAAAAGATTTGCTATGATACAACTATCTGTTAATAAAAAGGAGCACGATTATTATGAACATCGGTTCGACAATACGTGAAATTCGCCAGCGCAGAGGAATTACAATCGCGCAAATTTGTGAAGGAACAGGCCTTTCTAAAGGATTTATGAGCCAAGTAGAAAACAATAAAACATCTCCATCTATTCTTACTCTTGAAACAATCGCTCATTTTTTAAACGTTCCTCTTCCTTATTTATTGTTAGAGCAAAAAGATCGGATGAAAATTGTAAAAAAAGAAGAACGGAAATATAGTATTTACGGAAAAGATCAACAAAAAATTGAACATGTAGCTGAACAAGGCGGACTGCGTTTATCATTAGTAGAAATTCCTGTCGGCTTTCCGAAAGAAAACACACCGAACTCTCATGAAGGTGAAGAATGCCATCTTGTCTTGCGCGGAAAATTAGAAGTACAACACGGAGAAGATATTGCCATCGTAGAAGAAGGAGATTCGTTTTCTTGGAGCGCATGTGTACCACATATCGTTCGTAATGTTGGTGATGAAGCTGCACTTCTTCTTATTTCAAGCCATACTGAAAATAGAAAACATGTATATTGAAGCACTGCAAACAAATTTGTTTGCAGTGCTTTTTTATAAATAATGAGACGAACAGGTTGTTATTTCACTCACCCGCTCGTCTCATTGCATATACGAGAACATCCATATCATGGAATACAACTGTCTTCTCATAAACCATACCTGTCTTACTTGCTACAAAAATAGAAGCTGGGTGATTCGGATTAATAAGAGAAATAAGTTTCTGAAGCTTTAATACTTGAAAACCATAATCTCGAAAAGCTGCTGCGGCTTCTTTCGCAAATCCATTTCCCCAGTACTCTGGGAGTAGCCAATAACCAACCTCAATCTCTTCTTTTCCATCAACGCGTTGCCTAACAAGTCCCGCATGCCCCATTGGTTCTCCCGTTTCCCTATGTAAGATTAAAAATAAACCAAGTCCACATTCGTATCCCGGTAAGACCCAGCTTTCAAGACTTTTTTTACATTGTTCATACGTTTTTGGAGTCCCTTTCCCGATGTAACGAATTACTTGATCGTTCGCCCATAAAGAAGCGTAAAAATCCAAGTCATCCATTGTATATTTACGAAACTGTAAACGATCTGTATGAAACATATTCTTCCTCCCTTCTTGTCGATTCTCTTTCTATAACCGAAATAGGTAATTGTATCTGTTTCACATGTTCTCCCCGTGATTGTTTATGCAATTGAATAATGGAATGCTTTGCCATACTTGCAATCGAGGTAGAAATAGTTGTTATATTAGGATTCATCATCATCGAAATTTCCTGATTATCAAATCCAATTACACCAAAATCTTTCGGAATACAAATTCCCATTCGCTGTGCTTCCATAATCATTCCAGCAGCTATTTCATCACTACCTGTAAAAACTGCATCGGGAGCATTTTTTATGGATTGCATCATCTGTAGCACACGTTTCCCATCTTTTAATCCATAACAATTAGGAAATATCCATTCCTGTCGCAATGATAGATGATGCTCACATAAAGCTCTTTTATATCCTTTATATCTTTTTCTCTGCGCTCTACTTTTTAATGTATCATAACAAAATCCAATGCGTGTATATCCTTTTTCTAAAAGATGCTTTGTTCCTAAATACCCTGCCCGTTCTTCATCAAATTGAACTGTTGCTATCAATTCTGTTTCTACATGCTCATTGCATATAACAATCGTACCTGAAGTACCTACACATTCGATCTCATCAATCGGCAAAGAAAGTGTCGCAAAAATAAGCCCATCTAGCTTCTTCGTTCTTACGTAATGAATAAAGTCTCTTTCTCTCTCTGGAACATAATTTGATTGTAATATCACAACATCATAACAATCTTCCTTTAAAATATTACTTATTTCTTGAATGAATTGACTAAAGAATGGATGGTATAAATTCGGTACTACTACACCGATTAAATTCGTTTGAAGACGACGTAAATCTTTTGCTACCGCTACAGGGACATAATTTTTTTCATCAATAATCGCTTGCACTCTTTCTCTTAATTCTGATCGAACATACGGATGATGATTAATTACACGGGAAACGGTCGCTTTCGAAACTCCAGCTAATTTTGCAATCTCTTCAATTGTAGAAATTTTGACTCTCCCCCTTGACCTGTAACGCATTTCAGAATGTACAGTATATAGTAAGTTATATATCTATTATAAATGGAGTGACCTTAAATATGGGAAAAATTCAAATTTTAGGTGAAATTATTAATACAAAGGCCGTTGCTTTCGATAAGGACGGTACATTATTTCAGGCTATCCCGTTTTGGTATGAAATTGATAGACTAAGAAAAGATAAATTTTCACAAATTGTCGGCGATGGATACGAGTCACTTTGGGAAAAAGCAGTTGGTTTCGTCCATCCTGATCAAGTTGATTTTAAAGGATTATTAGCAGTGGCCCCTGAAGAGGATGAAATCATTGTTACCGCGAGCTTGTTATATCAAATTACAAAATACCCATGGCATCACTGTAAAGAACTTGCCGCTGCTATTTTTAAAGAAAGCGATGAAGAGTTATGCATCGAAAATGCTTTTCATCCGATTGAAGGAGCAGCTGATTGTATAAGCTCCTTACAAAGGGAAGGTATTTATACAGGAATTTTAACATCGGACAATCAATTACGAACAAAAAAGTGTATTGAACTTCTTCGCGTACCACCTTTACATTTTCTTCTTACTCCAGAAGATGTAACATGCGGAAAGCCGAACCCAGAAATGATTATAAAAACATGCAAACAACTTGGCATTCAACCAAAAGAACTCGTTATGATTGGGGATACTGTTGTGGATGTGAAAATGGCCAAAGAGGCAGGGAGTATTGCTGTAGGGATTGCCAATCACGAACATGCAATAGAAGAGTTAACATCGTATGCTGATTTTATCATTACAGCTTACACCGACATTCAAGTTTTAACTAAAAAAACTACATAAACCCCCTCTTTCTTTTTAGGCGAGCGAGAGCATCTGACCATGCATAGAAACGGTCAGGGTCTTTTTCTACCACATGCAAAGTTTAAGTGGGAAGAGAGAATACTTTTTCTCTATTATACTAGTCGGTAAATCTCCCACATACGATTTTCAGAGATTTACCGCATATAAGAATTTATCGCTATAGGATTTACCTATAGCGATAGATTCTTATATGCTATTCTAGTTCATTTCAACTGCCGAATTCTCTGCTAGTACAACCTCATACATTGATATTTGATTACCAAGTATGTATTCCTTCTGTACCTGTTTTCCGCTATGCGCACGGCGAAATGCTTCGCCTTTTGTCCATAGTGTAAACGCTTCTTTATTTTTCCATGTTGTACATATCCGGTATTCTTCGTACTCTTCTAATCCTTCTGTTCGCAAAATTTCAAGCCTTACAAACCCCGGAGATTGTTCAATCCCTTTTCGCTCTCTAAAGCCTTTTAATAACTCTTCTCCAAATCCAGATTGTATACGAATTGCATTTGTAACAACGTACATATTGATATCTTCCTTTCCATTATAGATGTTATAAAGTAAATTCCCGTTAATCGGCTATCCCTTTATACTAGATAAATAAGCTAATACATTCTCAGCTTTCTCTCCGCCCATTCGTGCATGCTGAATAAGTGGAATGCCGTGTGGACCAGAAGCATATTTCGCTTCCGGCTGTACTGTTAAAATAGCCTGCACAATTTCTAATTTCCCAAGCATTGCCGCTGCAAATATGTCCATACGTGCCCCTTTTTCTAATAAATAAAGAGCAATATCTCTGCGGCCAACATGCGCCGCTGCACCTAACGCCGTTTCCCAATCATCGCCGCTCCAATTATAAGAAGCATGGAGCAAACTTGGATTTTCTACTAAAAGCTCTTGCACTCTCTCTAAATTCCCATGAGCTGCCATTACAAATTCCCTTATTAATTCACTGGTCATACGTCCTTCTGTTTGCATATCTCTTCTCCTTTTTTACAAATTCGCTTCGGGGTAAAAAACAGTTTCTCATTTCCTTGAAAAATATCGACTTCAATTCCGAAAACCCGCTGAAACATTTGATGACATAATACACACTCTGGTGCTCCGTCATATTGAATTTCACCTTGTTTTAAAACGAGTAAACGATCACTATACCCAACTGCTTGATTAATATCATGAAGAACCATAACAATTGTCATGCCAAATTCTTCATTTAAGCGCTTTACTAATTCCATCACTTCTAACTGATGAACAATATCTAAAAACGTTGTCGGTTCATCTAGCAATAAAATATTGGTACGCTGCGCTAACGTCATCGCAATCCATGCACGCTGCCTTTCTCCACCCGATAAGGAATGCAAAAGGCGATGTTCATACCCTACCAACTTTGTTACACTTAGTGCCCACTCCACCATATTTTCATCTTCTTTGTTCAAACGACTATTCCATGATTTATGAGGCTCTCTTCCAAACTCAACTAATTCCCTAACAGTTAAATCTAACTGATGATCGTGCATTTGCGGTAACATCGCTAATTTTTTCGCAACATCTGCACTTTTCATTGTATGTATGCTTTTCCCATCCAAAATGACCTCACCTGTCCTTGGATTAAGTAATCTCGCTATTAAACGTAATAGCGTCGACTTTCCTGAACCGTTTGGACCAATTAAACTAATGATTTCCCCCGCCTCAATCTGTACATTTATATTTTGAATTTGAAAGCGCTCTGAATGAGAATAAGACACCTCTTTAACGGAAAGCACTTTGTTTTCCTCCTTTCTGAATTAAGTATAAGAAGAATGGACCTCCTAAAAAGGAGAGTAAAATCCCAACAGGTAGTTCAATTGGATCAAACCAGCTTCTAGCAATTGCATCAGCAAAGACAAGCAAGACACCGCCACCTAAGCAAGATAACGGCAATAAATAGCGGTAATCATTCCCAACTAATAAACGTAATATATGCGGAACAACAAGTCCGACAAAACCAATCAAACCGGAAACACTGACGGCAATCCCAGCTAATAGTGTACTTACTACAATTAAGAAAAATCGGCTTCGTTCTACATTATGACCAAGCAAGCTCGCCATCTCATCTCCAAGCATCAGTATGCGAATATGTTTAATCCCTATGAAAGCAAGGACAAGGGCAAAGATTGCATAGTAAATAATCATATTGAAATGCGACCAGCTTACACCACCAATCCCGCCTGCTAGCCACGGCAAAACAGATTGTACTTTATCACTATGTAACAACATGAGTGCCGACGTTGCAGCTCCAATTAAAGCGTTAATGGAAACACCGACTAAAACAATCCGAGACGGCGGCGCCCCTTTTTTCCAAGACAAAGCATAAATAACCATCGCTGTTATAAATGCTCCTAAAAATGCGCCAAGGGGCAGAAACGTCATATGCTGGGGAAATAAAATCATAATAACGATGGCAACGAGCCCTGCTCCTGATGAAACCCCAATAATTCCAGGGTCTGCAAGCGGATTTCTCATCACTCCTTGTAATAAAGCACCCGATGCAGCTAAACACATTCCCACGACAAATCCAACAAGTACACGTGGAATACGCAAATCCCACACAATTCGATGGACAGTTGAGTTTTCATCTTGTATACCTAATGCTATGTCTTGTAATGAAAAAAATAAACTCCCTGCAATGAGTCCATAAAAGAGGACAAGAACCGTCATAGCAATTAAAGCGACCGTCAATATCCATCTTTTCTTTGCAAAAGGGTGTGACTTTTCTTTTATTACTGCATTACTTTGCATATTCATCATTTCCTTACGTCTTGTAAGCTTTTATACATAAAGTCCATTGCATCTGTTACCTTTGTACCTGGATTTGAACCGAATAAATCCGGTGGTAAAATAACAACTCGATTATGTTTTACAGCTTCTAAGTTTTTCCATGCTGCATTTTTCATCATTTCGCCTTCAAATGCTTTTTTTACACCTTCTGGATCACCGTGTGTAATTAAGAAAATAATATCTGGATTTGCTTCAATAATGCGCTCTGTGCTTAACTGCGCATATTGCGGATATTCCTTCACCTTTGGAAATTCCGCTGCGATATTTTTCCCGCCTGTTTTTTCTAAAATATCACCAGATAAAGATGTTGGCAGCGCTGCCAAATATGTTCCGGGAGCACCATATACTAAAAGTGCTTTCGCATTACTTTTTTTCTCATATTTCTTCATGTGTTCTGTAATTTTGTTGTTTAACTCTTTTGCCTTGCCTTCTTTTTGAAGAACTGTTCCATACATATCAATGCTCTTTTGAATATCTTGAACAGAGTTTGCAGACGAGATAATGACTTTTGTACCTTGTCCTTCTAGCGTTGGAATATTTTTCTCAAATCCGTTATTTGCGACCATAAGCTCTGATTTTAATCCTGCTATTTGTTCAAAATTCGGCTGGTGTGCATTCCCGATTTCCTTTGCTTTTTTTAGCTCCTCACTAAGAGGCAACTTCGTACTAGGTCGCCCAACAACATTCCCGCCCAACGCATGGAGAATATCCATATCACCAACACTTAATGTTGCGATGCTTTGCGGTGACTTTGTAAATGTTACTTTACGATTTGCGAAGTCTGTGATAATAATTTCCTTTTTTTCTTTTTCTTTTGGCGCTGCAGATGTTTTCTCGCTTTCTTTTGCACTGCAGCCAATTAATAAGAAAAAAATAGAAAAGATAGCTGTAAATAATGTTATATATTTTTTCATTCTCTCACCTCTAATTGATATTGATAATCATTTGCTGCTATTTTAATTTAATTGATAAAGATTATCATTGTCAATAAAAAGTTGTTTTTAACATAAAAAAACGTTACTCAAAGATACACACTCTTTAAGTAACGTTTCTATTTATAGTGGCTGTTCATGTTCGTTCTCCTCTAATTTGTCACGCAGCTCTCTCACGCGGTAGAAAAAATAAAATGAACCTCCTAAAAAAGCAGCAATCACACCCATCATAGCAAACATTTGCACCGCTTCTTTTTGTCCATTTGGGAGTAATAAACCGAGCATTAAAAATGCACTTAGCGCTAACATGACTTGACCGAAACGAATATAATCAGCAATTTTTTGCTGTAATTCTTTCATTCTTCAATCACTCCTCCTTTTCACTGTATCATATTTTCATCGTTTCGTAGGCAAGTAAATACAGCCAATGAGGGAGAAGTTTTCCATGAACACAAATTGAAAAAACGGGATAAAAAACCCTTTTCTTTTTAAGGGGGGCGAGAGTATCTGGTCATGCATAGAAGTGGTCAGATACTTTTCCTGCCACATGCCATATGAAAACCAAGAGAGAAAGCAAGTAGCGATCCCTTTTTCTCTGCATAGTAGTGACTTACATGTTGAAAAGTCAAGAAAGAGCCGTAATTGTACGGCTCTTTCTAATTTACACACCTTTATATGCTTGCATATATACTTCTTTTAATTCTGAAATAAGCGGTAATTTCGGATTTGCTGTTGTACATTGATCTTCAAATGCTCGTTCAGAAAGTACATCCACAACCGCTTCGAATGCCTCTTTTTCAACACCTTGACCAGCAATGCTCATGTTGATATTTAATTCTTTTCCAAGAGCGATAATCGCTTGTACTAATGATTCTACGCCTTCTTCCACTGTACGCGCTGGAAGTCCAAGCATTCTTGCAATATGTGCATAGCGCTCATCTGCAACAAAGTGCTCATATTTTGGAAATAGTGCATGTTTTCTTGGTTTGATTGCATTATAGCGAATGACATGCGGCATTAAAATGGCATTGGCACGTCCGTGCGGAATATGGAATTCCGGTCCCAATTTATGTGCTAAGCTATGGTTAATACCAAGAAATGCATTTGCAAATGCCATACCAGCCATTGCTGATGCATTATGCATTTTTTCACGAGCTTCTTCATCATTGCCATCTTTATATACGCGCGGTAAATATTTAAAGACAAGATCCATTGCTTTTAAAGCTAATCCATCTGTATAATCATTTGCCATAATCGATACGTACGCTTCAATTGCATGTGTTAAAACATCCATTCCTGTGTCAGCAGTAATATGCGGTGGTACTGTCATAACAAACTGCGGATCCACAATGGCAACGTCTGGTGTTAATTCATAATCAGCGAGCGGATATTTGATATTGTTCTTTTTATCTGTAATAACCGCAAATGGTGTCACTTCTGACCCTGTTCCAGATGTTGTTGGAATCGCAACAAACTGCGCCTTATCTCCTAGTTTTGGATATTTACATGTACGTTTTCTAATATCTAAAAACTTTTGTTTTATACCAAAGAATTCTGTTTCTGGATGCTCATAAAATAACCACATTCCTTTTGCTGCATCCATCGCTGATCCACCGCCAAGAGCAATAATAACGTCCGGTTTGAAGCTTCTCATCATTTCTGCACCTTTAAATACAGTTTCATCTGACGGATCTGGTTCTACTTCAGAGAATATTTCTACTTTTACATCATTTCTATGTTGAGCTAAATAATGCGTTACTACATCAATATACCCATACTGTACCATTCCAGGATCTGTTACAATGAATGCGCGTGAAATGTTCGGCATGCTTGCTAAATATTGCGTAGCGTGTTTTTCAAAATAAATTTTTGGCGGCAACTTGAACCATTGCATATTCTTTTTTCTATTTGCAAGTCTCTTTACGTTCATTAAATGTGTTGCCGTTACGTTTTGAGAAACAGAGTTCTTTCCGTATGATCCGCACCCAAGTGTAAGCGATGGAATGAAAGCATTATATATATCACCAATTCCGCCCTGTGCTGACGGAGCATTTATAATAAGACGACATGCTTTCATACGTAGTCCAAACTGTTTTTGTACTTCTTTATTTGTAGAATGAATGACAGCAGAATGTCCTAACCCGCCAAGCTCTAGCATATTTTCACAATGCTGTAATCCTTCTTCTAATGAATTTGCTTTTATACAAGCTAATACCGGACTTAATTTTTCACGAGATAACGGATAAGCTGCACCGACTCCTTTAATTTCAGCTACAAGCATTTTTGTATCTTCAGGTACTGTAATCCCTGCTAATGCTGCAATGTAATGTGCGGATTTCCCAACAATATCACTATTTACTGCACATGTATTCTCATTAATAACAAGCTTCTCTAATTTTTTTCGTTCCTCTTCTGTCACAAAGTAACAATTATTTGCGATCATTTCTTGTTTCACATCATTATAGATTTCTTTGTCCACAATAATCGCTTGTTCAGAAGCACAAATCATACCGTTATCAAACGTTTTCGATAAAATCACATCATTTACAGCACGTTTCACGTTCGCTGATTTTTCCATATAGCATGGAACGTTCCCTGGCCCTACCCCTAGAGCTGGTTTACCAGTAGAATATGCTGATTTCACCATTCCAGCTCCTCCAGTTGCTAGAACAAGCGCTACACCTTCATGATTCATTAATTGTTTTGTTGCCTCAACAGAAGGCTTTTCAATCCATTGAATACAGTTCTCTGGTGCACCAGCTTTTACTGCAGCATCGCGCACTGTTTTTGCAGCTGCAATAGAACATTGCTGCGCTGAAGGGTGGAATGCAAAAATAATTGGGTTTCTCGTTTTCATCGCAATGATTGCTTTAAACATTGTTGTTGATGTTGGATTTGTTACGGGTGTTACCCCAGCAACCACACCGACCGGCTCTGCAATTTCTATTACTTCCTCATGTGGATCCTCACGAATAATCCCCACTGTTTTATCGTTTTTTATACTATTCCAAATATATTCAGTTGCGAAAATATTTTTAATACATTTATCCTCATATACACCGCGGCCCGTTTCTTCAACAGCCATTTTTGCAAGCGGCATATGTTGATCCACACCCGCAAGTGCCATTTCATGTACAATTTTATCAATTTGTTCCTGTGTAAAACCTTCTAATGCTTGTAAAGCTTTTTGACCTTTCTTTACTAACGTCTCAATCATGCCTGTAACTTCTTGCGCTTCATTTACAACTTTCTCTTTGACTACCATGTAATTTCCTCCTATTCTGCTTATGGACACAAAAAGTCCATAGAGGTCTAAATATGTCCCAATTAGCTAAAAAAATAGAACTACCTTTTCTACATGAATCTCATTGTTTGTGAAATATTTCACATAATTATATGCGAAGCATCTCGCTTCATGTGTTTTACTATACACCAGATATTTTTGTATGTGTGTGTCTAATTTGTGAAAAGTTTCACAAACAAAAAATATATAAATTCACTTTGGTTTTTCGACATATAGATTGCTGCTATGCAAAAAAAAGGCCCTGACCGCTTCTATACATAGCTAGATGCTCTCGACCATCTAAAAAGAATGGTATTATGTTGGTTTTTTAATTTGGATTTATATATAACAAGCACTACTTTATTTCGTAGTGCTTGTTCCCTTATGCTAACGCTCGTGCTAAATCTTCAATTAAATCTTCTCCGTCTTCAATTCCAACTGAAATACGAATTAATGTATCGGTAATTCCTAGTTGTGCACGACGCTCTGCTGGAATTGAAGCATGTGTCATTTGCGAAGGAATAGAAATCAAGCTTTCTACTGCTCCTAAACTTTCAGCAAGCGTAAAGTATTGTACATTCTCAAGTACAGTGTTTAATGTTTCTTGACTATCTACATCAAACGAAATAATTGCACCGAAACCATTTGCTTGTTCTGCTGCTAAATCATGGTTATGGTGGGTGCTAAGCCCTGGATAATACACTTTATTTACTTTCGGATGATTTTGTAAAAACTCAGCAATTGCACGTGCATTTGCTTCATGTTCCTCCATGCGCACTCCTAATGTTTTTAAACCACGCAGTAATAAGAAACTATCTTGTGGTCCTAAAATACCACCTGTTGAGTTTTGTACAAAGTGAAGATCTTCTGCTAGCTTTGCACTATTT
Organism: Bacillus pseudomycoides; assembly: GCF_002551005.1. Taxonomy (GTDB): domain Bacteria; phylum Bacillota; class Bacilli; order Bacillales; family Bacillaceae_G; genus Bacillus_A; species Bacillus_A pseudomycoides_C. The sequence goes on from NZ_NVOY01000003.1 coordinate 308,867, forward strand.
ACAGCTACTACACCAGCAACAACATCGCTATGACCGCCTAAATATTTTGTAGCACTATGAAGGACAATATCTGCACCAAGAGAGATTGGTGTTTGCCAATACGGTGTCATAAATGTATTATCAACAATTGTTAATAGGCCTTGTTCTTTAGCAAGTGCTGCAATTTGTTTAATATCCGTAATTTTTAAAAGCGGGTTTGTCGGTGTTTCAACATAAATTGCTTTTGTGTTTGGAAGAATCGCTGCTTCTACTTCTTCTAAGTTTGTTGTATCAACAAATGTATGTTCAATCCCAAAGCGATTTAACACTTTTGACATTACGCGGTACGTTCCGCCGTACACATCATCTGTTAGAACAACGTGATCTCCTTTAGAGAAAAGCATCATGACTGCTGTAATGGCTGCCATACCTGATCCGAATGCAAATCCCGCATGACCATTTTCAAGAATAGCAATTGTTTCTTCAAGAGCTGAACGAGTCGGATTTCCTGTACGTGAATATTCATAGCCTTTATGATTTCCTACACCTTCTTGTTTGTACGTACTCGTTTGATAAATCGGTACTGTTACTGCCCCAGTTGAAGGTTCTCCGATATGAATACCATGAATTAACTTTGTTTTTGTTCTCATTTTATTCCCATCCTTTGTATATGTGCTTACTCAAATAGCGTTCGCTGCTATCTGGAAAAATGGTTACAATATTTGTTCCTGGCTTTGCTTTCTCAGCTTCTAATAAGCTTGCATGAAGCGCTGCCCCCGAAGAACTGCCAACGAGGAGCCCTTCTTTTTTCGCCAGTTGTTTCACACGTGAAAACGCATCACGATCTGAAATCGTATGAATGGCATCAAAATATGTTGGATTAAGAAATGATGGTATAAACTCAAGCCCAATTCCTTCTGTCTCATGAGAACCGGCTTCGCCACCATTTAAAATAGAGCCTTCTGGTTCAACAATGACTGTTTGAATTTGTTGATTTTGCTCTTTCAAATATGATGCTGTTCCCATAAATGTTCCACCGGTTCCAGCACCAGCGACAAATATATCAATATGTCCAGCTAGTGCCTCCCACAGTTCAGGCCCTAATGTTTTATAGTATGCACGTGGATTTGCTTCATTTGCAAATTGACATGGAGAATACGAATTTGGAATTTCTTTCAGAAGTTCTTCTGCTTTTGCAATAGCACCTGTCATTCCTTGTGACATAGGTGTATGAACAATTGTTGCACCAAGAGCTTTCATAAGTTCTTGTTTTTCAATACTAAATTTTTCTGGAACGCAAACAATAACACGTAAATCATGCTCAAGTGCTGCAAGCGCCAGTCCGATTCCCGTATTGCCAGCTGTCGGTTCAATAATGGTTCCCCCTGACTTTACAAGCCCTTTGGCGAGAGCATCCTCAATTAATTCTCGACCTAACCGATCTTTCACACTTCCACCTGGATTAAAAAATTCAAGCTTTGCAAAAATCCGAACATCTTTTGGAAGTAAAAAGCGCGTAATTTCAACAAGTGGTGTATGTCCGATGAGGTCATGAACGCTGCGATACACTTTCATCGTATTTCCTCCTTACCTAACCCCTCAAAAGAAAAAGGCAACTGTATGTAATTTCTATATATGAAACAGTTGCCTTTTTGCTACATTACTTTAACTCTTCTAATACTTTTACAATAAAGTTTGTAGAATGAAGAGCTGCTTGATCTAAAAACTGTTCAAACGAAACATCTGATTCTTTACCAGCAATATCAGAAAGTGCACGAATGATAACAAATGGCACTTTATATTGATAACATACTTGTGCAACTGCCGCAGCTTCCATTTCTACTGCATGCAGATCAGTGAACTTCTCACGAATAAATGAAACGCGGTTTGGATCGCTCATGAAAGAATCTCCTGTTGCAATCATACCTTTAACAACTTGAATTCCTTCTGCTGTTTGCATACATTTTTCAGCTAATGCAACAAGTTCTTCATCTGCTGGAAATCCTGCTGGCATTCCTGGTACTTGACCATATTCATAGTTAAATGCTGTTACATCTACGTCATGGTGACGAACTTCTGTTGAAATGACAACATCACCTACGTTTAAAGAATGATGGAATCCACCAGCTGAACCCGTATTAATAATCTTTTCCGGCTGATAACGTTCTAATAAAATCGTTGTAGACATCGCTGCATTTACTTTACCGATACCTGATTTTAACAAGATTACTTCATGCCCTGCTAATGTACCTTTCGTAAATTCACAACCCGCAACTGTTTCTGTTTCTGCTTGTTCTAACTTGTCACGTAAAATACGTACTTCTTCTTCCATTGCTCCAATTACAGCAATTCTCAATTGAATCCCTCTTTCTATTGCTTCGTTGCCTCCATTACCCAAACATAATGATTCATGCGAGTAAATGAGACATGAAAGCCATTGTTTTCAAAAATAGATTGCATGACTGGAATACGCGTATAATATTCCGTTTGTAGATCATTTGCTAACTCATAAAACCCTCGCTGCTGTGCATATTCAATAGTTTTATCATATGCTTCTTGATCTACAAATATCGTGTCAGCAAACACTATTTTACCACCTTTGTTTAGCAATTGACCATACTTCGCAATTGCTACATTTTTTTCCTCATCAAGTAAGTGGTGAAACGCATATGTGCTGACGATTGTATCCACATGCGAAGGAGTGACAAAGTTTAAAAAATCACCTTCTGTAATCGCTACTTCTTTCTGAAGCTTTTGCTTAGCAATCGTACGCATTTCTTTTGATGGCTCTATTCCGTAAACAGTGCGACCAGCAGCTAATAATCTATTTGTTAAGTTGCCGGTACCAACACCAAATTCTAAAACATTGCCAAAAGATTTATTTACTACATCCTCTAAAATCTCCTCATAATGGGCGAAAACTTCTTTATATTGTATATCTTCACCCTGTACGAACGAATCGTACGTATGAGCCCATTGATCAAATAGTTCATTAAATTCTGTCCCCATAGAAAATTCCCCTTTTTCTTATCGGATTTATCAGTATAATATGCCTTATTCATTAAAAAGTCAACAAAAAAGCACATGGTATTTCTTAGTTTTCTTTGATAAACTATACTATGAACATGCAGAAAGAGGTGCTCTTCATGTCGTTTACATTTGAAATGATAGAAGATAAAGTTGAGTTTTTCGAGGCAGCTAGCTTAGCATTGCTAGAAAAGAAAATTAATGAACAAATTGATAATAATAAGGCACTGATGTTAGAAGTACATCACATTTCGCATCAAATGATGATGGATTCCGAAAGCAAACGACCATATTATAGCGCTGTTGTTCACTTTAAATTGAAAAAATTGCGCTAAAAAGGAGAGAGGCTTTATCACCTCTCTCCTTTTTAATTCAGGGTTTGAACAAGCGTTGGTTTCCAGCCCTCATTCTCTACCCAATCAATATTTACATTATATTTGTTTCCTGTTTGTTTATCTGTTACTCTGCCGTATGCTTTCTGTTTTCCGTTATTTCCAATACGTTGAATTACCAACTGTTCCACTGGGATATCAATTGCATAAGCAATCGCTTTATTCATCTCATTCCAGTCCAGGCTTCCTTTCTGGAATGTCATAGCAGGTGATTGCCCTTGCTCAGTACCAACTGGTTTCCAAGCTGGTTTTGTATATGCTTCTTTCGCTTGTGGAATTGTTTTCTCTGCGGATACTTTTTCGTTCTCTTTTGCTTTCGCTTCTTCTTCCGCTTTCTTCTTTTCTTCTTCTTCTTTTTTCTTTTGTTCCGCTGCTTTTGCTTCTTCTTTCTTCTTAGCAGCTTCTTCTTTTTCTTTCTTTTTTGCGGCTTCTTTTTCTTTTTCAGTTTGCTGCGTTACTTTTTTATCACTAGAAGCAGCCTGCTCTGTATTATCAGAAGTAAAGAATAGTTGATATGCTACAATTACTACCGCTAATAACACGATACCAATCGCAATATTCAATATACCATTTTGGCGACGCCTTTGTTGTTTTTGGTTAAATCTAGTTCCTCCTGCCATTATTCAAACCTCCATGACAATTTTCATACTTGTTATTGTAACATCAAATGCACAAAGGTTGAAGGAGTAGGAGCACTTTTTCACAAAATGAAAATATTTCTTATCATTTTTGTAATTGTTCCGCTTTATCAATCGCCTTCACATAATCAGTAAAAATACGTGTTACCACATTGTCTTTCCTATTCGTTTCTAAATCAACGACAACTAACGCATACTGAGGATTTTCATATGGAAAATAACCAGCAAACCAACGATTTTCATAATTCTCTTTCCCTGTTTGTGCAGTTCCTGATTTTCCCGCTATTGTAAATGGTAATGATTGATACGCAGATCCTGTACCATTCGGTGCCGTTACAACACTTCTTAACAATCTCTGCACTTTCTTAATCGTATTTCTTTTAAGTGTTTTTCCTTGTAATACATGATCTTCAAAATGAAATACTTTCGTACCATTTTGATATGTAATGTCCCGAACAGCTTTAACCTCTTTCTTTTCACCGCCCCTTGCAATGGTTGCCATCATATTCGCAACAGCTAGCGGTGATAAACGAACGTCCTTTTGACCGATTGCCGTTTGCGCAATTGCTTTGCGAACGTTTTTATCTCTTTCATCGCGCCAAATCGTTCCCTCTTTTTCCTCTGTAAGCTGCCGAAATGCAGTCGTATGAAAAACAGTTCCTTCCCATCCAACACTTTTAGACGCTCCTAACGCTTCGACATACTTCTCAATCATCATTTTATCTTTTTGTAACAATTCGCGTCCAAGCTCTGCAAACGCACGATTACAACTACGAGCAAAGCTTTCTGTAAACGATAGCGTTCCCATCAATCGATCGGCTTTCCCTTCTCCATATAGGTCCATATTGCAATCAAATCTTCGCCTTGCTGTAAGTAGTCCTTCTTCAATAGCAGCCGCTGCAATAACTGTTTTAAAAACAGATCCAGGAAAGTGAGGAATCAGCATTTGATTACTTGCCCCCCGCTTATACGCTTCCTTGTCATTCGTATATAACGATGGTTTACTCACCATTGCTAAAATTTCATTCGTTTGAATGTCGAGTAATATGAGACCACCTTTTACAAGTTTGTACTCATCGATCAAGTCTTCTGCTCTCATTTGTAAATTTTTATCCAATGTCGTCTCTATCCTCAGAGGATAAAAAGGATTGGCAGGATATGTATACTTAACATTTCTGCCGAAAATCGGTTCTCCTTGTCCGTCAACATGATAGAGTATTTTCGCTTCCCCGTCTGATAATAAAAACTCATCAAACGAGCGTTGTAATCCTGAAATACCAACTGGTGTTTTCTTCTTTTCTTTGTCTCCGTATCTTTTTATAAACTGTTCCTCATTTTCTCCAGTAATTCCAATGAAATGCTCTGCTATCATGTTAGTTTGTTTATTTCTTACATGCACGGCTATAACGCCCGGAATCTTTAAATCATTAACTTGCTTCATTTGTTCATTTGTTAATTTCAACGGCTGTTCATCTTGTTGAAATACAACAGGCTGTTTTGCTCTTCGTATTTGTTTCTCTATATCTTTCTCTTGCGCTCCAATAATGTGAGCAATCTTTTGCATCTGCCAAGTCGTACTTTGTAGAAATGGAAATAAAATCAACATTGGCTGATTGTCATCAATTAACTCTTCTCCATTTCGATCCGTAAAACGGCCGCGCCCATCGTCTACAATCATTGCTTGTGTACGCTGCGCAACACTCTTTTCTATTAAATTAATATGTCTATCTGTGAACGACTCCGTATCTATAAGCTGTATTTGCACCAATCTGGTAATTAGTAATAATATAATGGACATAAAACATACTAAGATGATAATCATTCTCCGCTTAACTTTCATAAAAAAACACCTCGTCTTTTCAGTTTAGACAAGGTGGCATTCCTTTTATACGAAACAAGCTATTATTAGAGTTTATATTTTTCTTATATAGTTTTATTAATTTTTTGGCATCTTTAAAAATTCCATGAGAATCGTTTTATATTCCTCTTCATCTATTCCTGAATTTTTTGCAACCTCAATTGAAGTAGTTGTTACTTGAGCTGCTGCTTTTAAATATTCAGAATGTAAAGCGTTCATTTCATTTCTTTTTTCACTTGCATTTTCAACTGTTACAGAATCAATACATACAACCATCTTGTCTACTATCTTTAAATAATTATTTTCTGCGTCAATTAGCTTTTGGATTTCACCTTTATTACTTATTTTAGACTGTTTTAAGTAAGTAAACGCTTCATTTACTTCATCTTTGAGAAGCTTATCATTATTCTTTGCCTGTTCTTGTAACATCTTCTTCATATCATCTATTGTCCTTTGATCCATTGTATCCCTTAACAAATACTCTGGATTCCCAATTGCATAATCATACTTGATCGTTACATCTTGAAATATACTCATTACAATAGCTAACTGATATGCTGGATCGAAAGCTTTAAATTTCTCTTTTTTTGTTCTTGCTTTTCTTTTTCGCTAGTCAAATTTTTTGAAGTTGCAGATGCCTCTTCCTTTTTTTCTTCTTGTTTCGGTTTTGATTCATTTGATAGACTTGTTTTATCACTTGATCCACATGCAGCTAATCCTGTCATCATAACACCGCAAGTAAGTGCTACAAATAATTTCTTGTTCATAAATCCCCCCTCTTTCCTATCCCCTTTAAAATTCCTTTACACTTCAAAACGTAAAGAAATTCTTCATATTGTCATATTCTGTCGAGTAACATAAAAACCCTTTCAGGGATAGTTCCATCTTATTTTTATTAATCACACTACACTATTATGAACAATTTGATATAAATCTGGGCACTGTGAATCTTGAGCTTTGGGTCTTACTGCCCGCGAATAGCGGAATAAACATAAAAAAAGGTTCACTCCTCGGAGTGAACCTTTTTTTATTATTTTACAGAGACAATCTCTACTTGCATTTCTCCACCTGGTGTTTGAATTGCAACTTTTTCGCCAATTTGCTTTCCTAGTAAGCTTTTTGCGATTGGAGAATCGTTAGAAATTCTACCTTCAAATGGATCTGCTTCTGCACTACCAACGATTGTATATGCTTCTTCTTCTCCATCTGGTAATTCTTTGAAGATTACTGTTTTACCTAATGTTACAACTGTAGAAACTTCACCGTTATCTTCAATAATAACTGCATTGCGAATCATGTTTTCAAGTTGTGTAATACGCCCTTCTACAAATGCTTGCTCATCTTTTGCTGCATCGTACTCAGAGTTCTCAGAAAGATCACCAAAGCTGCGCGCAATTTTAATACGTTCTACAACTTCTTTACGTCTTACTGTTTTTAATTGTTCAAGCTCATGTTCTAATTTTTGTTTTCCCTCAAGTGTCATAGGGTATGTTTTTTCTGTTGCCATGTTTTCCACTCCTTTTATATACCGATCCCCCGAAAAAAAGAGGAGTTCCATATGAAAACTCCTCCGCCTTATAAAGTAGCGGAGGTTTCTAGTACACGCAGCACTAGCGGAGTTGTCACATACAACCCCGTATTTCCTTAATTCTTCCTGATATCAAAAAGATATGTATGGAAAGCTAATATAAATATGCCCTCACCTAGATGTGGGTGAGGTTTGCATGTTTCATTGTATTCGATAAAAAGGGAGAAAATCCCTTCCTATCGAATATCTTTTACTATGCTATTACAAATTCACTTTTTCTTCAAGAATTGTTGCAATTTTTGTGACCATAATATCGATTGCAACATGATTTTGTCCACCTTCTGGGATAATAATATCCGCAAATTTCTTAGAAGGCTCAATAAATTGATTGTGCATTGGACGTACCACATTTACATATTGTTCAATAACAGAGTCCATCGTACGACCGCGTTCTTTAATGTCGCGCTGCATACGACGTAAGATGCGGAGGTCAGCATCTGTATCAACAAATACCTTAATGTCCATTATATCGCAAAGACGCGGGTCTTCTAAAATAAGAATTCCCTCTAAAATAATTACATCTTTCGGTGCAACTGGAATAATTTCTTCCGAACGTGTATGCAATGTATAATCATATACTGGCTTCTCAATTGACTTATACTCCAGCAACTGCTGCAAGTGCTCAATTAACAAGTCATTATCAAATGCTAATGGATGATCATAATTTGTTTTTAAACGCTCTTCCATCGGCAGATGACTTTGATCTTTATAATAATAATCTTGCTCTAAGATTAAAATCGAATGACCTTGAAATTGATCAAAAATTGCTTTTGTTACACTTGTTTTACCTGACCCTGAACCACCAGCAATTCCAATTACAACAGGCTTGTTCGTCCCCATTCAACTATCACTCTTTCTTATTGAAGTATGCTTTTTCGCATCATGTTGTTCACATACACTGGTCGATCCACTTTGAATTTCACGATTTGCAGCGGATGTCTCGCTGCATCTAATTCGTTTCCATCCTCATCCCAAATTTTTTCCACCGTTTGTGTAAAGTTTTCAATTTCTGGTCCAAAGAACTCAACTTCCTGACCTGGCTTGAAGTAGTTACGCTGCTCTACTGTCGCAATGCCTGTTTCTTCATTATAATCTAACACTAAACCAGCAAAATCATACGTTGTTTTCTTACTATGATTTCCATACATTTGCTCTAAGTGCCCTGGAACTCCCTCAAAGAATGCAGGCGCTGTATCACGATTTGCACATTTATCAAGCTCTTCTAACCATTCTTGTTTAAACTCGAAGTTGTCTGGATCCCCGCAATACGTATCAATTACTTTGCGGTATACAGTTGCCACAGTTGCAATATAGTGAATAGATTTCATGCGGCCTTCAACTTTCAAGCTGTCAATTCCGATTTCAATCATCTTCGGAATTGATAAAATAAGATTTAAGTCTTTGGGACTCATCGCAAACGAAGCATCCTCTTCCTGGAATAGAGGAAGTTCTTGTGCTTCTTTATGTTGCGATACTGTTTGAATTAAATCATAATCCCAACGACAAGACTGACAGCAACCACCGCGGTTTGAGTCACGCGCTGTCATATGATTACTTAATGTACATCTTCCAGAGTAAGCAATGCACATCGCACCATGAATAAATGCTTCAATTTCAATATCCACTTTTTCTTTAATTTCTTTCATTTCCTCATAGCTTACTTCACGAGCAAGTACAAGGCGGTGCAATCCTTCTTCTTTCCAATACTGGGACGCTTTCCAGTTTGATAATGATTGCTGTGTACTTAAATGAATTTCCACAGAAGGAGCTACGCGCTTACATGTTTCGATGATAAGAGGGTCTGCAACGATTATACCTGTTACACCTGCTTTTTCAATCCCTCTTAAATATTCTTCTAGCCCATCCATGTTTTCATTATGAGCAAAGATATTTGTTGTAACATATATTTTTGCACCGTACTTCTTTGCAAATTCAACGCCTTCAGCCATGTCTTCTAACGTGAAGTTCCCTGCATTCGAACGAAGACCAAATTCTTGTCCTCCTAAAAATACAGCATCTGCGCCGTAATGAATAGCTATTTTTAATTTTTCTAGGTTTCCTGCAGGCATTAATAACTCAGGTTTTTTTACAATAACACGCTTTCCATTAATGACGCGTGAAATTTCTTTGACTGTCATATGCTGAACCTCCTATTTTAATAAACCGTTTCTTTAAAGAAGAACCCTGTATCTAACGGACGATTTACTGGTTGTAATTCCTCAATCTCTTTATATAAGTCGTCTTTCACATCGTAATATACGTCGCGATTTTCTACACATAAATCAATCGCCTTACGATATTTCTTTGTCACTTCAATGATATACTCAGAGCTTTTTAATACACCCTCAATTTTTAAACTATCAATTTCTGCATCAATTAACTCTTCTAGCTCGTCGATGAAGCAAATGTCATTTGGACTCATAATGTGCGTACCGTTTTCATCTTCATAAATTGGGTACTTATTGTTACGCTCTGCATCATGCAAGAACATGTTTTCTTCGTATTTCTTCTTCTCGATTTCCATTTCACGACCTTGATATTCGAAGTAGTTTCCTACTAAAGAACGCTTCGACTGGAACATACATGTCATACCGTGAATTTGTACTTCTATTTCTACTTCTGCATGTTCTTTTAGCTCAACAATTGCATCTAAGCTTAATTCACGAGCTAACACAGCGCGCTTTGCACCTTTACGTCCCCAGTAATTACATGTAAACCAGTTCGTAGCCGTTGTTTCTGTATTCCAATGCATTTTCATATTTGGGGCAACTTCACGCACCGTCATTAATACAGCTGGATCTCCAAATACAACCGCATCTACGTTTACTTCTTGTAAAAATGAAACGTAATCTTGTAAAGCCTCTACTTTCTCATTGTGGAACAGCGCATTCATTGCGACATATACCTTCATATTATTTTCATGTGCAATTGCTACCGCTTCTTTTACATCTTCGCGTGAAAATTCTCCAGCTAAACGTATACCAAACTCTTGTTCACCAATCATCACTGCATCTGCGCCTGCTTTTGCAAGTGGTTCGATATCCGCCACTGTTCTTGGTGTTACTAACAACTCAGGTTTTTTCATTGCCTGTCACCCTTTCTTTTTACTCACTGCTACTCCGTCACCAATTGGGAAAATGGTTGTATCATATCCTTCATGATTCATGAGCCACTCGTTATACGTTTTAATTCGTCTAATTAAACCGCGTGTACGTCTATTTTCAATGTGTTCCTTTGTCGTCACAAGACCGTGATATAGTACATTATCTGAAATAATGACACCGCCAGGATTTAATAACGGCTCATATATGTCAAAAAAGCGACGATATTGCCCTTTTGCTGCATCAATAAAAATAACATCAAATGTACCATGTTCTTTTACTTGATCCCCTGTTTCTAAAGCATCTCCAAAAATAACAGAAATGCGCTCTTTTACTAGGGAACGATTTATATATTCAAGTGCTTTTTCATATCGATCTGCGTTTCGCTCTACTGTCACAATGCTTGAATTTGGAATAGCTTGCATCATGCGAATGCTAGAATATCCAATTGCTGTACCAAGTTCTAATATGCTCTTTGGCCCAATTAAACGCAAAAATTGCAACATAAATTCCATGCCAAGGCGATCCATAATTGGTACATGTTGCTCACGTGCGTACTGTTCCATTTCAAGAATAAGCTCATCTTTTGGATTGATAAAAGACAGCAAATATTCACAAACTACATCTTGTTGCTCCATAGATAGTCCTCCTTATCGCATGGAGAAGTAAAAAAGAATATTGTCTCTATGTGGAAAGAAAAATACAAGCCCGCTCTATCCTTAGCTTGTACGTCCCGTTTCTATATTAAAAACGATTCTTCTACCAGTTTTTAACCCGGTATATTTTATCATAAAAAAGAGGGATATGCGAATTTTTCTCGCTTCCCTCAAAAAATTTACGATTGCTTTTGTGTAATATATTTTTGTTTTAACGCGTTATGTTCTTCTAATGTCTTCGCGTAGTACACTTGACCGTCTGGTGCCGCCAAGAAATAATAATAATCTGTTTTTTCAGGTTCAAGTGCTGCCTGTAATGATTTTACACTAGAATTCGAAATTGGTCCAACTGGTAACCCTTTTATAACGTATGTATTATACGGAGAGTTTACTTTTAAATCATCATATAATACACGCTCTTTATGCTTACCTAATGCGTATAACACTGTTGGATCTGTTTGCAAAGGCATTCCTTTCGCTAAACGATTATAGAACACACTTGCAATTTTTTGACGATCTGTATAACCTGTTGCTTCTCCTTCAATAAGTGAAGATAAAGTTAATAATTGGTGAACATCCCAATTTTTCGCTTTCATTTTCTGTTCATTTTCAACAATGAGCTTGTTTGTTTTCTCTAACATTGGAATAATAATTTCTTCTAACGTTAGGTCCTTTTTATAAAAAGGATACGTTGCTGGATATAAATATCCTTCCAATGGATATTTAATATTTGCATCAAAAATTTTATCTGTTAATAAAACCGGATATTTCTTCTGTAATTTTTGTACAAATGCTTTATCGTTTAATTGGCGAACAACATCTTCTTTATTCCACTTCAATTCCTTTGCAATTGTATCTGCAATTTCAACAACTTGTGCGCCTTCTTTAACTGTCACCTTATAAACAACTGGACGATGCACATTACCTGATGACATTTGTCCCATTATTTCCTCTGTATTCATCGATGGGTTTAACAAATATGTGCCAGCTTGTAAATTTTTGGATTTCATTTTTGCATAAAAACTAAATATAGTCCCGTTTTTCACAATTCCTTTGTCTTCCAAAATCTCTCCAATCTTACTTGTAGAAGAACCTTTTGGAATTTCCACTTCAATTTCCTGTTTACTTGCTGTATTTAGTGGTTGTAAAGCTGATGTAACATACGCATACGTACCGCCGCATACAACAAGCAATGCGATAAAAATGACCGCAATCACTCGTCTTAGTTTTTTTGTTTTACTTTCATTCACTACCGTACTTCCTCCTTACTCCCCATTATAGACTGCACAGGTCTACCCTATACAAAATCTACGCAATATGAAAAAACATGTCTACTGTTAGACATGTTTTTTCTTTTTTCTACAATCTGTACTATTATACTACAAAGATCGGTATGCTTTCGATAAAAAATCTTTCATGCACCTTATAAATCAAACAAACTGATTTCAATATGAAATCAGTTTGTTTTCACTTACCATATTACTCTTGTTCGCCTTCTTCTTCAGCAAGAGTGTTAAACATTTCTTGTACCATTTCCCACTCTTCTTCTGATTCGATCGGAAGTAATGTGCCACCAGACTCATCTTCGTTTTGCTCGAAAGCCATTGCATCATAAATTGGATCGCCATCTTCGTCAACTTCACCGATTGGTGAGAATACTACATAAGATTTTTTTCCAAATTTTTCAGCATCAAACGTGAAAATAATTTCACATAGATGTTCGTTACCTTTTTCGTCAACAATTGTAATTTGATTTTCTTCCATTATGGTCACCTCTTATTTACTATCTAAATATCCTTGTAAAATTACGACAGCCGCCATCTTATCAATGACTTGCTTTCGTTTCTTTCGACTTACATCTGCCGAAATGAGCAGGCGCTCTGCTGCCATCGTTGACAAACGTTCGTCCCACAGTACAACTTCTAATTGCACGAGTTCATGCAAGTTTTTCGCAAATTGCTGGCAAGCCTCGCCGCGCGGACCGATTGTACCATTCATGTTCTTTGGCAATCCTACTACTATCTTGTCCACATTGTACTGTTTTACTAATTCAGAAATACGATTAAAACCAAATTCGCCTCTTTCTTCGTTAATTTTAATCGTTTCTAAACCTTGTGCTGTCCAGCCCATCTCATCGCTTATCGCAACGCCGACTGTTTTTGTACCAACATCTAAACCTAATATACGCATAAACTACTCCTCACGATGATGTTTCAAGTAAGACTTAACAAGCTCCTCAATCAATTCATCACGTTCTAGCTTACGAATAATATTGCGAGCATCTTTATGACGAGGTATGTATGCCGGATCGCCACTTAATAAATAACCGACGATTTGATTAATCGGATTATATCCTTTTTCTTGAAGTGCATCATACACAGTTAATAGTACGTCATTGACATGGACATTTTGTTTTTCTTCTTGGAAGTTAAACTTCATCGTTTTATCGAATCCGTCCATTTTAAGCACCTCACTTTACTAGGTATAGGGAGAAAGATATCCCTTCTCCCTACTATTGTACACTACTATCTCTTTATTTTGAAACAGATTTAACGTACTCTTCTACAAATGCAAGTGCATCCTCTACTTGTGCTGGGTTTTTACCACCAGCTTGCGCCATATCAGGACGACCGCCACCGCCACCGCCGCAGCGAGATGCCACTTCTTTCACAAGCTTACCAGCGTGGTATCCTTGCTCAATTAAATCTTTCGTTACGCCAGCAAGAATGTTAACTTTATCATCATTTACAGCTGTAAGCACGATAACTGCAGATTGTAATTTATTCTTTAAATCATCCATCATCGTACGTAAATTGTTCATATCTGCAACGTTTACTTTCGTCGCAAGTACATTTACACCATCAATTGTACGTACTGCATCTGTTAAGTTACCAGCTTCAATGTTGCTTAGTTTTGCTGCAAGAGATTCATTTTCTTTTTGCAGTTGCTTTACTTCTGCAAACAAGCCATCTACTCTTGTTAAAATGTCTTTCGGGTTTGTTTTCATTTTATTTGCTGCTTCTTTTAATAAACCTACTTGTTCGTTCATTAGTTCATATGCAGCTTTTCCTGTTACTGCTTCAATACGGCGCGTTCCTGCTCCGATACCAGATTCAGCAACAATTTTGAAAATACCGATAGATGCTGTATTATCTACGTGACAACCGCCGCAAAGCTCTAAGCTATAATCGCCTACTTGTACAACGCGTACTACATCCCCGTATTTTTCCCCAAATAGTGCCATTGCACCCATTGCTTTTGCTTCTTCAATTGCTTTTTGAGAAATGTCTACTGTGATACTTTCCCAAATTTTCTCGTTTACAATACGCTCAATTTTTTCAAGTTCATCTGCTTGTACTTGACCGAAATGAGAGAAGTCAAAACGTAAACGCTCTGATGTTACAAGAGATCCAGCTTGGTTTACGTGTCCGCCAAGGATATCTTTTAATGCTTGGTGCAGAAGATGAGTTGCTGTATGGTTCTTCACGATTGCTGCGCGGTTTTTCGTATCAACCACCGCTTTTACTACTGCATCTTTCGTTAATGTTCCTTCTTCTACAACTACTTTGTGTAAGTTTTGACCATTTGGCGCTTTTTGTACATCTTTTACAGGCACTTTTACGCCATCAGCAAGAAGGTAACCACGGTCAGCAATTTGACCACCGCTCTCAGCGTAGAATGGTGTTACATCTAACATTAATTGTCCTTCTTCACCAGCTTGTAAGCTATCTGTAAACTCACCATTTTTCACAAGTGCAACAACGTTACTTTCTGTAGCTACCGTACCATAACCAACAAATTCACTCGCTACTTTAATTTCCCCAAGAACGCCGCCTTGTACTTGCATAGAATCAACGTCTTGACGAGCTGCACGCGCACGCTCACGTTGTTTTTCCATCTCTGCTTCAAAGCCTTCATGATCAACTGTCATGCCAGCTTCTTCTGCATATTCTTCTGTTAACTCAATTGGGAATCCGTATGTGTCATATAAACGGAATGCGTCTTCGCCAGAAATAACCGTTGATTTCGCTTCTTTTGCTTTACCGATTACTTCAGCTAAAATTGCTTCACCATCATGAAGTGTTTCATGGAAACGCTCCTCTTCATTTTTCACAACACGTGCAATGAAATCTTTCTTTTCTAGAACTTCTGGATAGAAATCTTTCATTACTTCCCCAACTACTGGTACTAATTCGTACATAAATGGACGATTAATGTTTAATTTCTTTGCATAACGCACAGCGCGGCGTAATAAACGACGTAATACATAACCGCGGCCTTCGTTAGAAGGAAGAGCTCCATCTCCAACAGCAAACGTTACTGTACGAATATGATCAGCAATTACTTTAAATGCTGTGTCTTGTTCTTGATTACCAGCACGATATTTTTCACCAGAAATTGCTTCTGTTGCGCTAATAATTGGCATAAATAAGTCAGTGTCAAAGTTCGTTGGCACGTTTTGTACAACAGACGCCATACGCTCAAGACCCATCCCTGTATCA
Organism: Bacillus pseudomycoides; assembly: GCF_002551005.1. Taxonomy (GTDB): domain Bacteria; phylum Bacillota; class Bacilli; order Bacillales; family Bacillaceae_G; genus Bacillus_A; species Bacillus_A pseudomycoides_C. Next base: position 324,608 of record NZ_NVOY01000003.1, read on the forward strand.
ATATTTTTCTTTGGAAGCGGCGTATACGTACCATCAGGGTTATGGTTAAATTGTGAGAATACAAGGTTCCACACTTCTAAATAACGCTCGTTTTCTCCGCCTGGATATAATTCTGGGTCACTAAAATCACTGCCATAAGCATCTCCGCGGTCGTAGAAAATTTCTGTATTTGGTCCACTTGGGCCTTCACCGATATCCCAGAAGTTTTCTTCTAAACGAATAATGCGCTCTTTTGGCACGCCCATTTTTTCATGCCAAATCGTAAATGCTTCTTCGTCTTCTGGATGAATCGTAACAGATAGTAATTCTTTATCGAATCCAATCCACTTGTCACTCGTTAAAAACTCCCAAGCCCATGTGATTGCTTCTTCTTTGAAGTAATCACCAATTGAGAAGTTCCCTAACATTTCAAAGAATGTATGGTGACGAGCTGTTTTTCCTACGTTTTCAATATCGTTTGTACGAATTGATTTTTGCGCATTTGTAATGCGTGGGTTTTGCGGAATTACGCGGCCATCAAAATATTTTTTCAGCGTTGCAACACCGCTGTTAATCCATAAAAGAGATGGATCTTCGTGCGGAACTAATGATGCACTTGGTTCTACTGCATGTCCTTTTTCCTGGAAAAAATCTAAAAACATTTGACGAATTTGTGCGCCTGTTAAGTGTTTCATATGTATTTCCTCCTTCATTAATATCAATTAGAAAACAAAAAACTCCCGTCCCCTATAACAGGGACGAGAGTTGACTCGCGTTACCACCCTGATTATGAAATAAAAAGCAGAAGTGTCTCACTTTTAGACACGACAGCTAGATTGCATATCGTAATCATATGCATATATTTCATCACCTCAAGTTGCCGTAACGTGGCAAGACGGCAGGGATTAGCTGCTCTCAGGAATAGCGTTCTGTTACCCTTCATCTGAAGCTTCTTACAGCCTAAGGAAGCCTCTCTCTGCAAAATGGACTGTAACATACTCGTTCCGTCATCAATTTATCATATACTATATGCCAAAATTGTAGCGAATCCATTTCTATTTGTCAATGTTTCCAATACGGCTTAGTGTGTACAATAATCGTACGCAGAATTGCTAACAGTGGCACGGACAATAAAAGCCCGACAATGCCGCCAATTTCTCCGCCAACAAGCAGCGCAAGCATAATCACAACTGGGTGCATCCGCAGCGACCTTCCTACAATATATGGAGATAGTATATTACTCTCAACAAATTGTAAAATCGCAAGCGCAATACTAGCTTTAATAACTAAATTCGTCGATACTGTTGCAGCAATCATTAATGTTGGGATCGCCCCTAAAATAGGGCCGAAATACGGGATAATATCAGTAACCCCAACAATAATTCCTAACAGCAATGGATATTTCATCCCGATAAACCAAAAGGCTAGCGCAGAAACACCGCCTAAAATTAAACAAACAAATAATTGGCCGCGAATGTAATTCCCAAGAGACTTATCAATTTCTTTTGCTAACTGTTGCCCATCCTTTCGCCATTTAGATGGTATAACCTTCCAAAAAATATGATAAAACTCTCCGTAGTCTTTTAATATATAAAATACGATAAATGGGATTAAGAAAATGATAAGAAGGGAATCAAGTATTCCTCTTGCTGTACTCATTACTTTATTTAAAAGCGCTTGTATCTTCCCTTCAACTCCTGCAAATATTTGCTTCACTTTCTCATTCACAAACTCAGGAAAATTTTCAGTTTGCTCTCTTACTCCATCCGTCCACGTTTCATACATATTTACAAATTGTGGGAATTGTTCGTTCATTTCTTGGAGCTGCGCAACAACGGCTGGTGTTCCTTTATACACACCGTATCCAATACCACCAAAGAAAAGAATATAAATGAGTAAGATGGCAAGTGTGCGCGGCATACCTTTTTCATGTAATTTTTCAATAAGCGGATGCAGCAAATAAGCAATAAAGCAAGCAAGTAAAAATGGTGTAATGGCAACCTTAAGCACAAATAAAATCGGTGCCCATAACGGCTTAATTTTCAAAAAGACAAGCAAACATAAAAAAATCAGCAACAATAAACCTAACCGATAAATCCAAATAATTTTAAGATTCTTCAACAGAAAAACCTCCTCTATTTCTTAGTTTGAAAAGAAATAAAGAAGGTTATGTGTAAAAAATAAAAAACATTGCCGTGCCATGATATTTTTGTAGGTATTCTTACTGTTTTGTAGAAAAATACTTAACATAACAAATACATTTTCATAAAGTATTACACATAAATAAACAGTAATATCCCAATTTGTTCCACAAAGTTAGGGGGAATACAATGGTTTGGTTAATGTTAGGTCTTTCCACACTTTGTATGCTATTGGAATGGGTATGCATCGGTTTTGGCATTTGGAAGGGATTTTTCATTCCCTCTTCCAATCAAGAACGCGCCAGGCATCTCTGGTACTATGGTATTTTAGGACTTGGTTGCTACGGACTTTCTCATCTCTTCTCCCAAATCGGACTATTTTATCTTTATACAAGTACATATTGAACTACCACCACCTACCGTTTCGTGCTTGAGACGGGGGATGAATTGCCAGATATAATAAAAGCTCCCAAAAATCAGGGAGCCTTTTTCACATATATAATGTAAATTATAAGTAAGACTTCAGCATTTTACGTGCTCTTTTCATATTTCGTCTTGAAAATACATCTTGCTTACGTGCATATTGATATGCCGCTGCTCCTACACCTAATGCGATTAATGATGAGCGCAATTTCAAAGTTAACACTCTCCTTATTAGCCGATTGTCCGTTCGTTCTCATCAAATAAATCATCTAAAGAACTTAATGAACCGTCTTCTTCGACTTGATGTGTATGAATTTTCCCCTTTGAAATCGATAATTCAATAAAGCAGTTCCAGCAATAATATTGATTCACACCGATTTTCCCGATATCTTTTCCTTTACAGTTTGGACAACTGAACATATGGCGTTCATCTCCTTACAATCTCCCGTATTCTATTACGCCATTATGTCCAAACTGTATATGTTTATACATGAGAAGAACTGCATTACACTATATAATTTCACCTCGCTACATAAAATCATACGGTGAAATGTTTTCCACATCGAGGCCTTCCTCACTTATCACCTCAGTCTCTTCGGTCTTTCCTTGCAGGCGATTGCATAATGTAGTTTGACGAAGCGCATCATCAAGGCGATTTACACCAGATTGAAACGCTGATTCTTCACCGCAAATAATTAAAAACTTTTTACTGCGTGTAATCCCTGTATAAATTAAATTGCGGCGCAGCATACGATAATAACTTTTCACAACAGGCATAATTACAATGGGAAATTCGCTTCCTTGTGATTTATGGATTGAACAACAATACGCATGTGTAATTTGATTTAAATCTGCCTTTGTATAAGTCACTTCGATACCGTCAAAAGAAACAACAACCATATCTTGTTGTTCCACATTTTCTTTCGCATAAAATACCGACACAATCTCACCAATATCACCGTTAAACACTTGACTTTCCGGTTGATTGACAAGTTGAAGCACCTTATCTCCAGTCCTATATACAACTTCGCCATATGCGATTTCTTTTCTTTTTTCTTTTTTCGGATTAAATACTTCTTGCAGCGCTTCATTTAATGTATTAATACCTGCTGGGCCTTTGTACATCGGAGCTAGCACTTGTACGTCACGCGCACTAAACCCTTTTGTTTTTGCGTTTTCACACACTTTTTTCACAACATCAACAATTTGCGTACCTGTGCAAGCAATAAACGAACGATCTTTCTTGTTTTGCGTTACATCAGAAGGTAATACACCTTTTTTAATCGCATGAGCAAGCTGAATGACAGATGAACCTTCTGCTTGTCTATAAATTTCCGTAAGCTTTACTGTCGGAATAACGCCCGATTCTAATAAATCTTTCAACACTTGTCCAGGACCAACAGATGGCAATTGATCTTCATCTCCAACGATGATGACCTGAATCGTAGTTGGCAACGACTTGAACAATTGATTCGCAAGCCAAATATCAACCATAGAAAATTCATCAATAATAAGTAATTTCCCTTTAACAGGATCATGCTCATTACGTTGAAACGATCCTTCTGGTGTCCATCCAAGCAGACGATGGATCGTACAAGCAGGCAATCCTGTTGATTCACTCATACGCTTTGCCGCTCTTCCTGTCGGTGCTGTTAATAAAATCGGGAACGGATTGTCATCACTATAATCCTTCGGGTCTAATGATAAACCATGAAGAGAAGCATACATTTCAACAATCCCTTTAATAACAGTCGTCTTTCCTGTACCAGGTCCACCTGTTAAAATCATCATTGGCTTATGAAGAGCTGTTTGAATACCTTCTTGCTGAAGCGGTGCGTATTGCACGTCGAACTGCTCTTCAATTTTTCCGAGTGTTAACAACAGCTCCGATTCAGGAAAGGAAGGAAGTTCTTCTTGGCCAAGTAAACGATTGATGGAGGCTACAACACCTTTTTCCGAATAATACAAGGAGGCTAAATATACACGCTCATCTTCTATAATAATTTTGCCTTCTCCTTGCATCATTTCCGTACATTGTAAAACATCTTCTTCTGTAACAGCTGTTTCTTGGTTATTTAATAACTCCATCGTTTGTTGCACTAACTGCTCTCTTTTCATATACACATGACCTTCTTGCAGCGAAACGTGCTCTAATGTATAAAAGCAACCTGCTCGTACTCGATCAGCATGATTACCAGAGATGCCCAGTGCTCGGCCAATATCATCCGCTCGGCCAAATCCAATACCATCTACCTCTTCAATCAGTTGATACGGATTTTTGCGGATGACTTCAAGTGTCATTTCTTTATACTGTTGATAAATTTTAATAGAGAGCTTCGTTCCAAACCCATAACCGTTTAGAAAGCTCATCACTTTTTCAAGGCCTTGATGTTCAATAATCGTCTCGTATATTTCCTGTGCTTTTTGCTTATTTACAATTCCATCTAAAGCTGCGGGATCATCCATAATTTTCGAAATCGCATGTTCACCAAGATGATCAACAATCTTTTCAGCTGTTCGTTTCCCAATTCCTTTAAATAAATCGCTCGCTAAATATTGCACCATTCCGGTTTTTGTTTGCGGCAATTCTTTTTTAAACGTTTCAATATGGTATTGTTTCCCGTACTTTGGATGATCCTTAAAATGACCCGTTAGTGTAAACACTTCATCTTCATGCATGCGGGAAAAGTGACCTGTTATCATGACCTTTTTTTCGTCATGTGTTTCATTCGTTTCAATAATTTTCATACTGACAACGGAATAGAGGTTTTCTTCGTTGTGGAAAATGGTATGAAGAACTTGTGCTTTTATAAACTTTTGCTCTTCCTCAAACAAATCCATTGCATGTTGATTTCCCATTTTGCCTCCTCCTTCCATTTTATGCGTCTTGTTCTAATAAACGAATACCATTACCAGCTAAAAAGTGATCTGGCTGAATCGTTACAGCTTTCTTAAACATCGCAAGCGCCTTCTCACGATTTTCTTCAAACGCATATGCAACACCTAAGTTGTAATATGCATCTGCATGCTCTTCATCAAGTGCTACAACTTTTTCAAAATAAGGTTTCGCCTCTTTTACATGTTCTAGACGCGCAAAGCATAATCCGCATTGGAACATAGCCTCAGCGTCACTTTCGTCTAATTCAGTGGCACGTTGTAAAAACGGCAGTGCTAAACGGTCGTTTCCAAGCTGCACATATGTAATGCCAAGCATAAACGATACATCTCCTGACTGCAGCCCCGCTTGCATCGCCTTCTCAAATGCTTCTTTCGCCTCTGCAAAAAGTTCTTGCTGATAATATATATTTCCTAATCCATAGTATGCCGTAGCAGATTTCTCATCTAATTCAATCGCACGCTTATAAAACGCAATGGCACGTTCACTATCTCCTAATGCATCTAATAAATTTGCAAAGTTAATATAACCAAGTGCATCTTTAGGATTTTCCTCAATCGCCTCAGTAAAATTTTTTGCGGCTTCTTCCCAGTTTCCTTCTTGCATATATTGAATGCCTGTTTCAAGCTTATTTGACATTTATCCTTCACCTCTACAACAAATTATAACAAAGAATCTATTTTCCGAGCGAACGAAAATTCGCTTTTATCTAAAAAGAAACCTCTGACCGATATAAGGCAGAGGTTCTTCTTTCTTATCCTAAATAATCAAGTTTCTTACCATTGCGGTATACATCATCAATTGTCGCACCGCCTAAGCACTCATCTCCATCATAGAAAACAACTGCTTGTCCTGGCGTAATTGCACGAATTGGTTCATCACAAAGAATACTAATTGTATTCTCATCAACGATTTGAACCTTTACACCGTTATCCGCTTGACGATAGCGGAATTTCGCTGTGCATGCAAATTCTTTTTCTTTTGGCTTATCGCTAACCCAACTTACATTTGTCGCAAATACTTCGTCGCCATATAACAGTTCATTATGGAATCCTTGTTCTACATATAAAATGTTTTCTTTCAAGTTCTTTCCAACAGCGAACCATGGATCTCCATTACCGCCAATGCCAAGGCCGTGACGTTGTCCAATTGTATAATACATTAACCCGTCATGTTTCCCTTTCGCTTCACCAGATAATGTTTGCATCTTACCTGGCTGTGCCGGCAAGTAGTTGCTCAAAAAGTCTTTAAAGTTACGTTCGCCGATAAAACAAATGCCTGTGCTATCTTTTTTCGCCGCTGTTGCTAAACCAGCTTCTTTCGCCATTTCACGAATTTGCGGCTTCTTTAACTCACCAAGCGGGAACAGTGTTTTTGATAATTGGTCTTGTCCAAGTTGATTTAAGAAATATGTTTGGTCTTTATTACTATCAACGCCGCGCAGCATTTTATATTCTCCGTCTATATACGCTACACGTGCATAGTGTCCTGTCGCCACATAATCTGCACCAAGCGCCATTGCATGTTCTAAAAATGCTTTAAATTTAATTTCTTTATTACACATTACATCTGGGTTTGGTGTACGCCCAGCGCGATACTCGTCTAAGAAATACGTAAATACTTTATCCCAATATTGCTTTTCAAAATTGACTGCATAATACGGGATTCCAATTTGGTTACATACTTCAATAACATCGTTATAGTCTTCTGTTGCTGTACATACACCGTTTTCGTCCGTATCATCCCAGTTTTTCATAAAGATTCCGATTACATCATAGCCTTGTTTTTTTAATAACATTGCTGCTACAGATGAATCGACGCCACCAGACATCCCGATGACAACGCGCGTTTCGTGAGGTAGTTTGTTCATCATGTCACCCCCTATATTCATTTTGTGTTAATCGCTTCACGATTTCCACTGTTTCGTACGCTGCTTTTTCGACCTGTTCTTTCGTATTTCCTAAACCGAAGCTAAAGCGTACGGATGAACGTATTTTATCGGATTCTTTTCCGAACATCGCTACGAGTACATGTGATGGATCAATAGAGCCTGCTGTACAAGCAGATCCACTTGAAACCGCAACTCCCGCTAAGTCTAAATTCATAAGAAACGACTCAATATTCATTCCTGTAAAACTTACATTTAACACATGTGGTAAGCTATGTTCGAAGTTTCCGTTTACCTCGAAAGTAATGTCTTCTTGTTTAAAGACAGATATCATTATATCTTTAAATCCCTTGTATTGGGCAATTTTTTGCTCACGCGTTTGTTCTGCTAACAAAATAGCTTGCCAAAGCCCAACAATTCCCGGCACATTCTCTGTACCAGCACGGCGTTTGCGCTCTTGCTCTCCGCCTGTTAACAGCGGTTCAAACTTTACATGCTGCCCTGCATATAAAAAGCCTACACCTTTTGGACCGTTAATTTTATGTCCTGAAATTGACAAGAGATCAATGTCAATCTCTTTCACATCAATTGCTGTTAAACCGTATGCTTGTACTGCGTCTGTATGAAAGTAAGCGCTATGTTCTTTTAATAGAGCACCAATTTCTGCTATTGGCTGCACTGTACCAACTTCATTATTTCCAAACATAATAGAGACAAGAATCGTTTGTTCTGTTAATGCCGCTTGCAAATCTGAAATGCGAATACGCCCTGTTTCATCAACAGGTAAGTACGTCACTTCAAACCCTTCTCGCTCTAACACATTACACGTATGCAAAATCGCATGATGCTCAATTGCTGTCGTAATAATATGATTTCCTTTCTTACGATTCGCACGAGCTACGCCAAGAAGGGCTAAATTATCAGCCTCTGTACCGCCGCTTGTAAAAATAATTTCATTTGGATTTGCATGAATGCTGCGTGCGCACGCACGTCTTGCTTCATCCACCACTTGACGGCCTTGGCGCCCAAAGAAATGGATGCTTGACGGATTACCAAATACTTCTGTCATATACGGAATCATCTTTTCGACTACTTCTGGGTGAGCCGGAGATGTCGCAGCATGATCTAAGTAAATGCGTTCCATAATATCTCCTTCTTTCCAAATCGTTACACACGGAATTAAATATAAAACATATAACCGCCGTTGTTTTCTTCTTCATAGCGTACTAAATCTTCTAACGTTGTACTATCAAGAACTTCTTGCACTGCATCGCGAACACGTATCCAAAGCTGACGCTGTGCTGGTTCTTCTTCATCCAACATTTCTACTACGCTAATCGGCCCTTCTAATACGCGGATTACATCACCTGCTGTAATGTTAATCGGTTGATCTGATAATACATAACCACCATATGCACCGCGTGTACTTTTTACAAGACGCGCATTACGAAGCGGAGAAATTAATTGCTCTAAATAATGCTCTGATAAATCGTGCGCCTGCGCAATCGATTTTAACGAAATCGGTCCTTCTCCAAACTTTTTCGCAAGATCAATCATAATTGTTAAACCATAACGGCCTTTTGTTGAGATTTTCATATATGTAGCACCTCTTTTCAAGTCTTTTGCTTCTACTTCGTTCGTTATTCGTTTATTTAATAGGAAAAACACTCTCTGAAATCAAAATCCTTTGAAATTATAGCATAATATAGTATGATAAGGAATTTCAACTTTTCTAACAGAAATGATAACATATAAGTATACCAAATAACTCGGAATTTATAACATAAAGTGAAAATTTAATCAGCCCTCACCAATCGGGCTTTTACGGGCAGTTTATCTCCCATCTAACTTCTTTAGAAAAGCGGAAGCGGCTCGCCCAGAATTGCAGGACACCCACGCCCTTGACAGAGAGGCGCTTTTTGCCTCGTCCAAGGGGCGAAACGACCGGAGATTCTAGCCGCTAGAGTTGGACAGTGCTTTACCAAATTTTGAAGTGGGAGTATTACTGCCCACGAATTGCGGGATAAACAACAAACGGTCACTGAAGGAGAGAGAACATATGAAACAACCACTCGCACATCGAATGCGTCCGACCAATATCACAGAAGTTATCGGACAAGAACATTTAGTGGGCGAAGGCAAAATTTTATGGCGGATGGTACAAGCTAAGCATCTACAATCAATGATTTTATACGGACCTCCCGGAACAGGAAAAACATCAATCGCAAGCGCCATTGCCGGCAGCATCGGCATGCCTTTTCGTCTATTAAATGCTGTTACTCATAATAAAAAAGATATGGAAGTTGTTGTCCAAGAGGCAAAAATGCATCGACATCTCATCTTAATTTTAGATGAAGTGCATCGATTAGATAAAGGAAAACAAGATTTCCTTCTTCCTCACCTAGAAAGCGGGCTCATTACATTAATTGGGGCAACGACAAGCAATCCATTTCACGCAATTAATTCCGCTATTCGAAGCCGTTGTCAAATTTTTGAACTACACGCTTTAACAGAGGAAAACCTTTTACAAGGATTAAAACGCGCTTTAACTAATCAGGAAAAAGGACTAGGAGAATACAACGTAATCGTAACCGATGAAGCTCTGTGTCACTTCGCAAACGCATCTGGCGGTGATATGCGCTCTGCTTATAATGCACTTGAGCTCGCTGTCTTATCTAGCTTTACAACAAATGAAGAAACAGTAGAAATCTCACTTGGAATTGCCGAAGAATGTTTACAGAAGAAAAGTTTTGTACATGACAAAGGCGGCGACGCTCATTACGATGTCTTATCAGCTTTCCAAAAATCAGTGCGCGGAAGTGATGTGAATGCCGCTCTTCATTATTTAGCTCGCCTTATTGAAGCTGGTGACATGCAAAGCATTGGCAGACGATTACTTATTATGGCATACGAAGATGTTGGACTTGCAAACCCACAAGCCGGACCTCGTACGCTAGCTGCCATCGAATCCGCAGAACGCGTCGGCTTTCCAGAAGCGCGCATTCCACTTGCCAATGCGGTCATTGAACTATGTTTATCACCAAAATCAAATTCAGCGTATAAGGCACTTGATGCAGCACTTCACGATTTACGAAACGGACAAACTGGTGATGTTCCAGCTCATTTAAAAGATAGTCACTATAAAGGCGCAGAATCGCTCGGCAGAGGAATTGGCTACCTATATCCGCACGATTATCCAAACGGATGGGTCCAGCAACAATACTTACCGGATAAAATTAAAAACAAGGAATACTATAAACCAAAGAAAACAGGAAAGTTTGAACAAGCACTTGCTTCTGTTTATGAAAGATTGCAACACTCGTATAAAAGTAAATCAAAAGGATAACATAAGCGAAAACGACATGAAATATGGAGGTTTCACAATGAAAATGCGCCAGGATGCATGGACTGGAGAAGATGATTTACTTCTAGCAGAAACCGTTTTACGTCACATTCGTGAAGGAAGCACGCAATTAAAAGCATTTGATGAAGTGGGCGATCAATTAAATAGAACGTCTGCCGCTTGCGGCTTTCGTTGGAATGCAGAAGTTCGGCAAGGCTATGATGAAGCTGTGCAAATTGCGAGAAAACAACGAAAAGAATTAAAGAGAGAGCAAGCAGTGAAACCGAAACCGCAAGTATCACGATTGGAGCCGAAGAAAAAGGTCGTTATTGAGGCTGAATTTTCAGAGGAACTCAGTGCAAATCAACCATCACTTACGATGCAAGAGGTAATCTCATTTCTTCAAAACATTGAACAAAACAATCCGCGATTAGAGAAGTTACAAACTGAAAATGAAACGTTACGTAGGCAGCTCGAAAAACAGCGAAAAACAAATCAAGAATTAGAGAAAAAGCTTGAAACATTGAAGAAGCAACAACAATCTGTACAAGAAGACTATGAAACACTTGTTAGAATTATGGACCGAGCTCGCAAACTTGTTATATTAGACGAGCCAAAAGAGCAGATGGCACCAATTTTCAAAATGGATCAGAACGGAAATTTAGATATTGTTTCACAATGAAGAAGAGAGATGCATAAGCACCTCTCTTTTATTCTTGCCCAACACGTTTTACTTCGATATCCTTCAAACGTTCACGCACAACATGACTTGCCATAATTAAGCCTGCCACAGACGGAACGAAGGCGTTAGAGGACGGTGGCAATTTCGCTTTGCGAATTTTCGCATTTTCATCTGGAACGATTTCTTTGCGAATATCTTCACGAATCACAATTGGATTTTCATCAGAGAATACAACTTTCACACCTTTTTTAATACCTTCTTTACGAAGTTTCGTACGAATCACTTTCGCAATTGGATCTGTATGTGTTTTAGAAATATCAGCAATGCGGAAACGAGTTGGATCCATTTTATTTGCTGCACCCATACTTGAAATGATTTTAATTTTACGTCGCAAGCACTGTTTAATTAAATGAATTTTGAACGTAATTGTATCAGATGCATCCACTACGAAATCCAAACCATGTTTAAAGAACTCTTCGTATGTTTCATCTGTATAAAACATTTCTAATGCGATAACTTCGCAGTCCGGATTAATATCAGCAATACGCTCTCTCATTAGTTCTACTTTCGAACGACCCACAGTAGAAAGTAACGCATGGATTTGACGATTAACATTTGTAATATCGACAACGTCTTTATCAACTAATACAAGACGCCCTACACCAGAACGCGCTAACGCTTCTGCTGCAAACGAACCAACGCCGCCAATTCCTAAAATACCTACTGTACTATTTTTTAATATTTCAAGACCTTCTTTACCGAAGGCTAATTCATTACGTGAAAATTGATGTAACATGCGTTCTACACTCCTATTACAAAAATGGTCTACCATGTATTCTAGCGTTTTTCCGACTATTTGTATATATCCACTTTGATTTTTTAGAATCTAAGTCGCTGCCGTGCAGAATAAAACATGACTGCTACTTGCTTCCTCTCTTTGTTTTATACTTTGCACGTGGCAGGAAAAGGAACTGACCGCTTCTATGCACGGCTAGTTTCTCTCGTCCTTCACTAAAAAGAAAAGGGGTTTTGTATCATTTTTTCAATTTGTATTTATATAAGTTATATACTCAATTAAAAAATCCTAGATGGAATTAGTATGTCCATCTAGGATTCGTTCTTACTTCTCTTCTTTTACTTTTAATTGTAAGTAAAGCTCTTCAAGCTGTGCATCTGCAACTGGGCTTGGCGCTTCTGTTAATAAGCAGCTTGCGCTTGCTGTTTTCGGGAAAGCAATTGTATCACGAAGGTTCGTACGACCTGCAAGTAACATGACAAGGCGGTCTAAACCTAATGCAATTCCTCCGTGCGGCGGTGTGCCGTATTCGAATGCTTCTAGTAAGAAGCCGAACTGCTCTTGTGCTTCTTCTTGTGAGAAACCAAGTGCTTTAAACATTTTTTCTTGTACGTCACGCTCGTAAATACGAAGTGAGCCGCCGCCAAGCTCATAACCGTTCAATACAAGGTCATACGCTTGTGCACGCGCTTTTTCCGGTGCTGTTTCTAATAGTTCTACATCTTCACGGAATGGCATTGTGAATGGGTGATGCGCTGCGAAGTAACGATCAGCATCCTCATCATACTCAAGAAGCGGCCAATCTGTTACCCATAGGAAGTTAAACTTGCTTTCATCAATTAACTCAAGTTCTTTACCTAAACGTAAACGAAGGGCTCCTAAGCTGTCTGCAACAACGCTCTTCTTATCAGCAACGAATAATAATAAATCGCCAGCATTCGCTTCTAACGTGCTCATAAGTACATTTGCATCTTCTTCGTTAAAGAATTTTGCGATTGGTCCTTTTAAACCGTCTTCTTCAACTTTTAACCAAGCTAATCCTTTTGCTCCGTATACTTTAACGAATTCTGTTAATGCATCGATATCTTTACGAGAATATTTGCTCGCTGCACCTTTTGCATTGATTGCTTTTACTTGTCCGCCGCCCTCTACAGCGCTTGTGAACACTTTAAATCCGCAGTCTGTCGCAAACTCTGATAGGTCAATCAGTTCCATCGCAAAGCGTGTATCAGGCTTATCAGAGCCGTAGCGAGCCATTGCATCGGCATATGTCATGCGCGGGAGTGGTGCGCTCACCTCTAGACCTTTTGCTTCTTTCATCACTTTTACCATCATGCGTTCCGTCATTTCGAGAATTTCTTCTTGCGTTAAGAATGATGTCTCAATGTCGACTTGTGTGAATTCCGGCTGACGGTCTGCACGTAAATCTTCATCACGGAAGCAGCGTGCCACTTGATAATAGCGCTCAAATCCGCCGACCATAAGAAGCTGCTTAAATAGCTGCGGAGATTGCGGCAATGCATAAAATTCACCTTCATGTACACGGCTTGGTACTAAGTAATCACGAGCTCCTTCTGGTGTGCTTTTCGTTAAAATTGGTGTTTCTACTTCTAAAAAATCTTCGCTATCTAAGAAGTTACGAATTGTTTTCGTTACGTTGTGACGCATTTTGAATGTGTTGTACATAACAGGACGACGTAAATCTAAATAACGATATTTTAAGCGTACATCTTCTGATGCATCTGTATCATCTGTAATCATAATTGGTGTTGTTTTTGCTGCATTTAATACGTTTACTTTCATTGCTTGAACTTCAATGCGGCCTGTTGCCATATTTTCATTAATTGCACCAGCTGCGCGTTCCACAACTGTACCTTCTACATGCAGTACGTATTCACCGCGAATTGTTTCCGCTACTTCTAACGCTTCTTTAGAAGTTTCTGGGCTAAATACAACTTGTACAATACCTGTACGGTCACGTAAGTCAATGAAAATTAATCCGCCTAAATCACGGCGCTTTTGTACCCAACCTTTTAATTGAACCGTTTGTCCTACAGCTTCTACTGTTACTTTTCCGCATGCATGCGTTCTTTCAGCCATTTCCTTTTCCCCCTATAGTGACTTTTCTGCTACGTAAGAAGCAAATACATCTAACGCAACTTCTTCTTGTTCGCCCGTTTCCATATTTTTTAAGTTGATAATACCTTTTTCTAATTCATCATCACCTAATACAGCTACATATTTTGCACTTAGACGATCCGCTGATTTAAACTGTGCCTTCATTTTACGATCTAAGTAATCTTTCTCAACTGCTAATCCAGCCTTACGAAGGTCAAAGACAATTTTTGCAGCATGATCTTTCGCCTTTTCACCAAGCGCTACAACATAACAATCAATGTGATGAGCGATTGGTAATTCAATATTCTCAGCTTTCAGCGCCATAATTAAACGTTCGATACTCATCGCAAAACCAATACCAGGCATTTCTGGTCCACCAATTTCTTGTACGAGTCCATTGTAACGACCGCCGCCGCTTAACGTCGTAATCGCCCCAAAGCCTTCTGCTTCGCTCATAATTTCAAATACAGTGTGCTGATAATAATCTAAACCGCGCACAAGGTTTGGATCTTTTTCAAATGGAATACCCATCATTGTTAATAATTCTTGTACTTTTTCATAGTACGCACTTGATTCTTCGTTTAAGTATTCTGTAATCGATGGTGCTGTACTCATTAGTTCATGATTACGATCTTTTTTACAATCTAAAATACGAAGTGGATTTTTCTCTAAACGAGATTGGCAATCTGAACAAAACTCACCGATGCGCGGCTCAAAGTGTGCGATTAATGCATCGCGATGCGCTTTACGGCTCGCTGCATCACCTAAGCTATTTAACACAACTTTAATATTTTTTAAGCCCATGCCGCGATAAAACTCAACAGCAAGTGCAATCACTTCTGCATCAATTGCTGGGTCATTACTGCCAATTGCTTCAATACCAAACTGAACAAATTGACGATAACGTCCTGCTTGTGGTCTTTCATAACGGAACATCTGCCCGATATAATATAATTTTGTCGGCTGCGTAGCATCACCGAACATTTTATTTTCTACATAAGAACGTACAACTGGTGCTGTTCCTTCTGGACGAAGTGTTAAGCTGCGCTCCCCGCGATCTTCGAATGTGTACATTTCTTTTTGAACGATATCTGTCGTATCCCCAACACCGCGTAAAAATAATTCAGTATGCTCAAAAATTGGTGTGCGAATTTCTTTATAGTTGTAACGACGACAAATTTCACGTGCTTGCCCTTCAATATACTGCCATAGTTCCACAGTACCAGGAAGTATATCTTGCGTTCCGCGTGGGATTTGAATAGACATATTCAGTTCCTCCTCATTTTCTCAATAGTAATAAAAATAAAAAAACTCCCGCCTCTACTGATTATACAGTAGGGACGAGAGTATAATACCCGTGGTGCCACCCTAATTGAAGCACGTATGCTTCCACTTTTTTAATAACGCTTAAATTGCGTTCGATCTCTAATAAGCACTATGCTTTTCAAGACGAAACCTACAGAGTGTCATTCGATCAGTCATCATGCAGAAATGTTTTCAGCCCCAGACATTTCCTCTCTTTTCATGTGTCTCTCATCTACTCTTCTCTATCATCGGTTTATAACATATGTAACTGTAAAAAATGAATTTGTTTACTACTATACGGTTATTCACAATTATTGTCAAGATTCTCAAGAACGTCCGAGGTGCTTCTTTAAAGTTTTCACATCTTTTAAAGAAATCCCAAATTCGGAAGCAAGTTCGAGCGATGTATTTTGCTGTTCTTTTGAAATAAACTCATGAAAATTCACATTAAACAATTGGTTCGCTCCGTTAGTAGCAGAGTTTCCCTTTTCATTCATACGCATACGTATATCCCTCACATTCAATAGTGGAATTCTAATGAATAGTGTTCCATATTGATGTAAGGGTTATACGTTGTTACAAAAAAGAGAGGAGAACACACCTCCTCTCTTCCACCATCATTATTTACTCTCTACAATTAATGTCACCGGACCATCATTAATGAGCTGAACGTCCATCATTGCTCCGAACTGTCCTGTTTCTACGTGCAGTCCTTGTTTGCGAAGTTCTTCGTTAAAGAAATCGTATAAGTATTCTGCGTAGTCAGGTTTTGCTGCATCCATAAAGTTTGGTCTTCTTCCTTTTCGGCAATCTCCGTATAACGTGAATTGTGAAATGGAAAGAACTTGTCCACCAACGTCTAATACAGAATGATTCATTTTTTCGTTTTCATCTTCAAAAATGCGTAAGTTTGCAATTTTTTCAGCGATATACGTTGCATCTTTTTCTATATCTTCATGGGTGATTCCAACTAAAAGTGTTAAGCCGAAAGGAATTTGCCCTACAACTTCACCTTTTACTGTTACAGATGCTTCTTTTGATCGTTGTAAGACAACTCTCACTTCTCTTCACTCCTTATTAATGCATCATGCGGCGCACCGCATAAATTTCTGGAACCTGTTTAATGCGCTCGACAACCTTTTTCAAATGCTGTAAATTACGAATGGAAATAGACATATGAATCGTCGCCATTTTGTTGCGATCACTTCTTCCTGAAACTGCTGAAATATATGTTTTCGTTTCTGTTACAGCTTGCAGTACTTCATTTAGTAAACCGCGGCGGTCATATCCTGAAATTTCAATATCAACATTGTATTCAATTTCTTTTTCCGGGCTGCCTTCCCACTCTACTTCTAACAGTCTTTCTTGCGCTTCTTCTGTATGAATATTTACACAGTCTGTACGGTGAATCGAGACACCGCGGCCTTTTGTAATATAGCCAATAATCTCATCGCCTGGAACTGGATTACAGCACTTCGATAAACGGATAAGCAAATTATCTGCACCGCTTACTTTCACACCAGAATCCCATTTGCGAATTTTCATTGGTTTACGAACTTCTTTTACTTCTGTTAAATCTTCTTCACGTTGCTTACGGAATTTATCTGTTAAGCGCGTCACAATTTGCGATGCGGTAATTCCGTTATATCCAACAGCTGCAAACATATCTTCTTCATTTGCAAAATTAAATTTCTCAGCAACACGCTTTAAGTTATCAGGTGCTAAGACTTCTTTCATCTCATACTCAAGGCCTCGCACCTCTTTTTCAACAAGCTCGCGGCCTTTTTCAATATTTTCATCGCGGCGTTGCTTTTTGAAATATTGACGAATTTTATTTTTCGCATGTGATGTTTGCGCTAATTTCACCCAGTCCTGACTCGGACCATACGAGTGTTTAGATGTTAAAATTTCAATGATGTCGCCTGTTTTTAACTTATAATCTAGAGTGACCATTTTACCGTTTACTTTTGCACCAATCGTTTTATTCCCGATTTCAGAATGAACGCGGTAAGCAAAGTCAATTGGTACAGAGCCAAGCGGCAATTCCATGACATCTCCTTTTGGCGTAAAGACAAACACCATATCAGAGAATAAATCAATTTTTAATGATTCCATAAATTCTTCTGCATTCGAAGCTTCGTTTTGCCATTCTAAAATTTGACGGAACCATGTTAATTTTTTCTCAAGCGTACCTGTTGTTTCAGCAGCTTTTCCTTCTTTATATGCCCAGTGTGCCGCAATTCCGTATTCGGCAATTTCATGCATTTCTTTCGTACGAATTTGCACTTCAAGCGGATCGCCTTTCGGTCCAATTACTGTCGTATGCAGCGACTGATATAAGTTCGCTTTTGGCATTGCGATATAATCTTTAAAACGGCCCGGCATCGGCTTCCAGCACGTATGAATAATACCTAGAACGGCATAGCAATCTTTAATACTATTTACGACAACACGAACAGCTAACAAATCGTAAATTTCATTGAATTGTTTGTTTTGCATTGCCATTTTTCGATAAATGCTATAAATATGCTTCGGACGACCAGAAATCTCTGGTTGAATCGCAACTTCTTTTAATTTGTCACGAATTCCCGTCATAACTTCATCTAAATATTCTTCGCGCTCTGCACGCTTACGTTTCATTAAGTTGACAATACGATAATATTGCTGCGGATTTAAATAACGAAGTGCTGTATCTTCTAGTTCCCACTTAATCGTATTAATTCCGAGTCTGTGTGCTAATGGTGCGAAAATTTCTAATGTTTCATTTGCAATGCGGCGTTGTTTTTCTTGTGGTAAATGTTTCAATGTTCGCATGTTATGAAGTCGGTCTGCAAGCTTAATTAAAATGACACGAATATCTTGCGCCATTGCGATAAACATTTTTCGATGATTTTCCGCCTGCTGCTGTTCATGAGATTTGTATTTAATTTTCCCTAGCTTCGTTACACCATCAACAAGCATCGCAATCTCTTTTGTAAATTCACGTTCAATGTCTTCTAATGTTATATCTGTATCTTCTACTACATCATGTAAAAAACCCGCTGATACAGTAGACGGATCCATGTGTAAGTCAACTAAAATTCCTGCTACTTGAATAGGATGGATAATATATGGTTCACCTGATTTTCGGTATTGCTCACTATGTGCCGCACGTGCAAATTCATATGCGCGCGCAACAAGATCGATGTCCTCATCGTGTAAATATTGCCCTGCTTTCTCCAGTACCTGCTCAGCTGTTAGTACTTGTTCATTCGCCATCTAATCACCTTTTATTGAAGATTCATAATCTTTTCCTTTGCCAATTAGAATAATTTTTATCTTACCATTATAACGTAATGATTGTGAATTGTGAAAAGGAAAAGATTTTACAGACATTTCACTTTACTTTTTTTCGATACATATATAAAAATACCCGCTCCTCTCAAAGAGATTCACGGGTACTCCGCATGTTGCCCTGTTTACGATTAATATTGTTCTAACACTAATACGTCATAGCCATCTAACATTTTACGGCCATCTAAGTAAGTAAGCTCTACTAAAAATGCGATACCTGCAACAACACCGCCAAGTTCTTCTACTAGCTTAATTGTTGCTTCAATTGTTCCACCTGTAGCTAATAAGTCATCTGTAATTAATACGCGTTGACCTGGTTTGATTGCATCTTTATGAATTGTTAACACATCTTTACCATACTCTTTACCGTAATCAACTTTGATTACTTCGCGTGGCAATTTACCTAATTTACGAACTGGTGCAAAACCTACTTCTAATGCATAAGAAACTGGACATCCAATAATAAAACCACGTGCTTCTGGTCCTACTACAAGGTCGATATCTCTTTCTTTTGCATACGCAACGATTTCATCAGTTGCTGCTTTATATGCTTGTCCATCGTTCATTAAAGGTGTGATGTCTTTAAAGACAATACCTTCTTTCGGATAATCTGGTACGATTGCAATATGTTGCTTGAAATCCATATTTATGAATCCTCCTCGAATATAAAAGAGTTGTAAATACAAGTCCTTTACCCTAACTGTTCTACTTCTTTATGATTACGAATCGTTTCAAACCATGCATATAACTGCTGATATGTGCTATAAACCAGTTCCTTTTCTAATTGTAATTGGTTTATTTTCTCACGATACGTGTTTGATTCGGTTAAATCACGCTTTTTCATTTCTTCTGCCATAAAAATGACACCGTCTTTTATTGTAACAAATTCTAACTCAAAAAACACCTGTGTCATGAAATTTACTGTATCTTTTGACCAGCCTTTATGACGGCAAAGCTGCTCTCCGTATTGACGAAGTGAAAATGGTGCTTTTTGTTGCAGGAATGAAAAGTACCATTTAAAATGCTCTCTCGTAGGAACCGTACTAAATAAATGATTGTTTTCTTGATAAAATACAGTATAAATGCGGGCTGGGAATCCTTTTTCACATATGTGCTTTAAATCTTCTGTCGCATCTGGTAAATCAAGAATAACAGCGTAGCGACCTTCTAATGTTGTCACATCTTTCGCCTGCATTGCATAATCTTTATATGCTTCTAACGAAAACTTTTGTAGTGCTTCTTCCTTAAAATACACGATTGTCAGTTTATCACGTGAAAGATCCGCTAAATTCGTTTCTACATTACGCATGCTACGCCAATCAAATAATTGCCAAGCTTCTACAGCAATGTCTTGAACCATAATTTGTGGTTTACGGAAATTATTCCATTCGTTAATAGAAGCTTCTCCGACAATCGATACTTGCGCTACAGGAGAAATTTCTTTTGCCAATGCCCCGAAACCAAAGCCAATACTATCTAATGTTGCTTGTCCATCACGAAGTGTCATTTTCAAATGCGAGCCATCAGAACCAATGGAACGAATACTTTCTAGACTTGCATCTTTCACAGCGATGCGCGGCTTTGGATTTCCAACACCGAACGGAGCAAGCTTTTGCATTTCTTCTATTGCAGCAAGTGTGACATCTTTCACTTTACACACGACATCGACCGTAGTAACTGGAATATAATCTTCATCCGATAACAATGCAGCAGCTTGCTCGTTTAAGCGGCGGCGCAGTTCATCGACATCCTCCATACTAAGAGTCATACCAGCCGCCATTGGGTGACCACCAAAATGCGGTAATATATCACGGCAATCTGATAAATTCGCGTATAAATCAAAACCTTCAATACTACGAGCTGAACCTTTTGCTGTGCCTTTTTCAGGATCAATACTTAGGACAATTGTCGGCCGATAAAAGCGATCTACGAGCTTCGAAGCAACAATCCCAATTACGCCGGGATTCCACCCTTCTTTTGCCAACACTAATACTGTATTCTCTTCTGGTGGATAATGTGCTTCTACTTCCGCAATCGCTTCTTCTGTAATTTGCTTTACAATGTCTTTTCGTAATTTGTTTAGTTCATCGATTTCTTGCGCGAGTTCTTTTGCCTCTTCTACGTCTTCTGATAATAGTAAATGAACAGCCGGAGCTGCGTCTTCTAATCGTCCGACCGCATTAATACGTGGTCCGATTGCAAATCCAACACTTTCTTCTGTAATTTCGCCTTGCGAAATATTTGCAACTTTAAACAACGCTTGTAATCCCACTCGCTGCGTCGTTCGCAGCTTTTTCAAACCACGCTGTACAAGCAGACGATTTTCACCATAAAGAGGCACTAAGTCGGCTACTGTACCAATAACAGCAATTTCTAATAAATGTTCTGGTACGTTGCCAAGCAAAGCATGGGCAACTTTAAACGCAACCCCAACACCCGCTAAATAGTGAAATGGATATATACCACCATCTAACTTCGGATGAATGATAGCCAAAGCTTCCGGCAATTCTGGCGGCGGCTCATGGTGATCAGTAATAATTAAATCAATGCCAAGCTCCTTCGCAACTTGCGCCTCATGAACAGCAGCAATCCCTGTATCAACCGTAATAATAAGTGAGAAACCAGCGCGATGCGCCCAGCGAAACGCTTCTTCATTCGGTCCATATCCTTCTGTAAATCGGTTCGGAATATAAAACTCTACATCCGCTCCGAGTTCTTGTAATGCTAAAAATAAAACGGTTGTACTACTAACACCGTCCGCATCATAGTCACCGAAAATTAAAATTTGTTCACCGTTTTGAATCGCTTGGCGAATGCGCTCTACAGTACGATCCATACCTTCAAGTAAAAAAGGATCGTGAAATTCTTGCTGCTCTGTATTTAAAAAATCCACAATCTTTTCTTCTGTATTTAAACCTCTATTTAATAATAACGAAGTAACAAGAGATGACAATTGAAGTTTGTTTGCCAATTGTTCTACATGCTCCTCATTATTATCCTTTTCTTTCCAACGCGTCTTCGGTTGTAACACGAAATCACCCCTTAACCTGTCTATTATACAAGACAGACTAAGGGGTGACAATGAGGTTTGATTAACCAATTAGACTCTTTCAAGTGGTTCTCCCCTATATTAATCAGGAGAGTATGGATTAATGTGAACGAAAACATTTTGTACATGATCTTGCTGCATGAGCACTTCTTTCACGCATTTACCAATGCGATGCCCTTCTTCTACCGTAATGTATGGATCAACAGACACTTTAATATCAACGATGACATAATGTCCATGCTCTCTTGCATATAGCGAACCTATTTTCTTAATTCCTTCCACTTGCATAACCGCTTCTCTCATCGGAATAACATCTTCCTCATGAAGCACATGATCCAGCGTTGTATGAATCGCTTCTTTTCCGATATCCCAAGCCATCTTTATAACGAGTAAAGATACAAATAAACCGGCAACTGGATCAGCATATACAAGCCACTCCACCCCCAATTTATCCCCTATAATTGCTGCCCCAATACCAATTAAAGCCGCAATTGATGAAAATACATCCGAACGATGCTCATATGCGTTCGCAATAATAGCATCACTATTTATCCTTTTACCTAACTGATATTTATATCGAAACATCCCTTCTTTCACAACAATAGAAAGAAGTACAGCAATCACAGTAATCCAGCGCGGAGGCTCGAGCACTTCTGTAAAAGCTTTAACAGAAGAAACAACAATTTCAATTCCAACAATAAGTAGGAGAACAGCTACAATAATTGCAGAAATAGATTCTGCTTTCCCGTGTCCATATGGATGATCCTCATCAGGCGGTTGCTTTGCTGCACGCAGTCCAAAGAAGACTGCTAATGAACCGATCACATCCGAACCAGAATGAATTGCATCCGCCATAAGCGCCTTACTATTTCCAATATATCCAATGACTGCTTTGACAATCGCAAGCACAATATTGCCGACAATTCCAATAATTGCTCCAAATTCCGCTTGTTTAAAACGTTCATCTTTTTCCATAATCGAAACCCTTTCTTTCATCAACGTACACTTGATCACGCACTAACCTTCACTTTATTCTATCCCAGAACAAAAAAAGAAATGCCTGCAAAGAGGCATCTCTTTTCATTCAAATTCAAATGATTTTTTCTTATACTTGCGGTTCAGATGTCTTTACTTCTATTTTCTTCTGACCTTTTCCTTTTTTCAAACGGCGGTTTTCAAGCATCAGCCAAATTTGGGATGCAACGAAAACAGAAGAGTAAGTACCAACAATTAAACCGACAAATAACGCAATTGAGAAGTTACGTAATGACTCACTGCCGAAAATTAATAATGTAATAACAGGCAGTAACACTGTCATAACCGTATTAATTGAACGACCAATTGTTTGGCGAATACTCGCATTCACAATCTCTTCTAAATCGCTTAACGTGCGAATTTTTTGTTTTTGTTTGTATAACTCACGATTTCGGTCAAACGTAACAATCGAATCGTTAATGGAATAACCGATAATTGTTAACACCGCTGCGATAAACGTTAGATCAACTTCTAAGTGAAGTAAGCTGAACACAACGATAATGAAGAATGCATCGTGCAGAAGTGCTAATACTGCTGATAATGCATATGTGAAGCGGAAACGAATGCTCACATATAAAATGATAACAGCTGATGCAATCAGCACAGCGATAAGTGCATTTCGTGCAATTTCTTTCCCGATTGTCGGAGAAACTGTACTTACGTTTGGCTCTGTACCATATTTATCGTGGAAGACGGTTTTTACTTTTGAAATATCATCTTTTGATAGTACACCAATTGTACGAACAGCAAATCCTTTATTATCATTACCTGTTGGCACGATATCTTCTTGCTTCACATCTACTTTCAAATCATGCAATTCTTTTTGTACTTGTGATACTGTTATCGCTTGATTTGTTTTAATATCCATGCGCGTACCACTTTCAAAATCAATACCTAAATTCAATTTGAAAATTGGTAAAATAATCGCACCAGCAATCATGACAACAACTGAGAACCAGAAGAATTTATGTCCGATACTAACAAAGTTAATACGGTCAAATTTCGTTGGTGCATGTTCTACACCTTTTGTTAACGGAATAACTTCCTTCGGTTTTACACCAAAGTAAGCATATTTTTTATCAAAGTAACGACTCTTCACAAGTAAGCCAAGTAAGAAACGTGTACCATATACGTTTGTGATAAAGCCAACTAAAATACTCACAATTAAACTTGTCGCAAATCCTTTAACAGAACTTTGACCATATGCAAATAATACAGCTGCTGCTGCAAGTGTTGTAACATTCGCATCTAAAATGGTTGATAACGAACGCTGATTACCGGCACGATATGCTGATAACATCGATTTTCCGATGCGCAGTTCTTCTTTCAGCCTTTCATACGTAATAACGTTGGCATCAACCGCAATTCCGACCCCAAGCACGAGCGCTGCTATACCCGGCAATGTGAGAACCGCGTGCATCCAATTGAATACGAGTAACGTTATGTAAATATATAAACCAAGCATAATTATCGCTACAAGACCAGGTAGACGATAGAATCCAAGCATAAACAAGAAAATAAGAGCTATACCGATTGCACTCGCAAAAATTGTTTTTTGTAGTGCTTGCTCACCAAATTTCGCTCCAACAGAAGTAGAGTAAATTTCTTTTAAATCAACAGGAAGCGCTCCGGCATTTAACAACTCTGAAAGTTGTTTTGCGCTCTCTACTGTAAAGTTCCCACCAACAATAGATACTTCCGCTTGATTAAATACTTGATTCACAGTAGCTGCTGATAAATATTTCGGTTTTGGTTTTGCTGCTTCTGCCTTGTAAGAATCTTTTCCTTCTTCAAAATCAAGCCAAATTACCATTAAATTATTCGGCTTCATGCTTAATATTTTCTCAGTCACTTGACGGAATTTATCAGCACTCTTTAACTTTAAGCTAACGCTTGGGCGGCCTTGCTCATCGAACGTTTGCTTTGCACCATTCGTTGCTAAATCCGTACCGTCCATAAGGATGTTATCATTTACATCACGGAACGTTAATTTCGCTTGCGTTGATAATACATCTCGCGCTTGCTGTTGATCTTTGACGCCGGCAAGCTGCACACGAATGCGATCATTTCCTTCAATTTGGATATTCGGTTCGCTTACACCAAGAACGTTTACACGTTTTTCAAGTGCACCAACCGTACTCACAAGAGTATCCCTAGTAACTTTATCTCCTTTTTTCGCTGGCTTTACTTCATATAAAATTTCAAAGCCGCCTCGAAGATCCAGTCCGAGGTTAATTCCTTTTGTAATGTTTTTTGTCGTTGCTCCAATGATTCCTCCAATTAATAACACAACGAGGAAAAAGGCAACGATTCTGCTACTTCGCTTCGCCATATGTTTCTTGTTCCTCCTTTGAACAAAAGCGCTTGTTCCAAAATTACCTCTTTATCAATACTCATTATTATACTGCAAGAGGAAGAACAAACCAATTACAACCTTATTATTTATTTTCATATTCATCAAACGACCAAAGCGGTGCTTGATACGCCTTCAGCGTTAAATATGTCATATAATCGCTAGCTGTTAACGTTAACACATCATTTACAAGCTCATACAATCTGACATTGGGCCCTACTTTTTTCCACTTTTTATTCTTTAAACATTTCCATACGTCTTCTAGTGTAACACGATCATAGCCGAGCATTTGAAACTCTTCCACCTTACTGTCCAAAACGATTTGTAATTGCTCTCGATACGCTTCTACTAATGCCTCTTTCTCAGCCATTTCTAGCTCATCTCCCTCTGATCTCACGTTCCTCATTTCAAAAGCTTGTCATGCTTATCTTATTCATGCATATAAATTATTGTAAATCATTCCACTGATTTTGAGAAGGTAGGAGAAAACGATGACGAAACAAACCTTTTTACGAGGTGCCTTTATTTTAATGTTCGCTGGTTTTATTACAAAAATATTAGGCTTTATTAACCGCATTGTGATGGCGCGTATTTTAGGCGAAGAAGGTGTTGGACTATATATGATGGCTGTTCCAACATTTATATTAGCTATTACCATTACACAAATCGGCCTTCCGGTTGCCATCGCAAAACTAATTGCTGAAGCAGAAGCTACACACGATAAACAACAAATTAAAAAAATATTAACCGTTTCATTAGCCATTACCTCAGTCATTAGTATTCTATTAACAATCGGAATTATGCTTCTTGCTCCTTTACTAGCAGAAACATTACTAACTGATAAACGAACCTACTATCCATTAATCGCTATTTTACCAGTTGTACCTGTTATTGCCGTTTCCTCTGTGCTGCGCGGTTATTTCCAAGGGAGACAAAACATGAAGCCGAGTGCCTATGCACAAGTACTAGAACAAGGCGTTCGTATTACCATTATTGCCGTATGTATTCGCTTTTTCTTACCATATGGAGTCGAATACGCAGCAGCAGGTGCGATGCTCTCTGCTGTGCTTGGAGAAGTTGCTTCTCTTTTATTTCTATTAACGTTATTTCAAAGAGAAAAACATCTTTCCATTCGTTCTCATTTTATAAGTACTGTGAAAGAAAGCAAAGGTACCTTTTATTCTTTAATGGATATCGCACTTCCTACAACGGGAAGCCGCTTAATTGGATCTATTTCTTACTTTTTCGAACCAATTGTTGTTATGCAAAGTTTAGCAATTGCTGGAGTTGCTGCTTCAATCGCAACGCAACAATACGGTATATTAAATGGATATGCCTTTCCACTTTTGTCTCTTCCAGCGTTTATTACATATGCTCTTTCCACGGCACTTGTGCCCTCCATTAGTGAAGCAAATGCAAAAAAACAGCGCCGTTTAGTAGAGCATAGATTACAGCAAGCACTGCGTATCTCTCTTATTACAGGCGGATGGTCTGTCGTCATTTTATATGTATTCGCTTCGCCCATTTTAACGCTTATGTACGGTTCCGATAGTGCTACACTTTTCATTCAAGTGCTTGCACCTTGCTTTTTATTTCACTATTTCCAAGGACCACTCACATCTGTATTACAAGCTCTAAATTTAGCACGAGCTGCCATGATGAACACATTTATCGGAGCAATTGTGAAATTACTTGTTATTTTCGTCTTGGCCTCGCAACCACAGTTTCAAATGATGGGCGTCGCTCTTGCAATTGCAGCCAATATTGTTACAGTTACTTTACTTCACTATGCAACTGTCTTAAAAAAAATTACATTTACTATTTATATAAAAGATTATATATACGGTTTACTTGCTATTATCATCACCGGAGGAGTAGGTTACTACATACATAAGCACATGATCTTCTCACCTTCACTTGGCATGCAAACATTATGGGAAGTACTATCTACTTCGATATTATATGTATTTCTGCTAATCCTTTTTCGCATTATTCGAAAAGAAGAATTACTAAGGCTTCCTATTCTTCGAAAATTTTCTTTTTTAAAATAAAAACAGCTATCAAAATAAATTCGATAGCTGTTTTTATTTAATAAACTACAGCGACTTTTTATAATAGACAAGCGTTGTACAATCATTCAATTTTTTCTTAGTACCAGTCTGTACAAAACCCATTTTTTCATACAGATAACAGTTCCGTTTTTCCTCTAAAATTGTTGCTAGCTCCCAACTTGTTGCTTGCGGGAACATCTCTTCTAATAACCATATTATTTTCTGGGCAATTCCCTTTCCTTGATACTTTGGGAGAATAAACATTGGACTGATCCAAAATTCAGTTGTCTTTTCTTTCCAAACTACACATACAGCACCAACAACGCTCTTATTGAACATAATTTTATAAAATCCACCGTTCGGATTTTGAATTCTCGTAATGACTCTATCAAGCTTCTCATTTGCCGGATTCGTATTATAATCTTGATATGTTTCTAATAACGGCAGAAAAGCCTCTACCTGCATAGTATAAATCAGTTCTGCATCAGAGACGATTGCTTTTTCTAGTGTAACCTCCATATCATTCACCCCAAATTAGACTTCATTGCTCTTTTCTATTCGACATAGTTCCATGAAGTCCTGTTTGGAGCTTATATTCACTCATCTTTTAAATCCACATAAAACTGACCGTTTTGAAAACTACAATAAGAAATCTTCTCAATATCGGTATGCCCTAGTTTCTTTAACTTATCCTCCAGCCAAATATCGGTATGCTCCATCATGTATAAATGTTTTTTCTGAATTTCTCCATCAATAATAAGCGGAACTGAAAATAATGGTGTGTCACTTTTACTTTTTTTACTTTTTTGTTTTTCAAATACTGATAGTCTTCCCGATGGCTCTAAAATCGCATACTCGACATCGCGTATATCACCGATACTTTGTTCACGTAATTGCATAAGTAAATCATCCATGTTGTAACGCTGTTTACGCATTTGCTTTTCATCAATTTTCCCCTCACGTACAATAATAGCTGGCTCTCCTTCTAATATGTGACGAATGCGCTGATTTTTTAGAGAGACAAAGGATAACACAATTTGAATGACCATAATAAGCACCATCGGAACGAGTTGATGCCAAATTGCCTTATCCATATTTTCAATTGCAATAACAGCCATTTCACCAAGCATAATAAACACAACTAAGTCTAAAACACTTAATTCACCAATTTCACGTTTTCCCATCAGCCGAAAAATAATTAACATCACACTGTATAAAAGAATTGTTCGAAAGACAATTTGAAGTAGTTCCATCTTTCCTTTCCTTTCTCATTGCAATTTCTATACATTAGTTTCCCCGCACAAAAAGAAACTAGTCTAACTTAGCAAAAGAGGAAATATGCTTGTATTAGAAAGGAGAGATGCTCTATGGATGGAACGAAAAAATTATCAATTGCAGTTGGATTCGGCATCGTTACCTTACTTATTTTTGCTTGTCTAGCAAGTATCATCATTGCTTTATTATTGAAATTTACAAACATAAATGAAGGGACTTTATCTATCGCACTTCTTGTCCTTGCAATTGTGTCGACGGTAATCGCTGGATTTGTTGCTGGAGTAAAAGCACAAGGAAAAGGATGGTTTGTCGGTGGATCAACTGGAGTCATATTTGCTATTCTCGTATTTCTTGTAAATTATTTAGGCTTTTCATCGGCGTTATCGAACGCACAGCTTCTCTATCAACTTGTCATTATTGCGGCAAGTACAATTGGGGGCATACTTGGAGTCAATATCGGGAAGCGAACAACATATTAAACATAGAAGCTGTCTCAAAAAATTACTATATATCCAAATTAAAAAACCGACATAAAAACCTCTTTCTTTTTAGGGGAGGACGAGAGCATCTGGCCGTGCATAGAAGCGGTCAGGGCCTTTTCCTGCCACATGCGATGTTTTAAAACAAAGGGAATAAGCGAGTACAAGTCGTGTTGCAGCATGCATAGCAGCTACTTATATGTCGAAAATTTGAAATGGCTATATATAAATAGCGACTTTTAGAGACAGCTTCTACGTTTTTTACCCGTATATAATTAAAAAGGCCATCAGAAACCTTACATAACCTCTCTTAAATATGCATAATTGCATATTTATCGTTTAATTTATATATTGAAATTATTATTTTCCGTTATACAATTATTATTGTGAAAAATGCAACAAAATTCAGCGAGAGTATATCCGATAGAAAAATTTGAAATCGTTTATTCCCAGAAATCAACTCCACAAGTCTTTATGCATCCTAAATAAACAGGGAAATAAAACTGAACGATACTTCTATGCTTCTCCAGCACTCTGAATCAATTTGACATTCTATCACAAAACTTTTACTACTATACAAGGAGGAAATCAACTTGAAAAAAATCTTTAGTTGCATGATCGCTTTCATGCTTATTTTTACTTTTTCTTCGTCAGTATTTGCTCATGAACACCCAGGTTATTCTCATGATTCTACAATAGGATATGAAAACCCCAATTGGATGAAGAGCATTAACAGTAATACGAAATTAAGTCAATTATCAATTCCAGGTACACACGATTCTATGGCTTATAGCACTTCATGGAGTGCTCCAGCTGATATCGTCCATACACAATCTATGTCATTAAAAACGCAATTACATTCTGGAATTCGTTTTTTAGACATTCGTTGTAAATATACAGATGGCGCTTTTGCAATTCATCATGGTCCTTATTATTTGAATGCAATGTTTGATGACGTCCTAAATGAGGTTACTACATTCTTAAAAGAAAACCCAAGTGAAACGATTTTGATGCGAGTGAAACAAGAATATAGTTCTGAATCGAATGAAGTATTTACTAACACACTTCGCGGGTATATGGATAAATATCCTGAATTCTTTTGGGATAGTCAAAACGGAAGAATAACTAACCCTAAACTAAAAGAAATGAGAGGTAAAATTGTCATTCTTCGCGATGTTGGTGGATCGAACATTGGTATTAGTTATAGTGACGAATTTTGGAAACAAGATAAATATTCCCTGTCTACAAACTGGGACCTATATACGAAATGGGAATCTGTAAAAGAACACTTGAAAAATGCAAATCAGTATTATCAATGGGGCTATGAATATAAATCTATAAATTATTTAAGTGGTAGCGGTGGTTCATTCCCATACTTTGTAGCAAGTGGACATAGTAGCCCTGGAACATCTGCACCACGCCTTGCTACTGGCCTTACTACTCCTGGTTGGAATAGTTCCTATCCAGACTTCCCTAGAACGGGTTGTTTTATGGGAATTTGCACCATTTCATTTGAAGGAACAAATGTTTTAACAACTGATTATATAGCGAATAGCAAACCAGCACATACAGGAATTATTGCTGCTGATTTTCCTGGTAAAGGGTTAATTGAAAATGTAATTAATTGTAATAAGAAAATGTAACTACTCCGTTACTTTATGAAAAAAGGTGCCCTAAAAGTAATGTTTTTAGGGCACCTTTTGTATTAGTTTTTCACAACTTCACGAATTGCGCTGCGATCAAATGTAAGGTGTGAACCACCAGATTTAATCACGATTGTTGTATCAGTTACAGATTCGATTGTACCGTGTAAGCCGCCAATTGTTACGATTGCATCGCCTTTTGTCAGTTCGCTTTGCATTTGTGCTACAGCCTTTTGACGTTTTTGTTGCGGACGAATTAGTAAGAAGTAGAAAATCGCAAACATCGCAACGATCATCACAATATTCATCATACCTGGATTCATCTTTTATTCCTCCTTAATTATTATGTATTAGAAGTTTTTAGCATTCGGTTTATTAAAGCCATATTGTTCAAAGAACTCCTCACGGAAATCTCCAAGACGGTCTTCACGAATGGCTTGTCTCACCTGCTCCATTAATTTTAACAGAAAATGCAGGTTGTGGTAAGACGTTAAACGAATTCCGAATGTTTCATCACATTTCATTAAGTGACGAATGTACGCACGTGAATAGTTTTTACATGTATAACAATCACAATTCGGATCAAGCGGACCAAAGTCTTTCGCAAATTTTGCATTTTTTACAACTAAACGGCCTTCACTTGTCATACACGTACCGTTTCGTGCAATACGAGTTGGAAGTACACAGTCGAACATATCAATACCGCGGATTGCACCATCAATTAACGAATCTGGTGATCCGACGCCCATTAAATAACGCGGCTTGTTATCAGGAAGAAGCGGTGTTGTAAATTCAAGCACACGGTTCATAATATCTTTCGGTTCCCCAACGGATAAACCGCCCACTGCATAACCTGGGAAATCCATTGAAACAAGGTCGCGTGCACTTTGACGGCGAAGTTCTTCAAACTCTCCGCCCTGTACAATACCAAATAAACCTTGATCCTCTGGACGCTGGTGCGCTTTTAAACAACGCTCTGCCCAGCGGCTCGTACGCTCTACTGATTTTTTCATATACTCAAATGTTGCTGGAAACGGCGGACACTCATCAAATGCCATCATAATATCAGAACCAAGTGCATTTTGAATTTCCATTGCCTTTTCTGGTGATAGGAATAATTTATCCCCATTTAAGTGATTGCGGAAATGAACGCCTTCCTCTTCAATACGGCGGAAGTCACTTAAACTAAATACTTGGAAACCGCCAGAATCTGTTAAAATCGAGCGATCCCAGTTCATAAATTTATGTAAGCCGCCTGCCTCACGTACAATTTCATGACCAGGACGAAGCCATAAATGATACGTATTACTTAAAATAATACCCGCATCCATTGCTTTTAACTCTTCCGGTGACATTGTTTTTACTGTCGCAAGTGTTCCAACTGGCATAAAAATTGGCGTTTCAAATGAGCCGTGTGGTGTATGAACACGCCCTAAACGTGCGCCCGTTTGTTTACATGTTTTAATTAATTCATAACGTATTGCTGTCATATCTTTACTCCTTTTTTATTTCTTCTCTACTTGAGAGTGAGAGGCAACAAACATCGCATCACCGAAGCTAAAGAAACGATATTTTTCTTTCACCGCTTCATTGTATGCATGAAGAACATTTTCTCTTCCTGCAAATGCACTCACAAGCATAATTAAAGTTGACTTTGGCAAATGGAAGTTTGTAATCAAACCATCAATCGCTTTAAATTCATACCCTGGATACATAAAAATATCAGTCCAGCCAGAAGCCTCGCAAATCTTGCCATTATTATCTGTTGCAATCGTTTCAAGTGTACGCGTTGATGTTGTTCCAACAGTAATAATACGACCCCCTTCTTGCTTCACACGATTTAGAAGGTCTGCCGTTTCCGCTGACATATGATAATACTCTGCATGCATATGATGTTCTTCAATTGTATCTGCAGAAACCGGTCTAAATGTCCCAAGACCAACATGAAGCGTAATAAACGCTAAATGAACGCCTTTTTTCTTCAGTTCTTCTAACAGCTCTTCTGTAAAATGAAGCCCTGCTGTTGGCGCAGCTGCTGAACCAACTTCACGTGCAAATACCGTCTGATAACGGTCCCGGTCTTCAAGCGTTTCTTTAATATACGGAGGAAGTGGCATTTCACCAAGCTCATCTAAAATTTCATAGAAAATACCGTCATATGAAAATTCCAACTGACGTCCGCCTTGTTCGCCAGTTCCGACACATGTTGCTTTTAGTTTTCCTTCTCCAAAAGAAATTATCGTTCCTTCTTTCACACGTTTCGCTGGTTTAACAAGCGTCTCCCAAGTATCTCCATCTTCTTGCTTTAATAAAAGCACTTCAATATGTGCCCCTGTATCTTCTTTTACACCGTGCAAACGAGCAGGCATTACTTTCGTTTCATTTAAAACTAAGCAATCACCTTCATGTAAATAAGAAAGAATATCCGTGAAATGTTTATGCTGAATCTCACCAGTTTCACGATCTAACACCATTAATCTTGATGTTTCTCGCTCTTCAAGCGGTACTTGTGCAATGAGTTCTTCTGGTAAATGAAAATCAAACAGATTAATATCCATAACTTATGTTCACCTATTTCTATTTAAATCGATTTATTACGTACATAATAAAAGATAGTACAATACTTATCACAATACACGTAATGACAGGAAAATAAAAGGTAACGTTTCCCTTTTTCACAAAAATATCGCCTGGAAGCCTACCTACAAACTTCCAAGCTAATCCAACAACAATGAAAAGAATACCCGCTGTAATGAGCAGCTTCGGCATATCCGTCATGCTTGCGGCATCTCCAATCCGAAATGTTCATATACAAGCGGTGTAACAATGCGGCCCCTTGGCGTTCTTTGCAGGAAGCCAATTTGTAGTAAATACGGCTCATACACATCCTCAATTGTATGTGATTCTTCCCCTATTGTCGCAGAAACCGTCTCTAATCCAACTGGACCGCCGCGGAATTTTTCAATAATTCCCAGCAACAATTTATGGTCAATATGATCGAGTCCGAGCTTATCTACTTGTAGTAGTTCAAGGGCCATTTGCGTAATTTCTATCGCAATTGTTCCATCACCTCGAACTTGCGCAAAATCACGTACACGGCGCAATAAACGATTCGCAATACGAGGCGTACCACGGGCACGCCTTGCAATTTCTAAAGCAGCTAAAGAGTCGATTTCAACCTCAAACACTTCTGCAGTACGTTCTACAATAGCTGATAACTGATCAACTGTGTAATACTCTAAACGAGACAATACACCGAAGCGATCTCGAAGCGGTGCAGATAATGCCCCTGCACGCGTTGTTGCCCCAATTAACGTAAACGGCGGTAGATCAAGCCGCACTGAGCGTGCTGACGGTCCCTTTCCGATAACTATATCAAGGCAAAAATCTTCCATCGCTGGATACAACACTTCTTCAATTGAACGATGTAAACGGTGAATTTCATCAATGAATAAAACATCACCTGGTTGGAGCGCCGTTAAAACGGCTGCTAAATCACCTGGCCGCTCAATTGCTGGTCCTGACGTTGTACGAATATTCACGCCCATTTCATTCGCAATAATGTTTGCTAATGTCGTTTTTCCAAGTCCTGGTGGTCCGTATAATAATACGTGATCTAACGTTTCCTCACGCATTTTCGCCGCTTCAATAAATACTTCTAAATTATGCTTTGCTTTATCTTGGCCAATATATTGACGGAGCGTTTGTGGTCTTAACGAATATTCTAAATCCGCATCTTCATACGCGGATTCTCCTGAAACGAGACGTTCGTCCATTCTACTCACCTCTTACCATTTAGTAAAAGACTAAGTGCCTTTTTAATATATTGATCCGTCGTAAGTGATTCTTTTAATAATTCTGGCACGACGCGAGATACTTCTCGCTCTGCATATCCAAGTGCTCGAAGTGCTTCCAACGCTTCATCAAGCTCAGCAGATGTTCCTTTCTTCTCATCGAAACGATCTGAATCTGAAAACAAGTCAACAAAAGCATCCGGCACAACATCTGCCAATTTTCCTTTTAAGTCCAAAATCATTTGACGTGCTGTTTTCTTTCCGACACCCGGGAACTTCACTAAGAATTTTTCATCCTCATGTTCAATCGCTTGTACAACTTGCCCTGTTTGACCAGAAGCTAAAATCGCAAGCGCTCCCTTTGGTCCAATCCCCGATACACCTAAAAGCTTTGTAAATAATAAACGCTCTTCACGCGTTTTAAATCCGTAAAGGGCCATTATATCTTCTCTTACATAATGATATGTATATACACGAAGTTCTTGTTTACTTCTTTGGAATACATACGGATTTGGCGTGAAAATTTGATAACCAATTCCATTATGATCAAGAACGATATACTCTGGTCCTACATATTCCACATAACCTGTAATATATTCAAACAAAATTGTATCTCTCCCTCTCAAATCATGTATTCCATTTTAACATAAATAACGATAGAAATGCGAGATTCCCCCAACAAATGTTCTCTACCCTATTTTTCATTTTCATATTGGCAAGATACTCTCGAAAAATGAGTTTAGGAACACAAAAACAAGCCGCAGCTATTTGAAGCTACGGCTGTTTCCATTGCTCATAGAATATTGCTCCATATCTTTCATCACTTTCACAAATCGCTCTTTTGACTTCACCCGAATTCCTCGCTTCAGCTGTTCACGCTGATAACTTTCCATCTTTTTCATATCAATTTGAAAGAAGGAATGGATGGCATTGTCCTTTTCTGGTACACCGTTAAAAATTTGGAGGATTCCCTCTTTCGAAACTCCAAAATACCCACTCGTTTTTAATAACGGCGAAATATCATCAATGCTCTGTTGCAATACAATTTGCACATCATCTCGGTCAACAAGTTGCCAATCTTTATATTGCTCTAAAAGCTTTTCTAAATTCACAACTTCTTCTCTAAAAATTTCCTGACTCACTTCCCCATCTAAATATATACGCTGCAACATGATTGTAATTTGAGGTTCCTGCTGGGCTGCATTACCCGAACTCTCTGCCGATGCTACACTCGATTCATGATACAAACAAAACGTAGCTAGCACAATCTGCATGGCAACGATCATGAACTTCATATGCTGTCACCTCTTTTAGGGAAAATAAAAGTTTCTATTTACAGTTTGACCGAAAAAAGAAGTTTTATGCCCCTTAGAAGATTCAAAGTTAGATATCTCGAAAAGCAGCATTAACTGACTATATAAATACCAATTAAAAACCCCTTTATTTTTAGATGGACGAGAGCATCTGGCCCTGCATAGAAGCGGTCATGACCTTTTCCACGTGCAAGGTTTAAAACAAAAGAAGAAAGCAAGTAGGCGGTTAGGTTGTATTCTGCATAGCAGCAATTGATATGCAGAAACATTAAGATGAATTTGTATAGAATAGACTTTTTTATCATTAAAAAATTAGGTGTACAAGATTAAGAACACAAAAAAGCGGAATGGGCTCTTCAGCCTACTCCGCTGTAAATTTCTATATAATAAGAAAGACGCCTGTCATGCAGGCGTCTTGATGCGTTTACGGCGAGAGACCAGGCGGCCACATCCGCGTGTTTAGCACTTAAGCATATCTCTCGTCTTACGTAAATTAGCTCATCGCTTTGTTAATATAACATTAATGTTAAGAGAAAGCAATACATTACATAAATAAAAAGAAGGGGAAATAACATCTCCCCTTCTTCCCCTTATCGCACCACGTTAGTTACATTCGTACGAAGATCTCGGAACATATTTGTTACATCACGATTTAAATCGTTTGTAATTGTTCCAGTTCGTAGCTGCGTACTCATTGTATCAACGCGAGTAAACATATCTGCTTTCGCTGTTACATAGACATTACGATTGTTCACAAGAGGCGCAACAGCTTTGCGAATGTCATTTTCTAGCGCTTTTTCATCTGGATTGTTACGAGTTTTGACCGCAATGACAACATCATTACCACGTACAACAGTAGAAACACGATCTACATTATCCATCCCTTTTACTCGGTTAGTAACTGCTTCAGCTACTTTACCATCATTGTTCATATACGTGTTGTTCATCGTAACATTACGAGTTGAATATGGGTTCGTCATTTGTCCATGATAGTTTACATCACGATAATAATTGTATCCAACGTTATCACGACGATTGTGAATGTCCTGATTAATTTTTGTATACTTTACATTCCCATACTGGTCAGTTCGCGTATCGTTACGGTATGTGACATAATCTGTGTAACGGTCTGTACGTGCTACATTATCTCTATACGGATAAGCATTCTCATACGATGTGCGCTCATAATTATAAGTAGCATTACGATCCATCGCGCTTTTATTTTTAGGTGTACCACATGCAGCTAATGCACTGGTAACTAACAAAGAAGCAGCAATAATTTTAATTTTTTTGTTCAATGCAAAAACCCCCTCTGTTAGAATGAACTTTTCATTCGAAAAGCTCCCTCTTATCATGAGTCACAAAGAGGGTTTTTACACTGTAAGTATTTTACTTAAATGTTCGGAGGTGCTGCTGCTAAATGATGCTTATGCTCTGAACAGATATGAAGACGCTCAATAATAAGACGATCTTTTTTAGAAACTCCCTCACTTTTTAAATATTTGTCAATTATGTTATATGTTGTACCCATTTCATTTTCGTCTGCTTGACCTTCCAAAAGCCTGTGATTGGTGCTTTATGTATAATTTCATCCGATTCGCCTAATACAATACCACTCCCAACAATAAGGCCTTTTACAATTGCTTGTACATGTAATCTCCGCTGAGTTCCCAAACAAATTCTCACACAAAAGCCGTTCTTTATAAAAGAACGGCTTCCTAACATTTTTTTAATTTTCCTCTTCTGGATAAAGTGTTCCAAATACAGAAGGAGGATTTTGTTGATAATACATTGTACCCGGCTGCGGTGTATACGGAATATATGGGTTTTGCTGATGAAACTCACGTGGGAAATAAGGCATACCCGGCTGCGGACTATATAACTCCGGTTCTCCATCACAACCGCAATCCTCATACATTGACTCCATTGACGATACATTATTATCCATCGTGACAGGCGCAACATTCGGATTTGGCATAGAAGTGTATTGCATATCATATGGCGGCCTTCCCTGCATTGGCGGCATCCCTTGCATTGGTGGCATTCCTTGCATTGGTGGCATTCCGTAGTATGGACTTTGCTGGTAAGGCATTTGATAATATGGTTCTGGCATAGACTGCGAATATGATAACGGATGTGGGTGCGGACTTGGTGCAAAAGGTGGCATTTGATTGTTTTCCATCATCGGCATCACGTTCGGCATTTGATGACTTTCCATCATCGGCATCAC
>NZ_NVOY01000040.1 GCF_002551005.1 Bacillus pseudomycoides
TGTTTTTCAACAGTATGAAAGGTCTCAGCTTTTATATTAAAGCTGAGACCTTTTTTATGCTACAGGTAATACATAAAATAAAACGCAGAAAAACATCATCGTGCTTCCGCCTAATACAAAGACGTGCCAAATTGCATGGTTAAATGGGAGCTTCTCCCATAGGAAGAAGATAGCACCGACAGAGTATAAAATTCCGCCAATTAATAATAATGAGAAACCGCTACCTGTTAAATTCTCATATAATGGCTTAATGGCAACAATAATGAGCCATCCCATCAGGACGTAAAATAAAGTTGATAGTTTAATAAAGCGACGTACAAAAAAGATTTTAAAAATGATTCCTGCAATTGCAAGTGTCCAAATGATCGCAAGTAATGTCCAGCCAAGTGGCCCGCGCAGTGTAACAAGTAAAAATGGTGTATATGTGCCAGCGATTAATAAATAGATGGCAGAGTGATCTAAAATGGTGAATAATTTTTCAACTTTTGGATGATGGATGCTATGCAATAGTGTTGAACATAAATACAGTAAAAACATGCTCACACCATATACAGTAAATCCTACAATTGCTGATGCAGTTCCATGCTTTGATGCATGAATAATTAAAATAATTAACGCAGGAATACTTAAAATGGCGCCGATGCCATGTGTAATTGCATTTGCGATTTCTTCTTTAACAAACTGAGTCATTCGAGTCATTTTTCGAGTCATGTTTTGACCTCTTTCTCATAAGTAAAATAAAGAGTGTAGTTTCTTTCACCATATCATATACAACGGGAATAGGAAATGAAAATCGTATAAAGATTGTATTTTCAAATTTTTTTGACAAAAGGCAGCGGATACATTGACGTTTTCATACTTTTTTGACAAAATGAAATTAATTGAAAATAAGGGGGAAGCAGTATGCCGAATATTGGGTTTCCAGGATTAGTTTTAATTTTAACTTTAGCATTAATTATTTTTGGACCAAAAAAATTACCGGAAATTGGACGAGCATTTGGAGAAACCTTAAAAGAGTTTAAAAAATCTGCAAAAGGTTTGCATGATGATATAGATGAGAAAAAATGAAGTATGTACCAGTAGGCAGGAGTTCCTGTTTATTATTAGTTAAATTAAATGGAGTCTGTTTGATAGGAAAAAAGATGTAAGAGGGACTTGCATCTTTTTTCCAGTGACCAGAGAAATGGGTGAGAATATGAACGATCACGAAATGAGCATAGTAGATCATCTCGGTGAGTTGCGAAAACGACTTATTATTACAGCATTGGCATTTTTATTTTTCCTTATTATTGGTTTTTCTTTTACGAAGGAGATTTATAGTTTTATAGTGAAAGATTTACATATGAAATTAACAGTTCTTGGGCCGAGCGATATTTTGTGGATTTATTTTGTGATTGCGGCTGTGTTTTCAATTGTATGCACCATTCCAATCGCTGCCCTGCAGATTTGGTTATTCGTCAAGCCGGCGTTGCTTCCGCATGAACGAAAAATGACGCTATTATACGTACCGGGATTATTTATATTATTTATTGGTGGACTATGTTTCGGATATTTTATTATTCTACCATTTGTACTGAATTTTTTAGTTAGTCTTGGTGATGAAATGTTTCAAACGATGTTTACAACAGAAAAGTATTTTTCTTTTGTTATGAATATGACCGTACCATTTGCTGTAATTTTTGAATTACCTGTTGTAACAATGTTTTTAACGAGCATTGGGATTTTAAATCCAGTAGCACTACAAAAGATTAGAAAATATGCGTACTTTATATTAATTGTCATTGCGGTCTGTATTACACCACCTGACTTTATTTCGGATTTTTCCGTAGCAATCCCACTGTTAGTAATTTATGAATTAAGTATTACGATGTCAAAAATTGTATATAAAAGAAAGATAAAACGAGAATTACAATCTTCATCGAAAAGTGCCTCTTTATGACGGGCACTTTTTTTATTTCTTTGTTATACTATTAGTGTAAGCGCATACAATATAAAGAAGAAAAAAATTAAAGCTTCTCCAAAATTTAGACAAACTTTTTGACTTTGTCGGTTTATACTAACATTATAAATCCAAAAAAAAGAGGATTGATATCGTGATTATGAAGAGTTTTTATTTCACTCATCCAACAGGAAAATGCGTAAAGGTGGTTGAAATCCCAGTGTTACAAACACAGCACCCATTGGCGTTTCAAATTCAGTCGCGTCTTCAGCTCTTTATTTCTAAAATTCAAAAACAAAAACAACCAAGGTTTTCGTACTCATTTCGAGAATATTTGCAGAGTTGCTTAAAATGGAATGATTATTCAAATGTATATGAAATAAATACGTTAGAAAAAAATGCATAAGAAAAAATTGCGGCAGAGCAACAGCGCTCTGCTGTTTTTTTTTAGACATAAAAATAATAATTTTGTCGGAAAATTACCTTAAACTGTTGAAAGCAGTCGGAATACTAGTATAATAACAGGGAGAGCGTAGTGGAAAGGGAAGAAATAAAACATGCAAAAAATTAAAATTGTCACAGACTCAACGGCGGATTTATCACCAGATGTGATTGAGAAATATGATATTCATGTTATCCCATTATCAATTTCTGTGAACGGACAAACTTATTTAGATCGTGTAGATTTACAACCAGATGAGTTTATTGAAGAAATGCAAAAATCAGAAGTATTACCTAAAACATCGCAACCAGCAGTTGGTGCATTTGTTGAATTGTATGATCGTTTAGGAGAGGACGGCAGTCAAGTTCTTTCGATTCACTTAACGAATGGATTAAGCGGATCAGTTGCAACGGCAAATAGTGCAGCAACAATGACAGATACAAAAGTAACAGTAGTGGATTCTTTATTT
This sequence comes from Bacillus pseudomycoides, assembly GCF_002551005.1. Taxonomy (GTDB): domain Bacteria; phylum Bacillota; class Bacilli; order Bacillales; family Bacillaceae_G; genus Bacillus_A; species Bacillus_A pseudomycoides_C. The sequence goes on from NZ_NVOY01000040.1 coordinate 2,851, forward strand.
ATTAGTCACGCTTTAGCTTATCAAGTAATTGAAGCAGCGAAAATGGTGCAAGAAGGTCGCTCTTTAGAAGAAATTTTAAAACGTATTGAAGAAGTTAGAAAAAACACACGTCTATTCGTTGTTGTTGATACGTTAGAGAACCTTGTGAAAGGCGGTCGTATTGGTAAAGGAAAAGCGATGATTGGATCTTTATTAAATATTAAGCCAATTGCTAGTATTGAGGACGGAGTCTACAATCCGGTTGCTAAGGTACGTAGCCAAGGACAAATTGTAAAAACATTTATGAAAATATTTGAAGAGGATATAGCTGGTAAAACAGTAAAAGCAGTTGCGATTCCGCATGCAAAAGCATTGCCATTGGCGCAGAAAATGAAAGAAGCAGTTGAAAAAATTAGTGGATTTACACAATCAGAAATCTTTTTTACAACACCTGTTATTAGTACACATACAGGTGCTGGAGCAATTGGATTTTCGTATTTTGCAGAATAGAAAAGAGCTACTTGATTATATTCAAGTAGCTTTTTTTGTACTGGATAAATATGAGATGTTTTCATAAACCATTCAGGCTCATAAACGTAATTAACATGCGGGGAATATCGATTGAAAAGCGTCACAAATCTTTGTAAAACAACGAAAGAAGTAAGTGGAATTGACTAAGTATTAAAAAAGTGTAAAAATACAATTTGATATGATTTACATAGTAAGAAGGGGTGTTCAAATGAATAAAGATCAAGTAGTACAAATAATTGCGAAAAAAATGAAGCTGGTTCGAACAGAACATAATTATACACAAGAAGAAATGGCAGAGGCTTTAGGTCTTTCTAAAAAGACGCTTGTTCAAATTGAAAAAGAGCGCATTTTGCCTTCGTGGACGACTGTTGTTGCGATTTGTGCCTTGTTTCAAAACAGTGAAGTATTGCAGTCTGCATTTGGAGGGTCAGCTCTTGAAGTTGTTCAAACAATTACTCACCATAAAATGGAATATAAAAAAGAAAAAACGATGGGTGGACAAATATGGTGGAAGGAAATTGAGAAAAGAGGAGATTTTTGTTTGCAACAAAACATGGTTAGCCAACATTATCGGATTTTAGACGGTGAAAATTATAGATGGTTCAGCACATTTCATAAAGAAGAAGCGCTGGAAAAATTAGTACGATTTAGTGAACAAGTGAAGTAAACAGTTTTCTTATAGTGTTTACCTTTGTTACAATAAAGTGAACCTTCTGTTAGTATGGGAAAGAAGAGTTGGTTATATTTTGAAGGAGAGAAGGGTGTTTTAGAATGAAGCGATTTCAAAAATGGATTGGGCTTCTTACTGCCTTTTGTTTACTAGTCTTAGCTGGGTGCGGTTCAGGATCAAAACTTCGCAATCCGTTAAATTGGGATGTTCAAAGTTTTCAATACATAAATCAAAATGGCGAAAAATTTGGTACAAAAGATTTAAAAGGAAAAGTGTGGGTCGCAGATCTTGTATTTACAAATTGTCAAACAGTTTGTCCACCGATGACAGCGAATTTGGCGAAGTTGCAAAGGTTGGCGAAAGAAGAAAAACTAGATGTTCAGTTTGTATCATTTAGTGTTGATCCAGAGGTAGATAAGCCGGAAAAACTAAAAGAATTTGTGCAGAAATTTACTGATGATACGAAGAATTGGAATTTATTAACGGGTTATTCGCAAGATGAAATTGAAAAATTTGCGAAAGACAATTTTAAAACGTTAGTTGATAAACCAGAAAATCAAGATCAAGTTATACATGGTACAAAATTTTACTTAGTGGATCAAAATGGGAAAGTGATGAAGGAATATAGTGGTATGAAAAATACACCATACGATGATATATTACGTGATATTAGACGTTTAACACAATAAGAAAAGGATGCGAATGAGCATCCTTTTCTTATTCAATCGATAAAATATCGTGTTGCTGCGGTAGTTTAGGTGCACGAATTTCTAATATGCCATTTTGATAGGAAGCCTTTGCTTGTTTTTTGTTAATTGGATAAGGTAATTTGATAACGCGAGAAGCTTCCGACATTGTGCGTTCGCGCCGATAATAATTATGCGATTCATCTGCTTCTTCGCCTAAAATATCTTCTTTTACGGCAATTTTTAAGTATTCACCTTGTATTTCAACTTGAAGTTGTTCTTTTTTGATACCAGGAAGTTCAGCTTTTATAACTAGGTCCTCTTCTACTTCAAATAAATCAATGGGAAATGTTACTAGACGGTTTCCTTTTTGGAAAAAGTGGTTCATATCTGCAATAACGTCACGAAGCGGAGTTTGTTCGAAAAAATCATCAATTTGTTTTAAGTAACTTCGAAATTGTGGACGTGAAGGTTTTCTTTCATCACTCATAATTTCTCCTCCTAAAGATAAATCTGAAATATCATATGACAAAAACGCCTAAATGTGAAAATGGTTTTTTCGGTTAAGGAAAAAATTGAAAAGTGGTGAAGGATAAGAATAGAATTGTTTTACATATAAGTACAAATTAAAAAAATGACAAGAAACATCTTTTCTTTTTAGGTGAACGGGAGCAGCTGGCCATATATAGGAGCGGTCAAAGTCTTTTTTCCAAATGAAATGGGAAAAAAGAGTAAATTATTTTTTATTTTGCATAGCAGTGATGAAAATGGTGAAAAAACAAAATGGATTTATGTACTTTTTGTCGCCATATTGCTATGATTATGCTAGTATAAATAGGGTTGATATAGTAGTATAGAAAAAGAATGAAAACCGAAAGAGGGTAAGAAAGTATGTGTGGTTTTGTAGGATGTTTATGTGAAAACCCTAGAGGGTTTTCGGCAGAAGAAAAACATCAATTTGAAAATATGAATACGATTATCTTTCACCGCGGTCCAGACGATGAAGGATACTTTCGTGATGAACATGTACAATTTGGCTTCCGCCGTTTAAGTATTATTGACTTAGAGGCAGGACATCAGCCGTTAACGTATGAAAATGATCGTTATGTAATTATTTTTAATGGTGAAATTTATAACTATGTAGAACTTCGCGAAATGCTTCTTGAAAAAGGGGCAACATTTGCGACACAATCTGATACAGAAGTAATCATTGCATTATATGCTCATATGAAAGAAAAATGTGTAGATTACCTTCGTGGTATGTTTGCATTTATGATTTGGGATCGCGAAGAGAAAAAGCTTTTCGGTGCACGTGATCATTTCGGTATTAAACCACTTTACGTTGCGCAGCACGAGGATACAACATTTTTTGCATCTGAAAAGAAAAGTATCTTACATGTAATGGAAGATAAAGGGGTAAATCCAGCTTCTCTACAACACTATTTTACGTATCAATATGCTCCAGAGCCTGAAACGTTAACAGTTGATATTAACAAAATTGAGCCAGGGCATTACTTCGTAAAAGAACTTGGAAAAGAGATGGAAATTCGTCGTTATTGGCAACCATATTTCAATGCATCTGATGCGACGAAAGAAGAGCATATTCAAGCAATTCGTGACGTATTATACGATTCCGTAAAAATGCATATGCGCAGTGATGTACCAGTAGGATCATTCTTATCTGGTGGTATCGATTCATCAATTATCGCATCTATCGCCAAAGAAATGAATCCAAATCTTTTAACTTTCTCTGTTGGTTTTGAACGTCGTGGCTTTAGTGAGGTTGACGTAGCGAAAGAAACAGCAGAAAAATTAGGTGTGAAAAACTATAGCGTATTCGTAACACCACAAGAATTTATGGATGAATTCCCAAAAATTATGTGGCACATGGATGATCCGTTAGCGGATCCAGCAGCTGTACCATTGTACTTCGTTGCAAAAGAAGCGCGTAAACATGTAACAGTTGTTCTTTCTGGGGAAGGTTCAGATGAATTATTTGGCGGATATAACATTTATCGTGAGCCAAACTCTTTAAAAATGTTCTCTTACATCCCTAGTCCAGGAAAACGTGTATTAAAAGCGTTAAGTGGTGCATTAAAAGAAGGATTCAAAGGAAAAAGCTTCTTAGAACGTGGATGCACGCCGATTGAAGAGCGTTACTATGGAAATGCGAAAATCTTCCGTGAAGAAGAAAAAGCAGCGCTTATGAAGCATTATAATGAAAGTGTAAATTACATGGATATCACGAAGCCATTGTATGATGATATCAAAAACTATGACGATGTAAGTAAAATGCAATACATCGATATGTTTACATGGCTACGCGGTGACATTTTATTAAAAGCTGATAAAATGACAATGGCACATTCGTTAGAACTTCGTGTACCATTTTTAGATAAAGAAGTATTTGATGTTGCATCTAAAATTCCAACAGAATTAAAGATTGCAAATGGTACAACAAAAGCGATTTTACGTGAAGCAGTACGCGGTATTGTACCGGATCACGTATTGGATCGTAAGAAGTTAGGCTTCCCAGTACCTATCCGTCACTGGTTAAAAGATGAAATGCATGATTGGGCTGTAAATATCATTAAAGAAAGCAAAACAGAGCATTTAATCGATAAGCAGTATGTATTAGACTTATTAGAAGCACATTGTGCAGATAAAGGTGATTACAGCCGTAAAATTTGGACAGTCCTTACATTTATGGTATGGCACCAAATTTTTGTTGAACATAAATATGATACAAATGCGTTTCATGAAGAAACAAAGCGCGCTTATAGCTTAGTATAAAGTGAAACTTTAATCAGTGGGGGGAGCTTTATCCCCCACTGATTATTAGTTGAACTAATCGGGCTTCTATGGACAGTTTATCTCCCACCTTATTTCTTTAGAAAAGCGGAAGCGGCTCGCCCAGAATCGCAGGACGTTGGAGTCCATGACAGAGAGGCGCTTTTTGCCTCGTCCGAAGGGGTGAAACGACCGGAGATTCTAGCCGCTAGAGCTGGACAATGCTTCCGCTGAATTTTGAGGTGGGAGTATTACTGCCCGTTAATAGCGGGATAAAGAGGAAACCTTAAGATAGTATGACTATCTTAAGGTTTTTTTCATAAATACTTGTCCTGCCCGATACAATAATAATAAGGAGTGACATATATATGTTAACGTTTGAAAAAGTAACAGACGAAACAAAGTTAGTAGTAGAAGAAATGTTTTCTTCTTATGATTTACCAGTTAGAGATGTAGCGTATTGTATAAAAGCAGATGATACATATATAGGTATCATTGACTACACTGTGCAACACGAGAAAGTACTATTATCGTATCTTCTTATTCATCATGATTATGAAGGATACGGGTATGGAACAAATGCTTATTATACGTTTGAAGAAATAGTAAAAAGTGAACACATGATGGAGATTCAATTAATATGTATGGATAAAAACGAAAGAATAGAATCGTTTTTTGGACAACTCGGTTTTCAAAAAAATAATGATGTTTATATAAAGAAATTGTAATAGGGGAGACAGAGCAATGGAAATTCGCAATGCAGATAGAGAAGATGTAAGAAGTATTGTACACATATATAATGATGCAGTTATACATACAACCGCTACATTTGATTTACAGGAAAAGACATTAGCGGAAATGAATGTGTGGTTTGATGCGCATAATGAAATGTGTCCAGTCATTGTTGCAGAAGAAGGGGGTAGCATACTTGGGTATTGTTCTTTATCACCATTTCGCGAGAAAGAAGCATATAAGCAAACGGTAGAAATTTCAGTATATGTGGACCAACATGCACGTGGGAAAGGGATAGCAAAGAAATTGATAGGACGCATACTTCAATTGGCAGAAGATGCGGAGCACCACGCTATTATTGCTGGGATTACAAAGGGAAATGATATTAGTGTGAAACTGCATGAACAGATGGGATTTACATATGTAGGATGCTTTCGAGAAGTTGGCTTTAAGTTTAATGAGTGGCAAGACGTGTTATTTTATCAATATATCATAAAATAAGGTGGTAGGTGTATGGGGATGACACTAACGCTTATTGTAGTTCTTAGTTGTTTTTTGTTTGCAGAGATCTTTCAATTTCTCATAAGAAAAATGTTAAGCAAGAGACGTACACCATATGAATTACAGTATTTTCCGCTATTTTTACTGTTGTTTCTAATGCTATATATTTTGCAAAAAGTGACTCTTTTTCCACCAACCATTGAAATTTTCTTGAAATTTGGTTTGCTATATAGCTGCATCGGAATGGGAATCTTATCTGGTCTTTTTTGTATGAGGTACGTCCACTATCAAAGTTATATTTTGATTTTAAATTGGTTGAATCGAGATGACGGAAACCGTCTTTCATAAGATGGTTTTTGTTTATCATTGTAATTCTATGAATAAAATAGGGTAAGCGCTACAGCGGATTTATTTCCTTCGTATATAAAAACACCTAGGGTTTCTTGTAATTTACAAGAGATCCTAGGTCTTTTTTTGAATAGAGAGTTTTTGACTTGAGACTTTTTACCATGGCATTTTCTTCACATAATACCGTCTTCTTTTATTAGTTCGCAGTATTAAGCGTTGTTTTTTGTGAACTTTTTTCTTCCACCGCCGGCTACAAGAATGAATTGAACGAACAATTAGAGGAGAAAATGCTCCGCTTAAATTGTTATATCCTTCCAATAAACCCAAGTTATTTCCTCCTTTTTGGGAGATGAAAAACAATGAGCATCAATAGTTTGCGTCTAATATTTTATGCTTTTATATCCAATATGAGCAAGTCTTTTTGAAGAATTTAATTACTAATAACATTGGTTATTAGTATGTGGGAATAATTTAATTCATTGTAATTTTATCTTGTACAAAATTATATATGATTTGAAATTGTTCGTTTGGAATATGGGTAACACGCTCTTCTTTTACTGAAGGAGAAAGAGGTTCTTCGAGATAAATTACATTTGTTTTTATCCCTAAAATATGACCAGTACGAGCGGTGCAACTTGTAAAATCACGGTAGTGTATGGTATGACATTTCACGCTTAAACCTTGTTGTTCCCCCATAATAATTTGTCTATCAGTAAAAAATAAAAAGCCAATTGCTGTATGACGAAATGCGCCTGTCGATAAATAATAGAAGCATTCGTTAGGTGCCAATTCTTTCTTTAATGTTGTAATCGTATGTATATAGAATTGCTGCATATTTGCTGGAAGCTTAGACGCTTCTGATTCTAATTGCTCATAAGTGAAACAGTCATAGTTTGTTTGAATAGATAAATTTTGGATATGCACATGTGTTCTCCTTTTAAATATTTTAACATAACGATATTATTATAAAACAAAATTCACTGTAGATAAATTAGAAAATCTGGTAATTTACGAATTTGTAACGTTGTTTTTTATTTAATATAAACATAAATTGAAAAAAACGTCTTTCTTTTTAAATAGATGAGAACGTTTGGCCATGTATAACAGTATCTTATATGTAAAAAAGCAAATTCACTAGTAAATGGAGAAAATGTTTTTTCTTAAAAGTTAGAATATTGTTTCTTTTTGAGTGAAGTAGGTTGTACAATGGAAATATATATGAAGAGGAGGCGAGTAACAATGCACAGTGCTTATAAAGATTGGATTTTATTTAATGGAAGTATTATAAATACGAGAGAGAAAGAACCAATGACTTCATTAGATGAGCGAGGATTACAGTTTGGAGATGGAGTATATGAAGTATTTCGTTTATATGATGGGAAGCCTCATTTATTAGATCTCCATTTAGGTCGTTTTTTCCAATCTATGAAAGCAATTGAATTAGAACCGCCCTTTACAAAAGAAGAACTTATTTCTCAGTTGCAGCAATTGATTGAGAAAAATCAATTTAAAGAGGATGGAAATGTATATATTCAAATTTCAAGAGGTGTTCAACCTAGAAATCATTTGTTTGAATCCAATCTTCAGCCTACATACTACGCAAATATCGTACCATTTCCAAGGCCAGATACTTTAATGGAAAACGGAATTAAAGCAACAGTTGCCGATGATATACGTTGGCATTTTTGTCATATAAAATCACTTAATTTACTTCCGAATATAATGATTAAAAATAAAATTGCAAAAGAAGGTTATTACGAAGCAATTTTAATTCGTAATGGCATTGTAACAGAAGGCTGTCATTCTAATTTCTTTATTGTTAAAAATGGAACTCTGATTACACACCCTGCGAACCAGTTTATTTTGTATGGCATTACACGTCATCATGTCATTTCTTTAGCAAAACAATTGCATATTCCGGTAGAAGAACGTCAATTTTCTCTTCATGAGGTATATGAAGCAGATGAATGCTTCTTTACCGCTACACCAATTGAAATTGTACCCGTGACACAAATTGGGGAAGCTTGGTATCAAACGGGAGAACAACGACTTATAAGAAAGTTGCAAGCGGCATATAAGGAGAGTGTGTATAGGGTTAATGTAAATTAGATGCTACAAACGAGTAAATATGAAAAAGGCTGGAACATCTCCGGCTTTTTTCATTATATGATATAATCAGTCAGGTAGAGATTTTGAAAACGTTATAAAAGGGGATTTTGAATCGTATGGATTATCAAGCGTTTAAAGATATTATTCACGGCCGTCGCAGTGTTCGGAAATTTACTGACCAAGACGTTTCTGTGGAAGATATTGAAGAAATTATTGATTGTGCGAGATATGCACCGAGTGATACAAATTCACAAACATGGGAATTCGTCGTGATTATGAACCGAGACAAAATTAAAGATATAGAAGAAATGACATGGAATGCGCTACATACGCAAGCTGAAGAAGCTACGCAAAAAGGAGAGGAAAAAGCAGGGAAATTATTGACTCGCTCTTTCGGACCATATGCAACAGCATTTTCAGATGCACCAGTTTTAATCATTTGCTTAGCAACGCCATATCAATCGAAATTTCGGGAAAAGATTTTTGATCCGATTGAGTTTGTTCCAGAGTCTGTTTGGGAAGAAGAAGGCATTAAAAGTAGTTGCTTAGCCTCGCAAAACTTAATGCTTGCAGCTCATGCTAGGGGCCTCGGTACATGCCCGATGACAGGACCAGTGTTATTAGCGCAAAACGAGCTAAGAGACTACTTACAAATTGAATCTGATAAACAAATTAATATGGTAATTGCATTAGGACATCCGAAAGAGCAGCCGAAAAAATTAGCTCGAAAAGCTGTAGCTGAAATTACAAAATTTATTCGATAATATGATCTCTTCATTAGTAAGGAGAGAAAGATTGAAATAATCTTAGTTATAAGGACTAAGATTATTTTTTATGGAAATGAATAGTAAAAATAGATTTACTAAAAATTAATGGTGATAATCAGGGAATAAGTGTGGTACAGTTAATGGTGTAATGAGAGAATTTGTTTTTAAAAGTAATATGTGTATATATTTAATAATTATTCTTGTATAATAAATTATACATTGAGATACAGGGGGAATGGATTTTGAAAAAATTCATAATCACTGGATTATCTGTTATGTTGTTAGTAGGTTGTGGAGTAACAGAAGAAAAGAATGTTAAGGAAGAAAAACAACAGGAACGAGCTGTTAATGGACAGCAAGAAATAAAATATTCATTCCCAGAAGGGGTAACTTCAGTTGGTGAAGGAAAAGTCAAAATTGTTACACCAGATGGTACATCGGAAAATGGGAATGTACCTGTCGTATTTATAAAAAAAGATACGCTTATCCAACAAGTAGAAATTGAAGTTGCAAATTTCCAAGAGGATAAAGAAATATTTGTATACATCGATAAACAATTTGAAGACAAGCATCAAATAAATAAATTAGCGCAAACGACAATCGCGTTAAAAGAAGAGACACTACAACCAGGTATCCATACCGTAACAGCAATTCAGTATGAAAATAATGATCCAAACGGAAAAGTAATCAACTTTGTCCAGGCGCAGCTTGAAAATAAACCAGCACAGTAAGAGGAAATCTGCTTTATAAGCAGGTTTCTTTTTCTTTTATAGGGATTTTCATTATACATGTCGAATATGTAATAAAACGTCGTTATAACACGTTTTCTATTGTTTACTGTGAAACGAAAGGAAGAGAAAAGATGAAACGAGCACTTATAAATATTGATTATACATATGATTTCGTCGCAGAAGATGGGGCTTTGACATGCGGTAAACCTGGGCAAGATATAGAAAAGAACATTGCAGAAATAACGAAGCGGTGTATTGAAAATGGAGATTATGTTGTATTTGCTGTTGATAAACATGTAGAAAATGATTTTTATCATCCAGAGAGACAATTATATCCACCTCATAATATAGCGGGAACAAACGGAAGAGAGTTATACGGTGAATTACAAACTATATACAATGCACACAAAGATGATGAAAATGTTTATTATATGGATAAAACAAGGTACAGCGCCTTTGCTGGAACAGATTTAGAAATTAAACTTCGAGAAAGAGGAATACAAGAAGTGCATCTTGTTGGAGTTTGTACGGACATTTGTGTGTTACATACGGCAATCGATGCTTATAATAAAGGGTTTCGCATTGTAGTATACGAAAAAGCAGTTGCATCATTTAATGAACAAGGGCATGAATTTGCGCTGCAGCATGTAAAGTCTTGTCTACAAGCGGCAGTAAAGTAAGAAGTAAAAACCGCCAGAAATTCTGGCGGTTTCGTTATTTTCTTGCAAATATAGAAATTGATCCTCTATATTCATGAAATGTTACATTGTTAAATCCAGTTGCTTTTAGTAATTTTTCTAAATCCGTTTTTGTTTTGAATTTTGTCATATGATAATGTATTTTATAGAGCTCTGCAATAATGAGAAAGGAGCTATTTGGTTTTAATACTCGAAACACTTCTTTTACATCATTCTCTAAATTTGGCCAAAAATAATGTGTTTGAAAAGCAGTAATCATATCAAAAAAGTGATTTGAAAAAGGCATATCCGATACGCTGGCTCGCTTTATAAGTACTTTTCCTGAATCCACATCTTTTTTATTCATTTTGATAGAGTTTTCTACTGCTTGATTAGAATAATCAATACCATATATTTTTCCGTTTGGATTCATTTTCAAGAGAGTATGGATTGTTTTTCCACCGCCGCAACCTATATCAAGCATTATTGCGTGCTTACTAATATTAACTTTGCTTAAAGCCCATTTCGTCATACTAGTGTGAGCTACATTCATGATGCATAACATTGATGAGCCAACAAAACCTTGTGGATTTTTAGCTTGTTCAATCAATTTGTTCAATATACTCAATTTTTTATCACCTTTCTTTTTTATTTTTATGTAAAAAATTTTTTTCTTATAGAACTTCTCACTGTATATTTTCTTTATACCTTTTTCAAATTCCTTTCTTATGGAAAAGGGGGAGAATACGATCTAAAAGAAAAGGTTATATGAGTTTTTTTGTATTTGTAGTATTTAGAAATTTCATAATGTTATAATGAGAAATGGTGATGAACATGAATGAAAATGAAAGACAAATGCATCGATTGCAAGCGTTAAAAGAAATTGCGGAGTTATTAAATGAAGCAACGGATTTGCAGCAAATGTTAGAAAAAGTCCTTCATACGCTATTGCAAGTCATGAATTTACAAACAGGATGGATTTTTTTTATTGATGAAAAAGGAACACATCAAATGCTTGTTGATACAAATTTACCATCAGCTCTTACATGGGAAGAAAAGAAACCAATGTGCGAAGGCGATTGTTGGTGTATTGATCGATTTGTTGCAGGACGTTTGCAAAAAGCAACAAATATTATTGAATGCAAGCGAATAGAAGATGCGATTGAATATGAATGGGGAGAAACAGAGAGTATTACGCATCATGCGACGATCCCACTTCAGGCAGGAGAAAAAAAGTTTGGATTATTAAATGTTGCTTCTCCTCATAAAACGCACTTTACAGAAGAAGAATTAGCTTTATTAGAAGCGATTGCTTTTCAAATTGGGACAACGATTCAACGGATTAGGCTAGTTGAGAAGGAACGGAAATATGTAGTCGTTGCCGAAAGAAATCGACTAGCACGTGATTTACATGATTCTGTTAAGCAACTTCTCTTTTCAATAATGTTAACAGCTAGAGGAACAATGGATATGACGAAAAATCCAGAATTAAAGGAGATGTTAACGTATATAGGAGAGTTATCACAAGAGGCGCTGCAAGAGATGACATTGTTAATTTGGCAGTTACGGCCGGAAGGTTTAGAAAAAGGGCTTGCTGAAGCGATTCAAAATTATGGGGAGCTCCTTGGTATTCATGTAATTATGCGAATTGATGGAGTAATTTCGATAGATGATGAAATAGAAGAAATGCTTTGGCGTGTTAGTCAAGAAGCGCTTCATAATTGTAAAAAACATGCTTCGTGTGAAAACGTATTTGTACATTTAAAAATAGAAAACAATATGTTGAAATTTCAAATTGAGGACAACGGAATAGGATTTATGAAAGAAAAAGTAAGAGATTCTGCGCTTGGTTTAAAAAATATGAAGGAACGTATTGAGTTGTTGAAAGGAAAGTTTCATATTCAAACGAAACTAGGTGAAGGAACGAAGATTGAGATTCAGTTACCAGTCTAAAGGGGAGACATGTATTGAAAATTAAATTACTGCTTGTAGAAGATCATCATATTGTCCGAAGAGGACTTGTTTTCTTTTTAAAAACAAAAGAAGAATTTGATATTATTGGCGAGATAGGAGATGGAGAAGAAGCGCTTCAATTTATTAAAACAGAACGACCTGATGTTGTATTAATGGATGTATCGATGCCGAAAATGGACGGAATCGAAGCAACGAAGCGTATAAAACAATATGATTCATCTATTAAGGTACTTATGTTGAGCAGTTTTTCAGAACAAGATTATGTTCTTCCAGCACTTGAAGCAGGTGCAGATGGATATCAATTAAAAGAAGTACAGCCGGATCAACTTGTAGCTTCCGTTATTGCAGTTTATCAAGGAAATGCGAATTTCCATCCGAAAGTAACGCCTGCTTTATTAGGACGCCAAGCAACTGCTGAGATAAAGCAAGATCATTTATCTATGTTAACGAAGCGTGAAAAAGAAGTGCTACGAGAAATCGCCAAAGGAAGAAGTAATAAAGAAATTGCAGTAGAGCTACATATTACAGAACAAACTGTGAAAACACATGTTTCAAATGTCCTTGCTAAATTACATGTAGATGATCGAACACAAGCAGCCTTGTATGCGGTGAAACATGGTGTTGTATAGGAAGAGTAATGACAGAAACTCATACGAAAGTATGAGTTTCTGTTTTGTTTATTCATACTATTTTCTCAAGTGGTTTCCGTCTTTCTTATGGTTCATAAGAGAGAATTTTCTGATAATATAAATATAGAAATTCAAACAAGGGAGAGAAATAATCATGAAACTAGTTGTCATTAATGGTACACCACGTAAATTCGGTAAAACTCGCGTCATTGCAAAGCATATTGCACAAACTTATAACGGAGAATTATATGATTTGGCTGTTGAGGCACTACCATTATATAATGGAGAAAATTCTCAATATGAATTACAAGCAGTAGCAAAATTAAAGAAACTTGTTAAAGAAGCAGATGGTGTTGTACTATGCACGCCGAAATATCATAATGCGATGAGCGGTGCGTTGAAAAATGCATTTGATTTTCTTGGAAGCAGCGAGTTTATGCACAAGCCAGTTGGGCTTCTTGCAGTTGCAGGCGGAGGAAAAGGTGGTATAAATGCCTTAAATAGTATGCGAATCGTGGCAAGAGGAGTATATGCAAATGTGATTCCGAAACAAGTTGTTATTGATAGTCTTCATGTACAGAACGGAGAATTAGGGGAAGATGCGAAACCGCTAATTGCGGATTTGGTAAAAGAATTAAGAGGATACATAAGCATATTTCCAGAACTAAAAAAACAGTTAGGAGCTGATTAATATGTCATCTCTTTACCGTGATTCTCGGTTGTACTATATTCTAGGAGCCAATAGCCTATCAGCGATTGGCTCTGGGATTACGATGATTACGATTTCGTGGCTGCTTGTAACGGCGCCTGGTGGCAATACAACGTTTGGTTATATTTCGATTATGTCTACACTTGTTATGTTTTTGTGTACACCGTTTATCGGACATTGTATCGATCGCTTTTCTCGTAAAACGTTACTCTTAGTGAATGAAGCCATCGGAGCAATCGCTGCCTTTATTATGGTATGTTGGGGGTTTACAGGTCACTCCTATGAAACAGTCCATTACATTGTGCTGTATATAGCAGGTTCATTTTATTATTTAGTATTTTATCCGAATATTTTCGCATTCAACCAAGAGGTGTTTGCATCAGAGCATTATAAATCACTTAGTGGAACGATGGAAATACAGGGACAATTGACACAATTTATCGCTGGTGCTGTTGCTAGCTTTATGATTACAATTGTTGCTGTCAAATGGATTTTATTTATTAATATGTTAGCGTATGTCGGTGCATTTTTACTGCTATCGTTTATTCCATACACAAAACAGAGAACAAAACTAGGAAAGCAACCATTTGCAAAACAAATTTTTGAAGGCGTTCATTTTATGAAGAAAAGAAAGCAATTATTTTGGTTTTTATTTGCAACGTATATGCCGTTTATCGGTGTAATGATGACGAACTACTTAATGCCCGTGTACATTTCAGACGTATTAAAGGCAAATGGATCGGTATATGGTACGCACGGAATGATGTACGGTATCGGTGCAATGTTTGCGGGAATTGGTATTCCAATTCTTATGAAATATGTAAAAATGGAAGTATCTATTGTATTCACGATGCTCATATATACAATTTCAATTACCGTAATGGTCATACAACCATCCGTTTACTTGGTATATGGCCTTGCTATTTTTATGGCAATGGGAAATGCCGGCACACGTGTTGCACGAAGTGTGCTTATGATGGAAGAGGTTCCAAATGATATAATTGGGCGTGTTGACAGTCTATTTCGATTTGTTGGTACAGGTGTACGAGTTATTCTTCTTATTGCCTTTACAACGTTTGTGTCTCAAATCGGTGTTATGGTTCCGTTTTATGCACTTAGCCTATTATTAATTGGCGCAACGTGTATTGGGATTTCATATATGAAAATGCAGCGGAAAGAACAAATTCACATTACCAATAAAACGGTTGTATAGTAACGAATCTAATACACATCCTATAAAAGTAACAATTAAAAAAGGTGTGAAATGAAATGGGAAAAACAAAAGCATTAGGTTCAGCGAAGCATAAAGGTAATCAAACACAAGATCATACGTCCTCAAAGAAAGCACGCAATGCTCAAAATGCAGAACAGCGTCAAGGATAGGGAAAGTAGCGAGGATTGTCTCCTCGCTATTTTTTGAAATTTAATAGATGTAGGTAAAATACTTCTGTATGATCTCTTTCTTTTATATAATATAAAAAAGGGAGAGAACTGCTATATGAATAAATGGTTATTAGTACTGTTGTTATTGCCGCCAGTATATGTTGTTTATATAACATACTGCATGAAGAAAATTGCTAATGAGAAAGTAAGTCATACAGCACCGTATGTTTTAATTTTAGGTGCAAAATTATTTGGCGATAAACCATCGTTATCACTACAAAATCGATTAGATGTAGCGCTAGGCTATTTACATTCGCATCCAAAAGTAAAAGTAGTTGTATCTGGCGGACAAGGAGACGATGAAGATATTTCAGAGGCTCTTAGTATGAGTCGATATTTAATGGGAAACGGTATTGGAAAAGAAAGAATTTTACTTGAAGATCGTTCTACAAGTACATATGAAAATCTAAAGTTTTCTAAGGAGCTATATGATGTGAAGCATGCGGTTGTAGTAAGTAACACCTATCATTTATACCGGACGAAAATCATAGCAGACCGCTTAGGTATGAAGATGGAAGCACTTGCTGCACCAACGCCAAAGCGTTCGCGAAAAAAGGCATATATACGTGAGTATGCGGCGATCATAAAGACAATTTTAAAAGATTATTAGAGCTCAAAATAGAGCTCTTTTTATTTTGAAAAGACAAATCATTTGAAAATAGCTCAAATTTCCTTGAAAATAGAGGAAAGAATGAAAAAGGAGTTGTGTATGTGATTCGATTTGAACACGTTTCAAAAACGTTTGATGATAAAACAAAGGCCGTAGATTCCTTGCAGCTAGAGATTCGTAAAGGAGAATTTTTTGTTTTGATTGGCCCGAGTGGATGTGGAAAGACAACGACGATGAAAATGATTAATAGATTAATTGAAACAACAGAAGGTTCAATTTTTATTGATGGGAAGAACATCCGGGATTATAACATTCATGAATTACGATGGGATATTGGGTATGTTTTGCAACAAATTGCGCTTTTTCCGCATATGACAATTGCAGAAAACGTTGCGGTTGTACCAGAAATGCGCAAATGGAGTAAAGTGAAAATCGAAAAGCGTGTTGATGAGTTATTAGAAATGGTTGGTTTAGATCCGCATATATATAGGGAACGTATGCCAGATGAATTATCTGGCGGTCAAAAGCAGCGCGTTGGTGTTGTGCGGGCACTTGCTGCCAATCCGAAAATTGTTTTAATGGATGAACCGTTTAGTGCGCTTGACCCTTTAAGCCGTGAGCAGCTACAGCGTGATTTAGTAGACTTGCAAAAAAAGATTCAAAAAACAATTGTTTTCGTAACTCATGATATGCAAGAAGCGCTAGCGCTTGGTGATCGTATTTGTATAATGAAAGATGGAAAAGTTGTCCAACTTGATACGCCAGAAGTCATTTTACAAAATCCTGCAAATACATTTGTAGAAGAGTTTATTGGGAGACCACGATTATCTTGGTATGATCAAAGAAAAGTAGAAGATATAGTATCAATATTAGCGCAAGAAGGAAAACAAGGTGATGGTCATCCACTTTCGACTGAAGTGGCCCTACATGATGCTTTGCTTCGTTTAGAACACGAAAAAGAAATACCAATCGAAGAAAACGGTACATATATCGGTACATTAACAAGTCAGCATATCGTTCAATACATAGTAGAGCAAATGAAAGTGAGGGCATAGAAAGTGACAACCTTTTTACAAACGATGCAAGAGCGTAAACAAGAACTGTTAAGTGCCCTTTTGGAACATTTGCAAATTTCGTTGATTGCTTTATTTTTTGCAATTGTTATTGCAGTACCGCTTGGAATTTTATTAACAAGAAAAGAACGTATTGCGGAATGGGTAATTGGTACTTCTGCTGTGATGCAAACGATTCCGTCTTTGGCGCTTCTTGGGTTATTAATTCCGTTAGTTGGTATCGGGAAGGTCCCAGCTATAATTGCGCTTGTGATTTATGCACTGCTTCCTATTTTAAGAAATACATACACAGGGATTCGTGAACTAGATCCATCGCTTATTGAGGCAGCAAAAGCGATGGGGATGAATAATTGGAGACGTTTATGGAAGGTAGAAATACCACTTGCTTGGCCTATTATTATGGCAGGAATTCGGACGGCAATGGTACTAATTGTTGGTACAGCGACATTGGCTGCTTTAATTGGAGCAGGAGGGTTAGGAAAGCTTATTCTGCTTGGAATTGATCGGAATGACCATGCTCTTATTTTGTTAGGTGCTATTCCAGCTGCATTATTAGCACTATTTTTTGATGGTGTGCTGCGCATGATCCTGCATGTAAGACGTTCACCAAGGCGAACAATTGTTGCAATTGCTGTTATAGTTGGAATCATCATCGCACCATTTCTTTGGAGTACTCAAAAGAAAGATATTATAATTGCTGGCAAGCTTGGTTCAGAACCAGAAATATTAATTCAGATGTATAAACAGTTAATCGAACAGGATACCGATTTAAAAGTAGAGGTAAAACCAGGATTCGGAAAAACATCTTTTGTATTTGAAGCGTTAAAATCTAAAGAAATCGATATTTATCCAGAATTTTCAGGAACGGCTTTATCGACTTTCGTAAAGGAAACGCCAAAAAGTACAGATCGTCAAGAAGTATATGAGCAGGCACGAAATGGGATGGAGCAGAAATTTAATATGAAGCTGTTAAAACCAATGCAGTATAACAACACGTACGCATTAGCAGTACCAAAACAAATAGCGCAGCAGTATAACATCAAAACAATTTCTGATTTGAAAAATGTTTCATCTAATATGAAAGTGGGATTTACACTTGAATTTGGAGATCGTGAAGATGGATATAAAGGAATACAAGCACTATATCATATACAGTTTCCTAATTTAAAAACTATGGAACCGAAGCTGCGTTATAGCGCCATTCAATCTGGCGATGTGAATCTCATTGATGCCTATTCGACAGACAGTGAATTACAGCAATACGGTCTGCAAGTACTAGAAGACGATAAAGGGCTGTTTCCACCATATCAAGGAGCACCATTATTACGGGAAGAAACGTTAAAGAAATACCCAGAAATTGAAAAAATATTAAATAAACTTGCAGGGAAAATTACTGACGAAGAAATGCGTAAAATGAATTATGAAGTGAACGTAGAGGGCAAAAAAGCAGAGAAAGTAGCAAGAGAGTTTTTACAAAAAGAAGGATTATTAAAATAGAATTCATTTACAAATACATAAAAAAAGGTCGTTTATATAAAAAAACGCCCTTTTTTTATGCATACTTATACTTTTTTTCGAAAAAGTATTCCATTTTTGCTCGTTTTCTTTTAGAATAAGTAATGTTTTTCTGAAAGAATATAAAGTGAAACAGTTCGTTATTTTCGAGGTACGTATTTTATATATAAATAACTCATAATATGAATGCCTGGTAGAACGGAATGAGCACATCAAGAAATTGCAGACGGGGTGATACCAATAGAAAAGAAATTAGGATTTTTTCCATTAATCGCACTTGTAGTAGGAACAATGGTTGGAGGCGGTGTATTTAGTTTACCACACGATTTAGCAGCAGGGGCAAACAGCGGTGCTACCTTAATTGGTTGGTGTATTACAGCATTAGGAATGATACCGCTTGCTCTTGTATATCAATCATTGGCACAGCGGAAGCCAGAACTTGAAGGTGGTATTTATAGTTATGCACGCGCTGGTTTTGGAGAATACATTGGATTTAACAGCGCATGGGGATATTGGATTGCTGGAATATTAGGTAACGTTGCAACGATTATGTTGTTATTTAACTCGTTAGCATACTTTTTTCCGATTTTTAAAGGTGGTAATACTGTTCCGGCTATCGTCGGTGCATCAGTGTTATTGTGGACGCTTCATTTTCTTATTTTACTTGGCATTCGCGAAGCTTCGATTATGAATTTTATTGCGACAATCGGCAAACTTGTCCCAATTGTATTATTTATTGTCATTATGGTAACGGCATTTCGCTGGGATACATTTACACATGACTTTTGGGGAAAAGGCCAGGTTTCAGTATCTTCTGTACTTGGACAAGTTAAAAATACGATGCTCGTTACGCTTTGGGTATTTATTGGCGTAGAGGGAGCTGTCGTTTTATCAGGGCGAGCAAAACGTAGCCGTGATGTCGGAAAAGCAACTGTATTTGGTTTACTGTTAGTAATGAGCGTTTATATTCTAATTTCAGTTTTATCGCTAGGAGCGATGCCACGAGAGGAATTAGCAGCACTTGAAACGCCGTCAATGGGACATGTATTAGAACATGTTGTCGGTTCATGGGGAGCATTGGTTATTAACATAGGATTAATTGCGTCTCTTATTGGTACATTAATTGGTTGGTTTTTACTTGTTTCGGAAATTTCTCACGTTGCTGGAAAAGACGCTGTGTTTCCGAAGGTATTTACAAAAACGAACAAAAATCATACGCCGCATGCAGCGTTGTGGATTTCAAATTGTGTTGCCCAAACATTATTTATTATTGTGTTATTTTCAGAATCAACATATCAGATCATGTATTTTATTGCATCAACATCAATTTTACTCCCATATGTATTTTCAGCACTATATCAGTTAAAATTAGTGATTACAGAAGCATATGAAGGAAACAGATGGAAAGATGGGATACTTGCTCTAATGGCAGCTACGTATGGCGTTTGGCTTGTGTATGCAGCTGGATTGAAAAATTTATTACTTGTTTCTTTAGTATATGGAATCGGTCTAATCGTTTATGTTGCAGCAAGAAAAGAGCAAGGAAATCGCTGCTTTACTCGCGTTGAACAATACGTAATGATTATTATCTTACTAGCAGCAGTTACTTCTATTTATATGTTAGCTTCTGGAAAAATCGGGATGTAAATATATCAATATACAAAAAAGGATTTATGCGAAAGTGTGAGCATAGATCCTTTTTTAATGCGGGATAAAGTATTTTGTGTTTTAATTTTTAAAGCGTTAGCAGGGATTTCTAGTAATGAGCAGAATATTTAATGTAAAAGGTATGTAGGAGGGGATTGTTATGATAGAGCAGGAAAAATTAGTGCGGATTGTAGAGTTAGCAATAGACGTCCGAAAATTATTAGTGCAAGAATCGTTCTTTAATCGACATCCCGAACTACGTGGAGCGGTAGAAAATTTAGCATGTTCTGTAGAAGTTTTAGCTAATATGCAAATACATGAAGATAAGAATGCAGAAGATACATTACGTTATGTCCTAACGAAAATGAAGATTGCTCACAACGCAATTTCTCAAGAAAAAGAAGGATTTCATTCAACCTGACAATAAGTGTCAGGTTTTTTGTTTCTAGTTTGCTTTTATTACTCATACAATGATAAAAGCATCAGAAAAAGAAGGTGAGCAAGATGAAATTAGAGAAACCTCTTCATCCAAGCTTTGTAAAGAGATTGCAGCATATGCGTTTTGTCGGGAAATTCGCAGAAAAGCAGAAGAAAGAATCATTTTTTGTCGTTTGTCTTTCACCAATCCCTAACATAATCGAGGCAGCTTTTGGAGATGGTTGTTATATCTTTGAGGGTTTATATAAAAATAAACAAAATGAAAAATTTTTTGCGAGTATAAAAGAAGGAAATCGAGAAAAACAGTTGTTGTTATTTCGACTTTCTTATACAAGTGGCAATTTATATGCAGAACTAATACGTTGTGAGGAACGAGACATAGCAAATTCTTATAAAATGATCCCTTCGCCTAAACTATCAGTCTTAAAGGAAAGAGAAGTATTTGAAAGAAAACTTGGGAAAGGATATGTTTCATTTCTAGTACCAAAATTCCCGCATGATCTTGGTGTACCAGAGTTGTTATGGTATGAAGGACGGATATATGGAAATGTAACTTTAAAGCCTTCTATTAGTGCCATTGCATATCGAGAGCAGGGAAGGGATGTTCGTTACCTTGATATTGATGATTGGGTGCAGTATGTCGATATGAACGTTGAGAATAGCTTGTTTTTTGTTCGAACAGAAGTATATGAACAATTAGAAAAACAAATAAAAGAGAACGGAAAAATAATTGAAATTATCGATACAAGCAAACAAGAAAAAGAAAAGGAGTGGAATGAACGTGAATATTCTTTTATACAATATGTGAAGCAAATTCTCGCAGAAAAAGAATTATATATTGATGAAAGCGATATTTACAATTTTCATATTTGTGTAAAGACAAATTTATTAACAATAGTAGGTGGTATGCCTGGAATTGGGAAATCACAGTTTGTGCAAGCTTATGCGGAAGCACTCGGATTAGCATTTGGGAAAGAGTTCATTTGGGTTCCAGTCTCACCATCCTATCAAGAACCGCATGATGTGCTAGGTTATCTCCATTCAAATGGAACATATATGGAAAGTGAAACAAAACTTGTTCGAACTCTTTTAGAAGCAGCTGAAAATCCAAATCAATTATATATAATTGCATTTGATGAAATGAACTTGTCATATATTGAACATTGGTTTACTCCTTTTTTATCACTCCTACAGTTGGAGCGGAAAAATCGTATTTTATCTTTGTATGCAGCGGAAAATGGAAAAGAGCAAGATGTGCCATCGCAAATAGAAATTGGAGATAATGTCATTTTTGTTGGTACAGTTAATTTTGATGAAACGACAAAAGAGTTATCCGACCGTTTATTGGATCGTGTGAATGTTGTATTCCTTCAAAAAATTCCATTTTGTGAGATGAGTATGATTGAGAGAAAAGTGCTACCTCGTCCGTTTGCATTTTCTGTTCCAGCTCTAGAATTTCGAATGAACTGGGTTCATAATAAGGCAATGCTTAATGTGTTTACAGAAGAAGAAGTGGAGTTATTAGATAAAATGCATCAGCTGTTATTTCTTCACGATCCGTCCAAAGGGATCTCTTTTCGCGTTGCCTCAGCAATTGCATATTATTTACAAAATATACCGTGTGATGAAGGGGGAACTTTATTAATAAGCCGTGAAGAAGCATTTGATTTACAAATAAAACAACGTATTTTAACGAAGTTACGTGGTACAGAAGCTACAATAGGGACATTGCTTCGGGAAGAGGGGAAAAAAGAAGTGTCTCTTGTACAATTATTACAATCATCACTTGCAATTCGTGTATCAACTTTTGAACACTCGCTGTTGTTTATGAAGCAAAAACGGCGGGAGTTGGAGTTATACGGTTATGTTAAATGAAAGCACGCATGAGACAGAAATTATAGAAACAGGAGAGAAGCTTCCGTTTGTATTGAAAGTTATAGTAGGGGCAGAAGAGAAGGGAGAACATATTGTATTAAATAAACTTTGCGCTTCACCCGTTACGATTTCGTCGTGTGTGTACAAAGTACAAGAATTAAAACCGCTTCGGCTACATATACAATCACGATATCCAATAAAGATTACGTTTATTTGGAATAAAGTATATGAAGGACAAAAGCAACATGTGGAATGGAAATATGAACTGCATGAAAAACAACGTACTATTTTACTATATGAGCATGGAAAAACGGATTATTTATATCCATGGCGCTGTGGTGTATATCATTTTGAAGTGCAGATTGGAGAAGAGTTGTTTTACGGCGCATTTCAAATCGTTCCGAAAAATTTTTTTGATGATCAATTAGAGTTAATTCAGCAATATGTAAAGTCTGTGCTAAGTGGAATCATTTTAGATCGAGGATATTATAAAAAGACATTTGTTACATTTGCAGATATTGAAGATTATTCATATATGCGTATGCTCCGGATGTTGCCACAAAAAATGAAAAAAATAAAGCAGTTATATTATGAAGTGCAGCAAAAAATAAATTTTGAAGATGAGTATATATGGGAAATGCGGGAGAGAAAGCAGGGAAGAAAAAGCACTATAATACGCGAGAAAAAACCGTATGAAAAGTGGTATAATCGCCGTTTTGCAGAGAAAAAGCATGATAAAGTGAATGGCTATGTAAAATATAAAACGAAGTTGTTTTATAATCAGCTATTAGAAATTGATTTATTTTTGCGCGAAACGATTCAGAAATTAGAGAGGGCACAGCAAACGCGAAGAGACGAGAAAAAAGCAGTTCATACGATTTTACAAACGATTGAGCGAAATGGTTCTGTGACGGAGCGAGACAAACAAAAATATCGTAACATTAATTTGTTAAAAGACACAGACTTACGCAAAATGGCTATGAAAATTCAAGAATATAAGGTACTTTATACAATTTTGCAAAGTACACTAACGTATTTTTCAAGTCTTTTATATACGCCGTTTTGGAGAGAGGTTCGGGAAGAAATTACACTTACAACACATTCGTTGCCTCCTGTATACCATCAATTATTACATCAGCTTGAATTCTCACCACATCGTAATGAATTAGAACCATCATTTTTATTTGTTTATAAGCCGACATTTTTAATTTATGAGTATTATGCCTACTTTACTGTTGTGGCAATTCTACAAGAACTTGGTTTTAACGATTACATGTCAATTGCAGAGCAAATTCAATCGTATTTTTATTTAGATGGTTTACAAGATGGTACAACAATTGTGTTGGAGGACGAAGATTTGCAGTTGCATGTAGTATTTAATGATTTAATTGAAACGCATCCGCTTATTGCGCTCAGTAAACAGAGTCATTTTTATAATGGAGAGGATACAAAAAAACCAGATATTCGTATTGATTGTTATAAACGAGGGGAAACTGCCTATGAATATCAATCATCTATTATAGTTGAAGTAAAATATAGTCCAATGTATAACATTTTTCAACCAGTTGGAAATACGAAAGCAACGGAGCAGATGTATAAATATTGGTCAATTAAATATGTAGAAGAGCAAAATGGAAAACGCTTATTTCACCGCCGTGCAATTTATGAAGTTATATGTGTATATCCAGGTAGTAATATGCATGCGAAAAAAATTGAAACAGGTTGCGGTGTATTTTTACAATTGTATCCGTATAAAACAAAAAAGGGCGAAGAGAGGGTAGCGGGAAAAAAAGAACTAATAAATATTTTGCAGCACTGGTTAGCAGGGATAAAGTGAAACTTCCATCAGTGGGGGGGGTATCCCTCACTGATGGTTAGTTGAACCAATCGGGCTTTTACGGGCAGTTATCCCCCACCTATCTTCTTTGATTCCTTCTGAATATTGAGGTGGGGGTCTTACTGCCCGTTAACGCGGGATAAAGAAATAACGCTGCACCTTAACCCACATTAATAGGTAAAAATACCTTTCAAGAAGTGGGGATAAATGCGCGCTTTCCATCAGTGAGGAATCAAGAAAATCCGCACTGATGGAGGTTTCGTATTTTTTTCTTGTGTTTTTTCAGGTTTTGAGATAAAGAGAATATTTTTAAAATGCAATAATTTTTTTGTAAATATTGCCATGGTTTTTTGAGGATTTTTTTATAAATATAAAAGTAATACAGGAATCATGATTTATGTATAGAAATTATAAATTGGAAAAATAGTTTTTCTTGCATAGCAAGTTTCCTTTTTATATGATAGATGGTGAAAGCGCTAACAAAAAGTAATGGGTGATAGGAAAGGCGGGGAAGTATGTTCCAACGTGTTCAAACAAAGGAAGAACATTTTTGGTTCGAGCAATTATGGGGAGATTTTTGTGAAGAACGAAATATAATGTTTGTAGAACGAAATTTAACACCTTCAAGATTTTTATTGATAGAAGATAATCATTATATCGGAACTGTTGAATGCATACAATATACAACACCTGAACAATCAAATTCCGAGTTTTTTTATCCGTTTTCTGAAAATGAATATATAAAAGGATTAAAAAACGTATACGAAATTGGAAAATTAAGTATTGCGAAAACATCTCGCGGTCGTGGACAATTTAAGCAACTTGCGACGATTTTATTTATACATGCATTAGAAGTAAAAGCAGAGTGGTATATTGCAGTTGTAACAAAGCGTATGTATATGTACTTACGTTCATTAGGATTCCCGATAGAGCCTATTGATGATGCATTTGCTGTTAATGATGAACTACAAGGTGTACCAGTTTGTATTCATGTTATGAAAGGATTGACGCATATGTATTCTTTGAAAGAATTTCGTGATGTGATTCAGGGAAATGCACATGCACAATCTTTAATCAAAGAAAACAGTAAAAATATTATGTTAACAAGATGAATATTGTCACAAAATTGCATCATTCCATGTGATTATCATCACATCTTTCAATAGCGATTTGTATTACGCTTACACTATAAAGATTGCTAGAGAGGGGATGGGAATGATGTTTTGTCATCAATGTGAACAAACGCCTACCGGAGGATGTAAAATTATCGGAGTTTGTGGAAAAGATGAAACCATTGCAAGCTTACAAGATATTATCGTCTTTGCTTTAAAAGGAATTGCTGCATATCGTACTCATGCAGCGCAGCTTGGATACACAGACCCATTTGTAGATGCAGTTACGCATGAAGCGTTATATATGACGTTAACAAATTCAAACTTTAATGAACAAGAACATTTAGATATGGCAATGAAAGTTGGGAAAGCCGCGATTCGCGTGATGGAATTACTCGATAAGGCACATACTGATCATTTCGGAGTGCCAGAACCAGTACAAATTACACAAAATCGTGCTTATGGAAAAGCAATTGCTGTTACAGGACATAATTTATTTGCTCTAGAAGAGTTATTAAAGCAAACAGAAGGAACAGGTATCAATATTTATACACATTCTGAAATGCTGCCAGCACATGGTTATCCCCAGCTGAAAAAATATGTGCATTTAAAGGGGAATATCGGAAAGGCTTGGTATGATCAGCGCCGTTTATTCGAAAAATTTTCAGGAGCTATATTAGCAACAACAAATTGTGTGATGCCAATTAAAGGAACATATGCAAATCGCTTCTTTTCTTATGATATTGCAGGATTAGAGGGAGTACGCAAAATTGAAAATAATGATTTTACATCGCTTATTGAAACGGCGTTGGAACTTCCAGATGTCCAAATGGAATCAGAAGAACAGTTAACAACGGGATTTCACCATGAAACCGTATTATCGCTTGCACCAGAAATTATTGATGCGGTGAAAGGTGGTAAAATCCAACGTTTCTTCGTCATTGCTGGTTGTGATGCACCTGGAAAAGGCGGAGAATATTATCGGGAATTAGCTACATCCTTACCACCAGAAACAGTTATTCTAACAACGTCTTGCGGGAAATTCCGATTTAATGACGCAGATTATGGCGTTGTACCAGGAACGAATATACCGCGTTATATTGATCTTGGTCAATGTAATAATTCGATTTCAACAGTGAAAATTGCAGCTGCCTTAGCGGAAGCATTTCAATGTGAAGTGAATGAGCTACCAGTCAGCATTGTATTGTCTTGGTTTGAGCAAAAGGCTGTAGCTATTTTACTCGGATTATTTAGTCTTGGTATTCAAGATATTCGTATCGGTCCGAAAGCACCAGAGTTTATATCACCAGGTGTACTACAGGTGTTACAAGACGCATTTCGTTTACAACTCATTACAACAGCAGAAGAAGATATGAAAGCGATGTTATCATAATGAAAAAGGTGATGTTCGATGAACATCACCTTTTTCATTACATATATTAAAATCCAAAAATGCTTAAAATCATTTTACGGCGCTTTGGTTTTTCTTCTTGTTTTGCCGCTGCCACTTCTGGTGTAATATAGATGGATTCTTTTCGTTTAAGTGCTGTTTCTAATTGGTCAATTTTTGTGTGCATTTCTTCCATTTCATTACGGTGTTGTAACAATTGATAACTTACAACATCATCTGCTTTGTCTTGTAACTTTTCTTCTAGTCGATCTAAACGTAAGGAAATGTGTTTTAATTCTTTTATAAATTGTTGCATTTCATTTGACGGTGCTGCTTCAGCAGCATGATAGGAAGATGGTTCATGTTTTTGACTTGGTGCAGAGCGCTGAAAATCAAGCATTTGTTGTAAATCTTTTTCATAAAAAACATAGTGGCCAAATTTATTTTTTTTTAACTCTAATCCGATTTGCTGTGCAAGACGGATAACAGCTTTTGGACTAATACCTAACGTTTTGGCAATCATCGGCGTTTTATACTCCACAATAACCCCTCCTATGTCTCATTAGTTAGAAGGTTTCGTGATAACTCGTTCGTTCCCTGCATGGCTGACAAAAGAAGTGAGAAATCGGCAAAGAAAGTGCTTTTTGACAAAAATATTTTTTTAGGAAGAAAACACCGCGAAAATGAAAAAAAGGTGTCAAATTTCAGTTGTTTCTCTTATTTGACGGAGAGTATAAGTTTCGTTATCATAAACGTAAATATCTTTTTTATGTATGCATATAATGTATAAAAGGAAATTACTAGTGTAGAAACTTGTAAGATTGTTAGAGAAGTTGTTTTTAGAATAAAATAATTAGGAGGTGGCTTCCTTACTTACAAAGTGGGTAAGGAAACGTATTTGGACATATTTAGTATAAGTATGGTGATTGTTTTAATTGCCTTAACTGCTTTTTTCGTTGCGTCTGAATTTGCAATTGTCAAGGTTAGGAGCTCACGCATCGATTATTTAATTGCAGAAGGAAACAAACGTGCAACTGCTGCGAAAACAGTCATTACAAACTTAGACGAGTATTTATCAGCATGTCAGTTAGGGATTACAGTGACAGCACTCGGCCTTGGATGGTTAGGAGAACCGACAATGAAGCGTATGCTAGATCCGATTTTCACAAAATTGGAAGTGCCTCCCTCGGTGACATCCATTTTATCTGTTTTTCTAGCTTTTATGTTCATTACCTTTCTTCACGTTGTCGTCGGCGAACTAGCTCCGAAAACATTGGCGATTCAGAAGGCGGAATGGATTAGCTTATCAGTTGCAAGACCGCTTATCTTCTTCTATCGACTTGCTTATCCTTTTATCTGGGCATTGAATGGTTCAGCGCGCATTGTTACGAGAATGTTTGGCTTAAAACCAATGCAAAAGCATGAGGCAGCACATTCAGAAGAAGAGTTACGTATGCTTGTATCAGAAAGTTATAAAAATGGTGAAATCAATCAATCAGAATATAAATATGTCAATAAAATTTTCGAATTTGACGATCGAATTGCGAAAGAAATAATGGTTCCACGTACAGAAATGGTAATTTTAGAGAAAGAGCAATCTGTTATTGAAGCAATGAAAATGATGTCAAATGAGAAATATACGAGATATCCTGTTATTGACGGTGATAAAGATCATGTTATTGGTTTTGTAAACTTTAAAGATATTTTCACAGATTTTGTGAAACATGATGGTACAAATAAAGAAACTGTTGCACAGTATGCCCGTCCGATTATTCAAATTATTGAATCCATCGCTATTCATGATTTATTTGTAAAAATGCAAAGGGAACGCACACATATGGCAATTTTAGTGGATGAGTACGGCGGAACGTCTGGACTTGTAACAGTTGAAGATATATTAGAAGAAATTGTTGGCGACATTCAAGATGAATTTGATACGGATGAAAAGCCAGAAATTCAGCGCATTAGTGAAACAAAAACAATTTTAGAAGGAAAAGTACTTGTTAGTGAAGTTAATGCATTATTAGGACTTTCAATTGATGATGAAGACGTTGATACAATTGGAGGTTGGATTTTAACAGAACATCTTGAAATTGAACAAGGTGATAGCATTGATATAGAAAATTATAAGTTTCGTATTGTTGAATTAGATGGACATTATATTAAACAAATTGAAGTGACAAAGCAACCTGCAATCCAGCCTGTAGAGGTAGTAGAACAACCGGTTTCATTTCAAGAACAAGTCAGTTCATAACCTTTACCTTTACGGTGAGTTTTTTTAGTTTATACCGCTCTGGCAACAAGTCCCCACCTCAAGATTCGGAGAGGGAATCCATTGATGGAAGGTCCATTTTATCGTATAGAATTCACAAAAATACGCCCGTTTAGAGGTCGGGCGTATTTTGTCAGTTCATCTCTTGCTTGTAAATTTCATCTTCTACATAAATATGTTCTTTTTCTATCGCTGTATTATGTGCGAGAACAAGTCCAATTGGTGTATTTGCATCTTTATTTTGTACAATTGTAAAAGGTACTTGTTTTTCATTTGCTAATTTAATGTATTTGGATAAATGTGGGTAAGCGATGTTTCCGTTCACATACAATGTTAACCCCTGAGAAGAACTCATCGTTTTTTTAATTTCTGGATATACGTTCGTTTGCATGACTTGTCCAATCGTTAACGCAATTTCCACACGTTCACGCAATGTGCTTAAAAACATGTTACGCTCTTCAGGTTTGTTTTGTTTTTGTCCGTGAATGCCTTCTTGAAGGTAGTCTTCCACATTTTTATTTGTCATTTTTTTCACACCTTTCCTGTTTCTATTGTATGAAAAAAATAAAAAGGATGCAAAAAAAAAATCATATACTTTATTGAAAAATTTTATCAACATGAAATAACAAAATGTGACAATAGTGTCTTAACTAAAAATGTTTTTTGTGTTAATATTCAAAATATATAGGGTATTTTTCGTATGGAGATGGAGGGAATGGGGGTTTTTCCGATCGATAAAGATATTAGTAAAATGTTTTGTACGTACTTAGAAAAGAATAATCAGCAATTTGTAGAGAACTGGAAAAACAAAATTATTATTTCAGAAAATGATCCTTTTAAACAAGAAATTTTAGAGAACGGAGAAAAATTGTTATCATTAATGATTAAGCTTATGATGAGTGAGGAAGATATTGAGCTCATTAGACCATTATGCGAAAAAATTGCCATTGAGCGTGCCGGGGCAGACGCAAATATTGGCGATTTTGTCTATAATGCGAATGTAGGACGGAATGAATTATTTGAAGCAATGTGTGAATTAGATGTGAGTGCTCGTGAACTAAAACCAATTATGGGAAAGATACATATTTGTTTTGATCGTTTAATTTATTATACGGTTTTGAAATACTCAGAAATTATATCGGAAAATTTGGAAGAAAAGCAAAAATTCATTAACGAAACACATAAAGAGAGATTGACAATATTAGGGCAAATGTCAGCGAGTTTTGTTCATGAATTTCGTAATCCATTAACATCTATTATGGGATTTGTAAAATTGTTAAAAGCAGATCAGCCGCATCTCCCGTATTTAGATATTATTTCACATGAACTTGATCAATTAAATTTTAGAATTTCTCAATTCTTACTTGTATCAAAAAAAGAAATATGGAATGAAGCAGAAAGATTTTGGCTGAATGACTTATTTCATGATATTATTCACTTCCTATATCCGAGTTTAGTAAATGCAAATGTTTCTATTGAGAAAAATTTGCCGCATCCAATATCGTTTACGGGGTATCGAAGTGAAGTTAGGCAAGTGTTTTTAAATATTTTAATGAACTCTATTGACGCTCTTGAAGGAATGGAAGAAAGTAAGAGAATTGTTATTGATGTGTGTGAAGACGAAGAATTAATACATATTTTTATTAAAAATAATGGACCGATGATTCCAGCAGAAAATATAGAAACAATATTTGAACCATTTGTAACTACAAAGAAGTTAGGAACTGGAATTGGTTTGTTTGTTTGTAAACAAATTGTGGAGAAGCATAAGGGATCCATTACATGTAAGTCAACAGAAGAGTGGACAGAATTTCATATTTCATTTGAAAAAGTAATATAGAATTACAATAAAATATTGTAGAGTAGTCGATATTTGTACGTCGGGAAATTAAAATGGATTTATATATTTTTTAAGAAGTACCATAGTGTGGTCGTTTTTAAAATTTAAAAACACACCGTTCTCATTTTGAACGGTGTGTTTTTTATTAAAGAAATGTTGTCAAATCATAATGTGAAGTATTTAAAATTAAAATGCCCAGTTACCTTTTCTAAAAATAGGCTCAAGTTTTCCATCTGATGTTTCGCCATCAATATCGAGATTGGCTGATCCAATCATAAAATCAACATGAGTAATACTATCATTTAATCCATTCTCTTTAAGATCTTCTTTACTCATATGAATACCGCCTTGAATACACATAGGGAGTGCGCAGCCTAATGCGAGATGACAGGATGCATTTTCATCAAATAATGTGTTGTAAAAGATAACGTTTGTATTAGAAATAGGTGAATCGTGCGGAACGAGCGCAACTTCTCCTAAATGCAAAGCTCCTTCATCTGTTTCCAACAATTTTTTCAAAGTTTCATAGCCAGTTTCAGCTGAATAATCAACAACTTTTCCTTCACGGAAAGTCAGAGTGAAATTATTGATTAATGTACCGCCGTAATTTAAGGGTTTTGTACTTCCTACAACGCCGTTTACCCCTGTTTTTAATGGGACAGTAAATACTTCTTCTGTAGGCATGTTCGGTATAAACGGAGTATGTAATTTATTTTGAAATTGTGCACTTAGCCATTTATTGTTATTTGGAAGTTCAATCGTTAAATCTGTTTTGTCAGATTTATAATGTAGCTTTTTATACTTTCTCTCATTTAAATGATGCGCTTTACTATTTAATAATTGAATATGATTTTTCCATGCCTCTATTGGGGTATCATCAGTTACTCTTGTCGTTTGAAAGATCAGATCCCATAATTTATTGACACCTTCTTTAGCACCCAGTTCAGGGAAGATTTGCGAAGCCCATTTGATGGTTGGGACAGAGATAATTGACCAACTACATTGACTATTAACGCGATATTGGGTAAGTTCCTTCATACCAGAGGCATTTGTTTTCATCGCAATTGCAAGTCTTTCTGCATCAATATCTTGAAGAAGAGTAGGGTTAGACGCATCGATATATATAAAAGCAGCATTGTTTTTCGCTAATTCAACAAGTCCTTTTGCTTTCCAGTGAGGGAATTCCTTCAACCCTTCTAATGGTGAATGTAAGTACTTAATTAGCGTTAATTCTTCATCTGAGTATTCGACATGGACATTTTTTGCTCCAAATTGATAGGCTTGCTTTGATAATTCACGAACTAAGCGAGAAGATGTAATAGGTGCGTGAATCACGAGAGTTTGTCCTTCTTGAATATTAATTCCAACTTGTATAACTAATTGCGCATACTTTTTTAAATTTTCTTCAAAACGAGTCATGAGTAACCTCCTGGGAATATATAGATTTACCTATAATTATAAATAAAATTAAATATTTTTTCTATTCTGTTTTTTGTTCGTAAGAAATTCAATTTGTCAAAAATAAACTTTCCAATTTCGGAGATTTATTTACATAGCCAAGTGCAACAATCGTATAAATTTTATTTGCCTCAATTTTCACTTCAGGAATTGTTAATATAACGTTTTTTGTTCCCGCATCAGCTATTTCTATATCTGCTACGCCAGGACTCACTTGTAAATAATCTGTTGCTTGTTTGAATGAAACTTTTTCAAACAGTTTTTCTCCATCCTTTAAAGATACATCTACTTGAGGTGCATCAGGAGACAAATGAACGAATCGTATTTTTGCTTGTCCAAATGGAAGCGGTGTATTATCGGTTAAATTTAACAGTTGCAGTTTATCAGCATTACCAATTGCAGCAAGAGTATATGCATGATTTCCCATTACAGGAACGAGGGTTGAAAAGATAGGAGTTTCCCCGCCAGCAGGTACGATATCAACGCGGTATTGCCCTTGTGTAAGTGAAAGATATGGACTATATTGCTTAAACGAAATGTTTTTAACTACTTTTTGTCCATTTATAACAATATCAATAGCAGATGAATCAGGAGAAGCGTGTAAGATTCGAACGTAAGAGGGTAAGGATTGTTCGCTTGAATATGGTGGCGATACACGGCTTTCCTCGTAAGCTTGTACAAATTGTTTCATCGCCTCATAGTGTTTTAAATATGCTTCTATATATTTTTGTGGATGTGTATATTTGTAATAACAAGCAAGTTGCTCATACATTGTAGCTTGTTGCGCATATTTTTCTACTTCTGATAAATTCATTGATTTGCCTCCTCTATTATCATTATTACAACTATATGCATGTACACGGAAAAGATATGCAAAAAAAAGTCTTGTTCATCTTTAAGTAGATAAAATCTCGAGCTAAGATGGAGATTTTTTTTATTTCTAGGCAAACACACATACAAAAAGATGTATGTCCTACATATTTTGTCAATGTAAACTATTTTAAATGGATGTAAGGAGTGAAAAACTATGTGGGGTTACGGTGGAGGATATCCAGGTTATGGCGCTGGAGGCTGTGGATATGGCTACGGTGGTTATGGTGCTGGAGGCTGTGGATATGGCTTTGCGATTGTCGTTGTGTTATTTATTTTATTAATTATTATTGGAGCTACTTGCGTACGCTTCTAGTTATTCAGAAAGAGCGTCATAGAGAACCGATTAATTATAGATTGATCGGTTCTTTCTTTTTAATCCCCTTTTTTAATAAAAAACATAGAAAATATCTTTTTTAACAAAAAAAACACAGAAAATATCTTTTTTCACGAACATTAAATTTATATTTATATTTATAATTCGTTAGTTATGTTGACATTCCAAATGGAACATGATACCTTTAGTAAGGATTTTCTAAGGAATGCAATGGGGGAATGAATATATGAATACGAACTATGATGTAATTGTTGTAGGTGCAGGTCCTGCGGGAATTTTTGCTTGCTATGAAATAATTGGTAAAATGTCGGATGCAAAAGTGCTATTAATTGATAAAGGACATGATATTTACCGGCGTAATTGTCCGATTCTTCAGAAAAAAATAACGAAATGTCCGCCTGCTTCCGGAAAGAAAGAGTTTGCAGGGTGTTTACCAGCATGCTCAATCACAAATGGCTTCGGCGGAGCAGGTGCATATTCAGATGGTAAATTTAACATTACAAGTGAATTCGGTGGTTGGATGACAGATTATCTATCTCCATCGACAGTAATGGACTTAATCAAATATGTAGATGAAATTAACTTAGCACACGGCGCAACTACATCAATTACAGATCCATTAACGGATGAAGTTCGAGATATTGAAAAACGTGCTTATACAGCGGGATTAAAACTATTGCGTGCACAAGTTCGTCACTTAGGAACAGAGCAAAACTTAGAAATTTTAAAAAGCATTTTTGAATATTTAAAAGAAAAAATTGACATGAAATTTAAAGTGGAAGTAGACGACATCGTAACGGAAAAAGCAGAGAATGAACATACCGTATGTGGAATTGTTTTAAAAGATGGAACAATGCTATCTGCGAAAAAAGTAGTCATTGTACCAGGTCGTGATGGATCTACTTGGCTCACAAAAATTATGAAAAAACGTCGTTTAAAAATGAGCACGAATCAAGTGGACATCGGTGTTCGCGTTGAAACTTCAAATATCGTGATGGAAGAAATAAATAAGCATCTCTATGAAGGGAAATTTGTATTCAATACATCTGTCGGAACGCGAGTACGCACATTCTGTAGTAACCCGTCTGGTCATGTTGTTGTTGAAAATCATTCTGGTATTATGACAGCGAATGGTCATGCATACAAAGACCCTGCACTAGGAAGTGATAATACGAACTTTGCGCTCTTAGTATCACACCAATTTTCTGAACCGTTCGATCAGCCGAACGAATACGCACATGAAGTATCACGCTTAGCAAATCGCATTTCAATGGGCGGTGTTACGGTACAAAAGTATGGAGACATTTTAAAAGGCCGCCGTTCTACGCCGAAGCGTATTCAAGAAGGGTTTCTTGAGCCGACATTAAAAGAAGCAGTACCAGGAGACTTAGGTCTTGTATTGCCATACAATACAATGAAAAGCTTAATTGAAATGACAGAAGCATTAAATCACGTCACACCAGGTATTGCATCTGAACATACATTATTTTACGGTGTAGAAGCGAAATTCTATTCCGCAAGACCAAAGCTAAATGAACATTTTGAATCCGAAATTTCCGGATTATACTTAGGAGGAGACGGTGCTGGAGTCACACGGGGACTCGCACAGGCAAGCGCATGCGGTGTTCATATTGCTCGTAATATTGCGGAACACTTAACAACGAAAATAGAAAAAAGAGAAGAAGTTGTAGTGGGATAATATATAATAGAAGAAACTCGTCTTATCATAGGACGAGTTTCTTTTTGTGAAAATTTTGTCTAAATTTGTTTGAAAGTATATGAAATAAAATGAAGAAGCAAGAAGGAATATCCCTGGAGTGTTGTCGAAGTTTACACATTAGCAACATATTTTCACTTCAAATGATATTTAAGAAGAGAGGAGTAAGGAGATTTTTAGTTACTGGTTTCGTTTAGATAGGGAGGGATGTAGAGAGAGTGTTGATGAATTGTAAGTTGTTATTTCTGAAATTTCTTTCTATTTTATTTTTATGCACTTATTTTTATATTCTATAATAATGGCTTTTAATAGATTCACTGCTTAGGCAGAGAATTCTTTTTTTTATGAAAGAAGAATCGATTTTCTACATACTTATATATGAGTTGAAGAAACGGGGGGAACGTCATGCGTGATTACTTAATTAAGCCACTTGTTGGTCAACCGTATCCGATGATTTCACACGGGAAAGGTGTTTATTTATATGATCAAAACGGTAATAAATATTTTGATGGTTCGTCAGGAGCGATAACAGCAAGTATCGGTCACGGCGTAACGGAGATTGCAGAAGTTATTAAGCAGCAAGCAGAGGAAATTGCTTTTGTATATCGTTCGCAGTTTACGAGCGAGCCGGCAGAGAAGCTCGCAAAGAAGCTGAGCGACTTAAATATGGGGGATTTAAATTGGAGCTTTTTCGTGAATAGTGGTACAGAAGCAAATGAAACGGCAATGAAAATTGCAATTCAACATTTTCAAGAGCGCGGTATTCAAGGGAAACATAAAATTTTATCACGTTGGATGAGTTATCACGGAATTACGATGGGAGCATTATCCATGTCTGGGCATCCGCTGCGTAGACAACGTTTTGTTTCCATATTGGAAGATTATCCGACAATACCAGCACCGTATTGTTTCCGTTGTCCAGTACAAAAGGTGTATCCGACATGTCAACTTTCGTGCGCAACAGAGTTAGAGCGATCCATTGAGCGTATTGGAGCAGAGCATATTGCAGCGTTTATTGCGGAGCCGATTATCGGTGCAGCTGGGGGAGCAGTTGTACCACCGAAAGATTATTATAAGGTAATTAAGGATATTTGTGAGCATTATGATATTTTATTTATTGCTGATGAAGTTATGACAGGGCTTGGCCGCACGGGAGCCTGGTTTGCGATGGAACATTGGGGTGTCCAGCCAGATATTATGACGCTTGGAAAAGGGTTGGCAGCTGGTTATGCGCCAATTGCTGCAACGATGGTAAGTGATCGTGTGATGGAACCGATTTTAAGAGGGTCTCGTTCTGTGATGAGTGGGCATACATTGAGCGCAAATCCACTTTCTTCAGCAACAGCTTTAGCAGTAATTGAATATACAGAGAAGCACCGTTTGCCAGAAGAAACTGCTGAAAAAGGGGAATATTTAATTGCAGGTTTGCAAAAGGTGCAGCAACAATCGACAATTATTGCTGATGTACGCGGGAAAGGCTTTCTGATTGGAGTAGAATTGCAACCGTTTACAAAGGCATCTGAACTTATTTCGGTTGCGGCGAAAAATGGTCTTCTTTTATACCAAGCTGTATCAGGGCAAGCGGGTAAGGAAGATAGTGCATTATTAGTTGCGCCGCCGCTTACGACTACATATGCAGAGCTTGATGAACTGCTTCATATTTTTGCGAAAAGCGTAGAGGAAATGACGCAAAAAGGAGGGCATAGTATCGCATGACAACTATTACAAATACATTTGGAAAATTAAAAACAATACAAGATGTTATGCCGCATTTTCATGATGGAATGACACTTATGTTTGGAGGGTTTGGAGGTATTGGTTCTCCCCCCTCTTTAATTCAAGCGATCTTAGATAAAGGAATTCATGATTTACATTTAATCGGAAATGATACGGGTTTTCCTGAAGTGGGAATTGGCCGCCTTGTGACAAACGAACGTGTAAAGTCGTTAATTACATCACATATCGGTTCAAATCCAAATGCAGGACGACAATTAAATGAAGGAAGATTGAAAATTGAATTTTCCCCTCAAGGTACATTAGCAGAACGAATTCGAGCTGGAGGAGTCGGACTTGGCGGTGTTCTTGTTGATGTTGGGATGGATACGATTATGGAAGAAGGAAAACGAACAGTTGAAATTAGTGGGAAAACATATTTGCTTGAAACAGCATTAACAGCAGAAGTGTCTATCGTATTTGCGAAACAAGCAGACCCGTTTGGAAACCTTGTGTTTGATAAAAGTGCCCGTAATATGAATCCGCATGTCGCGATGGCTGGTGATATTACGATTGTTGAGGCTGAAGAAATTGTTCCACTTGGGGAACTCGATCCTGAAGAAATTATTACACCTGGTGTGTTTGTTGATTATATCGTTCCATCGGAAGGAGTGAACTGGAAATGGGCATGGGAGTAGATGTTCGCAACAAAATTGCAAAGCGTGCAGCAAAGGAAATTCAAAACGGAATGATTGTAAATTTAGGAATCGGTATCCCATCTCTAATTCCCAATCATTTGCCAGATGATATGCATGTTATGTTTCATACGGAAAACGGTATCGTTGGTATGGGACCAACACCTGTAAAAGGAGAAGAGGATGAAAATTTATGTAATGCGGCTGGCTTACCAACATCAATTATTGCCGGAGCTAGTTATTTTGATAGCAGCACAGCATTTGGGATGATTCGAAAAGGATTACTTGATATTACCATTCTCGGGTCACTGCAAGTAAGTGAAAAAGGTGACTTAGCAAACTGGATTGTACCAGGAAAGCGTGTACCAGGAATAGGTGGCGCCATGGACTTAGCGCAAAAAGCAAAACGTGTTGTCGTTGTCATGAATCATGTCGATAAATACGGGAAAGCAAAAATTGTCTCAGAATGTACGCTTCCGCTTACATCAAAACGATGTGTAGACGTAATTATTACAGATATGGCAGTAATGGAAGTAACGTCGGAAGGATTAGTGTTGCAAGAATTAATGAGTCCGTACACAGTAGAAGATATAAAAAAATGCACAGAAGCTGCTTTTCATGTAAGTCCGTCTTTACTAGTGATTGACTGAAAGGAGAGGTAACAATTGGAGCAATATAAAAAACAAGTGTGTGAATATATTGAAAGTCATGAAAATATGAGTGTGAAATTATTAAAACGTTTAATTCAAGAAAAAAGTACGAGTGGAGATGAAAGCGGTGCGCAAGCAGTTGTAATTGAAAAGCTGCGTGAGCTTGGTTTAGATTTAGATATTTGGGAACCGTCGTTTACGAAAATGAAAGATCATCCGTATTTCGTCTCACCACGTACAAGTTTTAACGATAGTCCAAATATTGTAGCAACGTTAAAGGGAAGTGGCGGCGGAAAGTCGATGATTTTAAATGGTCATATTGATGTTGTGCCTGAAGGAGATTTAAAGCAGTGGGAGCATAATCCATATGCCGGAGAAAAAATTGGGAATCGTGTATACGGGCGCGGCACAACTGATATGAAAGGTGGTAATGTATCGCTTATGTTGGCGATAGAAGCCATTGTAGCAACAGGCATTTCTTTAAAGGGAGATGTATATTTTCAAAGTGTAATAGAAGAAGAGAGCGGCGGCGCAGGTACGCTTGCGACACTTTTACGAGGCTACGAGGCAGATGGTGTAATTATCCCAGAGCCGACGAATATGAAATTTTTCTCGAAACAACAAGGTTCAATGTGGTTTCGTTTATTCGTAAAAGGGAAAGCTGCGCATGGTGGGACACGTTATGAAGGTGTAAGTGCTATTGAAAAAAGTATGTTTGTTATAGAGCATATAAGGAAGCTAGAAGAAAAACGAAATGAGCGGATTACAGATCCATTATATAAAGGAATCTCGATTCCAATTCCGATTAATATCGGGAAAATTGAAGGTGGCAGCTGGCCAAGTTCTGTACCTGATTTTCTTACTTTAGAAGGAAGATATGGGGTAGCGCCAAATGAAAGTATGGAAGCGGCAAAAAAAGAATTTGAAAATTGGGTAGGACAGTTAAATCAGGTAGATTCATGGTTTGCAGAACATCCAGTAGAAGTAGAATGGTTTGGCGCACGATGGGTTCCGGGTGAATTAGAAGAAAACCATCCGCTTATCACGACGTTAAAGGACAATTTTGTACAAATTGAAGGTACAGAGCCAATTATTGAGGCATCACCGTGGGGAACAGATGGAGGATTATTTACACAGATTGCAAATATTCCAACGATCGTGTTCGGTCCAGGTGAAACGAAAGTCGCACATTATCCAAATGAATATATTGAAATTGATAAAATGATTGCAGCGGCAAAGATTATTGCATGTACTCTGCTAGAGTGGTGTGAGGTGGACAAATGAAATATTATGAAGAATTTGCAGAACAAACGAAGTACTATACTGTAGAAGGTACATTAGATTATTTTAATAAACGTATTCGAGTTGATCATTATAAGGGAAATGTCGAACAAGTAATGCATAGAGTTGAAGAACTCGCAAACTCTCATTCTTTCACGAAATTAATTATAAAAGGAAAGAGAGAGCATGTTTCGACGTGGCTCTCTCTTGGTTATATGCTAGAAGCGAGTATTCCACAGTACTTTCAAGGTCATGATGCGTATTTTATGGTGAAATATCGGAATGATGAGCGCCGTAATAGTGCGCAGTGGGTGAAGGAAGATGAGATTGTGAGTGGTGTAATCGCTAAGCAAATAGTAGAAAAGGAGATACCAGCACAGTTTGTGTTGCGAAAAGCAACAGAAGAAGATGCAAAGCAGCTTGCGGACGTATTCGGAAAAGTATTTGAGATTTATCCTACACCTTTAAATGAATTCGATTACATTGTGAAAACGATGAAGGAAGATACAATTTATTACGTGTATGAAACGGAAGGGAAAATTATAAGTACTGCTTCAGCAGAAATAAACGTAAAAGAAGGAAATGCAGAATTAACAAATTGTGCAACGTTACCAAAGTATCGAAAGCATGGTTTTATGAAAAATTTACTTATGAAGTTAGAAGAAGAACTGCAAGAGAAAGGTGTTTTTTGTTCGTATACAATCGCACGGGCACTTTCATTTGGTATGAACGCAGCGTTTTATCAGCTTGGATATACGTACACAGGACGGCTTGCGAATAACTGTTATATTTTTGATAAGTTAGAGGATATGAACGTTTGGGTAAAGGATTTATCACAAATTTAGTAGATAACAGTTCATAAAGAATCAATTCGTTTAACTTCCATAAGCGTAGAAGAAAAAAATCTTCGCTGATGGGAGTTTCATTTTAGCGGTAGATGCTCAAAATTCGGCACTATAATTGCTGGTTTTTGAGCGAAGGAGGGGAATGCGTTGCTGGCGATTTCAACACAAGAAGTAATTGAAGCGATTTTAAGTAGCATTGATGAAGCTATTCATGCAGTAGATGAAAATGGAGTTACGATTTTTTATAACACAGTAGCAGCAAAACATGATGGATCGAATGTAGAAGATGTACTTGGTAAATATTTATTAGAAGCATTTCCTTCGTTAACGCCAGAAACGAGTACACTGTTAAAGGTATTACAAATGAAAAAGCCAATCCTACACCAAGTGCAGCGATATCAAAATCAAAGGGGAGAAGATGTATACACGGTGAATACAACACTTCCTATTTTTATAGAAGGACGCATTGCTGGCGCTGTTGAAATTGCAAAAGATTATTCTACTATTCAAAAGTTGACGGAAAAAATTGCTGACTTGCAGTCGAAAATGAAGCGGTCAGCTCCGAAAAAAGCACCATACAGACATGTAGCATTCGATACAATCATAACGAATGATAAGCGCTTTTTACAAACGAAACAAATGGCGCAAAAGGTTGCGACTACAAATGCAAACGTACTGATTTACGGGGAAACAGGAACGGGAAAAGAGTTATTTGTACAAGCGATACATGAAGCATCGAAAAGAAGAAATAACGCATTTATCGCTCAAAACTGTGCTGCTTTGCCAGAATCATTACTCGAAAGTTTACTGTTTGGAACAACTAAAGGAAGCTATACAGGTGCAATAGAGCGCGCAGGATTATTTGAGCTGGCAGACGGTGGTACATTATTTTTAGATGAACTAAATTCGATGCCGTTAGATTTACAAGCAAAAATGCTTCGTGTACTAGAAGATGGTGTTATTCGCCGCATCGGTGATAATAAAACAAGAAAAGTTGATGTGCGTGTGATTACCGCAATGAATCAACCTCCAGATGAGTGCCTTCGTGAAAATAAAATTCGTACAGATTTATATTATAGATTAAATGTGTTTTCTTTGTTTATTCCGCCGCTTCGTGAGCGAAAGGAAGATATTTTATTGATAGCTCCGCACTTTTTACAGGCTTATAACAAGGAATATAAAAAGAATGTGATTGGTATAGATGAAGAGGCAAAGAAGCGATTGCTTCAATACAATTGGCCAGGTAATGTACGTGAATTAAAGCATATGATTGAACATGCGGTCATTGTAGCGGAAGGGAAAACGCTAACGTTATCTTGTTTACCAAGTTCGTTTCGACAAACGCCGCATCTGCAGAAAAGGTCGATATTACCGCTTCGGGAAGCGCTATATAAAACGGAAAAAGAGTTGATTGAACAGGCAATGTTAGAAGCAAAAGGAAATGTTTTGCAAGCTGCAAAGTTGTTATGTATTCCAAGACAAACTTTGCAGTATAAATTAAATAAATATGCGAAAGCTGCCGAATAATTGGCACCTTTTTGTGCATTTGCACCAATAAATGAGCGCTTACATATATAAAAGTAAAGAAAATTCTGTTTTTTTTAGAGGTATTTTTATTTTATTTTTGTATAAAACGATATTTTTATAGTAAAGAAGCTTGTAATAGCCAAGGTTGTACGAATAGAAGAGGATCAAAATTTTGATGTAACTGTTAAAGTTGGCATGATTATTGCTTTAATAATTAGTGAGCGTTTGAAAAAGGGGGAATGGCAATGTTACACGACGTATATAAACCAGAACGTCATTGGAAAGAGATTGAACTATGGAAAGATGTTACAGATGAGCAATGGAACGATTGGATTTGGCAATTAACAAATACAATTAAAACATTAGATGATTTAAAGAAAGTCATTAATTTAACACCAGAAGAAGAAGAAGGGGTTAAAATTTCAACAAAAACAATCCCATTAAACATTACACCATACTATGCATCTCTTATGAATCCAGATGATCCACGTTGTCCAATTCGCATGCAATCTGTACCGATTTCAGAAGAATTATATAAAACGAAGTATGATTTAGAAGACCCGCTTCATGAAGATGAAGATTCACCAGTTCCGGGGTTAACACACCGTTATCCAGACCGTGTTCTTTTCTTAGTAACAAATCAATGTTCTATGTATTGCCGCTATTGTACACGTCGTCGTTTTAGTGGACAAATTGGAATGGGTGTTCCAAAGAAGCAATTAGACGAAGCAATTGCTTATATTCGTGAAACACCGCAAGTTCGTGACGTATTAATCTCTGGTGGTGACGGACTTCTTATTAACGATAACATTTTAGAGTATATTTTAAAGAACTTACGTGCAATTCCGCATGTGGAAATTATTCGTATTGGAACAAGGGCTCCTGTTGTATTTCCGCAGCGTATTACGGAAAACCTTTGCAATATTATTAAGAAATATCATCCAGTTTGGTTAAATACACATTTTAATACGTCTATAGAGATTACAGAAGAGTCGAAACTTGCTTGTGAAATGTTGGCGAATGCAGGTGTACCGCTTGGAAACCAAGCTGTTATTTTAGCAGGTATTAACGATAGCGTACCAATTATGAAAAAATTGATGCACGATTTAGTAAAAATTCGCGTACGTCCTTACTATATTTATCAATGTGACTTATCAGAAGGTATTGGCCATTTTCGTGCGCCAGTATCAAAAGGTCTTGAAATTATTGAAGGATTACGCGGACATACATCTGGTTATGCAGTTCCAACATTTGTTGTAGATGCACCGGGCGGCGGTGGTAAAATTGCCGTTCAGCCAAACTACATTATTTCACAAAGCGCTGATAAA
This sequence comes from Bacillus pseudomycoides, assembly GCF_002551005.1. GTDB lineage: Bacteria > Bacillota > Bacilli > Bacillales > Bacillaceae_G > Bacillus_A > Bacillus_A pseudomycoides_C. Next base: position 46,157 of record NZ_NVOY01000040.1, read on the forward strand.
GTTGTTCTTCGTAACTTTGAAGGTGTGATTACAACGTATCCAGAGCCAGAGAATTATGTAGCAGGCAGAGCAGAAGGATATTTCAAAGAAATTTATCCTACTTACGAAGAAAAGCGCTCTGATGTTGGTGTAGCAGCGTTGATGAGTGATAAGAAGTTTAATCTTGTACCAGAGGGCTTACAGCGTATGAACCGCCGTAAAGATTATGAAACAAATACAACGCATGCTTCATTAAAAGATAAACGTGACAAACGTGACCAGTTGAAAGATAAAAAATATCAAGCACAAATGGCAAAATTAGATGAGGGTACAAAAACTGAAGGAGATGCAGTATGAAATGTATGTGGTGTGAAGGTGAAGAAGCAATTGAAAGTGTAAATACTGTATACTGGGAATTACCAGATGGTACACAAACAGTTACAATTGAAGAAACACCTTGTATCGCATGTCCAAATTGCGGAGTGCATTATCAATCAGATACTACTGTGAAAGAAATTGAAGACCAGCTCTTTTTGATTTATACGAAAGATTTACCAAAACAAGTCACATATACAGAGCTTATGGAGCGTCCGCGTTTATTAAAGCGAAATTATTTTGATTTTTAACCAGCATTTTTTATGCTGGTTTTTTTCTTGTTTGCCTTGTATAATGTAGCCAAGTTAGAAAGGTAGGGAATATTGTTGAAAAAGTCATTTTATCATTACATGATGAAGCACCGTGCAGCGCTATTGAAAGATGAACTATGCGACTTGGCGGAAATTATGTATGAAGATCATAGCTTTCCGAAGCAATCAGAGGATTATGATGAGATTAGTTCGTATTTAGAGTTAAATGGTTCATTAGATAGTATGAGCATTTTTGATCGTGCTTGGGAATTATATATACAAGAGCGATAGGATGAACGTTGCCTATGTATATATAATTAAATTAGGAACAATGTGTATACACTCCAATAGAGGAGTGTATTTTTTATGAAAAATATTCAAGTATACAACCTCATGTGATAAGCGTTTTCGTATTGGGTCGCATATACTGTTATCGTCACATACTTAAAATCACGACTTCAAAAGGAGAGAGAGACATGACGAGAAAAAAGCAGCCCAAATACAATATAGGAGATATAGTCGTGATTACGTTATATGGTACAGTTGGAAAAATCACAAATATGAATTTTTATATTTACTGGCTAATATATTGCTAGTTATGTATAATAGCAATATAAAGTTAATTAATAAGGAGAGTTAAATATGTTTGTAGCTATTTACTTACGATTATCTAAGGATGAACAACAACTAGGCGTTGAGGAGGTGTTAAGTAATCACAGACTGGCATTAACAAGGATTGCGGACAGTAATGGGTGGAAATATGATATTTATGAGGAAGTAAGTTCTGGAGTAAATACTGAAAGGGAAGAAATTAACTTACTTCTGCAACGCATTGATGATTACTCAGCGGTTCTCTGCATGGATGTAGATAGACTCTCCAGAGACAACTCTTTTGCTGAGCAGATTAAAAAGCAACTTATCCTGCATGGCGTTAAGTTAATAACTCCGCAAGGAGAGTATGATTTTGATAATGAGAATAGTGATATGCTTTACTCATTCCAAAGTATGTTTGCAAACTTTGAGTACAAGCAGATTAGGAAGCGCCTTTCCAGAGGCAAGTTTATGGAGGCTTCCAAAGGCTTATGGGTAATGAATAATGTTCCTTTGGGATTCAAAAAGAACCAAGAGACAAAGAAATTAGAAGTAAATGAAGAAGAGGCTCACATTATCAGATATATTTTTGATAAGACTTTGGAAGGTTTTAGCATCAATAGAATTTCCAGAGATGTTTATGATTTTGGTTGGAGAAGCAGAAGAGGGAAAATACTAAGTACTTCCCACCTTTCAAATATTCGCCAGAACCCAACTTATTATGGAGTAGTTAGATATGAAAGAAAGAATGAGATTGGGAAAGTTTTGGAGAGCTGTTTTATAGAAAATGCACATGAGGCTCTTATTCCCAAGCAGAGATGGTTGGAAGCTCAGAAGATAATAAAGAATAACTCCAATAAGAAATTTACAACTAGAGGAAAAATTAGCAGGGCGCTCCAAGGATTAATTTATTGTGGCTGCTGTGGACACAAGCGCTATATATGTAGAGATGCTACTGGAAAGGATTATATAAAGGCTTGTGGGTTTAAGGTACAAATAAGATGTAATGATGCTGGTTATAGATATTTACCCATTGAGGAAGCAGTTTTTAAATGGGTTAAAGAGTATATCCCAGAATTAAAAGAAGAGCTTTCTGGTTTAAAAAATCAAGATACTGGCAAAGTTGAGAAAGTACTGTTTAACCAATTAAAAGACGTTGAGGTTCAACTTGCCAAAAGAGCAACTAAAAGAAAGAACTTCACCAATATGAGAGCTGAGGGAGAAATCACCAAAGCAGAGTTTGAAGAAGTTAGAGGAGAACTAGAGGAAGAAGTTACTCAACTAAATCAGCAAAAGGAACTTCTTGAATTAAAATTAGAAAATGTTACAAATAACGATGAGCAGATTATGACTATTGAGAAGAGAATAGAAACTCTTGAGAATTTAGAGAAACTTTCTCCAGAAGAGGTTAATGCCTTTTTACGTCAATTTATTAAAAAAGTAGTGTTTAGCCGCAATATAGAGGGCAATCCTAATACAACAGGAAGAGAGGAAATTGCTCCAACTGTGGAAATTATCCCTTTATAGTAAACAGAGGTAATAATCTTGTTATAACGCTTAGTTTTATGTTAAGTTAGATTTAAAGTATTTTAGGAGGAAATTTAAAAGTGAGTAGTAATAAGGTTAAACCAAATGAATTAAGAAAATCTAGAAAGTTTTATGTTGGTTCTGTTCATGAAATAGCTTCTGGAAAGTTTGAGATAATAGATAGGTATTTAGGGGAAGATGATTATGTTTGGTTAAAATATAAAATGTTGGATAGTGGAGAAGTAATTGAAAATAGAGAGGTAAATGTTAACTCCAATTTGTATAAGTTTCGCCAAAAGAAGAAAGTTGAAGCCTTTGATGAGGAATTTCCAGAACTTGCGGATAGCCAGAATTTTGGTAATATAGAATTTAATAAAAAAGTAATGGAGTCAGTTGATTCCATTACAAAGCAATTAACTACTTTAATGCTCCAACAAACTTTGATGATGGAAGAGATAAGAGAATTGAAAAAGAAAATAAAGTAGATAGAAGCCGTTCCTTTGGGAGCGGTTTTTAACTTATGTCTAAAATGTGTTAAGAATATATTGAAAAATGACTACACATTTAGAGAATTTTAAAAACGGTGACAAGACAGGGGGACAACCCCTTGATTTTGCTGCAATATATTATAGGGAAGCGGAGCATTGTATCCGCAATCTTTTATCCTAAAGTTATTATAACCATTAAAGATAATAAGCAGCGATATGAAATATCGCAATCACTTAATCCTTTATAATCCTTATTAAGAAAGGAGTGGATAACTATTGGATATGTATATTAGCGAGCCAGAAGAGTGGAATGGTATTAATATTTCAACTTTAAAACCTAAGCAAAAAGCTTTCTGTCAAGAGTACATTATTGATATGAACGGATTTAGAGCTGCGGGTGCTGTTGGATATGCTAAAAGGTATTCTTGGGAATTACTTAAAGATGAGCGTATTCAAGCCTATATTTCTTACCTTGCAGAACAAGCTAGAACGGATAGAGTATTATCTGCCCAAGATGTTATGGAGCGCTTAACACTAATTGCAGAAGGTAAATCAAAAGAGCCAATTGCAACCGGTAAAGGTGTCCAAGTCTATGATGGAGCTTATGCGAGAGATAGATTAAAAGCTTTAGAACTGTTAGGTAAACGTTATGCATTATTCACTGATAAAGTTCAACATAATGGTGATGTAGAAATTTCAGTAGGTATTACAGAAGATGAAGAAGAGTAAAATCTTTTTCTTCTTATATGTGTTTGTAGCTCAATGGTAGAGCATCAGCCTGTTAAGCTGTTGGTTGGAGGTTCGAGTCCTCCCTAACACGCCAAATGGGAGTTTAGTGTATTGGTTGCACGATAGTCTCCAAAACTATTAGAGAGGGTTCGATTCCTTCAACTCCTGCCAATTCCTCCAAAATACTTTTAAAAATTGAATAAGCTAGATGAGAAGATATTCCTCCTATGATGTGTTTTCCTCCTCTTCCTCCTTTTAAGTTCGGTTATTTTCATTTCCCTTCTCATCTAGTTTATTGAGCTTTTAAAATGCTTTGAAAGGAGGCATATAAGCTATTAATAGAAAGATAAACATTAAAATTACTAAGAGATTCTTCAATGAGGCTTATATGCCTTACTTGGAACGCCCAGAGAGGTTTATGGTTCTCTATGGTGGAGCTGGCTCTGGTAAATCTGTTTTTGGAGTTCAGAGGGCAGTTATTAAACTTCTGAAAGACCAAAGAAAGATGCTAGTAATTCGGAAAGTAACAAATACAATTAGGGAATCAATTTTTGCTGAGTTTAAAAAGATTCTTGCACAATTCAAGTTATTAGATGAGTGTAAAGTATCTGAGTCTAACTTTACAATTAAACTTCCAAATGGTTCTGAATTCATTTTTAAAGGAATGGATGACCCAGAGAAAATTAAATCTATTTCTGGCATTGATGATATTTTGATTGAGGAAGCCACTGAGCTAACTTTGGATGATTTCTCTCAGCTTTCTTTGCGTTTACGTTCCAGAAAGCCAAACAATCAAATTGTATTGATGTATAATCCCGTTTCCAAAGCGAATTGGGTTTATGATAGATTCCACAACCCTAAAACCCGCTCACATGAGAATACTATTGTCATTCACACAACCTACAAAGACAATAAATTTCTCCCTCAAGATTATATTGATGCACTTCATGAAATGATGAAAACAAATCCCACTTACTTCAAAATTTATGCTCTTGGTGAGTTTGCTTCCCTTGGTCAATTAGTTTTTAATAATTGGCAAGTTGCTGACTTTAATCCACGGCAATTACTACTTCAAGGACATAAAACCCATTTTGGTCTGGACTTTGGGTATACAAATGACCCAGCAGCCTTTGTTGCTTGCATAGTCGACCAAAAGCAAAAGAGAATTTATGTTTATGATGAGTTTTACAAAAAGCAGATGTTAAATAGTGATATTGTTGATGAAATTACAATGAAGGGATTTTCTAAGGAAGTTATAATTGCTGACTCAGCAGAGGCTAAATCTATTGAAGAAATTAAGCGCTCTGGTGTTAGGAGAATTAAAGCTGCTAGAAAAGGTAAAGATTCAATCCTTCATGGAATTCAGTTTATACAACAATATGAGATAGTTGTTCATCCAAATTGTAAAAACTTCAAGATGGAGTTAGAGAACTATGCTTGGGAAAAAGATAAGAAAACAAATGAACATGTTAATAGACCAATAGATAATTTTAACCACTTAATGGATGCTTTTAGGTATTCACTTGAAGAGGTTATGCCACGAAATCGAATTAAAACTATTTCAAAAGCAATGCTTGGATTTTAAAAGAAAGGAGGAAATTGATGTTAGCAGCATACGCTCCAAAGAAATTTTACTTGGACAACCCCACACTCCCCAACTTATTAACTCTTGTTTTAACCCACAACAAAAACAAATTCCAATATCAAAACTTAGATGATTATTATCAAGGAAAGCATGATGTTTTAAATCGTTTGATGGAAGAAGGAAAGCCAAATAATAAAGCAGTTAACAACTTTCCTAAATTAATTGTAGATACTTCTACCTCTTATTTTTTAGGTGAGGAAGTTACTTATGATATTAGAGATAAATCATTCTCTGAAAAGCTTAGAGAAGTATTAGAAGATAACAATGCAAATGACGTTACAACTGAGCTTGGAAAAATATCCTCTATTCATGGACATGCTTTTGAAGTCCATTGGATTGACAAAGACGGAAACCACAAATTTAAACAAGTATCTCCAAAGAACTGCTTAATGGTTTATTCAACGGATTTAGAAGAAGAGCCAGTTGCAGCAATCATTTATAACAGTTTCAGAGATGCCTTGTTAAATAGTGAAGTTAAGAAAGTTTCAATCTTTACTAAAGATACTATTTATGAGCTGAAACATTACGGAGAAACTGGTGAATATGAGTTATTAAGTTCTGAGCCTCATTACTTTGGAGAAGTTCCAGTTGTTGAATATGTAAGTAATGAAGAAAGACAGGGTGATTTTGAAAGTGTTATTACTCTAATTGATGCTTACAATGTTACAGTTTCAGATTCAATTAATGATGTTGAATATTGGAATGATGCTTATTTAATGCTTACAAATCTTAATGCAACTACTGAGGAAGACATTATGGAAATGAAGCAGAATAGAGTCCTTTTAGTTGATGGAGATGGTGATGCAAAATTCATTACTAAGAATGTTAATGATAAGCACGTGGAAAATATTAAAGACCGCCTCACCCAAGATATTCACAAATTCTCGCAAACTCCAAATCTTCACGATGAGCAATTTGCAACAAACCTTTCTGGAGTTGCAATCAAATACAAGATGCTTGGAATGGAGACAAAAACCGCTATTAAAGAACGTAAATTCCACACTTCCCTCCAAAAGCGTATCCGCTTAATTGCTACAATCTTAAACCTTAAAGGAAACTCCTTCAATTGGAAAGATGTAAGAATTACATTCACAAGAAACTTACCAGCTAACTTAATTGAGCTTGCTGATATGGCAGTTAAATTAAGAGAAATAGTTTCAGATGAGACTTTAAGAGAACAGTTCCCATTCATTCACGATTTAGAACTAGAGGAAGAGCGCTTGGATAATCAGCATGAGAAACAAACTGAGCAACAAAATAAAAGTCTTCTAAATGCTGACTTCTCTCAAGTGTTTGGAAATCCTCCTAAAGAAGAGCCTCCAAAGGGTGATAAATAATGGCACTTAACAAAGGACAGAAATGGCTTGCAGATGAGTCTGAAAGGAACACAATAAAACATCTTGCAGACGTTGAGAAATATATGACAAGCATTGATGCTGCTTATCAACAAATATTTAATGACTTTGCAAAAGAAGTTAAATCACTTCTTAAAGTCATTGAGAGTTTGAATTTGACAGAAGCAGAAAAAGTAAAGTATCTTCTCCAGCTAGATAGATATAAACGTTTAATGATTCAGATGGATGGGAATTTAAAGGAGCTTAATAGTGAGGTTTCTACTAACTTAAAGGAGCTATTTAGAGGCTACTTTGAGGAGACAGTGGAAAACCAATCAAAGGCTCTTGCAGAGGTACTTGGTAAAGAAATTGATATGAGCAAATTCTCCTTCTTAGACACTTCTTCTATTGATATGGCAATTACTTATAACTGGCAACATTATGACTTTGAAACTGCTCTTAATCAAACTTCTAGATTAGGAGATTCAGTTAATAAAGCTATTGCAAATGGAATTGCAAAAGGCTCTTCTATTCCAAAGATTATGAAAGAGCTTATGGAAACTGCTGGACTAGCTTCCTTCTATGCAAAGCGCATTGCTAGAACGGAAACAGCAAGGATTATAAATGATGCCACTAAAAAGACTTATCAAGAAATGGAAGTTGATAGAGTTCAATGGAATGATGCTCCAGAACTAAATAGAAATGCTCCTTGTCCAGTATGTAGAGCAAGGAATGGAAAAGTTTATAAATTAGGTGATGAGCCTTCTCTCCCAGCTCACCCACATTGTAGATGTTGCTTAGTAGCCTACTCAGTTAAGGGAGAAAAACTTTAAAACTATCAATCAACTTTGAAGGGCTTAAATGAACTTTGAAGGGGAAAGGAAGATTTATTAATTATGGAAATCACTTTACAAAACATTCAAGAAGCAATGGAAACACAACCAGAGTTGGTTGAAGGTTTAGCTAAATCTTTTTTAACTTCAGAGAAGGTTGGAACTTTCTTAGATACTGAGGAAGGTAAAAAAATTGTCCAGCCTAAATTAGATAGTCATTTTTCTAAGAGTCTAGACACATGGAAAAATAACAACTTACAACGAATTATCAATGAAGAAGTAACAAAACGAAATCCTTCTGAAACTGCTGAGCAAAAAGCTATGCGAGAAATGGAGCAGCGTTTAAATCAAATGGATAAAGAACGCCAAATGTCTGAAATGAAAACTCTTGGAATTCAGCTTGCAAGCGAGCGCAAACTTCCCTCTGCATTAGTTCCTTTTATGGTTACAGATACGGATTCTCAAACACGCTCTAACATTGACACTTTAGAACTAGAATTTAAATCCGCTGTTGAACGTGCTGTTGAAGAGCGTTTGAAATCTGCCGGAACAACTCCCCCACAAGTAAACACTTCAACCACTGGCTTACAAGCTGGCTCACAGAAGTTTTCAGAAATGAGCTTTGCTGAGCGAAATGCTTTACATCGTTCAAATCCAAAACTTTATGCCCAACTAAAAGCGCAAGATTAATTTTCTGAATATTATTTTTTTTGTCCGATTGATGTTAAGACATAAAACTAACCCATCTTATCGCACTACAAAAATTAAGCGAGGTAAAGAAAATTATGTCAACAACAATGATTAAAGATATGGTAATTCCAGAGGTAATTGCTGATGGTATTGAACAAAAATTAGGTAAGTTAATTAAATTTACTCCACTAGCTGAGATGGATTATTCTCTAGCTGCTCAAGAAGGTATGACAGTTGTATTCCCAACTTGGAACTATATTGGAGATGCAATTGATGTTGCTGAGGGTGCTGCAATCACTCCAGAAAAAATTACTGCTGCATCTAAAAAATTCGCTGTTAAAAAAGCAGTAAAAGATATTGCAATGACTGATGAGTCTATCCTTGCAACTAATGGAGCTGTTATTGGTGAAACTGAGAAACAGCTTGCAGTCGCTATTGCTAATAAAATTGATGGTGAAGCAGTTGAACAACTTCGAACTGCTACTGAAGGCGGTACATTAGAGTTTACGCAGGTTGGCTTAGCTACTCTTCGAGTTGCTTTCGGTGAAGATATTGAAGAGGCTTTCTTGTTCGTTTCTCCTGCTAACTATGGCAAAATCTTAGCAATGCCAGAATTCGTACCTGTTCAATTAGGTGAGGCTTTCCTTGCAGGACAAGTTGGTCATGTAATGGGATTAAATATTGTTGTCACTGGTAGATTAACAGATACAGAAGCAATCTTAATGAAACGTGGTGCTTTAGGTATCTCCTTAAAACGTGCGGTAAATGTTGAAACTGAGCGCAAAATGGAAACACGCTCTCAAGTAGTAGGCGCTGATGTGCATTATGTTGTTTACTTGAAAGATGAAACACGTGCATTATCTTTAAAAGTAGCTAAAGAAGAAGCTTCAGCAACCCGTAAGGCGGCTGCTAAGTAATGAAGAGAGGGGCGGTAAATGCCTCTCATCTTTCTTTAGAAGAGACTATTGAAGAACTCCTCCCGCTAGCTAAACAATTATCCTCTAAGGGAACGGATGAGGAACTGATTAAGTTAGTTTTAAAAATTACTATTAGAAAAGTGCTGGAGTACATTAATTGGGAGGAGTTGCCTTCTGGTCTTTATGAGATTGTTTGTGAGATGGCAGTTAAACAATTATTCACATATGAAACAGGAATCTCTAACTCTACTGATAATATATCCTCAATTAAACGGGGAGACTACCAAGTAACATACTCTAGTAACCAATTCCAGAAATCTTTAGGGCTTAACTTGTTAACTGAATACCGTACTTTCCTAAATAAATATAAAAGGCTGCAAACTATATGACTGGATTAGGTATTGAATCAACATATTTTGATAGATGTGATGTTTACAGATTAACAAATGTTACTCAGCCAAATGGCAGCGTTAAGCAGGGTTATAAGTTATTAACAGAAAACAATAAATGCGCTTTGTCAACTCTAACATCTTCCTCAATGTCCTCAGTAAGTTTAGAAGAGCCTTTTGAATTTATCCGCTCAAACTTCAAGCTTTTTATTTCTCCCAAAGTAGATATTACTCAAGGTGATAAAGTTATTGTCTACTATGAAGGGCAAATAATCATAACCTTTGCTGGTGAGCCTTATCCTTATCCAACTCATTCAGAAATCATTTTGAAAAGAGAAGAAGTAAATGCAAGTAAACGTTAGAGCTAAAGAGCTTCTAAATGATTTTGAGAGGATGCAGCAAACATTCCAAACAGAAGGAAAGACCCTTGTCGACAGGCTTTCGCTTATTGGAGAAAGAGCTGCTAAAAATAAGACTCCAGTTGATACAGGTAATTTAAGGCGTTCAGTGCGAGCAGTTCCCACTCAAGTTTTCTCTTCACAAATTAGAGGGGGCTTTGCAACTAATGTTGAGTATGCTCCTTTTGTAAATAATGGACACAGAACTAGACATGGTGGTTATGTAACTGGAAAGCACTTTATGGAAGCTGGAGAAATGGAGATACAAGCAAAGTCTGATGCTGAGATTGCTAAGTTTTTGGAGAAGGTGATTAAGTGAGTGAAACAAAGTCAAGCGCTTTACAAGAGTTAGAAGATAAAGTTGTTATAGCTTTAAAAGAACAATTTCCTTCATTCACAATATTTACTGACAAGGCTATTCAACATATTGATGGAGATTCTTTTGTTATAGATATTAGTTTGGAGAAAGTTATTAGAGGCTCTAAGAATGTTAGGCAGCGACTTATCTTAATTGATGTTGCAATCTTTACGGATGAAGATAAATATCTAGTCCAAGAAGGGCTGCTAGATATTTTAGGAGTTGTTCAACTTCAAGAGGTTGAAGTGTTAATAAAAGAAGTTGATTTTGTGGAGACGGATGGAATTTTACATTTTAACTCCATAATTCAATTTAGTGAAATAAATGAATAAATAAGGAGGCAAATAAATTGTCTACGACTATTATTGGTATTGATAAATTATATTATGCAAAAGTTAAGTCTGATGGCGAGGCTGGAACTAAATATGGAGAGCCAAAACACTTGGGCTATGTACAAGAATTATCAGTAGAGCCTAAAGTGGAAACTGCTTCTCAATACGGTGATAACCGAGCGATTGAAACGGCTTCTGCAATGGGTGCTATTGATGTGAAGTTAAAGCTTACAGGTATTGACCCAGAAACAGAGGCAGATGTACTTGGTTATGAATATGCAAATGGTGCAACAAAGAAATCTGCTGAGGCTATTGCTCCAGAGATTGCTTTGATGTACAGACGTTTAAAGGCTAACGGTAAATATCGTTACAAAGTTCTTTACAAAGGGCGCTTAGCAATTCCTTCTGAAACAACTGCAACAAAAGAAGATAAAATTGATTTCCAATCAACTGAGTTTGAGGCTTCTTTCATGCCGCGTTTATCAGATGGTGTCTTTGAGTACCAAGTTGATGAAGAAATGAAAGGCGCTGACATGGCAGTTATTCAAAAATGGTTTACAGAAGTTCCAGAGCCGATTATTAAAGAAGCATTAATCCCACTAAATAAATAATTAACTTTAAAGGAGATTGAGGAAATATGGAATTAACATTAATTATTGAAGGAAAAGAAAAAACATTTAAACAGCCTGCATACTTACCAGCTCTTTACTTTAAGGGGTCATTGGTATTGGTTACAAAACTTGAGAAAGAATTTTCTGTTGACTTATTGGATGATGCTGTTGAGTTAATTGCAACAAAACTTTATAACAATAACTTTACTGCTGAGGAGTTTTGGATGGGAGTTGATGCTGGAGATGTTACAGAAGTGATTATGAATTGCTTAGCATCTACTGCTCAACGTGTTTCTAAGAAACTTGAAACAGTAAAAAACTAGGGAACGCTGGCGGAGGAGATTCTTCTTCTTCCGGCGGTTTTACTTTATATGATTTTATAATGGATTTTTATGTTTCACGTTTGGAAGCTGGCTGGACTATTGCAGAAATAGATTCAACAGATTTTCTCCATTGGTGTGACATTTTAGTTTATAAAGCTGAGAGAGAACATAAAGAAGCCTTATTAAAACTAGATAATACAAATTATTAATCTTACTAAAGAGAGGAGGAAACTATTTGGCAAATAGACAAATGCAAGTCGATGTTATTCTGAATGATTCAGCTTTTAAATCTGGAGTCCAAAGGATGGTACGAGATTTAAAGAATGTTGAGAGTTCTTCAAAAGGCGTTGAGAAAGCTTCTAATGGAATGGCAAGTGGCTTTAAGGGTGCTATTGGAGCTATGGCTGGAATTGGTGCTGCTGTTGGTGGTATCGAATTAGTTAAAACTGCTATTGGTGGAGTAGTTAAAGTTGGTATGGATTATACAAAACAGATGTCTAAAGTTGAGGCTCTTTCTAAGTCAACTAGCTTACAAATGGCTGAGTTAGGAGCGAATGCTAGAAAGTTGGGTTCTGAAACTGTTTGGAGTGCAACCAACGTTGCAGAAGCTTATGAATATATGGCTCTTGCTGGTTGGGATTCTAATCAAATGATTGCAGCCTCTGAACCTTTATTAAACTTAGCAACTGCTGGGGCTTTGGACTTAGCAAAGGCTTCTGATATTGTAACTGATACAATGACTCCGTTCGGAATGGCTGCTGAGGAAGCTGGAAAAGCTGCTGATATTTTCGCAGTAGCTCAATCCAGTGCAAACTTAAATGTTGAGCAGATGGGAGAAACCATGAAATATGCAGCTCCAGTTGCAAATGCTTTTGGAATGAATTTAGAAGAAACTTCTGCTATTGCAATGATATTTGCAAACTCTGGTATTAAGGCATCTATGGCTGGTACTGCTTTAAGGGCTGGTTTATCTCGTTTGGCAAGTCCTCCAAAAGCTGCTGCGAAAGCATTAGACCAACTTGGGGTTTCTACTGTTAAGGCAGATGGAAATATGAAGAGTATGCATGATATTATTTCCGAAATGTCACCTAAGTTTCTAGAGCTTTCAGAATCTCAACAAATCGCTTCTGCTAAGGCTATCTTTGGAGAAGAAGCTTATGCGGGATGGATGGAAGTTTTAAAAGGTGGGGTTGAGCAGTTTGATAACTTCACTGAGAAACTTTATACTTCTGATGGTGCTGCAAAAGTAGCTGCTGATACTATGTCCAATAACCTTACTGGAGCAATGGACAACCTTTCTTCTCAAACTGAGGATTTAGGATTGGTTCTCTTCTCTACATTAGAGCCAGCTTTAGTTGGAGCAGCTAATGGAACAACTTCCTTTGTTGGAGCAATTGATAAGATGATTGACCCATCTGGAAGAGCTGTTGAAGCTGCCAAGCTAATGCAAAAGGAAGACCAAAAATTGGCTCAGACAAAAGCCATTCTTGAGAATCGTGTTAAGTTTTGGGGAATGTCTCAAAATGATGCTACAAAAGCCCTGAAAGAAGCAGAAGAACAATCAAAGAAAAACTTAACTGTCGAGGGAATGATGGCTCAAAAGAAAGTTGAGTTAGAGGAGAAAGTTAAGTCTGGGAAAATGTCTCAAGAGCAAGCTAATAAGATTCTTGAACAGTCTCAAGTAGAGTATGAGAAACTTGGACAAGGTATTGAACAAACACGCCAAAGACAGGAGTTTTTCAACAAAGCTTTTGAGCCATTGAGAAATGGTATTGGAATTGTTAAGGAAATGGGAGTTGCTATTGGTGACTTGTGGAAAGCTGCTCAAGGAGATGCAAGTGCTGGAGTTAAAGGGGTTTCTATCCTTACAAAGCTTGGAATTAGTACCGAGTCAATCAAAGTAATTAATGATGTAGTTTCTTCTGTTAGTCAAGGTGTTGGAGCGTTGAAGGCTATTGTTATGGGTGATTGGGGAACAGCCAGCAACTTACTTGATAAGCTAGGATTCTCACCAGAGCAACAAGCCAGCATCCAAATGTTTATACAAGATATAAAAGCCCAATTCAGCGCCTTTGTTCAGAATATTCAGGATTTACTCTCTAATGCTGCTCCAGTAATTACAGGGATTTTTGGTGAGACGTTTAAATTTGTGGGAGACTTATTTAATAAAATACTCCCAGTCGTAATGCCAATCCTCAATGATGCAATGCAATTTATCAATGACATTATTAAACAAATATCTGACTTCTGGAAAGAAAACGGAGAGCAAATCCTCCAAGCTGTTCATAATGTTTTTGAAGGTATTAAGGCGGTTATTGAGTTTGTAATGCCGCTTGTTAAGTTCATTATTGAAGATGCTTGGAACGCTATTAAGGATATTGTGCAGGGTGCTGTTGATATCATTATGGGGATAATTAAATTTTTTGCATCTGTTTTGACCGGAGACTTTTCTGGAATGTGGGAAGGGATTAAGCAAATATTCCAAGGAGCTGTTGAATTAATTTGGGGATTAATTAATTTAAGTTTCATTAAAAAGATTGGAAGTGCTATTAAATCATTTGGTTCTCTTCTGAAATCCTTCTTTGCAGATATGTGGGGAGCTATTAAAGCACTTTGGGAAGCTTCTATTGAGACTATTAAAAAGGGAGCTGAAAAGGGGTTTAAGAGTTTGATGAGTGCAATAAAAGCAGTTGTTTCAACTTTGAAAGATATTGTCAAGGAAGGTTGGGATAAAGCAATTGATTTCTTAAAGGGAATTAACCTTGAAGATATTGGTAAAAAGATTATTAAAACTCTTATAGATGGTATTAAATCTATGTTTGGTGCTGTTGGTTCGGCTATGGGCTCTATTTCAGATAAAATTCAAGGGGCTTTCTCCGGTCGTTCAATTCAAGTTGAGGGAAAAGTTTCTGATGAGCGTACAAGAAGCGCAAGACCAATGTTAAGAGGGCTAAGTCCTGTAAGAGCCGTGTTTGCAATGGATAGTCCTATGCCAATGGTTGCTGCTCCAGCGCTTGGGGAAAAAGGCGGACTTCCTTCAAATAATTTCCGCTCCGCTCAATCACCTTTGAATATGGCACTCTCTCAAACTCTTGCGCCTCTTGCAAGTTTAAATAGAGACTTATCTTCCTCCCTTAATAAATCCTCTAGAAATACTTCTGTAAATCATTCTGCAATCCAACAACAAAAGCAATCTCCAATTCAATTAGAAATCCCTGTAACAATTGATGGAAAAGAAGTTGCAAGAGCAACTGCAATCTATACCAATAATGAATTGGCTGTTCAAAACAGACGTTTTAATTTAGCTAAAGGAGTGAGAATTTAATGAGCGTTCAATTGCCTTTCTTCACATTTAGGGAGAAAGAGAGTTTAGATGATTATGGAATTTATTTAACATCTAAGCCCTCTATTCCAAGTGCTGAGGAAAATGTACAAGCTATTGAAGTTAGTGGGCGCTCTGGCTCTCTCACTATGAAAGATGGAAGTTACAAAGATATTGAAGTTACTGTTGGAATCCGTTTTCGATATACTGGAGACTCAACTCAAGATAAATTCACATTAATACATGATTGGCTTAGTGGTGCTGGAGATTTAATCTTTAATGAGGTTGACAATTACATTCTAAAAGTAAAAACTATTCGCCCTCTTATTTGGACTTACAATCCAACCATTCTCCAATACTCTACACAAGTAACTTTTGTTTGCTATCCTTTTAAAGTTGGAGCGTTAACAACTTATCCACTAACAAAGCCTCAATATATCTTTAATGAAGGTACAAGAAAAGCTGCCCCAATTATTAAAGTATTTGGAAAGGGTGATATTAACCTTTCTATTAATAATCAGACAGTTGTTCTAAAAGGCGTTGAGGACTACATTACAATTGATTGTAACCAGATGAATGCTTTTAAAGATACTAAGCCGCAGAATAATAAAATGTTTTCCCCGTTCCCTTTCCTTGAAGTTGGTAGAAACTATATTTCTTGGACAGGGAATGTTACAAAAGTGGAATTAACAAACCAATCACAATTTAAATAGAAGGAGGAGACAGGATTGTCAGAATTAATTTATCCAACTCTATATGAGATGAAAGAAACAAACTTCTCTCACAATGGCTTAGGGATTTTAAAGGATGCAATTTCCTGCAACGTTATAGAGGAGAGAAACGGAATCTTTGAATTAGAGTTAAAGTATCCTGTTTCCTCTCCGCTCTATAAAGATTTAATGAATGGAAATATTATTAAAGCAAGAGCTAATGAGAATTTGCCGGAGCAGCTTTTCCGAATTGTAACAATTAATCCCAATATTGATAATACAATTACAGTTTTTGCTCAGCATATTACCTATGATTTACTTGATAACTTTGTTGAGAATGTAAGTGTTAAAGATTTAAATGCAAGTGCTTTCCTTGACATTTTAACTAATTCAATGGCTTATAAAACTCCTTTTGTATTATCTACTGATATTGACTCCGTAAATAGTACCTCACTAGAAAACTTAAATCCTCTTCAAGCGCTTGCTGGAATCAAAGGGAGTTTCATAGATACTTGGGGGGGAGAGTTTGAAAGAGATAACTTTAATTTCCGAATTAAGAAAGCAAGAGGCTTTGATAATGGAGTTTTAATTGCTTACAAAAAGAACTTGATAGGATTAGATGTTGAAACTGATATTGCTGGACTGGCTACTCGTCTTTATCCATTTGCAAAGATAGATGCCCAAGGAAAAGAGCCAGAGAAAATAATTACACTTCCAGAAAAATATGTTGACTCCCCTTATATTAATAACTACCCGTTCCCTAAGATTATTCCTCTAGACTTATCAGAGAAAGCTAGAGCAGAAGAAGGCAAGAAGCCCTCAATCACAAACCCAGACGAATTAAGAAAGTTTGCTCGAAAGTATTTGGAAGAGTCAAAGATTGATATCCCAAAAACAAACGTTAAGGTTGAGTTTATTCCTCTATGGCTAACAGAAGAATATAAGAACTTTGCAGTCCTTGAGCGGGTTGGTTTAGGTGATATTGTAACTGTGAGGCATGAAGTACTTGGTGTAGATATTAAAGTAAAGGTTATTAGAACGGAATTTAACTCTCTTACTGGACAATATAACAAGATTGAGTTAGGAAATGCGAAAGCCAATTTCAATAGTGATAACCAATCACAGTTAAATGATTTAGGAAACAACTTATCTAACCAGATTAAAGACCAATCTTCTAACCTTCAGCAAGCCATTGACAATGCTACTAATTTAATTACTGGAGCTGATGGTGGTTATATCAGACTTAATCCAAAAGAAAAGCCAAGTGAAATTTTAATTATGGACAAGCCAGAAATTAATAAAGCTCAGAAAATTTGGCGCTGGAATATGGGAGGGCTTGGATATAGCTCAACGGGTTATAACGGAAAATTTGGAACTGCTATGACTCAAGATGGTCGAATTGTTGCAGATTTCATTACAGCAGGGACTTTAGATGCTAACCAAATTAATGTTAGAAATCTTAGAGGAGAATCAATTGTTGCTGGTGACATTATTGCAAGGAATAATACTTTCAGAATTTCCCTAGACCGCTCTGCAATTGACTTCTATTCTGTTACAAATAAGATTGCCACAACTATTTCACAAGCAAAGGCTGGGGATGGTAGGGAGATTACAAGTTGGGTTATTGAATCACTTGAGAATCAAAGCGGTGCGCTCGCCTTTGGTAAACGTAATAAAGATGGCTCAATAACACAGTCTATCTTCATTGATGGAGTTAGTGGTGATTTATATTCCTTTGCCCCAAGATTCTATTCTCATGCTGAAATTAATTTCTTGGGAAGTTCCTTCTTCAAACAGCCTATTTATTTTGAAGGTGCTGGGCGTTTTGAAACTTCTATATTCGGAAAGAGTTGGAGTATAACAAATGATAAAGGTTTTAGAGAATCTGCTTCATTTAATCCAAACAATTCTGGGAGTGGTTCTTTAGGACAACGCCAACAGGTTTGGGGAGAAGCTTTCATTGATACTATTAACTGTGTAAAAATCAACGGAAAAGATATAAACCAAACGTTCAGTGATATTGGAAATTCTTTAGGAACTTCTAAAGTTGATATCCAAAGCCTTCAAGGGAAGACAGATAGACACGATGGAGAAATTAGTGGAGCTAGAACGGACATTCACAATCTGCAAATTAAAACGGATGGACAAGAAGGTACTATAAATGATTTAAGAAGACGTATTGAAGAATTAGAAAAGAAAGTACATTAAGGAGGTTAAGGAATGGCTGTAAAAACATATACATTCACATTAGATTTAGCTCACTCAATCCCAACTCCAGCAATTGTTGTTAGGATTGGGGATTATGATACAAATACATTTAATGTGACTATTACAAATGAGGGAGAGCCTTTTGACTTAACTGGCTGGACTCCTCAATTTGAAGCAAGGCTTTCCAATGGTTCTTATATTAAAGATGATGGAAAGCAATTTAAAAATATGGTTGTTGTAGACCCAAAGAAAGGTATGATTTCTTATACATTAGTTTCCGCTGCTGCTTCTGTTGTTGGAACTGTTGATACTGCTTATTTTTCTTTTACAAAGCCAGATGCTAGTTTAGCAAATCCGATTGATATTGTTTCCACAAGAAACTTTAAATATAAAATAATTGCTGATGCTGCAACAGGAGCTTCTGGGGTAGCTGAGCATTATATTTCTCAGATTGAAATTCTTGAGTGGCAAGTTAAGCAATCTGTTTCTAGTATGCAATCAAAAATTGATAAGACTCTTACAGATGCAACTAACAAAGTTAACTCTTCTTTAACATCATTAGATAAAAAGATTAATGATTTTATAACTAAGTCTGATGGGCAAATGAGCGACTTCCAGAAGAAGTTAAATGATTTAGATGCTCAGTTAAAAAATATGAATGTTGTAAAGAAGTCTGGAGATACAGTCCTAGGGGCGCTTACATTTACAACAGACATGCCTAACATCTTCAAAAAAGCAAACCGAAAATCTTGGGCAATTCATCATCCAGATACAGATGAGTTAATCTTTGCTCCTTCTAAAAATATTAATAATGTTGATTGGGATTGGAACAATGGAATAAAATTCGAGCCGGACGGAAATATTCATTTACACGGTTCGCGCGTCGTTACAGAAGCGTTTCTTGCGTCTTGGAAACAAAAACACCAAGTTACTGCTGATAGTGGAGTAAATATTAATGTTTCAAAAACAGATTTGAATAATTTAAAAAATAATGGCTTCTATATGGGTGAATCATTGCAAAACGTTCCAATTACAACGTCTAATAATTGGTGGTTTATAGAGGTTCAAAAACATGCTGATACTTGGGTACTCCAAAGAGCGACTATTTTTAATGTTGCTTTCCCGGAAACATACGAAAGAACCTGTTACGACGGCACTTGGAAGCCTTGGAAAAAGACTGTAACTGGTCAAGGGTGGGGAAATTGGGAGGCACGGGCGAGTGACCTTTTAGTTAATAACAAACGTGCATTTGTTGGTTATGATATTGGTGACGGTGACAAGTTAGTTATTAACCATGCAAACGATTTTAAAAATGGTGTAGACGTTATAGGAATACTTAAAAATAACGGTAATGAAGTTCTTACGAAATCATCAAAAGATACTGGCTGGCTTGATTTAACGCTTCTAAATGGAGCTAATGATAATGGTGGAAAGCCTCATAAATATAAAGTTCATAATGATGTTGTTTATATTTCAGCTTCTGTTGGGGGTTTGAAGGATGGAATGGTATTTGCCAATATTCCAGCAGGAATCAGACCACCTTTTAACGTTTCATTTACAGAGGCTTTTATAAGTGATGATTTAAACCTTTATGATGGTAAAATTTCTGTCATGACAAATGGTGATGTTCGGATTGACTGGACAAGAAAGCCAATAAAATCAGTAGATTTTTATTTAACATATCACCTATAAGAAAGGAGAGATTTTATGAAAATAGTTCATTTATTTGATAAAGAAACAAAAGCTTATGTTGAGGATACGTTACTATTCCCTCGACAAGAAGAAATTAAAGAACTCATTGACAAGGTATATTATGAGGAGTCTGCAACTGGAGTTGTGGAAAAACATTATAAAGAGTTGGTGGTTGTTGGTTATAAAGAAGTTTATGATATCCCAGAAAACTCAACGGAACTTCCTTTGCCACAACCAAACTGGAAACCTATTTTCAAAGATGGGAAATGGATTGAAACTATTACAGAAGAAGAATTAGAAGAACTTAATAAGCCTTCAGAAACTAAACCATCTAAACTGGAATCAATGGCTCTCCAAGTTTCTGATTTGGAAATCTCCTTAAAGGAAGAACAACTAAAAGGAGAAGAGCTTGCCCAAACTGTTTCAGCTTTAGAAATTGCTATTTTAGAATTACATCCAAATTAAAGGAGTGGAAAGTTATGACAACAAAAGTTTTAACGTTAGAACAGGAAACAGAATTCTTAGAATCACAAGAGCGCTGCAAAGATTTTCGAAAATGGTTTGATAGATACCAAATTAATTGGTGTACTGCTTCCCAGCTACAAAGATTAATTCCGTTGAAAGTTATTACTCAAGAAGAACGAGAATTTACATTGGAATATAGAGAGGTACATGGTAGAAAGTAAAGGAGGAATCTAAGTTGGAACAAGTGTTAGAAATGATTATGAACAAGGAGACCGTATTCTTTGGACTGTTCCTCTATGGTTACTATCTCCAACAAAAGGACAAGCTGGAGCAACGTGAATTAATTAATCATCATGCTGGAGTGATTGCGGAGCAACAAACCTTTATTTCAAAACAACAAGAAGTATTAAAAGATATTAAAGATAGTGTTTTTGATATGGCTAAAAACCAAGAAAAGATTACAGACAGATTAGAACACATTGAAAAGAAACTTGGAGAGTGATTAAATGGGATATATTGTAGATATTTCAAAATGGAACGGGGATATTGATTGGAGAATTGCAGCACCTCAATTAGATTTAGTAATTGCTAGAGTGCAAGATGGCTCAACTTATGCAGACCCAAAATATAAAAGCTATGTACAATCTATGAAAGAACACGAAGTACCTTTTGGGAATTATGCTTTCTGCCGCTTTGTATCCGAAAATGATGCTAGAATTGAAGCTAGAGACTTTTGGAATCGTGGTGACAAAGATGCTTTATTCTGGGTTGCTGATGTAGAAGTGAAAACAATGGGAGATATGCAAGCGGGTACACAAGCCTTTATAGATGAATTAAGAAAGCTTGGAGCAGAGAAGGTTGGTTTATATGTTGGGCATCATATGTATAATGAGTTTGGAATGGGAAATGTAAATACTGACTTTGTATGGATTCCCCGCTACGGTGGTTTAAAACCAGACTTCCATTGTGATATTTGGCAATACACTGAATTTGGAAATGTTGAAGGTATTGGAAAATGTGATTTAAATAAACTGAACGGAAATAAAACTTTAGAATGGTTTACTAACTCCTCTCAAAATAATTCCTCAAATGAATCTCCTCAAAACGAAACTCCCCAAAATGAAGTATTAGGATATCTGACAACTACTGCTGATGTTGCTAATATCAGAAAAGAGCCTAATGCAAATTCCCAAGTTATGAGACAAGCTACTAAAGGACAAGGGCATACTTATTATAAGTGGCATTATGAAGGAGGACACTTTTGGTATATGGTTGCTCCAGAAAATTGGATGAGAGATGACGTTGCAAGTATTAATAAAGATGGAAAAAGCAATGGAGTTGTTTATATAAGTGGAGATAATATTAACTTGCGGAAAGGTGCTTCTAAAGGTGATGAAGTAGTGGGGAAAGCTTTCCAAAGTGCTTGGGATGTTTATTTACGCTATGAGGATTGGATTTTTGTCCACCATGAAACAGGCATAGAAGGTTGGATGTATTTTGATGAAAGTTATGTGAAATGGCTTAGATAAGTAAATTAAAAGGGCGCTCCCAAATGGAACGCTCTCTTTTTATATCTCCTTTAATTCTAGTTTTTCTGATTTAATGATTCTTTGAATATTCTCTTCCAAAGAGTTGTCAATATATTGTTTAATATCTGCTGATGTTCCCATACTTCTTCCCATTCCGTAACAAGTACCACAATTTAAAGATACTAAATACATTTTGTAACTATCACCAATAACTAGATAAGTATCTTCATTGGTGATAATAATATCTTTTCTGTTAATTTGTTGACATTCTACTAATGTATTAAATGATAGTTTCATTAGTTTCTTCCTCCAACAGTTACATTAATTTTAATTTCTGCTTGAATATTTACTGAAAGACTTTTAACATATTCATCTAAATCTTCCATTGATTCCATTAATGCCTCAGCAGCATACTCAGCTTTTGCATCTGCTCCCTTAATAATCATATAAACTTCACTTGTTACATTTACTTGACGGTAAAACTTGGCTACTTCTGTATGACGGATATACTCACCAAGCCACATTCTAACTTCTTTAATCATCTCCATCATTTCTGGTAAATCGAATTTAAGAGCAGCCCCATCTGCTTGGCTTAACATTGTATCCCATTGAATTGCTGAAACTCCTAAAAATTTCTTTTCAAATAACATAATTAATTCCTCCTAAAGTTTTATGTAAGAAGGGGAGAAGATGCTCCCCAAATGTTTATACAAGTATTGGTGTTTATCCTAAATGCTGAACAGCACTAGCTAAGCCTAATCCGATTATTAGATAAGTCATTTTTTCTTCTTCTGTTACTGTTTCAGACTCAACTTTTTCTCCCATATAATCAATTAACTTTTCTTCCATAACTTCCAGCATATTTTCAAACTTAGAAGCAACATCATCCAGCTTACCTTGCGTTTGTAATTCAATAACTTTTTCAATTGCTAATTCTTTGCCATCTGCAAACACTTCTTTAAGAGCAACTTCCTCAGTTTTTAAGAAATCTTCTGCAAGCTCTTTTACTAAGCCAGCATTTACAACTAATTGACTATCATTAATTTCTGCCCCCATGTTCGCAGCTACCTCAGCAGCTTTTAAAATTCCTTCTCCAACCATTGTTGTGCGCATTTTCATAATTTAATTCCTCCAATTGTTTTGTGTTTTATATGGTGTTTGTTTGCCTTACATATCTAAATACCGAGCAGCTTTTAATTGTGCGCAAATAATTTTAAAAAGTTTTTAGACTGCTAGTTTTAGATTGTTCGCAATTTTCTGAATTTTCTTCAGCTCACGAGGCACAAATGAATGATGCTTGCCAAGTTCATCTGCAATCTCTTTTGGTCTATAATCTAATTCAATCTTATGTAAGATTAGACGTTGGATATCTGATAGGTGAGGATAAAGCTTTTCTTTAATAATCTTAACCTCAGCTCTTTCAAATGAATTATCATTAGTATTATCGCTATCTTCAAACACTTCCATAATATCCACATCTTCATTATTCTTTCTTGCCTTGGCTTCTAGTTCTGAGAAAAATACTTCTTTATCATCTTGACCAGCTAAGAAAGTATATGCTTTTGTATTTAAGCAATATTGCAAGTATGCTTCCAAGTTGCTATTAATTTCAAAATCATAATGATTGGCTAATAGTTTAGCAGTTTCAAAATTTAAGTAGCTTTCAAAGTCGTCTGGCTCAACGTTATTATATAACTTGTGACGGAACTTATTGACTGTTCTCTTTATAACTTTATATGACGTTAACTCTATCCAACTACTTGACCCAACTACAACTTCAATCCCTTCAACTACTGTTAATTCTCCCGCTATTAATACTTTATTGTTATTCATTCCTAAACACTCCTTAACGTTATTTATTAACGCTTTATTTAGCGTTACCTTATAATAAACGTTAAACTTAACGTTAAGCAATGCGTTAAGGGGATGTTGTTATATTGCTAATAATTAAAAAACAATTAAAAAAGCCGAAATCCCTTTGTTTATAAGGGTTAACGGCTGTTAGTGTGTTTGAAAAAAACTATAAAATTTTGTGTTAAAATAACGTCAATTTAAGTTTAGTTAGTTTAGGTAATTGGTTAGGAAACTTTAAAATAAACTCATTCATATCTTTTATTCCGCTTGGATATTTCACAAAATAGACATTAAAATAAGCACCAACTTTGGAAATTATTTCTCTAGCTAACTTCTGCCCAACTCTATCATTGTCAACTGAGATTATTAAATTCTCTGCTCCAGTTCTTTTTAAAAGCTCTGCTTGAGTATCTGAGAAGCTTGAGCCTCCAACTGCAACAGAAGCCCTTCCAAGAGTGCGCCAGCTTAGAGAATCAATTTCCGCTTCTGTAATGGCAATAGTTTTAGGATTGGTTAAGTAAACGTAATCTAAACCATATAGTAGCTCATTCAATCTATATCCATCTTTTTCATAGAAGAATATCTTTGAATCTGTTTTACGGTACTTGATAGCAAGTATTTCTCCCTGTGGATTCTTCCAAAGGAGTGCAAGTGTTTTCCCATCTGGAGAAATTATTGAATCACTTTCATAAGCAACTTCATAACTAATTCCTCTACTTGGAAGATATATTACATCTTGTATTCCTCTTGGTCTGGGAAGGGGAATAGGCTTAACTTTTAGCTTTAGGTTAAGTTTGAGTTTAAGTTTTGAGTATGCTTTATAATCATATTTCTCAAGTAAATAAACTTCTGTTTCTTCCTCAGTCTCTCTTCTTAAATAAGCTAATAACGTTAAGAAATTACCGCTTGAGTATTCGCTGCCAATATCTGCTCCAGAATCTTTCCAAGTTCCTGCAATCTCTTTATCTGGTAAATTTTCTAAATTCACAAAGAAGCTTGGCGCTTTATCATAGCGAAAAGGAGAGGCAGCAATTAACCTTTCATCTATCCATTTGGGCTTCTCCCATTCAAACATTTTTAATTCTTCTTCCAAGTCAATATCTAATCTCTTTCTGTTAATCCAAGTTAAAGTCATAATAAAACCTCCTCAGCTTTAAATACTGAGAAGGCTCTTTGATTGCGCTTATTAAATAAATAGTCCTACAAATAGAGCTGATAAGAAACTCACCAATGCTCCACCAACCATAGCCTTAGGAGCTAGTTTTGAAAGAATAGGGCGCTTCTCTGGAGCTAGTACAGAAATACCAACTACACAGATTCCAATAGATGATAAGTTTGCAAAACCAGTTAAAGCAATTGCAACCATTTGTGAAGCTCTTGGGGATAAGTCGCCCATCATTTTCACATAATCACTGAAAGCAATAAACTCATTTAGAGTAACCTTTTGACCAAGAAGACTAGCTACTTGCTGAGCTTCATGGAATGGGATTCCAAACATCATTCCGAAAGGTAGGAAGATATAAGAAAGGATTTCTTGAAGAGATGTTCCAATGAGTGATAAACCACCATTAACCATAGCAACCAAGCTTATAATGGCAATTAATGAACCAGCCACTCCAATAGCCATTCCAACTCCATCAGTAGTGCCTTTTGCAAGGGCTTCTACTAAGCTTGTATTATCTCCTTTTCTATCCATCGTAACATTATTAAGCTCTGATTCTTCTGTCTCTGGAACTAGAATTTTAGCAACCAGAAGGGAAGAGGTTGGAACAAGCGCACAAGCAAGTAATAAATATTCCATTGGTACGCCTAAAAGGTTATAACCAACAAGGATTGAACCAGCAACAGAACCCATTCCAGAAACTAACACTGTAAAGATTTCTGAACGTGTCATTTTTGGAAGATAGCTCTTAATTAATATTGGGGCTTCTGTTTGTCCTAAAAACATGTTAGCAGTTGCAACAAAGCTTTCTGCCTTAGAAGTTCCCGTAAGCTTTTGAATAGCTCCACCAATAATTTTAACAAATAATCCAATAACTCCCAAATAATAAAGTACTGACATAAGTGCTGAGAAAACAATAATGATACATAGAATTTGAATTGCAAAGATACTTCCAGTAGGTGCTTTTCCATCTGCTAAACTACCAAATACAAATGTTAATCCGTCATTGGCATAGCTCATTACTTTTTGGAATCCGTTTGAAAAGGCTAGGATTGCTTTCTGTCCAATTGGAATTTTTATAAAGAAGAATGTAAGTGTTAGTTGAGCGGCGATTCCATAAGCAATTGGCTTAAACTTTACAGATTTCTTGTTTTCTGATATTGAATACAGTAATCCGAACAATAAAGCAATAGAAAATATGTTTATTAATAAACTCATTGTGTTAAATCCCCCTCGTAAAAAATTCCCGTCTCATTCATTGACGGAAAGGTTACATAGTATTGAAAACCTTTTTTATTCTGGTATCGTTCAACAATTACTCCAACTTTGTTTTTAAATCTCTCAAGATAATAAAAATCTTCCTCATTCGTTTCTGGGGAAGGAGATAAAACTTTTACTCTATCGTTTAGAGAATACTTTGGAGAGAGAGGGGAAACAAAAGCGTATCCCTCAGCCCCTTCCAAAAAGTCAAAGATTGTTAGTTGCTCATGCACAGCAACCACACTCGCAAGCCTCAGCAACTTCCACAACTTCTTTTTGAAGAATCTCAAAAGTAGTTTCTGGCTCATATAGGCATGATTTTAATTGGATTGTATCTCCATCTGTAAACACTCCATAAGGCTCATTTAAAGTAAGTCCAAAGTGGTCTTCTCCAACTGTGAAAGTAATTGTATTATATTCATTGTTTTCAAATACAACTTTAACTTCTTGACCAACTTCAAGCTCTTTATTTTGAAGCATTTTGATAATGTGGATTAAAGAAAGTCCTTTTGTTGCTGGAGCAATCTCACCTTCATAAACCCACCACTCATAACCATCTTTACCTTTTGCATAAAAACCATTATCCCAGTTATCAAACTCAGTTAACGTTACAATCTCACCAATATTGAACTCATGACCACGCTCCTCAGCAATAACTAGAACATCTTGACCAACTTTAAACATTTCCTCAAATACTGTTTTATTCATTTCCATTTCCTCCTAAGTGTTTTATAAGTTTTATTTAAATGATTTCCCAATATTGTTTGGTTTGTGGAAAACAAGCTCATCTCTGAAATTCATTCTCAAATTTTTCTTGCCTTCAACTTTAATTGTGTACATGTTTCTTCCATCATGGGACTTGAATACTTCTTGAACTTGTCCAGTCTCTCCAATATGTTCACCTTTTGAAATAGTAACAGTTTCCCCAATTGGATTCTCTGGTTCTAGCAAACCGCATTCCCAAAGCTTAATATTAATCATCTCAAGAACTTCAACTCTATCAGCTTCATTCTCAACATAATCATATTTATCAGCATCAATAATTAAATACGGAGAAGCGTGATAGTGATTTTCCAACCAGTCATCATAACCACTCCAAAGCTCATAGAAATATTCCTCAGTTTCCTTGTCTAGCTCAAAGCCTCGACCACGCTTTTGAATACGTTTAATGAATGTTTCAAAAGAACCTTTGATGTAAATCATTAAGTCTGGAGCTTTCTTTGGAAGTTCTTCTAATTCTTCCATCATGTTATTTAGAAGATTTTCGTAAAGTTCAAACTCCATTGATGAAATCTCTCCACGTTCATAGAGGACTTTAGCAAAATACCAATCTTCATAAATGGAACGGTCAAGCACATTCATTTTTGGGTTATTACCTTCAATAAGTGAATGTTTAATTACTGAGAAACGATTGTTTAGGAATTCCAACTGTAATAAGAAAGGAATTCGTCTTGTTTTTTTCTCCTCTGGAGTTGCTTGGTAAAGCTTAGAGAGGAGAGGGGAGTCAATCTTCTCGTAAAACGGGATAGAATTGTACTCCTTTGCAATAATTTCTGTTAAAGAGCTTTTGCCAGCTCCAATAAATCCTGCAACTGTAATCAAAGCCATTCTCCTCCCTCTCTTCTTATTTAGTAGTTAGTTTTAAATTCTCACTTGGAATATGTGTTTCTTGTAAATTTAAGCAGTTTAATAATTCTTCAATAGTATCTTCTGAATGGAAATTAATGCTTCCAGTTTTAAGATTTACACAACGATATTCGTTTGATTGAGCATCTTGAACGATTAGATAAAAATTCCCAGATATTCCTTGAACAACATCTCCAACCTTGTGAGCTGTTTTTTCTTTTGTTTGTAAATTGATTTCCATTTCCAATTCCTCCTTAAATTTCTTTTAAGTTCATTTGAACGTTTTCTTTTAAAATGTGAGTATCTTTTAAACAGAATGAGTTTAAAAGTGAGCGGATACTTGAGCATCTATCTTCTCGAACATTTCCACCCTCTAACTCTAGTAAACGGTAATTATCGTAACCGTCTTTGATAATCATGTAGAAAGTACCAGACTCTCCTTGAACTACATCCCCAACTTTATGCTCAGTACGTTTTTCTTTTGCTTCTAGTGTAATATTCATTTCCAATTCCTCCTCAGTTTTATATGTAGAGAGGGGATTGCTCCCCAACTCCTTGAATAAAGTTTCCTTTAGTTAAATGTGATTGTTGCAGCTTCACTTGGAATAATTTCAAACTCATATACACCTTCATATACTTCAATATCTTCCAATAAATCTTGAGTATTTTTAAAGCCACTTCCATAACGTGAGCCAGTGCTTAAATTGATAGGTATACAACCTCCTTGAGGAAGTGAGCCTACAATATAATACTGAGTGCCTAAGCCTCCCCAACGCATACGGATAAAGTCTCCAGTATTTAATTCTTGTTTCTTTTTATTACGGTTATTTGTAATTGTTGCCATTTCCAATTCCTCCTCAAATTATCTTTTTAATTATTTTTAGAATGGTAAATCCTCATCTGAAATATCTAAAGGCGCTCCTTCTTCCATTGCTGGAACTTCAACGATTTTAGAGATATCAAAACCAAATGCTTTTAAATGCTCTAATTGTTGTTCTGGAGATGGTTTGAAATAAGCCTTATCGAACATATCAACAGGAACTTTTAGCTCTTTTGTTTTGTCAAAAATAGCTTGCTGTTCTGTTGTTAATGGCTCAAGAATTGGGCTAACGTCAAAGCCTCCTGTTGCCTTTGTAACTTCAAATGCAAATGTATCTTTCTGAGACTGATATTTTTTAATTTTGTTAAACGTTGCTGGGGCTTGCTTTTTGCTACTTGGAACAGCAATTAAATTTCCTGTTGACAGCTCAACAAAGGCAAATAAATATTGTGGTTCAGCTTGTAATGCATAAGCTCGCTTAATAACTGTTTTCCAGTTTTCCTCAGCCTTCTTAAATGCCTCAGTTCCTTTTGGCATCTTCTCTAATTCTTCTTTAAGCTTGTTAGCTTCATCAAAAATAACAGCAGCAGCTTTGTCATAATAGTTGTCTTCTGTATGTCCTACTGTATTAAAGACTTGGTAAACACCATGAGTTAATACTTCTGCAACTTCTGTTTCGGCTAACATACGAACAACGATTGACTCCTCTTTTCCTACATAGCGTAAAAATGAATCACGCTCGCCTTCTGCTGATTTAATAGCATCTAATCCTATTTTCATTAACATCTTCCTCTCTTGAAAATTTACCTTACATATATAAATACCGATGAAATAGCCAAGATGCGCAGATTTATATAAATAGGAAGAAAAAAGTTTTAAAAAAGTTTTTTGCTGTTTTTTGCGCAGAATTCGAATTCAAAACAGTATTAAGATATGTAAAGCATTTTAAAGATTAAAGAAAAAGAACTTAAAAGATTGCGACAAGCTTGTCGCAGAAGGTTTTAAAAGAATCTCTTATCCAATATAAGGAGGAAATAATAATGGTTAAGGTTGCTACTAAAGATTGGAGAAATCTCCCACAAGAAAAATGGAACGGAACAACTATAAGGGAGTATATAAATCATTTGAATGTTGAGAAGTTTGGGATTCCAGCGGTATCAAACAATGTTAGAAGAGAAAATGCAATGATTGCAGCAATGATTAAAGCAGAAGGAATTGAGGTTGTAAAAGAATTTGTTGAGGTTTGCGTGACTAGTTATAAAGGTTCGGAACAATATCCAACAGTTAATTTTGGGTTTATGTATAGCTTTATGAAAGCTCAATATCTTCCAAAGATATTAAACAAGCAATTGCAGAAAAGTAAGCTTCAACAAATTAAAGAAGCTCAGCAAGCAAGATTGGAAGCTCAATCACAAACACTAAATGATATGGAATTTTAAGGAGGAATTATCAATGGAATTACAAGCAGTGGAAAAGAATCATATGAATTGTATTTTGTCAAGTCGTTGTAATTTATTCAATAGTGGAAGATGTAACAGCATTTGCCCAGCATATATCCAAATTCATGGAGCTTCTGGAGAATCTGGAAGAGTTGGGAGCATGGGAATTCCTTTGGAATATCGCTTTGTAACTCTTTCAAATAGCCCGGCAAGAGAATCACAATTGGCAATCTATACGAAACTAGAAGGATATGTTGAAAGCTTTAAAAAGTTGTTTGAAGAAGCTAATCCACTAGATACAAAGAAACGGATTAGAAGCCTTTACTTGTGGAGTGAAGAGACTGGAACAGGAAAAACAACTCTTGCAAGTGCGCTCCTAAATGAATTTTTAGCAGTCCACTATATTGGGTACTTAAAGAAAAATATGCAGCCATTACAAACGCCAGCTTTCTTCCTAGATGTGAATGAATTACAAGGGCTTTATAACAAGTTTAACCGCCCAAATGTTCCAAAGGATATTGCAGAAGCAGCGGCTCAAGAATATTACAGACGAATTCAATTAACA
Source organism: Bacillus pseudomycoides (assembly GCF_002551005.1). Lineage (GTDB taxonomy): Bacteria > Bacillota > Bacilli > Bacillales > Bacillaceae_G > Bacillus_A > Bacillus_A pseudomycoides_C. The sequence goes on from NZ_NVOY01000040.1 coordinate 76,579, forward strand.
AAGGATTCTCAATTAGTAGTATTTGATGATATTGGAGTTAGAGCAGCAACAGAAGCTTTCAGAGCTGATTTACATGAAGTAATTAATCATAGAGTTACTCAACAATTACCAAGTATTTATACATCTAATCATCCTATGACAAGCTTAGCTGAGGTTTATGATAAGCGACTTTACGATAGAGTAAGAGACTTAACAAATGTTATTGAAATGGCTGGAGAAAGTAAACGTGGAAACCGTAAAGGAACTGAAACAAAAGGAGAGAACAATTGATGGCTAACTATGGTGAAATGATTATTTCAAAGGTAATTGATAATAACGATGTAAATGCTTTTGGAAGATTTAATATAACAGAAGCGGATTTTGTAACAGTAGCAGAAAAGGAAGCTTATAACTTTATCATTGAATACTCTAATAAGAATAGAGGAAATGTTCCAGATTATCGAACTGTGGTAAGTATGATAGACGGATTTAATTACCGCCCAGAGGTATCAGATAGCTTTGAATTTATGAGCTTGCAAATGAAAGAATACTCAACTCAGTTAAGAGTACAGGAATTAATGCAAACCAAAGTAATGCAGAAGTTTGAAGAAGAAAGTGGACTAGCCTTTACAAAGTGGCTGAGAGATGAGTTGGAACATATTGAGCAGCAAGCCAATTATAGAACAAAAGTTGGAACTGATTTAGTAGCTGATAGTATGAACTTTTGGGCTGAGTATGAAAAGCGAAAAGTTGGAGAGAGCTTCAAAATCTGGAATAGTGCTTTCCCAACAATGAATAATGTAATTGGTGGTTATCTTTCTGGAAATGTTTATACATGGTATGGAAGAAGCGGCAGAGGTAAATCAGTCTTTACAATGGTAGAAGCTTTGGAAGCTGCTTTACAAGGTGCGACAGTTTTAATTTGGGCAATGGAAATGAGCAAATATGAATGGCTTTCAAGAGCTTACTCTTATATTTCCGCTAAGGCTGAGCTTGTTAACGCTGAGGTAAATGGTGAGGAATATCTTGCAGGATTCTCAACAAACGAACTTTTAAGAGGTACTTTGCAGAGTGAAGAGTGGGAAGAAGGATTTCAATCTTTCTTAAGAAACTTAAATACTATTATCAAAGGGCGCTTGATTATCAGAGCAGTTGATGATGCTGATTTTTACAATAGAGGTTGTCAACAATTAGAGGCTGATATTCTCCAAACAAAAGCAGATGTTGTTGTAATTGACCCTATCTATTATATGAATTATGAAAGAAATACAAGTAATGTAGCTGGAGGAGATGTTGCAAATACTTCCAAGAAAATCAGACACATTGCGGGGCATACAAAAGCGGTTATTCATGTAATTACCCAAGCAGAAGAAGTTAGAGATGATAAAGATGAAAGTAAGCAGCGTATTCTAAGAGCGCCAGAGAGAGCAGAGATTAAGAAAACAAAAGCAGTACTTGAAGATGCAACAAATACTTTTGGAATTGACTCAGTAGACGGGCGCTTTCTTATCAAGATTGGAAAAGGGCGTAATGGTGGGGAAGGTACTGAGATTGAAGGTTTATATATTCCAGCAATAGGACTTGTTAAGGAATATGAAAAGAAAGAAATGGCTGAACAATTTGGGTTCTAAAGGAGGGCTTAGGCTCTCTTTTTTATTTGCGTG
>NZ_NVOY01000041.1 GCF_002551005.1 Bacillus pseudomycoides
ACTTGCCAAACAGTATGAGGTGTACCCCTAAAGTAAAGTTTGATAATTTAAAACAAAGTCTGATCATTTATAAAAAAGTTTGATAAGAAATCCTGTGAGCTAGGATTTCTTATTTCACTAACGGAGCAGATCAGCTCAATAAGGGAATCAAAATCGACAAACTTAATTCACAGTCTCGATGTTATACAGATGTAGAGAGATATTATAATTCATTCATGGTAAATTAGGAATAGTTTGATTTGTTTAAAACTAAGTAGAAGAATATAAAGTGTATGCGATTTTTTGCCCAATCTCATATGTTTTATTCTATGGAGGAATTATGCTTAAAGATAATTTTAAAATTAGTAATATTCCCGCGGTTTTGTGGGGAGAAAAGAGTGAAAAAATTTTTATTGCAGTACATGGAAACATGTCAAATAAGGAAGATGCAGTTATTCAAATATTAGCTGAAGAAGCCAATCAAAAAGGTTATCAAGTGTTAAGCTTTGATTTACCTGAGCATGGAGAAAGAAAAAATGATAATACTCCTTGCAAAGTACAGTTTTGTGTTAATGAATTATCTATAATTATGAATTACGCAAAAGAACATTGGAAAGAAGTAAGCTTGTTTGCATGTAGTATGGGAGCTTATTTTGGCCTTTTAGCATATCAAAATGATATGTTAAAAAAGGCATTATTTTTATCACCGGTAGTTAATATGGAACGAATTATCGAAAATATGATGAAATGGTTTAATGTAACACCAGAGCTTTTGCAAAAAGAAATGACTATAGAAACACCTATTGGTCAAAAGTTATATTGGGATTATTTATGCTATGTAAAAGAACATCCTATTAATACATGGAATACAGATACATATATTATGTATGGAGCCAAGGATGAACTGTGTGAATTTGAAACTATTAACTATTTTACAAAAAAACACCGTTGTGAATTAGAGGTCATGGAAGCAGGTGAACATTACTTTCATACTGAAGAACAGTTGAAGGTATTTGAGCAGTGGTTACACAAGCATATCGATTAATAAATTACAATTTATCTAAAGATTTAATGAAGAACCTGCTAGAGAAGAATTGTGAATATATAAACTGATATTATATTTGAGAGACATTATAAATGTGAATTTATTCACTTAAATTATCGGGTGCGTTTGTTCAATAAGGAGCATTAAATCATCAAACTTTTTTATAAAAAGGGAGGTCTGAAAAATAGAAAAGAGCCATCGTTTCAATCAATCTTTGTTCAAAATAATGGCTTTTTATATGCAGTAAAATCAAGGATTTAGAGTGATTTTTAATCAATCTTTATTCTAAACTAACATGAGTAAAATCAAATTGTATATGTTTTGACATATTCATTTTAAAATGTGGATGGGACCCCTTTTAACAAAACCGGAGTGGAAATGATGAGTATAAATAGTTTTGTGGGATTGATAAAGGACAAATTATTAAAAGAGGTAAGCATAAGAAGTGAGGATGAATTCGAGCCTGTAGTAGTTAAAGATATTCCTAGACTTTGGAAGTGTTTAGGGACAGGTAATTATGCCGCAGTATTTATGCACAAAGAATACAAAGATTGGGTAGTGAAAGTTTACGCGCGAGAAGGAGAGGGAATTGAGAACGAGTCAGAAGTATACCGAAGAATCGGAAATCATCCTTCTTATTCGAAGCTTATATATAAAGGAGAAAATTTCATAGTATTGAAACGTTTAAAAGAAATTACCTTATACGATGCTATTCATAAGGGGATTAAAATTCCTAAGCAGGTAATCCTTGATATCAATGAAGCTTTAGAGTATGCAAGGGAACAAGGATTAACTCCTTGTGATGTTCACGGGAAAAATGTGATGATGGAAAACGGAAGGGGATATGTAGTCGATGTATCTGATTTCTTAAAAACAAAAGAAGATAGTAAGTGGAGAGACCTAGAAAAGGCATATTTTACATTTTACTTGCCTTTCATTTATAAATTGCCTTTCCCTGTTAAAATACCGTATTTCATGTTAAACATTGTTAGACGTTCATATAGAAAATATAAGAAGCTTAAAAAGAAATTCAAATTGTAAAAGGACCACATACTTA
>NZ_NVOY01000042.1 GCF_002551005.1 Bacillus pseudomycoides
TGACGTTAATCGTCCGTTAGATCGAAACGTTAGAAACCCCCACTTCCAGCTTTGGTAAGTAGGGGAGTATTCATAGTAACACTGGTGATACTATGTGACATAAATGTGCCTTCTTACATAACTTGATTTTACAATTTATAATGTAAGGAGAAGTTCAATTTTTAGTAAGCGGAGGAAATGAATATGAAAGCAGTTGGTTTATTAGAATATTTACCTATCGAAAATGAGGACAGTTTAATCGATATTGAATTACCACGTCCAATCCCAAAAGGAAGAGATATACTCGTAAAAATCCATGCTATTTCGGTTAATCCGGTTGATACAAAAGTTCGAGCACCAAAAGACAAGAAAGAAGAAGAGTATAAAATACTCGGATGGGATGCTAGCGGTGTTGTTGTAGAGGTTGGAGAAGATTGTACTTTGTTTCAACCAGGTGATGAAGTATTCTATGCGGGAAGTATTATTAGACCAGGTACATATAGTGAATATCATCTAGTGGATGAGAGAATTGTTGGAGCGAAACCGAAAAATCTGTCTCATGCACAATCAGCTGCTATTCCTTTAACTGCGATTACAGCGTGGGAAGGTTTGTTTGAACGTTTAGCAATTGACATTAATAATAAGGAAAAGAATAAACAGAAAAATATTTTAATCATTGGTGGTGCAGGTGGTGTAGGTTCTATTGCTATCCAACTAGCAAAATGGGCTGGCCTTAACGTGATTACAACTGCTTCTCGAAAAGAAACGAGAGAATGGGTTGAAAGTTTCGGTGCTGATTATGTTATTAATCACCATGAATCATTTAAAGAACAATTATCGCAAATTGAAATAGATGAAGTTGATTATATTTTCTGCTTAAATAATACAGATCAACACTGGAATGGCATGGCAGAAGTAATAAAGCCGCAAGGAAAAATTTGTTCGATTGTAGAAAATGAAAAACTGCTAGAGTTAGGGTTATTAAAAAGTAAAAGTGCTGCATTTGTTTGGGAATTCATGTTTACAAGAGCTATGTACCAAACGGAAGATATGATTAACCAGCATCTTTTGTTAAATCAAGTTAGTGAATTACTGGATCAAAAAGTGCTTAAGACGACTTTAAACAAGACGTTATCACCAATTCATGCGGCTAATATTAGAAAAGCGCATGAGATGATTGAAACAGGAAGTATGATTGGAAAGATAGTATTGGAAACATTTTAAAGGTATATAAATGAATACTTACGAGAGTGAGATATGAAGAATAGGGCTGTATGTAATACAGCTCTATTCTTATTTTGTGTAGGTTTGAAATACTGTTATTAATATTGATAAATCAACAACTATTTAATTTTCCATGGTAAATTAAATAGTTGTTTTATAAAAAAGTTGGACTGATTTGTATTCCTTCTTCAACTAACATATTGACTAATTTAATATTCTGCTTTAAAAGATTTGTGGTTTTTCAACATATAAACCTAAAATATATCCACAATTCAAACAGAAATATGAAGATACTGGTGAAGATTGACTTTTTGGATTGTTATAGGAAAACATATGAACTACCCCGTTGCCTGCTCTTATAATCCCTTTCTCAATTTGATTACCATTACACTTAGGACATACTTTCTCTTTCAACATTTTTCACCCCATTCTTTTATTCAAGTTCTATTTTTATTTATATTTTAACAAAAATTTAAAAAATGTTGCATGATGATAATAACCTTTAGCCATAATTACGACTAAAGGTTTTTTAGTATAAAAAATTAAACAAATATAAAATTACAAGGAGACAATTTTATGGAAAATAATAAAAATGCAATACTCGCTTTGATTGTTTTTGCTTTAGGTTTAGCATTTTTTGTTGGTGGCATGGTTCATTCATTATGGGGATCATTTTGAATACTTAAATGTTTAAATTGTCGGCTTGAAACAAAGATGCATCGTTTAATGATTATCAAGACTAAAGGTGGAAATCTATTGATTTTAAAGGGATCTTACATATTAGATATGTATAATATATGGCCTTGACTTTGAACCTTGCAGGGTCGTGTTTCTTCTGGATAGGGAGCAGGTTACCTCAGCTCCAACACCTATCAAGGTTACACGACCCTTCTTCAAAGTAAAGGAACTGCTAACGCTCATATATTATACGTAATGGCCATAATTAATTTGATCTGTTTAATGTTTAAAAGATGTTGAATTTTCACTAAAAAGGCGTACATGTTGAACATTATGTACGCCAATTTTTTTAGTATAGTTAATTAGGGTACCGCCAGCATTTCGAAAAAAACACGCTAAGAGCATGCAAGATTTTATACAGTTTTTCGACTAGTCCAGTAACAAACAAAAACCCTAAAACCCACGCCAGGATAGGAATGTATAAAAAATGAATAAAGTCATGGGAAAAGAAAAAGGTGGATTCCTTGTGAGAGGAGGCCACTGAAAAAGCTTTCACTTTTTTTATGTATAATGGTTGTACTAATTCTAGGTGGTGTCTCGGATGATTTCAAAACAACAATCTCTTAACCTTAGCCCATTCATGGCGATTTACGATATCGTCGTGCCAAAAGATAATATGCTTCGTCAATTTAATGAAATGGTTGATTTTTCTTTTGTGTTAGAGGAATTAAAGGATAAATATTGTCTCGATAACGGTCGCAATGCAGTGCCTCCTGTTCGTATGTTCAAATATTTATTGTTAAAATCCATTTTTGATTTATCTGATGTAGATGTTGTTGAACGCTCAAAATATGACATGTCTTTTAAATATTTCTTAGATATGGCACCAGAAGATATGGTAATCGATCCTAGTTCATTAACGAAGTTTCGCAAGCTTCGTCTAAAAGATGTTGGATTACTTGACATGCTTATCAAAAAAACAGTGGAAATCGCATTAGAAAAGGACTTGATTCAAAGTAAATCTATTATTGTTGACGCTACGCATACAAAAGCACGATTCAATCAAAAATCGCCAAGAGAATTTTTAATGGAGAAATCAAAACTACTCCGCAAAGCGGTTTATCAAATCAATGAAGGAATGAAAGAAAAATTCCGTCCTAAAACAACGACGAATGACTTAGGTGACGAACTCGAATACTGCCAAAAAGTGATTGAAGTGATTGAAAAAGAAGAAACTATTCGTGAATATCCAAGCGTGAAAGAAAAGCTCAACTATTTAAAAGAAATTGTAGAAGATCACCAAGAACACCTTCAATTTTCACAAGATCCTGATGCACGAATTGGACATAAAACAGCCGACTCCTCTTTCTTTGGATATAAAACACATATTGCGATGAACGAAGAACGTATGATTACAGCTGCGGTGATTACAACGGGTGAAAAAAGCGATGGAAAATACCTTCAAACATTGGTTGAAAAAAGTCGTGAAACAGGTATGAAAATCGATACAATTATTGGAGATACCGCTTATTCGGAGAAAGGGAATATTCAATATGCGCACGAACATAAATTACAATTAGTATCAAAATTAAATCCAAACATTACACAAGGTACACGTCAAAAAGAAGATGAATTTGAGTTTAACAAGGACGCTGGCATGTACGTGTGTAAAGCTGGACATATGGCTATTCGTAAAGCACGACACGGAAAGAAAAATATAAGTAAAAATCAAAGAGATACCTATTACTTTGATATAGAAAAATGTAAACGATGCCCTTTCAAAGAAGGATGTTATAAAGAAGGTGCAAAATCAAAATCGTATTCAGTCACTATCTACTCAACAGAACATAGTAAACAAAAAAATTTTCAGGAAAGTGAGCTGTTCAAAGGAAAATCAAAAGAACGCTATAAAATTGAAGCTAAAAATAGTGAACTCAAATATAGACACGGGTATGATACGGCATCTTCCTGGGGTCTCATTGGCATGCAAATGCAAGGAGCGATGGCAATATTCGCTGTTAACTTAAAACGAATTATGACCTTATTAAAAGGAAAACAGTAACAAAAGTATAGAGAGAAAGGCGACCTTTCGTTCAAAACTGAACGAAAGGTCGCCTTTTTTGTTTTACATATGTTTTATGAGATGAAAAACAGAAGGTTTTCAGTGGCCTCTGTGAGAGTAGGGACCGCCTTTTTCTTGCTACTGATAATAGGTGATTATGTAAATTAGATTTGTATAGAATATCCATTCGAACCTTTGGATCTTCTTCAACTAACGGAGCAGTTTAGTTAAATAAGAAAGATAAGTTTTTTAATATGGAGAAAATATATTTAGCTTTATTTCTTAGAGGGAGTAAAGCTTTTAATTTATAATAAATCCAGTAAAGACATAAGAGGTATATACTAATGAACAACACATTTCTAGATTTATTCGGTGAGTTCATTGAAACAGAAGACGGCTTTTTACTTAAAAAGTTAATGAGTAAAGTAGTGAATAAGATAATCGAAAAATAATGGAGGGATAGAATTGCTATATTCACATGCACAACTGCTGGATGGGAATGATCAGCGGTGTAATCATTGTGAAAGAAGCATAGGAGGAAGTAAAAGCTCCATAAAGAAAATCGTCTATATCCAATGGAAATAGCTGGTTTTAAAAATATTTAGAAAATACAGTTGACACTCCAGTTACTCGGTGATAAAATGTACTTGTAATGAGTGATACTGAATAGCGTGTCTTCTCAAAAGCTATTCAGTAAAAATTCGCCTTAGTACTCTGTGATACTGAATATAAGTCAGACAGAATAGAGGGGGGAGAGGAGGATCAAAACATGGAAAATTTAACTGAAATGCTGAAGGGTTCGCTGGAAGGTTGTGTGCTGGAAATCATCAGCCGCCGTGAAACCTATGGCTATGAGATTACCCGCCACCTGAATGAGCTTGGGTTTACCGAAGTCGTGGAAGGGACGGTCTATACCATCCTCGTGCGATTAGAGAAGAAAAAACTTGTGAATATTGAAAAGAAACCGTCAGATATGGGGCCGCCTCGCAAGTTTTATTCACTAAATGAGGCTGGCCGCCAGGAGCTTAAATTGTTTTGGAAAAAATGGGAGTTTGTATCATCAAAAATTAACGTCTTGAAGTCAAACTAGCTTCATAAGATAAGATATTCCGTCCGATATTTTTGGGGTTTCTTGTTCTGCTTTATAAAAAAGGAGGAAAAATAATATGATGGAAATGTTCAAAAAATTGATTGGTGATAAAAAAGAGTACAAAATGATGATGGCACGAGTTGGAGCATTGCCAGAGGACTACCAGTTTGTGTTTAAAAAAATTCAAAACTACATGTGGAATTTCTCAGCGGGCAACGGGATGGATATGCTACACATACAGTATGAATTAATCGATTTGTTTGAAGCCGGCGCGGGGGAAGGTAGACAAGTGCTGGAAATCACTGGGGAGGACGTGGCATCCTTTGCTGACGAACTAGTGGCAAACGCTAAAACTTATGTCTCCAAGTATCGTGAAGATTTGAATCAAAGTATCATGAAGCGATTGAGAAAAAAATAAATACAATAGATAATACTGACTGATTAGCTGGTTACAAATGTGAATTGCCGCCATCGCTATTCAGTTATATTTTCAACTCAGTACTAAGTAATACAGATTATCAGTAAGACTTAATAGAAGGGTGTAGGCAATCTAGCTTCGTAAAGCACTTTTTATAAGGAGGAAAAAAGTATGAGCGATGTAGTGATTTCTGTAAAAGGGTTAAAAAAATCTTTTAAAGATAAGGAAGTCTTAAAGGGGGTGGATTTTGAGGTGCAGCGTGGCGGGATTTTTGCACTGCTGGGCTCAAATGGAGCGGGCAAGACGACGACGGTCAACATCCTCTCGACGCTGATGAAGCCAGATGGCGGCGAAGTAGGTATTTGCGGCTTTGACGTCCAGCGTCAACCGGATCATGTTCGCCAAGTTGCGGGGAGTTTCCAATCCCGCTCAAGTCGCCGACAATCTGCTTGCAAGATTCAGCCTGACCGATGCGGCCAACCGCCGGGCGGACCAGTATTCCGGCGGGATGAAGCGCCGACTTGATATCGCCATGAGCCTAATCGGGACGCTAGCAGTCATTTTTCTCGATGAACCGACGACAGGGCTTGACCCCGAAGCGCGGATTGAAGTCTGGGATACCGTCAAGGAGCTTGCCGGCGGCGGCACGACTATCTTGCTGACGACCCAGTACCTGGAGGAAGCCGAACAACTGGCGGACCGTATCGCCATCCTGCATGGCGGAAAAATCATCACGACCGGTACCCTTACCGAACTCAAAGAGATGTTCCCGCCAGCGAAAGTGGAGTACATCGAGAAGCAGCCGACATTGGAGGGAATTTTCCTCGCGATCATCGGCAAAAAGGAGGAGATGTAAATGAAAAGCAAAACAGGGGTATTACTAGGCCGTTTAATGCGCAACATCATGCGCAGCCCGGATACGATTATCACAGTGGCGATTACGCCGATTATGATGATGCTGCTGTTTGTCTACGTATTTGGCGGCGCCATAGAGACAGGAACGGATAACTACGTCAATTATTTATTGCCGGGAATCTTGCTGATGGCTATCGCATCCGGCGTCGCTTACACTTCCGTGCGGCTGTTTACGGATGTAAAGAGCGGGCTGATGGCGCGTTTCATTACCATGCCCATCAAGCGCTCGTCGGTATTGTGGGCTCACGTGTTGACCTCGCTTATTTCCAATGCGCTTACTGTCGTGGTGGTTATCCTCGTCGCGCTCTTGATGGGCTTCCGTTCCAGCGCTGATATCCTGGATTGGCTCGCGGTAGCTGGGATACTCGGGCTGTTTACGCTGGCGCTGACATGGCTAGCGGTCATTCCTGGATTGACAGCGAGATCTATGGAAGGGGCGACAGCCTACTCGTACCCGCTGATTTTCCTGCCGTTTATCAGTTCGGCCTTTGTCCCCACCGAAACCATGCCTAAAATTGTCCGTGCGTTCGCTGAGAACCAGCCCGTGACTTCAATCGTGAATGCGATTCGTGCTCTCTTGTACGAAGGGTCTGTTGGCAACGGTATCTGGATTGCGCTTGCTTGGTGCGTCGGCATCATGATCATCGCTTACTTCTTCGCCAGTAAAGCATTTAAACGCCAGTTGGGATAAGTACACCATCGGTTCGGTGTCTCGTGGCAACTAAATCTTCCAAAATAAAATATATGTTTAGAAAAATTTTCCTTACTTTAATTATTTGTCATGTTCTCAGGGTAACGATTGTCGATATAACACCTTCATGTTATTCAACAATCGAGCACAATTCTGGAATAAGAATTGTGCTTTTATTTTTATATTGGACCATTTAATGGAATAACCCGCCTAATATCGTAGGTTAGCTTTAAGGCTTAATGACAGGGTATCAAACCTAAAGCTTTTGAAATTCCAGTAATAAAGGAGTCTTTAGATGCTTTAGGAAAAGACTTCGAACGTCTTTTAAAAGGTGAAAATATCCCCTTAGACAATATTTTTTTGCAACAGCAAGCATAGTTTATAATTTAGAAAACCCACACATTGGTAATTCTGACGCTGAATTAGAAAAACATGGTTGTTTCGTTGAGATTATAGATAAAAATGGAAAATAACATAAAATGATCGTTAAAGAATGGTGGCGATAGTCCCAGTCTTCTTTAACAAATGGGTGCTTAAGTGACATATGAATCATAGAAATGATCGAACTTTTTTTAGAAATTTTATAACCATTCACAAGAAAAAACTTCATTTTGCGCAATCTTTATTTCAAAATGAAGCTTTTCTTATACAGACAAATAAGGTTTAATGACATTCTTTTAATTAAAATTTATTTCAAAGCTAAAATATACATATTATTTTAAAGAAAGTTCTTGTAAGTAACGTTTGATTGTTGCAAATGAGTAAGTTTCTTTATTTTTTAATGCGCAGGAAAATTACACTGCAAAAGAGTTGAATGTTGATGAAGGTGAACATCTGGTCGGGTTAAAAGAACTTAACGGATGGATTTGGTGTCAAAGAGTTCTTACTCTTGAAGAAGGATGGGTACCAAAAGAAAATGTAAAACTTACTATATAAATAGAAAGAAGAGCCATTAATCAGAGAGAATAAAAATTCGCAAGTAACGGGGAGGCTGGAGCAATGATTTATGTAGTTAGACACGGACAAACAGATTTGAACAAAGAGGGAAGATTGCAAGGAAGAGCAGGCTTACCTTTACATGAACATGGGATAGAGCAAGCGAAAGGTTTAAAAGATAAATTGAATAATATAAAATTCGACTACGTATTTTCTTCGCCGCAAGAAAGAGCGATTCAAACTGCTGAGATAGCAACAGGCATAAAAGCCATAACGGATGAAAGACTTAATGTTTTTGACTTAGGAGAAGCTGACGGATTAAAAAAAGGTGAAGTGAAGATGGTTGGAGCTGTTCCTGATTCTAGTGTTTATAACGGCGTTGAAGAACCTAATAGTTACGTGAAAAGAGTTTTTGGTTTTATGAATGAACTTGAAAGTAAATATGGCAAAAAAGAGTTAAACATTTTATTATCCGGACATAGATGTACAACAGGTTGCATTGCTGCCTATTTTGAAGGGATACCGGAAGACAGTAATATTTTAAGAATTTCGTCAAATAATGGAGAATATAAAGTATACAACTTCAAATAATCACAAAATTTCGAAATAAGGAGAAGATATATGATTAAAGCCGTCATTTTCGATTTAGATGGAACTCTATTAGACAGAGATCAATCTCTTAAACTTTTTATTAAAGACCAATATAAAAGATACATCAATGAATTTAAGCATGTGCCTGAAGAACAATATGTAACTAGGTTCATTGAATTAGATAATAAGGGATATGTTTGGAAAGACAAAGTATACGAGCAATTGCTCAGAGAATATGCTGTTTCCAGTTTAACTCAGGAGCAGTTGTTAGAGGATTACATAAAGAATTTTCAGCATCACTGTATGCCATTTCCTCATATGGAGAACGTTTTACAGGAGCTCAAAAATAGAGGGTTCTTATTAGGTATGATTACAAATGGATTTACTGAATTTCAATTACTGAATATTCGTGCTCTTGGGATTGAGGAGTATATGGATACCATAATAGTGTCCGAGCAAGAAGAGATGAAAAAACCACAAGCTGAAATCTTCCTAAGAGCTTTAGAAAGATTAGGTGTCAAACCTGAAGAAAGTATTTACATAGGAGATCACCCAGAGAATGATGTAATCGGGGCTAGGAATGTAAGAATGCATGCAATTTGGAAAAAGGATACATTTTTGGGACAGCCTTTTACAGATGAGCATGTTATTGAGGATTTACAAGAGTTGTTGTCCAAAGTTAATACAGTCCAAAAAGTTTAATGTAGCAAAGGGAACAGAGAAATAAAATAACGTTAAATTAAACATAGTCGCATAGGGGGGATTGAATTGTTCATAAGAGAGGCGACAGAAAGTGATGCAGCGGAAATTTTATGTATTCGAAAGAGCATTATTTCTCAAAATGAGTTTTTTATTCCTACAAGCGAAGAGTTTCATGTTGATATTGAAACGCAGAGAGAGAAAACCATTACAAACAGTAAGCAGGGCGGCGTAACATTTGTTGCAGAAGACGGTGGACGTATTGTTGGTTTTTTAGTGTTTACAAGAAATTCTTTGAAACGCTTAAATCATACTGGCTTATTTGGAATGGGAATTTTAGAAGACTATAGTAATCAAGGTGTAGGAACAAAATTGCTTTCACAATTAATAGGCTGGGCAAAAACACAAGAAGGTTTAGATAAGATTTGTTTAGGTGTTTTCTCAACAAACGAAAGAGCAATAAAAGTATATGAAAAAATCGGTTTCAAAGAAGAAGGCAGGGAGAAACGGCAGATTAAATTTGCGGATGGTCGATATGCGGATAATGTTTTGATGGCATTGTATTTACAATAATAAATGAAGATTGAAATAAAGGAGGGATTTTATGACATTCCCAATTTTAGAAACAGAACGTCTACGTTTAATCGAAATAAATCCAACCTATAGCCAAAATATATATGACATTTTTTCACTTGAAGAGGTAACACGTTACTATGGGATGAATCCTTTTAAAGAGAAAGAGCAAGCTGTTCAGATGATTGACTCTTTCGCAAGAAATTTTCAAGAAAAACGTGCGATTCGTTGGGGAATCGTTGTAAAGGAAACAGGTGATTTTGTTGGTACAGTAGGATTTAATAATTTACAACTTTGGAGTAAACGAGCTGAAATAGGTTACGATATTCATCCTGCCTTTTGGAGAAAAGGATATGCATCTGAAGCAGTAAAAGAAGTGTTAGTATATGGTTTTCAGGAGTTAGATCTATTTCGTATTGGAGCAATTACATGCCCTGAAAATATGGCATCTTCTCATTTGTTATTAAAATTAGGGTTTCAGAAAGAAGGATTATTAAGAGGTTATATATATCAAGGAAACCAATCAAATGATGCTTTAGTTTATTCCGTTTTGAAAGCAGATTGGGACAAAAAATGATTTAAAACAAATCCTTCTTTGAGAATGCAAAATGACAAGAAAATAAAATAGAATGATTTTGATTCAAACGAGCTCTTTATATTATGAAATCTTAAATGGTAATTTTTAATTGTATTTCTTTTCTATCCGATTAATGAAAAGGTACTGCATACTTAATTCAATTACCATTAAGAATAGATGAAATGGGTAACGATATACAAGAAAAAGATATAATGCACTAAATGGGACACTTAAGAAAATACTGCCATATTTATTTTTAGTAAAGAAGTAAATAGCTGTCCCGCAAACCATACCGATTAATAATGATTCCATGGCTATAAAGAGAATGGAGTCTCTGGAGTAGAAGTCTAGTATGTAAGTGAATTGTCCGGGGAAGTTTGTATAAAAAATCCAAAGTAAGATAATCCATATATTCAAAGCAATGATGAAATCTTTTCCGAAATGTATTGTTATAAATGCTTGCCAATTACGATGCTGTATAACTCTTACACTTCTTATTAAGAGGAATATAAGAGCAAAGAAACCAGCCCAAGTAATTATTATTTGTGTAATTTCTGAAATGGTAATCACCCCTTTAACTTTCATTATTTTTCTTTTGGGTTGATTATTGTATCGAAGAATTGGAATAGAAATGCGTATACGAAAAGTGGAATCGTAATATATAAGCTTGTTGTATGTGGTTTTAAAATAATTTTCTCGATTAATGGACAAAGAGCTAGTAAGAAACCAATATGCTGCAATAATTTTCGTTTTTTATCTCTAACACATCCTTTTTGAGGAATCTTACACTATTATTATACAATTCACCAACAGGAAACTCCTGCATTTTCACGAGAATATGCTTTTCTTTTAATAGAGAATATTTCCATCTTTCTCCGTATAAGCTAAAATAAAGTAAAACTTTCTTTTTTGAGAATCTAGGGGACAAAGATAAAATGTAAGGAATGATGGATATGTGGAGAAAAATAGCAATTGTTGTTGTGTTATTAGGTTTAGCTGGTTATGCAATTTATGAGCAGTTTGGGAAGGAGAAAGTAGAAGTAGCAGATGATCAGAAGCAAAGTACAGGGGATGAAAAAGAAGTAATTGCGCAAAATGGCATTGAAATTGGAAAAGTGGCACCTGATTTTGAATTGTCCAAGCTTGACGGTACTAAGGTAAAGCTTTCTGATCTAAAAGGTAAAAAGGTTATTGTGAACTTTTGGGCAACGTGGTGTGGTCCATGTCAAAGAGAAATGCCAGATATGCAGGAATTTTATAATAAGTATCAAAAGGATGTAGAAATATTAGCGGTAAATTATACAGCGTCAGAGGGAACTGATGGAAAAGAGAAGGTCCGAAAATTTGCAGAGGAGAAAGGTGTTACCTTTCCGATTCTTCTTGATACAGATATAAAGGTAACAACTACTTATAAAGTCCTTACGATTCCAACGTCATATTTTGTTGATACAAAAGGTGTGATCCAAGATAAATTTATTGGACCGATGACGGTGCAGGAAATGGAGAAAAGAGTTGCGGATTTAAAATAAAAGATGAGAGTAGGAATGGGATGTGTACCATTCCTATTTTCTATTTAAAAGCTAAATATCTAGGTTGAAAATCTCCTTTTTTTTGAGGGGAGACGAGAGTATCTGGCCGCGCATAGAAGCGGTCAGGGCTATGTTCTACCACATGCAAGGTTTAAAACAGAAGGAGAAAGCAAGTGCAGGTCAAGTAGTATTCTGCTAGCAGCGATTTATATATTGGAAAATGAAAAAGGATATGGTTCATTACCATAACATGGGGTTGATTTTTTGAAAATAAATTATTTTTAATACACGGAACGGAGAGTGGCGACTCCTGCGGGAATAGCGAGGGAAGTGAGACCCCGCAGGCTTGCCGAGGAGGCTCGCTCTCGCCCGCGGAAAGCGTCCACTCGGAGTGGAGTGTATGTTACCTCCGGCTTTTGGTGATGAACCAAGGATATATAATTGAGCTTCTTCTATTATATTAAGTTATAATAGAAATAAAAAGCTGAGGAGAAGGTTATGGGAAATTTTACAGGAGATTATGTTGTAATTGATTTTGAAACAACGGGGTTCAATCCTTTTCAAGATAGCATTATTCAAATGGCTGCAATTCGATATCGAAATCATATCTGTACGGATCAATTTGTTTCGTATGTGAACCCAGAGAAAATGATTCCAAGTCGTATTACAATGTTGACGGGGATTCGGAATTTTGATGTTGCAGATGCGCCGACAATTGATATTGTATTACCAGAGTTTGTTTCATTTCTTGGAGAAGATACAATTATTGCTCATAATGCTTCTTTTGATATGCGGTTTTTAAAGAGTAATATGGAACGATTAAGACTTGGCACACCGAAAAATACCGTGATTGATACACTTAGTTTAGCAAAACGATATATAAAACATGTACCGAATCATAAATTAGAAACCCTAAAGCGATTGTTACAAATTAAAGTTGCCTCTCATAATGCATTAGATGATTGTTTCACTTGTGCAGCTGTATATCAAAAGTGTGTAGAGCTAAAGGGTGGAAAAGTAAAAAAAGTGGTTTCTGAAGGTGTAACAAAGGAAGAAGAAAGAGCATATGAGATTGTAAAAGAAATATTGGAAAAGCATAATAAAGATATAACAGTGATTCGTCAAGCCAGTGTCGGGAATTATTTGGATGTTAAAGCAATGAGTTCATTTGCAAGAATTAAGCTAAAGGGTAGAAAAAGATATGTATTAACAAATAAAGAACAAGATGAAATAGTGGCATTGTATCCGAACGTTTTATGTGAAGCTGCTACGAAAAGTGAATGGGGCCTTACAAGAATCATGATTGATCAGCCTGAAGATTTAATTGCTTTTGAAGCTGTGATTCTTGAGGCGTATGAGAAAGGAATGCAAACATTGCAGCGCTCCTAAAGTGAAGTTAGTTGCATTGTAAGTACGAAAAATAAAATTTTCTCATAAATCTGATTAGAGTGTTTTTTTACTGTTCATACTAGTAACACGAAAGAGAGGGTGAACAGTATGAGAAGAACTCGGCGAAAATCGTTTGAAGAGCTTGTGAAAGAAAATAAACAACAACTGCTCAATGATCGGGATGCGATTGAACGGATTGAAGAAAAATTAGAGAAGCGCTACGAAATACGTATTTTTAAGCAGGCTGAATAATTCTTACAACTGGAATGATACTAGTTGTAAGGAGGCGATATTATGGGTAATCCAAAGAAAAATCCAAAAGATTTTGCACCAAATCAGCTTGGGACGCAATCAAGAGCAGCAGGCGGAAATAAAGGGAAACAAATGCAAGATAAATCAGGGAAACAACCAATTGTTGATAACGGTTAGAAAGAGGGAGAATGAAATCATTCTCCTTCTTTTTTGCATACATAATTAAAGGATTTTTTTACAAACTAATGTTGTATGTATTTTCAATAAAGGAGGAAGACATGATGCCAGAACAAAACAAACCAAATCCAGATGATCGCAGTGATAACGTTGAGAAATTGCAAGAGGCGGTATATAACACAATTGAAAATATGAATGAAGCAAGGGAAGCTGCGGAGTTTTCAAATGAGAAAGATCGCGTGGCAATTGAAGCGAAAAATGAGCGCCGTATGGAAAGTATCGAAGGAATGCGAAAAGAGATAAAAGAGGAAGCTGCATATCGCAATCAGTAAGAGAAGGCTGACAATTGTCAGCCTTTTTTTGTAATAGAAAAGTTTTCAGTAAGGAGACGCCAATTTTGCGGGAAAGGTAAGCCGATTTTCCAATAACTGATACCGCGAATTCCTTGTTCCTTTATTAAATTAAACTTACTTTGAACAGACCTAGCATCTTCAAACCATACTTCATGTTTTACTCCATTTGCATCGTAATAATTGAAATGAGGAGCTTGAGAAGTGAAATCGTATTGAATTGGGACATTATATTTGCGAGCAAGTGAAACAGCAGCAATAGAACTAAGCGCTTTTGCAGGAGGATTTCCTTGTTTGAATGGAACAATCCAATCAAATCCGTATAAGTTTTGCCCCATCATAATTTTACGCGGCGGCATTTGTGATTTTGCATATTGAATGACTTGTTTTACAGGACCAATTGGAGATACTGCAAGAGGCGGTCCACCTTGCCATCCCCAGTCGTATGTCATAATGACAACGAAATCAACAATTTCACCTTGTGCTTTATAGTCATGAGCTGCAGCTGTACCTTTTTGAGTTGAACTTGTTTTGGGTACGAGGGTTGTACTGAGCGTATATCCTTTTGGTAGACGTGTTTTTACTTTGCGTAAAAACTGATTATATGCTTCGCGGTCTGCTGGTGCAAGGTTCTCGAAATCGAAGTGGATATCACGCATTCCGTATTTTTGTGCGGTTTGTAATATGTTTGTAATAAGCGTGTTTTGAATTGTTTCATTGCGTAAAATAACGCTTGTTAATTCAGGGCTAAAACTTCCATTTTCAAGATTTGTAATAACGAGCATCGGAATTGTTTGACCTTGTTTGGCAATTGAGACGATTTCAGGTGTTTGTGTAGGCTCTTTCAGTGATCCGTCACGTTTCGCTTCAAAACTAAAGTAGGCTAAATAGGTTAAATATGAATTGATCGCTTTTGTTGAAGCAATTAAGCTTTCTTTAATCGGGATTGTGGATGGCTGTAAGTAGGCAATCGATTCAATAATTTTTTTTGTCCCTTTTGGTACATATAGTTGCTGTCCGACTTGGAGATTGGATTTTAATGATAAATGATTCACTTTTGCTAAGCTGGCAAGAGGTACGTTGTAGGTTAAGGCAATTTTATATAAGCTATCACCTGGTTGTACATAGTAGGTATTTCCTTGTGTATTCACAATTAATGCTTGCCCGGCGACGAGTGTTTCAGCTGGGTTTAACCCATTATCCTTCACAATTGTTTCTGCTGTTGTTCCGTACTGCTTAGCTAATTTATACACGTTATCGCCGCTTCGTACAGTTATGATTTGTAGCATATGCTCACTCCTTTAAGGAAAAAAGATCCGCCACTTCTATTTTATTTTCAGATTCTCTGTATTATGATTAAAGGTGTAGAAAGAAATGCAAGCGAGAAGGAGTTAAAATAATGTTTATAGCAGAACAGGAGATTGACATCCGTTATGCAGAAACAGATCAAATGGGTGTTGTGTATCACGCAAACTATTTAGTATGGTTAGAGCTTGGCCGTACTAAATTAATTCAAGATTTAGGATTTTCGTATGTGGAAATGGAGAATGATGGGGTTGTATCTCCTGTACTTGATTTACAAATTACATATCGAAAAGCAATGCGTTACGGAGAAAAGGCTATTGTGAAAACATGGGTAGAGTCTGTGAGCCCACTACGCGTTGTATATGGCTATGAAATTTATAATGGAAACGGTGAGCGTTGCATTACCGCATTTACAACGAATATTTGTGCCAAAAAAGAAGGTTTTCGCCCAGTATCATTTAAAAAGTTGTACCCAGAATGGTATGAGACCTATGAGAAAATTAAAAAGCAATAAAAAACGTGGTGTAGACCACGTTTTTTATTTTACATAATGAAATTGCGGGAACTCATCATCAGCGCTAAGTGTAACAGACAAGTCATGCCCATCAAAGAACCATTCATCATCGCCCTCTATAAAGAAAGTAATACCATCTTCTTGAAATTGTACAACAGGAGTAGCTGGATCATCTTTACGAATTCCTAATGAAAGACCTTTTTGAACGGTACTGCATCCGCCGTATTGTACGAAAAAGCGAAGGCTATCGCCGGTTTGTAAACCAAGCTCGTTTTTATACCAGTTTAGTGCTTCTTTTGATACTGAAATGTTCATCTAGTATTCCTCCAACATAATCGCTTTTTCTTTTAGTATAAAAAATAACGCAAAAAGACGCCATTTATATGCTTTGCGTTTTCTTTTTGCGTTATGTGGGTCACAATCTTATTTTTGTTTTTTTGTTAATTTTGCTTTTGGTTCTGTTTTATTTATAATTCGTCCAATATTTGCACGGTGTCTATAAATAACCATACCAGCCAATAAGCACATGGCAATAATGAAGATTTTATCCCCGTTTATAACTGCTGCAATAACAGCGAAGACGGCTGTTATCATAGAAGAAAGTGATACGTATCTCGTCGTAAATAATAGGGTGAAAAAGATAGCCGCTAATATTACAAAGGAAAGCGGTGCGTAGCATAATAGTACACCAGCAGAAGTAGCAACTGCTTTTCCGCCGCGGAACTTTGCAAAGATTGGGTATACATGTCCTACCACTGCAGCTAATCCAAACCATAGGGGATGGATATTTAAACCGAACATGATCGGTAGCGCTGTGGCCAATGTCCCTTTTAAAATATCAGCAATTGTAACAATAAAACCCGCTTTTTTCCCTAGTGTACGAAATGTATTCGTTCCTCCTAAATTTCCACTACCGTGTTCGCGAATATCGATTCCATAACCAATCTTTCCAACAACAAGTGCAGATGGAATCGAGCCAAGCAAATAGGCAACGATAAATAAAAGATATGTAAGCATAAGTTCAGTCTCCTTTATACAAATGTGTTGATAAAGGGTAAAAAGAGTTTTTCCCGTATATTGTACCACACATTTGTAAAGATCACATTTCTTTTTTATTAGGTCAAATTTCAATTCAGAAATATGAGGAAAAAAGATTCGATAGATTTTAAAAAAACTTTCACAGGAATGTTACATTTTTCACAGATTCACTCTTACTATATGTTGTATCATTTTGATAGTAAATGAACAAGATGTTGTTGGGGGTTAAGAAATGAATCAAGAAATGAAAAAAAACAGTGAATATGATGAGAATCTAAAGGGGATTTTTGCGAAAATTGTTCATGCAAATGAACAAGATTTAATGCAAGAAAATGCAAACGTTGATGGTCGATCTCCAATGGGAATGATGGGAAAATTTGCTTCTGAAAGTGCAAGATATTATGCGATAGAACAACTGCTTTCTGAGACAGTGAAACAAGCAATTGATCAAAATATATTATACCCGCATGATTTAGACTTTTATGCAACAGGTACGACAACTTGTTCGCAAATACCGTTAGCGCAGATGCTTCAAAACGGGTTTCATACAGGTCATGGGCATATGCGACAGCCGCAAGATATTAAAAGTGCATTGGCGCTTTCTTCTATTATTTTTCAAGCAAATCAAAATATGCAGCATGGCGGACAATCATTTGCGCTGTTCGATGTAGAGTTGGCGCCATATGTGAGAAAAACGTTTGAACGGAATAAAAAACGTTTAGCAACATATCCGTTAACAGCTGAGCAAATAGAAGAGTTTGCCTGGAAAGAAACAGAAAATGATACGTATCAAGCGTGTGAGGCGTTTATTCATAATTCGAATAGTATGCATAGCAGAGGCGGGGGACAAGTTCCGTTTATTTCAATTAATTACGGAACAGATATATCAAAAGAAGGAAGATTACTAATTAAACAATTATTACGAGCGACTCAAGCTGGATTAGGAAAAGGAGAAACACCAATTTTTCCGATTCAAATCTTCAAGTTAAAAAAGGGAGTAAATTTTGAAGAGAAAGATCCGAATTATGATTTGTTTGAATTAGCAATAGAAACGACAGCGAAACGATTATTCCCTAATTTCTCATTTTTAGATGCACCATTTAATGCAGCATATTATGATGGGCGTCCTGAAAGTGAAGTGTGTTATATGGGTTGTCGTACGCGTGTCATGTCTAATATTCATGGGGAAGAAACTGCGATTGGAAGAGGGAATTTATCGTTTACCTCTATTAACTTAGTGAAATTAGCATGTATTAGTGGATCAAAAGAAGCATTTTTTGAAGCTTTAAATTATTATCTTGATCTAGGTATTGGTCAATTGTTAGAAAGACTTTCCTATCAAGCAACGAAAAAAGCAAGAGATTTTCAATTTTTATATTCCCAAGGAGTATGGCGAGGCGGTGAAAAATTGCAGCCTGAGGATGCTGTTGCTGAAATTTTAAAGCAAGGTACATTAAGTATAGGTTTTATAGGTCTCGCAGAATGTTTAGTAGCTTTAACAGGAAAACATCATGGGGAAGACGCAGAATCATGGAAGCTTGGATATGAAATTATCGAACATATGAGAAAGAAAATGGATCAAGCAACAGAGGAACATCAATTGAACTTTTCATTAATCGCTACGCCGGCAGAAGGATTATCTGGAAAGTTTATCAAACAAGATCGAGCTGAATTTGGAATAATTACAGGTGTAACAGATCATAACTTTTATACAAATTCATTCCATATCCCTGTTTATTATCCTATTCAAGCTATTGATAAAATTCGTTTAGAAGGACCATTTCACGAGCTTTGTAATGGTGGTCATATTACGTATATTGAGCTTGACGGAGCGGCTGTTCATAATCAAAAAGCATTACAGCAAATTGTGAAGGCAATGGCTCAGTATGGCGTAGGGTATGGATCGATTAATCACCCGGTTGATCGCTGTAAATGTTGTGGTTATCATGGGATAATTGGAAATGAATGTCCAAGCTGTGGGAATAAAAATGAACCTGACTTTGAAAGAATTCGCCGCATTACTGGATATCTTGTAGGAGACATGTCAAAGTGGAACAGTGCGAAACGCAGTGAAGAAAAGGAGCGGGTGAAACATTCATGAGAGTAATGAACATCATTCATGATAGTGTGGTAGATGGAGAAGGATTGCGGACAGTCGTATTTTTTGCGGGCTGTCCGCATCGCTGTTTAGGCTGTCATAATCCACAGTCTTGGAATATTTGTAATGGGACTGAGATGACAAAAGAAGAAATAATAAATGAGATTGAAAACAACTCCCTTACTGATGTAACATTTTCAGGTGGAGATCCATTTTTTCAAGCCACTGAAATAAAAGAACTGGCAAAAAACGTGAAAGATTTACAAAAAAATTTGTGGATTTACACAGGTTATACGTTTGAAGAGATACAGAATTCGCAAAATAATGATATGATAGAGTTGTTACACTATGCTGATGTGCTAGTAGATGGAAGATTTGATCTAGAAAAGCGAGATCTCACTCTGCCGTTTCGTGGGAGCTCGAATCAACGTATTATTCGATTGAAAGAGTAAAAGGACGGGATAGGATTGAATAAAACAGTTTTACTTGTTGAAGATGAAAGAAGATTACGAGAAATTGTTAGTGACTATTTTCGTAATGAAGGCTTTGAAGTGATTGAAGCAGAAGATGGCAAGCAAGCATTAGAACTGTTTGCGGAGCATACTGTGGATTTAATTATATTAGATATAATGCTACCAGAAATTGACGGTTGGTCTGTATGTAGACGTGTAAGAAAGGAATCAGCCGTACCGATTATTATGCTAACAGCTCGCTCTGATGAAGATGATACTTTACTTGGTTTTGAATTAGGAGCGGATGAATATGTAACAAAACCATTTAGTCCGAAAATTTTAGTTGCTCGTGCCAAGACATTACTAAAGCGTGCAGACGGTGCAGTAGGGCAAGCGGAGGAAAATATGCTTTCACTTGCTGGTATTGATGTGAATCGTTTGTCACGTACGGTAACGGTAGATGGTGAAGAAATAATATTAACACATAAAGAATTTGAGTTACTTGTTTACTTAATGGAAAACAAAGGGATTGTACTATCCCGCCAGCATTTGCTAGATCAGCTTTGGGGATATGATTACTTCGGTGATGATCGTACAGTAGATACGCATATTAAGAAACTTCGTAATAAGCTAGGCGATAAAGCAACACATATTAGTACAGTTATTCGTGTAGGATACAAATTTGAAGAGTAAAATATCAGTTCCCATTTAAGCAACTTTTTATTCATTGCATGTACAATTTTTTGTACCTTTATCTACAATGAATATGATAGTATTTTTTTGTTTGGATTTCACGATGAATTCACAGAAAGGACACATATCGTGTATATACTAAAAATACGATTTCAACAGAGAGGGGATAAATAAATTATGGGATACTATGATCAACCAGAAACAAATGAAACTCGGACGGAAATTGTAAAATCAAAAAGCAAAAAAGGATATTTTTTTACGGGGGTTGTCGGTGCTGTCATCGGTGCCGTTACAATTAGCGTTGCTGCTCCGTATATGCCTTGGACAAATAACGGTATGCTTTCACAATCAAAAGTAGAAGGAACAGTAGTTCCAGTTGTGAATAAAACAAAAGGTGAAACTGACCTTCCTGGTATGATTGAAGGAGCAAAAGAAGTAGTTGTTGGTGTCATTAACTATCAAAAAACTGTAGATCCATTTTCCGCTGACCAGCAAGGGCAAGAAGCTGAAGCTGGATCAGGATCAGGTGTAATTTATAAAAAAGTTGGAGATAAAGCACTTATTGTAACGAATAACCATGTTGTAGATGGTGCGAATAAATTAGAAGTAAAGTTAAGTAACGGAACAAAGGTTGAAGCGAAATTAGTAGGGAAAGATCCATGGTTAGATCTTGCTGTTGTTGAGATTGATGGAAAAAACATTAACAAAGTTGCCACTCTAGGAAATTCAGAAAAAATCCGTGCGGGAGAACCTGCAATTGCAATTGGTAACCCGCTTGGCTTTGATGGAAGTGTAACGGAAGGGATTATCAGTAGTAAAGACCGTGAAATTCCAGTTGATATTAACAATGACAAACGTCCTGATTGGCAAGCTCAAGTCATTCAAACGGATGCAGCGATTAACCCAGGGAATAGCGGTGGTGCACTATTCAATCAAAATGGTGAAGTAATCGGTATTAACTCTAGTAAAATTGCACAGCAAGAAGTAGAAGGAATTGGCTTTGCGATTCCAATTAACGTAGCAAAACCAGTTATTGAATCCCTTGAAAAATATGGTGAAGTAAAACGACCAGTTATGGGTGTTGCAGTAAGGGGTCTTGATGAAATCCCAAGCTATGCAATAGGTCAATTAAAATTACCGAAAGATGTAACAGGTGGTGTTCTGTTAGCACAGGTTGAACCAGCATCACCAGCAGAAAAAGCAGGATTACAAAAATATGATATTGTTGTTGGCTTTGATGACCAAAAAATAGAAAATGCAGTGCAATTCCGTAAATATTTATATGAGAAGAAAAAAGTTGGCGATAAAATCGAAGTGACAGCGTATCGAAATGGTGAGAAAATAAAGAAAACAGTCACATTAGCTGCTACTGCTAACTCGAATTAATAAAGAAAGTCTCTTTCATGTTGAAAGAGACTTTCTTTATCGGCTATACTAAATGAACAGGAGGGATTACATATGACAATTGAAAATCCAACTCGAACGGAAATCGGTGAGATTTTAAAGAATAGTAAGACGATTGTGGTTGTCGGATTATCTGATAATCCAGAGCGTACTTCGTATATGGTATCAAAAGCGATGCAAGATGCAGGATACCGTATTATTCCTGTTAACCCAGCGGTAGATACCGTATTGGGAGAAAAGGCGGTAAAATCGCTAACTGAAATAAAAGAGCCTGTTGATATCGTCAATGTATTTCGTCGTTCTGAATTTTTAATGGATGTTGCAAAAGAGTTTGTGCAGATTGAAGCGCGCACATTTTGGGCACAATTAGGTTTACAAGACGAAGAAACATATCATTTTTTGAAAGAAAAAGGCTATACTGTCATTATGGACCGCTGTATTAAAGTTGAACACGCAATGACAAGATAAAGTGAAACTTTAATCAGTGGGGGGTTCATCCCACACTGATTATTAGTTGAACCAATCGGGCTTTTACGGGCAGTTTATCTCCCACCTAACTTTTTTGATTTCGCTGAATTTTGAGGTGGGAGTATTACTGCCAGTTAATGCGGGATAAGTATAAATTGTGAAGTTTATTAGGCTCCTATTCATATAATAGGGAAAAGCAGATGGACGAGGTGTTCATCATGAAGTTTTTTAAAGGTTGTTTTTGGGGATTGCTGCTTGTCACTCCATTTTGGATGATTATCATTTTGCTGATTATAAAATGGTGGAGAATGTAGTTGTTTTGAAATAGATATCCATGTTTCGTTGACAAACGATTACTTTTCTGAAATAGTAGCGTAGAGGAATCCTTGTGACAAACAAGGATTTTTCTTATGAAAATAGTATATAAAAGACATAACGTGACTTGCCAAAAGTAAGGAAAAGGCGTTATTCTATAATAAGAAACATATGTTCTGATTTTTGGATAGGAAGGGGCAAGGAGTTTGGCTAAGCGTCAGTTTCAATATGATGAAGATGCAATTCAAGTGCTAGAGGGGCTTGAAGCCGTTCGGAAACGCCCGGGTATGTATATCGGGAGTACGGATAGCCGCGGATTACATCATTTAGTATATGAGATCGTAGATAATTCCGTTGATGAAGCATTAGCGGGATTTGGTGATGAAATTAAAGTAGTAATACATAAAGATAATAGTATAAGTGTAGTAGATAAAGGGCGCGGTATGCCGACAGGAATGCATAAGCTTGGAAAGCCTACACCAGAAGTTATTTTAACTGTACTTCATGCTGGGGGTAAATTTGGACAAGGTGGCTATAAAACAAGTGGTGGCTTACACGGTGTTGGTGCTTCAGTTGTAAACGCACTGTCTGAATGGCTTGTTGTTACAATTAAACGAGAAGGTTACGTATATGAACAGCGCTTTGAAAATGGTGGTGTTCCAGTTACAACGCTTGAGAAAATTGGGAAAGCAAAAGATACTGGAACAACCATTCATTTTAAACCAGATCAAACAATTTTTAGCACAACGAATTATAACTATGAAACGTTATGCGAAAGATTACGTGAATCAGCATTTTTATTAAAAGGTATGAAAATTGTACTTCAAGATAAACGTAACGATTTGGAAGATGTTTTTCATTATGAAACAGGAATTGAAGCGTTTGTTTCATATTTAAATGAAGAGAAAGATTCTTTACACCCGGTTGTATATTTTACTGGAGAACAAAACGGTATAGAAGCAGAATTAGCTTTTCAATTTAATGATGGGTATTCTGAAAACATTCTTTCCTTTGTCAATAATGTGCGTACGAAAGATGGCGGTACGCACGAAGCGGGGTTTAAAACAGCGATGACTCGTGTCTTTAACGAGTATGCACGTAAAGTTTCTTTGTTAAAAGAGAAAGATAAAAATTTAGAAGGAACGGATATTCGTGAAGGTTTAGCTGCAATTGTTTCCATTCGTGTTCCAGAAGAATTGCTTCAATTTGAAGGGCAAACGAAAGGGAAACTTGGAACAAGTGAAGGACGTTCAGCAGTTGATGCTGTTGTATCAGAGCATTTAGCATATTTTTTAGAAGAAAATCCAGATGTGGCAACGCCTCTTGTAAAAAAAGCAATTAAAGCAGCACAAGCACGTGAAGCCGCACGAAAGGCACGTGAGGAAGCGCGTAGCGGTAAGAAGAAAAAACGTTCAGAAGGCACATTAAGTGGTAAGTTGACACCAGCACAATCACGTAATCCGCAAAAGAACGAGCTATATTTAGTAGAGGGCGATTCTGCAGGTGGTTCTGCAAAGCAAGGCCGTGATCGTCGTTTCCAAGCTGTTCTGCCATTACGCGGTAAAGTAATTAATACAGAGAAAGCAAAACTAGCGGATATTTTCAAAAATGAAGAGATTAACACGATTATTTATGCGATTGGCGGCGGTGTTGGAGCAGAGTTTTCAGTTGAGGATATCAACTATGACAAAATTGTTATTATGACCGATGCGGATACAGATGGGGCGCACATTCAAGTGTTATTATTAACATTCTTCTATCGCTATATGAAACCACTTATTGAAGCTGGGAAAGTATTCATTGCACTTCCTCCTTTATACAAAGTAAGTAAAGGAACAGGAAAGAAAGAAGTCATTGAATATGCTTGGTCGGATGAAGAGTTGGATAGCGCGATACAGAAGGTTGGTAAAGGTTATACAATTCAGCGTTATAAAGGTCTTGGTGAAATGAATGCAGATCAATTATGGGAAACAACAATGAATCCAGAGACGCGCACATTAATTCGCGTGAAAATTGATGATGCTGCAAGAGCGGAACGACGTGTGACAACATTGATGGGCGATAAAGTAGAGCCACGTCGTAAGTGGATTGAACGCAATGTTCAGTTTGGTATGCAAGAAGAAGGTAATATCCTAGAAAATGAAATGATTATGGCAACGGAGGTGGAATAACATGCAGGCAGAGAAGTTTCATGACCTCCCGCTTGAAGATGTGCTCGGCGATCGCTTTGCACGTTATAGTAAATATATTATTCAAGATCGTGCGCTTCCAGATGCGCGCGACGGTTTAAAACCAGTACAACGCCGCATTTTATATTCCATGTATGTGGAAGGAAATGTTCACGATAAACCATTTCGTAAATCTGCAAAAACAGTTGGTAACGTAATTGGTAACTATCATCCCCACGGTGATTCTTCCGTGTATGAAGCAATGGTGCGTTTAAGTCAAGATTGGAAAGTACGAAACGTATTAGTCGAAATGCATGGAAATAATGGTAGTGTCGACGGAGATCCGGCAGCAGCAATGCGTTATACAGAAGCTCGTTTATCACCGATTGCTTCTGAGTTATTGCGTGATATTGATAAAGAAACAGTGGAATTTGTTTCAAACTTTGATGATACAAGTGAAGAGCCAGTTGTATTACCAGCTATGTTTCCCAACCTTTTAGTGAACGGATCTACGGGAATTTCAGCTGGTTATGCAACTGAAATTCCACCGCATCATCTTGAAGAAGTTATTGATGCGACGATGATGCGCATTGATAAACCAAACTGTAATGTTGATGAGTTATTAACAGTCATCAAAGGACCAGATTTCCCGACAGGTGGAATTATTCAAGGCCTTGATGGTATTAAGAAGGCGTATGAAACCGGAAAAGGAAAAATCATCATTCGCGGAAAAGCAGAAGTGGAAACAATTCGCGGTGGAAAACAGCAAATCGTTATTACAGAAATTCCTTATGAAGTAAACAAAGCGAATCTTGTTAAGAAAATGGATGAACTTCGTTTAGATAAGAAGTTAGATGGAATTGCTGAAGTACGTGATGAAACAGATCGTACAGGTCTTCGAATTGTTATTGAATTGAAAAAAGATGCAAATGCAGAAGGTATTTTGAATTACTTATATAAAAATACAGAGCTGCAAATACCATACAATTTCAACATGGTAGCGATTCATAATCGCCGACCAACTTTGATGACACTTACTAAAATTTTAGATTCTTATATTGGGCATCAAAAAGAGGTCGTAACAAGGCGTTCACAGTATGAATTAAGAAAAGCAGAAACACGTCAACATATTGTTGAAGGCTTAATGAAAGCTCTTTCTATTTTAGACGAAGTTATTGCGGTAATTCGTGCGTCAAAAGATAAACGTGATGCGAAAGATAACTTAATTGCAAAATTCTCATTTACAGAAGTACAAGCAGAGGCAATTGTGTCTCTTCAATTGTACCGTTTAACAAATACAGATATTACAGCTCTGGAAAAAGAGGCTGAAGAATTACAAAAGAAAATTGCAGAGCTAAAGGCCATTCTACAAAGTGAAAAGAGGCTTCTTCAGGTCATTAAAACAGATTTAAAGAGGGTTAAGAAAACGTATAGTAACGATCGTCGTTCTGTGATTGAAGAAGAAATCGAAGAAATTAAAATTGATGTTGAAGTCATGATTCCACAAGAAGATGTGATTGTGACAGTAACGAAGGAAGGGTATGTAAAGCGTACAAGTTGGCGCTCTCATAATGCTTCCAATGGCAAAGATTTTGGTATGAAAGAAGGCGACTTATTATTAGATCGCTTTGATACGAATACGACGGAAACAATTCTTTTATTTACAAACAAAGGAAATTATATTTATCTTCCAGTATACGAAATGCCGGATATTCGTTGGAAAGACTTAGGACAGCACGTTGCGAATATTGTCTCGCTTGACCGTGATGAAACGCTCGTCTTTGCAACTGTTGTTCCGAATTTTGAGGAAGAGAAGCGATTTATTACGTTTGTCACTAGAAATGGTATGATTAAGAAAACAGAATTGAATCAATATAAAGTGCAGCGTTATTCACGTGCATTTGTCGCGGTTAATTTAAAGAAAGATGATGTAGTCGTCGATATTTTTGTTACAGATGGAACGCAAGATATTCTTCTTGCTACGCACGGTGCCTATGCACTTGTTTTCAGTGAAGAAGAAGTAAGCCCAGTTGGTGTACGGGCAGCTGGTGTAAAAGGAATGAATGTGAAAGAAGATGACTATGTTGCAAAAGGTCTTCCTATAAATTATAAGAAAGATCAGCTCGTTCTTGTTACGCAACGAGGTGCTGTAAAACGATTGAAAGCAGCAGAAATTGAAAAATCGACAAGAGCAAAACGAGGTCTTGTTATCTTTAAAGAATTGAAAAAGAATCCATATCGCATTGTTGGTGTGGAAGTCGTTCGAGATGATGAAATTGTGTGTATGCGAACAGAAAAACACATGATAGAAGAAATTGATCCGCAAACACTTCGGAATAAAGATCGTTATAGTAACGGAAGTTTATTAATAGATGTAAGTGATGTTGGTCTTGTTGTCGAAACGTGGCCGCAGAAAAAAGAACAGTAAGAAAACGCCCGACTTATATAATAAGTCGGGCGTTTTTGTCTAAATTTGTATAAGGAATAGTAGTTGTACAAATATAACACTTCTATTATCATTTAACTAAATATTTAAAAAATTAAGAAAAATGAAAATTCGGAGGTGTATGAGTGAGAAAACAGAATAAATTCGCTTTCTTTCTATCGGCGGTGTGTATGTTTGGTTTATTAACAGGATGCAACGATAAAACAAATGGTAATACCGATACAGCAAGTACGGGTGGCGGTGGTGGAAAGGTCATAAAAATAGCGACGCAATCACCGCTTTCTGGCGGTTCTGCAACGCAAGGAGAAGCAATTAAACTTGGTGCACAATTGAAAATAGAAGAACAAAAAGAAGAGTTTAAAAAAATAGGATATGAACTAAAGTTTGTGCCATATGATGATCAAGCGGATCCGAAAAAAGGTGTTGCAAACGCACAGATTATTGGTGCTGACAAAGAAATACTTGGTGTCGTTGGACATATGAATTCAGGAGTTGCAATCCCATCTTCTGAAGTGTATGAAAAAAATAATGTTGCTATGGTATCACCTACAAATACTGCTGTTGAAGTAACGGATCGTAATCTGAAAGTAGTAAATCGTATATGTACAAGAGATGATTTTCAAGGTCCTGCTGGGGCAGAGTTTGCATTGAAAACATTGAAGGCAAAAAGCGTCTTTATTATTGATGATAAAACAGCTTATGGAACCGGTTTAGCTAAAGCATTTAAAACAGAAGTTGAAAAATTAGGTGGAACAATAGCGGGTTATGAATCTATTACTGTTGGGGAGAAAGATTTTAACGGTGTGTTAAATAAAGTACTTGCGAAAAAACCTGATTTAATTTATTTTGGTGGTCTCTATGCAGAAGGTGGACTGTTAGTGAAGCAAGCGCGTGAAAAAGGCCTTACGGTTCCGTTTATGGGCGGTGATGGTATGGATTCAGCAACGATGGTAGAAATTGCAGGTAATTCTATTGAGAATACGTATTATACTTCTATCGCTGCTGATCCAAAAACGACAGAAAAAGGAAAGAAGTTTGCAGATGATTATAAGAGAAAATTTAATAAAGAGGTAGAAGGATATTCGGCTTATGGATATGATGCTGCGGGTGTATTACTGCAAGGAGTAAAAGATGCGATTAAAGCAAATAACAACAAAATGCCAACAAGGGAACAAGTGCGCGACACTGTTCGGAAAACAAATAGTTTTGAAGGAG
Organism: Bacillus pseudomycoides; assembly: GCF_002551005.1. Taxonomy (GTDB): domain Bacteria; phylum Bacillota; class Bacilli; order Bacillales; family Bacillaceae_G; genus Bacillus_A; species Bacillus_A pseudomycoides_C. The sequence goes on from NZ_NVOY01000042.1 coordinate 28,247, forward strand.
CGGTAACAAACGTAGGGTTTGATAGCAAGGGGGATAATAAGTTTGCAAAAGTATATATTTATAAATTTGCAGAGCAAAAATATCCAGGAAGACAAGAAGGGGAAGTAGAGAAAAAGTAAGATGATATGGGTACGGTGCTTATGTTCCGTACCTTTTTTAGAGGAAAATAAAGGGGAGGAATTTCTATGTTCGGAGAAATCATGCATACCCTTCCTCAAGTGCTAATTGACGGATTAACACTTGGTGCAGTGTATGCGGTTGTTGCATTAGGATATACGATGGTATATGGGATATTAGAACTTATTAATTTTGCTCATGGAGAAATTTTTATGACGGGTGCTTTTATTGGTACAACAATTTTCCTTGTTTTTATGGGGTTTGGCCTAATGACGGTTATGCCAGCTTTGCTAGCATTGTTACTTGTTTTAGTTGCAACATCTCTTATAACGGGTTTTCTTGGGATGGGCATTGAAAGGGTTGCGTATCGACCGCTTCGAAAAGCACCGAAACTGATTACGTTAATTACAGCAATTGGTGTTTCTTTTCTACTGCAAGATCTCGTTCGCTTTATTGCTGAATTAAAAAAAGGAAATTACATTATAACAGGTCCTACTTTATTCAATGATCAAATTACAGTACAGGCTTCAGCAATTATGTCTTCATTTAATAACGCTCAATTAAAAACATCCTCACTTATTCTACTCGTTCTTGCGGTTATTATGATGCTCTCTTTAGACTTTTTCGTCAATAAGACAAAATGGGGAATGGCGATGCGTGCTGTTGCACAAGATCGTGATACTGCTTCATTAATGTCAGTAAATGTGAACAAGGTAATTTCTCTTACGTTTTTTATCGGTTCCGCACTTGGCGGAGCAACAGGTGTTTTGTTTGCTGTGCAATATGGAACAATAGATCCGTATATTGGCTTTATTTTAGGATTAAAAGCTTTTACAGCAGCTGTTTTGGGGGGGATTGGTAATATCCGTGGTGCAATGGTTGGCGGTATATTGCTTGGACTACTAGAAATGTTCGCCGCTGCAAATTTATCCATTTTATCTTCTGGAATATTGGGAGCTGAATATAAGGATGTCTTTGCCTTTGGAATTTTAATTCTCGTTTTAATATTTAAACCAGAAGGCATTTTCGGCAAAGCAGTTGCCGAGAAAGTGTAGGTGATCATAATGACAAAACGGTTAGAAATGATAAGGAAAAATACGAAGTTGCAACTTATACTGTTAGTCCTTTATTTGGGTATAACTGCTGCAAGTTTATATTTTGCACAAAAGTCAGTAACGGCATTTCTACTATTACTATTGTCTCTTTTATTATTGTATTACACAAATTTACACAGTAAATGGAAATGGTTAATAGGGTTATTTGTGTTAATTATATTGCTCCCATTCACAGCAAGCGGTGGTCCTGCTTATCAATCTTATATGGAAGTAGCAACATTAGTTGGAATTTATATTGCAATGGCGCTAGGATTAAATATCGTTGTCGGCTTTGCGGGATTGCTAGATTTAGGATTTGTTGCTTTTTTTGCAATAGGGGCTTACACATATGGTATTTTTGCAACAGCGCAAGCAAATAACTTTATGCCATTTGGTCATTACCCATTGTCAGGAGAAAGTTTTTGGATTTTTATTTTACTAGGCGGTTTTATTGCGGCTGTGTTTGGAGTCCTACTAGGCATCCCGGTGTTGCGTGTGAAAGGTGATTACTTAGCGATTGTGACACTTGGATTTGGGGAGATTATCCGTATTATTTTTAATAATTTAGATAAACCAGTCAATATTACGAACGGTGCAATGGGTTTATCATCTGTAAAACCACCTTCTTTATTCGGATTTTCATTTTTGCAATCGAGTCAAGTGTATTACATTGTGCTTTGTATTTTACTACTCGTAATCTTTATTGTAAAACGATTAGAGTTTTCGAAAATAGGCCGCTCGTGGAAGGCGGTTCGTGAAAATGAAATTGCAGCTCAAGCAATGGGAATTCCGCTTGTGAAAACAAAGCTGCTAGCGTTTGCAATCGGTGCTTCATTTTCTGGAATGATGGGTGTTGTCTTTGCCGCAAAACAAACTTTTGTCGATCCAACAAGCTTTACATTACTAGAGTCGATTACCATTCTTGTTATGGTGTTGCTTGGTGGTATGGGTAGTGTGCCAGGGGTTATTTTAGGAGCAGCTGTTATGACAATTTTAAATTTACAAGTACTTACTGAATTAACAAACTGGTTAAACCAATTAAATCTAAGTGGAACGATTGCGATTCCGGATGCACTTTCTCCAGCTAAAATGCAACGCTTCATCTTTGGTGGAATTTTAATTTTATTTGCTTTATATCGACCACAAGGACTCATACCTGCAAAAAATCGGAAATTTAATGAAGAGCAGTTGAAAAAAGGCGGGATAAAACAAATCGAATCGCAAACACAAAAAGAGAATGTATTTGGAGCCTAGGGGTGAGAATATGACGATTTTAACAGTTCGAAATATTACGAAGCAGTTTGGCGGACTTGTTGCAGTGAAAAGTGTTGATATGAAAGTAAAAAAAGGATCGATTACAGCAGTAATTGGACCGAACGGAGCAGGGAAAACGACGTTTTTCAATATGGTAACAGGTGTGTATAAGCCAGATGAAGGTGACATTCTCCTTGGAGAAGAAAGGATAACTGGTTTGAAGCCGCATAATATTTCAAAGCATGGTATTGCTCGTACGTTTCAAAATATTCGTCTTTTTAACAATATGACGGTACTTGAAAATGTAATGGTAGGACTTCACAATCATTTGAAAAGTAATCTTTTGGGGATTTTGTTACATTTACCAGGGGTAACGAGAGAAGAAGAACGAGCACAGCAAAAAGCATATGGTCTTCTAGAATATGTTGGTTTAGCGCACTTATTAAATGAAGAAGCGCAAAATTTATCGTACGGGGCACAGCGTCGCCTTGAAATTGCTAGAGCGCTTGCGACGAAACCGCAAGTATTACTATTGGATGAGCCAGCAGCTGGAATGAATCCAAAAGAAACGAAAGAATTAACAGCTATTATTTATCGTATGCGTGAAGAACTGGACATTACAATTGTATTAATTGAACATGATATGAAACTTGTCATGGAGATTTCTGAGCATATCATTGTATTAGATCACGGTGAAAAAATTGCAGAAGGAAGCCCGGAAGATATTCGTAACAATCCAAAAGTTATTGAAGCGTATTTAGGGAAAAGTGCCGTGTTAGAGAAGTAATGCGGAATAAAATAAAAAATTGATACAAAATCGTTCGAAAAAGATAAAAAAGGAGGGGAGTATTTTGCTAGAGCTTAACAATATAAATACGTATTATGGTGGTATTCACGCGTTAAAAGGCATTAATATTTCTGTAGGAAAAGGCGAAATTGTAACGCTTATTGGATGCAATGGCGCTGGAAAATCAACAACATTAAAGTCGATTAGTGGCCTTGTTATACCTAAGTCAGGAGAAATTTCGTTTGAGGGTAAACAGATTACGAAACAATCTCCGCACGTAACGGCTTTATCCGGAATTGCTCATGTACCAGAGGGAAGACGTATTTTTTCACGCCTAACAGTAAAAGAGAATTTGGAGATGGGAGCATTTTCAGTAAAGGATAAGAGAATAGTGAAGGAACGGATGGAGCGTACCTTTCACTATTTTCCAAAATTAAAAGAACGGCTAGAACAAAAGGGCGGTACGATGAGTGGTGGTGAACAGCAAATGCTTGCAATTGGACGTGCGCTTATGAGCGGGCCTCATTTACTTATGTTAGATGAGCCTTCAATGGGACTTGCGCCAATTATTGTTGAGCAAATCTTTGAAATTATTTCAGAGCTTAATAAAGAAGGAATGACGATTCTACTTGTTGAACAAAATGCATATCAAGCCCTGCAAATTGCACATCGTGGCTATGTGATTCAGACAGGGGAGATTAAAATGGTAGGAGAAGGAAAATCATTGATGCATAATGAATTTGTGAAAGAAGCGTATTTAGCATAATATGAGGGCTACCCTAAGTAGGGTGGCTTTTTTGCATGTTCATCTATGTTGCCATTATAAAAAGCAAAACATTATGTGGAAAAAAGATAAGTTGATATAATAAAAATTCATTATAGTCCATATATAATTTGGAGGGGTTTTATGAACAAAATAGGTGTTGGGGTTGTAGGTTACGGGTTTTCTAGTACAACCTTCCATATTCCACTGCTGCAAACAATCGAAGACTACGAAATCCGTGCGATTGTATCTTCGCAAGAAGAGAAAGTAAAAGCATCATTTCCACATGTAGAAGTTGTGACAACAATCGATGAACTTGTTATGCAAGAAAACATTGATCTTATCATCATTACATCTCCTAACACAACGCACTTTGAATATGCAAAAAAGGCAATGTTGCATGGTAAACATGTTGTCGTTGAAAAACCTTTTGTTGTTTCTGTTGAAGAAGGAGAAGAATTGATAGAATTAGCGAAGCAGCATGGCGTTGTGTTAAGTGTATATCATAACCGTCGTTTTGATAACGATTTCAGAACAATTCATAAACTGTTACAAGATAATAAAATTGGTAAAGTTTATACGTATGAGGCTCATTTTGATAGATTTCGTCCGCATGTTCGTGATCGTTGGCGAGAACAAAAATTGCCAGGATCAGGAATATTATTTGATTTAGGTTCACATCTCATTGATCAAGCGTTACATTTATTTGGGATGCCGGAAGCGGTTTATGCAGATGTTGTCAATCAACGTTCAGGAGCGCAAATAGATGATTATTTTCATATTATTCTTTATTATAAAGAAATGCGTGTTATTCTTCATAGTGGTAGTCACGTTAAATATGCAGGACCACATTTTAGCATTCACGGTGAGAAAGGATCGATTGTTAAATATGGAATGGATTCTCAAGAAGAGCAGCTAAAGGCAGGAAAGAAACCTGGTGATGAAGGATATGGAGAGGATGCTATGTCTATGTACGCTGTTCTTTCTACAGAGGAACAAGAAATTCGTGTTCCAACAGAAATAGGATGTTATGAGAACTATTATAAAGGTGTCCGAGATGCAATAATGAAACAAGAAGTGCCGCCTGTTACAGCAGAGGAAGCTCTAAATGTAATTCGTGTTATTACGGCTTGTTTACAAAGTAGTCAGCAAGGAATTAAAGTGAAATGGTAGAGTCAGTGTATACACTGACTCTTTTTGTATGTTAGCATATCATGTCGGAATTTTACGAGAAAACACTAACGATTTTTATTGTACTACCTTTATGTATAGATTAATATTTTAAATATTAAAAATATTATGAGTTTAGGGGGAGTACTGTGAAGAAAAAGATATCGCTTTTGTTATTAGGGGTTTTATTAGCGGGAATGATGGCAGGGTGTACGGGTAAAGGAAATGATAATTCAGCCTCTACGAAAAATGAAGCAAGGACAAGTAAAGTAATTAAAATTGCCTCTGAATCCCCTCTTTCTGGTGGATCAGCTGCGTTTGGAGAATCTATTAAGCTTGGAACGCAGCTTGCGGTAGATAAACAAAAAGAAGAGTTTAAAAAACTAGGTTTTGAATTGCAATTTGTTCCGCAAGATGATCAAGGTGACCCGAAAAAAGGGGTTGCTAATGCTCAGTCTGTCGCGGCTGATAAAGAGGTATTAGGCGTTGTCGGACATTTAATGTCAGGTGTATCTATTGCGGCTTCTGAAACGTATGAGAAAGCAAATCTTGTTATGGTATCACCATCTAGTACGGCAGTTGAATTAACAGAACGTGGATTAAAGAATGTTGCACGCCTTGTTGCAAGAGATGATTTCCAAGGTCCGGCGGCAGCGAAATATGCGCTTGAAACAATAAAGGCAAAAAATATTTTTGTAATTCAAGATAAAACGGCATACGGTACAGGGTTAGCTGACGCATTTAAAAAAGAAGCAGAAAAGCTAGGAGCAAAAATTGTTGGTTATGAAGGGATTACAGTAGGTGAGAAAGATTTTAGTGGTGTGTTAAACCAAGTTGTCGCGAAAAAACCCGATCTTGTGTATTTTGGTGGTATGTATTCAGAAGGATCCGTTTTAGTAAAACAAGCGCGTGAAAAAGGGCTTGCAGCACCAATTTTGGGTGGTGACGGTATCGATTCTCCAACAATGGGAGAAGTTGCAAAAGATGGATTAAAAGATACGTATTATACAACAGTAGCGACAGCACCAACAGTAACAGAGAAAGGGAAAACATTTGTAACAGAATATAAAGAGAAATTTAAAAAAGATGTGGAAGCATACTCTGCATACGGATATGATTCAGCTGGTGTTATTTTACAAGGAATAAAAGATGCTATTAAGAAAAATGACGGTAAGTATCCAACACGTGAACAAGTACGCGATGCCGTTCGTGCTATAAAAGAATACGATGGCGTAATTACGAAAGTAGCCTTCGACGATAAAGGTGATAACAAATTTGCTAAAGTTTACATTTATAAGTACGAAGGTGCGAAATATCCAGGAAAGCAAGAAGGAGAAGTAAGTAAATAATGGGAAAACCCGGCCTCGGCCGGGTTTTTAGTTTGGATTAGAAAGTCCATAGAAAAACATTGTGAGGATTTCTTTAGTTTGTTGTTCACGATGTTCACCAACTAAGTGTGTAACGAATTGATCACTCATCTTAGAAAAAGCACCGATATATAACAAAATCATATCTTTTGAAAGATTTGGATTAATTTCTTTTTTCTGCTGTGCTTCTTCAATAAAGCGAAGAAAAAGGGGAAGCGCTTTTTCTTTTTGATATGTAAATAGAAAATTACGCAATTCTTCATCTGTTTGCATTGCTTGTTCAATCATTTCAGGATGTAAACGGTGTATACTTTGTAATTTTTGAGTCATAATGCGCTGTATTTTTTCTTGAAAAGATAAGTCGCTCGTTAACAGTTCTTCATAATAATGGACCTCTTGAATTGTAAACTCTTGAATGAGTTCACGAAATAAAGCATCTTTACTCCCAAAATGATTATATATTGTAACTTGTGAAACTTTAGCTTGCTTTGCAATATCTTCTATTTTTACATCTTTATACCCATGTTTAGAAAATAACTCTAAGGCAGCGGCTTTAATGGCTTGTTTTTTCTTTTTTTTCACCTTTTCGAAACCGTTCATATTAAATCACCTCCACTCAAATATACAAGATATTAAGAATAGAAACAACATTTTTGAAATATAGGCTTTATTAAATTTCAAAAAATATTGATTCCTTTGTATCGGAGGAGTATAATAATTTTGAAATATGATATATGAAATATTTCAAAAAGGGGTGATTTTATGTTAATTGTTCAAAATGTAACGAAACAATTTTCAAACGGAAAAGGTTTATTCGATGTTTCATTTCAAGTAAAAGAAGGAGAAGTATTTGGTTATTTAGGCCCCAATGGTGCTGGAAAATCAACAACAATTCGTAATTTAATGGGTTTTATACAACCTACTTCTGGAACAGCGACGATTTTTGGACTTGATTGTTGGAAAGACGCAGCAAAAATTCAAAGAAGTGTTGGTTACTTACCAGGAGAGATTTCTTTTATTGAAGGAATGAATGGGCTGGAATTTTTACAACTTATGCAAGGAATGCGTGGGATGAAGAATAACGGCCGCCGTGATGAATTAATTGAACGCTTTCAGTTTGATGTGAAAACGCCTATTCGAAAAATGTCTAAAGGAATGAAACAAAAGGTAGGGATTGTAGCAGCCTTTATGCATGATCCTGCTGTGCTCATTTTAGATGAACCAACTTCAGGTTTAGATCCGCTCATGCAGCAGTTATTTGTAGATCTTATTTTAGAAGGAAAACAAAAAGGGAAAACCATTTTTATGTCTTCCCATATTTTCACAGAAATTGAACGAACATGTGACCGAGTGGGGATTATTAAAGAAGGACGATTATTAACAGTTGAAAATATTCATGATTTGCGAGCGAAACAAAGGCAAGTGATTGATGTGACAGTATCTTCGCATGAAGAGTTACAGTCATTAAAGAAAACAACGTTACAAATTGAAAGTGTACAAGGGAATACAGCTTCTATTATTGTACAAGGAAATTATAATGAGCTTCTTCAAACATTAGCGCAGTACAATGTAATTGGTTTTCAGGTGAGAACAATGGATTTAGAAAATATCTTTATGCATTATTATGATGCGGAGGGAGAAGATCGGTTATGAGTAAAGCGTTATTTGTTGCTAGTTTAAAAGCAAATGCAAGAATGATTTTGAACTATGCTATCGGTTCCGTTCTTTATTTATGGTTACTCATTTGGATCTTTCCATCGATTTCATCTGCAAAGGGAATAGATGAAATAATGAAAGCGATGCCGAAAGGGGTTTTAAAAGCAGTAGGGTTTGAAAAAGGGTTTAACCAATTGAGTGATTTTTTAGCTGGAGAATATTATGGGTTAATCTTTGTTTTGCTATTAATGGTGTATAGTATTTTAGCATCGACACAACTCGTTGCTCATCTAGTTGATAGAGGATCGATGGCATATTTATTATCGACATCTGTTTCACGTACAAAGGTAATTTTGACACAAGCATCTGTCTTAATCATCGGATTATTTACAATCGTTATAGCTACTTATCTTGGCGGTTTAGCTGGGGCAGAATGGCTAATTGAAAAAGTATCCCTTGATAAAGTACTATTTTTAAAACTCAATTTTCTAGGTGGACTCGTATTTCTTGTTATTTGTGCCTATTCATTTTTCTTTTCCTGTTTACTGAATGATGAAAAGAAAGCGCTAAGTATTTCTACGGGTATAACAGTATTGTTTTATGGATTAGATATGATAGGGAAATTGAGTGAGAAATTGGAATGGATGAGAAATCTATCTATATTTAGTCTGTATCGCCCGCAAGAAATTGTGGATGGAACATATAACATATGGCCGGCAAGCATTGGTTTACTTGCAGCATCTTGTATTCTCTTAGTAATAGCTGTTATGTTGTTTAAGAGAAGAGATTTACCTCTATAAAGATGTTATATAAACATTATAAAAAATACAAACAACCTTGTTTCGCTATTCAACTGAGATAAGGTTGTTTTTTGTTGTAATAACGGCTATATGCCTAAAATAATAATATTTATTTGAGACAGCTTATGTAAAAAGATCTATTCAAGTAGAAAAACTGACATAAATTTAAGAGAAGAGAGTAGGTGAAGATGTCTTTCAACAACTTATCTGTTGAAAAATCAAAGTGAATGAATTTATTTAATGTAAGAAAGAATAGGAAGATTACTTTTGATGTGTTAAGTAAAAAATGAATTTGTCAGACAAAACATAAGAGGCGCAAAAGAAAGGAGAGAAGGAAGAAATGTATAGGAATACAATATCATTCAAATAATTGTTTTATACGAGTTTAACAAAGTAGTAATAAACAAAAGAGTTATAGCATTCATATAGTGAGGGGGCTATTTTTGGGAGTTTTTTATAGAATAGATTATTAGTACTACTGTAACGAAATTTTTTTTTGAATTTTCGATAATATAATTTTACAAAACAAGGAAATAGAGTAGAATATCAATTAGCGGAATTTTCTGATAGTTAATAGTGATATGAAGTTATCAGAAAATTCCTGGTAGTTAGTATCGTACATGAAAATTAGGGAGGGTACAAAATGAAAAAAATCACTGCTGTAGTAGCACCAGTATTAGCGATGAGCGTGGCGCTAACAGCATGTTCTGGAGCGGGGGACAAAAAAGAAAAAGTAAGTACAGAGCCGAAAAATGGAGACAAACAAAAAGAAGGTAAGTTAGCGGCAAAACAAGTGTTAAACTTAGTAGAAACACAAGAAATTCCTTCAATGGATTCTTCTAAAGCAACTGATGCAGTGTCTTTCCTTACTTTAAATAACGTAATGGAAGGGTTATATCGTCTTGATAAAGACCAAAAACCAACTCCAGGTGTGGCGGAATCATATAAAAAGAGCGATGATGGTAAAAAATATACATTTAAACTTCGTAAAGATGCAAAATGGTCAAATGGAGACCCTGTAACAGCAAAAGATTTCGTTTTTGCATGGAAACGTCTGCTAGATCCCAAAACAGCTGCTGAATATGCATTCATTATGTATGATGTGAAAAATGCACAGGCAATAAATGAAGGGAAACAACCAGCAGATTCTTTAGGTGTAAAAGCTGTTGATGACTATACATTAGAGGTGGAATTAGACAATCCAGTTCCATATTTCATTCAATTAACAACATTTGGATCTTTCTATCCGTTAAATGAAAAAGTTGTAAAAGAAAAAGGTGATAGATACGGTTTAGAAGCAGACACGTTAGTGTACAATGGTCCATTCGCAATGACAGAATGGAAACATGAACAAGGATGGAAGCTGAAGAAAAATGATCAATATTGGGATAAAAAAACAGTTAAGTTAGAAGAAATTAATTTCAGTGTTGTAAAAGAATTATCAACTAGCGTTAACTTATACGAAAGTGGTCAAATCGATCGCATAGGTTTAAGTGCTGAATATGTAGATAAATTTAAATCGAGAAAAGATGAATTTGGAACTTATGTAGAGCCATCTACGTTCTTCTTACGCTTAAATCAAAAACGAATGAAAGAACAAGATACACCTTTAAAAAATAAAAAGCTTCGTCAAGCGATTGCAAAAGGGTTTGATAAGAAAGCATTGGCAAATGTAATTTTAAATAACGGTTCTATACCAGCAGATTATCTTGTACCAACTGAATTCGTAAAAGGTCCGGATGATAAAGACTTCCGTAAAGTGAACGGTGATGTAAAAGCTGTAGCATTTGATACGAAAGAAGCAAAAAAGCTTTGGGAAGAAGCGAAAAAAGAATTAGGAAAGAATGAAATTACTCTAGAATTATTAAACTTTGATAACGACAATTCGAAAAAACTTGGTGAGTACTTAAAAGAACAGTTAGAGAAAAACTTGCCAGGCTTAAAAATTAACTTGAAAAATCAACCGTTTAAACAAAAATTAAAATTAGAAACAGCACAAGACTTCGATATTTCTTTCGGTGGTTGGGGTCCTGATTATGCAGATCCGATGACATATATCGATATGTTTGAAACGACAAACTCTCATAATCAAATGAGTTTTTCAAATAAGGAGTATGATGAGATTATTAAAAAAGGTAAAACAGATTTATTAACTCAACCGAAAACTCGTTGGGAACAACTTGCAAAGGCAGAGAAAATATTACTTGATGAAGCTGCAATTGCACCAGTTTACCAACGTGGAGCTTCCTTCATACAACGTCCAACTGTACACAATATTTACAAGCATAATGTTGGAGGCGATTTCAGCTACAAATGGGCATATATCACTGAAAAAGACAGTAAATAATCACTAGAAAAGAGGATGCGATATCGTATCCTCTTTTCGCTGTGTACATTTTGACATGTGATGAATATATATGCAAACACGAAATGGAAGTTTTAATTATTTTAATAGAATGAATATAAATATTACTGTATTAAAATAATTTTCTGATTTTTTAATAATATAACTTTACAAAGCAGAAAAAAATAGTAGAATGTTAATTAATAGGAATTTTCTGATAACTATATAGAAAAATAAAGTTATTAAAAAATTTTTCATAGTTACTATCGTACATATAAATTAGGGAGGGTACAAAATGAAAAAAAAGATGAAAAAAATCACAGCTGTAGTAGCACCAGTATTAGCAATGAGTGTGGCACTAACAGCATGTTCTGGGGCAGGGGACAAAAAAGCAAGTACAGAGCCGAAAAATGGTGACCAAAAAACAGAAGGTAAGTTAGCAGCAAAACAAGTGCTAAACTTAGTAGAAGCAAATGAAATTCCTTCAATGGATGTTTCAAAATCAACAGATACAGTTTCTTCTCTTATCTTAGGGAATACGATGGAAGGGTTATATCGTCTTGATAAAGATAATAAGCCTATTCCAGGTATCGCAGAATCTTATAAAAAGAGCGATGATAGTAAAAAATATACATTTAAACTTCGTAAAGACGCAAAATGGTCAAATGGAGACCCTGTAACAGCAAAAGACTTTGTATTTGCGTGGCAGCGTCTGTTAGATCCGAAAACAGCAGCTGAATATGCATTTATTGCATATGATTTAAAAAATGGAAAAGCGATTAACGAAGGAAAATCACCGGTTGACTCTTTAGGAGCAAAAGCAGTAGATGATTACACATTAGAAGTAGAATTAGATAATCCTGTTCCATATTTCCTTGGCTTAACCGCATTTACGTCTTTCTTACCGCTAAATGAGAAAGTTGTAAAAGAACATGGAGATAAATACGGTTTAGAAGCTGATAAGATGGTTTATAATGGACCGTTTAAAATGACAGAATGGAAGCATGAACAAGGATGGAAAGTACAGAAAAACGATCAATACTGGGATAAAGCAAATGTTAAGTTAGATGAAATCAATTGGAGTGTTGTAAAAGAACAATCTACTCGTGTGAATTTATATGAAAGCGGCCAACTTGATCGTGTTGGTTTAACAGCTGAATACGTTGATAAATATAAAGCAAATAAAGATGAATTTGGAACGCAGCTAGAACCGTCAACGTTCTTCTTACGTTTAAACCAAAAGCGTAACGGTCAAGATACAGTATTTAAGAATAAGAAAGTTCGTCAAGCAATTGCAATGGCATTTGATAAAAAAGCATTAGCAAATGTTATCTTAAATGATGGTTCTAAACCAGTAGATGCCCTTATTCCAGAAAAATTTGCTGCAGGCCCAGATGGGAAGGATTACCATGAAACATTTAAATCTACAGGCATCAAAACTGATGTGAAGAAAGCGAAACAAGTTTGGGAAGAAGCGAAAAAAGAACTTGGTAAAGAAGAAGTAACAGTTGAGTTCTTAAACTATGATACAGACAATGCAAAGAAAATTGGTGAATACTTAAAAGAACAGCTTGAGAAAAACTTACCAGGTTTAAAAGTGAATATGAAACTTCAGCCGTTTAAGCAAAAATTAAAATTAGAAACAGCACAAGATTATGATCTGTCTTATGCGGGCTGGAACCCAGATTATGCGGATCCAATGACATTCTTAGATATGTTCCAAACGGGAAATCCACAAAATGAAATGGGCTATTCAAATGCGAAATATGATGAGATTATTAAGAAGTCTCAAGGTGAATTGCTAACAGATCCGAAAAAACGCTGGGAAGAAATGGGGAAAGCTGAAAAAATCCTACTGGAGGATGAAGCAGCGCTCGTACCGATGTTCCAAAGTGGAAGATCATTCTTACAACGTCCTACTGTACACAATATTTATAAGCACAACGTTGGTTCCCAATTCAGCTACAAATGGGCATATATCACTGAAAAAGAAGGTAAATAATGATTTGAAAAGAGGATGCGTATCGTATCCTCTTTTCTCTGTGCGCATTTTGAAGAGTGATGAATACATAAGCAGTAGTACACGAAATGGAAGTTTTACTTTATTTCATAGAATGTTTATAAATATTAGTGTAAAAAAATAATTTTTTGATTTTTTTAATAATAGCACTTTACAAAATCAAAAAAAACAGTAGAATATTAATTAATAGAAATTTTCTGATAACTATATAGAAATATGAAGTTATCAGAAAATTACTCATAGTTAGTATCATGCATAATAATTAGGGAGGGTACAAAATGAAAAAGATGAAAAAAATTGCAGCTGTAGTAGCACCAGTTTTAGCAATGAGTGTGGCACTAACAGCATGTTCTGGGGCAGGGGACAAAAAAGCAAGTACAGATTCGAAAAATGGTGACAAAAAAACAGAGGGTAAGTTAGCAGACAAGCAAGTATTGAATTTATTAGAAACGAATGAAATTCCATCTATGGATTCTTCTAAATCAACGGATCAAGTTTCATTTATTGTGTTAAACAACGTAATGGAAGGTTTATACCGTCTTGATAAAGATAATAAGCCAACTCCAGGTGTTGCAGAATCATATAAAAAGAGCGACGATGGAAAAAAATATACATTCACGCTTCGTAAAAACGCAAAATGGTCAAACGGCGACCCTGTAACAGCGAAAGATTTCGTTTTTGCATGGCAACGTTTGTTAGATCCAAAAACGGCTGCTGAATATGCATTTATTATGTATGATGTGAAAAATGCACAGGCAATTAATGAAGGAAAAGCATCGGCAGACTCTTTAGGTGTAAAAGCTGTTGATGACTATACATTAGAGGTGGAACTAGACAATCCAGTTCCATATTTTATTCAATTAACATCATTTGCTTCATTCTATCCAGTAAATGAAAAAGTTGTAAAAGAAAAAGGCGATAAGTACGGCCTAGAAGCTGACACTTTAGTGTACAACGGACCATTCTCTTTAGCTGAATGGAAGCATGAGCAAGGATGGAAATATAAGAAAAATGATCAATATTGGGATAAGCAAACTGTCAAGCTAGAAGAAATTAATGTTAGCGTAGTTAAGGAGCTATCTACTCGCGTTAACTTATATGAAAGTGGCCAAGCTGACCGTGTTGGATTAGCAGCGGAATATGTTGATAAATATAAAGGAAACAAAGATGAGTTCAAAACAGAGTTAGATCCATCAACATTCTTCCTGCGCCTAAATCAAAAACGTGGCGGTCAAGATACACCACTGAAAAATACGAAGCTTCGTCAAGCAATTGCAAAAGGATTTGATAAAAAGGCATTAGCGAACGTTATTTTAAATGACGGTTCTAAGCCAGCGGACTTCCTTGTGCCAGCAACGCTTTCAACTGGTCCAGATAAAAAAGATTTCCGTGATTCATTCGGCGGTTCTGTTAAAGACGTAGCATATGATACAAAAGAAGCGAAAAAACTTTGGGAAGAAGCGAAGAAAGAATTAGGTAAAGAAGAAGTTACACTTGAATTGTTAAACTATGATACTGATAACGCGAAGAAAATCGGTGAGTACTTAAAAGAACAATTAGAGAAAAACTTACCAGGTTTAAAAGTTAACTTGAAAAACCAACCGTTTAAACAAAAATTAAAGTTAGAAACAGATCAAGATTATGATTTCTCTTACGCTGGTTGGGGACCAGACTATCCAGATCCAATGACATTTATTGATATGTTCGAAACAACAAACTCTCATAACCAAATGGGTTACTCAAATAAAGAGTATGATGAAATCGTGAAAAAAGGTAAAAAAGAACTATTAGGTGACGTGAAAACTCGTTGGGAACAGCTTGGAAAAGCTGAGAAAATCTTACTTAAAGATGCAGCAATTGCACCGTTATATCAACGTGGTAACTCTTTCTTAATTCGTCCATACGTACATGATGTCGCTTCTCACACTTTTGGCGGCGATTTCAGCTATAAATGGGCATATATCTCTGAAAAAGATAATAAAAAATAAAAATCAGCCACAAAGAGGATATAATACAGCAGTCTGCAGAAAAATCCTCATAGTATAAAAAGTGATAGCTTTCTCGTTGAATATGAGGAAGCTATCACTTTTTTTATGTATAATTGGTTGTACTCCTTCAAGGTAGTGGCATGGATGATTTTGAAACAACAGTTTCTTAACCATTTTTCTTTGTGCACATTTTGAAATGTGATGAATACATATGCAGTACTACAATAAAGTGAAACTTTTATCGATATGTTATCTGTTTAATTCCATCGCTAAGTATAAGATAGAAGGAGATACTTATGAAACAATATTCTTATTTAGATTTCCTCGCAGCATTTGGTATTGGAAGTGCACATCCAGGAGGTTTTACATTAACTAAGCAGTTATTAGCACAGCTTTCATTAGGACCATATACAAAGTTATTGGAAATTGGGTGTGGAACAGGCAGGACAGCCTCTTATATTGTGAAACAATATGGTTCAGTGGTAAGTGCAGTTGAAATGAATGAAACGATGCTTCAAAAAGCAAGAAAGAGATGGAATCAAGATGGAGTAAATATTGAACTCATAAAAGGAAGTGTAGAAGCACTACCGTTTCACGATGAAGTGTTTCATATTGTATTAGGAGAGTCTGTTCTTGCTTTTACAAATAAGAAGAAGGCGATAAATGAATGTTATCGTGTCTTACAACGCGGCGGGGCGCTGCTTGTTATTGAAATGGTAACTGAGCAACACCTACCAGTACATGAGGAAGAACAGATCGTAGCCTTATATGGAATGGAACAGCTATTAACAGAGCAGGAATGGATTTCACTCTTTCAAGAAGCGCAATTTACATCAGTGCGTGTGCTTGGAGGCGGAACGATTGCTGAAACAATCTCTTCACATGTAGAACAACCAGAGTGGGATATATCGGATATTATTTCACAAGATTTGTATGAGGCGTGGATTGCGCATGAACATATTTCACAGCAATATAAGCATAGATTAGGACATCGAATTTTTATTTGTCAAAAATGAAGAAGCCAACGATATGTTGGCTTTTCTTTATATGAAAAATAAAGCAGCTAATGTAATGCCAAAAATAAATCCAAAACCAAGTTCAACAGCACCAAATCCACCGCGTCCAAATCCGCCAAATCCAAACCCACAATTATTGCATTCCCCTAAACCACCGCAAACATCACACCCACCGCCACCATGATAGCCAAATCCATAGTCAAATCGTTTTTGATGAACTGGTTCAATCCATACTGATTTATCCGATACATCGACAATTCTTCCGAGGTGAGTATTGCCGTCATAGTCTTCAATACGTACGACTCGTCCGTGATATCGTCGACATGTATAATAATGTTGATGAGAACCCATAAAATTTATCCCCTTTCTCTTTCCAATATTACGATATGAGAAAGGGACAAGAACGGCTTGTACGTTTGTCTACTCCTTCATAATTACGATGAAAAACGGGAAGGATAGGGAAAGAATGTTTTCTAGTAATGAAAAATCCGATTGCCTGCTAGGTAAAGTAAAAAGGAGAGAAAAAAATGAATCGTTCAGATACGTTTCAAACGTATGAAATGTCATGGAATGAATTGATAGATGCATTGCGAAAAGAAATGGCGCGTCAAGTTGGGGCAGATATTATTGATAGTATTGTTTGTGATTTAAAGGATGGATTTGAAGTGTATACATATGTACAGGGAGATCTTACGTTTGAATATAAAGAAGCACTTGAACGAAAATATGGAACAGATAGCAAAATTCCTAACCTATTAACTATCTTATTATTAGCAACTATTTATGATACGAAAGAAAGTAATATTCGCCTTCATGCCGATAGGAAAGAAAATCCGGTTGTAGAAGTATATGTGAAACAATAGGAGTGCTTATAGATGGCACTCGCATTTTTGTTATAATAAATAGAAAATTACGAAAAAGGTGAGAGGATGAAACGAGTACGATTGCGTGAGCTCGGCATAAAAATTGGAAGATATGATGTTGGAAAATGGAATGCAATCACGGATGTAAAAGGTGTATTAGTTGGTCACGTTACTTTGAAGGGAAATATGCATATTCGTACTGGTGTTACAGCGATTTTACCGCACGATGGAAATATATTTCGTGAAAAAGTATTTGCTAGTTCGTATGTTATTAATGGGTTTGGAAAAACAATTGGAACCATCCAAATGCAAGAACTTGGTGTCCTTGAAAGTCCTATTATGCTGTCCAATACATTTGCGGTTGCCCCGGTATTAGAAGGGACATTGCAATATATGCTAGAGCAGGATGAAGAAATTGGTGATACAACTGGAACTGTAAATATTGTTGTTGGAGAATGTAATGATGGGTACTTACATGATATTCGAACGCTTTACGTAAAGCCAGAGCATGCAATTAAGGCTATTACGAATGCAAAGAATGGCCCTGTGGAAGAAGGATGCGTAGGAGCTGGTACGGGAATGGCTTGTTTTGGATATAAAGGCGGCATTGGTACAAGTTCACGCATGATAACTTTTACAAAAGATACATATACAGTAGGGGTTCTCGTTGTTACTAATTTTGGAAGAAAAGAAGACTTATATATTCAAAAAGAAAGTGAAGAAACAATGCCTGATGGATCTATCATGATTGTCATTGCAACGGATGCACCGTTAAGTGATAGACAACTACATCGCGTAGCGAAGCGAGCGACTTTTGGACTGGCAAAGGCAGGTTCTTACGGAGCGCATGGTAGCGGGGATATCGTCATTGCTTTTTCAACAGCGCATCGCATTTCTCATCTGCCGACTACGGAAACAGTACCCTATCATTTTTTACGTGAAGACGGGGCGGAAATTTCTCATTTGTTCGCGATGACAATTGAAGCTGTGGAAGAGGCGATTTGGAACGCTTTATGTATGGTGGAAACGATAGAAGGTAGGGAGAAAAGAAGACTTGAAGCAATTGCCTATAAAGATTTGAAAACCATAGCAAAATATTTATAAATATAGGTTTCGATAATATGATTATGGAAACTAACTTGAGCAGCATAGTGACCTTTAGTTATTACTTTCCCTTATAAACTATAAAGCATAAATGTCAGTTTTTCATCACGATACAGAGATGAATATAATTATTTGAATTGTAAATGGAGTAGAGGAAGTTTGTTATTGAGATTAGAAAAAATAACAAATATCTTCTCAATAATCAGTTTACATAATAATATTATAATCTTATTTGTTTTTCGAAATACAAGTCATATCTTGTATTTCTTCTCATAAGTTTAAACATAGGAATTTGTCTACAAAGGTGGCGAAGCTTCAACATGTATATTCGAATCATAGCCACATCTATTCTGTTTTTACTACTCGTATGTATGAATCCTTTTTCTAGTTTAGCGAAAGGAGAAGAGGGAAGGCAACGTGTCGTTTCACTTGTGTATGATGACTCTGGAAGTATGCGTAATAATGATCGCTGGAAATATGCCAATTATGCACTGCAAAGCTTGATTGCATTATTAGATGAAAAGGATACGTTTTCTTATGTACCAATGAGTCATCCGGCAGAGGAGATATCAGTTTCTTTGGGGAATAGTAAGCGACAAGGAGAGATTGACAATATTCAAACTTGGAATGAGCAAGCGAATACTCCTTTTCAATCGGTAGAAACGGCAATTCAATCGATGAAGAGGGAGGTTCAGGTGAATGCCAATCGAGAATTTTGGCTTATTGTTCTAACAGATGGCGCTTTTAATGAGCTAGAAAGGCAAGATGAAAGTGAGAAAAAGCGAATTTCAGAAACGTTAAGTAAATTTAAAAAAGAAATGGAAGCAAAAAAAGTTTCTTTACATGCGGTATTAATTACAATGGAAGAAAATTTAGGAACGCAAGAGCAAACACAAATGAACATCTTTAAAGAGATTTGGAAACAACAAACGAATGGAATCGTGCTACCTACAAGCGGAGAAGATGGCGTTATTCACAGTGTGAACCAAGCGGCTGCATTCGTAGCGAATCGTGATCCATTTTCATCAGTAGAAGAGGCAGTGAAAACAAATATAGTAGGAAACAAAATTGAAATTACAACACCATTTCCGTTAAAACGAATTACGCTAGTTGATCAATCTTCTCAGAGAGTACCGTATCGTATTCAAAATATAAAAGGGTCAATCCAGCTACAATCAAAATTTTCGATTCAAGCACCGGCAGGAATGGGGCTATATGGCGGCATTACACATATTATATCTAAAAATAATGGAGTAATCGAACCCGGTGCATATATAGTAGACATTGATCCGGTAGTTTCAAAGGGAAATATGAAAGTGCTTGTCGAACCAGCATTAGATTATACGATTTCCACTTATGAAAAAGAGCAGAAAAAGACAAAAGAACAATTCTATGAGGGTCAAACAGTAATTATAGAAGCAAAACCAACCAATGTACCAGTAGATGCTTCATATTTTACCGCACAAATAGAAATGAATGGTCAAATGTATACGATGAAATGGAATGGAGAGCGGAAAGCCTTCTACTATGAAACAAAGATAGAAAAAGAATCGATACGTGGAAATGTGCACATGAATATAAAAGGATTTTATCGCCAAACAAAAGAATTTTATATTCAATCTGTACCACAACCAAAACTATCATTACAAGTTGTGACAACGAATTATACAGAAAAAGTAACAAATTTAAAGTATAGCGCACCATTTATCATACAACCGCTATTGAATGGTGAAGCAATGTCAGAAGCAGAAGTAAAGGAATTACTGAAAACAGCTACTGTTACATTTCATAAATCTATCAACTACGAGATCAAGCAACATAGAAATCAACTGTATGTCTACCCTCGTCCTTATTACTCCAACACATTTAATTTTACAGATACCGGCACCGTAGAAGCTACCATCACATTACGAGATTCACAATCACAAAAAGTAAGTAAACAATTTTTACTTTCTATTATCGATGTCCCTTTTTTCGAGCGCTATGCGATTATTTTTCAGTTCGTTCTACCGTTTAGTATCATCTTACTCATAGTTGCAACTCTTATTATTGGATGGGTGGTTCGTCCGCGTTTTCATAGGAAGGCACTTATATATTA
This sequence comes from Bacillus pseudomycoides, assembly GCF_002551005.1. Taxonomy (GTDB): domain Bacteria; phylum Bacillota; class Bacilli; order Bacillales; family Bacillaceae_G; genus Bacillus_A; species Bacillus_A pseudomycoides_C. The sequence continues at coordinate 48,688 of NZ_NVOY01000042.1, forward strand.
TGAATGGGACCAATCGATTGCGGAAGATTGGTTATATAAATCTGAGCCAGAATCACTGCGGACAAAATGGTGGAATCATTATTTTGGTATTCCATTTCGAGCAGAACGGAAAACGGTACAGTCCGTTACGTTTATTGCAAAAAAAGCTTCAAAATCTATATTTGTAACGAAAGATTCGCAAGTACCAGGTATGGTGATTGATGGTATGTTTTTAACAGATGAAGAAGCAGGACGTGATCATAAAACGTTATATCCGAACGAAATGCTTGTTATTGATCGCGGTTATGGGAAAGAAGTATATAAGTATGAATGTGAATAAATAGGAAGGTGATTCACATGGATTTTCAAGTGCCAACAATTTTAATTGGACTCGGAGGAATTGGGAGCACGATTACGCATGATATTTACCGAAAGCTTCCGCCAGAGCGGCGCAAAAAAGTAGCGATGCACGTCTTTGATACAGATATTAATACGTTAAGCCATTTTCAGCATATACGTAAATTTGTGACGCAAACGAGTTCTAGTAAAACACCTCGCGAATATATAGCAGAAGATCCAACAATCCCAGACTGGTTTCCGATTGATCCAACGATATTAGATAAACCGTTAACAGAAGGTGCAGGTCAGCTTCGAGTTATTTCTCGTTTAGCACTTCGCGCGGCAATGAAGGAAGATAAACTAACATCATTTTGGCAGGAAATTGAGAAAATTTTTCCGGTCACTAGTGATAAAACAGAGTACGGTGTACGGGTCATTATTATTACATCATTAGCAGGTGGTACAGGATCAGGTATGTTTTTGCAAATTGCTCTTTATTTACGAGAAATGCTTCGGAAAAAGTTACAACATCACAACATTTTAATTCGCGGCGCTTTCTTGCTTCCTGACGCTCTTGTAAAAACGCGCACAATAAGCGGGAAAGAATTTGAAGCAGTGCAAGCAAACGGCTATGCATCGTTAAAAGAATTACACGCTATTACATTAGGATCTACAGGAGAATTATCACGCCGCGGGGGCGTTACAATTGAGTTAGAATACAGGCCTGATCAAGTAGATGAAGATGGTCGTACAAATCATACAATAATGCAACACCACTTACCATATAATTATTGCTTTTTATATGATTATGAAAATTTACATGGACATCATTTAAATAGTTTGTCTGACTATATGGAACAAATAACAAATACAATTTATTTGCAACTATTTAGTCCAATGTCAACGAGTCACTTCGCGCAGGAAGATAATCAAATTCAGCAACTAGCTGATTCAAATGGTAAAGCGCGTTATTGCGGAGCGGGAGTCGCTAAACTTATTTATCCATATGAAAATGTTCTTCGTTATTGTGCTTTGAAATGGGCGGTGCAAGGGCTAGATGAATCGTGGCTTCATTTAGATCGACTCTTTTTAGAGAAGAAAAGTCGATATGAGCAAGACGTTCACCGCGGTATGCAACGTGAAAAACCAGAGCGAGGGAAGAGCCTCTTAGAGGATTTAGAACATTTAGCGACTCGTCCAGAACAAGCGCATGTGTTTTATAAACAAATGTATTATGAAGCACGTGAAGGGGCAGAAGGTGGAAAAATCGGTATATCAAAGGCAAAATTGTTTCTCGAGTCGGTAGAAAGTTATGTGCAGCGTACGGTACAAAAAGATGAAGAGTTAAATCGTTTGCAGCGTGAGTGTAAAATTTCGGCTGCAAAGTTGAAAATTGCGGAGCAAATGAAAGGGGAAGTTGCACGAGTTGATCATGCGGTACGGTTATATGCGTATGCAATCCCAAGCCGTGTACATGAGCATGTCACAACATTAGTTTATGACATAATTGAAGCAGATCGTTTTACGCCAAGTGGTTCCGAAGGACAGTCATATCAGTTAAATACATGGTTTTTGAAGAAAACTGATCCTGTTCATCCTGTTGCGGCAAGGTATATGTTATATGAAATTCGTAAATTGTTAACTGAGAAAATGAATCGTTTGCATGAAAATAATGAGCAAAAGCGGAATCTCATTCAAAATTACGATAAGAAGTTTAATGTGAGTAATATTGAAGGAACGGTAACAGCCGTTCGCCGTGTTGAACTCGCACAACAGCAAGGGTGGATTGGAAAAGTATTTCATAATGAGCAGCGTATGTTTCGAAAAGAATTTCAAGATATCGCCACCCAATATGTACACAAGTTAAATGAGTACCGAAAAGAAATGCTATTAGAACTTGTGTATCAATCTTTATACCAAGCTGTAGATAAAATGATTCAATATTGGGAGCGTTTCTTTGATAATTTACAAGAAACCCGTGAAAACTTATTATTAGACATTCAAAAACGCAGTAAAGAATTTGAGGGAAAAACAAACCCAACAAATGTATACGTATTAGCAGATGAACGAATGCAGGAAGAAATATGGAACGACATTCATCACCATGTAAACAATGGTGTGTTGCCAAAAGAGATATCTGCTGAAATTTATATGAGTTTATATCGAGAGTATTGCCGGGAAGCAGGGGCGGAGGAAGGGCAATCTCGAAAAGTAGAGGATTTTTATCGAAAACACATTTTAACGTATTGTGAAAAGGAGCTGCAAGAACGGTACAGAGATAAGCTAGAATTAAATATTATTGAAGCACTTCGAAAAGAAGCTACTATTCAAAGACGTGATATGACAGAGTATGTCAGTGAAAAAATAGAAGATTTATTACACCTTGCAAGTCCATTTATACCGAAAGTAGCACATCACCGTGAATTGCAATATTGGGGTATTCATCCATTTGTTCAGCAAGAATTAAATGAAGAAGCGCTTCAAGAGATGTTTCAAGAAAAAGAAACCGTTGATAAAGCTTTTTCGCCGTATGAAATTGTATGTTACCGTGCGCATTACGGCTTATCCCTACAAGATTTTCCGAAATTGTCGTTCGGGCATATTGTAAATGGATATGTAAACGAGAAGGGAGACTACTTTCAAGCGTATTATCGCCGCGTAAATAAATTAAACATTCGTAAATCAAACTTAACGCCTCATCTCGATAAATATTGGCATTTGCCAGCGTTTATGCCAGATTTAAATGCAACGCAAACGAAGTTAGACTATGAGAAGTGTAATCGTGCTTTATTATATGCATATATATATCGTTGGTTTAGCCTTGCTGCGGTAGATGGTCAGTTCGTTTACCAATATAACGGAGTGGGCCGAAGTTCTCTTATTCAATCGATGGGGAAAAATGTAACGAATGAAGGGTATAAATTACACCGTGCCCTGCTTCATAATCCATTTATATATGAAAATATCATCTCTCGTTTTGAAGAAGAACAGGAAAAAGCATTGCAGCATGGAGGACATTTGTATACACATTCATTTGTACTAGGTGCCCAAGATATAAGGTGGCTTCGAAAAGAACATGTTCATAATATTTTAGACATTATCCTGATGTATGATAAGGAAGCGAAATATGACCCAACGTTAGAAGAAACTTCTGATGAGTTATTGCGATTACTTGTGGATGAAATTGAACAGTATTTTAAAGCTTATTACGGGACTGGTGCAGAATTAGCAGCTAAAAAAGAAGCAGCTTTATTTGTAAAGCAACTATGGAATCGCTCATATGCGAAAGAATTTGTTGATCCAAACAGTGCACCATATAAGAAATGGTTACATCTTCTTAATATCCAAATAGAAGAGGAAGATACAAAAACGAATGTTTAAGGAAAGATAGGGAATCCTTAATTTTGGAATGTATTATTTTGAAAAGAGGGATTCTCATGCCGTTTCTTGGAAGTGTGTACCAAGTGTTTGGATTGTATGCAGAAATTTATCATGCAATGGTTTGTATGGAGAATAAAGATACTCAATCTATTGATGACAGTACTAGTAAAGATGAAAATGAGACTGTAGATGAATAATAAAGAACATGCAGGTTTACCTGCATGTTCTTTTCGTTTTCTTATAGTTTCACAACATTCTTTGACTGGGTTGCTGTTAACTTGTTTGCATGCAATTTGTTGTTAACATTACTACCGTTTGATGCTTTCATGCATTCAAATCCTTTTTCACTTTTAAACCATTGTACTGTCCTGGTTGTTTTCATATAAACAACCTTTAAAATATTACTAAAGGTGTGTCTCTTATTTATATAAACCAAGCAAATATAAGCATATATTTAAATTTGTTATCGTTTTTACGTTAAAACGGAAGATAAGAACAGTAAATGTTCATTATCGTTTTTGAAACCTCAAAACAACGAAAGCCCTACCTCTCTTTCGTCCTTACGGCTCCGATGACCGCGCCAGTATGAATCGGGATATCCAAAAACAATGATTGGATAAATGAACCTCATCGTATACTTAGTAGTATGGGAATAAAAAGTGGTGAGAATAATTCATTTAGAGGAAAAAGAATTTTTTAGAAGGTAATGTTCCTATAATCAAATCGTAATTTTAATCATAGCATATTTAGATTCATAAAGCAAAAAAAACAAAATAGATGTTAGGCTATTTTGTCGTTTTAGGTATCTTATATAATTATAAATCCAGTTCAAAATGGTTTTAAAAGAAGTTCTTTACCTAGCCGACTTTCGTATTTAATAACTCAATTGCCTGATTTTCAGTAATTCCTTTAATTAAACTCAATTCACTAATTAAAATTTTTTGTGCGTTGTCTAACATTTGCTTTTCACTTGTATTAAGTGCCCTTACTTTATTCCTGCGTATTAAGTCACGTACTACTTCAGCGCCTTCTTGGATTTCGCCCGTCTTCATTTTTTCCATGTTTTGAGTATATCTTTGCTTCCATGAGAGTGAGTTATCTGATTCACCGTATTGAAAAATCAGTAGTACATTTTCTAATGTGAGCATATCGGCAATTAGTCGTATGCGTGATTGGATCATTTTTTTCATGGGGATCATTACTTCCATATTACTAATGGGTATTCTTATTACAAAATATTTTTGTTTTTCTCCTAGAATTTCTTTTTCTTCTATGCCTTCAATGACACCTGCTCCATGCATTGGATAAACAATTTTATCGCCAATTTGAAACAAATAATCCACCTCCATATATGGTAACCTTCTTAATTCTACCACATATAAGATGATAAGTAAAATTTAATATAATACCACAAAATAATTATCAGAGTCAATAAATTTAGTTTGATTTTATATGTTTTTTTTGATGAAAGAAAATTACTGCTACATACATTCGTAGAAGCGCTGGTAAACCTAACGAATTATGAAATTGATATACGTTATGAAAAACGTAGTACAATCTTAACGACCAACATTAACTTTAAAGCCTGGGATGAAGTTTTCTAGGATACAAAATTAATACACCACGCCACTGCCGTTAGCATTGTGTGACAATCATATCGAATTAAGGATCATTTTAGCAAAGAGAAAGAATAATTTTGTACATTCTTAAACAAGCGAAAGTGTACATGTTTAGGTTGACACTTACAGGATAAAATTTACAATTTAAAAAGAAGGACAAGAGGGGAGGAACTGACGATAGTTATTAAAAAAATGTATGAAAGCTAAAATCTTTTCTAATAATGACAGGAAGTTATTTAGTAAAAAAGAGGATAAATCTGTTTTTTAAAAATCAGAAATATAAAAATATTGAAAATAGATTGGTCTATATTCTATATCCGTACATTTTCAGGGTAGTCGTAGTAAAAATAGAAACTTAAATATGAGGTTCGTATATTAAGAAAGCCTGCTAGAAATTTGTTTTTTTGTATGGTTTAAAATTAGGGGGGAAGGGTGTAATTTATATGAGATTATATCAGTCAGAGCGTTTCGTTTGATAAAGTGAAACTTTAATCAGTGGGGGTTTTCTTTATCCCCCACTGATTATCAGCCCTCACCAATCGGGCTTTTNNGCTTTTACGAGCAGTTTATCACCCGCCTAACTTCTTTAGAAAAGCGGAAACGACCGGAGATTCTAGCCGCTGGAGCTGGACAATGCTTTCGCTGAATTTTGAGGTGGGAGTATTACTGCCCACGAATAGCGGGATAAATAAACAAAAGGGAACAGGGGGAATGGAGATGGGATCTTGGATTCGCTTTTCCTTAAAAAATGTAGGTGTTGTTTTTCTTGCAATGATTTTTATCGTTGTTGGGGGAATATACTCTATTAAAACGATGAAAATGGAGCAGATGCCAAATGTTGATATTCCATATGTAATCATACAGGTTCCTTATATGGGTGCCACACCAGATCAAGTGTTAGAAGATATAGGGAAACCGTTAGAAACTGCACTCTCTAATATTCAAAAACTCGATAATTTATATATTGAATCCCACAGCAACAGCGTAGTTGCTATTTTAGGATTTGACATGGATCGAAAAATGGATGAGGCAGAGAAAGATGTAACTAGTGCCGTTGCGTCTCTGAAATTACCGGATGGGGCAGGGAAACCTGTCATTATAAAAGATGGTCCTTCACAGATGCCAGTACTTACTTTTGCCCTTTCTTCAGATAATGCGAAACAAGCTGATATTTCGCAATATGTGAACGAAAAAATTAAACCGGCTTTGTCTACTTTTGAAAATATAGGTAAGGTGGATGTTTCCGGTGAAACGGAAAAACAGTTATCTATTAAACTTGATGCTGAAAAAATGAAAGAAAAAAGTATTACTTATGATGTAGTGAAACAGACACTTTTAGCGCACAATTTTTCATTTCCAGCAGGGCAGGTCAATATAAATGAAAAAACGTTAAATGTTCAAGCGGATTCTAAACTGAAATCACTTACTGACGTGGAAAATGTAGAAATGATCGTGCCAGGTCCTACAGAAGTACGAATAGTAAAATTATCAGATGTGGCAACTGTGGAGTATGGAAGTAAGACAGAAACGATATATACAAGATTAAAGGATACACCTGCTGTTCTTGTATCAGTTAAAGCGCAGCCAGGAGCGAACGCAGTGGAAGTTGTCAAGTAAATGAATCAAAAGTTATCCGATTTACAACTGCCAGATGGATATAAATTGACTAAGCTGTATGATAGTTCGAAACAGGTGGAAAAATCGGTTAACAGCATGCTTAAGGAAGTGTTGCTCGGAACGTTATTTGCTGTCATCGTAACATTTGTATTTTTGCGTAATGTGAGAGCTACGATTGTGGCAGTATTATCGATTCCACTTTCTGTGTTAGCGGCTATGATTACAATGAAGTATTTACAATACAGTTTAAATATGATGACGCTGGCAGGTATTGCGGTAGCAGTTGGTCGGGTAATTGATGATTCTATCGTAGTGATTGAAAACATTTATCGAAGAACGTTAAATAGTAAACAGCGTGATGAAAGCATGGTTCTTGCGGCTGCTAAGGAAGTTGGCGGCGCAGTTACATCTTCAACAATCACAACAATGGCGGTATTTGGTCCGCTTTCGTTCGTACCAGGAATTATTGGGAAGTTCTTCGCACCTTTTGGAATTACAGTTATTGTGGCACTTGCATTCTCGTTACTTGTTTCATTAACAGTTGTACCACTTCTTGCTAAATTGTTCTTATTGCGTTTGAAACATAAGGAACCACAAGAAACGATATTACAGAGAACATACCAACGTATGCTGAGCTGGGCGATGCAGAAAAAGGTGATAACGCTTATTTTGGCTTTCGTTGTATTTTCTTCATCTTTAGTACTTGTGCCGATGATTCCAAAAAACTTTCTACCTGAAGAAAAGGCGGTCTCATACAATTTAACTACAGACCTGCCTGTTGGAACTTCACTTGATAAAGCGAACAGTGTGGCGAAGGATATGGAAAGTATTCTTAGTAAACAAGTGAGTGTAAAAAGTTATCAAACAATCGTTTCAGGAGAAAGGGTTCGTTTATCTATTGACCTGAAGGATAACATGACGAAAGAAGAAGTAACAACTTTTGAAAAAGACGTTAAAGAAAAAATGAAAAATTTGGGGACGGGTATTGAAACAGCATTGACACCAATCGGTATAACAGGAGGAGGACAATTTGCTCTTATCGTGGAAGGTGGAAATGCTACAGATTTGGAAAATGCTAGCGATAAAATTGTAGATAAGATAAAGGATATAAAAGGTTTGTCCAATGTGAAAACAAACTTATCCGCAGTAAAACCACAACTTAATCTTGCGATTAATGAAGAAAAAGCTGCTGAAAAAGGTCTGAATCCGATGATGATTGCCGCTTTTATAAGGGGAATTATCTCTGGTGAAAATATCACGGCAGTACAGTTAGATGGAAAAACGACTTCTGTGAATGTAGGCTTAAAAAGCGATAATCTTACGTCTATTGAAAGTATTACAAGTCAAAAGATTACGAGCCCTCTTGGTCAGCAGGTAATGTTATCGGATGTAGCGACACTTTCTGAAGAGCCTGGACCGACTGCGTTGTACCGTTTGAATCAACAAGAGTATGTACAAATAAGCGCAAGATTTACGACAGATAACGTTTCTGGTGTTCAAGCAGAGGTAGACAAACGATTAAAGGATCTAGATTTACCAAAAGGAGTAAAATATCGCTCGGAAGGACAGTCACAAGCTATGAATGAAGGCTTTCAAAATATGATTGTTGCTATGGGAATCGCGGTTGTTCTTGTCTTCATGGTTATGCTAGTGACATTTGGAAATGTAATGGCTCCATTTGCGATCTTATTTTCCCTACCATTCCTTTTTACAGATGGTTTACTTGGATTATATATGACTAACGAACCTTTAGGTATGCCTGCGCTTGTTGGGTTCCTCATGTTGATTGGAATTGTCGTTACGAATGCCATCGTGTTGATGGATCGCGTTATGCAAAATGAAAAGCAAGGAATGACTATAAAGGAAGCTGTATTAGAAGCAGGGGCAACAAGGCTCCGTCCGATCTTAATGACGGCCCTTGCTACAATTGGAGCACTTATGCCATTAGCGTTGTCTACTGATGGAGGACTCATCTCTCGATCCCTTGCCATTGTAGTTATTTCTGGTTTATTAACATCTACGCTCTTAACGCTAATTATTGTACCGACTGCTTATTATGTGATGGATATGATAAAGCGAAAATTCACAAAGAAAAAGGCGGTTTTGAATGTAGAAGAAGAGACAGCGTAAAGAAATAAGGATATGGGATTTTTTTTCATCCCCTTTACTTTGTTGAAAAAAGATTATGTCAAAGAAAATGCCAATTTTTTTTGGCATTTTTTGATTTCTATTCGTTTTCTTATAGTTATAACGATCTCTGTTAACTCGTTTATATGTAATTCGCTGCTATGCAGAATAACATGATCTGCAGTCGTCTACTCTTTTTGTTTTAAACTTTGTATGTGGAAGAAATGGTCTCTGACCGTTTCGATGCACGGACAGATAGTCTCGTCCATCCTAAAAAAGAGTTTTTTATTTGTATTTATATAATTTAAAAACAAAATGAGTGTATAATAGATTGAAATTCTCGTCAGTAAGAAGTTTACTACCTAGTGAGTGTAGGACGAATAGTTGGAAAAATGCATGAAAGAGGTTTTCATAATATGGTGAAATGGAGTTATTTTGTTTTTATTAATATTTTTGCTTTTATAATGATGGGACTAGATAAAAGAAAAGCAAAGAAGAAGCAGTGGCGTACACCAGAGAGTACGTTATTTTTAATTGCAGCAGCAGGGGGAGGAATTGGAGCTTGGATTGGAATGTATATGTTTCATCATAAGACACATAAAAATAAGTTTGTAATTGGTATTCCATTTCTTGCCGCTGCAGGTGTATATGTCTTTTGGATATTATAAAGAGTTTATCCCGCATTAACGCGCAGTAAGATCACCACCTCAAGATTGAGAGAGAAGCGAAGAAGATAGGTCGGGGATAACTGCCCGTAAAANNAAAAGCCCGATTGGTTCAACTAACCATCAGTGGGGAGGGAAAAACCCCCACTGATAGAAGTTTCACTTTATATGAAAAAGTTATGTAGCAGAAAATTGTAAAGTGATAAAAGGACATTTTATAATGAAGAAAAAAGAAAAGAGGAGAGTCAAATGGAAGCGCAAAAAAAAGGGATGATATATGCGACAATTGCATATATGATGTGGGGGATCCTGCCGCTTTATTGGAAATTGATAGACGACGTTCCGGCAGAGGAAATTTTAGCGCACCGCATCGTTTGGGCATTTGTTTTTATGTTATTTGTTTTATTAATTTCTAAACGTTTTGGTCAGTTTACGAACGAGTTTAAACAACTTTTTAAACGCCCTAAATTATTCATGTCATTAACTATTGCTTCTATTTTAATTAGCGGGAACTGGTTTGTGTACATATGGGCGGTCAATCATAACCATGTCATCGAAGCAAGTTTAGGTTATTATATTAATCCGCTTGTTAGTATTTTACTTGGTACGCTCGTTTTAAAAGAAAAACTCAACTTTTGGCAATATATTGCTGTAGGGTTAGCTGCATTTGGAGTTGCGATTTTAACAGTTCGTTATGGATCGATTCCATGGATTGCAATTTCGTTAGCATGTACGTTTGGGTTATACGGTTTATCAAAGAAATTATTAGATTATGATTCAATGATTGGGCTGACGATGGAAACGATGATTGTAACACCGATAGCTCTCGTATATTTAGGGATGCTTGGTGCTGAGGGGATTAGTTCATTTGGGACAGTGTCGATTACATCGACATTACTTCTAGCGGGAGCGGGTATTGTTACTGCACTGCCGCTTTTATATTTTGCAAAAGGTACAAAGCTTATTCCATTATCAATGGTCGGATTTTTACAATATATTGCACCGACAATTAGCCTTGTATTAGGAATTTTCGTCTTTCATGAACATTTTACTACTGCACACATGACGGCATTTTTCTTTATTTGGATTGCGTTATTTATCTTTTCGATAGCAAAAACGAAATTTATGTTAAATAAGCAGCCGAAATTTATAAAAAATAAATCTGCAAAAGTTTCGTAAACGGCATAGTATTATATATGCCGTTTTCTTTATAATGAAAGTAAGGATATTCCATTATAAGCGGTGAGGTGCGAATTATGGAAACGATTTTACATAATAACCCATTAATGTCTGCGGTGATTGCGTGGTTTTTAGCACAATTTACAAAAGTAATCATCACCTTAGTAAAAAAGAGAGAATTTGATTTTGCGCAGTTTTTTGCTTCTGGTGGAATGCCGAGTTCACATTCTTCCACCGTTACAGCATTAGCAATCGCAATTGGAATCGAAGAAGGGTTTTCGAGTTCTCTATTTGCTATTGCAACGATTTTTGCGATTATTGTTATGTATGATGCATCTGGAGTGAGACTTGCTGTCAGTAAACAAGCGAAAATTTTAAATGATTTTTTCCACGGGAGACAAACGGAATATAAAAAATTGAATGAACTTGTTGGGCATACGCCATATCAAGTCATTGTCGGGGCTCTTTTAGGAATTGTTGTTGCGATTTGTTATTGTTCGTAAGCAAAGTAAGAAATGAATCTTACTTTGCTTTTTCTTTTGCACATAATTATATATATGTTTGAATATCGTATATGGATTTAGTAAAGAAGGGGGGATATCTATGCTATTGTATGACAAAGTAAAATACGAAATGGAACGACAAGTTACAGCGTTACGTACGATGCAGCAAAGAGATGGAACATGGCGCTTTTGTTTTGAAGGATCCCCGCTTACGGATTGTACGATGATTTTTTTGTTACGTCTATTAAAAAAAGAAAAAGAAATAGAGCCATTTCTAGCAAGGTTTACTTCTTTACAAGCGAATGAAGGAACGTGGAAGTTGTATGAGGATGAGCCTAATGGGAATTTATCAGCTACCATTCAAGTTTATGCTGCATTGTTAGCTTCTCAGCAATTTAAGAAAGAAGACCGAATTATGCGCCGTGCAGAACAATTTATTCGCGAACAAGGTGGAATTGCAAATGCTCATTTTATGACAAAGTTTATGTTAGCCCTGCATGGACAATACAATTATCCCTCATTGTTTCATTTTCCAATGCCTTTTTTCTTTCTACCCGATCACTCTCCGTTTAGTATGTATGAGGTGAGTAATTCTGCCCGTATTCATTTGGTGCCTACAATTATTTGTTTAAATAAGAAATTTGTGGTGGAAGAAATTGATGTTCCTGATTTGAGCCATATAGTGGGGGCGAATAAATCGAGTTGGTTTCATTCACAGCGCTCTTCAGTTTGGCAAACTATTTTATCTGAAGGGAAAAAGTTAATTTCGTATCCTTATACACTTCATCAAAAAGGGTATAAAGCAGCGGAACGATTTATGTTAGAACGTATAGAAGGAAATGGAACACTTTACACATATGCAAGTGCTACCTTTTACATGATTTATGCTCTGCGTGCTCTCGGTTATTCTATGCATTCTCCTATTATTGAGAGAGCTATATCGGGAATACAGTCGTATATATGGAATACAAAGAATGGTGCCCATTTACAAAACTCACCTTCAACGGTGTGGGATACTGCTCTTTTAGGTTACGCTTTGCAAGAAGCAAATGTGTCAGAAGAAGATGCGATGATTGAACGAGCAAATCGCTTTTTATTAAAGAAGCAGCATACTTCTTATGGGGATTGGCATGTTCATGCACCTTCTTTATCTCCTGGCGGCTGGGGATTTACTGATACGAATACTATTGTGCCAGATTGTGATGATACAACAGCAGCATTGCGTTCACTTACTGCAATCACCAAGAAAGATAAGAAAGTAAAACGAGCTTGGGATAAAGGGATACATTGGCTTCTCGGAATGCAAAACAAAGATGGGGGCTGGGGAGCATTTGAGAGGAATGTTGATAAGCCTATGTTTCTGCATCTTCCGCTCGATAATGCAGAAGATATGATTCTCGATCCGTCTACAGCAGATATAACAGGAAGGGTACTCGAATTTTTTGGAACGCATGCACCGAATGAAATAAACAGGTATGATTTACTACGGGCAATGCAATGGCTTTTACGCAATCAAGAACAAAATGGTTCTTGGTATGGAAAATGGGGAGTTTGTTACATATATGGTACATGGGCTGCTGTAACAGGCCTGCGGGCAAATGGTTTGCCAAAGAATCATCCAGCAATAGACAAAGCAGTGCGTTGGTTAGAAATGATTCAACATCGCGATGGCGGCTGGGGAGAATCGTGTAGAAGCAGCAAGGAGAAACGATTTATTTCCACGTCTTTTAGTACACCTTCTCAAACTGCATGGGCTCTAGATGCACTCATTGCTGTGCATGATACGGAGACAGCGTGTATTCAAAACGGAATCAATTATTTGTTAGAGCATTCTTTTTATAATGTTGAATATCCGACTGGAGCAGGACTTCCAGGAGAGTTTTATATTCGCTATCATAGTTATCATTATTTATTTCCTTTATTAACATTCGCGCATTATGTAAAAAAATACAAAAAATAAACCGAGAACATGTTCTCGGTTTATTTTTTATTTCGTTGATGTTTTTGACGCGCATCTGCAGCATCTGCACGCGCTTGTGCTTCTAAGTCGTCTTGATCAGCAAGTTCCCTAGAAAATTCAACATCAATACCGTCAGATACTTTGTTTTGTTGTACATTCTTTTTGTTCATCTTACACAATCTCCTTGTGTTATGCTAAGTTGCAATTATAGTGTGACACAAATAGACTTTTTTATACAAAAAGGAAAATGACATATATAAGACGAAATATATAGAAAATATATTGGAAAGTGGGGAGAAGAATGAATTTTTTAGAGGGGAAAACAGCTGTTGTCACTGGTGCCGCGCAAGGAATAGGAAAAGAAATTGCTCGAGTGTTTGGCGCTTTAGGAGCAAGAGTATTGCTAAGTGATATGAATCAAGAAGCACTAAATAGTACGACAACCCAATTGTTACAGGAAGGATATGATGTCAGGGCGTATGTTTGTGATGTAAGTAGTCATACAGATTCAAAATCCCTAATTGAGTATGCCATTCAAACATACGGTGCATTGCATATTTTAGTAAATAATGCAGGGATTACACGAGATGCAATGCTACATAAAATGGAAAAAACAGCGTGGGAACAAGTGCTGCAAGTAAATATAACAGGGGTATTTAATTGCATGCAACCGGCACTTTTACATATGCGCGAGCAACAATATGGACGCATTATTAATATTTCTTCGATTAGCTGGCAGGGGAATATCGGCCAAGCAAACTACGCTGCTGCGAAAGCAGGTGTAATTGGACTAACGAAAACAGCATCAAAAGAAGCAGCTGGATTTGGTATTACATGTAATGCAATTTGTCCGGGATTTATGGATACCGATATGACGAAATCTATACCAGACAAAGTAAAGGATAAAATGATTACGGCAATTCCAGCAGGACGAATCGGATCACCGCAAGATATTGCACATGCAGCTGCCTTTCTAGCATCAGACTTTGCTTCATATATTACTGGAGAAGTGTTGAATGTAAGTGGGGGATTACAAGTATAAAGTAAAGAGCTCACTGTTCTTACTAATACAGAGAAGGTCTTGCCGATTGGCAAGACCTTTCTTCTAGTTTAAGTTGATCCAAACGCTCTTTACTTCTGTATAGTTATTTAACGCATAAGAACCCATTTCGCGTCCAAGACCTGATTGTTTATATCCTCCAAACGGAGACGCTGCATCAAAGACGTTATAACAGTTTACCCATACCGTTCCAGCTCGTAATTTATTTGCAACATAATGCGCATTTTTTATGTTTTCCGTCCACAAACCAGCTGCTAATCCATATGCTGATTTATTAGCACGTTCAATCACTTCATCAATGTCATCGAATGGCATTGCAGCAACGACAGGACCGAAAATTTCTTCTTTTGCAATCGTCATTTCATCTTGTACAGCTGCGAAAATTGTTGGAGAAACGTAATAACCATTTTCGAAAGGTTTTGTTCCGCCAACTAATATTTCTGCGCCTTCATTTTTTCCTTTTTCAATATAGCCCATAACTCGGTTTTGTTGTTCTTCTGACACAAGTGGACCAATGGTAGTTTGTGGATCTAATCCAGCACCCTGAGTTAAGCTTTTTGAATATAAAGCAAGATCTGCTACAACGTTATCATACATTTTCTTTGGGATGAATAGGCGAGACCCGGCGCAGCATACTTGCCCTTGATTAAACATAACGCCCGAAAGTGCAGCTGGAATTGCACGAGACAAATCAGCATCAGGTAATATAATGTTTGGTGATTTACCCCCGAGTTCTAATGTTACGCGTTTTAAAGATTGGGATGCTTCTTTCATAATGTGTTTTCCAACTTCAGTTGAGCCTGTGAAAGCAATTTTGTCGACAAGAGGGTGACTGACAAGGGCTTGGCCAGCTGTTTCTCCGTATCCAGGTACAATGTTAATAACACCTTTTGGAAATCCAGCTTCTTCAATTAGTTCAGCTAAATATAGCGCAGAAAGAGGAGTTTGCTCGGCAGGTTTTAGTACGACAGTACATCCAGTTGCTAGTGCCGCTCCCAGTTTCCACATCGCCATTAAAAGAGGGAAGTTCCATGGAATAATTTGACCAACAACACCAACTGGTTCATGACGTGTATAATTGAAAAAATCTCCTGAAACAGGAATTGTTTGACCAACTAATTTTGTTGCCCAGCCAGCATAATAACGCATATGTTCAATTGCAAGAGGGATATCTGCAGTTGTTGTTTCTTGAATTGGTTTTCCGTTATCTAATGTTTCAAGTTGTGCAAGTTCATCTTTATGTTTTTCCATTAAATCAGCAAGCTTGTACATGAGACGGCTGCGATCAGCACCGCTCATACGTGACCATGGACCTTCATCAAATGCCAGGCGTGCTGCCATGACAGCTTTATGAATATCTTCACGACTGCCTTCATATACAACGGCTAATGTATCGCCAGTTGCTGGATTTAGTGTTTTAAATGTTTTTCCTGAAGCGCTTTCAATAAAGTCTCCATTTACATATAACTTTTTTGTTCCTTGTAAAAATTTCTCTACTTTTTCATGAAGGTTCACAGCTAGTTGACTCATTGTATAACCCCCTTAAAAATATATAATGTAAACGCAGCAAAATGCTACGTTTATTCCAAATAAAGGCGGAGGTGTAAGATAAACTAGGTGAATGACATCTAATTTCAATCGTAACTTAAATAATCGGAAATTTCAATCTTTAATTCTGTTATAATTGTTAAAAATGTGTAAATGCAAATTGAAAAACTGACATAAAACCTCTTTTTTTAGGGAGGGGGACAAGAACGTCTGGCCGCGCATAGGAGCGATCAGGGTCTATTCCTGCCACATGCCAGGTTTGAAACAAAAGGAGCAGGCTAGTAGCTAGCATCTTGTATTCTGCATAGCTGCAATCTATGTGTTAAAAAATCAAAGTAGATTTATATATGTAATTTTTTATGGAAGCCCAATCTTTTTTTGTGAAAGATGTTCATTTTGCTTTTTTGTAGGAAAAACTATACAAAGAATGTTACAATAATACATCGTGGAAGGAGGGGATAGAAATGAATCGACATCATGAAGATCCGCGTTTTCGCATTGCACATCGTGAAGCATGGATTGGAATTGGACTTGCTGTTATCAACTTTCTGATATGGTACGGTTTTGCATATGGATTAGGTAGTGGTAACCCAAAAGAGTATACATACATATTAGGATTCCCAGCTTGGTTCTTTTATAGTTGTATAGTTGGATTTATTGTAATGGTTTTACTTATTGTCTTTGTTGTTCGTTTCGTCTTTCAAGATGTTTCGTTTGATGAGGAAGAAAAGAGTGAGGAATGAAAATGAACTGGTATGTAATTATTCCAATGATGTTATCTTTTGTTGTTGTATTTTTAATTGGTATATATGCATCAAGACGTGTGCAAGCGACCGCGCATAACAAATTTTTGCAAGAGTATTTTCTCGGTGGCCGCGAACTTGGTGGATTATTATTAGCAATGACGATGATTGCGACGTACGGAAGCGCAAGTAGCTTTATTGGTGGGCCTGGCATTGCCTAT
This sequence comes from Bacillus pseudomycoides, assembly GCF_002551005.1. GTDB lineage: Bacteria > Bacillota > Bacilli > Bacillales > Bacillaceae_G > Bacillus_A > Bacillus_A pseudomycoides_C. The sequence goes on from NZ_NVOY01000042.1 coordinate 65,629, forward strand.
AATACGGGCCTTGGCTGGGTATTGTTGGCGTCTATTCAAGTCGTAACGGGTTACATTGTATTAACTGTTCTTGGGAAGAAATTTGCGATTATTGCGAGGAAAATGGAAGCTATTACGTTAATTGATTACTTGAAAGGAAGATATAATAATAAAGTTGTTGTTATTTTATCGGCATTATGTATTATTATTTTCTTGTTTTCAGCAACTGTTGCGCAGTGGGTTGGCGGCGGAAGATTAATTGAATCATTAACAGGTATGTCGTATACAACGTCTTTATTTCTTTTTACGTTTTTTGTACTAGTTTATGTTTTGATTGGTGGCTTTCGTGCTGTTGCGCTTTCAGATACAATACTCGGTCTTATTATGTTAATTGGTACGACAATTATTTTAATTGGTACAATTGTTGCAGGCGGTGGTGTTTCAAATATCATGCAAGAGCTTGTACAAATTAACCCCAATCTAATTACACCGTTTGGGGCAGATGGTAGCTTGACAAAAGTTTATGTGTCATCATTTTGGATTTTAATTGGTGTGGGAGTTGTTGGCTTGCCCCAAATTAGCGTACGTGCTATGTCATATAAAAATTCAAAAGCGATGCATCAAGCTTTAATTATTGGCACTGTTGTTGTTGGTACAATTATGATTGGCATGCATTTAACAGGTGTATTCGCACGTGTCGTTTTACCAGGAGTGGATGTACCGGATAAAGTAATGCCGTTGCTTGCGATGAAAGTATTGCCGCCTTGGCTTGCTGGTATTTTCTTAGCAGCTCCAATGGCAGCTATTATGTCGACGGTGAATTCATTGTTGTTACTTGTGAGTTCTTCCATTATTAAAGATATTTATGTGAATTACATAAACGAAAATGCTAGGGATCAAACAATAAAACGTGGAACGCTCTGGATTACAGCAATTGTTGGCTTGCTTGTTTATGCTGCTGCGATTAAACCGCCTGATTTTTTAATTTGGTTAAATTTATTTTCTTTTGGTGGTTTAGAAGCAGCATTTATTTGGCCGCTTGTACTTGGTTTGTATTGGAAAAAAGGGAATGCTGCCGGAGCACTCGCTTCTATTGTTGTTGGGGTAGGTTCATATATGGGATTTCATTTGTTTTTCCCTAATCCTTTTGGTGTTCATACGGTCGTATTTCCAGTCTGTTTAGCACTTATCGCTTATATTATAGGAAGCATGTTGTTTTCACGTAATTTGCAATAAACTTGAAATCTCTATATAAAAAGAGAATATCATTAAACGTACTATATTTAGAAGAGGATACTATGCCAAATATGAGAGCATAGTTCCTCTTCTTTTTGGTTCATCACCAAAAGACGGGGGTGACATTTAGATAGATGTGCACTCCACTCCGAGTGGACGCTTTCCGCGGGCGAGAGCGAGCCTCCTCGGCAAGCCTGCGGAGTCTCACTTTCCTCGCTATTCCCGCAGGAGTCGCCACTCTCCGTTCCGTGTATTGAAAATGATTCACTTTCAAAAAATCAACCCCATGTTACGGTGATGAACCTCTTTTTTTACGTTATTTACTATACATATATCGATTTCCATTTTTAAACATATAAGTTGCTGTTATGCAGAATACAACATGAGCGCTACTTGCTTTTTCCTTTTGTTTTAAACCTGGCATGTGGCAGAAAAAGGCCCTAACCGCTTCTATGCATGGCCAGATGCTCTCGCCCACTTAAAAAGAAAGAGGTTTTTATGTCGATTTTTTAATTTTCATTTATATGTATATTCAGAGTTTGGAAAAGTAGTCTATGATGTATAAAATATTAAAGGAACGTATTGAAATCGATAGACAAAGCTTTTTTAACTAACGGGTGCCTTCATTGAATGGATCTGTTGAAAATTGATATTTATCATTATACACGGTAAAATAAATTGATTATTCAGAAAATTTACAAGATACAGGTAAGAGGAGCTAGAAAATGAAATTTAATAAAAAGGTATCTGAAATAATAAATTCTGTAGAAAACTTAGATAATGGATTTGAAGATATATTAGAATTATCCATGAGATGTAAGTTTTCTGACTGCACTCATACAACTGAGCCTGACTGTGCAGTTAAAAAAGCGATCTCTGAAGGCATTTTCTCAGAGGAAAGATTTAATACCTATTATAGAGTTAAAAACGAAGCAGAATATGTTTCTCAGCAAAAGAATAAAACTAAGGCTATTGATTATATGAAACAATTGAAACTTTTTCAAAGGTCATAGCTAAGTTTATTCACAATTAATTATACTGCAATACATATAAATATGAATAAAGGGATTATCCAAAAAGTCAGTGAAACCGATTTTTGGGATAACCCCTTTGTTTACTTAATTTGTATCACGTATAATTTTACACTTTATTATAAAAAGAAAAGAGGAGATAGTTATGAGAAAGCCACAATATAGTAGAATGTCAGATATAGAAGTACCAAATGTTAAGCATATGGATACAAAAGCATAGGATAACGGAACTAAACCGTTGGAAGAGGCACTTACGAAGCTCATAACTCTCCCTAGCTTATCTGTTTCACTGTTTTCTTGAATAATAGAAACCAGTGGTACATTAATCATAGAAGACATGAAACCCATCAACACAAGTAAAATGATTCCTTGCCATAAAATATATATTTGACCAAGGAAAGAAAGAGAAATACCAAGAAAAGAAATAAGGATTAGAATAGAAAGCCCTCTTTTTTTTCTAATATTTAAAAGTCCGATTAATAAAGCGCCCCCTAGCATTCCTCCTTGATAAGAGCTTTGTAAAAAGCTTACCTCTACTGCCTTTCCACGTAATACTTCGTTCGCTAATAATGGAATTCCCATAAGTAAAGGGCCAAAGAAGAAGACGTTGATTGTCATTAAAATGAAAAGTATGGATTTTAAAAAAGGCATATTCCATACATATTGAAAACCTGCTAATAGCTCTTGTTTGGCAGATGCTTGCTCAGAAGAAGGTGAAAGCTTTTTTTCTTTAATACATAATGTGAAAGTGCATGTAATTACTAGGAAACAAGCAACGGAGAAAAATAAAACTGAGAAAGAACTAACGGTAATGATCCAGCCACCTATCATTGGTCCAGCAAACATTGCAATTTGATTGGAAGTTTGAATAAAAGAATTAGACCGAGTTAATATCTCTTTTGGGACTAGAAGAGGAAGAAGGGATTGATTCGCTGGTGAGAAGAAAGCATTCAGAATTCCAAACAGTAGTGCAAAGACCAGTAATAACCATAAATTTAATAGATGTAAATGTAATAAAGTAATCATAATAAAAATTAGTAAACAACGCGTGAAGCTAGAAACTAACATAATTTTTGAACGTTTAAAACGATCTGCCCACACACCCCCAACAGTCATTAGGAGGACTCGTGGGATCATAGTTACCATCATGACAATCCCAAGCGCTGATTCCTGACCTAAAGCTCGAATAACATACCATTGCTCTGCAAATAGGTAGGTTGAAAGAGCAAGAAAAGAAGCGGTACTTGATAACCAAAGGAATAAAAATGCACGGTTTTTAAATAATGAAATACTCGTATACTTAGGTTGAACTTGTTGTGATATGAAAGGTTCACTCAATGAATATTCCTCCCCACAAATAATGAATTATGAATCTTGGTTAAAGAGTAGTTGATCAATTTCAAAGCCTGTGATTGTAACATAAAAGTTTTTATTGGTACCAGTTTCTGTGGAGCTTTTTAAGGTTTCTTTAACAAGGTTTCTATACTGGTTTAAAAACTTTATAAATTGTTCTTCTGTTAATGAAAATTCTGTTTGCATCGAGATACTAGGCCAATCTTCAACATGGGAAGACGTTAAATTGAATGATGAATCTGGAGCAGTTAATACTCTTGTTTGCGCACGATGTAATACTTCCAAATAAGATTGTCTCGTTGTCTCTTGTGATTCAACGTAGTGAAGTAGGTGATTTGCAGGAATAAAGCCACGTGAAATAGCTTGATAGTACTTTAAAATATTCCCACCCTGCTCTTCTTTTTTTACTAATTGAATGATGTTGTGTTTTTCTAGTTCGCGGAGATGATAGTGTATTTTTGCGCGAGAAAGATTTAAAAGTTGGGCAAGTTGGTGGCCTGTATATGGCTTTTCGACTAAGTATATAAGCATTTTGGTGCGCAATGGATCACTTATTACTTTTAATTGTTCGTATGTTTCAATAATGGAAATTGCTTTTTGTTTCATTTTGCACCATCCTTTTTTTAACCAGTTAAATTTATTTAACTAAATCTTATTACATATATAGAATAAAAGAAAGTAATTTCTGAAATTTTTAAAAATAAAAAATATTGAGATGTAGTAGCACCTTACTTTTTTCAGGTAGATTCTTTACCGAAATATGGGCTATATACTGCTTCAGAAGATGAAATAGATATACCGAAAGAATATTTTGATATTGTCTATTCCATTTATGCGCTAGGATGGACATTTGATTTATCAAAAACATTGTAGCTTATTTAAAAAGGAAGAAGTTTTATTTTTAGATGGATTATTTTGTAGATAATTCATAATTTATTTATAAGATAAAAAATGCCTATATTTTACTTCTGTACATTTTTTTTAATTCATATAGTAATAGCAATTGATAGGATGGAGTTGAATGCCTTGAAAAAAGTACTGTTTCTTGGAGATCCAGGTATTGATGATTCATTGGCAATTATATACGGTTTATTACATCCTGATATTGATATTGTTGGCATTGTAACTGGATATGGAAATGTTACGCAGGAACAAGCGACGAATAATGCAGCATATTTATTACAAATAGCTGGAAGAGAAGATATTCCAATTATTAATGGGGCAAGGATTCCTTTATCAGGAGAGTTTATAACATATTATCCAGAAATACATGGGCAAGAAGGATTAGGCCCTATTCGTCCACCTGAAACGATTAAAGCAAATGTGAAACCATTTTGTGAAATATTTGAGATTATTAAAAGATACAAAGGAGAGCTAATTATCGTTGATGCGGGGCGCTCAACAAGCTTAGCAACGGCTTTTATTTTAGAGAAAGAACTGATGAAAAATGTAAAAGAGTATTACATAATGGGGGGAGGATTTCTTGTTCCAGGCAATGTTACTCCTGTTGCAGAAGCAAATTTTCACGGAGATGCAATTGCTTCGAATTTAGTCATGCAATATGCGGAACATGTTACGTTAATCCCGCTAAATGTAACGAATGAGGCGATCATTACTCCTAAAACTGTTACATATATTGCAAAGAAAACAAAAACAAATTTTAATAAATTGATTGAACCGATTTTTAATTATTATTACGGAGCTTATAAAAAATTAAATCCTAAAATAGGAGGAAGTCCGATTCATGATGTTGTCACGATGATGGCCGTCGGCAATCCTTCTTTGATGGAATATGTATATCGCCGAGTTCAAGTTGATGTAGATGGTCTTGCAAAAGGAGAAAGTATAGCTGATTTTAGACCGCAGCCAAGTGCTGAGGCGATGAAAAATTGGGTAAGGATTGGGTGGGAATTACATTACAAGAAATTTCTTGAAGATTTTATTCGTATTATGACATAGACAATATGCAAGTTTACAAGTTACAATAGAGGCGATCTTATTACAGATCGCCTCTATTGTTTTGCGTATGAATTATATATAATAGATTACAAGATATAGTTTAGGAGAGGAATTCCATTTGAGAACAATTGGATTGTGTGTGGGAATAATTGGTTTATTCGCATTTGTTATCTCAGGAAATTTTTTGGTAAAAAAAGTATGGAGTTCAAATTATGATGATGCGCAGTATGTTGCGTCATTTGTAGAAGAAAATAAAGAGCAAAAAAACAGCGCATTGTTAGTAAAACGAAATGATAAATTGGTGTACTCTGTAAACCCTAATGTTGTATTACCTGTAGCGAGTACGATGAAGCTTATTGTAGCATTGGAGTTCACAAAGCAAGTAGGAGAAGGAAAAATTGATCCAAATGAGCTTGTATCATTGGAAGATGTTAATCGCTATTATATTCCAAAGACAGATGGCGGTGCTCATGAAAGATGGCAAAAAGTTTTAATGAAAAAAGGACTCATAGAGGAAAATGCTGTTACGATTGAAGATATTGCAAGAGGAATGATGAAATTTAGCTCAAATGCAAATACAGAGTATTTAATGGATCGTCTTGGTATCGACAATATTAATACAAATATAAATAAACTGGCATTACCATCACATCAGCCATTATTTCCAATCGTTGCATCTTTGTATATTCCGGGATATTTACACAAGGAATTACATGTTCCAAAACAGCAATTAGAAAATAAATTAAAAAACATGTCGCAAGAAGAATATCGTAAATGTGCGATGTTAATGCATGAGCGTTTAAAGCAAAAAGGCTCGCAGTTGCAAAATGAGATTCCGCTTTTCTTAGGAGAAAAGTATGAAAAAATATGGTCAGATAGATTTCCAGCCGCTTCTGCGAATGACTATATGATTTTATTAGAGAAAGCAAATCATAAGAGAGGTCTTTCAAAAGAAGAAGAGAAAGAATGGGCGCAACTTGTAGAATCAGATATGCAAGGGAAAAAATATCGCCAAGTTTTTCGACATGCCGGTCAAAAAAATGGCTATACACCATGGTCTTTATCTAAAGCTGTATATGCAACAGACAAACAGGGGAACTGTACAGAAATTGTCTTTTTGGCAAATGATGTAAATGAAGATGACAGTGCTGAATTACGTAAACATTTACTTAATTTGCATTTTCAAATATTACAAAGTGATAAATATAAAGCAACTATTATTAAGTAAAACCGATGTGCATACATCGGTTTTTTTCATTGGATAAACACATTATTTTAAGTAGGTGGGTATGATGATTAATAATTAATAGACGAGGGGAGCTATTTGAAATGCAGGAGGGGAACAAGGAGTTTATGCAACGGGAAGGAGTAACCTTTCCTGGTAAGACATATGCAGATTGTATACTGCAACACATATTCTGTTTTCAGAAAAAGTATTTATTAGAGGACATGTTTCGTATTCACCATGCACATGTCATTATGTTGGAAGAAGAAGGGTTGTTAAAAAAACAAGATGCAAAAAAAATTGTAATGGCAGTAGAGAAAGTAAAAACGATCTCATTAGACAAGCTTGTATATAGTGAAGAGTATGAAGATCTCTTTTTTCTAGTTGAACATCTGATTCAAAAAGAAGCAGACAGTGATAGTATTAGCAATATGCATATTGGACGGAGTCGAAATGATATGGGGGTGGCGATGTATCGAATGAGCTTACGACGTTATTTACTACGATACATCGAACATTTTATGTTATTGCAAGAGGGCATTCTAGGGCAGGCTAAAGAGCATATGGAAACGATAATGCCGGCATATACACATACACAACCAGCGCAGCCAACAACGTTTGGACATTATTTACTTGCCATTTATGATATGATGGGGCGGGATACGGAGCGTTTATGGAGCGCTTATCGTGCTGTAAATCAATCTCCGTTAGGGGCGGCAGCACTTGCTACAACAAGTTTTCCAATTAACCGAAAACGGGTTGCGGATCTTCTTGGTTTTTCAAAAGTAATTGAAAATTCTTATGACGCGATTGCAAGTACTGATTATTTATTAGAAACAAGTAGTGCACTTATGATAATGATGACAAATACAAGTAGATGGCTCCAAGACTTTTTATTATTAGCTACGAAGGAATACAGTGGCATTACAGTTGCAGATCCTTATGTGCAAATTAGTAGTATTATGCCGCAAAAACGAAATCCTGTATCAATTGAACATGCAAGATCTCTTGCAAGTAGTATTTGGGGAGAAGCGTTTACAGTTTTTCAAATGATTCATAATACTCCATTTGGAGATATAGTCGATACAGAAGATGATTTACAGCCGCATTTATATAAAGGGTTTGAGAAAGCAATTCGAGTTGTTTGTGTAATGAATGCGGTGGTACGTACAATGACAATTGAAAAGGAAATTTTGCAAAGTCGTGCAAATAGGCATGCAATTACGATAACTGAATTAGCTGATTCATTAACTAGGAAGTATGATGTTCCATTTCGTCGTGCCCATCACGCAGCTAGTTATATAGCAAAATTTTCGGAAGAACAGAAAAAAGATTTACATGAACTAAACCTTGTCGATATTAATGTGTATTTACAAAATGAGCTAAAGGTTGTACTAACAGAAGAAGAGTGGAAGGAAATGATTTCACCTCATTCATTTGTTGCAAGAAGAAATGTTTACGGGGGACCAAGCCGCGAACAAATGCAACGGATGATTAGAGAAAGAAAAGAGAAAATGGCAGTGCAGGAGCAAGTGTTAGTGGATGTGAAGAAAAAGCTTAGTGAAGCTGAAAAAGAAGTCAACACAATTGTTACAGCTATTGTAAACTCATAAAATAAAGAAGGATTTTCCTTTTAAATCGCTAATATATCACTATATATTTAAGAAAGAAAGAAGAGATTATAGTGATACGACTCCATATATATAAATTTTACGCAATTTAACATATTTCCCGAAA
>NZ_NVOY01000043.1 GCF_002551005.1 Bacillus pseudomycoides
TTAAGTTGATGGATGTGTGGTGCTACCCCTATATGCTGAAAAATGAAAATGATGTATAGATTTAGAAAAAGTGTGCGAAAATGAGATAATAATAAAAATATGTAAAAATAAGGAGATGAAAAATGGGGATCCATGAGCATCATGCCCGGAATGGAAAAAGGTTATTTCTTTTTTCTATTTTTATATTTTTAATTGCTATTATAGCGTTTATCCTTGATTATGTTCGAGCGCCGCATTTTCAGTGGAACAAAGATACGATGCCTTTTATTAGTATGATTATAACGGCCTGTCTGCTTATGATTTATAGTTTTGTAGAAAGAGAGAGGGCAAAGAAAATTGGCACAACAATTTGTATCGAAGGGACATCGTCGCTCTTGCATCACCATCGATTCGTTGTACGAAGAGAGGCATCTTTCGTAACCACTGTTACATACTTTTCGATGGATGGAAATACAATGGCTATTTTAAAAGAAGAATATGGAACAAACCTACAAAGACTATGGAAGATTTTCATATCGTTTTTTTTGAACGCATTGATTGAAAAACGTTTTGTTTTGTATAACGAACTGGGTGAAGCGATGCTGATTGTAAAACAAAAAGCAGGCATGTCCTTTTCTTATACGTTTTATGACTTGGTGGGGAATAAGATTGGTGGATTGAAACAAATCTTAAGTTTAAAAAAGTTGAAGTGGCTCTTACTGTCTGAGCATGATGAAGAAATTGGTGAAATTACTGGAGATTTGTATGCGAATATCCAAAAAGGACAATGGAATAATGGTAGTTCTATTGAAGTAAAAGAAGATGCAATTCCAGTAGAAGCGATTGAATATTTTTCGGCTAGTGGCGGCTCGCTTGTTAATTTATCAGTGGTGGAACATGCGGAGTATGAGAAGGCTTTATATTATGCCGTGGCTGCATTATTAACTTTGAAAAATAATTAGATATGGTGGAGGCAGATGACATCGTACATCTGCCTTTTTTACTTTACTAGCGGGTGGGGAAATATATATAAATCCATTTTCATTTTTCGTCATAGAAATTGTGGTTATGAAAAATACAACATGATATGCTCTTGCTTTCTCCTTTTGTTTTAAACCTCGCACGTGGCAGGAAAGGGAACTGACCGCTCCTACGCGCGGCCAGATGCTCTCGTCCCCCCTGAAAAGAAGAGGGGTTTATTGTTTGTTTATTTATAAGTTTTTCTTTATTCCACAACCTCAATTTTCAGCAGATTTGTTGTGCCACGTTCGTTAACAGGAACGCCTGCTGTTACGATGATGATATCTTGCAAAGAGACAAGCTGTTGTTCTTTAGCGTTAGTTATTGCTTGTTCAATTACTTCATCTGTCGTTTGTTTTGGGGCGGTGAAAAATGGGTGTACTCCCCATACGAGTGCGAGTTGCTGCATAACATATTGTTCAGATGTTGTTGCGATAATTGGAGTGTGCGGACGGTATTTGGAAATCATTTGTGCTGTATAACCGCTTTTCGTTGGTGTTAAAATTGCCTTTGCTTGTAAAGAATAAGCGGCTTGGACAGCAGCAGCTCCAATTGTTTCTGTTATTTGTTTGTAGTCATTGTGAAGTGATTGCGTTTGGTTTTGGAATAAAGAAGATTCTTCTACTTGCAGAGCAATTTTATCCATCATTTGTACGGCTTCTACTGGATATTCACCGGCAGCTGTCTCTCCTGAAAGCATAATCGCATCTGTTCCATCAAAGATGGCGTTTGCTACATCGGATGCTTCCGCTCTTGTTGGTCTTGGATTTCTTTGCATAGAATCAAGCATTTGAGTTGCTGTAATGACTGGTTTTCCGAGTAGGTTACAAGTCTGAATCAATTGTTTTTGAATGATTGGTACATATTCTGCTGGGATTTCGATCCCCATATCACCGCGTGCAACCATAATCCCATCCACAACTTCTACGATTTCTTTTATATTATCAATTCCTTCTTGGTTTTCAATTTTTGCGATGATACGAATGTGCGAGGCGTTATGCGCTGCTAATATATCGCGTACTTCTAAAATATCCGTAGCTTTACGGACAAAAGAGACTGCGATGTAATCAACCTGTTGCTGTACGCCAAACAGAATGTCTTGTTTATCTTTTTCAGTAATACCTGGCAAGCGGATTTTTACATTTGGTACGTTTACGCCTTTATGATCTTTAATGATTCCGCCGTGTATAACTTTCGTTTGTAATTCACCATTATCTTTTGTTGTTACTTCTAGATCTAATAATCCATCATCAAGTAATAGATGAGATCCTACTTCTACATCGTCATATAGGCCTGCATAAGTGACAGAAAAACGTTTAGATGTTCCGAGCACTTTTTTCATGGAAACAGTAACTGTTTCCCCTTCAAGTAATTTTGCTTGTCCCCCTTCAAATTCATCTGTACGAATTTTTGGTCCTTTAATATCTTGTAAGAGCGCAATGTTCTTTTTGGAGGTTGCTGCAGCTTTTCGGATTGTATTGATTCGTACTTGATGTTCTTCGTGCGTTCCATGAGAGAAATTTAACCGAGCCACATTCATTCCAGACTCTAGTAAAGAAAGCAGTGTTTCGTATTGGTCACTTGCAGGTCCAATCGTGCAAACAATTTTTGTTTTTCGCATATCAAATTCCTCCTATTTATAGAAGTTTCACTATATTATGTTGGCACAGGGGTGTGTACTTCATGTATACGTATGTAATTTGTTTTAGTTAATGTTAAAAGTGTTGTTTTCGGATATTTTGATAAGTTTGAAGAGGTTATCATATGTGATAGAAGAACTTGATGTTCGAGGTGATTTTCATGATAGAGGACGTAAGCGAGAAATAGAATGAAAAAAGGTGTACCGAAACAGGTGCAACTTTTTTCATTCTGTTTCAAAAATACTATAACAGAACAAAAATAGGGAGTATTACAGTTTACAATAGGTATGACTCTGATATTACAGGGAATGATTCCTTTATTGGAATTCAAAACAATAAAATTACTAAAAGAGGGTTAATTTAACAATGTTTGTAGCGGTGTTTCCACTGCGTCGATAGTAGTTTGTGTAATTATTCACAAACATGTCACAACTTAAACGTTCACTTTTTCAAAAAAGTAGTATTCTAAATACGTAAGTTGTTATATAAAAAATCTAAGTCCTGTACTAATCAAAAATGGAGGAGATTAGGATGACTGAAGTATTAGAAAATGTAAAAAATGCATGGGAAAACTTTAAAGGTGAAAAGTGGAAAGCAGAGATTGATGTCCGCGACTTCATTTTAAATAATGTAAACGTTTACCAGGGGGATGATTCCTTCTTAGTTGGAGCAACAGAAGCGACGAAACAACTTTGGGATCAAGTAATGGATTTAACGAAACAAGAACGTGACAATGGCGGAGTTCTTGACATGGATACGAAAATTGTTTCTTCTATTACATCACATGACCCAGGATATTTAAATAAAGATATTGAAAAAGTAGTTGGTTTCCAAACTGACAAGCCATTTAAGCGTTCATTACAACCATTCGGTGGTATTCGTATGGCAGAGCTAGCTTGTGAGTCTTATGGATATGAAATGGACAAAGAACTAAGCCGTATTTTCAGAGACTGGCGTAAAACGCATAACCAAGGCGTATTCGATGCTTATACTCCTGAAATGAGAGCAGCTCGTAAATCTGGCGTTATTACAGGTCTTCCAGATGCATATGGACGTGGTCGTATTATTGGTGACTATCGCCGCGTTGCATTATACGGTGTAGATCGTTTAATCAAAGCGAAAAAAGAAGATTTGAATTTAACTGGCGGTGTAATGAGCGAAGAGACAATGCGTTTACGCGAAGAATTATCTGAGCAAATTCGTGCCCTTCAAGAATTAAAACAAATGGCAGCTTCTCACGGTTTTGATATTTCTAAACCAGCAACAAATGCACAAGAAGCATTCCAATGGTTATATTTTGCTTATCTTGCAGCAATTAAAGAACAAAATGGTGCAGCAATGAGTCTTGGCCGTACATCTACTTTCTTAGATATCTTTATCGAAAGAGATTTAGTAAACGGTACATTAACAGAAGAAGAAGCACAAGAAATTGTGGATCACTTCATTATGAAATTACGTCTTGTGAAATTTGCAAGAACACCTGATTATAATGAATTATTCTCTGGTGATCCAACTTGGGTAACAGAATCTATCGGTGGTATTTCACTTGATGGTCGTCCGTTAGTAACGAAAAACTCATTCCGTTTCTTGCATACATTAGACAACTTAGGACCAGCTCCAGAACCAAACTTAACAGTTCTTTGGTCTAAACAATTACCGCAGGGCTTTAAAAACTACTGTGCAAAAATGTCTATTAAAACATCTGCAATTCAATATGAAAATGATGACATTATGCGCCCAGAGTACGGTGATGATTACGGTATTGCTTGTTGTGTATCTGCAATGAGAATTGGTAAGCAAATGCAGTTCTTCGGAGCTCGTGCAAACTTAGCTAAGACACTATTATATGCAATTAATGGCGGTAAAGATGAAAAATCAAAAGAACAAGTTGGACCTGAATTTGCACCTATCACTTCTGAAGTGTTAGATTATGAAGAAGTAATGCGTAAATTTGATGTGACAATGGAATGGCTAGCAGGTTTATATTTAAACACATTAAATGTTATCCATTATATGCACGATAAATATAGCTATGAACGCATTGAAATGGCACTTCATGATACAGAGATTCTTCGTACAATGGCAACAGGCATTGCCGGATTATCAGTAGTAGCTGACTCTTTAAGTGCAATTAAATATGCGAAAGTAAAACCAATCCGTGATGAAAATGGTATCGCAGTTGACTTTGAAATTGAAGGGGATTTCCCTAAATACGGTAACAATGATGATCGTGTAGATGAAATTGCAGTCAATCTTGTAAAAACATTTATGAACAAACTTCGTAAACATAAAACATACCGTAATTCTGTTCATACAATGTCAATTTTAACGATTACTTCTAACGTTGTATACGGTAAGAAAACTGGTAATACTCCAGACGGTCGTCGTACTGGCGAACCATTTGCACCAGGTGCAAACCCAATGCACGGTCGCGATACAAAAGGAGCACTAGCATCATTGTTATCTGTTGCAAAATTACCATATGAAGATGCACAAGATGGTATTTCTAATACATTCTCTATTATTCCAAAAGCGCTTGGAAAAGAAGAAGATGTACAAGTTAAAAACTTAGTATCTATGCTTGATGGATATGCAGTAAAAGAAGGTCATCACTTAAATATTAACGTGTTTAACCGTGACACATTAATGGATGCAATGGAACATCCTGAAAAATATCCACAATTAACAATTCGTGTATCTGGTTATGCGGTTAACTTCATTAAATTGACTCGTGAACAACAAATTGACGTTATTAACCGTACAATGCACGAAAGTATGTAAGGAAAAGGTTTCCCTCTGCTTTTCATAAAGACAGAGGGGGGCTGTTTTAATAGAGGAGGAAGTAACATGGTAAAAGGAAGAATTCATTCTGTTGAGTCTTGTGGTACTGTTGACGGTCCAGGAATCCGTTATGTCATATTTACGCAAGGGTGTTTACTACGTTGTCAATATTGTCATAATGCGGATACGTGGGAGATCGGTAAAGGGAAAGAAATAACAGTTGAAGAAGTGATGCAGGATGTTACATGTTACCTTCCTTTTATTGAAGCTTCTGGCGGCGGTATTACAGTAAGTGGCGGGGAGCCACTATTGCAGTTAGACTTTTTGACTGAGTTGTTTAAGAAATGTAAAGAGATCGGCATTCATACAACAATTGATTCTTCAGGAGGGTGCTATTCTGAAGATGAAGAATTCCAAAGAAAACTAGATATTTTGATGGAATATACAGATTTGGTATTACTTGACTTAAAACATATTGATTCAAAAAAACATCGTAAATTAACAGGCAAACCGAACGAACATATTTTACAATTTGCTCGTTATTTATCAGATAAAAAGAAATCAATTTGGGTACGTCATGTACTTGTACCTGGAGTTACTGATAGTACAGAGGACTTAGAAAAGCTCGGAGCCTTTATTCAAAGTCTTGATAATGTACAAAAGGTAGAAGTTTTGCCGTATCATAAGTTAGGGGTCTATAAATGGGAGGCACTAGGTCATAAATATCCTCTTGAAGGAGTAGAGCCTCCAACGGAAGAATGCATTCAAAAAGCAAAGAATATTTTAGCAGCAGTCTAATCCAATTGTGGATTAGGCTTTTTGCTTTCTTTCGATAAATAGTAGAGCAAATATAAGGAAAAGAGTATACTTATATTATATAATGACTATTTTTGTAAAGAAATGATATGGATAAATTTACAAAAATGTAAAGGGAAAACGAAACAATAGAAAGAATTAAGAAATAGTGTAGTGCGTATCATGAAGTATAGATGCCAAGTTATTGCGAAAGCAGTTATGGGAAAGTATAATGTTAAGATATGAGCAGATGGGATTAAGGGGTCAATAACATATGCTTTGTATATCCACGACAGGTACATATCCAGCGGAAATTCGTTGGAGTTCAAACTTGCAAAATTATAAGGAAATTGTTTTTTATATTGTATATATGCAATATAAAGGACCGAAAAAGCTAGGAGTGGATTTGTTTGATTAAAAACCCCAAGGTTTTAATATTAACAGCACATTACGGTAACGGTCATGTACAAGTGGCAAAAACATTAGAACAAACATTTCGTCAAAGAGGACTTAAGGATGTAATTGTATGCGATCTTTTTAGTGAATCACATCCTGTCATAACAGACATTACAAAATATTTATATTTAAAAAGTTATACAATTGGGAAAGAGCTATACCGCTTATTTTATTATGGTGTTGAAAAAATTTACGATAAAAAAATCGCATCATGGTATGCCAATTTTGGGCGAAAACGTTTAAAAGCGATATTACAAGCTGAAAAACCCGATATTGTTATTAATACATTTCCAATCATTGCGGTGCCAGAGTTAAAAAAACAAACAGGTATTTCTATTCCTGTTTATAATGTACTTACTGATTTTTGCTTGCATAAAATATGGATTCACGGAGAAGTGGATCGTTATTTTGTCGCAACAGATTATGTAAAGAACATTATGATAGAAGTAGGGGTACCTGCTGAGCAAATTGTAGAAACAGGGATTCCGATTCGGAAAAACTTTGAAGCATCTGTTAATGTAGAAGCCCTGTATGATAAGTATAATTTGTCACGAGACAAAAAGACTTTACTTATTGTGGCAGGGGCACATGGAGTGTTAGGAAGTGTAAAAGAGTTATGTCAGTCCTTTCTATCAGTTCCTAATCTGCAGATTGCTGTAGTTTGTGGGAAAAATAAAGCATTGCAAGACGGTTTGCTACAACTACAAGAAAGCAATCCAGATGCATTAAAAGTATTCGGTTATGTAGAGAATATTGATGAGCTGTTTCGTATTACCTCTTGTATGATTACGAAACCAGGAGGAATTACATTAAGTGAAGCAGCAGCTTTGCAAGTACCTGTCGTTTTATATAAACCAGTACCAGGACAAGAAAATGAAAATGCGAAGTATTTTGAAAAACAAGGTGCAGCGGTTGTTATTCGTGAAGATCATGAAATCTTTCCGAAAACGAAAGAATTATTGCAAGATGATATGAAGTTATTGCAAATGAAAGAAGCGATGAAACGCATTTATCGTCCGGAACCAGCGTTTCATATAGTGGATTCTATTTTAGAGGAAAATCACGTGCGGGTGCATACACCGGTACGCTCACCAGCCCTTGTACAGTCTTTTACTTAATATAAGAGCCTCTTTTCTATCTGTAGAAGGAGGTTTTTTTCGTTGTTTCGTTTATATAACTCCATTTTAATTTTTCAACATATAAATTGCTGCTATGAGGATACAACATGAGCGCTACTGGCTTTCTCTCTTTGTTTTAAACCGCGCATGTGGCAGGAAAAGGCGCTGACTGCTTCTATGCCCGGCCAGATGCTCTTGTCCCTTAAAAAAGAAAGGGGTTCTGTGTCGTTTTTTTACTTATATTAAAAAACGGAGAAGAGAGATTGTTTGTAGAATTACACTTTATCCACAAAAGAATTCGCTTTCAATATACAGTAAACTTAAAATATTAACAAAAGTATCCACAATATCCACAAGTTTTAGTAAAAGTATCCACAAATCAAACAAACTCACTGTGGTTAAATTCCTCTTTTATAGGAAAGATATTCGGATTTATACACATTTTTCGTTTTTTGTGGATAAAGTTTTCCACAAAAAAACTACCTCTTCTGAACAAGAGGTAGCTGTATGTTAATAAATGCCTTTTGGTTTATATCCAGCTGCACGATCTGCTCTTTTAAATTCACGTTGATAGAGAACTTCTTGTGTGCTAGATAATTTACTTTTCGTTTTTTCACGTCTTTTCTTATCCATTCCAGTTCACCTCATGTCATAAAGTCATTACCTATCGTTACCAATGACAGAGGGAGATATACATAGATTACGCTTCTTTTAAATGGTGAGCGTCTTGGAATGTTGCTTCGCGCATTGTGTGTAGTGTGTATTGATCTTTTGGAATTTCATATAAGTTATATACTTCACCGTTTGCGTTAATTTGATCGTATACACATTTACGAGTTTCATTTGCTAGATTGACGTATGGTAGTTTTTCGGCAGCTTTAATAGAACGAGTATTTAATTTGCGAATTCGCATGAAAATAGTATCAATATCTAATTCGTAGAAAAGCTCACTAAAGAAAGCATCTTTTGCTGGTTTATTATAACCTTTTCCATGATAGGGTTTACCGAGCCAAGTGCCAAGAAAACCTGCTTTTTCTTGGATGTCAAATAAAGTTATTGTTCCGATTGGATTTCCCCATTCATCAACAATTGCGCGCGAAATTAATTCTCCACGTTCTTCCGCTTCAATTGTTTGTTTTGTTAAAAACAAAAATTCATCATAAGAAGACGCCTTCTGACGCACAAAGGGGAAGACATCAGGGTGAATCATCAAATCATATAGAACGTGGCTGTCATGTAGGTCACGTTTTTTTAACATACTATCTCCTCCTAAAAAGAGGGCAGCATGACGAAAAAAAAACATTCCACCCTCGAAATTTTTATATCAAACTTTAAAAAATTTCGGGGTGGGAATCGAACCCACTAGAACCAGTCTATAATGCTGGTGGCGCACCATTTGCCTTCCCCATTCATCAATTTGAAATTACTCAACACGACACAAATTGATCATGGTTTCATTCAGTTTATAATCGTATAATACTTCATCTAGTCAAAAAAATAAACTAGTTTTTATGAATTTTTTGTATAGATAATTTTTCCATCTATCATCGTTAATACAGGCTTGGCTAAATAGTGAAAAGGGTGATGAGTCCATAGGACAAGGTCAGCGTCTTTTTTCGTCTCTATGCTACCAATTTTCTTTTCTAGCCGTAAGTTGCGAGCGGGTAGAATTGTAATTCCTTCTAGAGCTTTATGTTCATCTAATCCTTCTCGAACGGCGATAGCCGCACAAACATTTAAATATTGAATGGGTGTATAGGGGTGGTCTGTCGTAATAGAAACTTCAATCCCATGAGTAGATAAAGTATGATATGTTTGCCAAGATTTGTTTTTAATTTCAATTTTTGAACGGCGCGTTAATGTTGGTCCGACAGATACTTTTAAATCGTGGCCTGTTAATTTATCAGCAATAAGATGGCCTTCTGTACAGTGCTCAATACGTAAGTCGAGATTAAATTCCTTAGCGAAGCGAAGAGCAGATAAAATATCGTCTGCACGATGAGCGTGGGCGCGTATAGGAATTTCGCGGCGGAGCGCTTGCAAAATAGGAATCATTCGAAAATCGGTATCATTTCCATAGTGCTTTGCTTCATAAAATGCTTCTCGAAGCATTCCCATAATTCCCATACGGGTAATAGATTCTTTGTTTCCGTTGCTATGCATTCGTTTTGGATTTTCTCCAAATGCAATTTTTAAACCAGCGGGTTCTTGAATGACCATATGATCAATACTATTTCCTGCTGTTTTGATGACGCATGTTGTTCCGCCGATTACATTTTGACTTCCAGGCATAACATGCACGGTTGTAATACCACTTTGCAAGGCGTCTTGAAAGGCCACATCAAAAGGATGAATGCCGTCTAGAGAACGAATATGAGGTGTTAATACCTCCGCTGTTTCATTTGCGTCATTTCCAGCCCAACCAGTTCCTTCGTCATATAAACCAAGGTGCGTATGCACATCGATAAAGCCTGGAAGTAGATGAAGGCCGCGTGCATCAATAACGGTCATATCCTTGCTAGCCTCAATAAATTGTTCTAACGCAATGATTTTGTTATTTTCTACCAATACATCACCTTGCAATTTAGGAGATGTAATAGGATAAACAGTCGCTTGCTTAAATAATGTTTTCATAAGAACCTCTTTAGTTTTCCTGCAAGTTTTTTCTAGCGGAATTTAGAAATTATGAATGCAATACAATATTTTGAAGCGCATGTTCTAAAGTAGCATAAGAATGTGTATATCCATGTTGTATTGCCTTTTGAGGTAATACTTTTTGTCCTTCTAAAACAAGGATACTCTTTTCACCGAGAAGGGTTTTAAGCGCAGACTCAGGTACTGGTAACCAATGTGGGCGATGCAGCACTTTCGCGATTGTGCTTCCAAATTCCGTCATTGTTACAGGATGAGGAGCTGTAATATTGAATGCACCGCTTATTTCTTTTGTATGAATCGCAAAATCGATCATTTGAACAACATCTTCAAGGTGAACCCAAGAAAGCAATTGGTTTCCTGAACCGATTGTTCCTCCAATAAAGAATTGATAGGGAAGTAACATTTTCGGTAGTGCTCCTTCATCTTTTCCAAGAACAATACCGAAGCGCGTATAAATCGTACGAATACCAAGATCAGCTGCTTTACTCGCTTCTTCTTCCCATAATTGTACAGTAGTGGCTAAAAAATCATTCCCTTTCTTAGGATGATCTTCTGTAAATGTGTCTGTCTCTGATATACCGTAATAGCCAATCGCACTTGCATTTATAAACGTGCTTGGGGATTGGTGTAAAGTTTGTAGTTGTTTAATTAAGCCTTTTGTTGTGTTTAAACGACTATTTATAATTTTTTCTTTCTGTTGTTTCGTCCAGCGACCATTATTAATAGATTCTCCGGCAAGATTAATAACGATATCAACGGAAGAAAGCGGGAATTCAGAAGCGTTAGCATCCCAATGTATATACCGTATATTTGCAGGGGAATGATTTTCTCTTACTTGACGTGTCAGGATGTATACGGTATGTCCGTTGCTTGCTAAATATAAAGTGAGTGCTTTTCCAATAAAACCAGTTCCTCCAGAAATAGCAATTTCCAAGAGAAATCCCTCCTTATTATGTATATTCAAGAAACTCAAATTTGTTTCATATATGTTAAAATGATATTGAGGTGAATTTTATGGCTGTCATTACAAAAATAGAAGTACAAAAACGAACGAACGAAAGATTTAATATTTACATTGATAAAGGTCATGGAGAAGAATATGGTTTTAGTGTTGATCAAGTGACCTTAATAAAACACGGACTTCAAAAAGGGTTGGAATTTGATGATGTTGAATTAGCAAACGTTTTATATGATGAAGAAGTACAAAAAGCATATTTATATGCAATTACTTATTTATCGCATCAAATGAGAACGAAGCAAGAAGTAGAAGAGCAATTACGGAAAAAAGAAATTGGACAAGCCATCATCTCTGAAGTTATTTCAAAACTATTACGTGATCGTTATATTAATGATAAAGAGTACGCAATTGCCTATGTGCGTACGCATAGCAATGTGAACCCAAAAGGGCCAATTGTCATTAGACGTGAACTGTTAAGTAAAGGGATTTCGGATGTAATGATTACCCATAGTTTACAGGAGTATCCCGAGGAGAAGCAAATTGAAAATGCTCTCGTACTTATAGAAAAAAAGAAAAAGTCTTATCAAAAACATTCTTTTCTACAAATGAAACAAAAATTAGAAGAGATGTTAGTACGGAAAGGATATGGGCGGGATATCATCCAAATTTGTTTAGAGGAATTAAAACATGAAAAGGATGATAAACAGCAAGAAGAAGCCCTTATATATCACGGGAATAAGTATCATGAAAAATATAAGAAATATGATGGTTGGACGTATGCAAATAAGATGAAGCAAGCGTTATATCGAAAGGGTTTTTCGATTGATGAAATAGAAGGATTTATTGAAATGAAACGTGAAGAGGGATGAGGGAAAAATATGAAAAACATGCCAAAGCGCTATAGCGAGATGACACCACATGAGTTGCGAGAAGAAATAGGCGTTTTAAAAGAACAAGCAGTAAAAGCAGAACAACTTGGCATTGTAAATGAATTTGATGTTTTAATGAGGAAAATTGCGATGGCACGTGCTTATATGACAGATATCAATGAATTTCAGGTTGGTGAAACATATGAACTTGTAGAAGAGCCAGGGACATCGTTTACCATTACGTATTTTAATGGGGTATTTGCTTGGGGACATAAACAAAATGAAACAGAGGAAATTGGTATTCCTATTTCATTATTGCAAAAGAAATGAAAACCAGAGAGCCTTGGCTGCTCTGGTTTTCACTTTTCGTAGTTGTTAAAGGAGATAGGCAATTATATTTGACGTTTTCGCATCTCATTTGCCAAAATAATGAGAGACTGCGTTTGTTGCGTTTGTCCATTCACTTGTGCTTTCGCGTGTTTTGGACGAGCCCACGTGGGGTTGAATGATTCAGAACGACGGTCTAAATGATTGCGGTAGCTCATTCTATCACCTCGTATAAGAAGTTATCGATAAACAGTTGTTATGCTTCTTCTTGATTAGCGGCACGCATTCGCTCTTGCGGATGCGTATTAATAGTGCCGTTAGGTCGTTTCGAAGCAAAGCGAGCTTTTGCTTGTGTAGGACCGTTGATTTTGCTGTCGTTTTTGGATTCAGACCAAATTTCAGACTGTTTGCCCAAGAGGAACTCCCCCTCGCTACAAATTGATACAAAAAGTATCACTTATAGATTGTGCAATGTGAGAGAAAATATTCTACATACATTTAAATAAAAAATGGCTTAAAAACCTTTTTCTTTTAGGGGGGACGAGAGGATCTGGCCGTGCGTAGAAGCGGTCAGGGCCTTTTTCTGCCACGTGCAAGGTTAAAACAAAGGGAGAAAGTAAGTAGCGGTTATGATGTGTTTTGCATAGCCGTGATTTACATGTTGAAAAATTAAGATGAATATATAAATTCTTTTTCTGGCCATGGTCTCTGCCACGTGCAAGGGTTAAACCAAAGTGCAGATCATGTTTTGCTCTGCATAGCAACGGCTTATATGTTGAAAAAAATGAATGAATTGACTAAAGGAGACAGAACATGAACGATATTTTTGAAAAATTAACGAAAGAACTTCTTGAAAAAAATGCTTCTCTTTCTTACTCTCAAGCGCGTACTTGGGTTGAGTTGTTATGGGAGGACTTTGGTGCGACATATGCAAAAGTAGGAACGTATCAAGGGATTGAAATGACAGAGAAAATCGTACGCACTTGGATTAACAACCAAGGGGCACGTTTGCATGAAATTCAAACGAGTAATCCAAAGTATAGTCATTTAATTAACAAAGACGATCATGTTAAACATTAAAAAACGACCAATTTTGGTCGTTTTTTAATGCGGAATTAATTCTAATTTTTTGCGCAGTTTTTCTTCGCTGAAAATCCATCCTGTGTAGGAACTCATAATCTCAAGGTCTTTACCTAGCTGAACAATTGCAACAAACGGATAATAATCTTTGCTGCGATAGCGCAGATCAATAAATCGAACTTCATAATAATCGTTGTATTCAAAAATATCCCAGCGATAGACAGGAGAAAACGATAAGAATGCTGAAATGTTTTCATCTTTTTGAGCGGCACGAATGACATCGTTATCAGGTAATGGAATGCGCTCGAATTTATCATGAACCATAATACTACCGCGATGCCAACGAGCAACATAATAATGGTCTTTTGTCACAATGGCTAAGTGATAATGATAAAAGCGGTATGACGGTGAAATGATGACTTGTTCAACGTCACGAAATCGTTTCTTTACGACACCTTTTACATTTTGGCGCATCATAATTCGGCCAATATAATACATGGTCATTAAAATATAAGCAGCTACTCCGGCATAACCTTTATTTGCACCGACAAGCATACAGGCAATCGCTAATGTATGAATGAAGAAAATCACTGCATCAAATGTATTAATAACACCTAGTGCCACCCATTTCTTAGTGAAAGGCCGCAGTGCTTGTGTACCGTATGCGTTGAAAATATCAACGAAAACATGAAGAAACACAGCAATAAATGACCATAGAAGAAGGTGGAGATAGGGAGGACTTTGAAATACTGCAAAAGTAATCCCACTAACAAGAAATGCCCAAAGAATAACAGCCGGGATTGAATGAGTAATCCCACGATGATTTCGAATATATTTTGCATTGTTTCTTAATTTTAAAACCGTATCAATATCAGGGATATTTGAACCGACAATTGTTGCAAACATCACAGCTTGTGGTCCGAAGTCACTTTGACTGAGCGCTGGATCTAGTGTGGCTATGCTTCCTAATGTAACGCCCATAACAAGATGAGTGGCTGTGTCCATGAAAACCACCTCCGTTTTTTATTAATGTAACTCTTTTTATTCTATATCACAAGGCATTTGCCTTTTATTTCTTATGTCATCTTACTTAAGTTTTCTCCTAAATTCATTATAATAGTACGTATATGCAAAAATGAGGGGGATCAAGTTTGAAACTTGAGATATTAGATGAATTTAACATAGAAAAATTTCAACATGATTTAATCAGTTGGTTTGAAACAGAGCAACGTGATTTACCATGGCGCATGAATAAAGACCCATATCGCGTTTGGGTTTCGGAAATTATGCTTCAGCAAACGCGGGTTGAAGCTGTAAAACCATATTACGCAAACTTTATGGAAAAGTTCCCAACATTAGAAGCGTTAGCTGATGCAGAAGATGAAGAAGTGTTAAAAGCGTGGGAAGGCCTTGGTTATTATTCGAGAGCGCGTAACTTACATGCTGCCGTAAAAGAAGTAAAGGAACAATACGGTGGAAAAGTTCCTAATGATGTAAAAAAAATTGAAAAGTTAAAAGGTGTAGGACCCTATACAAAAGGCGCGATTTTGAGTATTGCTTACGGAGTTCCAGAGCCGGCTGTTGATGGAAATGTGATGCGTGTATTATCACGTATTTTGTCAATTTGGGATGATATCGCCAAACCAAAAACACGTAAAGTATTTGAAGAGGTTGTGCGCCAAATCATCTCAAAAGAAAATCCATCTTATTTTAATCAAGGATTGATGGAACTCGGGGCACTGATTTGTGTTCCGAAAAATCCTGCTTGTTTGCTATGTCCTGTTCGGGAGCATTGCCGCGCATTTGCAGAAGGTGTGCAAAAGGAATTACCAGTGAAAAGTAAAGCGAAGGCACCGAAAATGGTTCCAATAGTGGCTGGAGTATTGCGTACAGAAGATGGGAAATACGTGGTGAATAAAAGAGCGAGCACAGGCTTACTTGCTAACATGTGGGAATTTCCGAATGTAGAGATTGGAGAAGGGATTCGTAATCATAAACAGCAATTAACAGATTATATGAAAGAGAATTTCTCTCTTTCTGTTGCTATTGACGATTATGCGATGAATGTTCAGCATACATTTACGCATAGAACGTGGGATATCTTTGTATTTTATGGTACCGCGTTGCGACCAATTGTTGAAACTGATCATTTAAAAATAATCACTACCGAAGAATTTGAACAATTACCCATTTCGAAATCACATCGAACAATTTATGAAGAGTGCGTGAAAAGACTCCAGCCGTAGCGGCCGGAGCTCTTAATCATGAGGTATTTCTGTACCATGCGTCCAATCAGCTTGTTGCCGCTGCAGGCCGCCGCGTGCTTCAATTTCTTTTATAATTTCTTTATAAATGGTTTGTCCTTCTACGTTTAAGTAGGGCATCATTTGTTGTAAAGAATGATGAAAATAAGTGAGCTCTTCTTGATTCCATTGATCTTTCGGAGTCATTGATAACTCTGTCATATCACGTCCAACATACATCGTGTAGCACCTCCATCATAATTAGTTTGAATAAACGTTTTTATCTGTATACGTAAAAAAAAATTTTTCTTTTCACGTTTTTAACGGATAGGTTCAGGTAAGGATGGTTACATTATTTGTTGTGGAGGTGAGAAAGATGAATCAAAAACAACAAGGTTTAGGTAAAACAACTTCTGGTGCTAGCATTCAAAGCGCAAAACAACAAAGCGCTAGCTATGGCACAGAATTTGCAACAGAAACAAATGTACAAGCAGTAAAACAACAAAACGCTCAAGCAGAAGCTAAGAAATCACAAGCTTCTAGTGCTAGCGCTCAAAGTGCAAATGCTAGCTATGGTACAGAGTTTGCAACAGAAACAAATGTACAAGCAGTAAAACAACAAAATGCAAAATCAGCAGCAAAAAAATCTTAGTTCGAACCAATAAGAAAAAACACTCCTCTAAACGTAAGGGGAGTGTTTTTCTTTGTGTAAGCCGACATAACTTCTAATAAGTCAACAAATATAGTCAAAGGAGACGAAGCAGTTTTATTCGAAAATATGTAATAGGATTTTTAGGAGGGATGGAATGAAACTGTTTGATGAATTGGTTGAAGAGCAATTGCGGACGATGGATGAATTATTAAAGCTACA
Organism: Bacillus pseudomycoides; assembly: GCF_002551005.1. Classification (GTDB taxonomy): domain Bacteria; phylum Bacillota; class Bacilli; order Bacillales; family Bacillaceae_G; genus Bacillus_A; species Bacillus_A pseudomycoides_C. The sequence goes on from NZ_NVOY01000043.1 coordinate 16,793, forward strand.
AGTTCATTTAGAAAAATATCAACATCTTGAAATGAATGAGCAAGATGCGAAAGAACTTCATTTTATTCGTCAAGAAATTCAAAGAACAGAAAAAGCATTAAAGGGTTTACAATTGGAGTTTGAGCAACAAACGGCTGCGGTCATTCATTCTTTTGAAAATGAGAAGATGCTTTCAAGCGAAGAGACGATTTCATGAATCGGCTCTTTTGTTTTAAAATTTCGACAGAAACGTTATAATAAAAAGAAAAGTGAATTCGGCTCAATATGTTTGAAAAAGAGTAAAAAATGAACGGCATTTCAAATAACAACTTTAGAAGAGCGTTCACGGCGAAAGAAGGGAGAAAGTATGGGGTTTCCCAGAGAAGGAGAAAAAATACAAATACATAGTTATAAACATAATGGTTCCATTCATAGAATGTGGGAAGAAACAACAGTTTTAAAAGGGACACAAAGTTTTGTGATTGGAGCAAATGATCGAACGGTCGTAACGGAATCTGATGGACGAACTTGGATTACTCGTGAACCGGCTGTTTGTTATTTTCATTCGAATTATTGGTTTAATGTTATTGGCATGCTAAGGCAGGAAGGTGTGTACTACTATTGTAATTTAAGTTCACCATTTGCCTATGATTATGAAGCATTAAAATATATTGACTATGATTTAGACATTAAAGTGTATCCCGATATGACGTATACATTGTTAGATGAAGATGAGTACGAAAAACATCGTGAGCTTATGAATTATCCGGCTGTCATTGACACGATTTTAAAACGAAATGTTGAATATTTAACGCAATGGATTCATCAGCGAAAGGGTCCGTTTGCTCCTGATTTTATTGATATGTGGTATGAACGATATTTAATGTATAGAGATTAAAGAAAAAACCTGCTAGGGCGTCCAGCAGGTTTTATCCTTTTAACATGCTGGGAGGGAGAGGTATGAAAGGAATCAAACGGTATCTCCAATTCGTAACGCCGTATCGGTGGCTCATTACGATTACCATTGTAATCGGTCTTATTAAATTTGGGATTCCGCTTATTATGCCGTGGCTATTAAAGTATATTATTGATGATATTATTCAAGGCGGAAGTTCACTAGAACAGAAAACATCTCAATTATTTGTGGCTATCGGGATTGCAATGTTTATTTTTGCGGTATTGCGTCCGCCGATTGAATACTATCGTCAATACTTTGCGCAGCGTATTGGAAATGCGGTGTTGTATGATTTGAGAAAACATATTTTTGCGCACTTACAAAAATTAAGCTTACGATTTTATTCTAATACAAAGACGGGCGAAGTTATTTCTCGTGTAATAAACGATGTTGAACAGACGAAAGACTTCGTTATTACTGGATTAATGAATGTGTGGCTTGATACAGCGACGATTTTTATTGCGATTACAGTTATGTTTTCGATGAATGTGAAATTAACGCTTGTTTCCTTACTCGTACTGCCTGTTTATGTAGTTGCAGTTAAGTATTTTTTCAGTCGTCTTCGAACATTAACACGAGAGCGTTCACAAGCGCTGGCAACGATGCAAGGTTATTTACATGAGCGTATTCAAGGTATGCAAGTCACGCGAAGCTTTGCTTTAGAGGAGTATGAAAAAGAGAAATTTCAAGAGAAAAACAGTGCATTTTTAACAAAGGCATTAACTCATACGAGCTGGACAGCAAGGACATTTTCTACTGTAAACACATTAACGGATCTTGGACCTTTAATCGTAATTGCTTTTGCTGCTTATGAAGTCATTCATGGATCGTTAACGCTTGGCACAATGGTAGCTTTTGTTGGATATATGGATAGTTTATATAGTCCGCTGCGCCGCCTTGTGAACTCTTCGACAACACTTACACAAGCTTTTGCCTCTATGGACCGTGTTTTTGAATTACTAGATGAAGAGTATGATATTGTAGATCGTCCAAATGCGATTACAAAGAAGTCGCTTCGAGGTGAGGTTATATTTGAAAATGTTTCATTTCGCTATAATGAACAGGAACAAGATGTACTCCAAAATATTTCTTTATCTATTTCACCAGGTGAGAAAGTAGCACTTGTCGGTTTAAGCGGGGGTGGAAAGTCTTCACTTGCAAGCTTAATTCCGCGCTTTTATGACGTTTCTAAAGGAGCAATTTATGTAGATGAGATTGACGTTAGAAATTATAATGTGCGGAATTTACGCAGTCATATTGGTCTTGTCTTGCAAGATAATATTTTATTTAGCGATACAATTGGTGCCAATATTTTATATGGAAGACCGGAAGCGGCAGATGAAGAGGTAGTCGAAGCAGCTAAAGCTGCACATATTCATGATTTTATTATGAGTTTACCGGACAGATATGAAACAGTGGTTGGAGAAAGAGGTGTAAAATTGTCTGGCGGACAAAGGCAGCGCATCGCAATTGCGCGTGTGTTTTTAAAAAATCCGTCATTGCTTATTTTAGACGAAGCTACATCTGCACTTGATTTAGAAAATGAACGTTATATTCAAGAGGCGTTGCAAACGTTAGCGGCTGATCGAACTACAATTCTGATTGCGCATCGATTATCGACAATTACACACGTAGATACAATCATTTATTTAGAAGACGGTGAAATAAAAGAAAAGGGTTCGCATCAGCAATTAATGCAAAAGCGCGGTTACTATTATAATTTATATCAAATTCAAAATATAAAAGAAACGACCCCTTCATAATAGAAAGGGTCGTTTTTTTATTCATCCTCTTGTTTTTCGTGAATTTGTAGTTCATCTTCTGGGTTGTGATACGTATAGAAACTGTCTACAAGTAAATCTAAATGTTCTACTTCTTCGCTATAATTAATAATAGCTGAAACGAGAGGAAACAGATGAAGCCATATTCGATAGCTTTCTTCATCATCTTTATTTTGATAGTTCATAAATATATCAATTAGTTGTTGTTTACCAACAGAAACTTCGTCAAGAATTTCAACAGATTGTTGTTTCTTTGCTTTCCCGATAAATTTGAGCAATACTTGCTCATGATAATGAGTTAATGAATCCAGCTCATTTTGAATCGATTCTTGAAATGATTCTGGCATATATCGTAACTCGTTCTCTGTTCGATGGAGCGCCTTTAATGTACTTAAAGCGCGACTTGTTGTTGCTAACATTTGTCTAAATAGAACTAGTTTACGAATTTTAGCAACTTGTACTTTTTTTGTGTAACTTCTTTCTTCTTTATACAACAAATAGTAATGGTTTAAACGAATCATTCTTTCTTTCATACGGTCAATATCTGTTTTCAATGTTGTGAAATCAGATGCTTGCCTACTGCTCATTCGAATCCATTTTACAATTTCTTCTGTACTATCCACGATTTTATGATAGAGTTTTGTTTCGTATTTTGGCGGCATAAATATTAAGTTTACGAGAGATGCCGCAATAATCCCGATCATAATTGTTGCGAATCGTAATAGGGCAAAATCAAAGAAATTTGCTCCTTGATATTCCATAATCGCAATAACAGTTACGAGCGCAATAGAAATGGTATTTTCTAGATGTAATTTTAAAGCAAGTGCAATAACTAATATGCACGTTAATCCAATAGTAAGAGGATTACTACCAAAAGCAAATACAAAGACAATTGCAAAAATTGCTCCCATTACATTTGCTTGAATTTGTTCTAGAGCTGTTAAATATGAGCGGTACACAGAAGGCTGTACAGCAAAAATTGCTGAGATTCCCGCAAATACAGGGCTTGGTAATCCAAGCAGTACACATGTAAATAAAGCTAATGTAATGGCAATACCCGTTTTTAAAACGCGAGCACCAAGTTTCATACTCTTTTTTATATCCTTTCTTTCTTGTCAGAATGAATGTACAATATGATACTATACATTCATTAACTTATGTTAGCAAGTAGTATTTTAATGAAAAAACCTGCTGAATTTCAGCAGGTTTTTTTAATTTGTTATAGAGTACTATGAGAATGAAAAGTCGTCAATAAGAAAGCTGCTATTCTTTTCGTTTACTCTGTTGAAACAGATGGATCGGCTTGCTCTTTTGTTGGAATTACTTCGTAGAAATGAGAATTTAGATTGGTTAACAAAGGTGAGAGAAGCAGGGCCTCTTCGTATTGTTCATGCTCATTTAATATACGAAGGTAATCTAATAATAATTCTTTCACATCAGATTCTCCTATTTTGCTGAGCGGACGAAGCGTAACATTCGCTCCTTTTGCAATTCGTTGTCTTAATGATTGTTCTGTTAAGCCAAAATCAGGATGATGACGTAAGTAGACAACTCCGCCTGTCATTCCGGCACAAATCCACGGGCCAGGGTCACCGAGGACGAGCGCGCGGCCGTTTGTCATATATTCAAAAGCAAATCCTTTTATATTAGCGTGAACACCAATATTTCCATGCTCTTCTTTTGAAAGTGGTTTTGTCATTCTTCCGCCAATAATCATATCAGCTCCTGATAGACGAATGCCTGCTCTAGCGTCAGCATTTCCTTGTACATATAATGCTCCTTTTTGTGCGCCGTATCCGAATCCTTTTCCAACAGAACCGTTATAGTATTTACCATCTTTTCCTTTTGTTTTTGTAATATAAATCCCACCGCCAAAAGCTGTTTTTCCAATGCCGTCTTGTGCACCGCCGTTGACGTGAATAAAGAGGTTTTCGCTATTATAAGCGCCTAGTCCATTTCCAGGAACAGAACCGTTTGTGTATTTTAATGTGATCGGCTCTAATACGCGATTTTCATATAGCCTACTACGAGTGCGGTAGCAAGATTCCATGCCGCCCATCACACGTTGATCGACACCAACGCTAATAAGTTCTTTAGATGTAATAGAATAATGAGCCTTACTATCTTCTGGATGCGCTGCTGTTTGCAAGGCATTGTATGTTACATCTTCTAATGTTTGTAATAAGTAATGTAAATTTAGCAAATGCTGGCCGTGTGTTTGTTCTAATAAATCAGAACGACCGACAATTTCTTGTAAGTTGTTATAACCAAGCTGCGCTGTTAATCGTTTTAGTTCTGTTCCAAAAGCTGTGAATAAATGTAACAATCCTTCTACAGCACTTTCGAAATTTCGCGGTACGAAGCGGCGCAGGCCATGTTCTTTCGCTTGTGCTTCGGATTCAATTTGCGTTGCAATCCCGACATGACAAGTATCTAAATGACAGCCGCGACATGTTGTACAACCGATCGCAATCATAGACAGTGTACCGAAACCAATGCGGTTTGCACCAAGAAGCATAATTTTTAATACATCTGCAGCACTGCGGATGCCGCCGTCAGCCCAAATTTCTACACGCCCTCTCATTCCCGCTTCTAACAGGGCATTATGAGCAGCTTTTACACCAATTTCAACAGGAAGACCAACGTGCTGCAGGGCATGAATACGTGCGGCACCTGTCCCGCCATCGAAACCGCTAATGTTAATAAAGTCAGCACCAGCTTTGGCGATGCCTACTGCGATGGTCCCAATATTAGGGACAACAGGAACTTTAACAGCTACTTTCGCGTGTTGGTTGGCAGTTTTAATTTCAGTAATGATTTGGGCTAAATCTTCAATTGAATAAATGTCATGGTTATTGGAAGGCGAGATTAAATCTGAACCAACTGTTGCATTTCGCGCTTCTGCAATTTTTGCTGTTACTTTTGAACCTGGTAAATGTCCACCTTCTCCTGGTTTTGCTCCTTGCCCAATTTTAATTTCAATTAAATTAGATGAATTCAGGAGTTCAGCGTTAACACCAAAACGTCCTGATGCGATTTGTTGCCCGCGTGTATGTGGATATTTACCAATCATATCTTTAATTTCGCCGCCTTCACCGTTTAAACTAATCATATTTAATCGGTCAGCAGCCTCGGCATAAGCACGGAAGACAATTTCATTTTGTGAGCCAAATGACATCGAGCTAATAATAAATGGTAGACTATGGTTGTTTACTGCAATTGAAACTTTTTCAATTGGCGTTTTATAATTTGTTTCTTTTATTTTTATAAGATGACGAATTGCTGTTGGATTCTTTTCTTCTAATTCATTTAGTTTTTCACGGTAGTCATCGTATGCATTTCCTTTGGCAATATCTCCAATTGCTTTCCAAATGCGCGGGAATAGATGAAACGTTTTTCGTATGTTTGCTTTTTCATTTGTATAATCGATTGCCCGAACTTTTGCATCTTCTGCTAATGTTTTTAGTGAAAAAGCCAACCTACTAGATCCAAGGAAATTTGTAATGTCTAATATCTGTGCAATTTCTTCGTGTAGACCAATGGAAGAGAAGAGACGACCATAACCGCGTAATTCATGAATTCCAAGTGTTGAAATCACTTTTTCAATTCCTTTATTCAATGCGTTATATAAATTGAGAAGAGGCGTTTCTGTTCCATCGTTTACTGTTGCAAATGTAAGGTATGGATTGATAACATCTGCCCCTAAACCATATAAAGTCACAATGTCGTGTAAAGAACGAAGTGCCCCGGAACGTACGACAATTGCACAATCACGGCGGAGTTTATGATTCACAAGCTCTTGATGAATTTTGGCTGTAAGTAAGTGTGGATCAATCCATAATTGGTTGTTTTGATGAGCTTTTGCATCATCAATGATAAGAAGTGATGTGCCTTTTTTTATTGCTGCCACAGCTTCTGCTCCAAGTCGATTCAGCGCCGCACCCAAAGTTTCATCCTCTGTAAACGTTCCAGACAATTTATAGACAGTGCTGTGCAGAGCGAACATACGGATGAGTTGTTCATAAGATACTGTGTCTAAATGCCCTGCAGCTTGTTGTCCGGATGCTCCTTCTAAGACAACGGGACTTGGAAGTTCTACAATAAATGGTTGTTCGTTTGCTGCATACAGATTTGGCCGTTTTCCTACAATTGTACGTGTAGAAAAGTGCTCTACTTCTCGGTCGCGATCAATTGCAGGATTTGTTACAACAGCAACGCTTTCCTTTATAAAATCAGCGATATTTCGTTTTCCTGCATCGAGTGCTGCAAGAGGGGCATCATGCCCGAGGGAGCGAATTGGTTCAGCGCCTTTTTCAGCCATTTGCTCGAGAAGCTGAATATGTTCGCGATCCCAGCCGAAAGCCGCATATTGCTCCGTTTTTACTTCTGTAATTGAAACAAGATGATCTAATTCATCTGTTGACGGAGCTTGTAGATGATGACGATAGTCAACAAATTTAATTCGTTGTTTCATACGTGCATATACTTCTTTTTGATAGGCATCGTATTCATATAAAATAAGATCGCCTTCTAGGTTTCGTTTCAGCCCTATTTTTTCACCTGGAGCAAGTGATTTTGGTTCTGCGACATATTCAGCCGGAGAAATAACACCTGGTTCAGAGGAAAAAATATAAGAGCTTTCCGTTTCTACTTTCCAAACGGGGCGTAAACCAAGGGAGTCTACGCTAAAAACAGCTTCATCTTTATGGCGTGAAATAATTCCAGCGGGTCCTTGAGCGAAATGTCCCCATGCTTCACGTATATACGTATATAAGTCCTGCATATGAGGCTTATATAATTTAATCTCATTAATAATTGGTGGAAATAATATATCCATTGCTTCGAATAGGCTATAGTTGTAATGGGTGAGAAGTGTTTCTAGCGTCCGGTTTAAGTCTTGCGAGTCGCTGCCGCCATTTGTAAGTGGCACATCGATCATTTCAGCTTGATCTCGCAGCTTAGCAATCGTATTAATTTCTCCATTATGTCCAAGAATGCTAAAAGGTTGAACGCGAAAAAAATTAGATAATGTATTAGTAGAATAACGGTTATGTCCAAGAGTCATTGTAGATGCGATGAGTGGATGTTGCAGGTCAGCATAATAGGATACAAGTGTATCGCCAGCTCCGAGTACCTTATAAACAACATAATCCGGACTGAATGACGCAACATGAAGTGCTTCATTTTTTTCGATTTCTATCGTTAGCGAGAATAATAATTGGTCAATGTTTTCATGTTGCTTTTCTGGAATAACGGCAATTTGCCAAAATAGCGGTTCTTCTTGTTTGCCAAGAGGTCCAAGGGAATTAGAGTTAGTTACAGTGCTAGTTTCAAATATAATCGTTACATTTTCTCTTTGTAGTAAGGAACGGATATCATTTTGTAAGGCATGTGCACTTTGTTTTTGCTGTAGAAAAAAATGCCCAACGATAAAGTGAGGATGGTCCACTAATGTTGGATTATAACCATTTTTCATTAATTTTTCTTTCCAAAGTGCTTTCGGAAGATCAATATGAATTCCGATTCCATCGCCTTCGTTATTAATAAATCCAGCGCGGTGATTCATTTTTACAAGAGACTGTATACAAAGATCGATGTTTTCTTTCGTTGGAATGTTTCGTTTCTCCATTACGGAAACGATTCCACACGCATCATGTTCGGCATTTGCATAATTTCGAAATAAAGATGGTGTCCATTTATTTGTTGTACCCGGCATTCGCCAATCCCCCTCTTGTTTGTATTTAGAATAATCAAAATATTAAAGGTGTACGACACCTAATATTAATAAAGTGAAACTTCCGGTAGTTATCCTTCCCTGGAGTATTACTGTCGCAAAGCAGGGGGATAACTCTTTATCTTTAATTAAAGACAGATAATTATGAATAATTATACTATTATTGTGTGATTTATGAAATAGTAAAAATAAAAAAACAGAGGCGATCCTCTGTTTTTTTATTTTAAGGCAGCAAATGCTCTGCCAACGGCTTCAATTGTGTATTCAATGTCTTCTTTTGTATGCTCTGTAGTTAAGAACCATGCTTCATATTTAGATGGTGCTAAGTTAATTCCTTCATGAAGCATGAGTTTGAAGAACTTACCGAACGTTTCACCGTCCGTATTTTGGGCAGCATCGTAGTCTTCGATTTTATCTTTTGTAAAGTATACCGTTAAAGCACCTTTTAGGCGATTTACTGTAATATCAATGTTGTGTGCAGCTGCTTGTTCTAGAATACCTTTTTCAAGCATTGCTCCAAGCTCATCTAGTTTTTCATATACGCCTTCTTGCTTAAGTACCTCTAAGCATGCGATACCAGCAGTCATAGAAGCAGGGTTTCCGGCCATTGTACCCGCTTGATAAGCAGGACCGAGCGGTGCAACTTGCTCCATAATTTCTTTTTTCCCGCCGTAAGCACCGATTGGAAGACCGCCGCCGATTATTTTGCCAAGTGCAGTTAAGTCTGGTGTCACATTAAGTAGATCTTGAGCGCCGCCATATATAAAGCGGAACGCTGTGATAACTTCATCATAAATTACTAATGCACCTGCTGCATGAACAAGTTCATTTACTTTTTCAAGGAAGCCTGGTTTTGGTTCAACAATGCCAAAGTTTCCAACGATCGGCTCTACAAGAATCGCAGCAACTTCATGTCCCCATTTATCTAAAGCTTCTTTTAATGTATCTACATTATTAAAGGGAACTGTAATGACTTCTTGTGCAATGCTTTGCGGTACACCAGCAGAATCAGGAATACCAAGTGTAGAAGGACCAGAGCCTGCTGCTACAAGCACTAAATCAGAATGTCCATGGTAGCAACCCGCAAATTTCATGATTTTTGTGCGTCCTGTATAAGCGCGTGCAACACGGATTGTTGTCATAACAGCTTCTGTTCCTGAGTTTACAAAACGTACTTTATCCATTGCTGGCATAGCTTCTTTTAACATTTTTGCAAATTTTACTTCTAAAGCTGTCGGTGTTCCGTATAACACACCATTTTCGGAAGCGACTTTAATCGCTTCTGTTACATGTGGATGAGCATGGCCTGTAATAATCGGCCCGTATGCTGCTAAATAATCGATATATTTGTTGCCGTCCACGTCCCAAAAGTAAGCACCTTTCCCGCGCTCCATTGCAACTGGTGAACCGCCGCCAACTGCCTTATAAGATCGAGAAGGACTGTTTACACCACCAACGATATGTTCTAAAGCTTCTTTATGTAATTCTTCTGACTTTGTGAACTTCATGAAAATTCATCTCCTTACAAAAATCTATGTATTATTTTAACATGTTTTTGGAAAAGACGTATTGTTTGTACAAGTTGCTACTGTTGGGTAAACTATTCGTTGTGCGAAATGGAAGCTTTCACTATCGTATTGATAATTATATATAAGTTAAAGAACGACATAAAATCCTCTTTCTTTTTAGGGGAGGTCGAGAGCGAGTGAAGGTCATGTTGTATTTTGCGTAGCAGCGATGTATATGTCGAAAAATATATAGTTAGGCATGTAACAAGGAAAGCTATTGTTTACTAGAGTGGAAGAGAGAAAGGAGAATCGTAATGGAGACGGTTATTGACGTAAAAGATTTACGAAAAGAATTTACATCGTATTCAAGCCGCTCAGGATTAAAAGGAGCGTTTCGAGATTTATTAAATCGTAATTATAAAATTGTCCCAGCAGTAAATGATATTTCGTTTACTGTAAAGCAAGGGGAGATGGTTGGATATATTGGGGAAAATGGTGCTGGTAAATCCACTACTATTAAAATGCTAACAGGTATTTTGACACCGACAGCTGGACAAATTACTGTGAATGGCATGAATCCTCATAAACAAAGGGAAGAATTTGTAAAAACAATTGGTGTTGTGTTTGGTCAACGTTCGCAGCTTTGGTGGGATATTGCCGTGCAAGAATCATTTCGTTTGTTAAAAAAAGTATATGGTGTATCCGATGCAGAGTATAAAGAACATATGGAGCATGTAATTGAAACGTTGGATATTGGTCCTTTATTGGATAAGCCCGTCCGAAAGTTATCGCTTGGACAACGGATGCGCTGTGAATTAGCGGCAGCTTTAATTCATAATCCGCCGCTATTGTTTTTAGATGAACCGACAATCGGTCTTGATGTTCTCGTTAAATTAAAAATTCGTGACTTTCTAAAAGAAATGAATGAACGCTATAAAACAACGATTTTATTAACGACGCATGACATTACAGATATTGAAGCGCTTTGTGATCGTGTTGTTATGTTAGATGAAGGAAAAATAATGTATGACGGATCTTTAGACAAGCTTCGCGCGCAGTGGGGAGCAGAAAAAGAAATTCATTTTCAATTTGTAACCTCTGTTTCTTATCAGCAACTTGCGATGTTAATGCCTGATAACGATGTAGTTTGGTCACAAGGAAAAGAACAACATACATGGATTGCCAAGATCCCAAATGAAGAAGTCATGATTTCAACGCTTATATCAAAAGTTGTCCAATCTTTTGGGATTAAAGACTTGAAAATTAACGAGGTTTCTACAGAAGAAATCATTCGTAATATTTACGAAGAGGGCATGATTCATGGGTAAGTATATTGAAATGATTCGTGTTCGTTTTTTAATGATGCTCGCGTATCGAACAAACTATTATAGCGGTATTATCATTTATACAATTAATATCGGAGCATATTACTTTTTATGGCAAGCTATTTATAGCGGGAAAGAAAATATCGAAAGTTTATCCGTTACACAAATGACAACATACATTGCAATTGCCTGGATGGCCCGTGCATTTTATTTCAATAATATTGACCGGGAGATTGCGATGGAAATTAAAGAAGGACGGGTTGCGGTTGAGTTAATTCGTCCATATAACTATTTAGGTATGAAAGTCATGCAAGGATTAGGAGAAGGGATTTTCCGATTTGCTTTCTTTTCTATTCCAGGTATGGTCATCGTTACATTGTTATTCTCACTGCAAATTACAACAAATGTTCAAACGTGGTTGTACTTCTTCCTATCATTATTATTTAGTTTTATCATTAATACACAAATTAACTTAATGACAGGAATGTTAACGTTCTTTTTATTTAATAATAATGGAATTATGTATGCAAAACGCGTTGTGATCGATTTGTTTTCAGGGTTATTACTGCCGATTAGCTTCTATCCGTTATGGGCGCAAAAAGTAATGACGTTTCTGCCGTTTCAAGCAATTAGTTATATTCCGAGTATGATTTTCTCGGAAGGAATGCAAGGTGAGGCGATTTATAAAGCTTTATTATTTCAAATCATATGGGCAGTGCTGCTCATTATTCCAATTGTTATGATGTGGAAAACAGCAAGAAAACGGCTGATTGTACAAGGGGGATGATGAGAGAATGTTATATTTTAAGTTGTTTTTACAATATGCAAGTCAATATATAAAAACGAAGCTAGAATATCGCGGGGATTTTATTGTTGGTTTACTATCTGATGTATTGTTACAGGCAGTAAACTTAATTTTTATTCTTGTTGTATTTGGACATACGCAAGCGTTAAAAGGATGGAATAGGGAAGAAGTGATCTTTATTTATGGTTTTTTCCTAGTTCCGTTTGCGATTTTCTCTTCATTCTTTAATATATGGGATTTTAATGATCGTTATATCGTAAAAGGTGAAATGGACCGCATTTTAACACGCCCTATTCATAGTTTATTTCAAGTGATCTTAGAACGTATGGAATTGGAGTCACTTCTTGGGGCAATAACTGGCTTTGGCGTAATGGGATATGCTGCACTGCAGCTTCAATTAACATTTCATTGGTACGATTTTTTTCTATTTATATTGATGGTACTCGGCGGTGCACTTGTGTATGGTGGAATTTTCGTAACGCTTGCAAGTATTGGCTTTTGGTCAGATGCAAGAAGTTCGATTATGCCGCTCATGTATAACATCGGAAATTACGGACGTTATCCTGTTAATATTTATAATCGCGTGATTCGTTTTGTTTTAACGTTTATATTGCCGTTTGCTTTTGTTGGTGTGTATCCGGCATCTTACTTTTTAGGAAAAACAGAATGGAACTCCTATGCGTTTGTAACACCGGTTGTGGGGATTATTTGTTTTTTAATCGGGTTTTTCATTTGGAATTTAGGAGTAAAGCGATATCGCGGTGCTGGGAATTAGTCACTTATTCATATGGGATAAAACTCCGTTTGTCCTCATACAAATAAAATGAGGTGGAGGACATGTTGTGGGTGATTATTTTATTGGTTGCTGCGATTTCTGTATTACGGAGTATACAATTACTATGGAGCTCAGCAGGAGAATCAAACCGTTTTTTCTCTTTGTATAATCTGATATCGTTATTTCTTATTTATACAACGGTACTCATTGCATTTGCACTTAGTTATGTTGTTTTAGAAGAAAGTGGATTTTCGGTATTAAAAGAAGACGGGAAATTAGTAATGAATCATTCATTCGCTCTTGTAGAAATATGTTTATATTTTAGTGCAATTACATTGTTATCAGTTGGATATGGTGATGTAACGCCGATTGGAATTGGGCGTTGGATTGCCATTATAGAAGCACTGATTGGATATACGATGCCATTTGCATTTGTTGTGCGGACAGTTATGGAAAATGAAAAATAATAGGATATTTGATATAGTGGAAGCAAAATAGAAGGAGTGATTGTATATGATTACAGTAGGGAAAATGGCACCGGATTTCACGTTAGAAGCAAGCAATGGAGAGCAAGTAAAATTATCTGATTTTCGTGGGAAACACGTTGTCATTTATTTTTATCCAAAAGATATGACACCAGGATGTACGACTGAAGCGTGCGATTTTCGTGATCATCATGTAGCCTTTGGAGAGTTAGATTGTGTAATTTTAGGGATAAGTACGGACTCTTTACAGCGACACGAAAAATTTATAGAAAAATATAACTTACCATTTTTGCTGTTAGCTGATGAAGATCATACAGTCGCAGAAATGTACGGTGTTTGGAAGCTGAAGAAAAACTTTGGAAAAGAGTACATGGGAATTGAAAGATCAACATTTATAGTTGATAAAGAAGGACAGTTAGTAAAGGAATGGACAAAAGTTAAAGTTAAGGGCCATGTTGAAGAAGCGTTACAATTTGTGAAAGAAAATTTATAAGAAAAAAGTGCTTTAGAGATTCTACTTGAATACGATAAAGTAAAGTGTTTTAATCCTTCATCATAAATGTGATGAAGGATTTTTTGTCGAAATTTGATGATAAATGTCATATTTTATGTTAAACTCAGTGTGAAATAAAAAGGAAAATAGAGAAGGAATGTATAGGGTTAATTTTCGGAATATTTTTTTAATGATTATTTTGTGTTCTTTTCTCTATTTGCAATGAGGTTTTATCCTTAAAAGAATTATTGTATAAAAATATATTAATTTTTTAATAGAATGCTAGGTTTGGAAAGCGATAGAAAGGTATGGGGTGAAACATGAAAAAAGATACTAAAAAAAGGAATAGTAAAATAGTAATGAAAACGTTTATAGCTGTGAATGTACTTGCTTTTCCGTTTATCGGAGAGGCAGCAAAAGTTTCAGCTGAAACACAAGGACAAACTACAAAAGCGCAAGTATCCACTGAACGTACTTTTCATGTTACGGGTAAGGGGAATATAGATCAAATTAAAGATAGGGATAGACGTCAATTTCGATTTAGTCCATATGAACCAACTGGATTATATGCAAGCCCGAATGAAAAAATAACAATTCAAGTAGACGGGACGCAAAATATTCAAGCTTATATAGGAACGTTCTCCTATGACGGTTCATGGAAGGAAGATTCGCTCATAAAGTCGTTTACTTTAAAACCAGGCGAAAATACAATTGAATCGCCAAATGGTGGAATGATTTATTTTTACAATCCACAACAAGGCGGCACTGTTCAAGCTGAAATTAAAGCAGGGGGATCGCCTACGCCTTTCTTTGAATTAGGCAAACATACGAAACAAGATTTAATCAATATGCTAGGTACATATCCTAACGCCCATGCGGTGGAATTAAAAGGAGAACGCTCACTCATAACGGCAAGCCCTGAACGAGTTAAAAAATATTTAATAGGTTCGAATACAGATCCTGTAGAACTGTTAAAGAAAATAGATGAATCTATTAGAATTGAAGATCACGTTGCTGGTTTATCTGAAGAAGAAGCGGATAAGCATTATATACACTTTGTAGAGGATAATCACTCTGATGGGTATATGTATGCATATACTAGTCGAACAGCATATATTGGAGACGCTATTCAAAATGTATTAAATATAAATAAGTTTACAAAAGACGGATGGGGACCTTGGCATGAAATGGGTCATCAAAGACAACAAATTCCTTGGTTGTGGGATGGGTTAGGAGAAGTTACGACAAACATTTATAGTATGTCTGTGCAGCGTGCTTTCGGAAATCCATCAAGATTAGAGAAGGGAACATATGAAAAAGCATTTACGTATTTAAGCAAGCCGCAATCGGAAAAAGATTATAACAAAATTGATGATGTCTTTGTGAAATTAGCGATGTTTTGGCAATTGGATTTAGCTTTTGGAGAGGAATTTTACCCAAAATTACATCAATTGTACCGCTCCATACCTAAAGCAGAGCTTCCGAAAACAAGTGACGAGAAAATTTAAGCATTTATTTACAATACATCTAAGATTGCAAAGCAAAATTTACTACCTTTCTTTGATAAATGGGGACTTATAGCATCACCGGAAACAAGACAAAAAATAGAAGCTTTACATTATCCAACATTAACTGCACCGATCTGGGAAGCAACAGATTCTAAGCCTGTTAAAGTTCAAGAACAAACAACTAGCGATCAAAAAGATCAAACAGGTAAAACGGACCAAACAGATCAAAAGGGTCAACCAGATAAAACGAATCAACCAGATCAAACAAGCAATGTTAACCTAACAAGTCATTCTTCGAACATTAATGATAAGTCTGTAAATTCTAAAGTAAACAATACAGAAGATACAAATAAGAAATTACCAAGTACAGGCTCACAAATGCCGACATCAGGATTAATGGGTGTTACCTTATTATTAGTAAGTGTTATTTTGCGCAGAATAAAATAATTAGTAAAACTTTACATACAAGGCATATGACTATACACTTTTGGGGGATTCTTCATATGCTAACAGTGTAGGGCATACCTCCTCAGATGATAGTTGTTCATGTGCGAGATTTTCTCGCACTTTTTTTCATGTAAATGTATAAAAAGAAATACGGTCATCTAAAAATAAAATGAAGCTTTATCTGGAGAAGGCATCCACATTAACTACGTTGCGCTGTTTGTTAAATTTGGAATAAGCTTAAGAATAAAATACATAGTTATAGTAGAAATGTTGACGAGTGGAAGGAAAAGGAGTACACTCTTTATAAGAATTACAAAATAATAATCCGTATAGAATCGGGGTGCATGACGGTGGTCAAAGAAGAATTAAAAGAAGCGCTGGAAATGTTGAAAAATACGGGTGTACGCATTACTCCACAGCGTCATGCTATTTTAGAGTACCTTGTGGAATCTATGATGCATCCAACAGCGGATGAAATTTATAAAGCATTAGAAGGTAAGTTTCCAAATATGAGTGTTGCGACAGTTTATAATAACTTGCGCGTATTTAAGGAAGTAGGGCTTGTAAAAGAGCTTACCTATGGTGATTCCTCAAGCAGATTTGATTACGTTACAAGTCAGCATTATCACGTGATTTGCGAAAAATGTGGTAAGATTGTTGATTTTCCGTATGCGGGTCTAGAGGAAATTGAGAATGAAGCTGCGAAAGCAACAGGCTTTGTAATCAATAGTCACCGTTTAGAAATTTACGGTGTTTGTCAAGACTGTAATAAGTAATACACTTGATTAAAAGGCTGACGCTTTAAGTCAGCCTTTTTTTTATCGAAAGCAAGTATAGACTTTTGTTACATTTTGTAGCCCTTTCGATTGTATTTTTCATCGAATTCTTTTCCTTCTAAATTTCGATCGAGTGTGAGTGGCTGGTTACAATGCATGCAAGCATCAACTCGTCCAAGTATTTTAGTTGGTTTGTTGCAAGATGGACAAATAACTTGAACTGTTTTTGTTGATAGCATACCAATCCAAAAATAAACAACAGTACTAGCGATGACAGCAAAAAAGCCAACCATCATAAAAATTGTCATAACAAGAATGTTTTCACGAAAAAAGACCCCTAAGTATGCAATGAACAGTCCAATAAATACTAAACTTAATGCAAAAGTTCTAATCTTATTGATTTTATTTGAGTATTTTATGCTCATCCCTTTCACCTTCCTATAAGTAATAATATAGCATAGATTTCTGAATTTTTGGATGATTAAGGATATCTATAGTTTTTTATGTATTTTGAGATATTTAATCAGGATGTGAAATTTTTTATAAAAAGTGTTGACCATCTATAATGAGCATGCTATATTAATAAACGTCGCTGCTGCACGAAAGCAGAAAGCAGACAAAAAAGAAGTGAAAAAAACAATGTTGACATCAAAAAACAAAGATGTTAACATGAGGAAGTCGCAATTGAGCGG
>NZ_NVOY01000044.1 GCF_002551005.1 Bacillus pseudomycoides
AAGACAACAGTAGAAGGAACAAAGACGTGGAACGATGATAATGCAACAAATCGTCCAAGCACAATCAAAGTCGACCTACTGCAAAACGGTCAAGTAGTTGACACGAAAGAAGTAACAGCGACAAATAATTGGAAGTACACGTTTGACAATCTCCAAGCGTACGATGCGAATGGAGTAGCGTACAAGTATGAAGTGAAAGAACAACCAGTAGCAGGATATCAATCCGAAGTGAAAGGTTATGACATCACAAATACAAAAGTAGGAAAAGTAAACGTAGAAGGAACGAAAGCTTGGAAAGATAACAATGCGACAGATCGTCCAAGTACAATCAAAGTAGACTTATACCAAAATGGTACATTCTTACTTACACAATATGTGACAGCAGCAAACGGTTGGAAGTACACATTTGACAATTTACAAGCTTATGATGCGAGCGGAGTAGCTTATACGTATACAGTGAAAGAGCAACCAGTGCCAGGATACCAATCTGACGTACACGGTTATGACATCACAAATACAAAAGTAGGCCAAACGACAGTAGAAGGAACGAAAACGTGGAAAGATAATAACGCGACAGATCGTCCGGCAACAATCAAAGTCGATTTACTACAAAACGGTCAAGTAGTTGACACGAAAGAAGTAACAGCGACAAATAATTGGAAGTACACGTTTGACAATCTACAAGTGTACGATGCGAACGGAGTAGCGTATAAGTATGAAGTGAAGGAACAACCGGTAGCGGGATATAAATCCGAAGTAAACGGTTATGACATCACAAATACAAAAGTAGGTCAAACAAAAGTAGAAGGAACAAAGACTTGGAATGACAACAATGCAACAAATCGTCCAAGTACAATCAAAGTAGACTTACTGCAAAATGGTAAAGTAGTTGACACGAAAGACGTAACAGTAGCAACAAATTGGAAGTACACGTTTGATAATCTACAAGCCTACGATGCAAATGGAGTAGCATATAAGTATGAAGTGAAAGAACAGCCAGTGGCAGGATACCAATCTGACGTACATGGCTATGACATTACGAATACAAAAGTAGGAAAAGTAAACGTAGAAGGAACAAAAACGTGGAATGATAACAACGCGCCAGATCGTCCGACAACAATCAAAGTCGATCTAGTGCAAAATGGTCAAGTAATTGACACGAAAGACGTAAGTGAAGCAACTAGCTGGAAATATGCGTTTACAGATCTAAAAGCGTACGATGCGAATGGAGTAGCGTACAAGTATGAAGTGAAAGAACAACCAGTAGCAGGATATCAATCCGAAGTAAAAGGTTATGACATCACGAATACAAAAGTAGGAAAAGTAAACGTAGAAGGAACAAAAACGTGGAACGATAACAATGCAACAGATCGTCCAAGCACAATCAAAGTTAACTTACTGCAAAACGGTAAAGTAGTTGACACGAAAGACGTAACAGCAGCAAACAACTGGAAGTACACATTTGCAGACCTAGCAGCATATGACGCGAATGGAGTAGCGTACAAGTATGAAGTGAAAGAACAACCAGTAGCTGGATACCAATCTGATGTACATGGTTATGACATCACAAATACAAAAGTAGGAAAAGTAAATGTAGAAGGAACAAAGACTTGGAAGGATAACAATGCGACAGATCGTCCAAGCACAATCAAGGTAGACTTATACCAAAATGGTACGTTCTTACTGACACAATATGTGACAGCAGCAAATGGTTGGAAGTACACATTTGTAGACCTAGCGGCATATGACGCAAATGGTGTTGCTTATAAGTATGAAGTGAAAGAACAGCCGGTGGCTGGATACAAATCCGAAGTAAACGGTTATGACATCACAAATACAAAAGTAGGTCAAACAACAGTAGAAGGAACGAAGTCGTGGAAGGATAACAACGCGACAGATCGTCCAAGCACAATCAAAGTAGACTTACTACAAAACGGTCAAGTAATTGACACAAAAGAAGTAACAGCGTCAAACAATTGGAAGTACACGTTTGAGAATCTACAAGTGTACGATGCAAACGGAGTAGCGTACAAGTATACAGTGAAAGAGCAACCAGTGGCAGGATATCAATCCGAAGTGAAAGGTTATGACATCACGAATACAAAAGTAGGTCAAACAAAAGTAGAAGGAACGAAAGCGTGGAAGGATAACAACGCGACAGATCGTCCGACAACAATCAAAGTTGATTTACTACAAAACGGTCAAGTAATTGACACGAAAGAAGTAACAGCGTCAAACAATTGGAAGTACACGTTTGCAGATTTAGCAGCATATGACGCAAATGGAGTAGCATATAAGTATGAAGTGAAAGAACAACCAGTAGCTGGATACCAATCTGATGTACATGGTTATGACATCACAAATACAAAAGTAGGAAAAGTAACAGTAGAAGGAACGAAGTCGTGGAAGGATAACAATGCGACAGATCGTCCGACAACAATCAAGGTAGACTTACTACAAAACGGTAAAGTAATTGATACGAAAGAAGTAACAGCAACAAATGGCTGGAAGTACACATTTGCAGACCTAGCAGCATATGATGCGAATGGAGTAGCATACAAGTATGAAGTGAAAGAACAACCAGTAGCTGGATATAAGACAGAAATCAATGGTTATGACATCACAAATACAAAAGTAGGTCAAACAACAGTAGAAGGAACGAAAACGTGGAATGACAACAATGCGACAGATCGTCCGACAACAATCAAAGTAGACTTACTACAAAACGGTCAAGTAGTTGATACGAAAGAAGTAACAGCGGCAACAAATTGGAAGTACACGTTTGATAATCTACAAGCATACGATGCAAATGGAGTAGCGTATAAGTATGAAGTGAAAGAACAACCGGTAGACGGATACAAATCCGAAGTAAACGGCTATGACATCACAAATACAAAAGTAGGCCAAACAAAAGTAGAAGGAACGAAAACATGGAAAGACGATAATGCAACAAATCGTCCGAAAATGATTAAAGTAGACCTACTACAAAATGGCAAAGTAATTGCAACGAAAGAAGTAACAGAAGCCAGCGGTTGGAAATATGCGTTTACAGATTTAGCAGCATATGACGT
Source organism: Bacillus pseudomycoides (assembly GCF_002551005.1). GTDB lineage: Bacteria > Bacillota > Bacilli > Bacillales > Bacillaceae_G > Bacillus_A > Bacillus_A pseudomycoides_C. The sequence continues at coordinate 3,072 of NZ_NVOY01000044.1, forward strand.
AAATGGAGTAGCTTATAAGTATGAAGTGAAAGAACAACCGGTAGACGGATATCAGTCAGAAGTAAATGGCTATGATATCACGAATACAAAAGTCAAGGACGGAACAGTTGTAGTTCCTAGAGACGGTACAAACACAAACACAAATACAAATCCAAACACAAATGGCGATTCAAAAGTTCTGCCTACTAAACAAAATGATAAGACGACAGTATTACTTCCTAAAACAGGAGGAACACCAGCAGAGATGATTTCAATGGTTGGTGGTATGGTATTGTTCGTTTTAGGTGGAATCTTATTCCTTCGTCAAAGAGTTAAATAATTAGATTATTTATTAGTTGTAACCCGAGTAGTAGACAAATTAAAAAGTCACTATTCGGGTCTTTTTTTGTTGAGGGGATTGACAATGTTATAGGTTCATGTAAGTAAATTAGCATCCATCTAAAATCATTTATGGAGGAAGTAAATATGCTGAAAATCTCATTTATGTATGCAGGTAAGAATTTAAATGATTTTTAATAAGATGGAATTGCTTGTGATTTGTAATTTTTTTCGTGTGGATTGAAAGCGTAGTATATGTCTAACATAAGTTTTAAATATTGACATTTCGATATGTGTATATGAATATATAAGGAAGAGGGGTGGATAGGAGGTGCTATTGATAGCTATTTTTCGGAAGGCTGTATGATTTTTTTAATTACAAAATCTATCTTTATTGTCGGAATAGTTTTAAAATTATGAATAAGAGCATAAGAAATTTCTTTATGGGAGAGGAAAAGCGCATGCTATGAAACTTTGACATAACGATTCTATTCATTTGAAATTAGTGTAAGCAATAGTCATGCAAATGGAAATGTTATTAACCATGTATTTATCATGCTATTTTTTGACAGTAAAACGTTCACCAAAGGATTCTGAAAAAAGTAAGAATCTAGGAGTAACTGCCAGCAAGAGTCTGAATGGTTCAATTAGCTATAAAAAGCCCCTACTGAGAAGTTTTATTTTTTGCTCACAAAGAGATGGTATGTACGGTACAATTTAAGTTTTTATGATTTAGTAGAAATGATGGGAGACGATAGTTTGTCCATTGTTGATATTATCATCGTATGCTAGATATATCGATATAATCCTAAATTAAATAAGTGAGTTGGTTGCACCTTAGAAAAACGAATAATTGGTAGTGAAAGTATGAAACGCATGTGAAGTTAAGTTTCTAGCTGAGAATTTAGTTTATGAAACAACGATAGGAGCGTTGAAGTAAGTAGGTACTTCTTGCTGCAATAAAAATCACTTAACCAATATATACCAATTAGAAGTAACGTAGGGTTATTATCATAGCATATTGTACCAGTGTCCATCTAAAGATAATTGATAGGAGGATGCCATAGGGTATGAATTTTAAAAGAGTAACATCAATTTTTCTCATTGTAATGATTTTTATGTTTACTATAGGAAAAGGTTTTATGCCTATAATCGCAAATGCGCAAGAGTTAAATACAACAGGGTTTGTTGATAGTTTTACTTTCGACAAAAAGGATTTAAATTACGGGGAACGCTCAGGAATACGAGTCGACTTTAGTGATAAATCTGGAAATAAAATGAAGGCTGGAGACACACTAACATTAACACTACCTGCAGAACTAGCAGGATATAGTAAACCGATTGACTTAAAGAATGATGCAGGTGTTAGTTTTGGTACTTGTCAAGTATCGACAACGAATGTGGTATGTACATTTAATGATATGGTCGAGAAACTTCAAAATATTAGAGGCTATATGTATTTTGAATTTAAAGCAACTAGTAATGTAGGAGTAAATCAAACGATACCAGTTGATACAAATTTAGGAACAAACTTAGCAGAGCAAAGGGTAACAATTAAAGGGCCAACCGAGGGGACGAGTACAGCACCATTTACTTACAAAACAGGTGAAATTGAACCGGATCGCCCAAATGAAGTGAATTGGGAGTTAAATGTAAATGCTAATAGTCCTTATGAACAGTTAGGTGCTGATATTGTTTTGACTGATACTTTACAATCAGGTCAAACGTTGAAGCAGGATGGATTTATTATAATAGTTGGAAATACAGGATTAACTCCTCAACAATTTATGGATCAAGGCTATGGTACGATTACATTTAACGGTAATTCTTTTGATTTTAGAGCTTATAAGGATCAAGTAAGTGGGAAGTATATGAGTCTTAGATATAGTTCGGTTATCACTGATAGCGGAATGAATCAAGATTTCTTTTATAATGATTATACAATTAACTACCAGATTCTAAATCAGTCGCCGGTAACCGATTCGAAGCAAGGCATAGCTAAAAATATAAACGCGGGCGGCGGTGCACAAGGTGATTTACCACCTAAAGGTACGCTAAGAATTGTGAAGCACATTGACGGAAACGAAACAAAATTCATCCCAAATGTCACGTTTAAGTTGTTTAAGGAGTCAGGAGAGCAAATTGGCGATACTTATACAACAGGTGCAAAGGGCATTGTTGAAATGTCTAATTTAGACCCAGGGAATTATTATGTAACAGAGATTAAAGCTCCAGACTATATAGATTTTGATCCACAAGCAAAAGTGTCTTTTACAATTGAAGCAAGCGCTCAAAAGGGTGTAAAGTTGCTGATTCCGAATAAGGTGAAAACGACATCTGTTAGCGGAACAAAAACATGGAAAGATAACAATGCAGCGGATCGCCCAAGTACGATTAAAGTAGAGTTAGTGCGAGGTGGTCAGGTCGTTCAAACGCAAGACGTAACTGCAGCAAATGGCTGGAACTATTCATTTACAAATATACCTGCGTATGACGATGACGGTAATCCATATACGTATGAGGTAAGAGAACAACCGGTAGCAGGATACAAATCAGAAGTAAATGGTTATGACATTACAAATACAAAAGCTGGTCAAACAAAAGTAGAAGGAACGAAGACGTGGAAAGATGACAACGCGGCAGCTCGTCCGAATACAATTAAAGTAGATTTATTACAAAATGGTACTGTGATTCAAACGCAAGACGTAACAGCGACAAACAATTGGAAGTACACGTTTGATAATCTGCAAGCGTATGATGCGAATGGAGTAGCGTACAAGTATGAAGTGAAAGAACAAGCAGTAGCAGGATACAAATCAGAAGTAAAAGGTTATGACATTACGAATACAAAAGTTGGTCAAACAAAAGTAGAAGGAACGAAGACGTGGAAAGATAATAACGCGGCAGCTCGTCCGAATACAATTAAAGTAGATTTATTACAAAATGGTACTGTAATTCAAACGCAGGACGTAACAGCGACAAACAATTGGAAGTACACGTTTGATAATTTGCAAGTGTACGATGCAAACGGAGTAGCGTACAAATATGAAGTAAAAGAACAAGCAGTAGCAGGATACAAATCAGAAGTAAAAGGTTATGACATTACGAATACAAAGGTTGGTCAAACAAAAGTAGAAGGAACGAAGACATGGAAAGACGACGAGGCGAAAGATCGTCCGGCAACAATCAAAGTCGACTTACTGCAAAATGGTCAAGTGATTGATACGAAAGACGTAACAGCAGCAAGCAATTGGAAGTACACGTTCGACAACCTACAAGCGTACGATGCAAATGGAGTAGCGTACAAGTACGAAGTGAAAGAACAACCAGTAGCAGGATATCAATCAGAAGTAAAAGGTTATGACATCACGAATACAAAAGTAGGAAAAGTAACAGTAGAAGGAACAAAGACTTGGAAGGATAATAATGCGACAGACCGTCCAAGCACAATCAAAGTAGATTTATACCAAAACGGTACGTTCTTACTTACACAATACGTGACAGCGGCAAACGGTTGGAAGTACACATTTGACAGTCTACAAACGTACGATGCAAACGGAGTAGCCTATACGTATACAGTGAAAGAACAACCAGTGGCAGGATATCAATCTGACGTACATGGTTATGACATTACAAATACAAAAGTAGGTCAAACAGCAGTAGAAGGAACAAAAACTTGGAAAGATGACGATGCGACAGATCGTCCAAGCACAATCAAAGTCGACTTACTGCAAAACGGCCAAGTAGTTGACACGAAAGCCGTAACAGCAGCAACAAATTGGAAGTACACGTTCGACAACCTACAAGCGTACGATGCAAATGGAGTAGCGTACAAGTACGAAGTGAAAGAACAAGCGGTAGCAGGATACAAATCAGAAGTAAACGGTTATGACATTACAAATACAAAAGTAGGCCAAACAAAAGTAGAAGGAACGAAAACTTGGAAAAACGACGATACGACAGATCGTCCAAGTACAATCAAAATCGACTTACTACGAAACGGTCAAGTGATTGACACGAAAGAGGTAAGTGAAGCAAGTAGTTGGAAATATGCGTTTACAGGCTTAGAAGCATATGATGCAGACGGCAAAGCATATAAGTATGAAGTAAAAGAACAACCAGTAGACGGATACAAATCAGAAGTAACTGGTTATGACATTACGAATACAAAGATTAAGGAAACGACAGATACAGGTACAAACACAGATACAGGTACAAACACAGGTACAGATACAAGCACAGGTACAGATACAAGCACAGGTACAAATACAAATACAAATACAAATACAGATAAAAACGCAAACACAAATAGTAAGACTCCAGAAGCATCATCTGTTAAAGAGGGTAATAAGGCGTCAGGATTACTTCCTGAAACAGGAGGAACACCAGCTTGGATGATTTCAGTAGCAGGTGGTATGATGTTGTTTGTTTTAGGTGGAATGTTATTGTTCCGTCAAAGAATTAAATAATTAGAGTATTTATTAACGGTAACCCGAGTAGTAGACAAGTTAAAAAGTCGCTATTCGGGTTTTTTGTAATTTAGAGAAGAGGTACTGTGCATAATCAACAACTATCTACAATCAATCAGGAATCAAACTGTTATTCGGTATATCGAGATTCAACTATGAAACTTATAGGTAACGTAGCTTATGAAAAAGTTGAGAAATGAAACGATTTTCAACAAGCTATTGAACGTTATAGGTCATTCTCTCAAGAACAACAAGATTACTTTATTGCGAACCTAATAAATGATTGAAACGATGTACATGAGCAAACAAAATTGCTTATGATTTGTAATTTTGTTGTGCAGATAGAGAGTGGCAAGCACTAAATTAGAGGAAATATGACATAGGGGGACTTATAAGTTTATTATTAAGCTAATTTTGAAACAAATTACACTTTTTTAAGTTACGAAATTGATTATAAAAGTTACGAAACCTATTTTTATTGTCAAAACATCTGTAAAGTTTTAGGTAAGAGCATGAAATAGTCTTTAAGGAGGGAGTTAAAAGGGTTTGGTGAAGAAAGTTTTGAAGTATTAAAAATGTACTATCAAATTTGGACATACCAGCGTTATGGATCTAAAAATGATAGAAAGTAAACAGTATTAGCCAAACATTTATGCTCAAAGAGAGATGGTACATATGGTACAACTTAAGTGTTCGTAATTTGGCAGAAACGATGAAAGAATATAAATTTCACAGTTTTTATATTATCATCGTTCATTTGTTATATCAATATAATAAATTTATAACTATTTTAGTAACACTAGCGACTCTTAAATAATGGATGAAAGAATATAAATTTCACAGCTTTTATACTATCATCATTCATTAGTCATGTCAATATCTTAATAATTGGATTTAGTGTTTTAACAACATTAATGACTCTTAAATAGTGGATGAAACGTATATAGAAGTCAATTTTCAAGTTTCTAAGCTTATAACAGTCGAAAAAGAGAAAAAGTAACTATTAAGTTGTTGTCATAGGGTAATTGTATCAAAAGCCATCCAAATATATTTTATAGGAGGATGACATGGGTATAGCTTTAAAAAGAATAACTTCGATTTTTTCAATTATAATGATTTTTATGTTTACGATAGGTCAGAGTTTGTTGCCTATAATAGCAAATGCACAAGAATTAAGTACAACAGGATTTGTGGATAGTTTTACATTTGATAAAACAACACTAAACTATGGAGACAAGGCTAAAATAAATGTAACTTTCAGTGATAAATCTGGAAATAATATGAAGTCTGGAGACACGTTAACATTAACATTGCCTCGAGAATTAACAGGATTCAATGCAACGATTCCATTAAATGATGAGCAAGGTAATAAATTTGGTACTTGTAAAGTAACTGCAAGTAAGGCGATATGCACATTTAATGATATAGTGGAGAAACTTCACAATATTAAAGGGCATTTTTATTTTGAAGTTCAAGCTAATAGTGTAGATCAAACAACAAATGTTGAAACAAATTTAGGTACAACCTTAGATAAGCAAACCATTACAATTAAGAAGCCAAATAGTAGCACAGTCACTGCCCCGTTTTTCGACAAAATTGGTGATATTCAAGTAGATAAAACGGATGAAGTACGTTGGTTCTTGAATATAAACTCAAACAAAGAATATTTAGGTAGTGATATTGTTGTATCTGATAGTGTACAAGAAGGGCAAACACTTAATAAAGATAGTTTTAGAATATCTTTTGAGGGGAAAAATGGAATAACAGATACTATATCAATTCAACAATTTCAAGATCGAGGTTATGGGTTTGTCCAATTTACTGGTGATAATTCATTTAAAGTAGTGATTTATAAGAAAGCAGCAATTTATAAGTCTTATAGTGTTTCTTATAAAACTACTATAACAGAAAGCGGAAAGAAGCAAGAATCTTTTAAGAATGAGTATAAGATTGATTACGAAATTTTGCACAAGAAACCGGTTTCTGAGTCGGGGAGTGCTACAGTCGCAAATATAAAATCTGGCGGTGGTGCTCAAGGGGATTTACCTCCTAAAGGAACGTTAAGAATTGTTAAGCATCTTGGAACGAACGAAGATAAAGTAATACCGAATGTCGCGTTTAAGCTGTATAAAGAGTCCGGTGAACAGGTTGGAGATGTACATGTAACAGATGAAAAAGGGATAATTGAAATTTCTAATTTACAACCAGGTAAATATTATGTGCAAGAAGTGTCGGCCCCAAACTATATTGATTTCGATCCTCAGACAAAAGTAAGTTTTGAAATTAAATCAGGTGATGTAAACGGAGTTAAATTGCCGATTTCGAATAAAGTGAAAACTACATCCATTGTAGGAACAAAAATATGGAAAGATGACAATGAGGCAAATCGTCCAAGCGTCATCAAAGTAGACTTACTACAAAACGGTCAAGTAGTAGATACGAAAGAAGTAACAGCGGTAACAAACTGGAAGTACACATTTGAAAACTTACAAGCATACGATGCGAATGGAGCAGCCTACAAGTATGAAGTAAAAGAACAACCGGTAGCGGGATACAAATCCGAAGTAAAAGGTTATGACATTACAAATACAAAAGTAGGCCAAACAAGAGTAGAAGGAACGAAGACGTGGAACGATGACGATGCGACAAATCGCCCAAGTACAATCAAAGTAGATTTATTACAAAATGGTACTGTGATCCAGACGCAGGACGTAACAGCGTCAAACAATTGGAAGTACACGTTTGATAATCTCCAAGCGTACGATGCAAATGGAGCAGCATATAAGTATGAAGTAAAAGAACAACCAGTAGCGGGATACAAATCCGAAGTAAAAGGTTATGACATTACAAATACAAAAGTAGGCGAAACAAAAGTAGAAGGAACAAAGACTTGGAAGGATAACAATGCATCAAATCGTCCAAGTGCAATCAAAGTAGACTTATATCAAAATGGTACTGTGATTCAAACGCAAGAAGTAACAGTAGCAAGTAATTGGAAGTACACGTTTGACAATCTACAAATATATGATGCGAATGGAGTAGCATACAAGTATGAAGTGAAAGAACAACCAGTACCAGGTTATCAATCAGAAGTAAACGGTTATGACATCACGAATACAAAAGTAGGAAAAGTAACTGTAGAAGGAACAAAGGCTTGGAAGGATAACAATGCAATCGATCGCCCAAGTACAATCAAAGTAAACTTATTGCAAAATGGTACAGTCCTACTTACACAGTATGTAACAGCAGCAAACAATTGGAAATACACGTTTGCAGACTTAGCAGCCTATGATGCAAACGGTAAAGCATACAAGTATGAAGTGAAGGAACAACCAGTAGCGGGATATGAATCAAAAGTGAATGGTTATGATATCACGAATACAAAAGTAGGCAAAACAGCAGTAGAAGGGACGAAGACGTGGAAAGACGACAATGCGAAAGATCGTCCGACAACGATTAAAGTCGAGTTACTACAAAATGGTCAAGTAATTGATACGAAAGAAGTAAGCGCGGCAACAAATTGGAAGTACACGTTTGACAATTTACAAGCGTACGATGCAGAAGGAAAAGCGTACAAGTATGAAGTGAAAGAACAGTCAGTAGATGGATATAAAACAGAAATCAACGGCTACGATATCACAAATACAAAAGTAGGCAAGACAGCAGTAGAAGGAACGAAGACATGGAAAGACGACGAGGCGAAAGATCGTCCGAAAATGATCAAAGTAGACTTACTACAAAACGGCCAAGTGATCGCAACGAAAGAAGTAAGCGAAGCAACTAGTTGGAAATATGCATTTACAGATTTAGCAGCATATGATGTTGACGGCAAAGCATATAAGTATGAAGTAAAAGAACAACCAGTAGGCGGATACAAATCAGAAGTAAAAGGTTATGACATTACAAATACAAAGATTCCACAACTGGAACCAGGTACAAGTGAAAAGCCAGGTACAGATGCAGGTACAAGTACAAGTACAAGTACAAGTACAAGTGAAAAACCAGGTAAGGATACAAACACAAATACAAGCAAAAATAGTAAGAAACCAGAAGCGTCATCTGTAAAAGAGGATAAGAAGGAACCGGGATTACTTCCTGAAACAGGAGGAACACCAGCTTGGATGATTTCAGTAGCAGGTGGTATGATGTTGTTTGTTTTAGGCGGAATGCTATTGTTCCGTCAAAGAGTTAAATAATTAGATTATTTATTATGTTAGAACCCGAGTAGTAGACAAGTTAACGAGTCGCTATTCGGGTTCTTTTTTATTTATATCGGTCCCCATTTAGTAATTTTTATTTTTCTATCGGGAGAAGATTGTTACGTGTAAGCAAGTCCTTTTTTGAAAACGAGAAGAACGGGATAAAGTGTTTATTAAAGGGGATTATATGGTTGAACAGGATTATAGATTTCTTTCATTATTGACGTGATAAAGCGAGAATTTCACTTTATTTATAGGTGAGGAATTTTTCAAGATTATAGCATATGTATACTGGGTTCCATCTAAAGAAAATGGATAGGAGGATGACATGAGCGTATCTTTAAAAAGAATCATTTCAACCACTTTAATTTGGTTAATTTTTATTTTTATTATACAAAGTTTTGTACCTATAATTACAAATGCCCAAGAATTAAATACAACAGGATTTGTGGATAGCTTTACTATTGATAAGAAAAAGTTACTGTATGGAGAACAGACTGGCATAAGCGTCAATTTTAGTGATAAATCTGGAAATAAGATGAAGTCTGGAGACACATTAACTTTAACACTCCCACCAGAATTAAAAGGATATAGTGGAACAATTCCATTAAACAATGATCAAGGTCTTAACTTTGGTACTTGTCAAATAATTACAAGTAATGTGGTATGTATATTTAATGATACAGTTGAGAAACTTCAAAATATTAAAGGACATTTTAATTTTACAGTTCAAGCTAATAATGTAGAGACAGGACAAACGAAAGATGTTCAAACAAACTTAGGCACAAATTTGCAAGCTCAAACCGTAACAATTGTTAATCCAGAGAGTAGTGGTACAGAACCTGGACAGTTTTTCTATAAATCAGGGGATATTCAACCAGAAAAAACGAATGAAATACGTTGGTTCTTAAATATAAATTTAAAAAAGCAATATGTAAATACTGATATTGTTGTGTCAGATAGTCTGCAAGAAGGACAAACTCTTAATAAAGACAGTTTCAGTATGGAGATTAATGACAACACGTACTTAACAATTCGACAATTTCAAGATCAAGGTTATGGATTCGTTCAGTTTACTGGTGATAATTCATTTAAAGTTGTGATTTATAAGGATAAGGCAAATGGTAATTCCTTTACTGTTGCTTATAAAGCGAATATAACTGAAAGTGGAAAGAAACAATCGGATTTTTACAACGATTATACGATTACTTATCATGCTCTGTATGAAGAACCAGTAACTGAGTCAAGCAGTGCTGTGGTTAAGAATATAGCAATTGGCGGTGGCGCTAGTGGTGACTTACCTGTAAAAGGAACACTAAGAATTATTAAACATATTGAAGGAAATGAAGAGAAAGTTATACCAAATGTTTCGTTTAAGCTGTATACCGAGTCAGGGAAACAAGTTGGAGATGTATTTAAAACAAATGAGCAAGGTATGGTTGAAGTTCCTAACTTAACCCCAGGTAATTATTATGTGCAAGAAGTTTTAGCGCCAGACTACATTGACTTTACTCCTGAGAAAAAAGTTAGTTTTACAGTGGATGAAAATGCTGTAAATGGTGTTAAGTTAACAATCCCAAATAAAGTGAAATCTACATCTGTCACCGGAACGAAGACATGGAAGGATAACAATGCGACAACTCGTCCAAGCACGATCAAAGTCGACTTACTACAAAACGGACAAGTAATTGATACAAAAGAAGTAACAGCGGCAACAAATTGGAAGTACATGTTTGATAACCTACAAGCGTACGATGCAAATGGAGTAGCGTACAAGTACGAAGTGAAAGAGCAACCAGTACCAGGATATAAATCCGAAGTAACCGGTTATGACATCACGAATACAAAGGTTGATCAAACGAAAGTAGAAGGAACGAAGACATGGAAAGATGACGATGCAAAAGGGCGTCCAAGCACGATCAAAGTCAACTTACTGCGAAACGGACGAGTGATTGCGACGCAAGAAGTAAGTGAAGCCACTGGATGGAAATATACGTTTACAGATTTAACAGCATACGGTGCGGATGGAAAAGCATATAAGTATGAAGTAAAAGAACAACCAGTGGATGGATATAAAGAAGAAATAACTGGTTATGACATAACAAATACAAAGATTAAAAGTGCAGCACTTCCACCTACTGAAGGAAAGAAGAAGTCAATGTTCATTCCTGAAACAGGAGGAAAGCCAACGGGAATTATTTTAACTGTTGGAGGTGTATTGTTATTAGTGATAGCAGTGCTTTTGTTTATGCGCCAACGTAAATAATTGATTGTACTGAAACCTGGATAGTGAATTCATTATTCAGGTTTTTTTTATTTAGAACCTGTCTTTTTAAAACAAATAATTATTTCTGCATATAGTTATAGGGAGAACGGAGGGATAAAAGTGACGAGAATTGCGTATACAGAAAGTGATGTAGGGTTACTTGCTCGTCTTATGCGTGCAGAAGCAGAAGGAGAAGGACAACAAGGCATGATGGCAGTAGGAACAGTTGGGGTGAATCGTGTCATGTGTGATTGTTTAGACTTTAAGCAAATTACAAATATTTCGCAAATGGTGTATCAGCAACCAGGCGGATTTGAAGCAACGACGAAAGGGTATTTTTATCAAAGGGCAAGAGAGAGCGACAAAGAAATGGCAAGAAAATGTTTGAATTATGCTCGTATATGGCCAGGTGTATATTCTCTTTGGTTCTTTCGGCCGGTTGGGAATTGTCCTCCTACGTGGTGGGATCAACCTCATGCAGGACAATACAAGAATCATTGTTTTTACGAACCGACTGGAGACGAATGTCCGAAAGTATATAGCGGAAAGTAGCGCAGGAGAAATATATCGGCATTTTTCACGATATATCGGCGGTTCGACACGATATAAAGTGAAACTTCCATCAGTGACGCCTTTCTCACTGATGGTTAGTTGAAGCAATCGGGCTTTTACGGGCAGTTTTCTTCCTCGCTCTTCTCCAGCCCTTACTGCCCGTTAATGCGGGATAAAGACTGCTCGACAATATTTGACATCCAAAAAGGCACCTCATTAGCAAAATGAGGTGCCTTTTTGGTTAAGAGGACAATTAGTTCGTGAATAATGAGCCGAAATGGTTATTAGAATATTTTCCCTTAAGAAATACATACTAAACAATAATATAGAACGCATGTAGAAAGTGAGGGAGTTCATGGTTAAGTTTCTGAAACGCTTAAAAAGTAGAGGTAATCCTAAGTCGTTTTCAAGATACGACAATAGTCATTTTCAGGAAAAAAATAGAGAGGACTCCCTCTTAGACGCTGATTTATCTAAAAACATAGCTGAGCTTCAGGAGATCTTTCTGCAAGCTCCTGATTTAGTGATTCGTCGTTTTTCAATGACAGGAGACGGATTAGAAGCAGCCTTAGTTTATTTGTCTGGATTAACAGATAAACAATTGGTTCAAAATCATATTTTACCTTCTTTGATGGAAAGTGTTTTTGATATGAATAAGGAACTTCCCATTCCATTAGGGCGTATTGAAATGATTAATACGTGGAGCCGAATTGAAAATGCTATTTTAGGAGGAGATAGTGTTTTATTGATTCATGGTCAGACGATAGCGCATCAATTAGATACGAAAGGGTGGCCACAAAGAAATATTGAAGATACGCATAATGAAGTATCTTTAAAAGGTGCGCATGAATCATTTGTAGAAACCGGAAGTCAAAATATCGCAATGATTCGAAGATATATTCCTCACCGCGAATTTATGGTAAAAGAAATAATAATTGGTATGCGAAGTAAAACGAGAATTTCTATTTTATATTTGAACGATGTAGCCTCTGAGGATGTGCTGAAAGAATTGGAAACACGGATTCAAGGTGTTACGGTCGACGCGATTGCGAATACGGGTGAACTTATCGAATTCATTGAAGATAATCCGTACTCACCGTTTCCACAATTTATGTTAACTGAAAGACCTGATGTGGCTGTATCTCACATTCTTCAGGGAAGATTTGTAGCTGTAGTGGATCATTCTCCTAATGTATTAATTGCTCCGACAAATTTTATCTCCTTTTTTCAAGGAGTCGATGATTACGGGACACGTTGGCTAGTCGCTTCGTTTATTCGGATACTTCGTTTTATTGCTTTTATGATTGCTCTATTTTTGCCGGCGAGTTATGTTGCGTTTATTTCCTTTAATTTTGAAGTTATTCCTGTAGAACTTTTTTTATCTATTGCCGAATCAAGAACGCGCGTCCCCTTTTCTCCAGTTATGGAAGCGCTGCTGATGGAAATGACATTGGAAATGATGAGGGAAGGAGCTTTACGTTTGCCTACTCCAATCGGTCAGACAGTTGGAATTGTAGGCGGGATTATCATTGGACAGGCTGCTGTTCAAGCGGGAATTGTCAGCAATATTATGATTATTGTTGTTGCTGTTACGGCTATCGCATCTTTTATTATCCCTAATTATGATATGGGGGCAGCGGTCAGGCTGTTACGTTTTCCGATGATGATATCGGCTGCTTTATTTGGAATTGTCGGACTTGTTATCGGGTGGATGACATTAGTTGCGCATCTCATCAGTCTTGAATCGCTAGGAACTCCTTATGGTACTCCGTTAGCACCGTTTCGCTTTGGAGATATGAAGGATGCTTTTGTACGCTTTCCTTTATGGACAATGAGAAATCGTCCTAAGGGTACGGGAGCTATACAATCTGTTCGACAAGGAAAAAACCATAATAAAAGGTGAAACTATGAAAAAGTATGCCTATAATGACATCACACTTCTCCAGTATATTTTTTTAATTAACGGAATGCAGGTAGCAACTGGCGTTTTATCTCTTCCGCGAGTGCTTGCAGAAAAAGCTGGAACAGATGGATGGATCGCTATCCTTATCGGTTGGGTCTTCTCCACAATATCAGGTATTTTTATCGTGAAAATATCTGCAAGATATCCAGAAGATACGCTCTATGACATTCTTATACGACTGTTTGGAAAAATAGTTGGGAAAGTGCTAGCTGTCATTTACATGATCTATTTTGCTTGCTATTCTTGCATCATTCTTGTGAATGCTTTGCTTTATCTTAAGGGGTGGCTTCTTCCGAAAACGCCTGACTATATCATTATCTTTTTGTTTTCCATTCCTACATTTCTTGTTGTACGCAACGGTCCTCGCATTTTAGGACGATACTGTGAACTTGGTTTTTATATGATGATTTGGGTCCCAGTGTTTTTTTTGATACCGCTAAAAGAAGACGGGAGTTGGCTGCCGTTCTTTCCGCTCTTAAAAGAAGGGTGGAAACCAGTGTTAATGGCTGTACCGACCACTATATTTGCTTTTTTAGGGTTTGATATCGCGTTCTTTTTATATCCTTTTTTACAAAAAAAACAGTATGCAGTCCATGGAATCGTTATTGCAAATACTTTGACGATGTTATTTTATTTATTTGCTACTCTTGTTTGTTTTTCCTATTTTAGTCCCGATAGCATTACAGAATTTAATCAGCCTGTACTAAATTTACTTAAAGTAATTGAATTTCGTTTTTTAGAACGTTTTGACATGATTTTATTAGCTGTTTACTTAATTGTAGTTTCCACAGCTTGGATGCCTTGTATATACTGCGCTGTCTTTTGTTCTAGCCAATTACTAGGGAAACAAGACCATAGCTCTCACCTCGTTGTTCTACTGTTGCTCATTATTGGCTTTATATTTTGGACTCATCCTAGTTGGAATCAGTCCGAAACTTGGCAACAGGCAATATCGAATGCAGGATTAGGATTGGCGTATATAGCACCTATTATGTTATGGCTGTATAGCTGGGTATATGAGAAGTATCGCCAGGGGGGGATACATTGAAAAGAAAGGTACTATGTTGCATTTTGTTATTGGTGTCTATGATGACTGGCTGCTTTGATCAAACGAATGTTGAAGATGTTTCCTTAACTCTTATACTTGGTATAGATTTAGATCAAAATGATAATTTATTGGTGTACATGTCAAGTCCTGTTTTTAGTAAAGAAGCAAAGAAAAAAGAAGAAAATACTGGCGTGAAATCTGTTACAGTTCGAAATTCTAGAGAGCAATTTGACGCTACAGTTATGGCGCTAACTTCGGGAAGTAAGACACAAGTTTTTTTAGTTGGAAAACGGCTAATGAAACGAAAAAATTGGGGGAAGTACCTTGATCCATTTTACCGAGATCCAAAAAACACAGTCACTACAAGAGTGATTGCTGTAGACGGGCCTGTTTCAGACATCATCTATTATAATTCAAAGGATAAGCCGCGGCTTCCTTTATATTTAACAAAACTAGTTGATACCGCCTATTTAAGAAATATCACCGTAAAAACAACTCTTCAAAAATTGCATGAACAAACGATAGACAAAGGAATAACAGCAAGTGTTACTGAGATGAAAAAAAAGAAGAAACTATGGCTGGCAGGTACAGCGTTGTTGGACGAAAACGGCAGATACAAATTAACGTTAAAATCTGATGAAAATAAATTGTTACGCATTTTACAGCACGAAACGAAAGGTGAGTTTCCATTTACAATTCCAATTAAGATAAAATCCGATAACCATGATAAAGATTGGATAAGTTTTAGTTCTCAAAGTATGAAAGTAAAGACAAAGGTAAGGTATGATAATCATTTTATATTTAATATAGATATAAAGATGAAAATCGGTATTACAGAACGGCTTTTTTCATTTAATACAAGAAAGGACGCAGCAAAATTACAAAAGGCGATTGAAACGAAGATGGAAGCTGATTTCAAGCAACTCATAAAGAAAATACAAGCTGCTGAAATTGATCCGATTGGCCTTGGAATTTATGCAAGAACCTACACATACCCACAATGGAAAAAAGTTCAAAATAACTGGAATCAGGCATTGGCAAAGGGGGATGTAAACGTTAAGGTAAAGGTAGACATTGGTGGAATGGGAACGATTAAGTAACAAGAGTTTAGCTGGGAGACGAAATAAATTACAATTTACTTTTTCTTACATTTGAATAAAAAAACGCTATTTTTACCCTGGGAGAATAGCGTTTTTCTTTATGAATTTTAAATACTTTGGAATAAAGTGAAACTTTAATCNNCACCTAACTTCTTTAGAAAAACGACCTGCGATTCTAGCCGCTAGAGCTGGACAATGCTTTCGCCAAATTTTGAGGTGGGAGTATTACTGCCCGTTAATGCGGGATAAATTCTTTCGGAGAACAAATGAATATCGTATCCTTCATAATAATTTTCTTATTTTTTCTGGTTAGATTGATAGTGAGGAGTTACTATTTTTAAGACAAAAAATAGGTGATATGTATTTATTTGTTGGATTCGTAGTAAATGATATAGAAAAATATTGATGCTATAATGTGAGGGTAAAATGATAACTTGAGAGGGAGCGATTGTGAAATGATGCCTGAAGTTATAGTCAGAAGATTCTTTGAAGAAATACGTTCAGGACGTAATCTACATTTAGTTACAGAGTTTATGGCAGAAAAAGTGTTGGCTCATCAAGTTCAAGCTGAAGATGAAATAACAGTTGAAAGATCTCCTATGGATTATGCAGATCATGTACAAGAGATGTTAGATGCTTATGGTGCATTTACTTTAGAAATTCAAGAGTTGTTATCTCAGCAAGATCGTGTATATGTTCGCTGGAAACAAACAGGTACTCACATTGGCGAGGTTGATGGATTTCAACCAACCGGTCTTCCTATCATTCAATTAGCGAGCGCTGTGTATCGTGTGGAAGATGGAAGAATTGTAGAGTATTGGATTCAAATTGACCGCATTGGTACTACAGCTCAATTGGAAAAGAATCAAAAGCAAGTACATGCAAAATAGAGATACATAGTGAGAGAAGCCCACATTTGAAAGGGCTTCTCTCATATGAAAGTGAATTATAATGGCAATACTTTTTCTAGATGTATATTTAGTTCAGATACAAATCTATCAATATCCGGATTTTTGATTACATCATAGCAAGCGAAGCTCTTTAACGGTTTCATACCGATAAAATCTTGTGTTCGGTGTAAGTGACTGAGTGCGTCTTCTAAACTCTTTCCTCTAAAGAACTGTGCTGGATCGTTAAATGCTTGTTCAGGAGCATTCCATGTCGTTGAAAACATATAGTGCTTGTCAGTTAATAAGCCGCCTCTTCCATAGTGCTCAGACCCTTTGAAAAATAATCCGTAAGCATACACTTCATCCATATATGTTTTCAGTAATCCTGGTACATTGAACCAATATATAGGCGTTTGGAAGATGACGATATCAGCCCATAAAAACTTACTTTGTTCTTCCTCGATATTGTATCCGTTTTGAACGACTGTTGTTTGGACATTGTTATTTACGCTTAATACATTTACCATGTTGTCCATCAATGTTTTGTTTAGTTTTCCTTCTGCTGATCTATAAGTTTGATGGCCGTTTATAATGAGTATATTTTTCATTTTAGTTTTCCCCTTTATTTCGTAATGTGTTTTCATTAATTTTCCGGTACGACGCCGAGTTGTTGCATAAGTGTTAGATTGTCTTCTAAGTGCCAATCTTCAACGATTTTTCCATCTTTCACTCGTAAAATATCGATAGCAAAGAAATGAATAGCTTTGCCAGTTGGTTGTTTCTCTCCCAAATTACCTTTATGTGTTCCAGTGAACGATAGACGGGCTGTTACTTTATCGCCAGTTACTACTAAATCCTCAATATTACACTGTAAG
Source organism: Bacillus pseudomycoides (assembly GCF_002551005.1). GTDB lineage: Bacteria > Bacillota > Bacilli > Bacillales > Bacillaceae_G > Bacillus_A > Bacillus_A pseudomycoides_C. The sequence continues at coordinate 20,752 of NZ_NVOY01000044.1, forward strand.
TCGGGAAAGGCTTTACGGAAATTGCTTGATGCAAATGTTAAGCCTTTTGGCCCTTGAGGACGTCCTTTTGGCAATGTGTTATCAAAAAAATTGTCTGTAACAGTTTGCGGGAGTAGAGCATCATTGCCAGTATTCCAAAATGCATAGAAACGCTGCGCAGCATGAACCATCTCCGTAGCTTTTTGCTGCTCTAATGAAGGATCGATTGTCATTGATTTAGGTTGAGGAAAATCCTTCAACAGTTGAATATCTTTCTTGGCTGGTGCAGAAGTTTTGTATTCTGATGTTTGCGTATGACACGCTGCCATCAAAATCATGAATCCGAAGATGCTTATGACACTAGCTATGTTTTTTATACTCATTTTTATAACCTCCTTATTTTATAAATAGTGTGTTGGTGTTAATGATATTGTATGTATAGTTAGTTTCTTTTGGGAAGTAGTGATATTTATTTCACATAGTTACCGTAAAGATAGAAATGTGATAACATAAAGAAAATGAATCGAAAAAAATTTTAGGAGTGTGGTTCAATGAGTAACATGGAGCCAATCGAATTAACAAAAGGAACACCAGGACAAATTTGTCCCATTGCGAAAACACTTGATGTAATCGGGACAAAGTGGACGTTTTTAATTATTCGAGATCTTCTTATTGAAGGAACGATGCGATTTAGTGATTTGCAAAAATCAATGGATGGAATTAGCCCGAAAACGCTCTCGCTTCGTTTGAAGGAACTTGAAGTGCAAGGGATTGTAGAAAGAACGGTATATCCAGAAGTTCCCCCGCGCGTTGAATATACTTTAACAGAGAAGGGGGAACGTTTAGAACATATTTTCATTGAATTAAAGCGATTCGGATTAGCGTTATAGAAGAAATGCTCATTCATGTTGGTAAAGGGAATATGTGTAAAAAAATATAATAATATAAAAAAGGATGCTTTTTAATTAGCATTCTTTTTTTCATTGAACCATCATGTTATTTGGTGAAAAGAAGAATTTCATACATAACAGGAGGAAAAAATGAAAAGAATTTTACTCGTGTTAGGAATTGTAATATTGGGAACGGTAGGGTGGATTTTCTACCAAAATTCTTATGATATGAAGCAAGAAGAAGTAACGATTCAAACGAAAGAAAATACATTACACGGCGCCCTCGCCTTACCTAAGGAAAAAGAAAAGCCGGGATTAATTATTTTTGTTCATGGTGATGGACCTGTAAATGCAACGTATGAGGATGGTTATTTACCTTTATGGGAGGAATTAGCGAAAAAAGGGTATGCATCCCTAGCATGGGATAATCCTGGTATTGGAAAATCAACTGGAGATTGGCTAGATCAATCGATGGAAGATCGCGCAAATGAAGTAATCGAAGTGATTGAATGGGCAAAGAACAATCTTGATATTGATCCTAAAAAAATAGGTTTATGGGGAGCGAGCCAAGGGGGATGGGTTGTACCAAAAGTAGCGAATGCTAGTGATGATGTTTCATTTAGCATTTTAGTGTCACCTGCAATTAATTGGATTGAACAAGGAAAGTACTATACGAAAAAAAGTATGACTAGTGCTGGAGCAACGAAAGAAGAAATCAATCAACGAATGAAAAACAATGAAAAAGTCCTCGAATTACTTTTGAAAAATAGTAATTATGAAGAATACCAAAACGTAACGAACGATAAAGGAGATATCTCTAAAGAAAGGTGGAATTTTATTAAAAAGAATGTAAATAGCGATGCAACTGAGGATCTTTCCAAAACAAAAAAGCCTGTTAAGTTAATTGTTGGTGGCCGTGATGAAAATGTAGATGTTAAAAACACAATGGAAGTTTACAAAAAAGAAATACAGAAAGAGTTGTTATCAATATCTTATTTACCAAAAGCAAATCATTCCATGTTGAAACCGCAATATGTAAATTCGGAATTTGGTATGTTGGTGAAATCCATTTTTGACCCAAGAGGGTTATTTGACGATGAATATGTGAAGTCAGTTGGTGAGTTTGTCGATAAAATGAATAGATGATGTGAAGACAAGAAATTTTTTTAGAAGTATATCCCTTATTAAAAAAGAAACTTTCTATAATGTAACTATGTGAATTAAATATCACTACTTCAAAAAAGAAAGTTATAGAATTACAATAACCTCAGCAAACCAAAACAAGAAAAACTGGGGGAATTGAACATGTTAAACAATAAAAAAATTGTCATTATCGGTGGTAGTTCTGGAATTGGTTTAGAAACAGCGAGACTTGCACTTATGCATGGTAGCGAGGTCATCATTGCTAGTCGTTCGGAGGAAAAACTACAAAGAGCAAAGGATCAGTTAGGAGGAAACGTAACAATTCATGTGCTTGATACAACGCAAGAACAACAAGTACAATCCTTTTTTAAACAAGTAGGTACAATCGATCATTTAGTTGTTACAGCAGCAGAAACATCTGGAGGCTCTTTTATCGATACAGATACAGCCGCGGCACGTCAGTTATTTGAAAATAAATTTTGGGGACAATTTTATGCAGCGAAATATGGTGCCCCGAACATTGCTGATAATGGTTCCATCACTTTATTTTCCGGGGTTGTCGCTTATAAATCTATGATTGGATCGGCGACACTTGGTGCAGTCAATGCCGCTGTTTCTAACCTTGGTCAAACGTTGGCGCTAGAACTAGCCCCAATTCGCGTAAATGTTGTCTCACCAGGAATTATTGATACGCCGTCACGTAGCAAAATGGCAGAAGAAACGCGCAATAAATTCTATGCTGATTTAGGAAACAAACTCCCTGCAGGGCGAGTAGGTAAGGCTGAAGATGTAGCCCAGGCTGTACTATATGCTATGAAGAACGGGTTTGTTACAGGAACGATTCTGCATGTTGAAGGTGGGCATGTTTTAATTTAGTAGATTAAAACGAGTTTGTGTTTATATAAAGAAAAAACGCTATTCTTTTGTGGAAATATCCAGAGAGAATAGCGTTTTTTATAAATTTATCTGTTTTTCTAACTGAAATCCCATTTGGTATTCGAACGAAGCAGTCTACATACTATGAGTCTTGTCTATGGCCTCACGCAGTGCTTTAGCTAATTTGATTGCATCGTCATTTGCCCAAAAATGCATAAAAAACAGGCGGGGATTCTCGCTTAACATGTGATTATGTAAAGCAGTTACTTCAATACCGTGTTTACGTAACGTACTAGCAACAGGATTTACCTCTTTAGCAGTAAGTACAAAATCACCAGTTATAGCTGCTTTTCCATTTTTCGTCGGCTGAAAATTGATTGCTGTTGCTACGCCCATAGCGGATGGAATTTCCATACCATTTTCTATGATTTTTTTTAACCGGGGAATACTTACGTGATAGACGCCACCACTAACTGTACCTTTATGTCTAAATATTTTATCAAGCTGCTGTTTATCAATGGAAAAGACTTGTGAATCATTCGGTAATTTGTTGTTCCATGGTATTGTTGTTAGTTCCATCGCGGATTTAATCGATTTAGCTAACTGAACTGGATCACCATAACCCTTCACATGCAAATACATAATACGAGTTGACTCTCCTAGTAAATGATTGTGTAGTGCAGAAACTTGAATTCCTTGATGAAAAAGTTGATTCATGACAAGTTGAACTTCATTTTCTGTAAGAACTAAATCACCCATAACCATCGTTTGACTACCCATTTGTTTAAAAGCTGTCCAGCCCCCCAAGGCTAAACTTGCTTGGATTGGTATTCCCTTTACACTTACTTGTAAATCACTACGTGGAAGGCTGATATAAAAGACTTCACCTGGCTTCATCATGCCTGATTGTCCCATTGCTTTCTCAACTAATTTCCAGTGTACTTGTTGTGGTAAATGATTTGTTGAATAACTGTAATTAGGAGAAGGAGGGTTCCCTATCGCATGAATTAAGGAGTTTGATGCAGAATCATAAATCATAATAACAACTAAAAAAGTAACTATAATATATTTCCACTTACACATAGATTAGCGCCCCTTTAGAGGTATTGTGAAATTTTAGGAAACAATATTATAATTCCCCATTCATCTTTTTTCTTGCAAATAACAACTTGTTAGCGAAGGAGGAAGGATCAGTTTTATCAAGATAATTTTTCAATATCTAAACATAAAGGCGCATCGTATATAGATAATGATAGTAAATATAGTGGTGTTAATATTTTGTTTGTGATACCGAATCATGATGGTGAAATGAAATTATAATTTGAAAGGATAAAAAACCTTCACTTTACTCCATTTCTCCTCCCATTTCTTTGTACGTACACGTTCCTCATATATATTTGCATATTCTTTCGTTTCTTCATAATAAGGAGTCGGCCTTATTTCTAAGTTAATGACATCTTGCACGCCCCAAGGAGCAGCTAGTACAATCTCATCCTGTTCATTCAATTTCAAACCTAGTGCTGTTGCTGTTTCTGGAAATTTTGATATCGCGTCTACTGAAGAAGAAAAGGGCGGCATGTTGCTAATGATGTGCATTCTTGCTTCGTTTTTTACAGACCAAGGTACATTTGGAGACATATGCAGCAGTTGTTGTTCGTATTTCTTTTCTTCGGATTCATCAATATTTTCAGCATCAAAATAAACAACATCAATATCTGGAAAAGGGGTTCTTTCTTCAAAACCGTGCAGAGTGTCCCATATTTTTGAACGGACAAATCCAGCGCATACCCACCAGTCGGGTAACTGTAATTGTTTAGCAGTTTGTAATATATCCATCATCCATCGATCCTCTTTTACTAATTGGATGAAATCTTGTTCGTTTGTTAGTTTCATAGGTGTGTTCCCTTCTGTTTCATTGTTATGTCTTTCCATTCGCTTAAATACATTTTCTCCGTTCGATCCAATTCAAAAGGAAGGCGAGCAATTAGTTCTAAGCTATTGCCATCAGGATCATTGAAATATACAGAGGCATGTGCTTGATTTGGAAATACAATTGGTTCGATAGGCTCCATTCCAAAATCTTTCCGTACTTGAATTCCTTTTTCGTTTAACCATTCAATCGCGTGTTCTAAATTATGTAAATCTACTTGAAAAGCGATATGTCTAAGAGAAGGATGGTACTTTGTTTGGTATTCGTTTCCTTCCCAAAGTCCTAACCAGCTTTGTCCTTCTATAATCCAAAAGAAAGCGACTGTTTTATCTTTTTTGTATAGCTTTAAGCCTAATGCTTCATAGAATGAGATCGATGTTTTTAAATGACTGACAGGAAGGTGTGCTTCGTATAGTCTTTTAATCATAAAAATGGCTCCTTTTTTGTTTTATAGACTATTTTTCAGAATTATATGATAACATAAAAAGAAAGGGGGATGCAAAAAATGGAACATTTAAAAGTAGGAGATATACAAGTAACATGGCTGCGAGGAGGAAATACACATTTAGACGGCGGGGCAATGTTTGGCGTTGTACCGAAAGTACTTTGGTCACGCAAATATAGCCATAACGATAAAAATCAAATTTATTTACGAACAGATCCATTGTTGCTGCAAACGAAAGATGGAAATATGCTTATCGATTCAGGGATGGGCAACAACAAAATGGATGAGAAAATGAAGCGAAATCAAGGGGTGACAGAAGAGTCCTCTGTTGAACAATCACTCGCTCAGCTTGGCCTGAAAACGGAAGATATTCAGTATGTATTAATGACGCATCTTCATTTTGATCATGCCTCTGGTTTAACGAAATGGGAAGGTGAAAAGCTTGTTCCAACGTTTCCGAATGCAAAAATATATGTATCACAAACAGAATGGGATGAAATGAGAAATCCGAATATTCGCTCACTCAATACATATTGGAAAGAAAATTGGGAGCCAATTGTGGACCAAGTACATCTCTTCACGGAGGAAATCGATCTTACAGATGAAATCCGAATGGTTCATACAGGCGGTCATAGTGATGGACATGCTGTTGTCGTTGCACAAAGTCAAAATGAAACATTCCTTCACTTAGCGGACTTAATGCCAACGCATGCACATCAAAATGTACTATGGGTTATGGCGTATGATGATTATCCGATGACATCAATTGAGAAGAAACAAAAGTGGATGAAATACGGCGTAGAGAAAGAAGCATGGTTTACGTTCTACCATGATGCTTATTACCGTGCGGTGAAATGGAATGAAGAAGGGCATATGGTAGAAAAAATAGAGCGAAAAGAGATAGAAGTGACGAGCGAAGTGTAAGGGAAGAGTGTTAATTATTATAAATCATGATGCGAGGAGATTCAAAATGAAGGGATTTTTTATCGAGAAATGTATAGAATTCTGCATTTGTATCCTTGTTATTATAGCTATTAGTTATGTACCATTTGTTTTTTGGGGGAGGGTCTCCCTGAGCTTTACTACCTTTTTACAAAGACTGTTTACAGAAGGGCCTGCTATTCATAACAACCCTATGGATATACCCCAACTACCTTTTTGGGACGTGATTTGGGAGCCGTATATGTATTCGGGTATTATTTTACTAGCATCTACTGTTTTAACAGTTGTGGTGGCTACCGGTCTTTCTTTCGGGTACGTACTTTCTTCTTTGAAAGTGAAAAAAGCAATTGAACGATGTTTAGTGTTAATTGAATCAATTCCTGATTTGTTATTAATCTTTATGCTGCAACTATTTTTTGTTTGGCTATATAAACAAACAGGAGTTAATTTCGTAAATATTTACGCATTCGGTAGTAAACAAGCTTATTTCTTACCAATTGTGACGATGAGCCTTGTACCTGCTCTTCACTTTTTCCGGATTATGGTTTTATTTTTAGTAGAAGAACAACATAAACCTTATGTAGAATTTGCAAGGGCAAAGGGCCTAAGCAGAAAATATATTTTATTTGTTCATTTATTTCGTAATGTAATCTATCATCTATTCAACCATTTACAATCTACTTTTCTATTCATGGTTTCAAGTCTACTGCTTGTAGAGGCTGCTTTCAATATAAATGGATATATGTCTTTCATTTTAAAACCATTAGCATTACAGCCTGTCACGTTCGCATGGTGGATCTTTTTATTATTCATTCCATTTTACACCATGTTTACTCTTGCTCAATTTCAAATAAAGCGTACGACAGGAGGACTAGCAAATGAAAAATAGCATGTTCCGTTCGAAACGTTTTTGGATAGGCCTTTCTTTTTTTAGCGGACTTGTGTTAGCTAGTTTTTTATTTACATGGTACGGAAAAGATTTGTATTCTCAGACGCAAGTATTAATAAAAGACGCTGACGGTAACGTTTCGCATAGTGCGCCGTTTAACCCTTTATTGATGCCTCCTTTTGGATCGGATCGCAGTGGATATAACTTGTTTTTTAAACTTATTATCGGGGCAAAGTTTACGATTTTATTTGTCTTTGGAATTTGTTTGATCCAGCTTGTACTTGGAACATTATTAGGAAGTTTCCTAGCATATACACCACCTTCAGTACAAAAGTTTATTGAAAAAGTATGTAAGGTGTATTTCTATGTTCCGACAGTTGTTTTAGTTATTTTGTTCATGATGCCGCTAATGATCAAAAGCGAGCAGACAGGTTTTCAGGAATCTATTGTTATTAAGCAATTTTTACTTCTTTGCATCATCACATTGCCAAATCTTATTCTTTACATTAGCCAAGAGATTAATCTTTTTATGAAAAAAGACTATATTACAAGTTCCATTGTGCTCGGTGGTAGAAAAATGCATGTGTTTCGAAAGCATATTTGGCTCTCGTTGAAAGAAATTCTTGTTATTCTTTTTCTGCAACAAGCTGTTCAATTATTTACGCTACTCATACATATGGGCTTTTTTAAAGTATTAATTGGTGGAAGAAAAATGGTGCAGGATCCTTTCGGAGGTCCCTCTACTGCATTTTCCCTTACAAATGAATGGTCGGGATTAATTGGATTGAACAAAAATGAATTATTAACAGCACCGTGGATTATATTGGCGCCGTTAGTAGCTTTTACAATATCGATTTTTGTTTTAAATTTTTTTTTTATGATTCAAGGAATAAAAGAGCAGTATAATACAAGGTTTATGCCTATTCCACAGAAAAACCAAGATTCAGCAGTTGGCGAAAAGAAAACGGTGCTGCCTGTGGATAAATTTCGATTTGCGAATATGAAGCCATTGTACAAAGGGAAAGATAGTTCGTACGAGTAAAAGGATCAGTCTATGTTGACTGATCCTTTTACTCGTTTTAATGAAAAATCTGAAAATATAGACATTTTATTATGGGTGTTATATAGTAGTTAATAGAATAACTACTCTCGAGGAGGATGTATGGAAGAGAAAGCAATTGCTGAATTACAAAAACATGGATTTTCAAAATACGAATGTAAGGCTTACATAGGTTTATTAAAAGCACCTGCCATTACTGGCTATGAATTAAGTAAACGTTCTGGCGTTCCGCGTTCCATGATTTATGAGGTATTAGGAAAATTGCTTGATAAAGGAGCCATTCAAACGGTTCCTTCTGATCCGATTGTCTATAAACCCGTTGAACCGAAGTTGTTGCTTGCTCGTTTGAAAGAAGAGATGGATGCGTCATTAGAAGTGCTCGAATCATCTCTTACGACGTTAGAAAGTGATCAAAAGATAGATGTTGTCACGAGAATTGTTCAGTATGAACATATTGTTCAAGAAATGCTTTCGATGATTCGAGAGGCAAATAAAGAGCTATGGCTATCGATTTGGTCACCTATTGTGAAAGATATTGAAAAAGCAGTTCGAGAAAAAGAAGGATCAATCCCTATTTTTACAGTTTTATTTGGTGCGGAAGATAAGACGCTCGGAAACACATATCATCACAACTACATGGCACCGGACATTGTTAGTAAACGTATGGGCGGGTATTTGACGATTCTCATTCGAGATGAAGAAGAAGCGTTAATTGCTAAGTTTAGCGACAAAGGTTCAGAATGGGCTGTGAAGTCAACCGATCCTGCGCTCGTTTTAATTGCTACTGAATACATTCGGCATGACATTATGGTCGAGGAAATTACAACTGCGTTCGGTCCTGAAAAGTTAGATGAACTATGGAAGAAAAGAGAAGATTTAATTCATGTCATGACAGGAAAAAACAGCTTAATATAAAGCTGTTTTTTTCGCACAAAATAATAGTATGACTACTTTAGGAGGAAGTTACATGTATGCGAAATTAAAATTCGCCGCTTCTATGGCTCTATTTGGTTCCATCGGCCTATTTTCGATTAAAACAGGCCTCCCATCGATTGAATTGGTCTTTGTACGATGCCTCTGTGCAAGTGTTTTGTTAGGGGGAATATGGTTTTTTCGCTCATTTACAACAAAACAGGAAAATTTTATTCCGCGCCGGGAATATGCACTTACCTTGCTATGTGGGCTGTTTCTTATTATAAACTGGATCTTTTTCTTTCGTTCTATTGAAGTGATGCCTATTACTGTAGCAATATCGATTTATCATTTAGCACCTGTGATTGTGCTTCTTGTAGGCTCTGTTATCTTTAAAGAAAAAATAACAGGAACAGGTTTATTTTTTTTCTTTATGTGCTTTGTAGGTACATTGTTAGTTGGAGGAATTCATCAACATACAAGTGTAGCTGAATTTTTATCAACAGGTGTTCTATGGGCGTTTGCTGCAGCACTATTTTATGCTCTTACTTCCATTACAGGAAAGGGAATTCAAACACTGAGCCCGCTATTAGCAACTTTCATACAAACGACCCTTGGTGTTGTCATGTTGATTCCATTTGTAGATTGGTCAAAGTTTGTGCATCTTACGGTTGAAAATTGGGGATATATCCTTGTTACAGGGTTTATTCATACCGGATTTGTGTTTTATTTATTTTTCAGTAGTTTACGAGATTTAAAAGCTCAAACAATTGCGATTTTAGTCTTTGTTGATCCGGTTGTTGCAATCTTATTGGATGTTACGATTTTACATTATCGTCCTGATATGTATCAGCTTCTCGGCATTTTTCTCGTGTTTGCGGGGATGAGTTATTCTCCGAAAAAAGAACGACAATTAGCAGAAGCTTAAAACAAGCTCTTTTTTAACGGTTAATTGCATCTCATGAACATACGTTCTGTAATAAGGGTATATATGGAGGTGTGATTAGTGAGACCTAATCTTACAAGGGATATTTCAATTCAAGATTTCAAAAATTTTTACTGGTTAAAAGAAGAACTGCAATCATTTTGCAGGGAACATGGAATAAGTGCATCGGGTTCTAAAATAGAGATTACAGATAGAATTGAAACGTTTCTTCAGACCGGGGAGATCAAAAAAGCATTAAGAAAGCCAAAAAGTAAGACGCAGTCCCAGACACAAGCGAACTTAAGTCTTGATACAGTTATTACGGAAAATCATCGTTGTAGTCAAGACGTAAGAGCTTTTTTTAAGACGATCATTAGTCCTAAGTTTCACTTTTCTACTTATATCCAAAACTACTTTAAAAATAATGTAGGAAAAACGTATCGCGATGTTGTAGCTGCTTGGTATGAAGAAGAAGAGCGTAAGAAAGACCCAGTATATAAGAAAGACATTGCTCCTCAATTTGAATACAATCAATTTACTCGTGACTTTTTCGCTGATCCAAACAATAAAGGGAAGAGTCGTAAAGAAGCGATTGAAGCTTGGAACAACATTAAGGGAATTCCTGGAAGTAACAAATATATCTCTAATCACTCTTAAGTGAAACGAAGCATTTGATGAATAAGTCAAATGCTATTTGTTTAGTTTTTTTACTATCAAAGTGAATCGTCGTTGTCTCTATTTGTCGAAAGATTCACCTGTAAAGTATTTTGAAAATTGTTATAATAATCCCCAAGCTATCTTGTTTTTAATAGGAAGATAGCGAAAAAATGAAAGCGTTTTACTAGATAGGAGGGGGAAGATATCGTGTATATGACCATTGGGAAACTACTAGAATTAACGACTGGAAATTATCCGAATAAGGAAGCGATTGTTGAGCCTGAAAAACAGATTCGCTGGACGTATGCAGAGTGGAATGAACAGGTGAATAAACTCGCTCATGCGTTTCAACAAAGCGGGATTCGAAAAGGTGACTGCGTTTCGACATTTCTTTTTAATGGTAGCCTACTAGCGACGACGTGTTTTGCTTGTGCAAAAATAGGAGCTATATTTAATCCCATCAATTTTCGATTAAAACCACAAGAACTTACCTATATATTAGAAGATGCCTCTCCTAAAATCGTCCTTTTTGAACAGCAAATATCCTCTCAAGTACAAAGCATTCATACACAATTTCCTCACATTCAGTTTTGGGACATTAATCAAAATGGGCCATCATTTTCAGTTTCTTATGAAGAAAAAGTAGCGAATGCTACGCCGCATTTTGAAAAAGTAGAAGTGAATGAAGATGACATTTGTTCCATTATGTATACGAGTGGAACGACAGGGCATCCAAAAGGTGTGCTTCATCGCCACCGGGAAATTCTTGATCAAAGTTTGATGGGCGTTGCTTATTTACATTATACGGAAATTAGCCGCGGCCTTGTGGCAGCACCGATGTTTCATTGTGCGGAACTTCATTGTTGTTTTATCCCAAGAGTACATAGCGGTGCGACAAATATCATTCTTCATCATTTTGATGCAAAGCTTGTCTTGGAGACAATTCAAAATGAAAAGGTGACGGTTATGTTTGCGGCACCGACGATGTGGAATATGCTGCTGCAGGAAGATTTATCACAGTATGATTTATCATCGCTCCAGTACGGTTTGTACGGAGCGGCTTCGATGGCACCTGCGCTTGTAAAAGCTTGCGATGAAAAGTTGCATGTTTCGTTAATACAAGCTTACGGAATGACGGAGATGGGACCAGCCGTTGCATTTTTACGGGAGCATGAGCAGCTTTCGAAAGTTGGTTCGGCAGGAAAGGCTGGGTATAATCATGAAATTCGCGTTGTTCGCCCGAACGATGATGGACCGTCTGAGCCGGATGATGTGTTACCTCCATATGAAATTGGAGAAATTATTATGAGAGGCCCGTGTGTGATGGCGGGATATCACAACAAGAAAGAAGCGACGGAAAAGGCTTTATATAAAGGTTGGTATTATTCAGGAGATCTAGGTTATGTCGATAGAGATGGGTATTTATATGTAGCTGATCGCGTTGATGATATGGTCGTGAGCGGCGGAGAGAATATTTATCCGCGTGAGGTAGAGGACTTTTTGTATACGCATGAAGGTGTGTTAGACGTTGCAGTATTGGGGGAGAAAGATGATCTGTGGGGGCAACGCGTCGTTGCGTACGTTGTTTCAAAGGACGGATCGCTTACAGAAGAAATGTTAGATGAATATTGTAAACAAAGCGATAAACTCGCTGATTATAAACGTCCGCGCCGGTATGTATTTACGGAGCAGCTGCCGAGAAATGCAAGCGGGAAAATTCAAAAGTTTATTTTACGTAATCAAGGGACAGAGGTGAAAAAAATACGATGAAGCATGCCTATTTAGAGGAGGAGCATCACATTTTCCGTGATGCTTTCCGTAAATTTTTAGAAAAAGAAGCATATCCGCACTATAACCAATGGGAGAAAGATGGGATTATTCCGCGGTCTCTCTGGAGAAAGATGGGGGAAAGTGGTTTTCTTTGTCCAATGGTAGAAGAGAAGTACGGCGGAGCTGAAGCTGATTTCGGGTACTCAGTTGTAATCAATGAAGAACTAGAAAAGGTAGGTTCAAGTTTAGTAGGAGTCGGTTTACATAATGATATTGTTGTTCCGTATTTGACATCATATGGGACAGAAGAGCAAAAGAAACGATGGCTTCCTAAATGTGTAAGCGGTGAATATATTACCGCTATTGCGATGACAGAGCCGGGAGCTGGTTCTGATTTAGCTGGTATTCGTATGACGGCACGAAAAGAAGGCGATCATTATGTTGTGAACGGTGAAAAAACATTCATTACAAATGGGATTCATGCAGATTTAGTTGTTGTTGTTTGTAAGACAGATACAACTGTAAAGCCGGCGCATAAAGGAGTGAGTTTACTCGTTTTAGAAAGAGGAATGGAAGGATTCAAGCGAGGAAGAAAACTCGAAAAAGTAGGATTGCATAGTCAAGATACAGCAGAACTCATTTTTGAAGACGTAAAAGTTCCTGCCTCTAATTTGTTAGGGGAAGAAGGAAAAGGTTTCTATTATTTAATGGACAAATTACAGCAAGAACGTCTCATTGTTGCAATTGCGTCCATAACAGCCGCGGAAGTGATGCTGCGCTTAACAAAGGACTACGTAAAAGAGCGAAAAGCATTTGGGAAAAGTATTAGTGATTTTCAAACGGTGCAGTTCAGGCTTGCCGAAATGTATACAGAAATTGAAATTGGCCGTACGTTTGTGAATGAATGTATTGCATCGCATATGCAAGGTGAAAACATTGTAACGAAAGTATCGATGGCAAAGTGGTGGATAACAGACATTGCGAAGAAAGTAGCGACGGAGTGTATGCAATTGCACGGTGGATATGGGTATATGGAAGAATACGAGATTGCAAGAAGATACAGAGACATTCCAGTAAGCGCCATTTATGCAGGGACAAATGAAATTATGAAAAATATTATTGCGAAAAGTATGGGGTTGTAATGAAAGGGGAGGAAAATGATGATTCAAAATATTGCGGTGATCGGTGCCGGGATTATGGGAAGTGGTATTGTTCAGGCATTAGCGATGGGCGGAAAGTGCGTGAAAATGTATGATGTATCAGAAGAAAGTATACAAAAAGCATACAAGGGAATCACAGTAAGCTTAACACGTTTCGTGAAAGCTGGGCGGATGAGCGAAGAAGATAAAGGGCAAGTTCTTGCGAATATCGTGTCTACTATAACGCTAGAGGAAGCCTGTAAAGATGTAGAGCTTATTATTGAAGCTGCTCCTGAGAATTTACAGTTGAAAAAAGAGATTTTTAAACAGCTAGATCGCTATGCTTCCCCGTCTACTATTCTTGCAACAAATACGTCTGAATTAAGTGTAACAGCGATTGCAAGTGCGACAAATCGCTCGGAAAAAGTATTAGGAATGCATTGGTTTAACCCAGCGCCGGTTATGAAACTCATTGAAATTGTGAGAGGAGTGGATACAGCAGAACATACTATACAAATAGTGAAAGAGTTAGCAGAAGAGATTGGAAAAGAAACCGTCGTTGTGAAAGATATGCAAGGATTTGTTACTTCAAGAGCGATTGCGGTGCATTTGTTAGAGTGCATGCGTATGTATGAGGAAGGCGTAGGAAGTAAAGAAGAAATTGATAAAGCGATTAAACTTGGTTTGAACTATCCAATGGGGCCGTTTGAGTTAGCGGATTATGTTGGGTTAGATACAATGCTATTTGCGAGTCAAGGATTAAGCGAAGCGTTTGGTGACAGGTTCCGTGCTCCGCAAACACTTGTGAAATTGGTAGAGGCAGGGCACCTTGGGAGAAAAACGGGAAAAGGATTCTATGATTATGAAAAAGGGAAAGTAGGCGAGAGAATATGAGTAGAGAAGTTGTAATTGTTGAAGCGGTACGTACACCGGTTGGAAAAAGAAATGGTGCATTTCGTGAACTCCATCCTGTGCAACTTGCAGCAGTGGCGCTGAATGAAGTAATAAAGCGTGCCAATATCGAAAAAGGTAAGGTAGAGGATATTGTCATGGGCTGTGTAACGCCAATTGCGGAGCAAGGTTTTAATATTGGGAGACTTGCTGCTTTAGAAGCGGATTTTCCTATTACTGTTCCTGCTGTAACAATTAACCGTCTTTGCGGTTCGGGACAACAAGCAATTCATTTTGCAGCGCAAGAAATTAAATCTGGTGATATGGATATTACCATTGCTGCTGGTGTTGAGCATATGACGAAAGTACCAATTTTAAGCGATGGTAATGCAAATACCATTCCGAATAGTCTTCATGAAAAATATGAAATTGTCCATCAAGGTGTATCGGCAGAACTGATTGCTGAAAAATATGGAATTACGAGAGAGCAGCTAGATAGCTATGCTTATGAAAGTCATCAGCGCGCACTACAGGCAATAGAAGCAGGATACTTTAAGCGTGAAATTGTCCCAGTAAATGGAATCGATAAAGAGGGAAATGCAATACTTGTTACAAATGATGAAGGACCGCGTGCGGATACTTCTCTTGAAGCGTTATCGAATTTAAAGACGGTTTTTAAGGAGAACGGATCTATTACAGCTGGGAATGCGAGTCAAATTAGTGACGGAGCAGCAGCCATGTTGTTAATGGATAGTGAACAAGTAAAAGAGTTAGGGCTTAAAGCACGGGCACGGATTGTGAATCAAGTTGTAGTTGGTTCAGATCCTACAATGATGCTAGACGGCGTCATTCCAGCAACGAAAAAAGTACTGCAAAAAGCAAACTTAACGATTCATGATATGGACGTAATCGAAATTAACGAAGCATTTGCTTCTGTTGTTCTTGCATGGCAAAAAGAACTGGAGGCTGATTTACATAAAGTAAATGTGAACGGGGGTGCTATCGCATTAGGACACCCGCTCGGGGCAACAGGTGTGAAATTGATGACATCTCTGCTTCATGAACTAGAAAGAAGAAACGGAAAATACGGCTTACTTACAATTTGTATCGGACACGGGATGTCAACGGCGACAATTATTGAAAGAATATAACCGTAGATTCATGTCGTATATTGTAAACTCACCAGTATATAAAGATTTTCCATTGATGTTATAAGTAAAAGGGTGCAGAAATGAATCTGCACCCTTTCTATATACATCCATTTTGATTTTTTGACAGATAGATTGCTGCTATGTAGAAACAAAAGGAGTCTGCTACTTTCTTTCTCCTTTTGTTTGAACTTCGCATGTGGCAGAAAAAGGCCCTGACTGCTTCTATGCATGGCCAGATGCTCTCGTCCGTCTAAAAAGAAAGGTTTTATGTCGGTTTTTTAATTTGGATTTATATACTAAGCAACTTTTACTTCTAAAATTGTACCTGTTTTTGCATCTACTAAAAATTCAAATCGTTCTTGTACGTCGTGTAATAACGTTGTAATACCACCGCGGTATACATCGTAAGTAACATCATATTTTTCAAACGTCTCAGGAACCATATGTACCCAAGAACCTGTAAGTTCACCTTTATGACTTAATGCTTGTTTTACCATTTTTAATGCTTTTTCAGAAGAAATGTGGGATTGTTCTTGTACTTTATTTGCAACAACATATCCAGCTGCAAAACCTAAACCAACACCCGCTAGTAAGCTTTTCCAGTTCATACATTCACCTCTATCCTGTTAAAGTTTTCCCCATAAGTATAAATCAAATTACATAAAAAAAGAAGAAACTAGAAAGATTTCGAAAATTTCGTTACAATGAAAAGAGTGATTCTATAACTGGATTGAAGGAAGGGTACCGCGATGAATAAAGAGACAATGGAACTATTTCGTACGTTAACAGAACTGCAAGGTGCTTCAGGATTTGAGCATGATGTGCGTCGTTTTATGAAGCAAGAACTAAGTAAATACTCAGACGAAATTGTACAAGATCGTTTAGGGAGTATCTTCGGTTTAAAAAAGGGTGACGAAAATGGTCCTCGCGTTCTTGTAGCTGGTCATATGGATGAAGTTGGCTTTATGGTAACGCAAATTACGAAAAACGGAATGGTTCGTTTTCAAACATTAGGTGGCTGGTGGAGTCAAGTATTACTAGCACAGCGTGTACAAATTATGACAGACAACGGTCCGATTATCGGTGTAGTAGGATCTGTTCCTCCGCACTTATTAAGTGATGAACAACGTAACAGACCAATGGATATAAAAAACATGTTAATTGATATCGGTGCAGATAGCCGTGAGGAAGCGCATGAAATTGGTGTGAAACCCGGTCAGCAAATTGTGCCAATTTGTCCGTTTACACCGATGACAAATCCAAAAAAAATTATGGCAAAAGCTTGGGATAACCGTTATGGCTGCGGCCTTGCGATTGAGTTATTAAAAGAATTAAAAGATGAAAAACTGCCAAACACACTATATTCCGGTGCAACAGTACAAGAAGAAGTTGGCCTTCGCGGTGCACAAACAGCTGCGAATATGATTCAGCCTGATATTTTCTATGCGTTAGATGCAGGCCCAGCAAACGATGCATCAGGAGATAAAACACAGTTTGGTCAAATTGGAAAAGGTGCTGTACTTCGCTTGTATGATCGTTCTATGATAACGCACCGCGGCATTCGTGAATTTATTTTAGATACAGCGGAAACACATAACATTCCGTATCAATACTTCGTATCACAAGGCGGTACAGATGCAGGACGCGTACATACAAGTAACTCTGGTGTACCATCTGCTGTGATTGGTGTATGTGCTCGTTACATTCATACGCATGCTTCGATTTTACATATTGATGACTATGCAGCAGCGAAAGAATTGCTGATTCAATTAGTAAAAGCAACAGATAAAACAACATTTGAAACAATTAAAGAAAATGTTTAATATGGAAAGGCCGAATGCGGCCTTTTCTTTTTAAATTTTGAGGTGAAAACATGAAGGTAGCAGTTGGATCGAAGAACAAAGTGAAAGTAAATGCTGTTCAGCAAGTGCTTGCAGAAGCAGAAATTGTTTCACTATCTGTCCCGTCTCATGTGTCCGCGCAACCATTTTCTGATGAAGAAACGCTGCAAGGTGCAAGTAACCGGGCAAAATTAGCATTAACAGAAGGAAAAGCGGATATTGGAATTGGTTTAGAAGGCGGCGTGATGCATACAGACCATGGCTTGTTTATGTGTAACTGGGGTGCTTTAGCGACGAAAGAGGGTAAGCTATTTACCGCAGGCGGAGCACGCATGAAACTGCCAGATGAGTTTATTCAGCCTCTTGAAGAAGGAAAAGAATTAAGTGAAGTGATGGAAGACTATACGAAGCAACGTGACATCCGCAGCAATGAAGGAGCAATCGGTATTTTTACAAACAATTATGTAGATCGGACGGATTTGTTTGTGCATGTTGTGAAGCTATTGGTTGGACAATATATGTATGACAGAAGCAAAGCATAAACCTTGCACCGTACCGCATGTATGGTAGTATATAAATACAAATTAAAAACCCTCTTTTTTTAGGTGGGCGAGAGCATCTGGCCATACATAGGAGCGGTCGGATCCATTTTCTTCCACATACAAGGGTGAAAACAAAGGTAGAAAGCAAGTAGCGGGCATGTTTTACTCTGCATGGCAGCGACTTATATAAAGTAAGATTAAATTAGTAAATACATACTTCTTTTTAGGGAGGAATTTTAGATGAAAGCATTAGAAAGTATGGAGCAATTTCAAGAATTGAAAAACGAGGAGAAAGTGATCTTTTTATTCTCAGCAGATTGGTGCCCGGATTGCCGCTTTATCGATCCATTTATGCCAGAAGTAGAAGAAAAATATAGCGAGTTCTCTTTCTATTATGTAGACCGCGATGAATATATCGATCTATGCATTAAATTAGACGTATTTGGTATTCCAAGCTTTGTCGCTTACAATAAGGGAGAAGAAATTGGCCGTTACGTAAACAAAGATCGTAAAACGCAAGAACAAATTGAAGAGTTCATTGAAGGTTTAAAATAAAGTGAAACTGAAAACAACCTCTATCTTCATATGTAGAGGTTGTTTTTTTCGGAAGGGAGGTAAACGAAATGAAAATGACGAGTAAAAAGATGAAAGACGAGCTGATGAAGCGCCTTGCACGAGCAGAGTGGAGCTTTCAGTATGATAGTGAGAAAGAAACACTTCGCATTGAGCAAACAAATACGAAAAAAGGAATTACAGTTTCTCTTCCAGGTATTGTAGCGAAGTGGGAGGTAAAGAAAGAAAAGGCAATTGAAGAAGTTGTCTATTACGTAGAAGAAGCACTTGTTGCGATGCATAAAGAAGTAACGAGTACGGCGAAGATTTTGCCTGTTATCCGCTCAACTTCTTTTCCGAAAGAAGCGGAAGAAGGAAATCCGTTTGTCATGACGGAACATACAGCAGAAACACGTATTTATTATGCGTTAGATTCAGATAAAACATATCGCCTTATTGATCAGCGTTTGCTAAAGCAAATTGGAATGACAGAAGAACAAGTACGTGAAATGGCATTGTTCAATGTGCGCTCTTTACGCACGGAATTTAAACGAGATGAAGTCGCTGGAAATACGTTTTATTTCTTAAATACAAATGACGGGTATGACGCGAGCCGGATTTTAAACGATTCATTATTACGAGAGATGCGGAAACAAATTTCTGGTGACATGGTTGTTGCGGTTCCGCACCAAGATGTATTAATTGTTGCTGATATCGTGGACAAAATCGGTTATGATATTATTGCACAAATGACAATGAAGTTTTTTGCAGAAGGTCATGTTCCGATTACATCACTTTCATTCGTATATGAAGATGGTAATTTTGAACCGATCTTTATTTTGGCGAAAAATCGGAAAGAACGAAGTGAAAAAGAGAAAGGATGAACAAAGTGAACGTTTTTTATAACCTTGAAGGTATTGGGGATACATTAATTGTTGCCCTGCAAGATATTACATTAGAAAACCGCACATTTGAACGCAAAGGAGATGTAGCGCGCGTTTTCGATCGCGAAAGTAACGTAACAGCAGGATTCAACATTTTTAATGCTTCTTCTTATATGGAAGTAACGGAAACAGGCAACCTTACATTAACGAAAGAGCTTGTTGAAAAAATCAATGAAATTTTAGCGAAGAACGATTTTACAGAAACTGTAGAAGCGGACCTTTCACCGAAATTTGTTGTTGGTTACGTAGCAGAAAAAGAAAAACATCCAAATGCGGATAAATTAAACGTATGTAAAGTAGAAGTTGGTACAGAAACATTACAAATCGTATGCGGTGCACCAAATGTTGACGCAGGCCAAAAAGTAGTAGTTGCGAAAATCGGTGCAGTAATGCCAAGCGGTATGTTAATTAAACCAGCAGAACTTCGCGGCATTCCATCTTCCGGTATGATTTGTTCAGCACGTGAATTAGAACTTCCAGATGCTCCGCAAGAAAAAGGTATCCTTGTTCTTGAAGACAGCTATGAAGTTGGACAAGAGTTTAAATTCTAAATAAAAAATAGAGCTGACGTCAAAAGGCACGTAGGTACCTTTTGGCGTCAGCTCTTCTTTCGTTTGTCCACCGATATATCGGCGCTTCGACAGGGGAGAAAGACCCTTTGACAAGGTTTGACACTCCGGTCGCGACCACGATACCCAAATGTTCTGTTTTCTCCATGAAAAGAATTGTATTTCTAAATCAAATTAGGTAAAATCTAGAAAAAATGAAAAGAGGTATATCGCATGATGCAGCATCCAAAAGTTTACGAACTGTTTCAACTCATTCAAACTTCTCGTATTCATGACATTGAATTGCAATCGTTAGAAATTTACCTATTTCATAAACAAGAATTTGAAGATGGGCAAATTGGTTATCGGTATGATAAGAAAGGAAATTCATTAATAGGAGAAAAAGAAGGGAATTGGCAAGAAAGCTGGTTCGTGATTGGATATGATACGGACATTGGTAATCCTATTTTTGTAGATATACAGAATTTACATGTGTATACTGCAGAGCGGGGGATGAGCGTCTGGAATCCTGCTTGTATTGCGAATCATATAGATGAAATCATGGAGCATATAAGAAATTCTTTTCATAGATAGGGAGATAATATGAAGTACATAAAAAATGTTTCTGTAATGATGATAGCCGCACTTTGTATGATAGGATGCACGAAGGAAACTGTAAAAATATCACCAAAGCAAGAGGAGAAGAAACCTTCTCATGTTGAAAGTCCTGTACAAAACAACGAACCGAAAGCGGAGCAAGTGAAAGAAGAGCCAGCACCTGCTCCTACTCCTGCTCAAGAAAAACCAAAATTTATTGTATGTATTGATCCAGGTCACCAACGAAAAGCGAATTTGGAATTAGAGCCAATCGGTCCAGGGGCAACGAAACAAAAATATAAAGTAACAGATGGAACAACAGGAGTTGTAACGAAAAAGCGAGAGTATGAACTAAATTTAGAAGCAGCTGTTCTATTAAAAGAGATGTTAGAAGCAAAAGGCATTGAAGTGGTCATGACAAGAACGACACATGATGTGAATATGAGTAATAAAGAACGGGCGGCAATTGCTAATGAACATCATGCGAATTTGTTTTTACGAATTCATGCAGATGGTTCGGAAAGTGCAGCAGAAAAGGGTTTTGCTGTGTTAACGCCGTCAAAAGAAAATACTTTTACAAAAAACATTTATCAAGAAAGTTTAAACGCTTCTGAGTTCATTGTGAATAAAGTAAAGGAAAATGGTAACGTACAAGTAAACGGGATTAAATTTCGTGATGATTTGTCTGGGTTTAACTGGGCTGAGGTACCGGGGGTTTTATTAGAACTAGGGTTTATGTCAAATCCAGAAGAAGACAGAAAACTATCGGATGTGAATTATTTACGTTCTTTACTGCAAAGTGTGGCGGATAGTGTTGAGAGTTATCGAGTAAGTAAAGGGTGATTTTTTCTTAGCTCCATCTTAGATGGAGCTGTTTTTATTTAATAATATTTTTTATTTTTCTGTAAATGAAATGAAAGCAATTTCATCTGCACTTTTTGCTGAATGCTGATACAATAAAGGGTGTTACTATTTAGTAGAAAGAGTGGTAAGCATGTTAGATTGGATGAAAAAGCTTTTTAAAAAAGAGGAAGAAAATGAAGCGACAGCATTGAAAGAAATAGAAACACCGGCAGAGAAAAAGGTTACTTCTCAGATTCCTCGTGTAAACTACTACTCTCATAAACGAGAAGATGAGCTGCAAGCGTCCAAACCACATCCGGGTGGTAATTTCCGTTTCCCGTTAGTTCCTGATAATGGATTTGACGAGAGTACGCAGGAATCATCTCATCTAGAAAAGCCCGCTATACAAGAAAGACCGATTAGAGAACGGCGCCGATCAAGACGAGTAGAAGAAGTACAAGAAATGACATATATGGAACCAAGTGTTGAGGAGGTAAGACCTACTTCTAAAGTTGAAAGTAATCGAAGACCGTTCCGCCCAACAGAAATGGTTTCACCCATTTTTGGATACAATCGTCCAGAAGCAAGACAAAAAGAAAATGAGGAAAGTAAGCAACAACAACAACGAGAAGATATTGAAATCTCAATGGAAGGAAAATCAGTTGTTGATACGTGGTTAGAGAAAAATGGCTATATAAGTTCTGATGTATCACAAGATGGATTAACAGAAGTTGAACCTACCGTTGTTAAAACGAATGGAGAGCAAACAGAAGATAGCAAATCGATTGTGGATGTAGAGAAAAACGAAGCGGCGTTACATAGCCATGAAGAAGAACAGTTGGATGCGTCTGAAGGTGTTATCGTCCGAAGTGAAGATTTTACCAAGCAAATTCATACATCTGAAAGTGAAGTACAAGACCCTACTGTTGTAGAGACAAGCTCTGAAATGAATGAAGAAATTGAGAGAATAGAAGAGTCTGTTATAGAAGAAGTAAAAGTGGAAGCAGAAGAATCTGCGGAGATGGAAGAGTCAGTTGAAAAAGAAGTGCTGGCCGAAGCAACAGAAGTAACAGAAGAACCAGTTATGGAAGAAGTAAAAGTGGAAGCAGAGGAATCTGCGGAGATGGAAGAGCCAGTAGAAGAAGAAATGCTGGCCGAAGTAACAGAAGAACCAGTTATAGAAGAAGCGACATTGGAAGCAGAAGAACTTGCGGAGATGGAAGAGTCAGTAGAAGAAGTACTGGCCGAAGCAACTGAAATAACGGAAGAAATAGTTATGGAAGAATCAACTGTAGAAGGTAAAGACTTTGAGCTAGTGGTAGAAACATCTGCAACAATGGAAGACTCCGATATGCAAGAAGAACAAGAGTCTGTTATTCAAGAGGAAACACCTGAAGCAGAGGAATCTACAGAGGTAGAAGAATCATTTGAAGCTGAAGTATTCGAGGAAACAGAAGTAGAGGATGAGTCACTAGACATAGAAGAGTCGGTTGCCGCAGAATTTGATGAAGTATCAGAAGTAGAAAGTTTCACGCAAGAACAAACGGAAGAATTTGTTCAAGCTGATGAGCAAACACAGCAAGCTGTACAAAGTTTTGCAAATGTACTAATAGAAGAAAAAGAAACGCAAGTTACGAAACAGCCGGAAGTGAACGCGGAGCAAAAAGAAAAGGTGATTGAAGAGCCAAAACGTGAGAAGAAACGTTTCGTTCCGTTTAATGTAGTGATGTTGAAGCAAGATAAACAGATGTTAGAAGAAAAACGTCGTGTAGCAATGACGTCACAACCTGCTCATACAGGGCCTAAGCAAACACAACATACTGAGCCGCCGGTAGAAAAGCAGCAAGTGCAAGAAGAAATGACGCACCGAGTTGTTGTAGAAACAGTGCAAGACGTTCGTAATGTTTTACAAGCGCCGCCAACATACGAGTTTCCGCCATTAACACTTTTAAATATTCCAAGTCATCCCGCGACAAATGACGCTGAGTGGTTAGAGGAACAAAAAGAGCTGTTAAATACGACATTCCATAATTTCCATATTGGTGCAAAGGTTGTGAATGTGACGCAAGGACCAGCTGTTACTCGTTTTGAAGTACAGCCAGAGCCAGGTGTGAAAGTAAACAAAATTACGAACTTAAGTGATGACATTAAACTGAATTTAGCGGCTCGTGATATTCGAATTGAAGCGCCAATTCCGGGCAAAAGTGCGGTTGGAATTGAAGTGCCAAATAAAGAAAGTAAAGCTGTATTCCTTCGAGAAATTTTACGAAGCCCAGTGTTTACGAAAAGTGAATCACCGCTTACAGTTGCACTTGGTCTTGATATTTCAGGAGCACCGATTGTTACGGATATTCGAAAAATGCCGCACGGTTTAATTGCTGGATCGACAGGATCAGGAAAAAGCGTATGTATTAATGCAATTTTAACAAGTATTTTATATAAGGCGAAGCCGCATGAAGTAAAGCTAATGTTAATTGACCCAAAGATGGTGGAACTTGCGCCGTATAATTCTGTACCGCACCTTGTTGCACCGGTTATTACGGATGTAAAAGCAGCAACGGCAGCCTTAAAATGGGCAGTAGATGAAATGGAACGCCGTTATGAATTGTTTGCGCATGCAGGTGCGCGTGATTTACCACGTTATAATACAATTATGAATGAACAAGAAATTCCAGGCGAAACGTTGCCGTATATCGTCATTGTGATTGATGAGTTAGCTGATTTAATGATGGTTGCACCGGGGGATGTAGAGGAAGCGATTTGCCGCATTGCCCAAAAAGCAAGAGCTTGTGGAATTCATTTATTAGTAGCGACGCAACGTCCATCTGTAGATGTAATTACAGGATTAATTAAATCAAATATTCCAACGCGAATTGCGTTTACAGTGTCATCGCAAGTAGACTCTCGTACAATCATTGATATTGGCGGAGCTGAGAAATTACTTGGACGCGGAGATATGCTATTTTTAGAGAATGGAACGTCAAAAACGGTTCGTGTGCAAGGGGTATACGTCTCAGATGAAGAAATTGAAAATTCTGTTGCGCATGCGAAACGTCAAATGAAGCCAAATTATTTATTCCAGCAAGAAGACTTATTGGCAAAAACAGAACAACAAGAATCTGAGGATGAGCTGTTCTTTGAGGCATGTCAATTTGTTGTAGAACAAGGGGGAGCGTCCACGTCTTCTGTGCAGAGAAGATTCCGCATTGGTTATAACCGTGCCGCTCGTCTTATTGAAGAAATGGAAGCGCAAGGGATTATCTCAGAAGCACGCGGAACAAAACCAAGAGATGTCCTTATTACAGAAGATGAATTTGCTGCGATGCAGGATATACATGTATAAGAAAAGGTTTTGCTGTATACTAAGAGAAAACGTTGGATAGTAAAGTAGGGAGTATAGCGACATGAAAGAAATCGAACTAAAATTACAAGGTGAAATAAATCGACTGACAAATAAGACGTTCAAGTTTGATGAGCGCGTTGGTGAAGGATGGTTTTCGGCGGTTTATTTCTTAAAAACTCGTGATATTATTAAAGAATTTCGAGCGGAAAGTGTTGTGACAATGCAATTTTTCCAAAAGGAACATGCTGTATTATGTGGAACAGATGAAGTGCTTGCTTTATTACAAACATTTGGGGAGCATCCTGAAGAGCTTGAAATTCATTCTTTAAAAGATGGGGATAAAGTAAGTCCGTTTGAAACGGTATTAACGATTCGCGGACCGTATGAGTATTTCGGCTATTTAGAAGGTGTCATTGATGGTATTTTAGGACGACGCACTTCTGTGGCAACAAATGTGTATAATGTTGTACAAGCTGCGCGCAGCGGTCAGAAAGAGAAGCCTGTTATTTTCATGGGCGACCGTGATGATCATTATACACAACAAGCCGGTGATGGCTATGCTGCTTATATCGGCGGTATGAGCGCACAAGCAACGCACGCGATGAATGAATGGTGGGGCAAAAGCGGAATGGGAACAATGCCTCACGCTTTAATTCAAATGTTTAATGGTGATGTTGTAGAAGCGGCAAAAGCATATCATAAAAAGTTTCCAGAAGATGAGCTAGTCGTACTAATCGATTACAATAACGATGTCATTACAGATGCACTTCGTGTTGCTCGTGAGTTCGGGTCAGAACTAAAAGGAGTACGTGTAGATACATCACGCACGATGATTGACCAATACTTCATTCGTCATCCAGAAGTACTTGGCACATTTGATCCGCGCGGTGTGAATCCATCTCTAATCTTTGCACTTCGTAAAGCATTAGATGACGAAGGATTCCAGCACGTGAATATCGTAGTAAGCGGCGGCTTTGATGAAAAACGAATTCGTGAGTTTGAAGAACAAAATGTTCCAGTTGATATTTATGGTGTCGGCAGCAGCTTATTAAAAATGAACATTGGCTTCACAGGTGATAACGTAGAATTAAACGGAAAACCAGAAGCGAAAGCAGGACGTAAATATCGTCCAAACCCGCGTTTAGAACGAGTTCAATTACAAGCCAGAGAAGACGCGGAATAAAGTGAAATGCCCAGCAGTGCGGGGACTTTTCACCCCGCAAATCTTCTTTATTTCTCTCTGAATATTAAATGGGAAACAGTTAATTTCAAATAGTGGAATAAACGGATAAACTGGTAGGGAATTGACCCTATCAGTTTTTCTGTTATCATAGTATAACGGATTGTTTTTTGCTATAATAAGTTTGTTATGGACTTATACGGGAGCTTGGACGTGATTATAAGAAATTCGAGATGATTACCAAAATAAGAAGAAAATCATATACTGTCTTATAGATAGACCGTTGGAATAGTTCGAAATGTTGGAGGTTCTTTAAGATGACAGTTTACCATTTTGTGGGAATTAAAGGGACAGGGATGAGTGCTTTAGCGCAAATTTTACATGACATGAAGCATACTGTTCAAGGTTCTGATGTAGACAAACGTTTTTTTACGCAAACAGCGTTGGAAAAGCGTGGGATTTCTATCCTACCTTTTGATAAGAAGAATGTTGAAGAAGGACAAGTGATTATTGCAGGAAATGCATTTCCAGATACGCATGAGGAAATTGAATATGCAAAAGAATTAAATTTACCTATTTATCGTTACCATCACTTTTTAGGTGATTTTATGAGTAAGTATACGAGTGTCGCTGTAACGGGTGCTCACGGAAAAACATCAACGACAGGTTTGTTATCTCACGTGATGCAAGGGGCGAGCCCTACATCTTGTTTAATTGGTGATGGAACAGGACTTGGAGTAGAGGATAGTAAGTATTTTGTATTTGAAGCGTGTGAATATCGCCGTCATTTCTTGTCTTATCATCCAGATTATGCAATTATGACAAATATCGATTTTGATCACCCTGATTATTTTGCAGACATTAATGATGTATTTAGTGCGTTCCAAGAGATGGCGCTGCAAGTGAAGAAGGGTATTATTGCGTGCGGTGATGATGAAGAACTTCAAAAGATTCATGCGAAAGTACCAGTTATTTTCTATGGATTTGGCGAAGATAATGATTTCCAGGCACGTAACATTCAAAAAAGAACAGATGGCACTGGATTTGATGTCTTTGTTCGTAATACGTATTATGGAACGTTCGATATTACAGGTTACGGCAATCATAGCGTGTTAAATGCATTGGCAGTTATTGCTCTTTGTCATTATGAAAACATTGATGTTGAAGTTGTGAAACAGCAGTTAACAACATTTGGCGGTGTAAAGCGTCGTTTCAACGAAAAGATAGTAGGTGAGCAAGTAATTATTGACGATTACGCACATCACCCAACAGAAATTACTGTGACAATTGAAGCGGCTCGTCAAAAACACCCAGAACGTGAAATCGTAGCAGTATTTCAGCCACATACATTCTCTAGAACACAAAAATTCTTAGATGAATTTGCAGAAAGCCTACGTAAGGCAGACCAAGTATATTTATGTGATATTTTCGGTTCTGCGCGTGAAAATAGAGGAGAGTTAACAATTCAAGACTTGCAGCAACGCATTGATGGTGCAGAGCTGGTTACAGTTATGACGACAGAAGTATTAAAGAAACATAAAAACGGCGTACTTATTTTCATGGGCGCTGGTGATATTCAAAAATTTGAAGCTGCTTATGTAAAGGAAGTACAAGTGGCGGAGAAGAAGTAAGGAAATGAAAAAGACGTGTAGAGATGCACGTCTTTTTTGTATGTGAAAAATAAAAATTTTTATACGTATTTTGCGTAATACGTGATTTGTAGATGAGGGAATAGTTTTATAAAATTAGGTTGCACAGTAAGAAAAGTGGGAGGGAAGAAGTGTGCAGCAAAGGCTAGTTAATTTAAAAATTGACTTCGCTTTTAAACAGTTATTTGGTATAAAAGGTAATGAAGAGATTTTGATTGGTTTTTTAAATGCCATATTACAATCATCATTAGAATCGCAAATTACATCCCTTCAACTAGAAGATCCACATCTCCATAAAGAGTATGAGGATGACAAACTATCCATTTTAGATTTACTTGCAACATTGGATAATGAGACACAAGTAAATATAGAAATTCAGCTTCGTAACACACACGATACGATTAAACGTTCTTTATATTATTGGTCAAAGTTATATACCTCTCAAATGAAAGAAGGTATGCCTTATCGTGCTCTTCGAAAAACAATAACCATTAATTTATTAGATTTTATATTATTTTCATCGCATGAAGATTTTCATACAACCGGACAGTTGTGGAACACCCAAAAACCGAAGATGTTGACAAGTGATATAGAAATTCACTTTATAGAAGTTCCGAAGCTCGTCAAACAGTGGAAAGAAGAGAAAATCAACCCTTGGGAAGATGCGTTTGTTCGCTGGATGTTATTACTATCTGCACATGAAGATGAATATTTAACACAAACATTGGAGGAAATTGCGATGAACCAAGATCCTATCTTACGAAAAGCAATTGATAAATGGGAGAATATGAGTCATGATTCGTCCTTCCGTCTTGCCTACGAAGCTCGTGAAAAGCTATTACTGGATGAACAGGCTAAGCTTGCTCACGCTCGTGAAGAAGGATTGGAAAAGGGACGAGAGAAAGAAAGAAAAGAGTTAATTCGAGGAATGCATAAAAACGGAATGCCTATAGAAGATATTTCAAAATTCACAGGTTTAAGCGTAGAGGAAGTGCAACGGTTATTATAGCTTTGATAGGTTTGAGCTCACATATGAATAATAAAAAAGGTTGTTCTAAAAATGAAACTTTTAGACAGCCTTTTTTATTATTGACCTAGAGTCAACTCTAGATTGTAAAATGAAATTATGGAAATTAAGGAGGAAATATGATGTATACAATTGGCAAAGTCGCAGAGTTAACAGGAATGAGCATTCATACACTTCGTTATTATGAAAAATTAGGATTAGTGCCGCCGCCAAAACGAAATAGCGGTATTCGGCAATATACAGATGGGGATGTGCAGTTTTTACAATTTCTATATTCTTTAAAACAAACGGGAATGTCATTAGAGGAAATTGCGGAGTTTGCGAGTGACGGTTGTATTTTAGAAGAAATTAAGCAAAGAAAAGAAGAAGTGCCTTCGAAAATAAAAAAGCGCATTTCCATTTTAAATGATCATTTAAAAAAGATAGAAGTGCAAAAGAAACAATTAGAACGTGTAATTCAACTTACAGAACAAAAATTAGAGATTTATCATGATTTTTTAGGGGAAAAGCACTTGGAGGACGATGATGAAAAATAAAGTGTATCTACAGTTGCTTGGATTTGCATTATTCACTGGTGGAACATTTAACGTTTCCAAATATGCAGTACAATATTTTGAAACTGCTCACATTGCTTCGTGGCGTTTTGGTATAGCGGCGCTTGTTATGTTAGGTATGTTAGTAATTAGAAAAAATTTAAAATGGGAAGAGTGTAAACAGAATATTGGTTACTACATGTTGCTTGGGATAGTTGGTGTATTTGGATTTAATTTCTGTTTCTTTTTAGGAATGAAAAGTACAGAGGCTATAAATGGATCACTCATTATGGCTACGAATCCGCTTGTTACAACGATATTAGCGAGGCTGATTTTACAAGAAAAAATAGTGAGAAGGCAAGTAATCGGAATGATTTTAGTGATTAGCGGTGTGCTTCTTTCTTCGGGATTTTTTGCATTACGTGTTAAAAAAAGTAGTATAAATCTGTAAGTTTTATTAACAATTTACAAATTAAAATGTTAGAATAATAAGAAAATACAGAGGGGGATTTAGCAATGTTTACACTAAGAGTCGATGAAGAAATCCAATTACAATTGCTAGAAAAGCATCATAAAGATGAGCTGTACGAATTAGTAGATAGCAACCGAGAGTATTTACGAGAGTGGCTTCCATGGGTCGACCGTACGAAAACGGCGGAAGCATATAATGAAATCTTTCCAATGTGGCTGCATCAATTCGCAGATGGAAATGGTTTTGAAGCAGGGATACGTTATAAAGAGAAGCTCGTTGGGATGGTTGGTATTCATCCGGTGAATTGGGGAAAGAAAGCGGCAAGTCTTGGGTATTACCTTGCGGAAGAAGCAAGCGGAAAAGGAATTATGACGCGAAGCGTAGAGGCTGCGCTCCGTTATGCTTTTGAAGAGTTAAATTTAAATAAAGTTGAAATTCATTGCGGAGCAGAAAATGTAAAGAGCCGTGCCATTCCGGAACGACTCGGCTTTCACTTAGATGGAATGATGCGTGATGGAGAATGGTTATATGATCATTTTCATGACATTGCGGTGTATAGTATGTTAGCGAGAGAATGGAAGGAAAGAAGCGTATAGTAGGGCGCTTCTTTTTTTCTGAATTCACCAATAATTAATGGTATAATATGGTTAAGAGGTAATGGAAATGGAATTTCACATAAAAAAGAATCCGATTATGATACTGCTTACTGTTATTATGCTGCTACTGGTTGCATTTTCTCCTATAATATCATTCACGCTAAATGGAAAAGGATTGCTAACGGGACTTGTGGTAGGAATATTATTTCTAGCTGCCAACAGTATTTCTATTTCTGAAATGTTTGTGTTTCAGCATAAAATCGTTAATGGTGAGCTCGTAACAGGGCGTTGGCTCACAAAAAAGAAAATTCCGCTTGCAAGTATTCGAGCAATTCGGTTTGTCGGAAAAAGTAAGAGAAATTTAGAAATTACGTATGGAGATAAATTTGAAGTACATTTGATTACAATGCCAAAAGAGAAGGAAAAATTCATGGAGCTGCTTTTACAAGAAAGTCCTTATGTGAGAATAGAAGACTAAATATATACATGCAATTTGAAAAACGGACATAAAAACCCCCTTTCTTTTTTAGGATGAGCGAGAGGATCTGGCCATACATAGAAGCGGTCAGGTCCTTTTCCTACCATGTACGACGATAAAGCAAAGAGAGAAAACGAGTGTAGATCATTTTTTGTTTTATATAACAGCAACTTATATGTTGAAAAATTAAAATGGAATTATATATAAGGAGTAGCCGATGAAAAATATAAAGGTATTATTTTGCTTTGAAATGCTAACGGTGCTCATGGTTTGTGTGAGGGGCTATGTCCGCTAGGAATGGCCTTTATACATGTCGATTGGAGTAGGGATTTTAGCAATCGTACTTCTCTATTATTTTCATTATCGATATGAGAAAAGCAAAGGGAAGAGATCTTTCAAGCAATAAAATATTAGTATTCATCGGAGGGTTCTCTATGAGCATTCGTTGGCATAAACCGGATTGTCGTCAAGATCATATGATGTTTGACACGCTATGGGAAGCAAAAGAATGGGGAGGTTCCATCAGTAACGATATGTATGCAGGAGTTTTTGATGGATATACAACTCCTGACGAGAAAGTTGCCTATGTTTTGGCTTTTCGTTTGGCGAGTGTTCAACGATTTCATGTTCATACGGATACAGTTTGGCTTGGGGATAAAATGATGTATAAAGTATGGGTTACTCCATCTACTTAAAATAGGGGGCCGGAGATATGGAAGCTGGGCCGGCTTTATATAGTATTTTTTCAATATTAGGACTTGTTTTCTATGTCGCAGTAGCAGCCTTTGTAGTATGTGTTATGTTAATTGTATTAAAGAGAGTGAGAGAACGAAATGAGTATTTAGAAGATATACGAGATGAACTTAGAAAGAGGAATAATACTTCGAACTAAGTTCATTTTTCATAATTAGGAGGTTTTCACATGACTAGAATAGGGATCATTCGTCACGGAAGTACACCGTGGAATAAAGAAGGAAGAGCGCAGGGGAATTCAAATATTGCCCTTGATCAAGCTGGAATAGCAGATGCACATAAATTGGCAGAGCGTTTGCATAAGGAGAATTGGGATTTCATATATTCTAGTCATCTAGTAAGAGCAAAGCAAACTGCGGAGATTATTGGAGAAAAACTTCCGAATACTCCCCTTTATTTGGAATCTAGACTTCGTGAAGCAGGCGGAGGACAGATTGAAGGGACAACGGAAGAAGAAAGAATTGTAAAGTGGGGCAAGAATTGGAGAGAGCTGGATTTAGGAATTGAAAGTGCTGATAATGTTATAGCGAGAGGTCTTTCGGTCATTGAAGAAGTTGTATCTAAACATGGAAATAAGAATATATTAATTGTTAGTCATGGCGCATTTATTAAACATCTTCTAAATGAATTAGTGCCTCATTTACATATGGCGGAATCTCCCCAAAATACGTCTTTAACGAAACTGATTAAATTAGAGAATGCTTGGGATTCAGAATTATATAATTGCACCGTACATTTAGATTAGAGCGTTATATTTTGTTCAGGAATAATAAAACAAAGTATATATTTCTGCATACAATTTATAGGGAGAAGACTAAGTATTCATCGAATCTTGAATCTCGGTGGCTGCTTAGTCTTTTTATATTGAAGACGTCGGTGTCATTTTAGATGCCCCTTCTCGACTAAATTATGATTTTACAAAAATATATTTCAAACAGCTGTTTCTTTTACTAAAATATTTCTTATGAATATTTCCCTTTGGAATATTGACAATGAGAATCATTATCTTTAATATTAATTTGATTTTTCATTTCATTAAGGGGGACTTTTATGAAGGTTCGTAGTATGGTTAGAAGGGTTCATTTATACCTTAGCATGATAGCGGGGATATTTATTGTGCTAATTGGATTGACTGGCAGTTTGCTTGTCTTTGACAACGAATTAAATCGTATGATTCATCCTGATTTATACAAAATAACTAAGGGACAACCAGTTACATATCAGAAAGCTTTGCAAACGGTAGCAAGCGCATACCCAAAGGGAGAAATAGGGCGTGTGTATACGCCAGATGATCCACATTCTCAAGGTATTTATTTGTTTAATTTGAAAGAAGGGAAAGGGACGAAATCTGTATACGTTGATCCAGGCACTGGTAACATAAATGGAGATTTAGGGGGAAAGTCGTTTTTTAATCAAGTAAAAGAACTTCATTATCATTTACTTCTTAAAGATTTTAACGGTAAAGAAATTGTCGGTATTATTGGATTTATTTTCTTTTTTATTAGTTTATCTGGCTTGTATTTATGGTGGCCCGGGATTAAAAAATGGACACGTGGTTTTGTTATACGGCGCAGTAAGAATACATATGTAAAACAGTATGATATACATAAAGTCATTGGAATCATTGCTATGCCATTTTTATTAGTGGTTTCATTAACAGGTGCACTTTTTGCATACGATAAGACAATTTTTGGGTGGGTCGGAGCAAAAACTAGTGTAATGCCATCGAAGGAGAAACTTATTTCTAAGCCTCTTTCAGGAGAAAAACTCCCTCTTGATCACTTGTTAAGTGAAGCTGAAAAGACGGTTCCTCAAGGAACTATTACGCAAGTAAGGATGCCAGCGAAAGCGAAAAAAGGAAAAGCAGAGGGTGCTGTGGAAATTCGTTTGAGTCGTCCGTATGATCCAGGGAATGGGAATGTGAAAGTATGGATTGACCAGTATAGCGGGAAAGTGTTGGCTAAACTAGATCCAAAGGTGGATGATGGACTGACGTATCAGACATGGCTTAAACCTTTACATACAGGAACGTTTGGTGGTTTATTTACAAAAGTTTTATATGTTATTGCTGGTCTTACACCATCAATCTTAATGTTCACTGGTACATATATGTGGTGGCACAAGAAAAAGAATAAGCGAAAGTTAAAGCATTCTTCAGTAACTGCAGCATAACTATAGAAGCATAAATAAGAAATCCCGTCAGAACAAAGGCTGGCGGGATTTCTTATTTCATTACACAATTTTTTTAGAGGTCTTGTTATTTGAATAGAGACGATCCCAGAGTTCGTACATTTTGCTTCTGCCATTATCAATTTCAGGGTTGAATTGAATCGCAGCTTGTTTGCGAACAGTGCGGACATATTGCACTGCTTGTTGTAGTTTCTGATCAATTGTGCCGAGTCCCTTTCCAGCATGTTTTGCAATTGATACTCCTGCTGTTGTTCCTTGGGCCATGGCAATTTTTCCGCTTTCGATGCCGGTAATATTACCAGCGACAAATAGCCCATCAAGAGGAGTTTCCATCGTCTCTGCATGGTGAGGAACGTGGCCGCCAAGTTCAGGAATGTATTGAAACGGGCATCCGGCAACAGCAGCAAGCTCTGCTAGCGGATATAAGCCGCCTGCAATGCAGACGAAATCTGCATTGTAAATTGTTTCAGATCCCTGAATAATATTGCCATTTGCATCAATATCAGCGATACGTACCCCTTCCACTTGATCCTTACCGATAATTTCGAGTGCTGCTTTCCGAAGTTGGAGAGGCGTACCATTTACTTTCATGCCGTTTTTCGGATAAAAGTTCAAGCCGATTTTTCTCATCCAGTCACTTTTCATGAAACGGCTTCCCATGCGTAACAGCGGCGATGGAGCGAGATGTGATGCATGTAAGAGTGATTTCATGACAGCTTCAGGGTCACCAGCTTGTTTACTAAGGGCGCTTTTTTCCGGAAGGACAATTCGATCAACTGTTATACCAGCTAATTGTAATTCATTTAAAATCGCAAATGATAAAATATTCGCTCCGATAATAACTCCTTTTTTGCCGACTTGGACGCGGTGAACATTTGTCATGACTTGCGCTGCGCCGATTGACATGACACCAGGAAGGGTCCAGCCCGGCAGCGGGATAGGATACTCAGCGGCTCCGGTAGCTACTAGTACAAATGGTGCTTCTAGCGTACCGATACTCGTATGCGCATTCCATAGGTTATGTTCTTTCGTTAAGTTGTAAACAGATACGCCGCAACGAATATCGACCGCTAATTGCTGTGCTTTTTGATAAAGGCGTTTCGATTCTTCAATTCCATTCCACCACTCACCAGAAGGCTCTTGATGAAGTTGTCCGAGTAATCTGCCGCCTGGCTTTATAAATTCATCGATAACGGTCACTTTGAGACCAAATTCCGCACAAGCAATAGCTCCTGCTAATCCAGCTGGACCTGCTCCTATTACAATTACATCAATCATCGCTTTCCACCATCCTTCTTACAATATTCGGATGCTGTTTTCCACTTTCAACGACCATATCTTGCTGGGCGACTGTTAAGCAAGCTCTTACGTTTGGTTGCTGATTGACAGTAACACGGCATTCTAAGCAGTGGCCGATGTTGCAATAAATTCCTCTAGGTGTTCCGGTATCTTCGTGAACGCGTAGTTTTCTTACTCCATTTGCTAAAAGAGCAGCGGCAATCGTTTCATTTTCATACGCTTCATATTTCATTCCATCAAATTGAAAAGAAATGCGTTCTCTATCATTTAAATTCCCTAAAACGGGATGATTCATGATTCTAGTCATTGTTTTTCACCTACTGTTCCAAATGTTACTGGCCGAATTGGCGGCTGATATTTTAAAGGAATTTCACTAGGTGATATATTCGAAATGACGCTTTCAATAATATTATCTAATGCAACTCTACAAGTACGGCCTCCACAGAAGCCCATTCCTGCTCTTGTTCTTAATTTTAATTCTCTTGCTGTGCATTTATGTTGATTTGCTGTTTCATGAAGTTGTCCGTAAGTAACTTCTTCACAACGACAAATTACAATGCTATCTTTGTTCCCCATTTGAATTCCTCCTCTATAGTTGTTCATCAAAATATTATGCAAAAAATGTGCCAATATAGAGGAGGAAGAGGATTAATTTAAGCCAAGCCGCTTTAAGCGGTTATATAAAGTTGCTCTTGTAATACCAAGTTGTTTTGCACACTCTAATTTATTTCCATCTAAAATATGTAACGCTCTTTCAATTACCATTTTCTCGTGTTGATCCATTTCTTCTTGCAGTGGTAAGATGGTGCAATCATTTTCTAGCAGGATATGATTTGCAGACTGCACTGTATCTTCAAAGCTAATATTTTTTGTATGGAAGGGTAAATACTCTCGTTTTATTACACCATCTGTTGCGAATACGATAAGCCGCTCTATGCTATTACGCAGTTCACGAATATTACCGGGCCAATCATAACGAAGCAGTTCATGCATAACTTCTGGCGGGAATTCATGAATTGGCCGCTGATAACTCGAAGAAAAATCATGTAAAAAATGATGAGTTAATTCAATAATATCTTCTTGCCGTTCTCTTAAAGGAGGAATATGCAAACTAACTACATTTAATCGGTAATATAAATCTTCGCGGAACTGTCCTTGCTTCATTAATTCTTGTAAATCACGATTTGTGGCAGCGATGATACGGAAGTCGATGTTGATTTCTTTTTCTCCGCCAACCCGGTAATATTTCCGCTCCTGCAGCACGCGTAGAAGTTTTACTTGCATTTCGAGCGGCATTTCACCTATTTCATCAAGAAACAATGTCCCACCCTTTGCGAGTTCTATTTTTCCTTTTTTTCCTTTACTATCGGCACCAGAGAAGGCGCCCCGTTCATATCCGAATAGCTCACTTTCAAATAAAGATGCCGGTATCGCACCGCAGTTAATCGAAATAAAAGGAGCTTTCGGTTCCTCGCTTGCTTCATGAATCGCTTTGGCAAACACCTCTTTTCCGACACCACTTTCGCCTAATATGAGAACAGTAGATTTTACAGAACATACTCTTTTGGCTAAATCTACTGTTCTTTGTAGGGCAGCACTTTTTCCTTTAATGGAATGAAAAGGATCGGATGAATCCTTATATTTTGCTACTTCTTGTTCAAGACGGTGTACTTCATTGGACATATTAAATAATTTTTCATTTAGTACAACTTGATTCGTAATATCTGTTTCTGAAACGACCGCACCGATAATTTGATCGTTAAAATAAACCGGATTAGAGTTAATTAAGACAAATAAATCAGACTGAGGCTGATGGTGCTGTCCTATAATGCGTCTCCCTTTATGTAGAGATTGCAAGATTTCTAGATTTTTATAATCAAAGAAATCCGTAATTGGTCGGCCGATTATATCTTGTCGTTTAACTGAGAATATTTTTTCTGCTCCTTCTGTCCATGTACAAACACGCTCATTATTATCAATGACCGTGACAGAAGAATCTGTCGTTTGAATGACAGTTTCATAAAAAGCTTTTAATTGATTGTAAGAGTTATGAAGAAAATGAATGACTTGAGCAGATGTTATACAGCCTACTGGATGTTTGTTTGTATCAAGAATAATAGCTGTAGAATGGTAACTAAACGCCTGAAGCAAGGTGAATAATGAATCATCCTCGTATACGACTTTGCATGGAATCTCAGGCATTTTTTGTGTTGAACGATAATAAAATTCCCCGTTTTTCTGTTCGATCTGCTGTTTATTGAATGATGTATCTATTAGATATTGTTTGATTATTTCTTTTACTGACGGCAATGAAAACATATTGATCGCCTCCCATACTGTAAAAAAATATTAACACTGTAAAGGAAATTATACACTTATTTACAAAAAATTTAAAATCTTTTGGGATAAAGTGAAACTTCCATGAGTGGGGGAGTTTTTTCATCCCCCACTGATGGTTTGTTAAGTGAGGCTTTCATCAGCGCGAGAAGAAATAATGATCCATTTTGAAAGTTTTACGCTAAGTGGCACACGAATTGCATTTTTAGGTAATGAAGCCATTTCATCGAGAGGAGGAATGTCATGTGAAACATTGTGACGTGTTAGTCATTGGCGGGGGAATTATTGGCTGTTCGATTGCTTATTATGCTTCTAAATATGGAAGAGACGTAACGATAATTGAAAAAGGGGAATTTGTTAGTGGCACGTCTTCACGATGTGACGGCAATATTTTGGCGATTGATAAAGATCCAGGTTTTGATAGTCAAATGTCGTTGTTTAGTCAAAATTTAGTGGATGAACTAAGTAGAGAGTTAGAGCATTCATTTGAATATCGTGCTCCGGGAAGCATCCTCGTTTGTGAATCAGATGAGGAGATGGAAGCGGCGCAAAAATGGGTAGATCGTCAAAAAGCCGTTGGTTTACCATTTCGAATGCTTGACCGGCAGGATATTCGGCAGGAGTCTCCCTTTTTTGCAGATGATTTATTAGGGGGGCTAGAATGTGCCACTGATTCCACAGTGAACCCTTATCTTTTAGCTTTTTCCCTTTTGGAGGAAGCGAAAAAACTGGGAGCTAAAGCTTTCAAACATACAGAAGTAAAGGAAATGAAAAAAGAAGAAAGTGGTTCATTTATTGTAGAAACGACAAACGGAGTTTTTACTGCGGATCATGTCGTCAATGCGGCAGGAGTCTGGGCACCTAGAATTGGAAAGATGCTCGATCTGTCAATACCAATTGAACCGAGAAAAGGGCATATTATCGTTGCTTCGAGGCAGCAACATGTAGGATCTCGGAAAGTAATGGAGTTTGGCTATTTAATTTCTAAGTTTGGCGGAAAGCGCATTGTTGATCCACTAACTGAGAAATACGGGGTCGCTCTTGTCTTTGAACCAACAGAAAGTCAAAACTTTTTAATTGGCAGCAGCAGAGAGTTTGTTGGCTTTCATACGGCAGTAAACAATGAAGTCATTAAATGTATTGCGAACCGGGCAATCCGGTTTTATCCGAAAATGGCGGATATGATGGTCATTCGTTCATATGCAGGGTTGCGTCCATGGACAGAAGATCATTTGCCAATCGTTTCACGCGTGGATACAATTCCAAATTATTATATTGCGGCGGGCCATGAAGGGGACGGCATTAGCCTCGCAGCAGTAACAGGGAAAATAGTAGAAGAACTCATTAACGAAAAAGAAACGTCTATTCCCGTTGATCCGCTTAGCTTTAACCGATTTACAGAAAGGATGTTGAGCAGATGAGGGCACAAAGAGTCTTTACAACAATTGATACACATACAGGTGGGAATCCGACGAGAACATTAATTAGCGGGCTTCCAAAACTAGTTGGGGAAACAATGTCAGAAAAAATGCTCCATATGAAAAAGGAATATGATTGGATTCGCAAACTGTTAATGAATGAACCGCGCGGCCATGATGTCATGTCCGGTGCTTTATTGACGGATCCTTGCCATCCAGAAGCAGATATTGGCGTGATTTACATAGAGACAGGTGGATATTTACCGATGTGTGGACATGACACGATTGGTGTTTGTACAGCTCTAGTTGAGTCTGGATTGATTCCTATTCAGGAGCCCGTTACTTCCTTAAAGTTAGATACGCCTGCTGGACTCGTTGAAGTGGATATTTCAATAGAAAATGGAAAAGCAAAAGAAGTATCTTTTTGCAATATTCCAGCGTTTCTTTTAAAAAGCATTTCCGTTGATGTCGAGGGAATTGGGCGTGTAGATGCCGATATTGCGTATGGAGGGAATTTCTACGCAATCATTGAGGCGAAATCAGTTGGATTGGAGTTAATTCCAGAAAATGCTTCTCACATAATTGAAACAGCAATCAATATTAGGAACATCATTAATGAAAAAGTTGAAATCGTTCATCCGCAATATTCGTTTATTAAAGGGTTAACTCATGTGGAGTTTTTCACGGAACCAACTCATGAGGAAGCGGATGTGAAAAACACAGTGATTGTTCCTCCAGGAGGAATCGACCGTTCTCCATGCGGGACGGGTACCTCTGCGAAATTGGCTGTCCTATATGCGAATCAAGAAATTTCAATTGGCGAAGAATTTGTTCATGAAAGCATTGTCGGTTCCTTATTTAGAGGGCGTGTATTGGAAACGGCGGATGTGGAAGGGGTTGAGGCTGTTGTAACCCAAATTACAGGATCCGCTTGGTTAATGGGAATGCATCGATTCTTCTACAATGAGAAAGATCCACTTAAAGAAGGCTTTCTGCTCATTCCGCCAATGGAACATGAAACGGAGGACGTGAAATGAAAATTCAGAAGACGTATTCAACGACAGATGTACACGTAGCTGGAGAAGCGTTTCGTGTTATTAAAGATGTGCCATTCATTCATTATCAAAATTTGGAGCAGTTAAATGAGCAGTTTATGCATGTATTTGCAAATGACATCTACCTTTTATTGAATGAACCACGCGGGTTTGCTGGGTTGAATGGCTGTCTTGTTGTTCCGACGATTAGCGAAGAAGCGGATGCCGCAGTAGTATTTTTAAATCATGAAGGAACGGTTCCGATTCATTACGGCGGTATTGTTGCCGTTATTACAACTTTATTAGAATGCGGTCATTTGCAGCCGAGAGCGTCAAATGAATATAAAATCGAAACGCTCAGAGGTGTGATTTCCGTTACCGCTTTGCTGGAGAATGATGAAGTAGTTTCAGTGGTGATAGAAAGTGAACCGTGTCATGTAGTGGAAACAAACATTCCATTGTCTCATTCGAATGTCAATACACAGTTCTCCCTCGTACAAGCCGATCAATTATATGCAGTGTTTGAAAAAGACGATATTACTGCAGAGATTCGTGTTGAGGAACTGTCTGAATTGAAGAGATGGGGGCAAAAGATGTATCAAGCTCTTGAGTCGAAATTTCCAGTGAGAGGTATCATTTTAATGGATGATTCGCATGTAAAAGAGGGGCGAATTAAAACAATCACGTTCCGTGAAGACCAGTATATTGTTCGCTCTCCTGGCTTTGAATCGACAAAGGCGTGCTATACAAGTTTACTTTCTAAAGGAAGATTGTACATGGAACCGCCATTTGTAAATGAAAGTATTTTCGGTAGTACTTTGACAGTACAAGTAGCCAAACAAACAGAGAATGGATACAAATTTTCATTAAGAAGCCGTGGTTTTATTACAGGGATGCAAATGTTCGTATTAGATCCGACAGATCCATTACCTGTTGGGTTTTTACTAAAATAACGGAAATTCAAAATGGATTTATATAGTAAAAAATATTAAGGGGGAAATAGAAATGACAACAATTAGAGGAGCTTATCCAGTATTAATTACACCAATGAATGAGGCGCAAGAGATTGACTGGGGCGGTGTGAAAAATAATGTGAACTACTTCGTCGATCAAGGCGTTGCAGGTATTGTAATTAACGGAAGTACTGGGGAGTTTGTAAGTTTATCAAAAGAAGAAAAGTTCCAAATGGTTGAAACAGTATTAAAAGAAGTGAATGGCCGTATTCCTGTTATTGTAGGAACAGCAGCTGAAACAACAAAAGAAACGATTGAATATACGAAACAGGCGGAAGCACATGGTGCAGATTGTGCGCTCATCATTAATTCTTACTACTGCAAACCGAAAGAGGAAGAAATTTATTTCCACTTTAAAGAAGTATCAAATGCAGTAAATGTACCGATTATGCTGTACAACAATCCGTTTACATCTGGCGTTGATATGAGTACAGAGTTAATGCTGAAAATCGGCAAAGAATGTGAAAGAGTTACTCATATTAAAGAATCAAGTGGAGATATCCGCAAAGCGAGAGATCTTGTTAGACACGGTAAAGGGGACATTGAAGTTTTCTGCGGTTCAGAAGATTTAGTTATGGAGTCATATTTAGTTGGGGCAACAGGCTGGATTTCTGTCGCTGGGAATATTGTGCCAAAGCTTGTTACACAAATGTTTAATCATTTCCAAAATGGTGACTTAAAAGAAGCTTGGGAAATCAATGATCGTATTTTACCACTTTGTACATTCCTTGAAGGATCAGGAAAATACGTACAAATTGTGAAACGTTCGATGGAATTAAATGGCCAGGCAGGAGGTCCTTCACGCTATCCTCGTTTAGGATTGACACCTGAGGAAGATCAAAAACTTAAGGATATTTTAGCAAGTTTAACTGCACAACGTGTGTGAAATGAAAAATCCATCCATAAGGGGGAGTCACCCCCTATTTATGGTTAATTGCGGATTTTCTTTTGGTTTCTCATACCACAAATAGCAGAATATAAAATGTAAAGGGGAGAGGAATATGTTAACTGCACAAATTGAATTAAAACCGAGGGTAAAAGCTTTTTTAGAAGGAAATATTGAACTTTTTATTGATGGGAAATTTGTACCATCAATAAGCGGCAAAAAGTTTGAAACGTATAATCCAGCAACAGAAGAAGTGCTTGCTTTCGTAAGTGAAGCAGGGGAAGAAGATGTTGATTTAGCAGTGAAAGCTGCGCGCAGAGCGTTTGAAAAAGGAGCGTGGCCTGAACTGAGTACGGCCGAAAGAGCACATTTAATTTACAAGCTGGCTGATTTAATTGACGAGCATAAAGAAGAATTAGCGCAATTAGAAGCGCTTGATAATGGAAAAGCATATCAAGTAGCATTAGAGGACGATATTCCAGCAACGGTAGAGCATTACCGTTATTACGCTGGTTGGGCAACGAAAATACTTGGTCAAACAACGCCGATTTCAAAGGACTATTTAAACTATACACGTCATGAACCGATTGGGGTTGTCGGCCAAATTATTCCGTGGAACTATCCGTTAGTAATGGCTGCCTGGAAAATGGGAGCAGCACTTGCAACAGGATGTACAATCGTTTTAAAACCTGCTGAGCAAACACCGTTATCTCTGTTATATACAGCACAGCTTTTTAAAGAAGCTGGCTTCCCAGACGGCGTTGTGAATTTCGTTCCTGGATTTGGTCAAACAGCAGGAGCGGCAATTGTGAATCATCATGATATTGAAAAAGTTGCTTTTACAGGTTCGACTGATACTGGTAAGTATATTATGCGCCAAGCAGCTGAAACAATTAAACATGTGACGTTAGAGCTTGGAGGAAAATCACCAAATATTATTTTAGAAGATGCAAATATAGAAGATGCAATTACTGGTGCTTTTAACGGTATTATGTACAATCATGGCCAAAACTGCAGCGCAGGATCTCGCGTGTTCGTCCATCGAAAGCATTATGAAAAAGTGGTGGAAGAATTAGCAAAACGTGCGAACGATGTAAAACTTGGTGCAGGAATGGAAAAAGGTACGGAAATGGGGCCGCTTGTTTCGAAAAAGCAACAAGAGCGCGTGTTACGTTATATCGAAAAAGGAAAAGAAGAAGGAGCAAGAATTGCAGCTGGTGGTGCGAAGGCGTTTGAGAAAGGATACTTCGTTAGGCCAACTATTTTTGCTGATGTTACAGATGATATGACAATCGCGAAAGAAGAAATATTTGGTCCAGTAGTCGCAGTTCTGCCGTTCGATACGGTGGAAGAAGTGATTGAAAGAGCGAATAATACGCCATTTGGACTTGCTGCAGGTGTATGGACAGAAAATGTTAAAACGGCACATAAAGTAGCGAATCGCTTAAAAGCTGGTACAGTATGGATTAATGATTACAACTTAGAAGACGCTGCAGCGCCGTTCGGTGGTTATAAACAATCAGGTATTGGGCGCGAAATGGGTTCCTATGCACTCGACAACTATACAGAAGTGAAGAGCATTTGGGTGAACTTAAAATAAAGATTGGAAACCCTTTCTTTTTCGGTGGGCGAGAGCATCTGGCCATGCATAGCAGCGGTCAGTGCTTTTTCCTGCCACATGTAATATGTAAAACAAAGAGAGAAAGTGAGTTAGGGTATTCTATCTATTAAACTTTTAAGGGAAATCTATATTGTCCTTCTAGAAAATTCAATGGCAATAGTCTACCTTGAAAATACTGAATATTAAGAAAACGAAACAAGAGGGGAGAGGTTAGGGAATGTCTAACAAAGGCAAGTTTAAAAGAGAAATATCATTATTGGATTTAGCCTTTATCGGTTTTGGTTCTATGTTTGGATCAGGCTGGTTGTTTGCTGCTAGCCATGTTGCCGGAATAGCAGGTCC
This sequence comes from Bacillus pseudomycoides, assembly GCF_002551005.1. GTDB lineage: Bacteria > Bacillota > Bacilli > Bacillales > Bacillaceae_G > Bacillus_A > Bacillus_A pseudomycoides_C. The sequence continues at coordinate 64,389 of NZ_NVOY01000044.1, forward strand.
GGCTGGAATTATTTCATGGGTCATTGGCGGAATTGCTATTTTCTTATTAGGACTTGTATATTGCGAACTTGGGGCAGCACTTCCGCGAGCTGGAGGAATTGTTCGCTATCCTGCATATTCTCACGGTCCGATACTTGGCTATTTATTAGGATTCATTACTCTTATTGCATTTTCAAGTTTAATCGCAATTGAAGTAGAAGCGGCTAGGCAATATGCAGCAGCTTGGTGGCCGAGTCTGACTCAAGAAAATTCTACTTTGCCGACTATAAGCGGCTGGCTTATGCAATTTGGACTGCTCGTCATTTTCTTTTTATTAAATTATTGGAGTGTAAAAACATTTGCGAAGTCAAATTTAATCATAACTATTTTTAAATTTTTTGTACCAGCGTTAACAATTATTGTATTGTTACTGTATTTAAATGGCGATAATTTTTCTAGTGCTGGTTTCGCGCCATTTGGATTTTCGGGTGTACAAGCAGCGATCTCTGCCGGTGGTGTTATTTTTGCTTATTTAGGACTGACACCTATTGTATCAGTTGCAAGTGAAGTGAAAAACCCGCAAAGAACGATACCAATTGCTCTTATTTTGTCTGTAATCTCTTCACTGATTGTTTATGTTCTCCTGCAAGTTGCTTTTATTGGAAGTATTCCAACTGAAATGCTTAGCCAAGGCTGGGCGGGAATTAGTAAGGAATTCAGTTTACCATTTAAAGATATTTCCGTTCTATTAGGACTGGGCTGGATGGTCTACTTTATCGTTTCTGATGCCATTATATCACCGAGCGGAACGGGGAATATTTATATGTCAGCCACTCCTCGTGTTGTCTATGGCTGGGCTCAAAGCGGAACATTATTTAAAGTATTTTCTAAAGTTGATGCAAAATCAGGGATACCAAGACCTGCACTTTGGCTTACATTTGTCCTTTCTGTTTTCTGGACATTGCCATTTCCTTCATGGGAAGCGTTAATTAATGTTGTTTCTGCAGCGCTTGTATTAAGTTATGCTCTCGCGCCGATTACAGCGGCGGCGCTTCGAAAACAGGCTCCTGAGCTAAATCGTCCGTTTTGGGTAAAAGGAATGTCCATCATTGGACCACTTTCATTTGTTATTGCATCATTAATCGTTTATTGGTCTGGTTGGAAAACACTTTCTTGGTTATTATCTTCACAAGTTATCATGTTTGTCATCTATCTATGTTGCAAAAAATGGGTACCAACTTCACAAGTATCTTTTGCGCAGCAAATCAAATCATCATTATGGCTCGTTTTTTATTACATTGCCATATTGGTTGTGTCATACTTCGGTATGTTTGGCGAGGGAAAGGGGTATTTAACCAATTCAATAGATTTGATAGCGGTTAGTATTGTTTCCTTGATTAGCTATTACTGGGCGGTTCATACTGCTTTACCTGTTGTCGACTTAGATGACGAAGACGAAGTGGAAAGCACTGATTATGTAAAGGTAGAGAATACGCCGGTTAGTAAATGATTTTGTATAAGCGGAAAAAGAAAACAGATTTAAAAACTTTTTTTCTTTTAGGTGGGCGAGAGCATCTGGCCGTGTATAGTAGCGGTCAGGGCCTTTTCCTGCCACGTGCGAGGTTTAAAACAAAGGGAGAGCGCAGATTATTTTTGTTCTGTATAGATAGAGAGTGGTATGTTAGAAATTTAAAACGGGTTGATATTCGAATATGCTACTGATTCACCCCAGATGAAAAGTGAGGTGTTGAAGGACAAATTTAGGGGTAGTAACAAGGTTGCGGTTATAGATCGCATTTTTGTTATTACCCCTAATAGATTATTTGTTATTTTTTACCAAGTATCAGCATGGCTATATTGAGTATTTACAGGATTTGATTGTTCTGATTGTGAAGGAAATGTTAATCCAAGAGACAAAATAGCTGCAAGAGATAACCCCATTACAATTCGTGTAAGTTTCTTCATTATTTTAACGCCCCTTTTTCAAAAGTTTTTTCTTTTGCTTGATGACTAAGATAAAAATATTCACTTGCTTTAGAATGATTATTTTCTTCATAAAACTTAACTGCTAATTTTTCAGTGTATTCTTGAGTGTAATTGAATAGCTGCTCTTTATCGAAATATGGAATCATTTTAAGGATAGTCTTCTCAAGAATGTTAGCTGGCTACAATCATTTAACGAAATTACTTCTTTACATATTCCATTTCCGAAAACAGAAGAAATTGAAGTAATTTTAAAGGAGGGGAAACAGGTAAAGAGGCTACTTCATATGGATATTCGACCTGCCAATATAATTGGTCATGGCGGAGAAATTCAGGCAATCGTTGACTGGGATAATGCTCTCATTGGTCATCCGCTTCTCGAACTGATGAGAATAGCGGAAGTGAATGAAGTGAATTGGAGCGAGTTTAAGGTTGGATATAAAAATGAGCGTATTTTTGATTCTCTGCCCAAAATTGTTTGCTTGTTTTATAGACTTGATACAGCAGTGATGCTTGCAAACCTTTTTATCGCTCAGCTTAAACTAAAAGATAAAGGACTGTATTATAAAGAACGTGTTGAAACAATTAGTAATGAAATATATACATTTTTATAAATTTAGTAGAATTAGGAGAAATAAATATGGATATGCATTTGGAAATTGAAAAAGTAAAACTAGAGCACAAAACAGTTTTAAAGAATTTGACGGAACTATATAAATACGATTTTAGTGAATTTGATCCTGAAGATGTGAATGAGCATGGTTTGTATGAATATATGTACGTAGATCATTATTTTACTGAGGAAGGTCGCTTTCCGTTTTTTATAAAAGTGGACGGAAAGTACGCGGGATTCGCGCTAATCCGAGAGGTTGAGGAAAATGGTCGTACATACTATTCGATGTCAGAATTTTTTGTAATGAAAAAGTATCGTAATAGTGGTGTAGGAAAACACGCAGCTGTTCAACTGATTTCTAAATTCCCTGGGGAATGGGAAGTTGCAGAGATGGAGGGAAATATTCCAGCACAAGCGTTTTGGCGAAAAGTCATTTCGGCGTACACGAATAATGAATACCGTGAGATAAGGAAAGACGGTTGGGACGGACCGATCCAAGTGTTTCATTCGAGATGAAGTATGTAAGTGTTGTAAAGTGATAATAAAGTTATTTAATTTCGATATAAAAATATAAGAGCCTTGCTACATTTTCCTGTAGTAAGACTCTTTAAAGTTGTTTAATTCTTATTGAACTAAAGCATCGTTATACTCTATTTAGTTAGAAAAGTTATTTATTAGAAATAATTGTCAATCACTTTAATAGCTAGTTTCAACGCTTTTATTCTTCTTTCTAAAAGCGTTCTTTGGGGACTACTAGCCTTTGACCTACCATAAATGTTCTCAATTGATGGAAGCAAACCAGTAAGAACATTGCGAGCTTCTGCTAAATCTTCCTGGGTGTAATGATGGGGTCTTTGATTCCAAACGTTTTCTAGCATTGCTAAGCCGATGCAAACAGCTTTGAGTCGTTTCTTTACTAAGGTAGTATTTGCACCTTTCTGAGTCATCTGTGACAAGGCATTTTCGAGTTTACTGATTGTCGATTGTAAAGATTTTATTGATTCCAATTTATCTACATTTGATACGTTTTCCATGTTAGTACCGTCCCTTCTTCGTTTCTAAATTATTTTGCTTGATCCTTGATAAAATCGTTAAGAACCTGATTTCACTCGCAATATTTTAACATAAATAACTAACTCTCTTTGGGAGGTTGCTTGGAACCGAGATTCTGTATTTGATGAAAGAGGGGCTATGCTGGAGTTCTGATTTCTTTTGTGCGTCTATTCAAGAAGTCTAACAATAAAAAACAAAAGTGAGCACAATAACCTGTGCTCACTTTTTCTAACTTATTTTAAGTTTTCAGGGTTTAACGCTTCTAATGCAGATACAACGAAGCGGCCGTCTTTACGGATTAATACGTCGTCGAAGTAAATTTCGCCGCCGCCGTATTCAGGGCGTTGGATGCATACTAAATCCCAGTGGATGTTAGAGTTGTTGCCATTCCATGCATCGTCGTATGCTTGTCCAGGAGTGAAGTGGAAGCTGCCGTCGATTTTCTCATCGAATAGAATATCGCCCATTGGATGTAAAATGTATGGGTTTACGCCGATTGCGAATTCACCAACGTAGCGTGCACCTTCGTCTGTATCGAAAATTTTGTTAATGCGTTCTGTATCGTTTGCAGTTGCCTCAATAATTTGGCCGTCTTTAAATGTAAGTTTTACATTTTCGAACATGTAACCATTGTAAGGAGATGGTGTGTTGTAAGAAACTGTACCGTTAACAGAATCGCGAACAGGCGCAGAGTATACTTCGCCGTCTGGAATATTTAAGTGACCAGCACATTTAATTGCTGGGATATCTTTAATAGAGAATGTTAAATCAGTGCCAGGTCCAACAAGACGTACTTTATCTGTTTTGTTCATTAACTCAACAAGATTGTCCATCGCTTTATCCATTTTTGCGTAGTCTAAGTTACATACGTCAAAGTAGAAGTCTTCAAATCCTTCTGTGCTCATTTTTGCAAGTTGTGCCATAGAAGCGTTTGGATAGCGTAGTACAACCCATCTTGTTTTTGGAACACGAATGTCTCTATGTACTTTTTTACCTACTGTGTTACCGTAAATTTTCATGCGCTCACTTGGAACGTCAGCTTGTTCATTTACGTTATCACCAGAGCGAAGGCCGATATAAGCATCCATATCTTTCATTACGCTTGCTTCATATGCAGCGATTTGCTCGAAATGTTCTTCTGTTGCGCCCATCATTAAAGAGCGGTCTACTTGATGATCTTTTAATAGTACGAATGGATAACCACCAGCTTCATATGCAGCTTTTACAAGTGCTGTTACTAGCTCTTTTTGTAAGCCGAAGTTTTCGATTAATACTTTTTCGCCTTTTTGTAAACGAATAGAGTAGTTAATTAAATTTTTTGCTAATGTTTCAATACGTGGGTCTTTCATATGTAAAGCCTCCCTTATATATGTATCCTTCCTTATTGTAACCTACTTATTTGAATTTGTTTAATAATTTATGTTGTAGTTTGCGAATAAATATGAAAATTAGCACGAAATCTTTTTTTAGGGGGTGCTGTACATAGAACAATTAGAATGAAACGGAAAATGATTGTATAATAGAAAAAAGCATAAAAAGATAAAGGAGTGATTTGTATGCAAATTCTTTTATACGTCAGTGTAGCCATTATCGCAATTGCGTTTGCCGTATTAGTTGTTTATGTATGTCGAACATTACTATCTGTTCAAAAAACGTTAGAAAATGTTGCAAGTACGATGGAAGGCCTGGAAAAACAAATGCAGGGCATTACAGTGGAAACAGAACAGCTTCTTCATAAAACAAATGCATTAGCGGATGATATTCAACAGAAATCGCAGTCGCTAAATAAAGTGATGGAAGGTGTAGAGGGAATCGGAACAACGATTCATTCCTTAAACACACGATTACGCGGTGTTTCTGATTCTGTTGCCCATCAAGTAGAAAACAATGCTGATAAAGTAGCGCAAGTGGTGCAATGGAGTAATGCGGTCATCGATGTGTACAATCGCTTCCGTGCAAAAAAGAAAGAAGAGGAAGTAGAGCAGTTTGAAAGAACAGAGAAAAAGCCGAAAAAAGAAAAGAAATTACCGCGACTTCCGATTCGAATGAGAGGTGAATAATATGAGCATGACAAAGATTGATACAATAGAACAATTTGAAGAAATCATAGCAAGTAAAGAGCCATATATCTTGTTTAAACATAGCACAACATGTCCAATAAGCCACGGTGGTTTCACGGCGTTTCAAGAATACCTTGGTGAAGAGCAAGCTGTGCCAGCCTATTATTTATATGTACAAGATGCACGTCCGGTTTCTAACAGAATCGCGGAGTACTTTGGAATTAGACATGAATCGCCGCAAGTATTATACATAAAAGATGGTAAAGTGCTCTGGCATGCATCGCATTGGAACATTACGAAGCAAGCATTAAAAGAAAATGTGAAATAAGGAAAAGCAGGCAAATACGCTTGCTTTTTTTATTTTCTGAAAATAATATTGACGGGCTATATTTTTTACGATTAAATGAAGAGAAAATAACGATTCCATATGCAGTCTTATGCGATGTGTATGAAGTGACATCTGTATATGTATCATATATAATAAATTATCTTATGAATGGTATTTATATTTGTTAGTATACATATAAAACTTGAAAGAGGTGGATTTATTATGGCATCACAGGAGTTAGATCGGTTACGTTCTCAAATTGATGAAATGAACTTACAAATCTTAAAGTTATTAAATGAGCGCGGTCGTCTTGTACAAGAAGTTGGCAAGTTAAAAGAAGTACAAGGTGTGAAACGTTTTGATCCAGTACGTGAACGCAAAATGCTCGATTTAATTGCGGACAATAACAATGGACCATTTGAAACATCAACGCTTCAACATTTGTTTAAACAAATTTTTAAAACAGGCTTAGAATTGCAAGAAGATGATCATCGTAAGGCCCTTCTTGTATCACGTAAGAAAAAGTCAGCTGATACAATTGTTGATATTAAAGGTGAAAAAATTGGTGACGGCAATGCTCATTTTATTATGGGACCATGTGCAGTTGAAAGCTATGAGCAAGTTCGCCAAGTAGCTGCCGCAATGAAAGAACAAGGCTTAAAACTGATGCGCGGCGGAGCATTTAAACCGCGTACATCACCATATGATTTCCAAGGTCTTGGCGTTGAAGGATTGAAAATTTTACGCCAAGTAGCCGATGAGTATGATTTAGCTGTCATTAGTGAGATTTTAAATCCAAATGATATTGAAATGGCGCTTGATTATGTAGATGTCATTCAAATTGGTGCTCGCAATATGCAAAACTTCGAGTTGTTAAAAGCAGCTGGTTCTGTGAATAAGCCGGTATTATTAAAACGAGGATTATCTGCAACAATCGAAGAGTTTATGTATGCAGCAGAATATATTATTGCACAAGGAAATGGCGATATTATTTTATGTGAGCGCGGTATTCGTACGTATGAGAAAGCAACGCGAAATACGTTAGATATTTCTGCTGTACCAATTTTAAAGAAAGAAACGCACTTGCCAGTTGTTGTTGATGTAACACATTCAACAGGACGCCGTGATTTATTATTGCCAACTGCAAAAGCGGCAATGGCAATCGGTGCAGATGCGATTATGGCAGAAGTGCACCCAGATCCAGCTGTAGCCCTTTCTGATTCAGCGCAGCAAATGGATATCCCAGAGTTCAATGCATTTATGAATGAATTAAAAGCATTTCGTATGAGGTAAGTGGTACGATCCATAAATAGTGGGATAATGGCTTCAAAAATCTATGTAGCTGTGTGCTGCATAGATTTTTTTCTGGAAAATGGGTATTTTTATATTAAAAATATGAAAATATAAGAAAAGGAACGAATTTTTTCGAAACTTTTTCGGGAAAATATTGTGTCAATCCTTATTTATATCGTATCATTAGTGAAAGGGCTCGGAAGTGACATCTTTAAGTAGAGTGGATGTCTTTTTTTTCATTCAAGTTAACGGATACATATTATATAGATGAATTTTATAAAGGAGTGTGTGAAAAGATGAACGTAACAATATATGATGTAGCGCGCGAAGCAAATGTCTCAATGGCAACAGTATCACGTGTTGTGAACGGCAACCCAAATGTAAAACCAACAACAAGAAAGAAGGTATTAGAGGCAATTGAGCGCCTTGGTTACCGTCCAAATGCAGTAGCACGTGGATTAGCGAGTAAGAAAACAACGACAGTTGGGGTTATTATTCCAGATATTTCGAACACGTTTTATGCAGAACTCGCACGCGGTATTGAAGATATCGCAACAATGTACAAATATAATATTATTTTAAGTAACTCTGACCAAAACAAAGAGAAAGAATTCCATTTATTAAATACAATGCTTGGGAAACAAGTAGATGGTATCGTATTTATGGGAGAGGATATTACAGAGACTCACGTAGAAGAATTTAAAAAATCTCCTGTTCCAATCGTACTTGCGGCATCGTTTGATGAGCAAAATATTACACCATCTGTAAATATCGATTACACACAAGCAGCGTATGATGCGATGAAGCATTTCTTAGAGAAAGGTCATACAAGAGTTGGTTTCGTATCTGGACCTTACGTTGATAAAGCAGGCAGTGCGAAAAAATTAGAAGGCTACAAACGAGCATTAGACGAAGCTGGCATTGCTTACGACGAAGAGCTTGTTGTGGATGGCGACTATACATACGATTCTGGTATGGAAGCGTTAGACAAACTATTGGAACTTGCTGAAAAACCAACAGCGGTATTCGTATCTTCTGATGAAATGGCACTAGGTGTCATTCACGCAGCGCAAGATAAAGGTTTAAACGTACCAAATGATCTAGAAGTACTTGGTTTTGACAATACGCGCCTTGCCCTTATGGTACGCCCGCAGCTTTCAACAGTTGTCCAACCAATGTATGACATCGGAGCAGTTGCAATGCGTCTATTAACAAAATACATGAACAAAGAAACGGTAGAAGATCATACTGTTATTTTACCGCACCGCATTCAATTTAGAAAATCAACGAAATAATAAGAAGCTTGAGGAAATATATTAACAGCTCACAAAAATGCTCAGAGTATAAAAACTCTGGGCATTTTCGTGAGTTCAATAGCAAACTAAATTGTAGATAGCTTTTGTATTTCTTTATTGCCTTGCCATTCATTCTTATGAAGGGTGTAATGGTAATGCTTTTGATTTTCAATTTCGATTTCCCCTACAAATGTAAATCCGCTTTTTTGAATCACTTTATTTGAGCTTACATTTCGTGTTAGAGCAACGGCATTTAAAAGTTCAACATTTGTTTTCTCAAATAAATAGTTAATCAATCCTTTTGCTGCTTTTGTCGTATATCCTTTATTTCTATAATGTTTTGAAATAGCATAAGCAATCTCTCTATTAGGAGCGGGCAGTTCTTCTTTTATTCCAGTCATACAAAAACCAATGAACTTACCAGTTTCTTTTAAGATGATTCCTAATCTTAAGTATGTTTGCTCTTCGATATTAGGAACCGCTGCTAAAAATTTTTTGTTTGATGGTATTTCATAATTTGTTACCCAATCTAAACGCTGTTCTCTTGTTGTTTTGAAATCTGGTAAGAACTCATAAACTTCAGGTTGTGAGGTAAGTTCATATATAGCATCGTCAATCCTATATTCTCGTAGCAATATTTCTCCGCAGTCTATTGTGAATAAGTCATTCAAATTGTTTCAGCTCCTATTGTTTTTTCTTTACATATTTCTATTTTTCTAAAAAAATCCCTTATTTAAAATAAACCGCTTCTCTAATGGAAGTTTCACTTTACTACTATTTCTAATGTATAATGGTATTAAAGGCTATGTGAGGGGGAGATGAAATGATCATTCTTTGGGGAATTACACTTTGCGTGACGGCTCTATTTGCTTATATGACATTAAAACAGAGTGGTATGAGACGATTTATTCCTGGTAGTGTTTTGGCAGGAATAGCCCTAATCACATACGTTACTTCCATTTTTTTAGAAAGCGCTGGAGAACAAGTACATGAGAAATTTGTATTTTTTTCTACTACATTATTTGTAGGCGCTATCATTATTTTACTTGTGGCAGGAATTATTTTGTTTATTCATACAAACTCAGAAACATTATAAAAAAGAGAGCAGGCGTACAATACCTGCTCTCTTCATCTATTTTTATGCATTATCTCTTGAAGCATTTTGTTGTTTCAATAAATCGCGAATTTCTGTAAGAAGTGCTTCTTCTTTTGTTGGTGCTGGTACTTCTTCTTTCTTTTCTTCTTCTTTTTTGAATGATAGCTTATTAAATAGTTTAATAAATAAGAAGATAGAGAATGCGATAATGAAGAAGTCAACAATCGTTTGAATGAATGCACCGTATTTTAATGTAGCTTTCCCTACTGGATAAGCAAGACCAGTAAAGTCAACGCCACCTAGTAAAATTCCGACCAATGGCATAATAATATCATTTACTAATGAAGAAACAATTTTACCAAACGCGCCGCCAATTACAACCCCGACAGCTAAGTCCATAACGTTTCCTTTTAAAGCGAACTTTTTAAACTCGTTCCACATGTATAATTCCACCCTTTCCACGATTCATTATGAAATTTATTATTCCTATCAACATATTCTATACAATGTTTTGATAGAAATAAAGGGTAGAAGAGAATGAAAATAAATTCAGAAAACTAAACGCGTTTTCCTTTTTTGTTATAAATTTGTAATTTTTCACAAGCGAAGAAACTCTTTAATTGTTATGTAAGTAGTTCATTATAGATGTTCACTACCTTCCTTTAAGGAATGATAGAATGCTGTAATCACAGATGAAAATTTCTCTTCCTCTTCTAAAAATAGATAATGATTGCTGTGTTCAAAAGGAATGAATGAAGAATTTCGTATGCCTTTATGAATTTGCAAGGAAGATGCAATTGGACATTGTACGTCATGTTGTCCACAAAGTATTAACGTTTTTGTTGTTACGTTAGCAAGTTGTTCGCTTACATCAAAGCTGCGAAATTCTTTTGAAAAATAGTTCATACGGCTTGCGGACATCGTTTTATAGATTGCTTTTGAGAAGTATGTTTCATATTGTTCTGGCTTGTATAAGGATAACTTTGTACGCTCGGTTGATAAAGTAGTTCTTTCTTTTTTCGTAAGATGTGGTAATTTCAAATCCTCGATGAGCTGCTGCATATATGCAAACTGCGGATGTTCTGGATGATAAATGCAGTCTTTCATTTTTGAATAATCACTAGCAGCAGCACCGACTACTACTAACGATTGTAAGGACTGTGGATAATTTATAGCATATAAAAGTCCAAGCATGCCGCCAGTAGAATGACCTGCAAAATGCCATGATGAAATGTGCAGCGCTTCTCGAATTACTTCTAAATCTTGAATGGTCTCTTTCATACTTAATTCATCTTCCTGAGAAGCAGTTACTGAATTTCCTGCATCTTTTAAATTAATTAATATAACTTTATGTAAGGATGTAAAGCTATCGGCAAAATAGTCGCCCGTTTCATTGAATTGTGAGTAAAGGTGTGTAATACAGAGCGGATCTCCGTGTCCTTTTGTAAATAGCTCAAAAGTTCCTCGGTCTGTATGGATAAATTGTTGTTTCCACATCAACATATCTCCTTTTGTTTTAACCCTCGCATGTGGCAGAAAAAGGCCCTGACCGCTACTATGCGCGGCCAGATGCTCTCGTCCTCCTTTAAAAAGAAAAGGGTTTTTAATACAATGCTTTTTTCATATTATTCCGAATTATTTCTAGGCACTTCGCTACAGTTAATTCGTTTTTCTCTTCAATTTCTTGTTTGCGTGGAATTGGGTTATACATGTTGTCTGGGTCTTCCCAGGTGAGCGGGAGATCTGTCTTAGCTTGTCCTTTCCAAGCTTCAATCCATTCTGGTGGGAGATGTCCTGAGATGTTTTGGATGTTATTCATTTCGAGCCAAATGAGTGCCCAAGCTCTTGGAACGACGCGCCATATGTCATAGCCGCCGCCACCGACTGCAATCCAGCGGCCATTGCAATATTCATGGGCAATTTCATGAGCGATCTTCGGAATTTCACGGTAAAGTTGTATCGTTGAACAAAGGTGTGTGAGAGGATCATAATAATGAGCATCAGCTCCGTTTTGCGTTAAAATAATATCTGGTTTGAAATAGTCAGCGACTTCTCGAATAACGGTGCGATATGCATGGATAAATGAGTCATCTTCTGTAAAAGCATCAAGAGGAACGTTAAAAGAATAGCTATAGCCATTCCCTTGACCACGCTCATTTACAGCACCTGTTCCTGGAAATAAGTAACGTCCTGTTTCATGCAATGAAATTGTGCATACGTTAGGATCGTCATAAAAGGACCACTGTACGCCATCACCGTGATGAGCGTCTGTATCGATGTACAAAATACGAAGACCGTATTTTTGTTGTATATATTTAATAGCAATCGAGCTGTCATTATAAATACAAAATCCAGAGGCTTTCCCGCGAAAGCCATGATGTAATCCGCCGCCGAGATTGAGAGCATGTTCCGCTTTTCCTTCAAGAATGGCATCGACCGCAGTTAAGGTGCCGCCAACGAGAAGGGCGCTCGCTTCATGCATGTTTGAAAATATGGGTGTATCTTCTGTTCCAAGGCCATAGGACATGGCAAGTGATTGTTCTAGTGTTCCTTCTCCAGCACGTTTTACCGCATTTATGTACTCTTCTGTATGAATCAAAGCAATTTCTTCATCCGTTGCCATTCGTGGTGGAATAACTTGTGAAGGGTGTATAAATCCGCCTTTTTGCAGCAAATCATAGGTCAGTTTTACCCGAAGCTGATTAAAAGGATGATCAGGACTAAAGGAATAGCCCTGATAATCTTCTGAGTAAATGAATACATTTTTCATGATCCCATCCCCGCAATATTTGGCCATAAAACATGGTAGCCTTTTTGTTCTAGCTCTTCAATTGCTTTAAGAGGATTCATTGTTTGAATGCGGAAAACGAGAACTTTGTCGCTCTCTTCTTTTGCTGGGTAGACGAGAACGCTCACAATGTTAATTTTCAGTTCGCTGAAAACAGCAACAACTTTTCCGAGAATACCAGGTTCATTTTTTACTTGAATTTCAATTTGTGAACTTGGTTGATGAGCACCTGTTAATTTGACAAGTGTATGTAATACTGTTGATTCCGAAATAATGCCGACAAGCTGACCACCTTTTGTAACAGGAAGGCAGCCAATTTTATTTTCAAAAAATAATGTGGCAATTTCTTCAACGAAATCAAGTGGATGACATGTCATAACGGGATGCTTCATAATACGTTCAATCGGCTCTTGAAGGGCATCCTTTGAAACGTGTTCATCAAGAATAGACGGACTTGCATCGCGAACGTCACGGTCGGAAATAATACCGAGAACTTCATATTGTTCATTTACAACTGGAATGTGCCGAATACTATGTGCTGCTAATGTTCTTAAAGCTGTTTCAATCGTGTCGGTTGGGCGCAGCGTTGTTACATTTTGATTCATGATTTCTTCAACAATCATGATGTAATCCCCCTTTTAGTACATGAAACGATTTTTGAAGCGTAAGCGGTCAAATTGTTGAATGGATGATACATCAATTCGTTTTCCGATGCGAACCATTAAGCAGTTTGCTGGATGTGAACAAATTTCTGGATCATCTGTTGCCATCCATTCCAGTCCACCAGCATTCATCATTTTCTCCATTACTTTTCGATATTCCCAGACATTGAGTCCAGTTTGTTTTAAATCCCAGTGCCAATAATATTCGGTCGTTAAAATAATGTAGTCTTCCATATGGTCATCCATCATAGAAACTTCTAATAAGTTCTTTCCAACAGCACAGCCGCGAAAATCAGGAACAACTTCAATTGCGCCAAGCTCAATCAAATTGTTCATTTTCCCTTCAGACCATCGTTCAAGAGGATCTGGATATAAATATGTTACATAGCCAACAATTGTATGTTCATGACGAGCAATAATAATCCGAGCTTCTGGTAATTTAGAAATCTCGACAATTGCTTTATACTGCTGAGCCGCAGGACGAAAGGCAACTAAGTCAGGATGAAACTCATACGTTTCTAAATTATGTGTCTGGACAGGACCTTCAATAACTAAAGTTCCTTTTGGTGCTTTTAAATTTCTCGCATTGTAAACTTTACTATGAATCAATTTTAGGCTCACCACCTTCAGAGCTTTGTGAATCTACTATCTATTTTCATACTACTGTACTCAGTATGCGATGTGAATCGAAATTTGTCAGTAAAAATTTGTCTGAAATTCTTAAAAAATACTGAAAATTATAAAATATATCTTTATAATGGACTTATACGGTACATAGAAGGGGGATGTAAAGAATGAAAGTAGAAACACTTCCAGTTATTCAAGGGGAAAATAATTTGTTAAATTACGATGAAGCATATCGAAATTTTAATTGGGAAGAAGTTAATCAAAATTTTTCTTGGCATGAAACTGGGCGAGTAAATATGGCTTATGAGGCCATTGATCGACATGCCAAATCCCACCGAAAAAATAAAGTAGCATTGTATTATCAAGATGGTGCGAGAAAAGAGAAATATACGTTTAAAGAAATGAAAGAATTGTCGAATAAAGCAGGAAATGTTTTGAAAAATTATGGGGATGTCGAAAAAGGCGACCGCGTCTTTATTTTTATGCCTCGTTCACCGGAATTATATTTTACTTTATTAGGTGCAGTAAAGCTTGGAGCAATCGTTGGCCCATTATTTGAAGCTTTCATGGAAGCGGCTGTATGTGACCGTCTGGTGGATAGTGAAGCAAAGGTGCTTGTGACAACACCAGAATTGTTAGAACGTATACCATTTAATGATTTACCAGCATTAAAAACAGTATTTGTTGTTGGAGAAGGTGTAGAAGATGACGGTAAAATTGTAGCATTTAATCCGCTTTTTGAACAAGCTTCTAATCAGTTAAAAATGGAATGGCTTGGAAGAGAAGATGGACTCATTTTACATTATACATCTGGTTCAACAGGGAAACCAAAAGGTGTGCTGCATGTTCAAAATGCAATGGTGCAGCATTATCAAACAGCAAAATGGGTGTTGGATTTAAAAGAAGATGATGTGTATTGGTGCACGGCAGATCCAGGCTGGGTAACAGGAACAGCATATGGTATTTTTGCGCCTTGGCTAGTCGGAGCTTCTAACGTAGTTTTAGGAGGACGCTTTAGCCCGGACGCTTGGTATGAAACGCTTCAAGATTACGGTGTAACAGTTTGGTATAGCGCTCCGACAGCATTTCGTATGTTAATGGGTGCTGGTGACGATACGCTGAAAAAATATGATTTATCAGCTCTTCGTCATATTTTAAGTGTTGGGGAACCGTTAAACCCAGAAGTAATTCGCTGGGCGATGAAAGTGTTCCATCTTCGTATTCATGATACGTGGTGGATGACGGAAACAGGAGGACAAGTTATCTGTAACTATCCTTGTATGGAAATTCGTCCAGGATCAATGGGAAAACCAATTCCAGGCGTGAAGGCAGCGATCGTTGATAATGAAGGTAATGAATTGCCGCCATACACAATGGGGAACTTAGCAATTGGAAAAGGATGGCCATCGATGATGCGTGCTGTTTGGAATAACCCGCAAAAATATGAGTCTTATTTTATGCCAGGAGACTGGTATGTGTCAGGTGACTCTGCTTATATGGATGGAGATGGATATTTCTGGTTCCAAGGGCGTATTGACGATGTCATTATGACGTCTGGTGAACGTGTTGGTCCGTTTGAAGTAGAAAGTAAATTAATTGAGCATACAGCAGTTGCAGAAGCAGGTGTTATCGGGATTCCAGATCCTGTACGCGGAGAAATTATTAAAGCGTTCATCGCACTGCGCGCAGGTTACGAACCATCTGAAGAATTAAAAGAAGACATTCGTCAATTTGTGAAAAAAGGATTAGCTGCTCATGCGGCACCGAGACAAATTGAATTCCGAGATAAATTACCGAAAACGAGAAGCGGTAAAATTATGCGCCGTGTATTAAAGGCATGGGAGTTAAACTTACCAACAGGTGACTTGTCTACGATGGAAGATTAAACAAGAAAGGTCTGAACATTCTTCGTTCAGGCCTTTCTTGTTTAGCGTATAATGAAATTGTGCAGCGTTACAGATAACTTATATGTAATATGTAAAATGCAGCAGAGCATGCAAGAAGGTTAATACAATGGTATAAAGAAAAGTATCTTCTGGAGGGATGTTAGTGACGCAATATTATCTTTTTGTTACTATGTCAATTTTTCTTATTATTTTGCCAGGACCTGATACGGGATTAGTAACTCAGAATACAATACTGCAGGGGAAACAAGGCGGAATGAAAACTGTTTTTGGTATTCTATGCGGTTTAAGTATTCATACGTTAGCAGCTGTACTTGGGATTTCAGCAATTCTTGTTAAATCGGCATTTTTATTTTCTATTTTTAAGTATATTGGTGCTATTTATCTTATTTATTTAGGATGCGTATCATTATGGTCTTTACGGAAGAAAGGAAAACAAGTAGAGGATATTACAGCTGAAAATAAGTATCAGGGCACTTCTTGCTTCCGACAAGGTTTTCTTACTAATTTGTTAAACCCAAAAGTAGCTATTTTCTTTCTAACATTTTTACCACAATTCATACAGCATAATGGAAATACGTTTTTTCAACTTTTAATTATGGGAATGACATATACAGTTTTAACCTTTCTATGGTTTATACTCTATATTTATTTAATCAATGCAATTCGGACGTGGATGAAAAAGCCGTCTACAGAGCGGGCAATTCAAGGCATAAGTGGTTTTGTACTTTTGGCATTTGGCATTAAATTAGCGCTGGAAAAACGACCGTAATCATTTTTATAAGTAAAGTTCATTTCTTACTTATGGTTAGCCTAGCTAACTTAAAGGCTTGGGAATTAACTATTGTCAATAGGCGACTGTCTACGATGAAAGATTAAATAAGCAAGGTCTGAATCAAGTATAGTTCAGAACTTGCTTATTTTAAGTAGGTTATTATAAAAAACGAAAAAAGAAATAAAATAATTTTTTGAACCATTTGCCTCCATCATTTGTATAAGTTTATGAAAGAATAAATTAGGGGGCGCTTCATATGTCGAATAAATGGATGCTTTCATTCGTTTTAATCAGTATTATAATCGTAATTGCTTTAGGTACACTTTTGCCTATAGCGATAGGATTTAAAGTTTCAATGATTACGTTAGCGTGTATGATGATTATTATATTTTCAATCCTTATCCCATTTGATAAGAAATATATTGTACGAAAAGCCGGGAATAAAATCGATTTTACAAAAACAAAAGTATACTTTCGCTGGAATGTATTTGATACCATATCTGTCTGTATTGCGGTGTACGCTTGTATATGCGTATATGTGTTATTTTTCTTAGTTTCAAGCGGATTAACAGTTCAAAATCCATATGTGCAATTTTTTACGAATCAAGCGCTGGTTTGGACATTAGTCGCAAGTATTTATTTAATTAGCCGAATCTCTTTAACGTTAAAGGGGATAAAGGAGATTAAAAAACATGGCGCAGATTGGGATTGAGGAGGAGTTGATGCTCTCCTATCAAAAAGGAGATGAACAAGCAGGGGAACGGTTATATGTTTTAATCAAACCTGCGTTATATACTTTTTTATATCGTTTCAATCGTGATGAACAGTTGAGTCAAGATCTCGTCCAAGATACGTTCCTTACATTAGAACGTAAGAAGCAAATGTATGATGTTGAAAAGGGGAAAGTGAAAACGTATTTGTTTCAAATTGCATATCGGTTAATGATCAATAAGCTTAATCGTAGAAAAAAATGGCGTTCGCTTCTTCCTTTTTTTATTCCGATTGAAGAGAAGGGGATTTCAAAAGAAGATCGTTTTACGATTCGAGAAGCTATTTTGAAAGTTCCAGAAGAACAGCGAGCTGTTCTGATTCTTTCGTATTATCATGATATGCCTCATAAGGAAATTGCTGATGTATTAGGTATTCCGATAGGGACGGTTAAATCAAGATTGCATCATGGAATAAAAAAATTGAAGCAATTGTTGGAGGTGGATGAAATTGAACGAAAATCCCTTTGATAAAGAATATAGATTGAAGCAGCGTTTAGATAGTGATCATGTGGAAATTCCTGATTTTCTGCAAAAAGTGAATACGGGAGATCGTTTTTTACGTTTTCTTGCGTCTCCAGCTAAAGATCCTGTTGAAGCGACAATTGGTAATGATTTATCAATTGTGTTTCACATATCTTTGTTAGTCAGTGTTCCGCTTCTTTCTTTATTGACGATACTCATTGCCAGCTAGTAAGTATAAGTGAAAAAGAGAAACTTTGGGCTACATTTGACAGGCATATACAAATGATGTTATAAAGAGAAGTATATAAATAATCGAGCGTGGAAAGGGAACAGTAGTGATCATTTCCCTGTTTTAGAGAGCTGATGGTCGGTGAAAATCAGCACATAAATGATCGCGAATTACGACCCTGGAGCATCTTTCTTCGATTGGATTTCATCCGAAAGGGGAAAGACGGTGATGAGCCGTTATGTGAATGAGGTGGCAGGTTTTTTTTTACCTGCAACTAGGGTGGTAACGCGATGATTAAAATCGTCCCTTATTGAAGGGGCGATTTTTTTATGTTTTAAATTCCGCGCACAAACTATTTTAAAGGAGTGAATAGGATGGAAATTTTACAAGATCTTGAGTTTCGTGGCCTAATTAACCAGCAAACTGATGCAGAAGGTTTGCAAGAACTATTAGAGAAAGAAAGTGTGAAATTATACTGCGGTTTTGATCCAACAGCTGACAGTTTACATATTGGTCATATGCTGCCAATTTTAATATTACGTCGTTTCCAACAAGCAGGACATCAGCCAATCGCACTTGTTGGCGGGGCTACAGGTTTAATTGGTGACCCAAGTGGTAAGAAGGCAGAGCGTACATTAAATGAAAAAGAAACAGTTGCCTTTTTCAGTGAGCGTATTAAAGAGCAGCTTTCTAACTTCCTAGACTTCAATAAAGAAGGTAATCCAGCAACGATCGCAAACAACTACGATTGGATTGGTTCTTTAGATTTAATTACATTCTTACGCGATATCGGTAAAAACTTTGGTTTAAACTACATGTTAGCGAAAGACACAGTTGCATCTCGTTTAGAAACGGGTATCTCATTCACTGAGTTTAGCTACATGATTTTACAATCATACGATTTCTTAAACTTATACCAAACACACGGTTGTAGATTACAAATCGGTGGTAGTGACCAATGGGGGAACATTACAGCTGGTTTAGAATTAATTCGTAAGTCAGAAGAAGACGCGAAGGCATTCGGTTTAACTGTACCGCTTGTAACGAAATCTGATGGTACGAAGTTTGGTAAAACAGAAGGCGGCGCGATTTGGTTAGACCCAGAAAAAACAACGCCGTACGAGTTCTACCAATTCTGGATTAATACAGATGATCGCGATGTTGTGAAATACTTAAAATACTTCACATTCTTATCTCATGAAGAGATTCTTGAGTTAGAAAAACAAGTTGCAGAAGCACCTGAAAAGCGTGAAGCACAAAAAGCATTAGCTTCTGAAATGACAAAACTTGTTCACGGCGTTGAAGCGTTAGAGCAAGCAATTAAAATTTCAGCAGCATTATTTAGCGGTTCTGTTGCAGAATTAACAGCAGCGGAAATCGAGCAAGGCTTTAAAGATGTACCATCTGTAGAGCGCAGTACAGAAGATGCATTATTAGTAGATGTACTTGTAGAAAGTAAAATTTCACCGTCAAAACGTCAAGCACGCGAAGATATTACAAATGGTGCGGTTTATGTAAATGGCGAACGTACACAAGAGTTAGACTACACGGTAACAGAAAAAGACCGCATTGAAGGTAAATTTACAATCATTCGCCGCGGTAAGAAAAAATATTTCTTAATTCGTTACTAAAATGCCAAAAAGCGTAAGAGTCCTTACGCTTTTTGTATGTTAAGAGAGGAGTTCATGGTATGGATATTCAGCAAATATTAGAAGAGTATGTATTAAATCCAGAGAAGTTAATGAAATTTGGGGGAATTATTCTTAAAATCATTCTTATTTTTATTGTGGCAAAAGTGATTATTCGCGTCACTAATGTAGGAATTGAACAAATTTTTAAGATGAGCAGCAAAGCGCCTGTGCGTACAAATGAAAGACGTGAGGCGACATTAACGAAGCTTTGTCAAAATATTGTTCATTATGTTGTGTACTTCATGGTTGTTATGACGGTTCTAGAAACAGTAGGAATCGATATTAAAGCGCTTCTTGCTGGGGTGAGTGTTGCCGGTTTAGCAATTGGTTTTGGGGCACAAAACTTAGTGAAAGACATCGTAACAGGATTCTTCATTATTTTTGAAGATCAATTTTCAGTTGGCGATAAAGTGAAAATTAATGATATCGACGGTGTCATCGAAGAAGTAGGGCTTCGTACGACGCAGTTAGTTGCAGAAAACGGTGAGATTTACTTCGTTTCAAATAGTTCAATTACAAAAGTTGCGAACTACTCTTTAGGTGAAAAACGTAAAGAGATAGCGTAACAAAAGACTTCGGTGTCATACCGAAGTCTTTTGTTTAAAAATTTTCAGTATGTTCACTTCAAGTTCATAACAAACATGTATGCTCTAAGTATCAAAAGTGATAGAAAAGAGGGAGTTATCTATATGTCACTAGAAGCATTAATTATTTTTTCGTTACTAAATGCAGGTCAACTAGCAGAGAACGAACAAAATCAATTACAAAAAAATAATAGTGAACAACATGTTTATGTAGAGAAACAAGAAGAGAATAAAACGATGAATATAAAAGTGAAATAAAGTGAAACCGCGAGATAAATATGTTTATACAACGAAAAAAGCCAATCCAAAAGGATTGGCTTTTCGTCATTAACGAGAGTAGAACTCTACGATTAACGCTTCGTTGATTTCAGCAGCTAACTCAGTGCGCTCTGGTAAGCGAGTGAAAGTAGCTTCTAATTTGTCAGCATCGAAAGTTAAGTACTCAGGTACGAAGTTGTTAACTTCGATAGCTTCTTTAACTACAGCTAGGTTTAAAGATTTTTCGCGAACGCTGATAGTTTGGCCTGGTTTAACGCGGTAAGATGGGATATCTACGCGAGCGCCATCTACCATGATGTGGCCGTGGTTTACTAATTGACGAGCAGCGCGACGAGTGCGAGCTAAGCCCATGCGGTAAACTAGGTTGTCAAGGCGAGCTTCAAGAAGGATCATGAAGTTTTCACCGTGTTTACCCATCATTTTACCAGCTTGGTCAAATGTGCGACGGAATTGACGCTCAGTCATGCCGTACATGTGACGAAGTTTTTGTTTTTCTTGTAATTGTAAACCGTATTCTGAAAGTTTCTTACGTTGGTTAGGACCGTGTGGACCTGGTGCGTAAGGGCGTTTTTCTAATTCTTTACCTGTGCCGCTTAGAGAGACTCCAAGACGACGAGAAAGTTTCCAAGATGGACCTGTATAACGAGCCATGAATGACTCCTCCTTTAAAATGTTTTTATTTTTGTAAAATAAAAACAGACGTAATTGACATTTATGCGTATTTCATTTTCATGTATCCTCGCTCCAGCAGCAGGGAGTTACACGATACACCTCATCGTGAGGAACAAAATACAAACAATAAACTCACATTACAAGGCTGCCTTTTTATTTTACACAAAGGCTATTATATCTGTTTATTAGGAGAGAGTCAAGAACATCAAATTTCATTTTATACATTCAAATTTTGGAAAAATACAAGAAGGAATTTTGTAAATGCTCATGGAAAGGATAGCAACGGATAGAAAACGCTTACATAAGATGAGATATAAGGAGGATGTTTGTATGAAAAAGAAACATATCGAAACGACGTTAATTCATCATGGGTATGATGCGGCGCAGCATAAAGGAAGTTTAACACCGCCGTTATTTCAAACATCTACGTATACATTTGAAACAGCGCAGCAAGGGGAAGAAAGCTTTGCTGGGTATGACTCAGCTTATATTTATTCTAGACTTGGAAATCCGACAGTTGAGTTATTTGAGGAAAGAATGGCGGCGTTAGAAGAAGGAGAAGCGGCACTTGCGTTTGGCTCCGGTATGGCAGCTATTTCAGGAACGCTTTTTGCCTTTTTAAAAGCTGGAGACCATATTGTTTGTTCGAATGGCTTATACGGTTGTACGTATGGCTTTTTAGAAGTGTTAGAAGAGAAATTTGCAATTACACATACATTATGCGAAATGGAAACAGCAGAGGAGATTAAAAGTAGTATTGGGCCGAATACAAAAATCATTTTTGTAGAAACACCGATTAATCCAACGATGAAATTAATTGATTTAGAACTTGTCGTCAAAGTAGCTAAGCAGCATGGACTGCTCGTTATTGTGGATAATACATTTTGTTCACCGTACTTGCAAAGACCGCTTACAGTAGGCTGCGATATTGTCTTGCATAGTGCAACAAAATATATTGGCGGTCATGGTGATGTTGTGGCCGGTGTTACAATTTGTAAAACGAACGAGCTTGCCGAAAAAATTCGTCCGATTCGTAAAGATGTTGGCGGGATTATGGCACCGTTTGATGCCTGGTTACTTTTACGAGGTTTAAAAACATTAGCAGTGCGGATGGATCGTCATTCTGATAATGCCGAAAAAATTGCTGCTTTTCTCCGAAATCATGAACTAGTAGAAGAAGTTTGGTATCGGGAAGGACTGCTTGCAAATAAACAAATGAAGCGCGGGGGCGGTGTGCTGGCGTTTACAGTAAAAGGGGGAAAAACAGAGGCGCAAGCTGTAATGGATAACTTAAAATTAATTGCCATTGCAGTGAGTCTTGGTGATACAGAAACGTTAATTCAGCACCCAGCAACGATGACACATGCGGTCATTCCAAAATACGTTCGTGAGCAAATGGGTATTTCTGATAACTTATTACGCTTATCTGCAGGGCTTGAGTCTTGGGAAGATATTGTAAGAGACTTAGCGCAAGCACTGCAAAAAGAAAAAACAGCTTTATCGTAAGAGAATAGTACAAAGGGACTGACTGGAAACGTACTTATGTACGTTTCCAGTCAGTCCTTTCTTGTGCGCCTACCAATATATTGACCGTTCTTTGCATTATATATGTTTTAATAAAATTTCGACAAATTTCTCTAAATAGGTCTGATCAATCTCATCAAAGCGCCCTTTGTTTGGGCTGTCGATGTCTAATACGCCGATGACTTCATCGTTTTTGATTAGCGGTATAACTATTTCTGAATTAGAAGTTGCATCGCAGGCGATATGTCCAGGGAACTTGTGGACATCAGCGACAAGTTGTGTCGTTTTCGTTTCTGCTGCTACGCCGCATACACCTCGGCCAAATGGAATACGAACGCAAGCTGGTAATCCTTGGAATGGCCCAAGTACAAGCTGATTTCCTTCTGTTACATAAAAACCTACCCAGTTAATATCTTGTAAAAACACATTGAGTAAAGCAGATGCATTTGCTAAGTTAGCTACGACATTTGACTCGCCTGTTAATAGAGCATCGAGTTGTTTTATCACTGTGCTGTATTGCTCCTCACGTGTACCAGTATATTCTTCTCCTGTGAACATGGAAACGCCGCCCTTTCTGTAGGTAAGTGTAAAGTTATTGCAAAATAAGCTATAATTCGCAAGACTTTGTCGATAGAAAATTAAAGGAATTTGTCTTAAAAGTCAAGAAATTTACATCAAGTTCAATTAATCGTGTTTTTATTGCCCACAAATAGCGGGAGGAGTGAGTGTATGACACAGGCGAGACAGAAGATCATCGACGCGGCAATTTCACTATTTTATGCGAAAGGCTATAATGGTACATCAGTGCGTGACATAGCGAAACAAGCAGATGTCAATGCTGCAAATATCTCCTATTATTTTTCTGGAAAACAAGGATTACTGGAACAGTTGGTGTCTGACTTTTTAGAGGGCTACTTACGTATCGTTGAAATGAAATTTGAACAACGAAATTTTTTGTCTGCAAAAGAAGTAATATTTCAGATGGTGAGAAATATTTTACAATATCAGTTTGAGCGAAGAGAACTTACTCGTTTTTTCTACAGAGAACTTTCGTTAGATAGCACATTAATTCGCGAAATCATGACGATTTACTTTTCAAAAGAGAGATACTATATGGAGCAACTCATTAGACAAGGGCAAGAAAATAAAGAATTTCAAAATGTATCATTTACGATGTTTATGACGCAGTTAAAGGGAATGATCAGTATGCCGTATTTATATCCGCAATATATATCAGAAGTGTTGCATTCCTTTCCGTCAGAAATCTTTTTTATTGAAATGTATATGAAGGAAGTAGAGCAGTGGATGGAGCAAACTCTTTGTACAGAACATTTACAATATCCTCTGCCGAGAGCGGCATATGTATAAAGAAACCAAAAAAACGTAAAGCAGCTTGTTGCCAATATGTATGGGAATAAGCTGTTTTTATTTGCTTTTCATAAAGTGGTATCTTCTTTTTTAAATTCTTATATAGTAGTATAGCTATGATGTGATAATAATGTTTTTGTTTCGAAAGAAAATACAGACTTTTATTCATTATAATTTTGGAGTTTGAGGTGTGTACGGAATTGACTTGGAAATAGTAAATTCTTTCATGAAATTTTTCGAAAAACTAGGCCAAAAACATATAATTACATGGTATGATTAATACATTGCTAGTTGTTAAATATGGGGATTTCCCTTTTCTTACATAACGCCTTCCATTTTAAAAAACGGAACGGACAAAAAACAGATAAATAGGAGGCATTTTGAATGGATTCAATCTTGACGATCGTTGTCATCATCGTGAGTGCTATCTTGCTTTTCCTCATCGTAGAGCTTGTAATGAGAAATCGTTTATATAAAGATATCGAAGCACTAGGGCAATGGCAAAAAGAAATTAAAGATAAGCCTGTAGCGGATGAACTGAAGCGAGTGAAAGAATTAAAAATGACTGGACAAACAGAAGAGCTGTTTGAAAAGTGGCGCAATGAATGGGATGAAATTGTTGCTAATATTCTTCCGAAAGCAGAAAAAGAATTCGAAAGCGCTCAAAAATTTGCCGCGCAATTTTCCTTCCGAAAAGCAAAACATACAATTAATGAATCCATTAGTAGTTTAGATGAAGCAGATCATCGAATTATGGATATTTTAAATGAACTGCAAGAATTGTTGGAAAGCTATGAGAAAAACAATTCAGAAATTGAGCAGTTACGTGATACATATCGCAATTTGAAAAAGAGCGTGCTTGCTCATCGTCATATGTTTGGCGCAGCCGAGAAGAAAATTGAAGGGCTGCTTGATGCCGAGTCAAATAAATTTCAAACGTTTGAAGAAGCAACACAAAATGGAGATTACTTAAAAGCGCGTGAAATTGTGGTGAGTTTAGAAGAAGGACTAGCACATTTAGAAGTAATTGTGCATGAAGTACCAGAATTATTAGTAGAATGTCAAGCGACATTACCGGTGCAATTAGAAGATTTATCACAAGGTCACGACGATATGAAAAAACAAGGCTATGTACTAAATCATTTGGAAATCCCAAAAGAAGTAAGAGAGATGAACAAACAACTGCAAATGTGCCTTGCTGATTTAGAATCTCTACACGTAGTAGAAGCGCAAGAAAAAATGGAAGTTTTAAAAGGAAGTCTTGATACGTTATATGAACAATTAGAGTTAGAAGTAAGAGCTAAACATTATGTTGAACAGCAGACGGTAACTGTATACGAAGATTTAGAGACAATTCGAGAAGAAGCACTGGAAACGAAAGCAGAAACACAATTTGTGAAACAAAGTTATCAATTACAGGATAGAGATATCGAATCTCAAAAAGTGGTTGAAAAACAGATGCACATTTTAATGAAGCGTTTTGAAGTGTTGCAGCTTCGTATTGCAGAGCAAGATATCGCATTTTCTGTCATTCGAGAAGAGTTAGAAGAAATTTATGAGCAATGTGAAACGTTAAAAGTACTTCATGATGAGTACAAAGACATGTTGCAAATGATGCGTAAAGATGAGTTTGAAGCGCGTGAGGCTTTAAAGGAAATGCGCCATACACTGATGGAATCAAAGCGTATGATGCAAAAATCAAATTTACCAGGTTTGCCAGGTAGTATCGTAGTGGAATTGCAAAACGGACAACAAGCAATGCATAGTGTGTATGAGCAGCTCGAATTAAAACCGCTTGATATGGGCGCAGTGAATCGCACACTAGAAGAAGCGATAGTAATTGTAAATGGTGTTCACGAAGCAACGCAAGAATTAATTGAACAAGCATATTTAGTAGAAAAATTAATTCAGTATGGAAATCGTTATCGTAGTCACGATGATATGCTGGCGAAAAGTTTAGATAACGCTGAGCAACTGTTCCGTGAATATGAATATGACGCAGCTCTAGAACAAGCCGCTTCTGTATTAGAGCAAATTGAACCAGGGATTGTGCAAAAGATTGCTGAATTTGTTGATTTAGAACAAACTCCTTAATTGATTAAGGGGTTTGTTTTTTGTGCAAATAACTTTTGTATGCATTATGGTGTAATATTGCTATAATGAATAGCGGAATATGGAGCGTTTTTTTTTCGTTGAAAGCAGAAAAGCATACTTCCGCTCTAATGACGGAAACTATAAGCAAGCTTAGCGTGAACGCATAAATGTATGATATGATTATCCCGCTACGAAGATCTTTCTCGTAAAGAAGTTTCACTTTATGGGATTTCGATATCGATGAAAGGGGAATAACGATGATTTACTTTGATAATAGTGCGACGACAAAGCCGTACCCGGAAGCCTTGCAATCTTATGTGACAGTTGCAGGGAAATATTTTGGAAATCCTTCTTCTATTCATTCCCTAGGAGGAGAATCAGAGCGTTTATTAACGCAATCACGTACGATTGCAGCTCAGCTTCTTCGCACAAAGCCTTCAGAAATTGTCTTTACGTCTGGAGGAACAGAAGGAAATAACCTTGCAATTAAAGGGATTGCGATGAGAAATCGCGCCCGTGGTAAGCATATGATTACAACAAACATTGAGCACGCTTCTGTGTTTGAAGCATATAAGCAGCTAGAAAACCTTGGTTTTGACGTTACATATTTGCCGGTAAATGAAAATGGTGTTGTATCAGTTGAGGATGTGAAACGTGCTCTTCGAGATGATACCATTCTTGTTTCTATGATTCACGTCAATAACGAAACAGGCGCGATTCAGCCTGTTGATGAAGTTGGAAAGTTATTAGCGAACTATCCGAAAGTACGATTCCATGTCGATCATGTACAAGGAATTGGAAAAGTACCGCTTGGTTTGTATGAAAGTCATATTGATCTTTGCACAATTTCGGGACATAAGTTCCATAGTGTAAAAGGAACAGGACTTCTATATGTTCGTGATGGTGTAAGGCTCGATCCAGTTTTATCGGGTGGTGGACAAGAGTTGCGTTACCGTTCTGGTACAGAAAACTTACCAGGAATTGTTGCGATGATCAAAGCTTTGCGAATGACTTTAGAAAAACAGTCCGAAAATACGGGGCATCTTCGCGAGTTAAAAGAAGAACTCATCCGTATGTTTAGCGATATGAAGGATGTTACAATTAATACGCCGAAAGAACATACGGCACCGCATATTTTAAACGTATCATTTGTGGGATTAAAGCCAGAAATTGTTGTGCATGCTTTGGAAGAACGTGATGTGTATGTGTCAACAAAATCTGCTTGTTCTTCAAGAGCAAACGAAGTAAGCCACGTTTTACTAGCAATGGGCTTGCCGCATGCGGTAGCAGAAAGTGCGATTCGTATTAGTTTAACTTCGGAAAATACGATGGAAGAAGTAAAACAATTCGAAGGAATTATAAAAGAAACATTGCCAAAATTATATGAAGTGATGAGGTAAGGAAAGATGATGACATACGAGTATATTTTAGTTCGCTACGGCGAAATGACAACAAAAGGAAAGAACCGTTCTAAATTTGTAAGCACATTAAAAGATAATGTGAAACATAAATTAAAGAAATTTACAAACTTAAAAATTGATGCGACGCATGACCGCATGTATATTCAGTTAAATGGTGAAGATCATGAAGCGGTTGCGGAAAAATTGAAAGACGTGTTTGGTATTCACAAGTTTAACTTAGCAATGAAAGTACCAACAGATTTAGAAGAAATTAAAAAAGGTGCCCTTGCTGCTTTTCTGCAAGTAAAGGATGACGTAAAAACATTTAAAATTACAGTTCACCGTTCTTACAAGCATTTCCCAATGCGGACGATGGAACTGCTTCCAGAAATCGGGGGATATGTTTTACAAAATACAGAGGATATTACAGTAGATGTTCATAATCCAGATGTAAATATCCGCATTGAAATTCGAAGCGGTTATAGCTATATTATGTGTGATGAGCGCATGGGAGCTGGCGGTCTTCCAGTTGGTGTTGGCGGAAAAGTAATGCTTCTTCTTTCTGGTGGTATTGATAGTCCGGTTGCAGCTTACTTAACAATGAAGCGCGGCGTATCAGTGGAAGCTGTTCATTTCCATAGTCCTCCGTTTACAAGTGAGCGTGCAAAACAGAAAGTAATCGATTTAGCGCAGGAGCTAACGAAGTATTGTAAACGCGTGACACTTCATCTTGTACCGTTTACAGAAGTTCAAAAAACAATTAATAAAGAAATTCCATCTAGCTATTCAATGACAATTATGCGCCGTATGATGATGCGTATTGCAGAGCGAATTGCAGAAGAGCGCAACGCACTTGCTTTAACGACAGGAGAAAGTCTTGGCCAAGTAGCGAGTCAAACGTTAGATAGTATGCATACGATTAACGAAGTAACAAATTATCCAATTATCCGTCCGCTTATTGCGATGGATAAATTAGAAATTATTAAAATTGCTAACGAAATCGGTACGTATGACATTTCAATTCGTCCGTACGAGGATTGCTGTACAGTATTTACACCAGCAAGTCCAACGACGAAACCGAAGCGTGAAAAAGCGAATAAATTTGAATCATACTATGATTTTACACCGCTTATTGAATCCGCTGTTGCAAATACAGAAAAGATGGTATTGCAAACAGTAGAAGTAGCAGAAGAAGAACAATTCGAAGATTTATTTTAAAACCATAAATTACCATTAAAAGATATGTATGAAGCTATATGGTTTATCACACTCTATACTCACAAGGAGGTGATACCATATGGCAAACAATAATAAATTAGCAGTTTCTGGAGCAGAAGCAGCTTTAGACCAAATGAAATACGAAATCGCTCAAGAGTTCGGTGTACAACTTGGACCAGATTCAACATCTCGTGCTAACGGATCTGTTGGTGGCGAAATTACAAAACGTTTAGTTGCAATGGCTGAACAACAATTAGGTGGTTTCCAACGATAACAACCATATACAATGGCTTAGAAAGAGTGGGATTTCCCACTCTTTCTTTTTGTTGTTTTATGTCAAAAAATAAGAGAAAATATCTACTATTGTAGCCAACTGGTCAAAATATAAACTAATTTGTCAAAAGAAGATAGTTTTAAATTTACAGAAAATTCTTTATCATTAAAGGGAGGATGGACATAATAAAGGGGGAAGAGTATGAACCGGGAAGAGCTATTAGCGCCACCAATGTATAATTTAGTCGAAGAGATGGAGCGTTATGCCCATGAAACAAATAAGCTTGCACTAATTTGGCAAGATGATCAAGGGAATAAAAGGGAAGTCACATACGGGGAATTGTTACAAGGGGCGAATAAAATTGGAAACGCTTTTATAAAAAGCGGTCTGCAAAAAGGGGACAAGCTTCTTATTATGATGCCGCGTCTCATTGAGACATATATGACGTATATTGCCGCAATAAAAGCGGGATTCGTCGTTATTCCAAGTTCAGAAATGCTGCGCAAAAAAGATATTGAATACCGAATCGAGCATGGAGAAGTAAAAGCGATAGTAAGTTATGAACCGTATGTAGGACAATTCGACGGAATCGAGGCAGTGCATTCCCTTCATAAATATGTATTAAGTGAAAAACCACTAGAAGGCTGGAACAATATACGAGAAGCACTTAAAACAGAGAGTGCTGTATTAGAAATGGCAGAGACAAAGTGTGATGATATGGTTTTCTTATCGTATACATCTGGAACAACAGGCAATCCAAAGGGCGTTGTACATACACATGCTTGGGCGTATGCTCATCTTCGTACGAGCGCTGCAAACTGGTTAGCAATTGAAGAGAATGATGTTGTATGGGCAACAGCAAGTCCAGGGTGGCAAAAATGGGTATGGAGTCCGTTTCTTGCGACGCTCGGTTCAGGTGCAACGGGATTTGTGTACCATGGGAAATTTGATCCGGAAACATATTTACAGTTATTAAGTGAAAACAAAGTAAATGTACTATGCTGCACGCCAACTGAATATCGTTTAATGGCGAAAGTGGAAAACTTACAGCGATATGATCTCTCTTCCTTACATAGTGCAGTTTCAGCAGGAGAGCCATTAAACAGAGAGGTTATTAATACATTTCGAAATTATTTTCATATAACGGTTCGTGATGGATATGGTCAAACAGAAAATACATTACTAGTTGGCGTATTAAAAGGAATGGAAATAAAACCTGGTTCGATGGGGAAACCGACACCGGGAAATCAAGTTGATATTGTAGATGAAGATGGGAAGCCAGTTCCTCCGGGAGAAGTAGGAGATATTGCAGTACATGTGAAAACACCAGCATTATTTAAACAGTACTATAAAGATCTGGAGCGTACGGCTATGCAATTTCGCGGCGATTATTACATTACAGGTGATCAGGCCAAAAAGGATGAAGATGGCTACTTTTGGTTTGAAGGGCGCGGTGACGATATTATTATTAGCTCCGGCTATACAATCGGACCGTTTGAGGTGGAAGATGCACTGGTCAAACATCCATACGTCAGAGAATGTGCTGTTGTGGCAAGTCCAGATGAAATACGAGGAAATATCGTAAAAGCCTTTATCGTGTTAAAAGAAAATGTTGATGAGCAAGACAGTACGTTAATTCCGCTCTTGCAAGAGCATGTAAAAAAATTAACGGCACCTTATAAATACCCGCGTAAAATTGAATTTGTGAAAGAATTGCCAAAAACGATTTCCGGTAAAATTCGCCGCGTGGAGCTGCGAAGACGTGAAATGGAACTGGCTTCAAAGTAATATGGCGCACTTCACTCTGCCCGATTCTATCCGAATGAATACTCCCCCACTT
>NZ_NVOY01000045.1 GCF_002551005.1 Bacillus pseudomycoides
AAGGGTTTCCCAACACTCTGTGGAATAAGAAGAAGGAACTATCCTTCTTCTTATTCCTATATAGGAAACGTAATTTAGCATTGTACCCGCCTACTCTTTTTGTTTTAAACCTTGCATGTGGCAGAAAAAGGCCCTGACCGCTTCTACGCATGGCCAGAAGCTCTCGCCCACCTAAAAAGAGACTGTATTTTTAGAGTAGTGAAAAATTTCATTAATATTTAGCATACGGAGTAATCTTTATAGGATCAGAAATAGATACTGTACCAGTCGCCTTGTTAATCATTTTCACTCTGTAATTTTGCGGCATTGATAATGTTGGTTTTGAAATTCCTAATGACATAGAACAAGCTACAAAATATTGTGGGTTGCTTCCAGCTGGATACACAACATTTTCCCATGTTCCATCTGGTTGTTGTACTTGCCAAACTACTTTACCCGCTCCGAAACTTGCGTCAACAGGTATTTTTAAATAAATGGAACTTGTATTCACATTTACATATACCGGTGGTGTTTTGTGAACATAGTTTTCTGTTTCAGCGGCAAGTGTAATTGTTGAACCTACACCGATTGCTAAGCTTAATGATAAAACTGTTGATGTAATGAATTTTTTCATAATAACACCTCTCATTTTGTATATTATGTTTTACTAATTTAATTATATTATATTTATAAAGAATGCCAATTCGTCTTTTTTTCTTTATTAGTAGAACTTTTTCTCTGTTTTAAACAGTAATTATGTGAGATAATTAAAATACATATAAATCCATTTTAATTTTTTGACATATTCTCGTTCATCTAAAAAAAGAGTGTTTTTATGCCATTTTTTAATTTGTATTTATATAGTTGAGTCCCCAAAACATATCTATTATCATATAGTGCACGTTTCTATTATCTTTTTATTTCTTCCAATAAAGTTTAACCGGGGCTTTTTAGTTGTTTTTTCTACATAAATCAAACAAGATTTTTTTGAAGGTGATAAAAAATGAAACCTATTAAACTACTATTCTCTGTAACGGTAGCATCTATCACGTTATTAACCTCAGTTAATAGTGCGTTTGCTGATAGTACACTTATTATTCCGAATTTACCTAAGGAACCATATCGCAATGGTATAGGCATGTACGAAGGGGTTGTAGCGCATTCAACTGCTACTCCTGAGGTACCGGCAATTAACATTCAACGTTTTCAGTCTCGTACATGGTCATCCGCTTTTGTTCATTATGTTGTTGATTGGGATGAGACTATTCAGACTGCGAGTACAAAATATCGTGCGTGGGGGGCAGGACCAACTGCGAATGAGAGATTTGTTCAAGTTGAATTAAGTGAGACGAAAAATCCAGTAAAGTTTAAAAAGTCGTATGAACGGTATGTAAAACTGCTAGCGGAGATTTTACGTAACCGCAATATTCATCCATCTAAAGGGTTGTGGACTCATAAAGACGTTACGTATAAGTTCGGTGGTACTGATCACGAAGACCCATTATCTTACTTAGCTAGTCATGGCGTATCGGAAGCACAATTTCGTGCGGATGTGCTAAAAGCATATAATGGAAATGCTATTTCAAGCGGGGCAAAAGTGCAGCAATCGAATAAGGCACAAGGTACGGTATATATTAATAGAAATAATGTAAATCTACGTTCTGGCCCATCAACGAGTAATCGTATTATTCGTAAAGTGCAAAAGGGAGAAGTGTACAAAGTGTGGGAGCAATCAGGAAACTGGTTAAATGTAGGTGGGAATCAGTGGATTTACAATGATGCATCGTACATTCGTTACACGAAAAAATAATCATTCTTTCGTTTGTAAACAAGTAAACGTATTTGAACTCTTTTTTCATTATATAAGTTTTTAAAATAAAAGAATCGACGCTCAATAAGCGACGGTTCTTTTGTTTTTACAAATTATGTTGTACATTCCTTTAGCAATATGGTATAGTCAATGTATAGTTAAATACTTAAATCAAGCAATCCATATGTTATCAAGTGCCGTGAAACTAGCGAGAAAAATTATGTATGTGTTCTGTTCTGTTCTGTTTTGCATTTGATAATGTGTGGATTCTTTTTTTATGTTGTGAAAACTAAAAAAAAATGTTTATTTTCAGGAGGAAGTTATTATGAAAACAGGTCAAGTAAAATGGTTTAACAATGAAAAAGGTTTCGGTTTCATCGAAGTTCCAGGCGAAAACGATGTATTCGTACATTTCTCTGCTATTACAACTGAAGGTTTCAAATCTTTAGAAGAAGGCGAAAAAGTTAGCTTTGAAGTAGAAGATGGAAACCGTGGACCTCAAGCTAAAAACGTTGTAAAACTATAATCTTATAGAGCATAGTGTGAAAAAGGGTGGCATTTGCCATCCTTTTTTTGTTATTTGTAAAAGGATTTTTTCTAGGAATATGGAAACTAAATATATATTTAGTTGTCAGATATATCATTTCCCCTTATTGCAGAGTAATGGTAAAGTAATAACAAGAAAAGGTAAACGAAAACGTCAGTTCTTCTTATGGAGTTGCACGAATCGAGTTCTTCTAGGAAGTGTAATATTCTCTTCATTCAGAAAAAAATTACAATTCATTAGAGCAAGGTAAAGGGGTACATAGTAGAATGGATTTTCAAACAATTAAAGAATTTTTCACAATAGAAAATATGGAACATTTGTTAAAGAGCTATCAGGAATTTGGTCCGTTAATTGGCGTTGGACTTCCAATGATTGAAGCGTTTATTCCAGCTTTGCCTCTCTTTTTATTTGTGATGGCAAATGCAGTTGCCTTTGGGTTATGGCTTGGATTTTTCTATTCATGGCTCGGTTCATGTATAGGGGCGATGCTTGTGTTTTTTATCATTCGTCGTTTTGGAAGAAGTCGCTTTTTTGCTTTTGTAAATAGGCATCCACGGGTTCGCAGTGCGATGACATGGATTGAGCGAAAAGGATTTGCACCGATTTTCCTGTTATTTTGTTTTCCATTTACACCGTCAGCGC
The DNA here is from genome assembly GCF_002551005.1 of Bacillus pseudomycoides. Classification (GTDB taxonomy): domain Bacteria; phylum Bacillota; class Bacilli; order Bacillales; family Bacillaceae_G; genus Bacillus_A; species Bacillus_A pseudomycoides_C. The sequence goes on from NZ_NVOY01000045.1 coordinate 2,979, forward strand.
TTATTAATGTAGTAGCGGGTTTGTCTCGTATTAGTAAGCGGCAGTTTGTTTTAGCACTTTCACTTGGTAAGCTTGTGATGATTTTCGTGTTAAGTTACGTTGGTCATGATCTTGCCTCTTTTATGTACAAGCCGGTAAAAACAACGATTGTACTAGGTGTCATTTTTGTTTTATGGTACGTTGGAAAGAAAATTGAAGTAAAGCTTGAACTGAGCAGAGACTAAACTTCGTAAGTGAGCGCACCCCTGTTATAGAAAAGAGAAAGGGATGTGGCATGATGAAGCGAAAGTGGAAAAAAGAAAGTGTAGAGTGGATGAGAACAATTTTTATAGGTGTTTTATTAGCTGTATTTTTTCGCACTTTTTTCTTTGCAACGTATGTGGTAGAAGGGAAATCGATGATGCCTACGCTCCAAGATGGTAATATGCTGATTGTGAATAAAGTAGGCTATCAGTTTGGTGAGTTGAACCGCTTTGATGTTGTTGTTTTTCATGCGAATAAACAAGAAGATTATGTGAAACGAATTATCGGACTTCCAGGCGACAAAATTGCATACAAACATGATAAACTATATATTAACGGACAATTTATTGAAGAGCCGTATTTAGATGCATACAAAAAACAAATTCATGGAAGACAGTTAACAGGAGACTTTACCCTAGAAGAGTTAACAGATGAACAGGTTGTTCCGCAAGGGTTTATCTTTGTAATTGGAGATAATCGTTTAGGCAGCTGGGATAGTCGTCACTTCGGATTTGTAAAAATAGAACAAGTTGTTGGAAAAGTTGATTTACGCTATTGGCCAATCAATGAAGTACAAACAAATTTCTCTAAAGGGTAATTCGAAATTTCGAATTACCTTCTTTTTCGGATAGATCTTGATTGATCGAAGTTCACTTATAGAAAGGTGGGTTTACATGTCACTTCGATTTATAATAGGACGAGCTGGAAGTGGAAAAAGTACGATGTGTTTGCAAGAAGTACAACAAGAGCTGCAGCATCGTCCAAAAGGTGAAACGATTTTATATCTTGTGCCAGAGCAAATGACATTCCAAACGCAGCAAGCATTAATTAATGGAGACGTAAGCGGCTCTATTCGCGCACAAGTGTTTAGTTTTTCGCGGTTAGCGTGGAAGGTGCTTCAAGAAGTAGGCGGAGCAAGCCGCCTTCATATTGATGAATCTGGTGTGCATATGTTGCTTCGTAAAATTGTCGAGGCGCGTAAAGAAGAACTATATGTTTTCCAGAAAGCAGCAGAGCAAAACGGATTTTTTGAACAACTTGGCAGTATGATTACGGAATTTAAACGATACAATTTAACGCCGTCAAATGTATATGCAATGTGGCAAGAGTTAGAGGCTCATAGCAATGGAAATGAACAGAAACTGTTAGCAAACAAAATGTATGATTTGCAGCTTCTATATGATGATTTTGAACGGGCATTAATTGGGAAATATTTAGATTCTGAAGATTATATGAAGCTTTTATTTGAAAAGCTGCCATATTCAGAGTATGTGAAAGGTAGCATGATTTATATTGATGGATTCCACACGTTTTCACCGCAAGAGTTAGAGATTGTAAGACAACTACTGCGATGCGGAGCAAAAATGACAATTGCATTAACGCTTGATGAGCTGACGTTATCACAGCCAGTGAGCGAACTGGATTTATTTTATCAAACGCTTATCACGTATGAAAAACTAAAACAAGTAGCAAGTGAAGAGAAAATTGTTATTGAAAATACGATTGTCATGCGAGAACAACCGCGTTTTACGTCGCCAGCACTTGCGCATTTAGAGGCGCATTATGATTCTCGTCCCTACGCAGAGTTTCAAGGTGAGTCACACATTACACTATATGCTGCGGCGAATTTACGGGCAGAAGTGGAAGGCATTGCGCGCGAAATTCGCAGATTAGTAGCGGAAGAAGGGTATCGTTATCGTGATATCGCGGTGCTTCTTCGCAATGGTGAAAGCTATTACGATATGATGAGGACATTGTTTGTTGATTATAATATCCCGTTCTTTATTGATGAAAAACGTCCAATGCTTCATCATCCATTAATTGAGTTTATTCGCTCTGCGTTAGAAGTCATTAGTGGAAATTGGCGTTATGATGCGGTATTTCGCTGCATAAAAACCGAACTGTTGTACCCATTAGATGGAAATAAAGCGAGAATACGTGATGAAATGGACGAATTTGAAAATTACTGTTTAGCGTATGGCGTGCAAGGGAAACGATGGACTTCGGAAGAGCCGTGGACGTATCGTCGCTACCGTTCATTAGATGGTGTACATGGCGGTCAAACAGATAGCGAACGAGAAATGGAAGAAAAGATTAATCGTCTTCGTGAGATTGTTCGCACACCGATTATTCGTTTGCAAAAGCGATTAAAACGAGCGGCAACGACAATGAGTATGTGTGAAGCAGTTTATTTGTTTTTAGAAGAGCTAGACGTACCGAAAAAATTAGAAGAGTTACGCCTGCAAGCAGAGGAAGAAGGGAATTTCTTATTCGCCAATGATCATGATCAAGTATGGGAACAAGTCATCACGCTACTAGATACGTGCGTTGAAATGCTTGGAGAAGAGAAAATGTCTCTGCCCTTGTTTACAAATGTAATGACGACAGGATTAGAGTCACTCCAGTTCGCGAATATTCCGCCGTCTTTAGATCAAGTGTTAATCGCAAATATTGACCGTTCTCGTCTTTCCGATATTCGAGCGGCATTTGTAATTGGAGCAAATGAAGGAATTATTCCAGCGGCGCCATCGGATGATGGGGTATTATCTGACGAAGAACGAGAAGTACTTGTTTCAGCAGGAATCGAACTGGCACCAACAGCGCGGCAAAAGTTACTCGATGAACAATTTGTCATTTATCAAACAGTTACTAGGGCAGCGGAGAAGTTATATATATCTTGTCCGCTTGCAGATGAAGAAGGGAAGACGCTATTAGCATCTAGCTTTATAAAGAAAGTGAAAAGGATGTTCCCGTCTGCTGCTGAAATCTTTTTAACGAATGATGTAAATGATTTGTCATATAGTGAGCAAATTTCATATGTTGCAACGCCAGAAGTGACACTTTCGTATTTAACGCAGCAACTGCAAAACTGGAAACGATACGGCTTTGAGGGGAATCTTTCTTTTTGGTGGGATGTATATAATTTTTATGTTACAACGCCGGAGTGGAAGCAGAAGAGCGGTCGCGTGTTATCCAGTTTGTTTTACCGAAACCGGGCGCAGAAATTAAGCCCTGCTGTAAGTGAGGAGTTATATGGTGACAAAATTAAAGGCAGCGTCTCACGTATGGAGCTCTTCAATCGCTGTGCGTACGCTCATTTTGCGCAGCATGGCTTATCTTTAAAAGAACGTGATGTTTTTAAATTAGATGCACCGGATATCGGGGAACTGTTCCATGCTGCTTTGAAAAAGATTGCTGATAAATTATTGAAAGAAAAGCGTACTTGGGCTGATTTAACAGTAAAAGAGTGTGAATACCTTTCCGTTACAGTAATCGAAGAGTTAGCACCGCTTTTGCAGCGCCAAATTTTATTAAGTTCCAACAGGCATCATTATTTGAAACATAAATTGCAGCAAATTATTTTCCGTACTTCACTTGTGTTACGAGAGCATGCAAAGTCGAGCGGATTTGTACCTGTTGATTTAGAAGTCGGATTTGGTATGGGCGGAACAAACTCATTGCCAGCTATGAAATTTGAATTACCAAATGGTGTAGAAATGGAAGTGGTTGGACGAATTGACCGCGTTGATAAAGCGGAAGATGAAACGGGCACATTTTTACGTATTATCGATTATAAATCGAGCGCGAAAAAATTAGATTTAACGGAAGTGTATTACGGGTTAGCACTGCAAATGCTGACGTATTTAGATGTCGTTACAACAAACGCAAGCAAATGGATGGAGCGCGGCGGAAATGTAAATCCTGCTGGAGTACTGTATTTCCATATTCATAATCCAATTGTTGAAATGAAAGGTGACGTGTCAGAGGCTGAAATTGAACAAGAAATTTTAAAGAAATTTAAAATGAAAGGACTCGTTCTTGGAGATGCTGATGTCGTTCGCTTAATGGATAACAAGTTAACGACAGGAAGCTCGAATGTTATTTCAGCGGGTCTTAAAAAAGATGGCAGTTTTAGTGCACGTTCTGATATTGCGAGTGAGCAAGAGTTTCATGTATTGCAGGAATACGTACATCGTACATTTGAAAACATTGGCACAGATATAACAGAAGGTGTCATCGATATTGCTCCGTATAAAATGGGGAATAAAACAGCATGTACGTTTTGTAATTTCCGCTCTGTTTGTCAATTTGATGAGTCGTTAGAAGATAACAAATACAGGGCATTGCAAGATATGAAAGATAGTGAAGCGTTAGAGAAAATGAGAGAGGAGATTTAAAACATTACACAAAGGCATATAGAAATGCCTATAAAAAAGATATAAATATTTACCCTCTTTTTGTAAAAATTTTAAAAATTACAAACTATTTAATGGTTTTTTATTCCAAACTATCATATAATAAGAACGAATGTTCTTATTTGTTCTTATTCTTTTATTTTCACGCAATTCAAATGTATGAGATTTTCAAGTACATCAGGATGGTGAATGAAATGAAAGCATATAAAACAGAGATACATCTAACAGTGAAACAAAAGGAAAAAGTTAATCAAACCATTGGAGTTTGTCGTTTTTTATACAACCAATACATTTCATATAACAAAATGATGTATGAAAAAGAAGGCATATTTGTGAGTGGTATGGATTTTGATAAATATGTGAATAACGAATTAGCGAAACAAGAAGGGTTCGAATGGATTAAGAAAGCGTATGGAAAGGCACGTAAAAAGTCCATTATGAATGCAGAGAGGGCCTTCAAAAATTTTTTTAAAGGATTAACCCAATTTCCGCGTTTTAAAAAGAAAAAGAAGCAAGATATGAACTTCTATGCGCCGAAGAATAATAAAACTGACTTACTTGCAGAACGACATCGTATAAAAGTCCCTTTTCTTGGTTTTGTTCATTTCAAAGAAAAAGGATATATCCTAATAAATAAAATAATTAAAAGTGTAGTCATTACACAAAGAGCGGGAAGATATTATATTTCGGTTTTAGTCGAGGATGAATTGCCTGCTCAAGATGAAAAATATGTTCGGAAGGAATTGGCATAGATCTTGGACTGAAAGAATTTGCAATTACAAGTAGTGGAAATGTATTTCAGAACATTAATACATCACGCTCTATTAAGAAACTGGAAAAACGATTGAAACGAGAGCAGCGTGCTCTTAGTCGAAAATATGAATTTTATAAGAAAAAGGGAGGAAAGTCTGTTACTGAAAAGAGGCGGAACCTGAATAAAAACATACTTAGAGTTCAAAGGCTTCATCAGCGTCTTACCCAAATACGAGAAGCTTATCGCCAAAATGTAGTGAATATGATCGTGAAAACCAAGCCATCATTCATTACATTAGAGAAGTTAAATGTAAAAGGTATGATGAAGAATCATCATCTAGCTAATAGTGTTGCGAAGCAAGGTTTTTATGATTTTAAATTGCGTTTACTTAACTCTTGTAAGAAATACGGTATTGAATTAAGAGAAGTGAACACATTTTATCCATCGTCCAAATTATGTTCGTGTTGTAATCATAAGAAAGTAAACCTATCTTTATCCGAAAGGGTATATAGGTGTGATTCTTGTGGTCTGAAGCTGGATAGAGATGTGAACGCAGCATTAAACTTAAAGCAAGCAACAGATTATGTCGTTTTAACTTAACGAATTAACATACATGTACCGATGGCTAGTCGGGAATTTAAGCTTGTGGAGTGTCGAACCACCGTAATAGCGAGGAAGTGGCGAGGCGGGACATGTAGAAGCAAGAAAAACTCTGAAGGGTATGTTTTTACACATTTCAGTAGCAGACCCAGTCATGACGATACAAACTTGGCCAGCGAAACCAGAAGGAAGTCAGTGGACCGATGATCAGTGGAAAGCAATCGTTGCTGATGGACGCGATATTTTAGTTGCAGCTGCAGCTGGGTCGGGAAAAACAGCGGTACTTGTTGAACGCATTATTCGTAAAATGATTCGGGATGACAATCCAGTTGATGTCGATAGCCTGCTTGTTGTGACGTTTACAAATGCAGCGGCGCAAGAGATGAAAAACCGAATTGGTGAAGCGCTAGAAAAAGTATTAATTGATGATCCAGCTTCGCCGCATATTCGAAAGCAGCTTAGTCTTCTAAACAGGGCATCTATTTCGACCATTCATTCTTTCTGTTTACAAGTGATTCGTACGTACTATTATATGCTCGATATTGATCCGCGCTTTCGCATTGCGAATCAAACGGAGAATGAATTATTAAAAGAAGAAGTACTGGATGACATATTAGAAGCAGAGTACGGTATGCAGGAGAATGAATTGTTTTTCGAACTTGTTGATCGTTATACGAGCGACCGTAGTGATGATGATCTGCAGCGTATGATTCTAGCGCTTCATACAGAATCGAGAGCACATCCCGATCCAAACGGTTGGCTTGATAAATTAGTTGAAGCATATGATGTAAAAGGAAAAACAATTGAAGATCTCATGTATGCCTCTTATTTATTAGAGGATGTAAAGGTTCAGCTGCAAACGGCGAAACAATATGCAGAAAAAGCGATTGAACTTGCGATGCTACCAGATGGTCCAGCGCCGCGCGTCGAAACGCTGCAAGCGGACCTCCTTTTACTTCAGAACTTGTCCGAATCGGCTTGTGAATCTTGGACAAGCACATATGGAGTGATGCAAACTGCTTCTTGGCAAACGTTAAAGCGTATTAAAAAGAGTGATTACAATGAAGAGATTGTGAAACAAGTTGATTCTTTACGTAATAAAGCGAAGGATGAAGTGAAAAAGTTACAGGAAGAGCTGTTTAGCCGGAGTCCAGAAAGCTTTATCCGTGATTTTCAAGATATGCATCCGGTACTGCAAAAGCTTGTGGATCTTGTAAAAGTATTTACAGAACGTTTCCAAGCGATTAAGCGTGATAAAGGAATGGTTGATTTTACAGATTTGGAGCACTTTTGCTTGCAAATTTTAAGTGAACGTACGGGTGAAGGAGAGGTGCATCCATCACCAGTTGCGTGGCAATATCGTCATAAATTTACAGAAGTGCTTGTCGATGAATATCAAGATACAAACTTTGTACAAGAATCCATTATTAAGCTTGTAACGAAAGATTCGGAGCAAGACGGCAATTTATTTATGGTTGGTGATGTGAAGCAGTCCATTTATCGCTTCCGGTTAGCAGAGCCAGGACTATTTTTAGGAAAATATAAACGTTTTACATCTGAAGGTATCGATGGCGGCATGAAAATTGATTTGGCCAAAAACTTCCGTAGTCGTCATGAAGTACTAGCAGGGACAAACTTTATTTTTAAACAAATTATGGGCGAAGCTGTCGGAGAAATTGATTATGATGAAGACGCTGAATTGAAGCTTGGAGCGAGTTATCCAGAAGGGGCGGATCCATCAGCAGAATTGTTATTTATTCATCAATCTGAAAGTGCGGCAGTGGATGAAGAGGAAGGTGTGGAATTAGAAAAGGCGCAATTAGAAGCACGCCTCATCGCGCAAAGAATAAAAGCAATGGTCGATTCTGGTCATGAAGTTTATGACCGAAAAACAAACGGTATGCGTCCCGTTACGTATCGTGATTTTGTTATTTTACTGCGCTCTATGCCATGGGCGCCGCAAATTATGGAAGAGTTAAAACAGCAAGGTATCCCTGTTTATGCAGAGCTTGCGACTGGCTATTTTGAAGCGACCGAAGTGAATGTAATGATGAACCTGTTTCGCGTCATTGATAATCCGGCGCAAGATATTCCATTAGCAGCTGTGCTTCGTTCGCCAATTGTTGGATTAACAGATGAAGAGCTGGCGATGTTGCGTACTCACGGGAAAAAGGGTTCCTTTTATGAAGTGCTGCGCTCTTTCTTGCAAGGCGCACCGCTTCAGGAAGAGAAAGAACTGCATGAGAAACTATCATGGTTTTTCGAACATTTACAAGAGTGGCGTGAATTTGCGCGTCAGCAGTCGCTTTCGGATTTAATTTGGAAAGTGTATCGTGAAACAGGTTATTATGACTTTGTGGGCGGTCTTCCTGCTGGTAAGCAGCGCCAGGCAAACCTTCGTGTGTTATATGACCGTGCCCGTCAATATGAAGCGACTTCATTTCGTGGTTTATTCCGCTTCTTACGTTTTATCGAGCGGATATTAGAACGCGGTGATGATATGGGAACAGCACGTGCGCTTGGCGAACAAGAAGATGTTGTGCGTATTATGACCATTCATAAAAGTAAGGGACTGGAGTTTCCGGTTGTATTTGTAGCAGGGCTTGGCAGACGTTTTAACACACAAGATTTAATGAAGCGTTTCTTACTGCATAAAGATTTCGGATTTGGTTCGCAGTTTATTGATCCGAAAAAGCGTATTAAATATACGACATTATCGCAGCTCGCAATTAAGCGCAAAATGAAAATGGAGCTGATTGCCGAAGAAATGCGCGTCTTATATGTCGCGTTAACACGTGCGAAAGAAAAGCTCATTTTAATTGGGACAGTAAAAGATAAAGAAAAAGAGATACAGAAATGGCAAGATGCAAGAGAACATACAGGCTGGTTATTGCCTGATTATGTACGTGCCGGGGCAACTTGTTATTTAGATTGGATTGTACCATCATTATGCAGACATAAAGATAGTGACATGCTTTTTGAGATGGGACAAGGTAGTATTCCGGCTGATATATATGAATATGATGCAAACTGGAAAGTAGAAGCGGTAGACGTGGCGGTGTTACAAGCGCCAGAGCCAATGAAAGAAGAAAAGCAAGAGTTATTAGAAGCGCTCAGAGAGCAAAGATCAGTTTCACTAAGCAGTGAGCAAAAAGATGAAGTGTATAAAAGGTTAACATGGCAGTACGGGTTTGAGGATGCGGCAACGCACCGCGCCAAGCAATCTGTTACGGAAATTAAACGAAACTACCAAGCGCAAGAAGGTAGTGATACGGCGTTTATAAAACGAGTTCGTGCACCAATTGAGACGCGTCCGCGTTTTATGGAGAAAAAAGGACTTACGTATGCAGAGCGCGGGACAGCTGTTCATACCGTTATGCAGCATGTAAACTTAGTGAAAGCAATAACAATTGAAGTGATTCAAGAACAAATTGCGGAAATGGTGAATAAAGAGCTGTTAACATTTGAACAAGCAGAAGAAATCGCACCAGAAAAAATTGTTGCCTTTTTTGAAACAGAACTCGGAAAACGACTGTTAGCTGCAAAGTATGTAGAGCGCGAAGTACCGTTTACGATGATGTTATCTGCAGATGAAGCATATCAAGATTGGGCGGATGAACAAGACGAATCCATCCTTGTTCAAGGGGTTATTGATTGTATGATTGAAGAAGAGGATGGCATCGTTTTAATTGATTTTAAAACAGATACAATTGAAGGCCGCTTCCCAGGTGGATTTGAACAAGCGAGACCAATATTAGAAGAACGGTACAAAACACAGCTAGCACTTTATCGGAAAGCGCTAGAGAAAAGTTTACATCAATCCGTAAAAGAAACATATTTATATTTCTTTGATGGCAGTCACGTATTGCAAGTAGATTGATAAATAAAAAACGGAGGGATTCCCTCCGTTTTTTATTATGCTGTTCCAATTTGATCTTGATCAGCTACATCTGAATCAAATGTATTTGTACCACTTACACCGTTAAATGTATTCAGAACAAATGCAACATTTGATGAACCAGATCCGTTATAAGCTTTCGTGTTTTCTTTCGGAGATACATTATAGAAATCCCCTAAGTTAAAAGAACCGTTACTATTTTGAACGACTAAGTTTCCGACAAGAGACGGCATATTTTCACCTACTTCAATTTCCTTTTATGGTACTATATGCGTTATTGGCGAAAAGGTTCTTCTGTAACAAATTGGCGAATTTGTAAAATACGTGAATTTATAAATGCGTAATCAATAGATCCGATGTGAAGACAAGAAGCGCTTAGCATACTTTGAATTGTAATGCAGTTTACTTCGATAAAAGGATTTGTATTAATGACTTTCATTTGTACTTCGTTTACGCGAGTTGGAATTGTGATTTCGTCATCGACAAATATTTCATATGCTTCGAAGCGTCCTTCTTGAGAAAGAAAGTTAGCAATTTCGCGCTGAACGATAATCGCTCTACTTTTTAATTCTGCGTGATTTGTATCGCCAATTTGAATAACGGCACCAAGCCCGAGCGAGGAAACAGAAGGTTGATGTACAACAGAAATATGTCGAAACACAATGAGTCCTCCTTATCTAGGAGTAGTAGGTACAGCAGTAACGAGTGGTACAAATGGACCTCCTGTAACAGATTCGAATGGCGTATCTAAAATAGAAGATGAAATAATGAGATTTGCATCACCGACTAAGAATAAAGCAGACGAAGATAACCCGATCGCTCTAATGTTTCCGACTTTGATCTCATGATTAATAACAGTAAAGTTCACATGCATCTACTCCTTTCGGAAGTTACGGGGGATATGCTGAATAAAGGAAAGAAATGCTTTATCAATATCTTGTTTCATTGCTTGAATAATGACATCTTTCATATATTGTGGGTTAGATGTAATTTCTGGGTGTGGCTGTACTTGAGATAAATAGTACGGGAGACGGTGCTCCATCTGTTGCTTTATATCATCAATCATCATTTGACGGTACATATCGTCAAGAGGTGTTCGTTCTTCCTGTTCGAAATGAAGAATACGGCTATATGCTTCTTCTTCTAGATAGCGGTGCATTTCTTGAATGATGTCTTGATAAAAATCGGGATTCACCTGAGTCTCAGGGTTTACTTTTAATGTTTCAGTAGCTACATCAAAGTCTTCAATCATTTCGCCATTACTTGTAAAGGGATTTAAACCAATATTTAATGTGCCATTTAAATTTTCGACTTTTAGTTGATCAAATTTATATTCGACTTTCCCAATTGAAGAGGATGGGCGCTGTTTCAGTTCTTCTATTTGCTCTGTTAGCTGCGCTAGTTGTGTTTCTAGAGCATTTATTTTTTCTTGTTGTTGTTGAATGAATTGTTGCATTTGCTGTAAATAAGTATATAGATCTTGACTCACTGCTAGAAGCCTCCTTTTCGATCTGGAGGGTGTATTGGTATATGTCTATGATATTAGTACGTTAAGAAGAACTAGGCGGAGGGGAAATAGAAATAATTTGTCCCTGAGCTGTTAGCGGTGGGGTTGGTTGTGTAAATCCGCCTGTATTAGAAAACTTTGATAATGTTTTAATACTGCCGGCACTTCCGATTTGAAAGACAGATGAAGTTGTAATACTATCTACCCTTAAATTGTTAATGATAATACTTTGATGTACAAAGAGTTTCAATTTCTATTCCCCTCCTTTAATAAGTAGCAGTGATTGGCTGATCGATAACATCATTATCATTTACATTTGTCGTACTTTCGTAATTATATACAGATACATTATCTCCAACATTAAAAGACCCCGCTCCTGCAAATGCACGGGAATAACTAATAGGACGAATAGCAAATACATCCCCAATGTGCAATACACCGCTTGATCCGATATTAACAATATTAATGTGTCCAACCATTGCAGGCATAGAAAACACCTTTCATGTGAAAAATTTTTTGTATTTGTCCCTTTTTACTCCGAATGTCTATGATGGGAGTTTTACTCTATTATTGTATGGGCGTCTGGGCAAATATGTGTCTGTTATTTTAGAAATATAGGCTCTTTTTGTAAAGATTGTTGCTATGGGAGCTTCAGTTTATTAGGACTTTAGGTTCTACATTTATGACGACATTGCCCCTCTTGTGTCCTTTCTCTACATATCTATGAGCTTCAACGATCTCTTCAAACTCATAGTACCTATCAATGACCGCTTTTAACTTCTCTGTCTCAACAAGTTCTTTAAGGAAGTGCAGTGCTTCTGCATAAGTTATATTGGAAGGTTTAATAGATATAGGACCATCTTCCGGCAAACACTTATACTCGGCATATGCACCAAACCCCGCCAGAGATGCAGCAAAAACCTGGTCGCCTTCCTTAAACCTTTTGACATCTTTCCCAACTGACTCAACTTCTCCAGCTAACTCCATCCCTAATATCTCTTTTTTGGGTTGTCTGAAACCAAGTGTTATTCGGGCAGGCAGCCAAAAAGCGGGAGGAACTGTAAAACTTCGTGACCGAATATCTGCTACTGTTACGGTTGTCGCTTTTACTAAAATTTCATTTTCTTTAGGAATAGGTTTTTCTACCTCTTTCAGTTGAAGAACGTCAGGGGGACCGTACTTTGTGTACACAATTGCTTTCATTTATCCACCTCTAATTCGTTATATTCATTAATATGATACGTCTGTTACAAATAAATAGACCAATGGTTCACTCTCGGCAATACCTTTTAATTGACTGCTAACAGCGTTAAGAATCTTATGCCGCCGGTAAAAGGCAGTAGAGCTATGGATTTCTAATACAGCAGCGATTTTGGGTAAAGTGTATCCGTCATATCATTAAGCCTTTTGCCACATTCATACCGCCATCTAGATCTCTAGTGATATTGATAAAAAACTACAATATATAAAATAATAGACAAAATAAAAAACGTGCACTTAGTGGGAGTGCACGTCTGTATGTTGAGTTGGCGTATCATCTATTTGCATGAGTAATATAACATTTAAGAGCCTGTCCAGCTCTTGACTACAACTAACTGTTTTTTGAGATGTCATTCCGTATCGTTTGGCCAAGTATTTCATTTTTTCGCGTTTTTTTTCAATCGCTTGCTCAAACATAGAATCGGCTCCGTCTCCTTTTAGATTTTAGGTGTGTCTGTAGTACATATTATACAAACTTTCCATAAAAAAGAAACGTATTCGCTAAAAGAAGAAGGAATTCTACATATTTTGGCAAAAAAATTTTTCGATTGTGTGAATAATAGAAAGAATACTGTAAATTAAAAATATTTTTGGAAGGATTTTTGTTAATAGGTACGAATACAATTACAGTATGAATTTGAAGATGGGATGTGGAAACGTGCGGTTTGTGACAGCAAAAACAGATGAAAAAGTGTTTGTTGGTGTTGTAGACGAAACATCACAAACGGTGTTGCATGTAAGGGAAGCGCAGAGGAAAAAAGGGGAAAAAGTTACGATTCCGATTACGATGTTAGAGTGCATTGAACAAGGAGAATCCTTTATTACGAAAGTAAATGAGTTTGTTGAATGGGCGAAAGAACATGGTAAAGATGCTTATTATTCATTATCGGAAGTTAAGTTATTGGCTCCTATTCCAAGACCGAGAAAAAATATTCTTTGTGTTGGGAAAAACTATCGTGAGCATGTAATCGAAATGGACAAAGAGGGAACCATTCCAGAAGATCTTATTATTTTTACAAAGGCTCCAACAACTGTAATTGGCGATGGGGATAAAATTTATAGTCATCCGCATGCGACAAGTGAGCTTGATTATGAAGGAGAGCTTGCAATTGTAATCGGCAAGCGTGGAAAGGAAATTCAAAAAGAAGAAGCCCTTCATTACGTGTTTGGTTATACGATTATAAATGATGTTACAGCCAGAGATATTCAAAAGAAACATAAGCAATTTTTCCTTGGAAAAAGTTTTGACACGTTTTGTCCAATGGGACCTGCTATTGTGCATCACTCAATGATTGCGAATCCGGATGATCTTCATATTGAAACGAAGGTGAACGGGGAAGTACGCCAATCTTCTTCAACGGCAAACATGATATTTTCCGTTGAAGAAATTATATCCATTGTAAGTAAAGGGATGACGTTAGAACCAGGAGATATTATTGCAACTGGGACACCGGCCGGAGTTGGAAAAGGGTTTCACCCGCCGCAATTTTTACATGCTGGTGATGAGGTTGTTGTCACTGTAGAAGATGTTGGAACGCTTCGTAATGGTGTCAAATAAAAAGGCGCGTTCTCCATACTTCTGGTTTATCCCAATTGTTTTTGCTTTGCATAATGCGGAAGAGTATTATTTTTTTCCGGAAATGAAGTATTTCCGCCCGGTTCAAATGGAAGAGAATATGCTGCAATCTAAGCATTTTTTCATAGCACTACTCATATTAACTGTTTTTGTGTGCGGGGTTGTGCTTATACACAATCTGTTTTTGAAGAAGATTACGTTATATATGGTGTTGTTTACACAGGCCATGATTTTTATGAATGGGATTGTTCATCTTGTAGGGGCAATCTTAAAGAGAGGGTATGTGCCTGGACTTGGTACAGCTTTATTATTAGTTATTCCTTTTTCATTGTTTTTGTTTTGGAAAGGAAGGGTATGTAGTTGGTGGAAATGGAAGCATGTGTGGGTATCATGTATCATCGGTATTTTACTCATGTTTCCTATTCTAGCTAGTCTGTTGTATATCGTTAGGACCATTACATAGCAAAAAGAAGGTTGCCTTTTAATGGGCAACCTTCTGTGGTATTAAGATAATACTTCTTTAATTTTTTCGAATGCCCATTGTAAGTCTTCTTCAGAAATAACAAGAGGCGGAGCAATACGGATTACATTTTCATGTGTTTCTTTACATAGTAAACCAGCTGCTTTTAATTGTTCACAGTAAGGGCGTGCAGATTCATTTAATTCGATACCGATAAATAATCCCCTTCCGCGTACATCTGTAATCATTGGATTGTCAATTTCGCGTAATTGATTTAACAGCTTTTCTCCTAATTGTAAAGAGCGTTCTGTTAATTTTTCTTCTAATAGTACCTCTAGAGAAGCAAGAGAAACTGCACAAGCTAGCGGGTTACCACCGAATGTAGAACCGTGAGAGCCTGGCTCAAATACGCCTAAAATTTCGCGGTTTGCAGCAACGCAAGAAATTGGGAATACACCGCCGCCTAGCGCTTTTCCAAGGATGTACATATCAGGAATAACATTGTCCCAATCACATGCAAATAATTTTCCAGTACGGCCTAAGCCTGTTTGGATTTCATCTGCGATAAATAATACATTTTCTTCTTTACATACATTGTATGCTTCTTGTAAGAATCCTGCTGGTGGAATGTTAATACCAGCTTCGCCTTGGATTGGCTCTAAAATAAAGGCAGCTGTATTTGGTGTAATTGCTCCTTTTAATGCTTCGATGTCGCCGTAAGGAATAACAACAATACCTGGAAGCATTGGTCCAAATCCACGTTTATATTCCTCATTGGATGACATGGATACAGCACCCATTGTGCGGCCATGGAAGTTATCCACGCATACAATAATTTCAGCTGTATTGTCTTCTACTTTTTTCACATCATATGCCCAGCGTCTCGCTGTTTTGATAGCGGTTTCAACAGCTTCCGCACCTGTATTCATTGGTAAAATCATGTCTTTATTAGTTAATTTCGCAACTTTTTCATACCAAGGACCTAATTGATCGCTGTGGAATGCGCGTGATGTTAATGTAACACGCCCAGCTTGGTCGATAAGCGCTTGAATAATTTTTGGATGGCGATGACCTTGGTTTACAGCAGAATATGCACTGAGCATGTCCATATAACGGTTGCCTTCTGGATCTTCTACCCAAACACCTTCAGCTTTCGCAATTACGATTGGAAGTGGATGGTAGTTATTTGCGCCGTAAGTTTCTGTTAATTCGATAATGTCCTTTGTTTGAATCATGCTAGTTCCCCCTTTTGTTTTTACAAGAAGTTTGTAAATACTCTAAATATTATATCATTTAAGTAACAAAAAAGCGAAATATTTCCTGAAAAGAAATGGACGTGGTATCATATAAAGTGAAAAAGTTTGGGAAAGAGGAGGAGGAAATTTATATGGTACATATGCACATTACGGCATGGGCGCTTGGGATTATTTTGTTTTTTGTGGCATATTCGATGTATACGAGTGGAAAACAGGCAAAAGGCATACACATGGTAGTTCGCTTGCTGTACATCTTAATTATTGCATCAGGGTTATTAATTTATAAAGATGTCCACTGGATGCCTATGATGTATGGGATTAAAATGCTTGTTGGCATCTGGGTAATTGCTTCAATGGAAATGGTTCTTGTGAAAGCAAGTAAACAGAAAGCAACAGGGGCGTTTTGGGCTCAATTCGTTATTATGTTTGTAGTTGTATTATATCTTGGTTTACGATTACCGATGGGATTTTCGCCATTTGCTTAAACAAAGAAGCACGTTATCTCGCTCTATAAGTGAGATAACGTGCTTTTGTTTTTATATTTCAATGTGTAATTCATCCCCATCCGCTTTTGTCATTTTAAATAGGTCCTTATTATTTGTAGAGTAGCGGACATAATGATGATGGAGGGCACAAATCATTTCTTCATTGTCAAATAAGAGAATATTAACGCCTTCGCTTGGTTGGTCTTTTGGCTGGAATGATAAAAAATTGTGAGCATAAATGCAGTCGTAAAGAGAGTAGCCTAGTGATTGCAAAGCTTCCGTGACAAGTGAAAAGGATGAATCTGAAAGCTCTTCTATCCACTCATGATAGCTTGTCAGTAGTTTTTTTCGAATGCGAATGGTTTCACCGTTTTGCAGCGGATGATGTTCATTTGCCACTTGCAAAATATTATGTTCATAAAAACGAGCGGGTAACCAATTGTTGTTATATAAAATCTCGAATCCATCTTCAATCATATCATCTAGTAAAAAAGCCTCATCGCTTTCTTCGTCAAAAAATACCCATTCTTCGTTTATATATTCCACATTTCCAGTTGTATGAGCACGCGGTTGACTATACAAAATATGTTTACGCTGTTTCATTCGTGTTCGCTCCTTTTCTAATAGATGTTTCTGTTCTTGTTATAGACAGTTCGGTCTTTCTTTATAACAAAGGCACATAGAATTAAAATTGGGCATAGAATAAAAACAGACTGCGGATATGAGATGAGAAAGGGTGATCGCAATGTGTGGCATTACAGGGTGGGTTGATTATACAAAAGTGTTATTACAGGAAAAAGAAGCAATAACAAAGATGGCAGAAACGCTCGCAAAAAGAGGTCCGGATGACACGAACGTTTGGCTTCAAAATCATGTTGCTTTTGGCCATAAACGGTTAATAGTTGTCGACCCAGAAGGCGGTAGACAACCGATGGTGCGGGAGAAAAGAGAAGAACGTTACGCCATTTGCTATAACGGCGAACTATATAATACAGAAGATATTCGAAAAGAATTGCTGCAAAGAGGTTATGCGTTTAAGGGGCATTCTGATACAGAAGTGTTGCTCGCTTCTTATGTGGAATGGAAAGAACAGTGCGTAAATCATTTAAATGGTATTTATGCATTTGCTGTATGGGATGAACAGGAAGAAAAAGTTTTTATTGCGCGTGATCGATTAGGAGTAAAGCCGCTCTTTTATAAACATGATGCTGGGCGATTATTGTTTGGCTCAGAGTTAAAAGCGATTTTAGCTCATCCTAATGTGAAGGCAGAGATTACGACAGAGGGATTAGCAGAAGTATTTGGATTAGGTCCGTCTCGAACTCCTGGGCATGGCATATTTGCTGGAATTGATGAATTGCGCCCAGGTCATGCACTTACGTTTTCGAAAGATGGTTTAAAAGTTTGGCGCTACTGGAATGTTGTAAGCGAAGAGCACACACATAATTTTGAAGAAACGGTAGAACAAGTTCGTTTTCTATTGCAAGATGCCATTACAAGGCAGTTAGTATCGGATGTTCCGCTCTGTACATTTTTATCGGGCGGCGTCGACTCCAGCGCGATTACCGCATTTGCGGCGATGGCGTATGAGCGGGAAGGGAAAGGGAAGCTTCATACGTATTCGATTGATTATGAAGATAACGAAAAATATTTCAAATCAAATGCATTTCAGCCAAATTCAGATGCTCCGTTTATTACGCTAATGACAAATACATTTGATACAATCCATCATCGTTGTGTAATTTCTAACGAAAGTTTAGCAAAACATTTAACGGAGGCTGTCATTGTTCGTGACTTGCCGGGGATGGCAGATATCGATTCCTCATTACTATGGTTTTGCCGAGAAATTAAACAAGATTTTGTCGTAAGTTTATCAGGGGAATGTGCAGATGAAATTTTTGGTGGTTATCCGTGGTTTTACCGCGAGGATGATTTGCAATCTAGCGCGTTTCCATGGATGCGCTCAACAGAGGCTCGTGAACAATTGTTAAAAAAAGAATGGCGTAAAAAATTAAATTTACAAGAGTATGTTCAATATCGCTATGAAGAATCAGTGCGTGAAACCCCGGTGTTAGAAGGAGAAAGTGCATTAGATGCAAAAAGAAGACAATTATTTTATTTAAATATGATTTGGTTTATGACAACGCTACTTGATCGAAAGGATCGGATGAGTATGGGGGCTAGCTTAGAAGTTCGTGTGCCATTTGCTGATCACCGCCTTGTCGAATATGCGTGGAATATTCCTTGGGAAATGAAAATGTATAAAAACCGCGAAAAAGGTCTATTGCGCAAGGCGTTAGAAGGTGTCTTGCCAAATGATGTGTTGTATAGAAAGAAAAGTCCATACCCGAAAACGCATAATCCATACTACACGAAGGCTGTCACATCGTGGCTACAAGAGCTATTAACAGATAAACAGTCGATTCTCCATGAGTTATTTGATAACGAACAGTTGCATGGATTAATTGAATCAGGCGGCAGTGCATTTCAAACGCCGTGGTTTGGGCAGCTTATGACAGGACCGCAGCTGTTGGCGCACTTAGGGCAAATTCATGTTTGGTTTAAAGAGTATGGGATTGATATTAAAGAATAAAGAGAACCTTCCGTCGGTGTGATTGTATTTAACACTGATGGAAGGTTTATGAATAGTTCGTTTTTAAATAAAGATTGATAGCAGATAGGGAATATATGGTGAAATATTCATAGGATAGGCATCGTTATAGCTGAAAAAGTATAAGGGTGTTTATAAATATTTGTCTTGGACTATTGCTTGTCAGATTTCTTTTCGAAATACGTGAAAAGGAAGGTGCCGAAATATGAATAAAAATCATGTATGGTTGGCTTTGTTTTTAAGTTTCTTAGTGGTAAAGCCATTTAATTGGTTTTTTCCAATGCCTTCATTATTCTTATCAATTATCGGACTGTTAACAGAATTTACTTTGTATTTCTTAGCAATATTATTAATACTTCGCTTGTTGCAATATGTAAAAGATAAATCAAGCAATGAAAAACAAATGGTTGAACTTCTGAAAGAAATTAAGAATGCAGTGGAATGTAAAGAAAAATAAGTTTTCGATACCTTATTACAAAAAGAAAGAAACAGAACGCTAATAATCTGTTTCTTTCTTTTTGTTTTAATATAACCTACCTTGGTGGTCTAACTTCCCATCAAACATATCTCCAAGTGATTCGATTTGCTCATATGCTCTTTCGCCGTGAAGGGAAAGATCGAGGCCCATTTTCTCTTCATGTTCATGCGCACGAACTGGGAGGAATAAACTGATTCCTTTAATGATTGCATATGTCACGATAGCCGTGAATGTATAAGTCGCTCCGATGGCAAGGAGTTGTTTCCAAAGAAGTGCAGCGTTTCCGTAAAATAGTCCGTCTGCGCCTGCGCTATTAACGGATGTTGTAGCGAAGAGTCCTGTTGCAATGCCGCCCCAAGTTCCGCCAATACCGTGACAACCGAAGGCATCGAGCGCGTCGTCGTAACTGAGCTTATGTTTTAAGAAATAGACTGCTAAAAAGCAAAGTGCACCGCCGATTGCGCCGATAATAAGAGCGGAGAGTGGTGTTACGAAACCGCAAGATGGTGTAATGGCAACGAGACCAGAAACGGCCCCGCAAGCGGCACCTAGTACAGTTGGTTTTGTTTGGAAAAACCATTCCGTCAGCATCCAAGTGAGTGCGGAAGCTGCAGCAGCAGTATTTGTATTAATAAAAGCAGCGAGGGCAACGTCATTTAATGTTAATGTACTACCGACGTTAAAACCGAACCAGCCAAACCATAATAATCCTGCTCCTAAAATTGTAAATGGTAAATGATGCGGTGAAGAGTCGTGAGCATCTTTTCGTTTTCCGAGGAAAATAGCTAATACGAGACCAGCCACACCGGATGTAATATGAACAACATTTCCCCCTGCGAAATCGAGTGCACCGAGTTCGCGAAGCCATCCGCCGATGCCCCAAACCCAGTGAGCAACGGGGTCATATACAAGTGTCGTCCAAAGTAAGATGAAGATAAGAAAAGCGGAAAATCGCATCCGTTCTGCGAATGCACCGGAAATTAATGCAGGAGTTAAAATCGCGAACATAAGTTGAAACATCATAAATAAGTTATGCGGAATTGTCGCACTGTAGGCTTCATTTGGTGTGAACGTAACATGTTGTAGACCGAACCAATCAAAATTACCGATAAGTCCATTCCAATCAGGACCGAATGCTAAAGAATAACCGATGAAAATCCATTGAATAGACACAATTGCCATCGCACTATAACTGTGCATCGTTGTACTAAGTACATTTTTACTGCGAACCATTCCCCCGTAAAATAAAGCAAGCCCAGGTGTCATAATCATCACCATGACAGTAGCTAAAAAAATAAATACTGTATCCTCCATATGCATCGTTTTCCCTCCTTTTATGTTATATAAACTAACATCAGATAATATATTTAGTATCATATTCAAAAAAATATAATAAATCAACAGATTTTTATAAAAATTCATTTTTTTATGTAAGGAAATATAACATGAAGTACTTCTTTGTAATTGAAATGCGTTAGTATACGAGAGGGGTTTAAATTGTTATACTTTTCTTATAATTAGAAAAGTTGGGGGAAGCAATGTGAAGAGGGAGTTAGGGCGATATTTTCTATGTTTCATATGTCTATTGTTTGTATTTCAATTACCTATTTATGTGTCGGCTGAGGAAACAAGGCCGTGGGAAGATGAAATTGTGTATTCTATTATGATCGATCGTTTTAATAATGGCGATTCAAGAAATGATAAAGAGATTGATACGAATCGTTTAGAAGCATATCAAGGGGGAGATATACAAGGGATTATAAAACGACTGGATTATATAAAAGAGATGGGCTTTACTGCTATATTGTTGTCACCACCCACTGCAAGTAGTAGTTATGATGGGTATTATCCAACTGATATAACAAAAATGAATGAACATTTTGGCGCGATGAAGGACATGCAGCAACTCGTCCAAGAAGCGCACGAGCGAGATATGAAAGTAATGCTTGAATTTGTAGTGAATAATGAAGATAAAACGGGCACGATTGAATATGCGAAACAATGGATTAAGCAGACGGATATAGATGGTTATCATTTGATACATAACGAGAATATTCCGAAGTCAGTTTTGAATGAAGTGATTGCATCTGCACAAAGTGTAAAACAACATTTTTTTGTAATAACGGATACGCAAATGGAAGGAGCAAAAGGAGTACTGAATCAAGCTTATCAAGAGCGTATGACAGACGTATTTGCAAAGCCGAATATTTCTGTAAAATCATTGTATGATGTGACGAAAAGCGGCGGTGATCGTTTGGAAGGGACGTTTGTAGATAATAGCCAAACGGAGCGTTTTGTTAGAAAAGCAAAAGAAAATAAATATTATCCACCGGCCCGCTTGAAATTAGCGCTTGTTTATTTATATACATCACCTGGCATTCCGTTTGTATACTACGGTACTGAAATTGCATTAGATGGAGGGAATGTACCTGATAATCGCCGTTTAATGGATTTTAAATCAGACGAGAAATTTTTGCAGTATATAGGGAAATTAGGAGAACTTCGCCAAACATTACCATCACTTCGTTACGGAACATTTGAATTATTATATGATAAAGATGGTATGAGCATAATAAAGCGCAAGTATAAAGGTGAAACAACGCTTATCGCGATAAATAACACAACGGAAACACAAAAGGTGGAAATTGATGCAAATGAATTTGGGAAAGATCATGAACTGCGCGGATTGTTAGAAGATGATAAGGTGCGAGAAGAGAATGGAAAATATTACATTGTGCTGAAAAGAGAAACTGCGAATGTATATGCGCTTGCCGAAAAATCAGGATGGAACTGGTCGTTTATTGCTGCTTTAGTAGGTGTGAATGTGTTATTTATCATCTTTCTTGTATTGATAAAGAAACGAAAAGGAACGGAATCCTATTGAAAAATAAAAGAAGCTGACCCAAAAAGTGGATTTTGGTCAGCTCTTTTTATGTATGACTATCGGTAGTTGATAAATTGTACGTCGATTGATAAATCAATTCCGCGCACAGCTGCGATAACTGCTTGTAGGTCATCTCGGCTTTTTCCTGTTACACGAACTTGATCATCTTGTACTTGTGTTTTTACTTTTAATTTTAATTCTTTAATAATGTTATTAATTTTTTTCGCATTTTCTTTATCAATGCCTTGTTGTAATTTTGCGCGTTGACGTACTGTACCGCCAGAAGCGTTTTCGACTTTGCCGTAATCTAAATTTTTGATCGGAACTTCACGCTTAATTAATTTTGAAATCAAAACGTCTTTTACTTGATCTAATTTGTACTCGTCGTCAGAAGTTAATACGATTTCCTCTTTTTCTAATTTAATGTCGCTTTTACTTCCTTTAAAGTCATAGCGAGTTTGAATTTCTTTTAAAGCGATATTAATCGCGTTTGTTACTTCTGGAAACTCTACTTTTGAAACGATATCAAAAGAACTATCCTTTGCCATAATAAGCACCTCCAAATTAAATTCCACCTCTATTATAGTGAATTTTGGTCAGTTGGACAAATAAAGGAAAAAACGTGTATAATGAAACTTTCTTTGGAATGATAAAAAATAATATAAAACTGTTCTCGATGCGGGTGTTTTTTTATGAAGATACCACCTGTTAGAATAAGATAAATTATATAGAGAAGGGAATTAAAACTATGAAGTTACAACCAGGAGCGATTGAAGAAGTAACGGTTTTACGCGAAACAGAAATTGGATATATGGTCGGTTACGAAGAAGATGAAGTGTTTTTACATAAAAATGAAGTTGCTGGAGAAATTGAAGAAGGCGACACAATCGATGTGTTTTTATATCACGATCATCAAGAGCGTTTAGCAGCAACGATGAAAACACCACTTATTACAACAGAGGATTGGAATTGGGTAAAAGTTGTGGAAGTAAAGCCTCGTTTAGGGGTGTTTGTTGATATCGGTGTTTCGAAAGATATATTAATTCCAGCTGATGAGTTTCCGATTTATACACCAGTATGGCCGCAAGAAGACGACGAATTGTATTGTACATTAAAACTAACAAATCGTGGCCGTTTAATCGCTCTTCCAGCAAGAGATGCGGATATGCAAGAGATTGTAGTGGAAGCGACGCCATCTATGTACAATAAAAATGTAAATGGTCGTGTGTACCGTTCGTTGCAAGTAGGATCATTTGTATTTACGGATGAACATTTTCGTGCCTTCTTGCACCATTCTGAGCGCAAAGAGCAAGTGCGTATTGGAGAGCGTGTAACAGGTCGTATTATTGATGTGAAAGAAGATGGAACAATTAATATTTCTCTTCTTCCTCGTAAAGAAGAAGGAATGGAAGATGATGCAGCGGTTATTTATGAGTATATGGAAAGCCGCGGCGGTGCAATGCCATTTTGGGATAAGAGCCACCCAGAAGATATCGGGGAGCGTTTTCAAATGAGTAAAGCAGCCTTCAAACGTGCTCTTGGTAAATTGATGAAAGAAGAAAAGGTTTATCAAGAAGAAGGTTGGACATATTTTAAAAAGTAATAAAAAAGTAGCCGAACAAATGTAATTTGTTCGGCTGTTTTTTATGATTGCCCTAAACGTGAAAAAGTATCTTTTAAGTCGTCGTCTTTTACTTTAATATTTTCTTCCTTTAATTCGTCGATTAATACTTTTTGGCGCCATGTATTATCTTGTATGCGCTCAGTTTCAAGTGTTTTGCGAATAGAATCTTTCACTTCATCGTATGGCTTTAATTCTTTTTTGTCTGTCAACTTAATAATATGGTAGCCTTTTGTTGATTTTACAGGTTCGCTTACTTCACCAACATTTAATTTATAAGCAGCATCTTCAAATTCAGGTACCATTTTTCCAGGGCTGAAGTAACCTAAATCGCCGCCATTTTCTTTTGAAACCATATCTTCGGAATATTTTTTTGCTAATTCTTCAAATGATGCACCGCTATTCAGTTGTTTTTTTATATCATTTGCCGTTTGTTCATCGTTTACTAAAATTTGGCTAGCTTTAATTTCTGGTTTATATCGGGCTTTTATGTCTTTTTCCGTTATCGTTTGCTTGATTGCTTTATCGATGGCTAAGCTAGAACGAATCTGTTTTTTTAAATCGTCTTCGTTTTTCATACGGTTACTTTCAAGGAACGTTTTAAAATTATCACCTGCTTGTTCTTTCACTTTATTAAATTCTTTATCAACTTCATCATCAGACACTTTATATTTTTTAGTCATAATATCTTGTGCCATCATTTCATAAAGCATATCTTTTCCGAAGCGTTCTTTTAACGCCTTATCAAATTCGCCTTTTGTTATCGTGCTAGTAGTAGAAGTTGCGATGGGGTCGGAACTATCTTTTGGATCGCAGGCAGCTAACATTAATGTGCCGAGCGTCGCTACTGCAATAAATAATTGTCTTCGTTTCATGTAAACACCTCATCCGAAAATTGTTATTACTATTGTAGAAAAAGGAAGTGAACATGATGTGAATTCGAGATGACTTTTGTAGAAAGAAAAAGTACATCAACGAAAATGTTGATGTACGAGGATGGTTTGTTCGTATGGAATAGAGGATCCGAGTTTAGATCAAAAAAAATTATTTACTGATGAGAGTTTCACTTTATAGATGATCCGTCTTTTTGGAGTAAGCGCGTTTTCCTTGCGCTATATTTTTTTGTTGTTCTTCATTTTTTTGTGTGCGTTTTGCATTATTATCACGCGCTTTTTTGTCATTGTCACTTGTATGAGGCATATGATTCAACTCCCTTCATAACGGTTGTACGTTTATCATTTCCGTTTTCGTTAAGACTATGTATAATGTATACGATGGAATTTATATAAAGGTGGACTGGGAGATATGGACTTAAAACTGAATTATGCCGAACTTGCTAAAAAATTAGTCGTTGTTATCATTGCCGGTTTGTTAAATGCAATTGGAATGAACTTATTTTTAACACCAGCGAAAGTATACGCCAGTGGTTTTGCTGGATTGTCGCAATTGCTTTCACAAGTGTTAGGAGATTTTCTGTCAATTCATATTTCTACGGGAGTACTTTTTAGTTTATTTAATATCCCGGTTGTTATTTTAGCTTGGAAAAAAGTGGGGAAATCATTTACGTTCTTTAGTTTTTTAAGTGTCGCATTTATGACGCTATTTTTAGAAATCGTGCCAGTCAAAGCGGTATCTCATGATATTATTTTAAACGCCATTTTTGGAGGGCTAATTTCTGCGGTAGGCGTAGGACTTGCTTTAAAATGGGGAGCTTCGACAGGCGGTTTAGATATCATTGCGATGATTTTATCTAGAATGAAAGGTAAGCCGGTCGGAACGTATTTCTTCTTATTTAATGCGATTATTATTGTCGCAGCCGGTTATTTATATGGTTGGGAAAAGGCGCTTTATACGTTAGTGACATTATATGTATCTTCACGTATTATTGATGCCATACATACACGTCATGTGAAAATTACGGCATTCATTGTAACGAAAAATGGGACAGAGGTGCGAAAGGCAATTCATGAACGATTAGTTCGAGGAATTACCTCAGTTCCGGCAACAGGTGCGTTTACAAATGAAAACAAAGAGATGTTAATGATCGTTATAACTCGTTACGAGTTATATGAATTAGAAAGAATTATTAAAAAAGTAGATCCAGGTGCATTCACAAACGTTCTTGAGACAGTTGGGGTGTTTGGGTTGTTCCGTAAAGATTAATAAAAGAGGACCGCATTTGGTCCTCTTTTTGTTTGTTTCTCTAGTCACAGTTGCTCAGTTGTTGAAATGCCTTGTAGTTGTTCTTGCATTTCGTGCAATTGTACTTTTTCGGCAGTAGAAGAATTCGTATAAGCGGACAGCAATGCATTTTTTGCTTGATTAATAAGTGCTTGCTGTTCGCTGTCATTGGAACAAGATACAGCTTGTGAGACGGCATCTCGTGCTTGTTGGAATAGTAAGTTGCCCATTAGAACCCTCCGAGAGAAGAGTTATTTCGTTCTTTTTCTGCTTCAGCTAATGTACCACGGTATGGGAATCTTGCGTCGTGTTTCATAACAGAATCTGATCCTTGTTGCACGAAACGTTTTGACTTGTTCTTTTTACCCATTCGTAATTCCCCCTTTTAGCAGAAAAGCATGGACACATTTGCTGTGTCTCCTATAGTATGTGCGTTTGGCGTCAGACTATAAGTAGGGAATTTTCACCTTACAATCCAAGTGCCTCCTCTAAATAAAGGGCAATGCCATCTTCTTCGTTTGATAATGTTATGTGATTTGCTAATGATTTTAATTCTGGAATGGCGTTCCCCATGGCGATTCCATGTCCGGCAAATTCAATCATTTCAAAATCGTTATCTTCATCACCGAACGCGATGATACGTTCTTTTGGGATATTGTAGTGACTTGAAATTTTTTGGAGGCCAATTGCTTTATTTAACCCGCTTTTCACAATTTCAATAATCGGCCAAGGAGCTCCCCATTTGCGGTGATCAATTACTTCTGCATGCATATCTGTTAAATGTTGGCGAATAGAATTGGATTTTGACTCATGTGCATCAATTAATAAGCAAGTTGGATGATCTTGTAAAATATTGAGTAAATCACCTGTGAAGATGTTAGGAGAGCCGAACTCGAAAATATGTTTTTTGTCTTCATCAAGTTGTTTCACATATACATCGTCAATTACTTCTGCGTAAATATTTTCTACTCCAAATTCGATACATGCACGAACGATTTCTTGTGCAGTAGTAAGTTCAAGTGGAGAGTGATGCGTTCCCCATTTCGTATCAAGTGGGTGATGGACGTATGCGCCGTTAAAATTTACAATCGGTGTATTTAATCCAAGTTCTTTATAATATGCATGACTCGCACGAAATGGACGGCCCGTTGAGATTACAACGATATGGCCTTGTTCTTTTGCTTTTGCAATGGTTTGCTTTGTACGAGCTGAAATTATTTTTTGGTCTGTAAGTAAAGTGCCATCTAAATCTAATGCAATTAAATGTTGTTTTTTCATGCGTCTCACACCTTTTATAAAAAGTTTTGTGTATATTCATCTTAATTCCTGCATGATTGCGTTGTCTACTATTTGTCATTGGTAACGAGAAAAGTCAAGTTTTTTTCTGAAAGTTCAAATAATGTTCCTTTCCTTTTGTACAATTTGTGAAAGGGGTTACAATGTGGGGATTATCGTGTTTATAATGAAAATGTAATCTTCTCGTATAAGTTGTTTGACTCTCCTTTGATACTGGTCTTTATGGCCAGTTTTTTTTGTTTCTACATATACTGATGTATCTCCTGCTAAAATGTGTAATTTCATTATATGAGCTTGGTTTCCTAAACATAACAGAAAAGGTTTTCTAAAATAGGACATACTAAAGATGTAATGATGGAATGGAAGGAGAATGGACATGGGACAAAGTCATCGATTCCGAGCTGGTCAAAAAGCACCTAATGATGGTATTTATGTTGAAATTGGTGAAACAGGAAGTATGGTTAAGGATCCGAAAATGGTAAAGCTTTCTGCTGGAGATAAATTTCCAGAAGTTACAAATCAAAATAGACAATGGACATATAAAAGAAGACCATAAGAAATCCCGCAGTTATAAGCTGCGGGATTTCTTATGGTGAAATGAATTTTAAAAATAAAGTTGTCATAGAGTCCTCGTCGTTGAACAAAATAGATAACTTGTCGTATAATCAAATCAAAGGTCAAAAAAAGTCAAACTATAAAGGAGCTGTGGCACGATGGACTTAAATCGAATGACGACAAAAACACAAGAAGCGATTATGGGTGCACAATCAATTGCTACTAAGCATCATCATCAAGATATTGATATTGTACATCTTTTAGCCGCGCTTCTTCAGCAACAAGATGGATTAGCAATTCGTATTTTTCAAAAGATGAATATAAATATAGATCAGTTCGTGCAAGGGGTAGAACGCCTGTTGAAGCGAAAGCCAGCGGTTACAGGAGGAGGCGCAGAAGTAGGGAAAGTTTATATTACAAGTGCACTTCAAGGGCTGCTTGTAAGAGCTGAGGAAGAAGCGAAGCATTTGCAAGATGATTATATTTCAGTGGAACATATTCTTCTTGCATTATGTGATGAAAAGAAAACGAATGATATATGTGAATTATTTACGTCGCTTCGTATTACGAAAGAAGTGTTATTGCAAGCATTAACAGAAGTTCGGGGGAATCAAAGAGTGACGAGTCAAAATCCAGAAGTAACATACGAAGCTTTAGAAAAATATGGTCGTGATTTAGTAGCGGAAGTAAGACAAGGGAAAATTGATCCAGTCATTGGACGTGATAGTGAAATTAGACGCGTGATTCGCATTTTATCGCGTAAAACAAAAAATAATCCTGTATTAATTGGTGAACCTGGTGTTGGGAAAACGGCGATCGTTGAGGGATTAGCGCAGCGTATTGTTCGTAAAGATGTGCCAGAAGGGTTAAAAGATAAAACGATTTTTGCGCTTGATATGAGCGCGCTTGTTGCAGGAGCGAAATTCCGCGGTGAATTTGAAGAACGTCTGCAAGCGGTCTTAAATGAAATTAAAAAAAGTGAAGGGAAGATTTTATTATTTATCGACGAGCTGCACACAATTGTTGGCGCTGGTAAAACAGAGGGAGCAATGGATGCCGGAAATATGTTAAAACCAATGTTAGCGCGCGGCGAGCTGCATTGCATCGGGGCGACAACACTTGATGAATATCGAAAATATATTGAGAAAGATCCGGCATTAGAGCGTCGTTTCCAACAAGTATTAGCAGAAGAGCCGACAGTTGAAGATACGATTTCTATTTTGCGCGGTTTAAAAGAACGATTTGAAATTTACCATAGTGTGAATATTCATGATCGTGCTCTTGTCGCAGCTGCAACGTTATCAGATCGCTATATTTCTGATCGTTTCTTACCGGATAAGGCAATCGATTTAGTTGATGAGGCATGTGCAACGATTCGGACAGAAATTGATTCACTGCCAACAGAGCTAGACGAAATAACACGTCGTATTATGCGGTTAGAAATTGAAGAGGCTGCGCTTAGTAAAGAAACAGACCGGGCAAGTAGGGAGCGCCTGCAAACATTGCAGCGTGAGTTGTCGGATTTAAAAGAAAAAGCAAGTGGAATGCGGGCGCAGTGGCAAAAAGAGAAAGAAGAAATTCATAAAGTGCGCGATTTGCGCGAAAGTTTAGAGCGTTTGCGAAGAGAGCTAGAAGAAGCGGAAGGCAATTATGATTTAAATAAAGCAGCAGAGCTTCGTCACGGCAAAATTCCAGCTGTAGAAAAAGAATTGAAAGAGG
Organism: Bacillus pseudomycoides; assembly: GCF_002551005.1. Classification (GTDB taxonomy): domain Bacteria; phylum Bacillota; class Bacilli; order Bacillales; family Bacillaceae_G; genus Bacillus_A; species Bacillus_A pseudomycoides_C. The sequence continues at coordinate 32,559 of NZ_NVOY01000045.1, forward strand.
CAGAAGAAGCAAGTGCGAATAAACAGCAAGATAACCGTCTTCTTCGTGAAGAAGTAAGTGAAGAAGAAATTGCGAATATCGTATCACGCTGGACTGGAATTCCGATTGCAAAGCTCGTAGAAGGAGAACGTGAGAAACTGCTTCGTTTAGAGCAAATTTTATCAGAGCGTGTCATCGGACAAGAAGAAGCGGTCGGTCTTGTGGCGGATGCAGTATTACGTGCTCGTGCGGGAATTAAAGATCCGAATCGTCCGATTGGTTCGTTTATTTTCTTAGGACCAACAGGTGTTGGGAAAACGGAACTTGCGAAAACATTGGCGCAGTCATTATTTGATAGCGAAGAACAAATCATTCGAATTGATATGTCTGAGTACATGGAAAAGCATGCCGTATCTCGTTTAATCGGAGCACCTCCTGGGTATGTCGGATATGAAGAAGGCGGACAATTAACAGAAGCTGTGCGCCGTAAACCGTATTCTGTCATTTTATTAGATGAAATTGAAAAAGCACACCCGGAAGTGTTTAATATTTTACTGCAAATGTTAGATGATGGGCGTATTACAGATTCACAAGGACGTACAGTTGATTTTAAAAATACAGTGATTATTATGACGTCCAATATCGGATCGCAATATTTATTAGAAGGATTAGGAGAAGATGGTTCTATTCAAGAAGAAGCAAGAAACCTTGTAATGGGACAACTTCGTGGTCACTTCCGCCCGGAGTTTTTAAATCGAGTGGACGAAATTATTCTTTTTAAACCACTTACAACAAATGAGATAAAAGGTATTGTTGATAAAATTGTGAAAGAGCTACAACATCGTTTAATAGATCGTCATATTACAGTGGAACTTACAGATGCTGCAAAAGAGTTTGTTGTAGAGTCTGGGTTTGATCCAATGTACGGTGCGCGTCCGTTAAAACGCTACGTACAGCGTCAAATTGAAACGAAGTTAGCACGTGCGCTCATTGCAGGCACGATTACAGATCATAGTCATGTATCGATTGATGTGTCAAATAACGAGTTAGTTGCCAAAGTTCAATAAAAAAAGAGTCCGGGTATCCGGACTCTTTTTTATTAATGTTGCTGTGCAGGTTCGTTTGGAATTAAAGCTCCAAGTGCGATTACAAGTACAGTAATAACTACAGAAAAAATAGACGCTTGCCCAAAATCGTATGTAACGCCTGGCGTCATTGCGCTAATTACGTAGCTCATCATTTGCACAAGCAAGAACGACCAGAAAAAGGCCCAAAATACACGCATCTTCTTACACCTCTATTCGTTCAGTTTGTCTTTATTGTATCATAACTCGAAAAAGAATATAGAAAAAATATTTGTCGTTTTTGCAAAGCAAATTGCTCTTCGTATCATACATTATAAAAGAGTAAATTTGATGTTGTCATATAAGGCGGGAGAAGCATGAGGATTACGGAACGTTTTTTCTTTTTAGAACAAGAGCCGTGTGTAATTCATTTACCAGAAAAGCCGAATGGATTTGGGATATTGTTATTAGGTGACTACAATTACTTCATTGAGAATGGTACAAGTTTATGGTTACAACATGCCGGGCGCTTACAATTTTTAAACGAATTGCGCAAGAATGGTTATACAGTTTTTTCTTCTAATTTATACGGCAGACATTGGGGGAATGAACAGGCAGTTCGTTTAGCGAAGCGGTTGTATCATGTCGTCATGAAAAAGGAGATTTTAAACGAAAAAGTTCATATTATAGCAGAAGGAATGGGTGCGCTTGTTGCCCTGCAAATGATGGCGCAATATCCTGAGTGTGTGCGCTCTGTACTTATGTTTAACCCGTTCCTTCATTTACCGGCACACGTTGAAATTGAAAAAGAGCACAAATTTTTTTATAAGCGATTACTTCGTGAACTGATGCAAGCATATGATGCAACTGAATCGGAATTAGAACGAAAAATTGAAAAGAAAGCATTTCCGTATTTAGTATCATCCGTTCCAGTAAAAATATTTGTATCTGCTCAAGAAAAAAAAGAACGAAAACAGTTGCTCCGGGAATATGAAAAGAAACGTTTACAAGAGAATTGTCCCACTTCATTATCCTTTCATATACAAGATGTAAAATATAAAATGGCGCAAAATACATGTCAGTTTTTTAAGTGGTATGAAGATTTATAAGGCTCCTATACATAAGGAGCTTTTTATCCCGCGCTAACGGGCAGTAAGACTCCCACCTCAAGATTCAGAGGAAACAAAGAAGCTAGGTGGGAGATAACTGCCCATAAGAGCCCGATTGGTTCAACTAACCATCAGTGGGGGGAAGAACATCCCGCTGATGAAAGTTTCACTTTATCTATGTGGGGGGGGAGAATAAATGAAACGAGTCATTGTTGTTGGGGCGTTAACATTTATAGGTTACCATCTTGTGCAGAAGTTTCTTGATGAAGAAGTGGAAGTATATGCATTTGATTTTGATGAAATGAATAGTGTTTCCAAGATAAATGAAGAAAAATTATGTTTAATTGGTCGAAATGCATTATTTAAGTATTTTTCATTGCGGGATAATGACGGATGGGAAGTTTTGGAGAAAATAGATATTGATACTGCATACCTTTGTTTATGCGAGCCAAATCAGCAAAAGAATTTTCGAAATGAACGTACCATATTGCAATATGTAAAGCGCTTTGAGAGTTTTTGTAAACGAAAAGAAATAAAATTCGTTATTTTATCTTCTGTAGAAGTGAGTCATGCTTGTAGTCGCAATGAAAATCATATGCTTTTTTCAAAAATTGAACGAGAAGTACAAAAAGGCGATGCAGATTACTGTATACTACGTGTTCCGGCAGTATACGGACCGTGGCAACCGTCATTTATGACGTATCACCATATCATTCTAGCTCAGTTAAAACAACAAACGATTTCTCTTCCTATAGAAGAGTGTACATGTGATCTTTTGTATGTCGAAGATGTTGCGAACTATTTATATACGATTGGTCAAAGGCAAATGGAAATGAAAATATATTCTCTTTGTAGTGAAGAGAAAAATCGCTGGCAAAAAGGAATTGAACTATTGCAGAAAACAGGTGCTTTTCAAATACAGGAGAAAGAGTGCGTAACAGGTGAGGAAGAAAAAATAGTTGTTCCAAGTAAGTTTTCTTTAGAACAGGGGATGGGGCGTCAAATTTCTCACATAAAACAATATCGGGAGTTATACGAGACAAGTAACACGTGGTAAACTGGAAATGAAAGTTTTGATGTGGAAAGGATGAAGAAACATGAACGAAAAAAATATGCAGTTTTTACAAATCGCAATGAAACACTTACCGGAAGCAAAAGCAATTTTAGATGATCACGGCGTAGCATTGGATATGGCGAAAGCACAGCCAGTATTGGAATTATTAATGAAGGTTATGGGCGAAGCGTATGAACTTGGGAAAGCAGATGCAAAAGAGTAAAATAAATACGAATTGAAAAACCGACATAAAAACCGCTTTCTTTTTAGGGTGGGTGAGAGTATCTGGCCGTGCATAGAAGCGGTCCGGGCCTTTTTCTGCCACGTGCAAGGTTAAAACAAAAGGAGAAAGCAAGTGGATGTCATGTTATTTTCTGCATAGCAGTGACTTGTCGGTCTGAAAAATAAAAAAAGAGACCTTTCCGTTTTGATGGAAAGGTCTCCCTTTTTTATCCCGCATTAACGGGCAGTAAGATCCCCACCTCAATATTGAAAGGGAAGCAAAGAAGAGAGGTGGGGATAGCTGCCCATAAAAGCCCGATTGGTTCAACTNNAACTAACCATCAGTGGGGATGAAGAAAAATCCCACTGATGGAAGTTTCCCTTTATTTAGCTACTTTGTTTTTTCGTTTGAATTTACTTATTACTTCATACACAATCGGTACGATTAATAATGTTAATAGGGTAGAGCTTGTTAATCCGCCGATTACTGTGACGCCAAGACCTTTTGAGATAAGGCCGCTTCCTTCGAATCCTAATGCAAGTGGAAGTAAGGCGCCAATCGTTGCGATCGCTGTCATTAAAATTGGGCGTAATCTTGTCGCGCCAGCTTCTAATAATGCTTCGCGTGTCGTAAATCCTTCGCGTTCTTTATGAATAACGCGGTCAATTAATACGATGGCGTTTGTAACAACGATACCGATTAACATAAGGGCACCAATCATAGAAGAGATGCTTAATGTTTCACCGGAAATTAATAAGGCAACAACGCCGCCGATGATCGTAAATGGAAGTGAGAATAAAATCGCAAATGGCGCCAGTGCTCCGCCGAATGTTATAACAAGAACGAAGTATACAATTGCAATGGCAGCTAACATCGCTAAGCCAAGTTGTGTAAAGGATTCTTGAATATCTTTAGATACACCGCCCATTGACACATCAATACCAGATGGTAGATCCAGTTTATCTACTTCTTTTTGAATGTTGCGAGTAGCTTCTGCAACGTCGTCTGTCGTTGGTTTTGCGGTTACTGCTGCATATACGCGGCCGTCGCGTCTTGTTACTGTATTAGACGTTTCTCCTTCTTTTACAGTCATAATGTCTTTTACAACCACTTCTGTACCTAGCGGCGTTTGTACCTTTCGATTTGTTAAATCATCGACGTTTTCGTAGTTTTGTTTGTTCACTTCAACATACACATTCATCTCTTTGTCGTCTTTTTTTACTGTTGTTAAGACAGGGCGGTTGCTCGAGTCGGAAAGTCCCATGCCAACTTGCGCAGCAGTTAGACCGAGTTTACTTAACTTCTCTTGATCTGCCACTAATGTGTATTCATCGTATGTTTTGGAGATGCTCGAGTCGATATCTTTTAACGTCTTCTCTTTTTTCATGATACTTTGAATCTCTTTTACGACAGGTTTAATTTCTTCTAAATTATTGCCGTATACGTATAATTTAATTTCATTGTTACCTCCGCCAGATGAGAAGTCTTGGTTTTTCCATTCTCCTTTGTCCGTCATCTTTTGCAGATCTTTCACGACTTTTTCTTTTTCCTTCTCAAAGTTCTTTGTATCGTCTTTGTATTGAACAAAGAATAATGCTTGATTCGATTTACCTGGGCTCATCGGATTTTCTCCGCCAAGTGAGAACTGAATTGTTTTCACATCTTTATTATTTTTAAAATAATCTTCTGCTTTTGTCGCGATATTTTCGACATCTTGCAATGTTTGTCCAGGTTCTGGATTGTAAGAGGTGATTATTGTTTTCTCTTCTTCAGATGGTAAGAAACTTACACCTACAATCGGAAGAAGTGCAATGCTTCCTACTAATAATAAAACCGCAATGCTAGATGTAATAATTTTATGGTTTAATACCCATTCTAGAAGGCGTTTATATCCATTAGCAAGTTTACTTGGCTTCTCTTCATGATTATGTTGTTGTTTTTCTTTCATACTTTCCTTTTTAAATAAAGAATGTGCCATCATTGGAACAATTGTAACAGCTACAAGAAGAGATGCTAATAAGGCGAAAACAATTGTTAAAGCAAACGGTAAGAATAGTTCACCGATCATTCCTTTCACAAGACCGAGCGGTAAAAAGACCGCGATGGTTACAACTGTCGATGACATAATTGGCACGAACATTTCTTTCGTTGCTTCGCGAATTAAGTCTTTTCCTTTTAATTTTTCACCTGGTAAAGCCATGCGCCGGTAAATATTTTCAATAACAACGATTGAATCGTCGACAACGCGGCCGATGGCGACAGTCATTGCCCCAAGCGTCATGATATTTAATGTAATATCCATTTCTTTTAATACTAAAATTGCAATTAATAAAGAAAGTGGAATTGAAATAACAGAAATAAGCGTTGTTCGAATGTTACGCAAGAACAACATGATGATAATAACAGCGAAAATGGCACCGAAAATAGCTTTATTTAACATTGTACTAACTGATTTTTCGATTGGTTCACCTTGGTCAAATGTTGAAGTGATTTCGATGTTATCAAATTTCTTTTCGAAATCTTTTGCTTTATCTTTTACAGAATTTACAACGTCAACGGTATTTGCATCAGCAGCTTTTACAATTTGCAGGCTGATTGCATCTTTTCCGTTTGTGCGTGAAATAGACTCTGCTTTCCCAACTTGTTTAATATCAGCGATATCTTGCAATGATATGGTTGGAATACCTAATGCTTGTCCCGTTGCAGCTGGATTCATATTTGGCTGCTGCGTCTGAGATGGACTGTGTGAACTTCCTTGATTTGCAGAAGGGATAAGCGGGATTTTCATTTCTTTTAAAGCTTGTAACGTTGTAATATTGCCATCTACAACAACAGATTTTTCTTTATCTTTAAATGTATACATTCCTAGCGGCATCGAAACGTCAGAACCTTTAATCATGTTCTTAACTGTATCTTCGCTAAGTCCTAATTCTTTCATTTTCTCTTTGTTGAAGACGAGCTGTACTTCTTCTACTTGTTGACCGGAAATTTGTACATCGGCAACGCCGTCTAATCCTTGTAATCCTGGAACGATATCTTTTTCTACTCGTTCTGTTAGCTGTGCAAGAGATTCATTTTTATTTGTAACGCTTAATGAAATGACAGGAAAAGCATTGATGCTCAAGCGAGAAATTTTAGGCTCTTTTACGCCTTCCGGTAAAGGTAAATTAGCGAGTGCTTCTTTTACTTCCGTCTCTGCCTTTTCCATATTTTTATCAAAATTATATTCTACTTGAATAGAAGACGCATTTTGATAAGAAGAGGAGCTGACAACAGTTACTCCACTTAAGTTTTGCAGTCGTTGTTCAATTGGTTTTGAAATCTTTTCTGCTACTGCAGTTGGAGTAGCGCCAGGATACACAGTTGTCACTGTGACAAGTGGTGTTGTAATGTCTGGGATTGTTTCCAACTTCATACGAAGACCAGAATAGATTCCTGCAATCGTAATAATAATCGTTAATAGCCAGACTGCGAACTTATTGTTTAACGAAAAGTTAATAATTTTATTCATTTCTACGCTCCTTTTTATGAAAACTGACTAATTGGTCATAATAGTTAAAGTATAAATGACTGACTGGTCAACAGTCAACGAAAAGGTAAAATACTGTGAACTACTTGCAATTTTTGACTGATGAGTCATAATGCGGATAAGAGTGTTTTTTTTAGGAGAGGAAAAAGATGAAGGAAAAAGAGCGGTTAATTATTGAAACGGCAATTAAATTATTTGCGATGAAGGGCGTGACTGCGACGTCTATTCAAGAAATCGCAACAGAGTGCGGCATTTCGAAAGGCGCCTTTTATTTGCATTTTAAATCGAAAGATGCGTTAGTATTGGCAACGCTAGAGTATTACTACGATGGGATTCAAAATAAAGTGATGGACATCGAAAAAGAATCGTTACCTCCGCGTGAGAAGTTTGAAAAACAATTGCACTGTCAGTTTTATGAATTACAACAAAAGAAAGAATTTATAATTATGTGTATGAGAGAAAATGTAATTCCCTTTAATAAAGAAATAGAAACATTTATGACGAGAATGAAATTAGAATCGTACGCTTTTTATCAAAACAATTTACTTTCTATTTATGGAGAAAAAATTACTCCTTACCTAATGGATGCAATGATTATGTTCGAAGGGATAGCACGTGGATATTCGGAACTAATTATCTTTAATGTGGTAAATATAGATGTACCATATACAGTGAAATTTATCTTAAACAGAATGGATGATATTGTAGCAGGTCTGCACCGTTCCGAGGAAAAACCGGTTATTTTAGAACGGGAATTGAATCATTTTTTCTGTGGTGTGAATACAACTCCTATACATAATGAAGAAGAATTTGTAAATGAAATTATTCAGTTAAAACGTACACTAGTAGATCGAGTAGGGAATGATGAATTATTGGTTACTTTAGATGTATTAGAGGAAGAACTGAAGATGAAAAAGCCGCGAGTGCCAGTTATTCAAGGGATGTTGTCCAACTTAAAATTGTATCCAGAACTGTGTGATTTCCGGGAAAGACTTGCCATGTACTATAAAATAACAAATTAATAATATATAGACAAAAGGAAACTTATCATTTAAAATTAGTACCAAGTCATAAGAATTGATATAAATCGGAGGGTTGCAATGTGAATGTAGGCATTTTAGGGATCGGGAGATATGTGCCAGAAAAAGTTGTCACAAACCACGACTTAGAGAACATAATGGATACATCTGATGAATGGATTCGAACAAGAACAGGAATTGAAGAAAGACGAATTGCTGATGATACAATAGATACTTCACATATGGCTGTGGAAGCTGCAAAAAAAGCACTTGAAAACGCTGGGGTTAGCGGAGAAGAAATTGATCTTATTTTAGTTGCAACAGTAACGCCAGATCGTTCGTTTCCGGCGGTTGCTTGCGTAGTTCAAGAACAAATCGGAGCAAAGCATGCAGCAGCGATGGATTTAGGTGCTGCTTGTGCTGGTTTTATGTATGGAATGATTACCGCACAACAATTTATTCAAACTGGAACTTATAAAAATATATTAATAGTTGGTAGCGATAAGTTATCCAAAATTGTAGACTGGAATGACCGGAATACGGCAGTTTTATTTGGAGATGGAGCAGGTGCTGTCGTTATGGGAGCTGTTTCAGAAGGAAAAGGTATTCTTTCATTTGAATTAGGTGCAGATGGAAGTGGTGGAAAGCACCTTTATCAAGATGAATATGTTATGATGAATGGCAGAGAAGTCTTTAAGTTTGCTGTTCGTCAACTTGGTGATTCATGTCTTCGCGTTTTAGAAAAAGCGGGTCTTACGAAAGAAGATGTGGACTTTTTAGTGCCTCATCAAGCAAACATTCGTATTATGGAATCAGCGAGAGAGCGGCTAAATTTACCGCAAGAAAAAATGAGTACGACAATTTCCAAGTTTGGGAATACGTCAGCTTCTTCAATTCCGATTGCGATGGTAGAAGAATTGCAAAATGGACGTATTCAAGATGGGGATCTCATCATATTAGTTGGTTTTGGCGGCGGATTAACATGGGGAGCAGTTGCTCTTCGTTGGGGTAAATAAGGACTGAGAGAAAAGGAGTGTATTTTGTATGGAAAAAAAGCGTGTTGTAGTTACAGGAGTAGGAGCAGTTACTCCAGTAGGAACGGATGTAGAAACTGCTTGGGAAAATATTAAAAATGGTGTATCTGGAATCGGACGTCTTACACGCTTAGATGCAGATCAATTTCCTGCGAAAGTAGCCGCGGAAGTTAATGACTTTGATGTTGAAAAATATATTGATAAAAAAGAAGCGCGTCGTATGGACCGCTTTACACAATATGCAGTAGCAGCAGCAAAAATGGCTGTAGAAGATGCAAAGCTAGAAATTACTGAAGAAAACGGGCCGCGCATTGGGGTGTGGGTTGGATCAGGAATCGGTGGTATGGAAACATATGAAGAGCAGTTCAAAATCTTTAATGAAAAAGGCGCACGCCGCGTTAGTCCATTTTTCGTACCAATGATGATTCCTGATATGGCTGCAGGCCAAGTGTCCATTGCATTAGGTGCAAAAGGGATTAATACATGTACAGTAACAGCTTGTGCATCAGGTGCCCATTCTATTGGTGATGCATATAAAGTGATTCAGCGCGGAGATGCAGATGCGATGATTACGGGCGGAGCGGAAGCACCGTTAACAAACATGGCAGTAGCTGGATTTTGTTCAGCTAAAGCATTAACATTCAATGAAGATCCAGCAACTGCTTGTCGTCCGTTCGATAAAAACCGAAGCGGCTTCGTAATGGGAGAAGGAGCAGGGATTCTTGTATTAGAAGAATTAGAGCATGCGTTAGCGCGCGGTGCACATATTTATGCTGAAATCGTTGGATACGGAGCAACAGGTGATGCATTCCATATTACGCTTCCAGCTCCTGGCGGTGAAGGCGGCGTGCGTGCGATGCGTCAAGCGTTAGAAGAAGCAGGTCTAAAGCCAGAAGATATCGATTACATTAATGCGCACGGTACAAGTACAGAAGCGAATGAAAGATATGAAACGATGGCAATTAAAGAAGTTTTTGGCGAGCATGCATATAAAGTAGCGGTAAGCTCAACAAAATCAATGACAGGACATTTATTAGGTGCAGCTGGTGCGGTAGAGGCGATTATATCTGTGAAAACAATTACAGATGGCGTTGTTCCGCCAACAATTAACTATGAAACACCAGATCCAGAGTGTGATTTAGATTGTGTGCCAAATCAAGCAAGACAACAAAAAGTACGTGCTGTATTAAGTAACTCATTAGGTTTTGGTGGTCATAACGCAGCATTAGTATTTAAAGAATATAAATAATAAGAAAGTGCAGATGAAAATCTGCACTTTTTTTATGCTTTCTTTCGTTTTGTTGCATATGTATGGAACAAAAAGGAGAGTGGGAGAGATGGGCGTGATTCAAACGGCAGAGTGGATGCGTACGCATTATCAAGAGCCGGAAAAAATTTGTGAGAAGTTTACAAAGTATATTCCGCTCCAGAAAGAAACGTTGTATCGATTTCTTGTGTCAAAAGGAATGTTTCGGCCGGTAGAAGGTGGTGAGAAAGAAATAGACATATTGCAAAAAGAACGAGTATGGGAGCGATTGGCGGTAGAATATAAAAAACTGCAGGAATGGTTAAAAGGGCCTAATATACCAGTATTTATTCTGTTATCAGATCCATATAATCGAACTGTTCAACGAGAATATAACGGCAAAGCGGGATTAGCAATACGAAATGCTTTGTTTTTATTTGTAAATTCACAAAGTTCGATCGCTGAGCTAAAAGCATTGCTTACTCATGAATATCATCATATATGTCGGATTCATGCAAATGAGAGGAGAGAAGAAGCGTATGCCCTTTTGGATACAATGGTGATGGAAGGATTAGCAGAACATGCGGTGTATGAACGGCATGGAGAGAGTTGCTATGCGCCGTGGGTGTCTTATTACGAGAAAGAAGAAGCAATTATGTTTTGGCGCCGGTTTATACAAGATAAGCAAGGGATAGAACGAGGGACACGCGAGCACGATATACTGCTAAATGGACGAGGATTATTCTATCCGAAAATGCTTGGGTATGCTGTGGGATTTCATATTGTAAAAGATTGTGTAGAGCATAAGAAGTGGAACACAACTTCTTTATTAGGAATGGATGCGAAAGCTATTTTAGAAGGAGCGTTATCTTTTTCTCCCGCATAAAACTCCACCTCAATATTCCGAGAGAAGCGAAGTGCCATCAGTGGATGAGGAAGAAAAATTCCACTGATGGAAATTTCACTGTATAAGCATGAAAGATAGAGGATGATGAAGAAATTAATTAATAAGAATATATTTCCTCTCTTGGAATAAATTTTACGAAAGATGACCATAATGAGATTTACAAACAGTTGTGAAGTGAGGGGTAAGCAATGTTATATCTGCATGATGTATGGGTAAATTGGTTTGAAGGTGAAGAAAACGGGTATAACGTCTGTCATTTCTATGAATGGCGGAAGGATGATACGATCGAATTGTTAGATCAAGTACCATTAGTAAAAGTAGATTCCACATTATATCATTACATCGAGAACGAATTGCTAGAACTTCCGCGAAAACTATTGGAAGACGTACATCATAAGGCGTATATTCGAAAAAACCATGAACGGCTGCAGCAGGAATATTGTTTTGTTGTATCAGACGGAAAAGGAATTATTGCGGTTGATACAATTGGATACAACATTCCAATCCGAAAAAGCAGGTTGATTCCAAGACAAGAGCAAATGGTGTATGAAATGGTAGAAAACGTACAGGCAGAAACATATGATTTTGAAGGGGAATCACCGCAAAAGGAACATCATATTTTATCACCTTCCCCGCATATGATGAATGGGTTAACACGGAAAGAACGACAATTAAAACAACTGCTCTTTATGGCGCTAGATCAGCTACATACAACGAAAAATCCAGCGGAAATTCGCTATTGGTATACAGAATGGGATCCAGCAGCATATTCAGCTGTGCAACATCTGCCATTTGAAGAAGTATGGAACCGTTTATTTGAAGAATCAAAGCACGGATGGTCAGATAAACACGAACAGCTCTGTGAGCGACTTGTAAGAGGACAACCGTTCTTTGAAAAGTTGTGGGAAATGGAAAATGAGCAAAAGGTAAATTAAAAGGAATGATCCAAAAGGCACATCTGTACCTTTTCGGATCATTCCTTTTTGTGTGCCTACAAAGATATCGGCGACATTTACGATATATCGGCGGTTCGACCCGATATAAAGACTCTTCGACAAAATTCGTCGTGCGGGAGCCGTATCCGCTTTTCTAGATGTCCAGCTCCAGCGGCTAGAATGGTCGGTGGCTTCGCGCCTTCCTGCGAGGTAAAAAGCACCTCTACGTCAGGAGCTCCATCCCCCTCCGCTTTTCTACTTATCTTCGTTTTCGGCTTAAGCCCATTGCGTTTTCGATTTTACGTAGTTGCTTCATAGCAACGCGGTTGGCTTTTTCAGCCCCTTGATCAAGGATTTCGTCTAATTCAGGGGAGTTAATCAGTTCATTATATTTTTCTTGAATTGGACGGATTGCTTCTACAACAACTTGTGCTAAGTCGCCTTTAAAGTCGCCGTATCCTTTACCTTTGTATTCAGCTTCTAACTCTTCTACTGTTTTCCCTGAGAAAGAAGAGTAGATTGTTAATAAGTTTGAAATACCTGGTTTATTTTCTTTATCGAATGTTACGATGCCGTCTGAATCAGTTACAGCACTTTTAATTTTCTTTTCAATCGTTTTTGGATCGTCAAGTAAACTAATCATCGATTTTGGATTTGGATCAGATTTACTCATTTTTTTCGTCGGCTCTGTTAATGACATAACGCGTGCGCCTACTTTTGGAATGCGAACTTCTGGAATTGTAAATACTTCGCGATAACGCTTGTTAAAACGCTCTGCTAAATCGCGCGTTAACTCCATATGTTGTTTTTGGTCCTCTCCAACTGGAACAATCTCTGTGTTATATAGTAAAATGTCTGCTGCCATTAATGGTGGGTATGTTAATAATGCAGCTGGAACAGCCTCTCTTCCTTTTGCTTTATCTTTATATTGCGTCATACGTTCTAATTCACCGACATACGCAGTACACTGCATAATCCATCCAAGCTGAGCGTGTGCTGGAACTTCTGATTGTACAAATAGTGTAGATTTCTCTGGATCGATGCCGCATGCTAAGTATAATGCTGCTAGACTACGAATATTTTTACGAAGCTGTACTTGGTCTTGCGGTACAGTAATCGCATGTTGGTTTACGATGCAGAAATAGCAATCGTGTTCATTTTGCAGTTCTGTAAACTGCTTCATTGCTCCTAAATAGTTCCCAAGTGTAATTGTTCCGCTTGGCTGAATGCCTGAAAAAATAACTGACATATCATTTCCTCCTTGAAAAGGTGTATTGTTTTTTATATTTTCGCATAGAATCCTAACGTCTTGTGGATTTGAACGAGCCGCCTCCGCTTTTCTAACACAAAAAAAGCCCATTCATCCCTAAAAATAGGGACGAATGGACCGCGGTACCACCCTAATTATTTTGCGAAAAGCAAAATCTCTTTATCCATTGTAACGTTGGATGTGACGCCAAAGCCTACTCCTGAAACGTTTCGGTTTGGTGCTCAAAAGCCCATTCCATACTGTACAATTACTTGTTCTCACCAACCACAAGCTCTCTGAAATTGCCTCAATATGTACTATTCTTTCTCATTGCATACGTATAAATTTTTTGTACCATTATAACACACAATAAATCGTTTGCAAATTTTTTAAACAGCAAAGCTCATAATGCTTGATAAAGCCGCTAATATGATACCGGTAATTAAAATAGGGTATGTCCATGTAAAGGAATACGTTCTATATAATATTTCTTTCGGATCGTGTTCTTCTTCACCCTCAATTAAAGATTCCATCTTATTATTGGATCGACCTAATTTTTTAAAAGCATATATTGTTACATTGAAAAAACCTCGTTGAAATAGAAATACAAAGCCTCCGATAATAATGAAGAGTAAAGCAATATAAAACATAAAATTGACAAAATTCAACAAAAAAGAATTAGAAAATATAACAGCATATGCGCCAGAAATCGCAATTGTGCTCCCTGTTAGTATACTAATACGTGAAAAAAAAGTATTCAAATGCTTCCCCTCCGTAAAAAAAATTACTAGAATTATTATACTATAAAAGTTATAATATGTACTATAAAGAATTTTTAGAAAAATATATATAATTGCGTATTTTCCTTTAATGAGATAACTCCAATGTTAAATCCTGTATTTACAAAATATATACAAAATACACTGTAAATTAAAAATTTTAACAAAAAAATAAAAAATTATATTCACAATCGCCACATTATATGTATAATGAAAATTGTAGAAACTTGGAGATTATTCTTTTAATTCTATTTTTTACAAATAAAGGTACATAATGCGCAATTAGAGAACCTGATTTGCTAGATTCATAATTAAATAGGTTTATTACAAATGGTAGTAATAATGCAGTTTATTCCATCGTTTTCAAGGGTATATGCCTATGATGGGCGTATGCTCTTATTTTTAAAGATAATAGTAAGAATATTTTAAACTATCTTATTGCTTTTGAAAAAATGGGGAGGTGCTATTTATGGGACGTTATACACTACAACGTTTCGCGTACATGGTCATTACATTATTTTTAATCACAACTTTAACATTCTTTTTAATGAAGTTGTTGCCAGGTTCTCCGCTTAAAAATCAGGAGAAATTATCACCTGCACAGAAAGAAATCATTTTAGAAAAGTATGGCTTAAACGATCCACTACCAGTGCAATATGTTCACTACATGAAAAATTTAGCTAAAGGGGACTTAGGGGTATCATTCCAGTATGATAACCGCCCAGTAACAGATATGATTGTTGACCGCATTGGTCCATCTGCACAATTAGGTTTTCAAGCCATTGTTTTAGGTACTATTATCGGATTATTACTAGGTATTGTTGCAGCGCTTCGTACGAACACGTGGGCCGATTACGGGGCAACGTTCATTTCGGTACTCGGGATGTCTGTACCGGGATTCGTTTTTGCAGCCCTATTACAATATTATGTAGCAGTAAAAGCGGGTTGGTTACCGGTAGCGTTTTGGAAAGGGTTTGAATATACGATTCTTCCAACAATTGCATTGGCGGTATCGGTAGTAGCTACAATAGCTCGTTTTGCGCGTACCGAATTAATAGAAGTCATGCAAGCAGAATACATTTTAACAGCAAAAGCAAAAGGGCTTAGTCAAGGTGTAATTATTGTGAAACATGCATTGCGAAATGCGCTGATTCCAATCATTACGATTTTAGGTCCGATGGTTGCAGCTTTAATGACAGGAACACTTGTTGTTGAACAAGTATTTGCTGTACCAGGTTTAGGGGAACAGTTCGTTAAGTCTATTCCATTGAACGACTATACAGTTATTATGGGTACAACGATGTTCTATAGTGCGCTGTTCATTCTTGTTATCTTTATTGTTGATATCTTATACGGCGTAGTTGATCCTCGTATTCGTTTAGCGGGAGGGAAAAAATGATGAAAGATGTGCAAAAAATATCTCCAGATTTATTTCAACCAGCAAATCGCAGTAATACAGATAATGAAGTTATTGCCCGTCCGAGTATAAAATTTTGGGAAGATGTAAGAAGAAGACTGTTTCAACATAAGGGTGCGGTCTTTGGAATGGTTATTTTAGCTCTCATTGTTCTGTTGGCAATTTTCGGTCCGATGATGAGTAAATATTCTTATAAAGATCAAGATTTAAACCGTGCAAAAATACCGCCGAAAGTACCGGTTTTAGAGAACATTCACTGGTTACCTTTTGATGGTATAGACCAATATGGTGTAGATCAGTATGAGAAACGCGATATTAAAGAATATTTCTGGTTTGGTACAGATGATCTTGGTCGTGATATTTGGACAAGAACGTGGGAAGGAACACGAGTATCTTTATATATCGCAGTATTAGCAGCGGTAATTGATTTAATTATTGGGGTTGCATATGGTGGGGTTTCCGCATTCTACGGAGGCCGCGTTGATAACTTCATGCAACGTTTCGTTGAAGTATTAAATGGTATTCCGTACTTAATTGTCGTAATTTTAATGGTAATTGTAATGGATCCTGGTATTCTATCAATTACACTTGCGATGACTCTTACAGGATGGATTGGAATGTCACGTGTTGTACGTGGACAAGTGCTGAAAATGAAAGATCAAGAGTATGTGTTAGCATCACGTACACTTGGAGCAACAAATACACAATTAATTGTAAAGCATTTAGTGCCAAACTTAATGGGATCTATCATTGTTATGACAATGTTTACAATTCCACATGCGGTATTCGGGGAAGCTTTCTTAAGTTTCATTGGTCTTGGAATTCAACCGCCGTTAGCATCATTAGGTTCTTTAGTAAGTGACGGGTATAAGTCGATTCAAACATATCCGCATATGATGTTTATTCCAGCAGCTGTAATTAGTATGTTAATTTTAGCATTAAACTTATTGGCAGATGGTTTACGTGATGCGTTAGATCCAAAAATGCGTAAATAAAGGAGAAAGGAGAGGGAATGATGAAAACATTGTTAGAAGTAAAAGACTTACATGTTTCTTTTGACACACATGTTGGTGAAGTACAAGCAGTGCGCGGGGTTACTTTTGACTTGAAAAAGGGAGAAACGTTAGCGATTGTAGGGGAGTCTGGTTCAGGGAAATCTGTTACATCTAAAGCGCTAATGGATTTAATTCCAAAGCCGCCAGGTCGTATTAAAAACGGAGAAATTCTTTTTGATGGCCGAGATTTAACGAAGTTGTCGGAAAAGGAAATGCAACAAATTCGCGGAAAAGAAATTGCGATGATTTTCCAAGATCCAATGACATCTTTAAATCCAACGATGACAATTGGTAATCAAATTATGGAAGGTCTTATTAAACATCAAGGAATGAATAAAGCTGACGCGCGTAAAGTTGCGTTAGAGCTGATCGACCTTGTAGGCATTCCAAATCCGGAAGCACGCTTAAAACAATATCCGCACCAATTTTCAGGTGGAATGAGACAACGTGTCGTTATTGCGATGGCGCTTGCTTGTAATCCGAAATTATTAATTGCCGATGAGCCGACGACTGCGCTTGACGTAACAATTCAAGCACAAATTTTAGAGTTGATGAAAGACATTCAGCAAAAAACAGAAGCGGCTATCATTTTTATCACGCATGATTTAGGTGTTGTTGCCAATGTAGCAGATCGCGTAGCTGTTATGTATGCAGGAAAAGTTGTAGAAATTGGAACGGTTGATGAAATTTTCTATAATCCAAAGCATCCGTATACATGGGGATTATTAGCTTCGATGCCAAGTTTAGAAGGTGGAGAAGAAGAATTATATGCGATTCCAGGAACGCCGCCAGACTTATTAAATCCGCCAAAAGGTGATGCATTTGCAGCGCGTAATCCGCAAGCTTTAAAGATTGACTTTGAAATGGAACCACCTCTATTCAAGGTAAGTGATACGCATTATGCAGCAACGTGGCTGCTTCATGAACAAGCTCCAAAAGTGGAGCCGCCTGAAATTGTCCAAAGACGTATTCGACAAATGAAAGCTGGTGAACAGCATGACTAATAATCGTGAGAAATTGATTGAAGTAAAAAATGTAAAACAATATTTTAACGTGAACGGCGGAGTTGTTAAAGCGATTGATGATGTTACGTTTGATATTTACCGCGGAGAAACATTCGGACTTGTAGGAGAGTCAGGTTCTGGTAAATCGACAACGGGAAGAACAATCATTCGTTTATATGATGCGACGGCAGGAGAAGTATTATTTGATGGGGACAATGTACACGGTAAAAAATCACGTGCTGAACTAAAGAAATTTAACCGTAAAATGCAAATGATTTTCCAAGATCCATACGCATCATTAAATCCGCGTATGAACGTTGGAGATATTATTGCAGAAGGAATTGATATTCACGGTCTTGCTAAAAACAAAGAAGATCGTATGAAGCGTGTGTATGAATTGCTTGAAACGGTTGGTTTGAACCGTGAGCATGCAAGTCGTTTCCCACATGAATTCTCTGGTGGACAACGTCAGCGTATTGGTATTGCAAGGGCGTTAGCGGTAGAGCCGGACTTTATTATTGCCGATGAGCCGATTTCAGCACTTGACGTATCAATTCAGGCGCAAGTCGTTAACTTATTGAAAAAGCTGCAAAAAGAAAAAGGTTTAACATACTTATTTATTGCCCATGATTTATCGATGGTAAAATATATTAGTGATCGCATCGGTGTTATGTATCACGGGAAAATCGTGGAACTTGCAACGAGTGGAGAGTTATACGAGCATCCAATTCATCCGTATACAAAATCACTACTATCAGCAATTCCGCTTCCAGATCCAGATTATGAGCGCAATCGTAAACGTATCGTGTACGATCCGTCTCAGCATCAATATGGGAATGAAGTACCGCAAATGCGCGAAGTTCGCCCAGGGCATTTCGTGCTTTGCTCAGAAGCTGAGTATAAAAAATATAAAGAAATTTATCAATAAGAGTAACCGAGCGCATGGACAATGTGCTCGGTTTTCATTTTTTTTAGAATAATTAAAAACAAAGCATTTTGCACAAAACATATATCATAAAAATCTTCTAATTATATTCAGATAATTTAAATAAGTTAAAAAATAACAAAAATCAATAAATATATTGATGTTAAAAGAAAAAGAAGGAATAAAATGTTAACAGAAAATTTTTATAAAATAGAAAAATAAATATACAAATAATTGATTTGTATGTATAATATGAATTGTTAGAACTTATTTACTTTTTATTATTTTCGATGAAAGGTCTAACATTTTGGAGGAGGGTATAATATATGAAGAAAAAGGTGCCGGTGCTACTTGCATCAACATTGACAGTAAGCATGATTCTAGGGGGATGCGGATATTCAAAAGATGATTCGCAGGCGAAAGCAAAAGGGGACACAAGTAATGCGAAGCAGGTAATCAACATGATTGAAACATCTGAGCTTCCAACGATGGATACAACATTAACAACAGATGCAGCATCTTCAAGTGTAATGAACAATGCGATGGAAGGATTATACAGTCTTGGTAAAGGTGATAAAGTCGTTCCAGGTGTAGCTGAGTCATATGAAAAATCAGAAGATGGAAAGAAATATACGTTTAAATTACGTAAAGATGCAAAATGGTCAAATGGCGATCCTGTAACAGCAAAAGATTTTGTGTATTCTTGGCAACGAGCAGTAAATCCAGATACAGCTGCGAAATCTGCTTACATAATGTTTGATGTGAAGAATGCAGAGAAGATCAATATGAAAAAATTGCCAGTAGATCAATTAGGTGTAAAAGCAGTTGATGATTATACATTCGAGGTAGAATTAGACAATCCAGTTCCGTATTTTGTGAACTTAACAGTATATCCGCTGTTCTTCCCACTTAATGAAAAATTCGTAAAAGAACAAGGTCCGAAGTATGGATTAGAAGCGAATACAACATTATATAATGGTCCATTTGTATTAAGTGAATGGAAACATGAGCAAAGCTTCCAATTAAAGAAAAATCCATCTTATTGGGATAATAAAACAGTTAAATTAGAGGAAATCAACTATAATATCGTAAAAGAGACAGGAACAGCGGTAAATTTATATGAAACAAAAGCAGTTGACCGTGTTGGTTTATCGGCAGAATTTGTAGATAAATATAGAAAAGATAGCGGTTTTAAAACGACAAGTGATCCGACAGTATTCTTCTTACGTTTAAATGAAAAGAATCCTGCTTTAGCAAATAAAAATATTCGTAAAGCGATTTCTTTAGGGTTTGAGCGCGACGGTATGATCAATACATTGTTGAATAACGGTTCAAAAGCAGCTGGCGGCTTAGTCCCAGAAGACTTTGTTAAGAATGCTGACGGAAAAGATTTCCGTAAAGAAAATGGAAAGCTTGCAAAAGTAGACTTGAAAGAAGCGAAAAAGTATTGGGAAGCTGGTAAAAAAGAGCTTGGAAAAGATACAATTGAATTAACATTATTAAACTCTGATACAGAGCTAAATAAGAAAATTAGTGAGTTTTTAAAAGGTGAATTAGAAAAGAATTTACCAGGCTTAAAACTAAATGTGAAAACACAACCTTTTGCACAAGTGTTAAAATTAGAGAGCAGCGGTGATTATGATATCTCATTTAGTGGTTGGGGACCAGACTACCCAGATGCAATGACATTCCTTGATTTATTTGTAACAAACGGTGCACAAAATAAAATGGGTTACTCAAATGCTCAATATGATGAACTGATTGCAAAGGCTAAGAAAAATGGATCTGATGTAAAAGGACGTTGGAATGATCTGTTGAAAGCAGAAAAAATCTTATTCGATGATGCAGCGATTGCACCTATCCAACAACGCGGAAGAGCATTTTTAGAGCGTGAAACAATAAAAGATCTTTACATCCATAAATATGGTGGAGAGCTAAGCTTTAAGTGGGCTTCTGTAGGAAAATAATTACGCATTAAAAAAGAAGCAGGATTCGAGTCCTGCTTCTTTTTTTAATACGTATGTTTCTTATAAATTCCTTTACCGCCAACTTGATTCCAGCCAGTTTGCACTTCAGCAGATTTATTTACGAATTTCATCTTGTCTTTGCGGCCAAACAATTTTTCCCCAATCCCATTTGTAATAATCCCAATAGTTGCGGTGATCCCAATGACTAATGCTGCAACGATTACAAAATCAAGAAAAAAAGCTCCCATATGTAATCCCCCTTTGCATAAGTATATTTCTATTGTAAGTTGAAAAAGACGAAAAAAAAAGAATTGTTCGATAAAAAGATTGTATTTGTAGAATTTGCCCCGCATTAACGGGCAGTAATACTCCCTCCTTAAAACTCAGCGAAAGCAAAGAAGTAAGATAGGAGATAAACTGCCCGTAAAAGCCCGATTAGTTCAACTAATAATCAGTAGGGGCTGAAGAAAACCCCTACTAATTAAAGTTTCACTTTATATAGACAGCGGGAAAGTAGTTTGATAAAATGAATTAAGAACAGATGTTCTTTTGCTTTTTCTTATACATATTTTTCTTACAAAATGCACACTTTTTGCATAACTTTTATGTATATTATGAAGGAAAATTGTTGTATATTTCTGTTCTGTTCTATTGTATAATGATTTATAGAAGTTACTTATTTAAAATAATTATTTTTTTAGAGAAGTTCGTTATGTTTAGATAAGTAATTATATGTTATACAAAATTTGTTTGAGTATAATTATCAAAATGTGAAATAGTACAGAATTTGTACTTTTATAAGGAGAGTGAGTAATGTATGGTAACACTATATAGTTCTCCAAGTTGTACGTCTTGTAGAAAAGCGAAATTATGGCTAGAGGAAAACCATATTCCTTATACAGAACGTAATATTTTCTCTGATCCATTATCGATTGAGGAAATTAAAGAGATTTTACGTATGACGGAAAGCGGAACAGATGAGATTATTTCAACCCGTTCTAAAGTTTTTCAAGAATTAAATATTAATTTAGAATCTTTACCTCTTCAAGATTTATATAAGCTTATTCGTGATTATCCAGGTATTCTTCGTCGTCCTATTATCATTGATGAAAAACGCCTGCAAGTTGGTTATAACGAAGATGAAATTCGTCGTTTCTTACCACGAACAGTGAGAACGTTCCAATTGCGAGAAGCGCAGCGCCTTGTAAATTAATATATTATGACAAAGGAACTAATTCCCACTCCTGCTTTAGCAAGAATGTGCGAATCAGTTCCTTTTCGTTTTGTACGGAGGAGATGCTGTATATATCGTTAAACGCCCGATATTGCATGAGAGTTTACCTATGTTTGTACTGTATATAAATCTCGCTGCTATGCATGGCCAGATGCTCTCGTCCCTTCTCAAAAGAAAGAGTTTTTTGTATTTATATAGAAAGCAAACGTCTGATCATAATCAGTGAGTAATCGTTCAAGTATTTCGCAGCTTTACTTGGTTTACAACAATACCAACTAGTAGCACTGTAATCATAAAAAGAAAAGGAATGCTTGCCGTGAAAAGTGGTTTTGTCTCGAAAAATGATTGAAGATTTTCTTCATGCATTACCATGCGACCTGCTGTGTAAGCTAAGATGGCAGCGCCGATATAAACGAGAAGAGGAAATTTTTCCATGCATATTAAAATAAGTTTACTTCCCCAAATAATAATAGGAATAGAAATGAGTAATCCGATAATAACTAATGTAATATTTCCATGAGAAGCTCCTGCGATTGCCAATACATTATCAAACCCCATAACAAGATCTGCAAAAACGATTGTTCGTACGGCTTGGAATAATGTTGTTTTTGCCTTAATACTAGAAAGATTATGGCTGTTATCTGTAAGAAGATTGATTGCAATGAAAGTAAGTAAAATGCCGCCTACTAATTGCAAAAAGGGAATATTAAGCAAGTAAACGGCCATTACTGTGAGTAGAATCCGTAATATGATGGCTAAACCAGTTCCTAAAACAATCGCTTTATTTCGTTCTGCTTCTGGTAAGTTTCGACTAGCGAGTGCAATGACAATGGCGTTATCGCCGCCTAATACAACATCGATACCAACGATGATAAAGATGGATGTGAGAAAGTCTAAATCCATTCAATTTGCCTCCATTTACTCAGTCCTAATAGAAAGAAAAATCGTCTATCAGGAGCGGATTTGTTTTCATTCGCGTCATATGTAAGAGAAGGATTTTTTTATGTATCGTAAGCTTGTTTCGTTTACATCATATGCAGGAAAAAAGAATATAGGACAATCATTTCCAGTGATAGCATGTCCAATGTTTTTTCTGAAATAAGAAGAGGGGAATCCATTTTAACTTTACGACGCAACATGACCGCTCTTACGCAGGGCCAGACGTTCTCATTCGCCCTAAAAAGAAAGGGTATTTTATGTCCGTTTTTCAACCTGCACGTATAAATTGAATGAGAAATTAGGTAAATGACTGTTTTTTTGGCAAATAAGGT
Source organism: Bacillus pseudomycoides (assembly GCF_002551005.1). Lineage (GTDB taxonomy): Bacteria > Bacillota > Bacilli > Bacillales > Bacillaceae_G > Bacillus_A > Bacillus_A pseudomycoides_C. The sequence continues at coordinate 55,559 of NZ_NVOY01000045.1, forward strand.
GATTTTATTTCCATTCTGGCGCATCTTATCATAAAATGAGAGTACAAGATTCTAACTTTTTTTGTAATATGATTGGGGAGTCCCTTCATAACCATTCCAAATAGGAAGGGAGAGGTGCATTATGGATATTGAAAGAGTTAATGATCATACGATGAAATTTTATATCTCGTACATTGATATAGAAGACCGCGGATTTAATCGCGAAGACATTTGGTATAATCGCGATAAAAGTGAACAATTATTTTGGGAAATGATGGATGAAGCGCGTGACCATGATGACTTTTTTATAGATGGGCCGCTTTGGATTCAAGTGCAGGCGCTTGAAAAGGGAATTGAGGTACTTGTAACGAAAGCACAGCTTTCGAAAGATGGACAAAAATTAGAATTACCAATTGGCCTTGATAAGATAATCGATATTCCTTTAGATGAACGAATTGAATCGTTATTTGAGCAGGAATTAGAAGTAGAAGCAGGAGCAATTTTTAATGAAGATGGTACATTCGGTTTTTTAATTAAATTTGACGACTTTGAGCATGTGATTTCATTAAGTCATCGACTTATATTTGAAGAGATAAAAGATGAATTATATTCATTTGAAGACCGCTATTATGTATATGTCGAGTTTGATGAGGTAGTGCACGATGAAGAGGAGATTGACCGTGTTTTAAGCGTGATCTTAGAATATGGAGAGGAATCCGCTTTAACAATTCATCGTGTTCGTGAATATGGAAAGCAAGTTGTTGCTGAAAGGGCACTTGAAACAATTCGTCATCATTTTTCTTCTGGAATGTAGGCCGATTTCCTTATAATGAAATCGGCTTTTTAAATGTGTATATACGAACAGTGATTGTAAGTAAGGGGGTCGGATATGAAAAATACGTTGAAGCTATTGTTCTTTTTAGTTGGTTTATTTACGGTATTTATTTCGTTGCGTCTTTTTATTGATGTAACATTTTATTCAGATGTAATTGGGATTAAAGATATTTCATTTTTAGGCATTTTAAGTATTTTATTTACAATATCAGGGTTTTTAATTGGTTTTGTCATTTTTTTAGAAAATCGTCATCCCTCGAAAACATTAACTTGGTTAATGGTGCTTGGCATTTTTCCGGTAGTTGGTTTTTTTGCATATCTTCTGTTTGGACAAAATTTTCGAAGGAAACGAATGTTTCAAAAGAAAGCGCTTTTAGACGAGCAAGCATTTTTACAATATAAAGGGCATGAATACAATCAAAATCGTATATTGAAAAAGCATGGTCATCAAGAATTACTATTTCGTTTAGCTGATCGTCTAGGGGCATTGAATATTTCTTTCCATACAGAAACGAAAGTGTTAACAAATGGAAAAGAGACATTTGAAGCTATTTTAGGCGGATTGAAAAAGGCAAAGCATCATATTCATATGGAATATTATATTGTGCGTGATGATAAAATTGGCACAAAAATTAAGGACATCCTTATCCAAAAAGCAAAAGAGGGTGTGGTCGTTCGATTTTTATATGATGCTGTAGGGAGTTTTAAACTCTCAAACACATATATTGAGGAATTGAACAAGGCCGGTGTTGAAATGGTCCCGTTTTTTCCTGTACGTTTTCCGATTTTAAATGACAAAATTAACTATCGAAATCACCGGAAAATTATTGTTGTTGACGGAAATGAAGGATTTGTTGGTGGTTTAAACATTGGGGACGAGTATTTAGGTGAAAATAAATATTTTGGTTTTTGGCGAGACACTCATTTGTATTTACGAGGCGAAGCAGTGCGAAGTTTACAACTTATCTTTTTACAAGATTGGTTTTATATGACGGGGGAAGCGGTATTAACTCCTGATTATTTACAGGCGGATGTTGTAAAGAAGGAAGAACAGGGCGGAGTACAGCTCGTTGCAGGCGGACCTGATAATAAGTGGGAAACGATTAAGCATTTATATTTTGCGATGATTGCCTCTGCGCGAAAATCAATTTGGATTGCAACGCCATATTTTATTCCAGACGATGATATTTTATCGGCATTAAAAGTAGCGGCCTTAGCGGGTATTGATGTTCGCTTGTTAATGCCGAGTAAACCTGATAAGAGGACTGTATTTTATGCGTCCCGCTCTTATTTTCCAGAATTGTTAGAGGCAGGCGTTAAAATATATGAATATGAAAAAGGGTTTTTACACAGCAAAGTTGTGATTGTGGATTCTGATTTAGCATCAATTGGCACGGCAAATATGGATATGAGAAGTTTTCATTTGAATTTTGAGGTGAATGCCTTTTTATATGATACAAACAGTATTCGCAAACTTGTGACCGATTTTGAAGAGGATTTGCAGGTGTCGAATGAAATTCATGTTGATCGCTTTAATAATCGCCGTCTTGTGATGCGAATTGTAGAATCGACGTATCGTTTATTATCTCCTTTACTTTAAAAGGCTCATGGGAATGGGTCTTTTTTTGTATCCCGCTACTTTAGGGTAGTATCTTCTAGTGTCTCAAGACGAAAAAACTGCCCGTAAGAGCTCGATTGGTGAGAGCTTTCCTTCAGTAGGAAAAGACGCCTACTGAAGGAAGTTTCACTTTATCTGAGCAGGAACCCGCCCGTCGTTGTCGAATAGTCCATACGGAAGAAAGGAGTGATTTTATGTTTGTTGCAAAGAGAGAAAATGGAGAAGAAATTCATCTTCTTCATGGATGGAAGGAAAAGCAGCTTATGATATTAAGGAAGAATGAGCGCTTTTTCTGTCCCATTTGTCACTTCGAAGTACAGCTGAAATTAGGAAAACAAAAACAGTGGCATTTTGCCCATAAGAAATCACATAGTTGTAAAGTTGAATTTGAAAATGAATCGGCGTATCACTTGCGAGGGAAAGAGCAGTTATACAGATGGTTTCAGTCACAAGGTTGTTCGGTAAACATAGAGCACTATTTACCAGCGATTCAGCAGCGGCCTGATTTGTATGTAGCAATTGGTAATCGGCAAATTGCGATTGAATATCAATGCTCAACTTTATCAGCAGAGCAATTGTTAAAACGAACGGAAGGGTATTGGAAAGAAGGGATTCAAATATTATGGATTTTAGGAGGGAATCAATTCAAACGTCATGGATCATATTGGGTGTCGCTGTCCTCTTTTCATTCCTGCTGTGTGCAATATCACCCCAATTCATATCTCCTCTATTTTTGCCCCGATGCAAAAGCTTTTTTTAAATGTAATCTTCTTTTACCTTTTTCCTCGTCTATTATTTTTTCACATGCAATTTATTTTCCTCTTCATATCTCTACATTCAAAAACATTCTTTCAACATCACCGATCTCCATTGAACGTTTAGAAAAAGAGTGGCTGAATAAAAAACAGCACTTCCGGGCAAATAGTATTCATATGTGGAAGCGGAGTAAGCGTTCTTTTTTAGAGCTTCTTTATGAGCATCACATATCGCCCTCTTGTTTTCCTGCTGAAATAGGTGTTCCGTTACCATCGCTTTTAGCATTTCGTACCCATTCTTTCATATGGCAAGCTTATATTTTAATTGAACTAATAGGAAAGTATGCGGTAGGAGAATATTTTTCATTGCATACTGTTTTTCAGTATGTTGAGCGACATCGGGGGATTCGGAAACGCTTGCTGCCATATTTCCCGCAAATATTTTGGCAGCAAGCAGTGAGAGAATATATGCAATTTTTATGTATAATTGGGGAAATTGAGCAAGTAGATGTATACAAATATCGAAAAATACGTTGTTTTATTATTCCTAAAACAGAAGAAGAAGTGCAGAAATTTGATCGTTTATTTTTAACGGAAGCCCTTAGACTAATGGAAGCAAAGTACAACATGAGTGAAGGGAAAACGGATATAATAGAAAGGTACCCAGAAGGAATTACATAAGAAGAATCGAATTGTACTAGGAGATAGGAATAAGGAGGGTTTACAAATGACTGAACCAAAAACAGTAAAAGCACTGCCAGCGCGTAGTGAAATTGAAGTAGATAATACGTGGCGCTTAGAAGATATTTTCCAAACAGATGCAGAGTGGGAAGCGGAATTTCAGGCGGTGAAAGAACTATTACCAAAGCTGACGGAATTTAAGGGGAAACTTGGAGAATCAGCAAATACATTGTTAGAGGCACTGCAATATGAAGATGAAATATCAATGCGTCTTGGTAAACTGTATACATACGCACATATGCGCTATGACCAAGATACAACAAATTCATCTTATCAAGCGTTAAATGACCGTGCGACAAGTTTGTATTCGCAAGTATCAAGTAATATGGCGTACATTGTGCCAGAAATTTTAACAATTGCAGAAGAGACAGTGCAATCATTTCTACAAGAAAATAAAGAACTAAAGGTATACGAGCATGCATTAGAAGAAATTACGCGTCAGCGTCCTCACGTATTATCAGAGGCAGAAGAAGCGTTATTAGCGCAAGCTTCTGAGGTTATGAGTGCATCTAGTAATACATTTGGTATTCTAAATAACGCAGACTTGAAGTTCCCATCTATTCAAGATGAAAATGGGGAAGAGGTTGAAGTGACGCATGGACGTTATATTCAATTTTTAGAAAGTGATGATCCTCGTGTTCGTCATGATGCGTTCCATGCAGTTTATGAAACTTATGGAAAGTATAAGAATACATTTGCGAGCACATTAAATGGTGCGGTTAAACGAAATAATTTTTATGCGAACGTTCGTAAATATGATTCTGCTCGCCAAGCGGCGCTGAGCAATAATAATATTCCAGAGTCTGTATATGATCAGCTTGTGGAAACAGTAAATGAAAACTTACATTTATTACATCGTTACATTGATATTCGAAAGCGAGCACTCGGATTAGATGAATTGCACATGTATGATTTATACACACCGCTCGTACCAGAAGTGAAAATGAACGTCACATATAAAGAAGCGCAAGATATGCTTTTACAATCATTAGATGTACTTGGAGACGAGTATGTTGAGATTTTAAAAGAAGCATATGAAAATCGTTGGGTAGATGTATATGAAAATAAAGGGAAGCGAAGTGGTGCTTATTCATCTGGTGCTTATGGAACAAATCCGTATGTATTAATGAATTGGCATGACAATGTAAATAATTTATTTACGCTGGCGCACGAGTTTGGCCATTCTGTGCATAGTTACTATACAAGAAAAACGCAGCCTTACGTGTATGGCGATTATTCGATTTTCGTCGCGGAGGTAGCGTCTACATGTAATGAGGCACTTCTCAATGATTATTTATTAAAAACGACAGATGATAAGAAGAAGCGTCTATACTTATTAAATCATTATTTAGAAGGGTTCCGTGGTACGGTATTCCGTCAAACAATGTTTGCTGAGTTTGAACATGTGATCCATCAAAAAGTACAAGAAGGTCATGCAGTAACGCCAGATATGTTAACGGACATTTACTATGAGCTAAATAAAAAGTATTTTGGCGATAGCTTAGTGATTGATAAAGAAATTGGTTTAGAGTGGTCCCGTATTCCACATTTCTATTACAATTATTATGTATATCAATATGCAACGGGTTTCAGTGCAGCAACTGCTCTATCAAAACAAATTCTAGAAGAAGGTAAGCCAGCTGTAGAACGTTACATTAATGAGTTCTTAAAAGCAGGAAGCTCTGACTATCCAATTGAAGTATTGAAAAAAGCAGGTGTTGATATGACGTCATCAGAGCCTGTCAAGGAAGCAATGCAAGTATTTGAAGAGAAATTAAATGAATTAGAAGCACTTCTATTTGAAGAGAAGTAGAAAGAAAACGAGAGTCGCATGACTCTCGTTTTCTTTTGCTTAAAATCCTTTGAAACGCTTTTGGTTATTGAAATAAGATACAGCGAATATAATTGCTCCAAATAAAAGAGGCAGTGATAAAATAAGCGGAAACACTTGTAATAATGAGAGAACGTATAAACAAAAAAACAAAAAAATAATACAGAGGAGTAGTAAAAGATAGGATTTTTTCAATGAAAACCCTCCTAAAAAGACTCTTTGTATATTGTATTCCAAAATGAAAACGTTTAGAATGTGACAGAAATGTGAAATTCGACAAAAAAGGTTGTCAATTAACGTCGAATCTTGTAATATAATAAACGTGAACGAATTCACATACAAACATATACCCCTTTGTTTGAACGTGAAATTTCTCCCATCCCCTTTAATATTTTTATAAGCCGTAAAGAAAACGACCTAGTGTTTACACTAGGTCGTTTTCCTTTGTAATCCATTGCCAATAACGTTCTCGTTTTATATCAATCATGCGCACTTTCCTCTTTAATAACAGTTTTTTCATTTCTCGTTCTGCTTCGTTTTCAGAGTAATTATAAATAAAAGCAATTTCTTTTGTTGACATAAACTGAACATGCTCTAGGAATCGTTCTAGAGGAGGAAGCGGCTGCGGCTCGATGTCTTCTTTCACAATTTCTTTTAATACTTGTACGTATACATCGTAATGATAAATACCGCCAATTTTAATTCCTTCTTCGTTTGAATTTGCATGAAAGAACACGAGAGAAGGAATTTCTGTAATGTGCATTTCATTCGTAAATTTTAAATCACATTGAAATGCTTTTGCTGCACTTACAGAATATAAATCTTGTTTGAATTCTTCCGCATCAATTCCACTTTGCATTGCACATGTGAGCAGCGTATCTATGGTTGGTTTCGCTATATTTTCAAGTAAAATAGCCTCTTGTAGTTTTCGTAAAAATTTCGAACCTGCTTTTCGACCTTGTAATTCTGCTGCTTTAATTGCAATTGAAGTGATATACGGAGTTGATGCGCCGCCGTGCGTATATACTTTTCCGTCGCAAGAAAACCCTTGTAAACTTGTTGTTTTCTCCCACACAAATCGAATATTAGCAGGTTTATTCCATTTGTGTGATGGGGAAATAGCCCCTTCTACTTTACCAGTAACGATGTGACGGAGTGAAAAGTATTCTCCATATTCGAGCCATAATTTAATCATTAATGGCTCAATTTCCCAACAATCTTTACAGAGTGGATCAATAAATAAATAGGCTTCTACAGACTTAGGCTCACATTTTGAAGGGGAGCTTGGTACAGTATATTTTGTTTCCTGTTTATCCATTAAGCGTCACCTGTTTCAGGAGTATTAACCATATGCTGTGCAGTTAATGTTAAACGTTCGAATACAAAGTCACGAATCGGTCCATTTACATCAGTATCATCCATCGCTTGCTCCATACATGAGAGCCAGGCTTTTGCCCGCTTTGGTGTAATTTCGAATGGTAGATGACGAGCGCGTAGCATTGGATGACCATGCTCTTCTGTATAAAGGCTCGGTCCACCTAAATATTGCGTTAAAAATTGTTTTTGCTTCCTAGCAGTTTCTGTTAAATCGTCTGGGAAGATGGGAGATAAGTCAGGGTGTTTACTGACATAGGAATAAAATGTATCGACTAATTTTGCAATGCCTTGTTCACCGCCAATTGCTTCAAATGGTGTCGTTGGTTGCTTGTTCATCCTTGTAACTCCTTTTTCCATCAAATATATATCTATCCTCGCTATTATTTGTAGTAAGACAAAGAGATAGGCAAGAGATAATGTAAGGCTCAATTTGTGAGAGTTTTCCTTAAGTGGCAAGTGTCTCAAGATGAAAAACTGCCCGTAAGAACCCGATTGGTGAGGGTTAACCTCTTGTGAGGAAAAACGTCTCACAAGTGAAAGTTTCACTTTATTGTAGCAACGGATTGTTGTGAAGAGCAAATAAATAGCTCTCAATCAATCCTTTGCTAGTTTATTGTTCTTTTTGCTCTTTGGCAAGAAAAAAGCGTTGTACTTTATTTTTTGTAGGCCTAATTGGAATATTATGCTCCTTTAAGAAAGAAGAAAATGCTGCTTGTCCAGCCTGCTCGTCGCTTACTTCATATTCGATTTCATAATCATCATGCTCGTAATAAAAACTATGATCGAATACGAGTGTACCAACTTCAAATGTTGTTTCTGCTCGTTCTGTTGTTAAGCTTCCCATATACTGTAGTGAAGAAACAGGAATTTGTAGGTTTTCTAATTGCTTAGAAACGGCACCGTTGATTAATGTACTTGTTTCCATCATTCTGTTTGCTTCTTCTTCAGTTAAAGTTTGATGTGTCTCTAACAAGCCGATTTCTGCGGGCTGTTTTAGTGTTAGCGTATATGTATTGTTTTTATAACGAATACGAAGGGCAGCGCCGGCGTTTTTTAATGAAAATGCTGGTGTTTCGAAATAATGATTTACTTGTTTTGCAAATGTTGTAATGGAAAATGCGTGACATAAAGAATGGAATTCCTCTTTTGTAACTATATTTTTAAACTCAATTTCAATTTCTTGTTTCATATGTACGCTCCTTTTATAAAATATCTGTTACTCATTATCGCTTTTTCCTAAATTTCAATCAATGTTTTATTTGTTTCAGTGTATGTTATGTTACAATGAAAGTGTTGATTATGACAGGAAGTATGATTATGGAGGAGTTAAAGTATGCAAAATAAAATTCAAGTTAAGAGCGTAGAAAACAGAGAGAATGCTCTTATTTTTTGTGCGGAAAATACAGAGCTATGTGCAGAAGGATTAAAAGCACGCAGCCATGTACTTGTGGATTCAGATAATTTATCATTTTTATATATTTTAGAGAATGAAACTGCCTTTATTTACGTAAGCATTCCCCATACGTGTTGGGAAGAAGTAAAGCAGGCAATGAAGAGCGAAAAAATGATGTTTGTTCGTATTCAAGACGTTGAAATTGAGTTAGAACAAATGAAAGAAGAATTAGAGTATTTGATTGGAAATATTGAAGGAAATGCAAATTACGGTGAGGAACTCGTAAATGAAGTAGAAAGAGTGTTTCTGTAAAGGGATGCTTTCAGCGAGGTAAAAGAAACTGATTTGTTTTGGTGGTGGTTACATTGGATCGAAATTGGGAAGAATTTTTAGCTCCTTATCATCAAGCAGTAGGAGAATTGAAAGTAAAATTAAAAGGAATGCGTTCTCAGTTTGAAATGTTGGCCGAACATTCGCCGATTGAGTTTGTAACAGGTAGAGTCAAATCTGTTGCAAGTATTATTGATAAAGCAGAAAAACGAAACATTCCGCTCAGTCGTTTGCAAGAAGAGATGCAAGACATTGCGGGGCTTCGGATGATGTGTCAATTTGTTGATGATATTAAGCCGGTTATGGAGTTTTTGCGTAAACGTAACGATTTTGAAATTGTAGAAGAACGCGATTACGTGACGCAAAAGAAAGAAAGTGGATATCGCTCCTATCATGTTGTTATTAGTTATCCTGTGCAAACGATTGGCGGAGAGAAAAAAGTGTTAGTTGAAATTCAAATTCGCACGTTAGCAATGAATTTTTGGGCAACAATCGAGCATTCTTTAAATTATAAATATCGTGGACGCTTTCCAGAAGATATTAAAGTGCGTTTGCAGCGCGCAGCTGAAGCAGCTTACTTATTAGACGAAGAGATGTCTTCAATTCGTCTTGAAATTAAAGAAGCACAAAAGATTTTTTCACGCAAGAAAGAATCGAAGGAAACAGAATAATAAACTAAAGGGTGTTGGGCGATGAAGTTTGCAATTATGTCAAAGGGAGATCAATCATCAAATGCGCTTATGAGTACGATGATAGAGTACTTATGTGATTTTAAATTTACAATGGATGAAAATGAGCCAGATATTGTAATTTCCGTTGGGGGAGATGGAACGCTGCTGCATGCGTTTCATCGCTACCAGGAACGGTTAGATAAAACAGCATTTGTCGGGGTGCATACCGGGCATTTAGGGTTTTATGCAGATTGGTTACCGACAGAAGTTGAGAAGCTTGTCATTGCGATTGCGAAAACGCCTTTTCAAGTTGTTGAATATCCATTATTAGAGGTCATTATTCGTTATATGAATGGGAATAAAGAATCACAATATTTAGCGCTAAATGAAGCAACAGTAAAAAGCAGTGAAGGAACGCTTGTTATGGATGTGGAAATTCGCGGTGAATATTTTGAAACATTCCGCGGCGATGGTCTCTGCATTTCAACACCTTCTGGTAGTACTGCATATAATAAAGCGCTGGGCGGTGCAATTATTCATCCGTCTTTGGAAGCGATTCAAATTACGGAAATGGCGTCTATTAATAATCGTGTTTTCCGTACGGTTGGATCTCCGCTCGTATTACCGAAGCATCATACATGTGTGTTAAGACCAGTTACCGGAATGAACTTGCAAATTACAATTGATCATTTATCGATGGTGCATCAAGATGTTAAATCGATTCAATACCGAGTGGCAGATCAAAGAGTTCGATTTGTTAGGTTTCGCCCATTCCCATTCTGGAAGCGAGTGCGCGATTCATTTGTTGCGGATCAGTAAGAGAAAACTTATAGCAGCGGGTCCTTTTCCCGCTGCTATATCAATATAGGTTGAAAAAACGACACAAAAACCCCCTTTCTTTTTAGGGGATCGAGAGCGTCTGACCATGCATAGAAGCGGTCAGGACCTCTTAGACCGGCTAATCAGGTTCATACGGGCGTTTTTGCATTGTGAACACACCATTAGAGAGGGTTAGAAGAGAGCTATGCAATTGAGAAGATTTACGTTAACGTGGTGTATAACAAAAGTTGATGAAGGAATGCTTATTCGAGAATTTTTGAAAGCGAAAGGTATTTCAAAAGCAGCGTTAACTGATATAAAGTTTCATGGCGGTGCGATTGAAGTGAATGAACATCATGTAAATGTGCGTCATGTTTTGCAAGAAGGTGAAAAGTTAGCAGTATGTTTCCCACCTGAGCAAAGAAGTGAAGGGATGCTAAGTGAGAATATCCCTCTTTCAGTTGTGTATGAAGATGATTCGGTCCTTGTTATTAATAAACGGCCTTATATGTCAACAATTCCGTCAAGAGAGCATCCGAGCGGAAGTGTAGCAAATGCTCTTTTGCATTATTATGATCAGCAAAATCTTTCCAGTACCGTACATATCGTTACTAGGCTTGACCGAGATACATCCGGTTTAATGTTAATTGCCAAAAATCGTTTTATTCACCATTTGTTATCGAAGCAACATCAACAAAAACAAGTGAAAAGAACATACGAAGCGATTGTTCATGGAGTGATAGCAGAGGATAACGGAATAATTGATGCTCCAATTGCACGAAAAGATGATAGTATTATTGAACGCATCGTGCGCGGGGATGGCCAGCGAGCTGTGACTCATTTTCATGTGCAAAAAAGATGGAAAGATAAAACGCATGTAGCACTTCAATTAGAAACAGGGCGTACGCATCAAATTAGAGTACATATGGCGCATCTTGGTCATGCGTTACTTGGTGATGATTTGTACGGTGGGAAAACGGATGAAATAAAGCGACAAGCACTGCATAGCACAAATTTAACATTTTATCACCCAATATTAGAAAAGCAACTGACACTTCATGCGGAGTTGCCTGAAGATATGAAAAAGCTGATGGAATAGCAATTCCATCAGCTTTTTTTAGTCAATAGAGCGAAATTTCTCAGGTACAAATGGCATCGAAGAAGGTACTGAAACGGTCTCCATTTCTGGATAACGAAGTCCAGTTAATTTCCCGCCAAATACAGATCCAGTATCGATATTCACAGTATGATTGACAAATCGAGGTTCTTGTACAGGTGTATGTCCATATACAATCCAAGCCTCCCCAGTATAATGCTTCGCCCAGTCACGGCGGACAGGAGAGCCGTCAGGGTGCTTTTCACCTGTAATATCTCCATATAAAACGAAAGTTTCCACTTTCTTATCGCTTCTTCCGATATAATCTTGGCGAATACCGGCGTGACAAACAACGAGTTTTCCGTTATCTAGTACGTGATAGAGCGGTGATTGTTCGTAAAGGTCAATAAACTTTTTCTGGATAATCTTTTGATCGCGTGTGTTTAATGCCTCGTATTCTGCAACAGTTGTTTCTAGGCCGTGTGCTACTTGTACCTTACGCCCAAGAAAGTAACGATATAATTTATTACAATGATTTCCTGGGGCATAATATGCTTCTTTTTTATGTATGACAAGCTCCCATACAATTTCGATCATTCGCAAAGAATGAGGACCGCGATCTGTAATATCGCCTACGAAAGCAAGCTGTCGTTTTTGCGGATGAACAGGTAATCCACTATCCCATGTATAACCAAGCTGTTTTGTTAATGATGTAAATTCCTCTAAACAGCCATGAATATCGCCAATAACATCATATTTCATATGAGATCACCTCCTCTTTTTTGATTAGTATACCGCTAAGAAGGTAAGAAAAAAACCATATCCACTCGGATATGGTTTAATCAAACATAAATTTCTTCGTTCGTGACTGTACGTTTAGAATGAAGCCAATCGCAATCATATAGGTGACTAAGGAACTGCCACCGTAGCTTAAAAGCGGTAATGTAATACCGGTAATAGGAAGTAGTCCAATTGTCATACCGATATTTTGGAATACTTGGAATGTAAACATCCCGATTGTTCCTGCGCATATATAACTGCCGTATGGATCATTACTTTCTAATGAAATGTGAATCATACGATAAATCAGTAGGAAGTATAGTGAAATAACGACGCTTCCTCCTAAAAATCCGAATTTCTCAGCGATGTTTGTAAAAATAAAGTCGGTATGAGGTTCAGGGAAGTATACTTGTCCATTTCCCCAGCCTTTGCCGTACAATTCACCTGATCCGGTCGCTAAAAGAGCCTGGGTTAACTGATAACCTTGTGTTGGGTATTCATAAGGTGCTAACCAACCATAGAAACGATCTAATTGGTATTCTTGTAAAATATGCGCTTTAAAGAATGCTGTATGTGCAAAGTAAATGTACACAAGGAGTGCACCAACTCCAACGACAATGCCAGCTAAACCAAAAATAAAGCGCCAGCGAACCCCGGATACTAAAATCATAGCAGCAAGCATTGCTGAGATTACCATCGTATTTCCTAAATCCGGTTCTTTGGCAATTAATAATAGCGGTGGTAAACTTGCTGCAAATATTTTTCCAAGCAAGAGCAAATCTTCGCGCGGTGTTCGGATTGGATATTTCTCATTATGGTCTACAATCAGACGGCTAACAACAAGAATTAAAAAGATTTTCATGACTTCAGAAGGTTGGAAATTACCAAGTCCTGCTGGTAATGAATACCAAGCAGTTGCCCCTTTAATCGTTTGAGCACCAGGAATATGAAACTCAAGGCCAAGAAGAAGAAGCATTGCGAATCCGTATAAATACCAACAAATTTGCTTGTAACGATCAAAGTCGATTACCATAACAGCAGCAATCGCAATAACTCCAATGACATACCATTGAATTTGTTTAGCCACGAAGTTAACCTTTTGTAAATTTGGTGGTAAGGACGGTTGTGCACTTGCAATAGCAAAACAACTTACCGTAGCGATTGCTAGTACAATTAGTATTAAAACGTAATCTATTTGATATCGAGAATTTTTATCTTTCACCGTACTGTATTCCTTTCTATTACTCATTGTTATTAAAAAAGACACTATTACCATCTTATCTGATTTTTTGGTGTTTGCAAATATGTTGTTTACATTTAGGGAGGGGAATGTCAGATGAGGGGGGGGGAATTTGGTGTTGTCATATTGGGATGCATATATGAGTAGAGATAATGCGTTAATTCATAATCATAAAATAAAAATGAAAAACATAAATTTTCTTTAGGGTTTCTTTTGCAAAAAATTGTATTATTGCTGCCGCTTTCATAAGTAGTGGAACTCGATAGGGACATCAAAAATAGACAAAAAAAATTATTAATACATTGATAGTGAATCATGGTTTGGAAAGAAGGAATCTCCACTACTAGAAGTTGGAAGATATTTAGGGGGAGGAGAGGAAATGCAAACAGAACGAGGGATAGGGCTGTATCTTGAACTGTTGAAAAAGACAATTTTATTCGAAATTTGGCAAGAGCATGAAGTGTATTTACCTGTTACGGTTCCAGTTCCGTATTATGTAAAAGAATATATACAAGCTCACCATTTAAAACTTATACAAGAAGTTAAACCGAATTATGAATCACGCTTACAGGGGTTAGATTGGCCGGCTATTGCGCACAGTATGATTGGTCGCATGCGAATGAACCAATTACAATCAGCAATGGAGACAGTCGTTAAAGAAAATATTGAAGGAGATTTTATTGAAACAGGTGTATGGCGCGGTGGATCATGTATTTTTATGCGTGGTTTTTTACAAGCATATGGTATAACGAACCGAAAAATATGGGTGGCAGATTCGTTTGAAGGATTACCAAAGCCCAATGTTGAGAAATATCCGCAAGATGCAGGAGACACTTTATATACGTTTGATTATTTACGTGTTTCGTTAGAACAAGTACGAGAAAATTTCAAGAAATATGATTTGCTTGATGAGCAAGTTCAATTTTTGAAAGGATGGTTTAAAGATACGTTGCCAACTGCACCTATTGAGAAGATAGCGATTGCTCGGCTAGATGGTGATCTTTATGAATCAACAATGGATAGCTTAACAAATTTGTACGATAAAGTAACAGAAGGTGGCTTCATTATTATTGATGATTACGCTTTGCCAACATGTGAAGCGGCAGTTATTGATTTTCGAAAGGAGAGAAAGATTACAGAACCGCTCATTAAAATTGATCATTATGGAATGTACTGGAGAAAGGAAACGTCGTAAACTTCGGATGGTTCGTTGCTAAAGTAACATGTATAAATAGCATGCGAGGGGAAGGGGCGTTTTATGTTAACAAGTATTGTTATGTTAACTCATAACCAACTCCATTACACAAAACAGTGTATTGATAGTATAAGGAAATATACAAAAAAAGAAAGCTACGAGTTAATTGTTATTGATAATGCATCAACAGATGGAACTATAGAGTGGTTACAATTGCAATCGGATATACTGCTTATGAAAAATACTACTAACGTTGGATTTCCACGCGGTTGCAATCAAGGAATTGAAAAAGCGAAAGGCGACAACATTTTATTATTAAACAATGATGTAGTTGTAACGGAAAATTGGTTAACGAACTTATTAGCTTGTTTATATGAACAGCCTGATACAGCCGCTGTAGGACCGGTAACGAACAGTGCTTCTTATTACAGTACAATTCCTGTTCCTTATACAAATATAGAAGAGATGCAAAAGTTTGCTGCTATGTATAATCAAAGTGATGCAACGAAGTGGGAAGAAAGAATAAAATTAATTGGCTTTTGTATGCTTATAAAGAGAGCTGTTTTAAATGAGATTGGTTTACTAGATGAACGATTTACCCCAGGTAATTATGAAGATGATGATTTATCACTTCGAATGCGCCAAAAGGGTTATAAACTATATTTATGCCGTGATACATTTGTTCATCATTACGGAAGTGTATCGTGGAAAGAAAATATTCCCCAATATTCTGCTTTATTGTATGCGAATGCGTTAAAATTTCAACAGAAATGGGGATTCCCTTCTAGTGATTTATTCATTCGTTTCGATTTATTACAACTGTCGGATATGTATTATAAAGAAGGGATGAATATTCTTCATATTGGTGCGGGGTGCGGTGCAACATTACTTGAAATGAAGTGGCGTTATCGAAATGGAAATTTCTTTGGTGTTGAAGAGAAAAAAGAAGCGGTAAATATTGCTGAATATGTAGCGCCAACATTGCATGTGAAACTTAATGAATTAGAGGGGAAATTTTCAAATGAAAAGTTTTCTATTATCCTTCTTTCATGCCCTGTGTACCGTGAACATATGGTAGCTGTCATAAGAGGTGTTTCTCGATTATTACATCGAGATGGTTTTCTTATTATGTCGTTTCCTAATTCGAATTACTACACACGAATTGAACAACGATTTCAACTTCAAGGAGAGAATGAGGAAGCTGAACAGAGTTATAATTTAGCAGAAATCATGATTTTATTAGAAAAAGAACAATTAAAAGTGATTAAAATTCAAGAATTGGGAGGCGATTTAGGAAGATGGCATGAGCAATATGCCTCCTTTTGCAACTCACTTATTGGTAGAATAGATGCACATTTAGCAGGGTATAGTTTAATCGTTTCGCATGTATAACATAACGACAGCGTATGTATAGGAGGGGAATAAAGTGGAAACAGAAGACTCCTCTTTATATCGAGAAAAGCATGATGATTATTATGAAGGTGCAAATCCTTATTTATTAAAGCATATTAAAGATGAGTGGAAGGAAGTTCTTGATATTGGTTGTTCACGAGGCGGATTAGGAGCTGTGATAAAAGACAAGGGGATACGTGTTTCCGGTATCGAAGCTTTTGAAGAGGCAGCACAAATCGCAAAAATAAAATTGGATCATGTAATCAAAGGTAATGTAGAAACAATGGATTTACCATATGAGAAAGAACAGTTTGATTGTATTATTTTTGGAGATGTATTAGAGCATTTATTTGATCCATGGGCGGTTTTAGAAAAAGTAAAACCGTTTGTAAAACAAGGTGGCGTAATTTTAACGAGTATACCGAACGTTGCACATATTTCAGTACTGATTCCTCTTCTGAATGGAGATTGGACGTATGAAAAAGCGGGGTTGATGGATAAAACACATATTCGCTTCTTTACGTTTAAAGAGCTATTGCATCTGTTTGTAAATGCAGGATTTTCGGTTCGGCAAGTTGAGCGTGTCTATGTGAACTATGATAGGTATATTCCGATTATGCAAGATTTATATGAAGTTTGTAAGAAATATAATATTGGAAGTAGCTTTATGGCGGAATCAGCTGTATATCAATATGTGATTGAAGCAGCGAAAGTGTGAAGAAAGCAGAGAAAACGTTATTTATTACATGTGTAAACAATCGCATTCACAAATAGAAAAGAAAGGATTACCACGATGAAAGAAAAAACGATTTTGGTAGTCGTTTGTGTCAATAACGAAGAGCTCTTTACACAATGTGAGAGGCAAATTAAAAATATGTTTGTCCCGCCTGAATACCAAGTTCAAATATTGCCAATCTATCATGCCAAAAGTATGACAAGTGCATACAATCAAGCAGCTTCATATCCAGCAAAGTATAAGGTGTATTTGCATCAAGATACATTTCTTATTGAACGGAATATTTTTATTAACCTTTTATCGATTTTTGCATCAAATGAGAAACTGGGGCTAATTGGAGTAGCAGGCTGCCAGTATATGCCGGATAATGGTATATGGTGGGAGGGAGAAAAATTAGCTGGGCAAGTTATTGAGTATCGAAGACGGAATTATCAATTATTAAGTTTTGAAACAGGTTTGTATGAATCGCAGCTTTTTACTCCTGTTCAAGCAATAGACGGCTTATTTATGGCGACACAATATGATTTGCTATGGCGGGAAGATTTATTTGATGGATTTCATTTTTATGATGTTTCACAGTCATTTGAATTTCGTAAAGCTGGTTATTTAGTAGGGGTTTCTAACCAAATGCGGACGTGGTGTCTTCATTATAATGGAGATGAATTTGATGCAGTCTCCTATGAAAAATATCGGCAAATCTTTTTGCAAAATTATATGAATGGTTCATTTCCATCATAAGGGAGTGATTGAGATGAAGGGGGTTATCTTAGCAGGGGGAACGGGATCAAGACTATATCCGATTACGAAAGTAACCAATAAACATCTCCTTCCAGTCGGTCGATATCCGATGATTTATCATTCAGTTTACAAATTAAAACAATGTAAAATTACAGATATTATGGTCATTACGGGAAGAGAGCATATGGGGGCTGTTGTGGATTTTTTAGGGAGCGGGGATGAATTTGGTGTATCGTTTACTTACCGCGTGCAAGACCGTGCGGGAGGAATTGCAGAGGCTTTAGGATTATGTGAACATTTCGTTAATAAGGACCGAATGCTAGTTATACTTGGAGATAATATCTTTTCAGACAATCTTTGTCCATATGTAGAAGAATATATGAAACAAGAACAAGGGGCAAAAGTATTACTAAAAGAGGTAGAAACTCCTACAAGATTTGGCGTACCGTCTATTAAAAATGGAAAAATTATAGGAATTGAAGAAAAACCGAACGAACCAAAAAGTTCATATGCAGTTACAGGCATTTATATGTATGATGCACAAGCCTTTTCATATGTAAAGCAGCTAAGGCCATCAGCAAGAGGTGAGCTTGAGGTTACAGATTTGAACAATTGGTATTTACAAAGAGGACACCTTACTTATAATACGTTAAGCGGTTGGTGGACGGATGCAGGAACTCACACTTCTCTTCAAAGAGCGAATACGTTGGCAAGGAATATAGACTTTGGAAAACAGTTCAATGGAGAGTAGGTGAATATATGAAAGTGATTGACACGCATTTTCATGATGTAAAATTATTAGAACTACATTTGTTTGAAGATGACCGAGGTTTTTTTATGGAAAGTTACAACAAAGAAACGCTAGAGAAGATTGGAATTACCTATTCATTTGTACAAGATAATATCTCTTCTTCTGCGAAGGCAGGTACGATTCGTGGTTTGCATTTTCAAAAGGAACCGAAAGCGCAAACGAAACTAGTTCAAGTTTTACAAGGTGCTATTTATGATGTCATTGTTGATTTACGTAAAGAGTCACCTACTTACAAACGGTGGCAAGGTTATATTTTAAGTGAAGAAAATCGCCGGAAATTGCTTGTTCCAAAAGGTTTTGCTCATGGATTTTGTACGCTTGTTCCGCATACAGTGGTTATGTATAAAGTTGATGAGTATTATAGTGCTCCGCACGATAGCGGTGTATTTTGGAAAGATAAAGATTTGAACATTCCATGGCCGGTCAAAGAGCCTACTTTATCAAAAAAAGATCAACTACTACCACCGCTTATTGCATGCGAAGGTTGTTTTAAATAGGAGAGTTGTCTATGAATATATTAGTAACAGGCGGGGCTGGATTTATTGGTAGTAATTTTATTCATTATATATTGAAACAATACGATAATTACTATGTTATTAATTATGACGCGTTAACATATAGTGGTAATCTTGAAAATTTACGTTCTATTGAGAAAAATCTTCGCTATATTTTTCAAAAAGGAATCATTCAAAATCGTGAGCTTTTAGAATATGTTGTTCAGAAGTACAAGGTAGATGCTATTGTTAACTTTGCAGCAGAGTCCCATGTTGATCGCAGTATTGAAAATCCTATGCCTTTCTACGATACAAATATAATTGGGACGGTAACGTTATTAGAGTTAGTCAAAAAATACCCTCATATTAAAATGGTGCAAGTCTCAACAGATGAGGTGTATGGCTCGTTAGGAGAAGGAGGGAAATTTACAGAACAAACACCGTTAGATCCGAGCAGTCCATATTCTTCTAGTAAGGCGAGTGCAGATATGATTGCTTTATCATACTATAAAACGTATCAATTACCTATTATTGTCACGCGTTGTTCTAATAATTATGGACCATATCAATATCCGGAGAAATTAATTCCACTTATGATTACAAATGTATTAGAAGGGAAGAAATTGCCGTTATATGGAGATGGATTGAATATAAGAGATTGGCTTCATGTGAATGACCATTGTAGTGCAATTGATGTTGTACTGCATAAAGGGAAATTTGGAGAAGTATATAATATTGGCGGAGATAATGAGAAAACAAATATAGAAGTTGTGGAGCAGATTATGGCGTTACTAAAAAGAGGAAAAGATGATATTCTTCTCGTTAAGGATCGCTTAGGGCACGACCGCCGCTATGCAATTGATGCAAAAAAAATAAAACAAGAATTAGGATGGCAACCGGTGTATACGTTTAAGAAAGGGATCGAAAAAACAGTCCATTGGTATGAACAAAACGAGAAGTGGTGGCGACCATTAAAAGAAAAGTAAGGGGCTCGCAGATGAAAGAACGGATAATGATAACGGGAGCGAATGGTCAATTAGGAAAACAAATAGTAGAGGATTTTGGTTCGGAACTGTATGAAATATATCCATTTGACAAAAAATCGTTAAATATTGCTGACATGTCACAAGTAGATCATGTAATAAAAACGATAAGGCCTCATATTATTATACATTGTGCCGCTTATACGAAGGTAGATCAGGCAGAGGAAGAACAGGATTTAGCTTATGTAACAAACGCAATTGGAACAAGAAATGTCACGGTTATGGCACAAAATTTAGGGGCAAAGCTTATTTATATTAGTACAGATTATGTATTTTCCGGTAGTAGAATAGAAGGGTACCATGAATTCCATATACCAGAACCAGTAAATGTATACGGTCTTTCTAAATATGCAGGGGAGGAATTTGTAAAAAGTTTTCATGATCAATACTTTATTATACGTACGTCATGGCTTTATGGAAAGAACGGAAATAATTTTGTGAAAACGATGTTACGGATTAGTAAAGAAAAAGAGCATATAGCTATTGTTTCTGATCAAATCGGATCTCCTACCTATGTAAAAGACTTAGTTCACGTGATAAAAGAACTCATGAATACATCATTATATGGAATATATCATGTATCAAATAGCGGATCATGTTCTTGGTATGAATTTGCTAAGCAAATTTTTTCTTATGCAAATAAAAAAGTAAACGTTGTACCTATTTCAACCGAAGAATTTGGGGCAAAAGCACCGAGGCCGAAATATTCAATTTTACAGCACAAAATGTTAAAATTAAATGGTTTTTCGCAAATGCCAACTTGGGAAGAAGGATTAGAGGGCTTTTTTAGCGAAACGAAGAATCACTAGTGAAAGTGAGCTAGTGATTTTTGTTTGCCTTTACAGTATTTTATGTTAATATGAAAATAGTACCAGGTTCTAATAACAACTATAATGTATAAATATAGGAGGATAAATATATGGATCTTCTCAATGTAAAAGGAAAAAATATCGTTGTAATGGGTGTTGCGAACCAACGAAGCATTGCTTGGGGAATTGCTCGTTCATTACATAACGCTGGAGCAAACTTAATTTTCACATATGCTGGTGAACGCTTAGAAAAGAATGTACGTGATTTAGCAGAATCATTAGAAGGACAAAAATCACTTGTATTACCATGTGATGTAACAAATGATGAAGATATCGCAAGCTGCTTCCAAACAATTAAGGAAGAGGTTGGTGTTATTCATGGACTGGCTCACTGTATTGCATTCGCAGACCGCGATGATTTAAAAGGTGAGTTCGTTGATACATCTCGTAATGGCTTCTTATTAGCACAAAATATTAGCTCATTCTCTTTAACAGCTGTATCCAAAGCAGCAAAAGAAGTAATGACAGAGGGCGGCAGCATTGTTACATTAACGTACCTTGGCGGCGAACGCGTTGTATCAAACTACAACGTAATGGGCGTTGCAAAAGCATCATTAGAAGCGAGCGTAAAATACTTAGCGAACGACTTAGGAAAGCATAACATTCGTGTTAACGCTGTTTCAGCAGGACCAATTCGCACATTATCAGCAAAAGGTGTTGGTGATTTCAACAGCATCTTAAAACAAATTGAAGAACGTGCGCCAATGCGTCGTAACGTAACACAAGAAGAAGTAGGAAACACAGCATTATTCTTATTCAGTGACCTAGCAAGTGGTGTGACTGGCGAGAATATTCATGTGGATTCTGGTTATCATATTTTAGGATAAGGTGTATGTTTTTCTGTAAGAAGAAAATAGAATTGATTTTTCGGAAGACAGGACATAAATAAAAAACGGTAAGAGTTCTAACCTTAGAACTTTTACCGTTTTTTTATTGAAACTGATTAGTGTGAGTTTGTTCAGTGTCTAAATGCTTACAATCTTTTTAATCCTATCAATGTTAGAGTTAGTTAATCGTTATACCTGCGCTTGCAAAGCCTGCAATAGTAGTAGCAAGACTAATCCCTTGTGTGTTTGTAGAGACAACTAGTAAAACTTTATCTTGTGCAGCTACTGATATAGATTGAGCCTGAATGTTAGCAAAGGTATCACCAATAGAAAGTAGAGTAAAGGATGGAAGTGCTAAAGCTGTACCTACTGGACTAAAAGTATTGCTGGCTGCAGGGGCAACGTATATTTGCATTTGAACGTTTACAGAACTCGGTAATAAAGCTAACCCTGCTGTCGCGCTAAAGAAACCAGATAATGATGTGATTGTTCCAGCACGAGGCATAACGAATGCAAAGTCTAAAACACTTCCAGGTGCTAAAGTTATTGTTGCCCCGGACACATTAACACCAGAAAATGAGCTTCCAAATCCAAGTATAGTGCCTGTGTTCGTTAACCCACCTAAAACAGTAACGAACGTAGCAGGTCCTCCTGATGCATAAGGAATTATAGCACTTGAGCCCGTAACACCCTGAGGCCCTTGAAGTCCAGTGTCCCCAGTAGCGCCAGTAATCCCTTGTAAGCCCTGAGGTCCTTGAGGCCCAGTGTCGCCAGTAGAACCCGTAACGCCTTGAAGTCCCTGAGGTCCTTGAGGCCCAGTAACGCCGGTAGCGCCCGTGACGCCTTGGAGTCCCTGAGGCCCTTGAGGCCCAGTATCCCCGGTAGCGCCCGTAACACCTTGTAAGCCCTGAGGCCCTTGAGGCCCAGTATCCCCGATAGCGCCCGTAACACCTTGG
>NZ_NVOY01000046.1 GCF_002551005.1 Bacillus pseudomycoides
GTTGTCATTTTTTCACCTCCCTGTTAAAGCTATTATACCAAAACAAGAACATACGTTTCTATCGTTTTGCTTGAAAATAAAATATTTTTTCGATTCACCTCATCACCTTCACATATGTTTAGAGGTGGGAGTCATCTCGAAATATATAATAGAGTTTAAAATATGCAATTTTGCATATTTATATACAAATTGGTTACATTTCACTTTTCCAACATAAATAGACGGTATACTTGATTTGGGTTTGGTAAATTAGGGAATTGTGTGAGGTGAAAAACACGGAAAGGAAGAAGGCAACAGGAGTAATGGTATTAGCTACAGCACCATGTAGGGGAAAAGTAGTAATGACAAGGTTACATGCAAGAAGATTCATTTTGTAAGTGAGTGTATATTCCTATCATGAAAGTTATCAGTATGTATGAGTATATCTGATAGGGATCCTTATGCTTTTTTGAAAGAAAGGATGGCTTGCGAAAAATTTTTTGTGGGGGTTTTTATTAACATGAATAATGATTGCAGGTGTGTTTTTTGATAAATCATAATCAAGTAGTTGTTGTGAATGATAATGAAAAAGAACAGTTGATTTCGGATTTACCATTTGAGTATTAATATAAAAAGTAACAATCATTAGTAAACGTGGTTTCTGTCATAAACTGCAAAGGAATGGTTTTCTTTTTATAAATTTTATCTAATTATAGATATATATTAATATAGTGGGTGTTTTTATGAAAAAAGAAATGCATGCACCGGTTTGTTTACAGTGTAAAAAGAGGCTTCAAGATTGGAAGGGTAATGTAAGGATTAAAAAAGAAGAGATGTTTGATACTAGGGTCATCCAAAGCTTGGAGATATGGTGTAAAGAGTGTACAACTGTCCTTGATGAAAAGGGACCCGGAAGAGAATACCATAACCTGTGGGAACTTTCTTCGGTAAAAGAATCTTACTTTGACCAAATAATAAGTTTAATTAGTCGAATGCAGGAAAAAGAAGGACTATATAGATTTTCCGAAAAGGCTATTCTTGATTGCTTACATTTAGGAAGAATCTTATACGATAAGAAAATCAAGCTTGAAGAGTATTAAAATAAGGGGAAGCGTGGGCATCTTCCTGCCAAGTAGATAAAAATAAAAGAGTTTTATGTCCACGGCTTTTTGGGATAGTTGTTAGGCAGTATTTTACCCACGATATTTCTGTTTATCGTTCAATTTGATCATGAGAGAAAAGAGTTTAAGAAGGAACTGGCTTAATGATTTTGGAGAGAAGAATCTATCAATTGGTAGGTTCTCTTTTTTTAATCAAACGTTTGTTTAAATTATATCTCCCGTGAATGTTGATTTAAGTTGTTGTTTTGCAGAATCAAAATGGAAATTAGATTCTACAGACTCTATCCAGTAAATTGGAAGTGATATATCTTTATATTATATGAATCATTGTAAAAAAATAAAAAAGCGAAAAATGTTTATAATTCTTCGCTTTCTTGGATATAGACTAGTTTACTTTTTTATTATATTACTAATAAACCATCATTTTTCCTAAGTGGCCCGTGAAATAATTTCTTGTTCATCAAGTAAGAACTTCAAGCTTGATAAAGAGATCATTTGAAAATTCTCTTTCGACATACGTTTTCGATAATGCGTAGGTGTTTCTCCAATCACTTTTTTAAATATGCGGCTAAAGACTACTAAACTACGAAAGCCCGCCTGATAAGAAATGTTTTCTACCGATTCATTTGTCATTGAAAGTAAATACGTTGCGTGATTAATGCGCACTCTTAAAATCCAGTCCTTCATGCTCATCCCGAAATGATTGTGAAAGACCCGCGAAAGATGGCTTCGATTGACCGCAAGATGATCTGCCACATCCCTTACTGTAATCTCCTCTAGATAGTGCTCCCCAATATATGTCATCGCTTCAATCGCGAGTCGTGAAAACCTTTGTTTTACTCCTGTTGAGAATTCGCCACCATCTGTAAGTAATAATCTTAAAAACCGATAGGTCAACTCATTCAACTTTAATTCATCTTCTAATGTACTGTTGGAGCAATTCATACACTCCAAGATAATATCCGAATATTGTTGAATATTAGTTGAAGTAACAGAGTGGTTATCTTCTTTAAAACTTGAATAATGAATAATTTCGTCTGCTACCTTCCCACCAAATGACAGCCACGCATACAACCATGGTTCTTCTGCATCCGCGCGATAAAAGGTCGACTCTCCTGGGCGAATGAGAAAAATATTTCCTTTCTGTAATGAATATTTTTCATTTTTTACATAGTACATTCCTTTTCCATCCAATACGATATGAATAATGTAGCTGTTACGTACAGCTGGTCCAAAAGCATGAAAAGGCAGTGTTTTTGAAAAACCACAAAAATCAAAATAAAGTTCGCTTGAGAAGTGACGATGTTCTTTTTTCATAAAGATTGCTTGTTCCATGGGCTTCTCCCCTCTTCGTGATTACTATAACCTCCTCTGCCTTTTGAAGGAAGAAATGCAACAAAAGGTTAAATCAAGGTCACAAAATGATATAAAACAGAAAGCGTTTTCTTGCTAAACTGAATATCGTAAACGCTTTCTTGTTATTGGAGCTAATTGGAGGAAAAAATCGCAAAAATATAAAACATGTATAGAAAAATTAGATACTGCTATCAGAAGTTATTAAAAATACAATGTTGTGTCTAGAAATAATGATGAACTGTTAGAAGTGAGCCAGTGAATACGGAGATAATTCCCTCATTTAGAATGAATGCAAAAGGGAGGTTTATACTTATGGAAAAGAAACGTGAACTAGCTTTAAAATTTGCTGAGGTATTTGGCGATCAAGAAACAACTCAATATTTTTCTCCAGGACGTATCAACTTAATCGGAGAACATACAGACTACAATGGTGGCTATGTATTCCCCGCTTCTATTACTTATGGAACTTACGGGGTAGCTAGACGTCGTGAGGATGATAGAGTATTCGTTTACTCAACGAACTTTGAAGAACTTGGAGTGATTAGCTTCACGTTGAATGAACTAGATTACGATAAAAATGCGAATTGGGCAAATTATGTAAAAGGAGTTATCTTAACACTGAAAGAAGCAGGTCATAAAATAGACTGTGGTTTTGAATTATTAGTTGAAGGAACGATTCCAAATGGAGCGGGACTTTCAAGTAGTGCTTCACTTGAATTACTTGTAGGCGTAGCATTAGAAGACTTGTTCAACTTAGACGTAACGCGACTTGAATTAGTGAAAATGGGTAAAAAAGTTGAAAATGAATTCATTGGCGTAAACTCTGGTATCATGGATCAATTTGCCATTGGATTTGGTAAGAAAGACAAAGCGATTCTCCTTGATACCAATACGTTAAAGTATGAAATGGTTCCAGTGGTTTTGGACGACTATGCTATTGTCATTATGAATACGAATAAACGTCGTGAACTAGCAGATTCAAAATATAATGAACGCCGTGCTGAATGTGAAGAAGCACTCGCACGTCTCCAAACGAAGTTAGAGATTCATGCACTTGGAGAACTAAGCAAAACAGAATTTGATGCAAATCAAAATCTTATTGGAGATGAAATTCTAATTAAACGCGCGAAGCATGCAGTTTACGAAAATGAACGCACAAAAAAGGCTAAAGCAGCTCTTACTGCAGGTGATTTAGAAGAATTCGGAAAGCTATTGAATGCTTCTCATACATCTTTAAGAGATGATTATGAAGTAACCGGGCTTGAATTAGATACATTGGTGGCCACTGCGCAAAAACAAGAGGGTGTGCTTGGAGCCCGTATGACTGGAGCAGGATTTGGGGGATGCGCCATCGCATTAGTAAAAGAAAGTGAAACCCACACCTTTAAAAACAATGTTTATGATGAATATCTCAAAGTTGTGGGATATGCGCCTGTCTTTTATGTGGCCCATATTGGTAGTGGAACTACAGTGATTGGATGATGAATGAGGTGGAAAAGATGAACACATGGCAAGCAATTTATGATTTTACTACACTTGGAATTGAGAATGGAGCCATTGAGGAAAATGACCGAATTTA
Source organism: Bacillus pseudomycoides (assembly GCF_002551005.1). GTDB lineage: Bacteria > Bacillota > Bacilli > Bacillales > Bacillaceae_G > Bacillus_A > Bacillus_A pseudomycoides_C. Next base: position 4,036 of record NZ_NVOY01000046.1, read on the forward strand.
TATGTACAATCAACTATTACGTTTGATTGGCGAATCGGAAATGGGAGAGATTACAAGCGTAGTTGAAACGGACCCACATGTGTTGTTAGATACGCTTATGGATAAAGCGACGGAAAATCTTGTTATCTCTAAAAACCAAGCCAATCGTGATATGTTCGAAGCGCTTTTAATGAGTGTGATTACACCACTTCCATCCAAGGTCAATGCGGATTTTCAGGAGGCATATCGCAAAAGTCCTGAACAAGCAACGGATTATTTCTTTGAACTAAGTAAACGAAATGATTATATAAAGAGCCGTGCGATTGAAAAAAATATTCATTATGTAGCAGAATCAAAATATGGTGAACTTGAGATTACTATTAATTTGTCCAAACCAGAGAAAGATCCAAAAGAGATCTTAGCGGCTAGAAATGCACCAAGGGGCAATTATCCAAAATGTTTACTTTGTATTGAAAATGAAGGGTATTTCGGTCGTTTGAACCATCCAGGTAGAAGCAATCACCGAATCATTAACATCGAGCTAGATGGAGAGGAATGGGGGTTTCAATATTCACCATATGCATACTTTAATGAACACTCCATTGTATTATCTAAGAAGCATCGACCAATGAAAATTTCTGGTGAGGCATTCTCTCGTTTATTTAGTTTTGTAGAAATCATGCCACATTATTTCATTGGTTCAAATGCGGATTTACCTATTGTAGGAGGATCTATCTTAAGTCATGATCACTATCAAGCTGGACGCCATCACTTTCCAATGGCAAAGGCTAAAGTTCTTAAAACATTTGAACTACCTGACTACCCAAATATTTCTTGCGGTATTGTCAACTGGCCAATGAGTGTGATTCGCCTCTCTTCTTTAAACAAAGAAGAACTAATTCATGCCAGCACCTACATCCATGAAAGTTGGAAGAACTATTCAGATGAATTCTTACAAATTTGTGCAGAGTCAAAAGATGGCACAAAACATCATACGATTACACCAATTGTGCGTCGCCGCGAAGAAAAGTATGAAATTGATCTTGTACTGCGTGATAATAATGTGAGTGAAGAATACCCTGATGGGATTTTTCATCCACATCCAGATGTACAGCATATTAAGAAAGAAAATATCGGGCTTATTGAAGTCATGGGCCTTGCGATTCTCCCTCCGCGTTTGATTGAGGAGCTTCATGAAGTTGAGATGTACTTGTTAGATAAGGAAGCCAATGTTCCTGAAATCCATCAAAAATGGGCAGATGAATTAAAAGCCCAGGGCGGCTATACGGAAGAGACCATCCAAAGCTTTCTTCAAACTGCAGTTGCAAAAAAATTTGAATGCGTCTTAGAAGATGCTGGTGTCTATAAGATGAATAAAGATGGTAGAGCAGGGTTTGATCGCTTTATCAAAGAATTACAAAGCACAAATCGAGAGGTGATGACAAGATGACAGTTTTAGTTTTAGGTGGTGCAGGCTATATCGGTTCACATGCCGTCAATCAATTAATCACAAATGGCTATGATGTAGCGGTAATCGATAATCTATTGACCGGTCATATCGAGTCGTTGCATGAAAAAGCACGTTTTTACAAGGGGGATATACGTGATAAGAAATTCATGTGTGAAGTCTTCTCTAAAGAAAAGAATATTGAAGGTGTGATGCATTTTGCGGCATTTTCACTTGTTGGTGAATCAATGAAAGAGCCATTGAAATATTTCAATAACAACGTTTACGGCACGCAGATTACCTTAGAAGTCATGAGAGAATTCAGCGTGCAATACATTGTCTTTTCTTCAACTGCTGCAACGTACGGCATTCCAGAAGATATGCCAATTAAGGAAACAACTCCAACAAAGCCAATCAACCCATACGGTCAAAGTAAGTTGATGATGGAACAAATGATGAAATGGCAAAGTGAGGCAAGCGACATGAATTATGTGGCGCTTCGTTACTTTAATGTTGCAGGTGCAAAAGAAGATGGCTCAATTGGAGAAGCCCATGATCATGAAACACATTTGATTCCGATTATTTTACAGGTAGCGCTTGGTCAGCGTGACGAGCTCATGATTTATGGGAATGATTATAACACGCCGGATGGAACGAACATCCGTGACTATATCCAAGTAATAGATTTAATCGATGCACATATCAAAGCGCTAGAATATTTAAAAGCTGGCGGAAAATCGGACGTATTGAATCTCGGTTCAGCAGAAGGCTTTTCAAATAAAGAAATACTTAAAGCTGCTCGTGAGGTCACGGGACATCCAATTCCAGCAAAAATCGGTCCGCGTCGCCCAGGTGATCCAGATGTGTTAATTGCATCAAGTGTGAAAGCCAAGGAAGTTCTTGGTTGGGAACCAAAATATACTTCTATTAAGGATATTATTGCTACAGCATGGAAATGGCATCAAAGTCATCCAGAAGGGTATTAAAACATTCGAAAAAGAACTGCACTAGAGGTGAATTTTCTAGTGCAGATTATGTTTTGTCCTGCATAGCAGTAACTTATATGTTGAAAAGTGAAAATGGATTTATTCATATGATTAGAAAAGGGCGTTGTTTCAGGTCCTTTTTTTGTTTTTTGAATTTCTCGTGTTAATCAAACGTTTGTTTAATAAAAATATGCATATATGCATATTCGTAACAAAATATGACATTGTTTGATACAATTTGTAGTATGTGTGCCAAAGTATGTCATATAAATGTCTTGTGTTTATTGAGATATTTTGGAAAAGTTTGTATAATTTAATTATAATGACAATTTGAACAAAAGGAGAGAGACAATGTTACCAGATACCGTTCGTACTCCGAATAAAAAGAAAAAGTGGATTATCATTGGAGTTATTGCTCTTATTATTATCGTTGCTGCTGTAAATATTTTTATCATGCAGAGTAAGAAAAAAGGAAGCACAGAAGATGTGAAGTTTACGGAAGTAACAGAACGTCAGCTCAATAATACAAAACTCGTTTCCGGTCAAGTGAAGCCAGGGAATATTGAGAGTTTCTATGCAGATGCGACTAAAGGAAAAGTGAAAGATATTGCTGTAAAAGAAGGACAAGAAGTGAACAAAGGGGACAAACTGTTCTCTTATGATAATGAAGAAATTAATTTACAAGTGAAGCAAGCAGAAATTGAACAAAAAGTGGCTTCTATGCGCTTTGATCAAGGGAAGAAAAAAATAGATTCATTGAAAAAAGATATTAAGAAAGCGAAGGATAGCGGAGCGGCGAAAGAGATGATCGAGCCATTAGAATCGCAATTAAATGAATTAGAAATGCAACAAAAAACATCTGATCTTGAAAAAGAAAAAGGGAGTCTTCATATCGAAGAATTAAAGAAAAAACGAGATGAGCTTACGGTTTACAGTAATTTTGCCGGTGTTGTGCAAAAGCTTGATAAAGATGCGTCGCAAGGTTCTACGCCAGCAATGGGTGGTCAAGGGAAAGCATTTTTACAAATCGCTTCTAAAGATGCATTCCAAATTCAAGGTACATTAACGGAACTACAAAAATCACAAATCCAAAAAGATCAAACGATTACAGTAACGGCAAAAGCAGCGCCGAAGAAGAAATGGGCTGGAAAAATTACAGAAGTAAGTGAGTATCCGACAAGTGCGGAAGCCAATACACAAGCTGCAGTAGGCGGAGAAGCAGGACAAAATATGTCTTACTATACATATAAAGCATCACTAGATTCCCAAGATGGATTATCACCAGGGTATCATGTGTCTATTCAAGTAAACTTAGAGAACAAGAAAATGGTTGCTGTTCCTAGTAAAAGTATTGTAGCGGAAAAAGATGATTCATTTGTGTATGTAGAGGAGAAAGGCAAGCTTCGCAAGCAAATTGTGAAGAAAGGTTCAGGTGATGGAGATTGGACCGAAGTAGTTGAAGGCGTAACAGTAGGACAAAAGGTGGTTGAAAATCCTTCCGATAAAGTGTTTGACGGAATGGAAGTGAAGAAAAAATGATTACCTTAAGCAATATTCATAAAACGTATTATCAAGGAAGTTTAGCTGTACCGATTTTACACGGTATTAGCTTAAAGATTGATAACGGTGAATTTGTTTCGATTATGGGACCGTCTGGATCGGGGAAATCAACGCTTATGAATATTATTGGTTGTCTTGATCGTCCAACAGAAGGTGAATATATGCTGAATGATGTGAATATTTTAACAGCAGATGAGTCAAACTTGGCACTTATTCGAAATGAATACATCGGTTTTGTGTTCCAGCACTTTAATTTACTGCCTCGTCTTTCGGCAGTGGAGAATGTCGAGCTTCCGCTTATTTACGGTGGTATGAAGAAAGCGGAACGCCGCGAGCGAGCATTAGAGGCATTAGGGAAGGTTGGCTTAGCAGATCGCGTGCATCACTTGCCAAATGAATTGTCAGGTGGACAAAAGCAGCGTGTGGCAATTGCACGTGCGATTGCCAATAATCCAACATTCATTATGGCCGATGAACCAACAGGTGCGCTTGATACGAAATCGGGTGAGCAAGTTATGAATATTTTCACCCAGCTGAACAAAGAAGGTACAACAATTGTAATGGTTACGCATGAAGAGGAAGTAGCAGCGTATTCATCTCGCCGCATTGTGCTCAGAGATGGAAAAATTACAGAAGATAGAAGGTGTGCTGTATGAGTTTACTAGATAGTATTAAAATCGCTCTTTCTTCTATTCTAGCTCATAAGCTGCGCTCCGCATTGACGATGCTTGGGATTATTATCGGTGTTGGTTCCATTATTACTGTCGTTGCGATTGGGCAAGGCGGGGAAGCGATGCTGAAGTCTCAATTTGCAGGTATAGGTAATAATGTGGTTCCCCTTCAGTTTCAGGTGGATATCGATGATCCATATTCGATGGGGATCGGAGAACGTCCGGAATTAAAGGACGAAGATATTCTCGCACTGAAAGAATTGCCAGAGATTAGTCATGTTGTTACGACGAATTCGGGTATGGAACCACTCGATATTAATGATAAAAAAGGCATGACGAATATTATTGGACTTGATAGTGAATATTTTGCGGTGAATAAAATCAAATTGACTGAAGGCCGTTCTTTACATGAATCAGATGTTGAGCGTGGCAATAACGTTGTGATGATTAGTACGAAAGCAAAGGATACTTTTTATCCGAAAGAAAATCCTGTCGGGAAAATTATTGAGATAAAAGGCCAGCCATTGCAAATTATCGGGGTGTATAAATCAGATAATAGCTTTATGGGTATGGGACCGTCGGAAATATTAATTCCGATTTCGCTTTGGCCAACACTATATGGAAAAAATGAAATTCAAAATATTTCAGTACAAGTGAAAAATGTTGATCAAATGGAAGCGGCAGGGAAGAAGGCCGCTGGCGTTTTAAATGACCGCAAATCAGATGATATTCCAGGGAAGTATGAAATTGTCGATATTGAGAAAATGAAAGAAGGCGTTTCGAAAGTAACAGGTATTATGACGATGATTATCGGCGGTATTGCAGGGATTTCCCTTGTCGTTGGCGGCATTGGCGTTATGAATATTATGCTTGTATCTGTTACAGAACGTACGCGGGAAATTGGTGTTCGGAAAGCGCTCGGGGCAACGCGCGGGAAAATCTTGCTTCAATTCTTAATCGAGGCCGTGATGTTAACACTTCTTGGCGGTTTAATTGGAATTGGTCTTGGATACGGAGGCGCTTATATCGTTTCTACCTTTGCAAAATGGCCACCTCTTGTTTCATGGGAAGTTGTCGTTGGCGGCGTCTTATTCTCAATGACGCTCGGCATTATTTTCGGATTAATTCCAGCTAACAAAGCAGCGAAATTAGATCCAATCGAAGCATTACGCTACGAATAATATATAGATCCATTTTGATTTTTCAACATCTAAGTTGCTGTTATGTAAAACAAAAAGCGATATGCTACTTGTTTGCTCGCTTTGTTTTAACATGGCTGGTGGTAGAAAAGGGCCCTGACCGCTCCAAGTATGGCCAGATGCTCTCGCCCATCTAAAAAAAGTGGTTTTTCAATTTATATTTATATAACACCCAGTTCTTATGGGTGGTGAATCTCTGTTTGAAAAAGTGGAGATTCACCACCCGTTAGAACGGGTATAAAAATAAAGGAGGTTTTACATATGGAAGCGAACGTAAACACGCAGAAGGTAAGTGGAGAGAAGCCCTCGTTATTTGGAATGATTACCTCACCTGGTTTGCAGTTTGAGAGAATGAGAACTAATGCACCGGTGTGGGGCGCGTTTTTCTTATTAGCTCTTTTGGGTGGTATTGTGTACATGGCAATTGCTTATGCATCGTTAGACACCCCCGAATTAGCAAAAGCACTTAAAGAAGATCCTACTGGAACTGCTAAGTACTTTATAATTGGTGGAGGATTTGTTACGGGTCTCATTACAACAGTGATTATGTTTTTTATTTCTGCTGCACTTTATAAGGTTATTATGATGTTTATGGGTAATGATACGACGTATAAGAAATTATTATCTATTGCAGTGTACTCTAGCGTAATTACATATCTTGGCTTATTAGTGAATGCTGTATTAGTAATTGTACTAGGTGGCGATGGAACTGCACGCTTTACAAGCTTAGGACCTTTATTTGAAAAAGGGACAGTCGCATTTGGAATTGGAAACTCAATTGAAATTTTTACAATTTGGGGCTTATTTGTAACATGGTTAGGACTGCACATTACAGCAGGATTAAGCAAGAAACAAGCAACGATTCTTATTGTAATTTTCTTTGTTATTTCTCTTGCTTTTAGTGCTTTCACAGGTCTTGGTGCTAAGTAAAATGATGAGAGGGTTGTCGGGAATTTCCCGACAACCTTTTTTTATGTTGCATAATGGCGGCGAAAACAAAATTACGATGGAATTTCACATAATACCAGCAGAATTCCAAATGTTACATAGGCAAATTTGAAATTTTACTAGTCTATCATGAAATACAGTGCGGTGAAGGTAGAGCTGTTTTTTTATAAGGTAAAGGTACCGCGGAATAACAAAGAGGTATACCTTTTAGAAATGGGTTAAACGTGAAGCCAGTTACCTTTACGGAAACAGTAGCGCTGTATGAGAAGATGATTAAAAATCAAATGAAGAAGCTTTGTATTTACCGAGATTATGAAGAGTATTATCAGTGCGGGCTCATTGCACTTTGGCGGGCGTATGAGAAATATGATGAGGAGAAGGGGAGTTTTCCGGCATATGCCCTTGCGACGGTGCGTGGATATTTGTTAGAGCAGTTAAAGAAAGAGTGTCGTGTGCAAGACAAGGAAGTTTGTACGGAGCATTATGTATTAGAAAATATAGGCGGTGAGGAGAAGCAGAGTGAGACGTTTGAGTACATGAGTATGTTAGAAGAGAATGAGCAGTTTGTCTTATTTGAGCATTTCTACGGTGGAAAGAAAATGCGCGAGATTGCAACTGAGCTAGGGATGACTTACCATCAAGCGCGCTGGATGTATAGGCAAGCGCTAAACAAAATGCGGGCGCATGCAGTGGAATAATGATAGAAAAGGGAGGCGGTAGCCTCCTTTTTCTATATGTAGGCAGAGTTCACTTAAAGAGGAGGAAAAGAACGATCTATTGATAGTTTCATTTTATCTAGAAGAATGAGTTTTGCTAAAATATGACCAGCTTTCATCCATTGATTCTTCATTTGATTGGGACTAATAGGGAAAATTTGATTTTTACCATTACGAAAATGTATGTTTGTGTGGCGTGAATCGTGAGGTTCAAGTCTTTCGATGTAAGCATAAAATATCCAGGAGCATGTCCAAGATGAAGGTGACTTTGTAGGAATGGCGCACATGAGGTTGTGGTGATCGATAGGGATTGGGACGTTTTGTTTAAAACGACAACATTCTTGAATGGCTACTCGTTTTCCTTCATAAGTCGAGTAGTTTCGCATAATGCAACTTTCACGAATGAGCTGCAGCGGTGTTTTCACTGAAAAGATGGTTCTTTGCGTTTCCCAAATTTTCGTTTGATAAACAGGATGAGCGTATGCCTCAAGTGCCATCGTTTGTGCGGAAATTTCATACCAATCAACTAAGTCAGTCAATGGAAAAGCCTCCTCATATTGTAATGAATTACACTTTCTATTATAAAAATAAAATATAAAAACAATTTAAAGAATTTGTAAATTAATGTTAAAAAATGTATATATTTACTTTTTATCCTCGATATTTGCGGAATGGATGCCCTGCTAGAAATTTGTAGCTATTTAGGTTGTCTAATTTGCAATGGGATTCCATATATATGAAAATAGAAAGAATAGGCGGTGAGGAAAGATGAAGTGGAAATATGTACTGCTCGCTTTAGCTATCGTGCTTTTCGTATATTTAGCAAATAGTAACCCGAGTAAAGGGGAATATACAGACTGGGCAGCAAAGCAGTTTATGACGCGAAATGATATTCATAAGAAATTGACGGAAGTTGAGCAAGAAGATAAAGAAGGACTTCTTGGTGAGTTAGCTACAATTGGAAAGAAATTAGCGAAGAACTATGTAGAGCCGCAAGTTGGTTTATTAATTGATCACTATACGAAGCGGAATGACTATATTTTTTTCTCGACATATACAACAGAGTTTCAGATAGGGAAAGAAAATTATAAATATGTTTCAGTCGGTATTTCCCATATCTTTATACCAGTTGAAATGCCAAAAAAGAAAGAGGGGTAGCCCCTCTTTCCTTTTTGGCTTATATGTTAATTTTCACTTCGGAAATGCTCTTTTCGACAATGCGTGCACCTTTTTTGCGAGCATGCTGTCCAAGTGTTAGAAAAATGCCAGCGGATAGAATGGTATCCATGACGCTATTTACGGTTTGTTCGTTTACAGGTGTAACAGGATTTTCAATTGAGAAAGTGGCTGTTTTACCGTCTTCCTTTAAGAAAACGAGTTCTAGTACTTCCATTTGTTATTCCCTCCTTTTGTTATAGGTTAGATACGTCAGTTGTGCTGACGAGCTGAACTGAATCAAGTTTGTGCTGTTGTAATGAAACAATTGCAGTTGCAACTTCGTGTACTTTGTTTAAGTCCGCATCTGGTTTGACGTTTTTAAATTGTTTGTTTTTCATGATCGCTTTGCCGTTTTTGTCTGTACCGCCGTTTAGGACAAGACGTAAGCTCATATCAGATACAATCGTTTGAATGGCCATGTTTTTCACCCTCCTTTCGTCATATATATAGGTGGGAAGGTCATATTTTTGGCGTGAATTTTTTCCTTTTTTTTGATACGCTTAAAGGAAATAAAGTAAGGAGTTTCAAACATGAAGCGAAAGTGGTTATTTTGGATTCCCGTTTTAATTTGGATGGGGGTCATTTTTTATTCATCTTCTCAGCCATATAAGAAGCAAGACATGCGTTCAGATATCACAAAATATGTAAATGTGGAGTTTGTGAAAGAGCATTTTTCATGGGTATCCATTGATTATGGTGGAGGTACTCCTGTTAGCATTGCGAACAAAGGTGTCGGTGGTTTTATCGAATTTTTTATTCGTAAAGGCGCTCATTTTACTGTATTCGGTATTCTTGGGACATTGTCATATTTCGCGTTATTGCAGTGCGGGCTTAAACGAAAGCACGTTTTCTGGTTGGCGCTGCTTCTCGTTGCTGCATATGCGAGCATGGATGAGATTCATCAAGCTTTCACAGGTGACCGTACACCGATGTGGCAAGATTCTATACTAGATACGTGCGGTGGTTTCACAGGTATTTTAATAAGTAGTTTCATTTGGAAAAGAAAAAGGAGCTGATTTCAGCTCCTTTTTTGTATATCGACTACAATTTAGAATATATCGGCGCTTCGACAATATGCGACGTGATTATTTATACTCCCAATAGTTCTTTCAGCTCGTTTGTAGATAGTTCTGTAATCCAGTTTTCACTTGTGATAATTGCATTATTGAGCGATTGTTTTCGCTCGAGCATTTCGTCAATTTTTTCCTCAAGTGTTCCTGTTGTAATGAGTTTATGCACATGGACAAAGCGCTTTTGCCCGATGCGATAAGCGCGGTCTGTCGCTTGGTTTTCAACGGCAGGATTCCACCAGCGGTCGTAATGAATAACATGGTTGGCTGCAGTTAAGTTCAGTCCTGTTCCGCCTGCTTTTAAAGAGAGCAGGAAAATGCCGTGTTGTCCGTTTTGGAACTGTTCAATCATTTTATCGCGCTCTTTCTTCGGTACACTGCCGTTTAAGAAGATGACGCGCTCTCCAAAATGTTCTTCTAACAATGTTTGCAGCATTTTTCCCATGCGAATATACTGGGTGAAAATGAGGCAGCTTTCATGCTGATCCCGTATGTTTTCAACGAGTTCTAATAATGTTTCTGTTTTCATAGAACGACTTGTTAAGTTTGTTGGCGCATCTTCTTTTAAATAGAGAGCGGGATGGTTACAAATTTGTTTTAGTTTATTTAACATGAGCAAAATAAAGCCACGGCGCTCAATGCCTGTTAATCCTTCTACATTCTTTAACGTATCTTGAACGAGTTGTTCATAGAGCGATGCTTGTTCCGCCGTTAACGGACAGTATGCTTTTTGCTCTTGTTTATCTGGTAAGTTCAAGGCAACGGATTTATCTTGCTTTGTGCGGCGCAGTAAGAACGGTGCGATTAAGCGCTGCACTTGCTGAATCTTTCTTTCATCGCGGTCTTTTTCAATCGGCGTTACGAAGCGGCGCTGGAACTGCGGTAAACTGCCAAGATAGCCGTGATTTAAAAAGTCAAAGATAGACCATAATTCTGATAAACGGTTTTCCATCGGTGTTCCTGTTAAAGCGATTTTATGATTTGCTTGTAATTTTCGCACAGCACGCGATTGTTTTGTGTGCGGATTTTTTATATTTTGCGCTTCGTCGAGAATAATCGCATCCCAGCGCTGCGAGCTGAGTTCTTCTTCATCAAGCTGCGTGAGTGCATAGGATGTCAAAATTACATCGGCGTCTTGCATAAAAGTGGACAAATCTTCTCCCTTTGCCCGATTGCCGCCGTAATGGAGTTTCACTCGTAAGCTCGGTGCAAAGCGCTCGAATTCTTTTTGCCAGTTACCGAGAACAGATGTAGGCGCCGCAATAAGCGCTGGGCCTGTTTTTAGGTTGTGTTCTTTTATATATAGTAAGTAAGTAATTGTCTGGATACTTTATGACGATAGGTAAGTATTTGATATGATCTCCAACTTTTCCCCCGTCCCACACCGTGCATGCACCTTTCAATGCACACGGCGTTCCATCGATAGTGTTCTACTTTTCACTACCGACTGGTGCCCTTCACTAAGATGTTTTTCTGCTCCGTGACACTTCCGCAGCATTTCATCTGCTTTATAGTCACATCAACGCCCATCTATTATCGCTACTATGGCACCGCTGACTTTCAACTCGCTTCACTGTACCTTCATACTCCACGAATTGAATCTCAAACGTTCCGTATCGTTTATCCCTTCTTTTGCATTCCTTAGGTGCCCTCTATACACCGGAGTTACTTCGCTCAAGTTAGATTGACCTCAACTTCTTGAGCCAACTTCGTCATTTAGGCAAAGTAACGAAGTAGCATTTGTATCTTAGGAAAATATACAAATATTTCACTCAGACCATCCTTTGACCTACGTAAGATGGCTACGGGTAACGGTGCGTGCATGACGAGGGTTCGCCTTCGCTCACCATAGAATGCTTTTAAGGACTACCGCCTCATATTAGGAAGTATAGGCTCCCGTCAGTAGACGACTTCACCTGGCTCTCATACAACAACTTATAAAGGTAAGATGCTGCATGCAGGAGTATTATAGATAGAACAGAAAGGTCATTTGTTCTAATTAGGAGTTTCACCTAATGTTTCAACGATACAGTTAGAATAAGGAAACCTTATTCCCGTAATTTCGTGTTTTAGGCAACACTTATATACGAACGTTTCGCACTTCCGAGTCCCATATCATCGGCTAGCAACGCACCAAATCCAAGCTCTCGTAAATAGAGGAGCCACTCGACTCCTTGTTGCTGGTATGGTCGTAACGTTGCTTGTAAGGAAGGTGGTACTTGTATAGATGGAATTTCTCCGATGTGCAGCAATCTGTCGAACAGCTTGTCATAATAATCATCGAGTTCGATTTCCATATCTGCAAATGGATTTTCTTCTTCAATTATTTCTGTTTCTGCTCCGCGAAGTAAACGCTGCTGCACGACGTCTTTCATTTCAAGTCCGTATTTGTCTGCTTTCTTCATCAGTTTCTTCACTTCTTCGATAAAGGCAGGGTCAAGTCTCATCCATTGTCCATTTATATGGATAAGGCGTCTGTTTTGTTCAATGAGCGCGAGAAATTCCTTCTCTGATAAATGGATGCCGTTTGTAGAAATACGCCAGTCAAAATCTACGAGCGTATTCATGCCAAAGAATGCCTGTCCTGCTTTTGCATTATGTTTTACTTGGACGCGCAGCTTTGGTTTATTTGCTTTCAAGTTTTGCCACCATGATGGCAGTAAAATATCAATACCAGCTGCTAGCAATTCATTGCTGGCTTCTGTTAAAAAGCGCCATGCTTCCGTTTCGTATAATTCACTTCGAAATAGATCATCTTCCATTAACCAAGGTACGAGTTTGCCGAAACCTTCTTGCATTTCTGTAATACGTGCTTCATGGTTTAACCATCTTTTTGGCAGGGACTCAGTACCTGTATATACGTATATTCGATGAGCGCCGCGCTTTGGTGTTAATATTGTTTCGAGCTGCCACGTTTCGAAATCATTCTCCGGTTCTTGGAGGCGGAGTCCAACTGCAAATGGTAGGTCATCTTCGATATAGCCGATTTTACGCAGCCAATCGTTTTCATGAATAGCTGTTTCGAGCTGTCTTTTTGTAAAGTCATAATGCTCATATAAGCGCTTTGCACCTTCCCATGCTGTGCCAGAACGAGTCTGATGGTGCAATGTTTCATTAATGGCTTCTGAAAACAGTGTTTGCACTGTTTCATCTATTCCTTCTTCATGAGCAATTTTCCAGGAAGGATATTGATGCCATTGCTTTATATCAGGAAGGAAGTCTCCTGTTGTGTAAGCTTCCCACATTTTTTTTGCCATTGGCGCGAGTTCGCTAATCGCTGCACTTGTTTGTAGTTTTGTAAATGAATTTACCGGCTTTTTGGCGATATATTCAAATGCTTGAGTAGCGTTTAAAATGATACCGCTCCGCTGTTCATACGTTCCTTCTTGCAGAAGTGTTCCATAGAAAGAAGAGGAGTGCCATGTGAACGCATGTTGTTTCCAACTGCTTAAAGGCAAACTGTTCCCTGTTTCATCCTCTGCCCAAAGAAACCAGTTTTGTTTCATTCGTTCGAGCCGAATGGTAATGTCAATTTGTGTTGTCATGGATCAACTTCCCTTTCCGCAGTTCTTCTTGTAATGCTCGCAGTCGTGAGTGAGAGGAGGCAATGATCATAATGAAAGACTCCCATTCATCTACCCGTTTGAGCTTTTTATAAAGTGTTCTTAGTTTTTTTAAGTAGCGAACAGCTCTGCGGTACGATTTGCGATTCTTTTCTTCAATAGCTTGCACTGCAGCATAATGATAGAGCGGAAGAGCAGCTTCCGGCGCTTCTTTTTCAACTTCTTTTAATGATTCTTTTAGCAATTCAATGGCTTCAAATCCATACAGTAAATGAAGCTCTGTCCATGTGTGATATTGCTTTTTGGTAAGTACATATTGCTCATAGCTGGTGAAGCTATGTGGTAATAATTCTTGAAGAATCATCTCATAGCCAGCTTGTTCGTTCGTATGCGTTGCATATGTTTCATACATCGCCATAAATAAGCGGACAACATCTTTCACAAAGTAGGAATCGTGCTCGGTCGTTATCGTTTCTTTCACTCGCTTGTAAGTGAAGGACAGCCACCCTTTTGCTCGCTCCCACTGCATGGAACTCAATAAATCTTCAAGCCAATCAAAGTAAAGGCCAACAACTTGTGGTGGCTGCGCTCTTAGTACATCCATTGCTTCTTTATCTTTTCGCTGTAGAAAGAGAAGATGAGCGGATGCAAGTGCTTTTGATAAAGGATGCATCTTTGTTTCAATCCGCTGCTGTTCTTCTTGTATCCAATCTGGTTCTACGAACAGCTCTCCCCATAGGTAGCGATAAATAAAAAATCGCTCCTGTGTATAAGAAGGGGCCGAGAAGAAGATCGTATGTAGCATTTCAGCGATGTGCTGTAGAAACGGTTGAAGTACATCTTGAAATGGTTCGGCTTTCAAATCCTGTACAATGCTTTCTATTTTATTAACAAAGAGCCTTACAATATTGAGTGGTTGATGATAAGAATAGAGTTTATCGGCTTCAAATGTTTCAATTTCTTTCAGTAGCTTCTGAAAAGAAAAGAGTGCTGCACTTAGTTTAAATAATTCGTGAACCGTAACAATGCGCGGTGCTTTTCGTTCAATTTTCATATAGAACTCTGTGAAAATGTTCATCAGAAAATACATTTGTTTGTATGAAAGGCGTGCGTGTTCTTTAGCAAATGCATCGTACTCAGATTCGAAGTACGGAAGCCAGCTTTCATAATCTGTATCGTTAAAATCGGTCATTTGCAGCATTTGCCGTGCTGTGCGAATGGGCGGGAGCGCCGGTTTCGTTTTCTTCTTAAATAAAGTTAGGATGTCTCCTACTTGTCCAAAGCTTGAAGCTGCATATAGTAATACGGCGAGCATATGCTCACATTGCGTTGGTGAAAAGCAATCACAGTAACTTTCGGACACGTTGCGAATCGGAATATTAACACTATAAATATTTCCGTCATGTTCGATTGTTCCTGATAATGTATATCCATCGAAATCAACGTTATACACGAGGCCACTCCGATAGAGCTGAAGTGCATTTGATACTTGTTCTTTGTCAGCCGGTTGCTGTGGATCGAGTCCTTTCAAAAACTCATTGGCAATTTCCATAATTTCATCTTTCGTAATTGAATGTTGCAGCATAATGTTCCTCCGCGCAAAAGATTTCCTTCTTTTCTATTATAAGGTGAAACTTCCCTCAGTGGGGGGTTTGTTCATTTCCCACTGAGGGTTAGCCCACCCAATCGGGCTCCTATGGGCAGTTATCTCCTAATTTTTTCTCTTTCATTCAACTAAAAAGACTATCTCTCCTAGGAAGAGGTAGTCTTTTGCTGTAATATGCTTTGTACATAAGGATCTTGCAAAATCATTTCGATTAAAGGAATCGTTTCATTTTTGAAGTGGAGTCCTGTATCGATTGGAAATGGTTTTTGGCTGCCAGGCTTGATACCGTACTGTATGATTTTGTATTCTACGTCCTCGCCGTGCTGTAAGATGATGAGTCTATAACGGTTATCGTCATGCTCTAATGAAAAATCAATTGCAGTTGCATCGTAAGTAACTGCATCTTTATATATGTACGGAGTTGGCGTACCAATCCAGTCAACGTTTGCATTTATATCCATATGAATGCCTCCTTTCTTCTATTATAAGAAAAATAAGAGCCAGCTCTCAACTGATGAGAGCTGGCTCGCTTTTTTTAGCAACAATAGTAATTAGTCTATAATTTTCACTTTTACAGTTTTACGTCCCCAGTTGTTTGCAGAGCTGTCAGAGCCTACTAAGACGTCGATACGATTTCCTTTAATTGCACCGCCAGTATCACCAGCAATTGCTTCGCCGTATCCTTCTACCCAAATTTTTGAACCAAGTGGAATGACTTTCGGGTCAACAGCAACCATTTTCATATTTGGATTTGCAGTTAGGTCATGCCCCATTGCAGTTAATACACGACCGCCATGTGTGCCGCCATTTTCGCTTGGATGAGCTGTGTAAGCAGTTGCTACAACTGTTAATTCACGGCCCTCAGCTGGCGCAGCTTTTGTTTCTGTAGCAGTCTGCGTTTCTTGAGCTTGAGCTGGCTGAGCTTTTGCCGGCGCAGGTGCTTGTTCCTGTGCTGTTACGACAGGTGCATTACCTGTTAAGAAAGGAACATTTACATAAGCTGTTTTTCCGTTATATTCAACTTGTAACCAGTCGTTTTGAACTTGATGTGTTGTTTCAATCACATCATCTTTCTTTAATGTGCCCAAAATTTCTGAGTTTGTGTTTGCATCAGCGCGTACGTTTAATACGTTTGCTGTTACATAATAGATGTTTTTCGTAAATTCTGAGCTTACGAATGCTTCCTTACCATTTAGGTTAACCTTTAGCCAACCGTTTTCTGTATTTTTAACATCTAATTTATGACCATCTAATACTTTTCCTACAACTTTTGATTCGATAGTTGGGTTTTCTCGTACGTTTAATACGTCTGTTTTAACAACTGTTTCTGCTTGTGCAGAAGAAGTGAAAATCCCAAGACCAAAAACTGCTACTGTTGCTATACCAAGTAACTTTTTCATGTAATAGCCTCCAATGCTTTTGTTTTCGTGACCTCATTATAGCAACAGATTTTTGAGGAAAATGGGAAAACACACAATTACAAACCTTTCGTAACAGTTCATTAATACTTTGTAATATAAAAAGAAGTATAAAGAAAACGCTTTTTTCTTATGGTTTAAAGGATTCTATTACATATTTAAAGATTGAAGAGCGGAAATAAGATATTGCAAAGCAATTAATCGTATTTCACTCATATTACAAAGCTATTATAGAAGTGTTGCATAAATAGAGGATTTTATTAATTCACAAATAATATAGTTATGAAAATATAATTAATTTGTGTTATTTTTCACAAATTATAGCTCGATTTTAGGAAAAAACATCATGTAATTGTTACAAAAAAAGAAGGTGTCATAGAACAAATTGGGCCTGTTTCATGTCTGTAATAGTACGTGAATGAGATGATTATGGGACTTGATTCGTAACAGTTCTTTCTATATATAAGTTAAAAAACGACATAAAAAGGGGAGGGTGGGAGCATCTGACCATGCATAGCAGCGACTTAAGTGTCGAAAATTTAAAGTGGCTATAGATACATATCTTTGTAAAATACTGTTTATGATCGCCGGTGAGAAGGCAGATAGAACGAATTAGAAGCATTGTTGGGCATGGGATATTTAATTTTGCATGATATTTACAAAAAAGTGTCGAAAATGTGTTGTCACATCTTTCTATATGTGCTATATTATTTCCTGTAAGCGATTTCAATTAAAGTTTCATGGCAATCAAGGGGAGGACATCAAGAATAATGAAACGTTACGAACGAAAGTGGAAACATATTTGTTTAAAGCGTGCTACACAACGAGCGGTACATGAAAACGCAGAGCAGAAAATAGAGAAAACTACAGAGGAGCGAGAAAAGCAACTTGTCTCGCAAAAGTAGTATCCACTTTTTTTCGTATATATAATAAGAAAGTATTACGTTCATTGGGGGATGGGCGTGAAGTAACTTTCAACTAAGGGGTATTAGTTCGATATATAAGTTTTACGGCTAAAACAAGCGCAGAGCATACGGAAGCTCTGCGCTTGTTTTTTTCTTATTGTGTTTAGATCAGAACTAAGTGTAAATAAAAAATCCATCTTAAGTGAAAAATGAACTTAAGATGGATGTTGTTTATTCATTAAAACATCATGCCTGCTACAGCAGCGTTTAAGAAGTTCGCTAATGTACCTGCAATTACCGCTTTAATTCCCAATTGCGCGATTTGTTGACGGCGTGAAGGAGCAAGTGTACCCGTTACACCTAATTGAATCGCAATAGATGAGAAGTTTGCGAATCCGCAAATTGCAAAGGCTAAAATAATGTTTGTTTTATCAGAAAGCTCTGCCATATGCTTAGCTAAGTTTCCGTATGCAACGAATTCATTTACTGCAAGCTTTTGTCCGATATAACCAGCAGCTTGAATCGCTTCATGAGGCGAAACCCCAATTAGTATAGCGAATGGAGAAAGGAGGTAACCAAAAATTAAATCAAGACTTAATTTGATATGGAACCAAGAACCGACCCATCCTAGTAAACCGTTTAATACAGCAATTAACGCGATAAACGCCATAAGCATTGCTGCAACGTTAATAACAAGTTGCATCCCTTCAGATGCACCGCGTGCTGCTGCGTCAATAACGTTTGCATCTGTACGCTCTGTAGAAAGCTCTACATCGTTATTTACTTCTTCTGTTTCAGGCATCATTAATTTTGCAATTAGTAAGCTTGAAGGTGCAGCCATAATAGCAGCTGCAAGTAAGTGTTCAAGTGGAATTCCCATTGCCGCATAACCAACAAGTACAGAACCGGCAACAGATGTCATACCGCTAACCATAATAGTGAAGAATTCACTATTTGTTACGCGCTCTAAGTAAGGTTTAATTAAAATCGGTGCTTCCGATTGTCCTAAGAAAACAGTTGTAACAGCATTTAAGCTTTCTGTTTTTGAAGTTCCAAGAAGTTTGCTTAACCCGCCGCCAATAATTGTAATAAACCATTGCATAATACCAAAATAATATAATACGGCTACGAGTGCACTAATAAATACAATTGGAAGTAATGCTTGAATAATAAAGACGAAGCCCCAAGGCCCTTTTGGGTTAGCTAAACCACCAACAACGAATCCAATTCCCTCATACGAGAAATTAATAAGAGTTTGTACGCCGTCAGCAGCATGTTTTAAAACTGCTTTTCCTGCATCCCATCTTAAGACGATAAAGGAGAAAGTAATTTGAAGTGCAAGCGCAATTGAAATTGTGCGCCAATTAATAGCTTTGCGATTGGAAGACAGTAAAACTGCAATTACCAAAATTCCAAGCACGCCGCCAATTCCCCATAAAACATTCATGCTTGTAAATCCCCTCTCTTAATTGTCGAAACATTACAAATAGTATAACTGCTCTGTTTCTCTGAAAACATTATCTTATGTAACTTATCACACCAGACATCAGAGGTCAAACGTCTGCAAAAAAGTCAGAATAGGAAAACAATAATTGGAATCAACACATATAAGATGAGCGATTGAGAAATGATATAAAGTCTAACATATACGTTGCCGCTGTGTAGAATAAAACATGACCAGCTGCTCTTGTCTATCTCAAAAGAAAAGGATTTTATATTAACTTTTCCATTTGCACTTATATATATACTTGATTTTGATTTTTTAACATCTGCATGGCCAGTTGCTCCCGCCCACCTAAAAAAAGAGGGTTTAAGTCGTATTTTTAATTTGTATTTATATATTTATGTAATAAAAGAGCCTTCTAGTAATCTAGAAGGCTCTGAAACTATGAATTAATAAGGCTTAGAATATCCTAAGAAATGGCTGCTCCAATATGAGTTATTTAATGATGCTTCTTTAACTCCATTGTCCCCAGCTTGAATAAATCTGCCGCCACCAAGGTAAATACCGATATGAGATGGACCAGATTTATATGTGTTTTGGAAGTAAATCAAATCGCCTGGCTGTGGGTTAGATGTATGTTGGAAGCTGCTCCAATATCCAGCTACGCTTTCACGACTGATTGAATAACCAAATTTTTTATATACGTGATAGATATAACCGCTGCAGTCAACACCGTTTGCAGAAGTGCCGCCCCATACATATGGAACACCTGCCATTGATTGTGCGTATGAAAGTAGTGATGAAGTATCACGAGAGTTATTGCTTGTATTGTTATTGTTATTATTGTTGTTTTCAGCTGGTTTTTGAGCTGGCTTATTATTTTGTACACCGCTTACAGGTGTTTTAGATAAGAAGCGAGTTCCTACATAGCCAGTGCGGCCGTTATAGTTAACTTTGCTCCAACCAGATTCGTCTGCAAGTACTTGTACTTTTTGTCCTTGCGGTAAGGCACCGATTACACCGTAGTTTGTTCCAGCACCGCCACGTACATTTAGTGCACTTGCATTAACGTAATATTCTCCGCCGCCTTGAGCTGGAGTTTCGACTTTGTTATCATCGTCGTTATTGTTATTATTGTTAGCCGGCGGATTAGTTGTAGTAGTGCCGCCTTTTACAAATTTCACAAATTCGCTGCTAACATAACCTGTATTTCCGTTATGCTTCACTTTGAACCAACCATTTTCAGCGCCAATAACGTTTAATGTGTGGCCTTTTAATACACCGCCAATGATGCCGTGGTATGTAGCCGGGCCTGTACGAACACGTAAAGACGTAGCGTCTACAACATAAGTACCGCCTGTTTGAACTGTAACGTTGTTATTGTTGTTTTGTTGTTTGTTATCTTGTGCAACGTTTGTATCAGAACCGCCTTTTGTTACATAGTCTTTGCTAACATAAGCGTTTTGTCCACCGTAGCTAATTTTGAACCAATCTTGTACTTCACCAACGACTTGTACAACTTGTCCTTTATGTACAGAGCCTAATTGTGTGTGTGATGTGCTTGGGCCTGTACGAACACGAAGGGAAGATACATTTACTGTATAATTTCCGCTTGCTGGTTGAACAGTTGAGTTGCCTTGTGATTGAGAACCACTGTTAGAAGTGCCCGTACTTACAAATTCGCCACTAACGTAGCCAACTTTTCCGTTATAGCTAATTTTGTACCAGCCGTTTTCTTGGCCAATTACGTTTAGTGTTTGTCCTTCATATACACGAGACGCAATGTCATTAGAGGTGCTAGGACCTGTACGAACGCGTAATACGTCTGCATTTACTGTGTATTTTGTGTTGCTTTTTGGAGCTGCTTTAGCTGTTTGTGCTGCAGGCTGTTGTGCGGTTTGTCCAGGTGTTTCTGCCTGAACTGTGCCCATTGTCGGGGCTGCTGCACCTGCTACAGACACTGCTGCAAGACCAGCAAGATATTTTTTCATAGTTTGTCGATTCCTTTCTGTCTGTATTTTAGGTGATGAAAAAATTACCAACTAATAAAAATTCTAAGATGGTTGTCGACTGATGTCAATGCTTATAGTGAAATCCATATATGACAAAAAGGTTAAAAAAAAAAGAAAGGTGCCAATTCGCACCTTATTATGGAAATTATATCTATATATTCACAATAAATGGATATACTACCATTCATATTTAAGGTAAAAAGGCGTTGGAAGTAGAAAAGCTTTGCATAAATGTTTTTTGCAGTAATTTTGTGACAGGACCTACTTGTCCGTTTTGAATAGGGGTTCCATCTAGATGGGTGAGCGGCATTACTTCAAAGGTTGTACCTGTAAAGAAGCATTCATCTGCTTTATATACATCATGAATGCTAAATAATTCTTCTCGCAAAGAAATATGTAATGTATGGGCAAGCGATATAATATATTGCCGAACAATACCGTTTAAAATGAGATGATTTGCGGGATGGGTGTATAGTATGCCATTTTTCACAAGAAAGAAGTTAGAAAGACTACCTTCTGTGACAATGCCATTCCGAACGAGAAGAGCCTCTTTGCAGCCTTTTCGCTCTGCTTTCGTATTAGCCAGTATATTTGGTAACAAATTTAATGACTTAATATCGCAGCGAAGCCAGCGAATATCGGGCTCTGTTATCGCGCGAATTCCATATTCAATCCATAAAGCAGGTCGCTCTTTTTTTCGAATGTAAGCATAAATAGTTGGAGTTGTATCAAAAGAGAAGGCATGAGCACGAGGTTTGATACCTCGGGAAATTTGTAAATAAATGATGCCGTCTTCTTGAAATTGATTCTTTTCAATTAGTTCGTATAAGGATGAGATAAGCTCAGCTTTTGAGAGAGTAAGGGACAGCTCAATTTCTTCCATAGAGCGGTACAACCTTGTGATATGTGGATCTAATAAGTGTAAAGTACCCTTATAAATACGAATAACTTCATATATGCCATCACCAAACTGTAGACCGCGCTCTTCTAACTCAATATGAGGTTGTTCTTTTGCTGTATCAATCATTTTTCCATTCCAAAATACAAAGCGTTCATACGTCATGTTTTCCCCTTCCTTCTCCGATTAGTGTTTGCACATACAAATTCGAAGGTTGAAAGAAAGAATCCTGCTTTATGATACAAAAAAAACAACGTTCTACAGTAGAACGTTGCATAAAGGAGGGTAGCTTGTTTATTAGGGACAAAGCTTACATGTTTTATTATAGATATGTTTCGTGAATTTTATGTAAAATTTTGGTGAAGGTTGTGTAATGATTATACAGCTAGAAAAAAGCGCTGATTACTCAGCGCTTTTTTCTTTAATCGTTGTTTTGATTGTACCTGTTTTTGTTTTGTTGCCTTCATAGAAACGAAGTAAGTCGCCTTCAATGATTTTATCTGACATGTGCAATTCGTTTTGAGCACGGTCAACCATTGCTTGTGCTTCAGCTTTTGGTACTTGTGCAACCTCACCTGTTAGGCGGTTATAGAATGTGTTATTTTTGTAAATATATTGATCAGTAACGAAGCTTCCATCACGTAATACGACAAATGGTTTGCGTTCTGGTGCGAACAAGTCATGCCCGAAGTGAATATCATTTGTTGTATCAACACCTAGTAAGTGAAGGATTGTTGGTTTTACATCAATTTCTCCAGCAGGTGCTGAAATTGTTTTACCTTCTTTTTGACCAGGAACGTGAATGAAGAACGGTGTACGTTGTAAGTTCATATGGTCAAATGTTGTAATTTCTTCTTTTCCTAAGAACTGTGCCATTGCACGGTTATGGTTTTCAGAAATACCATAGTGGTCACCGTAGAATACAATAACAGAGTTATCGTAAAGACCTTCTGCTTTTAAACGTTCAATAAAGTGTTTTAACGCTTCGTCTAAATAGCGAGCTGTTACTACGTAATTGTCAAATACATCGTCACCAGAGTTATAAGGTTCAATTAATTTTGTTGCCTCATTATAATCAAATGGATAATGGTTTGTTAATGTAAGGAAACGTGTATAGAATGGTTTCTTAATATTTTTTAACATATCTACTGATTGATCAAAGTACTCAATATCTTTTAAACCCCAACCTAGTTTTGTTTCAGGTGTAATTTTATAATCTAATTCGTTAAAGTAACGATCGTAACCAAGTGCTGGGTACACGATATTACGGTTCCAGAACGTTGCGTTGTTTGCATGGAATACAGCTGTGTAATACCCTTGATCATGCAAGATTTCTGGTGTTGCAACAAATTCATTGTTACCGTGTGTAAAGAATACAGCGCCGCGATCTAATGGATATAATGAGTTGTCTACAAGAAACTCTGCATCAGATGTTTTACCTTGGCCTGTTTGATGATAGAAGTTGTCAAAGTAATAGCTTTCTTTTGCAAATTGGTTTAAGAATGGTGTTACTTCTTGACCATTTACTTTTGAACCAATTAAGAATGTTTGCATGGATTCAAGAGATACAACAATTACGTTTTTCCCTTTTGCTGCGCCGAACATATTTGGATCTGGCTTTTCTTGTACTGTCTTCACATAGTTTTCTGCTTCTTGTAACTTACTTCCATCTGCAAATGCTTTTTGTGAACTTGATTTTGCTTGTAAGCCAAGATCATATATTTGGTGTGTGTATAAACCTAAGTTTTTCACAAGCATGACGCGGTCAAATGAACGCGTTAATAATTCAGGACGCTCTGTTTCTGCAAGTCCTAAGTTTGCAAAGAAAATTGCAATTGTTGATACAAAATATAGTGAGCGCATTGGACGTGAAACACGCTCTGTTTTTGCATACTCTTTCTTTTTCTTTAAAAGAATGAAGAAGAAGATAAGATCCGCAAATGCAACAACAATTTTGTAGTTAAAGAGCGATTTTACACTAGAGCCAAGACTACTGAAGTTTGACGTTTGTCCGAGTACAGGTAATGTTACGAAGTCATTATAGAAACCATAGAACATTACGTTACCAACAAGAACAATAGTAAGGACAAAGTCGATTCCAAGTGCAATATAATTTCGTTTTTTTCCTTTTGCAAATAATGCAAGACCCACTAAAAATAATGATGTTGCTAATGGGCTAATAAATAAAATAAATTCTTGCATAAACGATTCTAATTTTAAGTCGAAGCTAGTACGTGTGATAATATACGTTTTTAACCATAACGTAAGGGCAACAAATAACGTAAATCGCACGTTTTGAAATTGTAATTTCAAAGATTCCTTCATCCATTTCACCCTTTCTCTATCAGGCTTGGTCAATTTTTGAGAGAAAAATGCTAAAATAAAAAATACATAGTTTTCTTTGCCATGGATAGAGTTTTTTCTTTCATACATCCATATATGACTTGAACTATGCATACCTTTTGTTTTCCTGCCTCTATGTTGTTCCGTAAGCACAACGTCATTTTTGTATTATACAACAAAATTTGGCTATTAGGAACACAGTGGAATCTTACATTTTTTGTATTTTTCCATTATAGCTGACAGTGAAAACTTTAACATTGGTTTATATGCTCGTCAACTAAAAAATATAACAAAATTGGGAAAGAATATGTAGTAGAAGAGAGTATGTTATATTGAGAAAAATTTAAAAACACAAATCGAACACTTGTTCTTTTTGTGTTTGTTTGCTATAATGAGAGCATATGATAAGTAACGTTCCAAGCTAGAATCTACACTATATTGTATGTGTGTGAAGTTTGCTTATGTTGTAAATAAACTTGGTTTATTAGAAATAAATATGAAATTTCTATTAGTAAGAGAAGATCACCTGCTAATGAAACGCTCTTATTAAATTTCTTTATTTCGTCACAAATTGACCGCAAATCGCGGAAGAATAGCGAGGAGAGATTTCATAATGAAGGAGAATTTTTCAGTTGAAGCGTTTTGGAATAAAGTAAAAAATGCGGCAATTAAGGCGGGACATTCAGTCATTTATGCTAGCTTGTTGCTGTTTTATGTATTACAAAAACGAGATGTTCCAAAACGAGTAAAGCTTGTAATTATTGGTTCTCTTGCGTACTTTATTGCACCGATTGATGCGATTCCTGATTTTGTGGCTGGACTTGGTTATACAGATGACTTAGGTGCATTAACAGCTGCACTCGTACAAGCTGCAATGTATGTCGATGAAAAAGTAAAAGAACAAGCGCGTACAAAACTGGGAGAATGGTTTAGTTCTGATGTGGATACGTCACTTATCGATCAAAAGTTAGATTCATGAAGCGAAACGTCTAACGGAAGGAATGGGATATGCCATCAGGGAAAACACACACGAAGATAAACTTAGTTTCTCTTCCTATCGTATTATTTATGCTTGTTTCTTATGGGTTAACAAATTTTGATTTTTTACTTACGTTTGCGATTGGGTTTATTGTTGGTACTTACTTTTTAACACCGGATTTGGATATCCATAGTGCCGCTTATCGGAAATGGGGATTATTTCGCATCTTTTGGTATCCATATCAAACTGTGATGCCGCATCGCTCACCGCTTACACATACCATTATTATTGGTGATTTAATTCGGCTTCTCTACATGCTGCTTGTTTTCTCCCCGTTTTTATATGTGTTAAATAAAACGGTGCTAGAGGGGAAATTGCTTGGAATTGCCAAGGAGCATGAAGTAGAAATTATCACGTTTGTACTCGGCGTTATAGCTGCTAGTACATTACATATTATAGCGGATGGCGTGAATACAAGGCGGAAAAAGATGATGCACCGCAAACGGAGAAAAAGAAGATGGTAAAAGCACTTGCATGCTGCAAGTGCTTTTACTTTTTTCCTTTATCGACCGCTCTTTGCAATATATCGGCGCTTTTCACAATATATCGGCGATTCGACACGATATAAAGGCTCTTCGACGATATTCGACATAAAAGTAGTCGATCCGTTGAGCTGAATCATACCGAAAAGAGCTGACTAAAAAGTGGACTTTTTAGTCAGCTCCTTGTTCCGTATGAAATACACTATCTAGCTGTGACATCTTTTATTGCTTCAGAAATACGATCAACTGTTGCTTTTCCAGCATCTTCAACAGCATCAACGGCATTTTGCATTGCATCGCTTGCTGTTTCAATGCCGCGTTTTGTTTTATTACGCCCTTCGTCAATAGCAGATTGATTTCGGTTTTGTTCAGCCATTTTCTAGCCCTCCTAAAGTCAGTTTTCAGCTTTAGTATAAGGAAATATTATTTTACTATTCATGAATGAACTGGAAATAACAATGTATTTAGCTATGCGAGGGACAGGTCATTTTTTAATGCTGAAAAATTAAAGTATATAAGAAATAATAGATAAAACATATAATCATATCACATTTGTGAAATGGTGAACAAAGAAATTGTGAAGAAAATTTGAAAAATGGGATTGTAAATAAAAGAGAATATGATAAAGTATGAATATGACATTAATGAAAACGTTTTCTTAAAATGTTTTATTTTTTAGATCTAAAGGTCTGATGACCTGGTGGTCTACTTATATGGTTGTTAGCAAACAGGAGATACTAGAAAGGAAGAGGGACTATGAGTACATGGACACAAATTTATGATCCGCTAGGTAACATTTGGCTTTCGGCAGCAGTTGCAATGATTCCAATTATATTTTTCTTCTTAGCGTTAGCAGTTTTTCGTATGAAAGGCTATGTTGCAGGATTTATTACAGTCGTATTAACAGTTGTAATTGCACTTTTCGTTTATAAAATGCCATTTACGATGGCGATGGCAGCAACCGGTTATGGCTTTGCTTATGGATTATGGCCGATTGCGTGGATTATCGTTATGTCAGTGTTTTTATACAAAATTTCAGTAAAAACAGGACAGTTTGATGTTATTCGTGCATCTGTTCTTTCTATTACAAGTGATCATCGTTTACTTGTTATTTTAATTGGCTTCTCATTCGGGGCGTTTTTAGAGGGAGCAGCTGGATTTGGAGCACCAGTAGCAATTACGGCGGCGCTTCTTGCAGGACTTGGTTTAAACCCATTATACGCAGCGGGGCTTTGTTTAATCGCTAATACAGCGCCGGTAGCGTTCGGAGCTATGGGTATTCCAATTTTAGTAGCTGGTCAAGTGACAGGTATTGACCCTCATAAAGTAGGACAAATGGCTGGGCATCAATTGCCGCTTCTATCATTATTTGTTCCATTTTTCATCGTATTCTTAATGGATGGATTAAAAGGTGTGAAACAAACGTGGCCTGCATTATTTGTAGCAGGTGGATCGTTTGGGATTACGCAGTTTATTACAGCAACATATCTTGGACCTGAGCTTCCAGACATTACATCGGCATTAGTAAGCTTAGTGAGTTTATCGCTATTCTTAAAAGTATGGCAGCCAAAAGAAATTTACCGTTCTGAAAAAGGAGAAGCAGAAGCTGCGGCAACGGTAGATGCTGGTTCTACAATGAACTTAACGACGGGAAAAGTTTTAAAAGCATGGTCACCGTTTATTATCTTAACGGTAATGGTTGTTATTTGGAGTCAAAAATTCTTTAAAGATCTATTTGTTCCAGGCGGTGCGCTTGAAAGTTTAGTATTTAAATTTAAAGTTCCGGGTCTGCATAATTTAGTCATGAAGGCAGAGCCAATCGTTAATAAACCAACGCCGTATGAAGCTGTATTGAAGCTTGATATTTTATCAGCAACAGGAACAGCAATTTTAATTGCATGTATCATTACAATGTTTGTTTTAAAAATGAGTCCAAAACAAGCAGTAGCTACATTTAAAGAAACATTACAAGAATTAAAAATGCCAATTCTATCAATTGGTTTAGTACTTGGTTTTGCATTTATTGCAAATTACTCTGGACTTTCATCAACGTTAGCATTAGCATTGGCGGGCACTGGAAGTTTATTCCCGTTCTTCTCACCATTCCTTGGATGGATTGGGGTATTCTTAACAGGATCAGATACATCTGCAAATGCATTGTTCTCAAACCTACAAGCTATTACAGCGCAGCAAGTAGGTGTGAAGGAAGTATTGCTTGTTGCTGCAAATACAACGGGCGGTGTAACGGGTAAAATGATTTCGCCGCAATCGATTGCAATTGCATGTGCGGCAGTTGGACTTACTGGGAAAGAATCGGATTTATTCCGCTTCACAGTGAAACACAGTTTATTCTTTGTAACAATCATCGGTATTATCACATATATTCAAGCTTATTATTTAACTTGGATGATTCCTTAAACAACAAAGGGGCTTCTCTTAACGAGAGGTCCCCTTTTTGATTATTTTTGATTTTGATAAGGGAAATGAACAGTTTTAATATGGTATAAATTGAAATGAAAATGTTGATTACGTGCTGTAATGAGTTCAATTTGGCTGTCAGTTACTTCCGTTAATTTTCCAACTTTGTAAGTTTGTATGCCTAAATCAAGTAATACAATATGTTGTTTTAGTTTTTTCATTTGTTCAGAAAACGTCCGGGCAAGTGTGAGTTTTGATGCTGCTGGTAATAGTTTTTCTTTTTCTAAGCCATAAGGCGTTTCAGCTTCTTGATAAGGAATAAGATATTTTACGTGATGAAATGGAATGTATAATGTTTGATAGACAGGTGAGAGGAAGACAAAATAGTCATTCATAATATGAGTGACATATCCATGTAAAAAATGTTCGTGTGATAGTGCGAGTTCAATAAATTGTCCTTTTGCCACTTGTAGTGTTTTTCGAAGTGAAATTGTAGATTCGGTTGAGAATATATCTTGTGGTAGTAAAGATTCTGGAATTGTGAGATTTTCAAAGAGTAAGGATTCTGTGAATGGAGTTAAATGTTGAATGTGTAAACTAGAGATATACATGTATTTTTTTCCATCATACAATACGATAATATCTGATCCTTTATCAATCATAATTCCTTCAAACGGAAGTTCGCTTGATAATGTTACTTGTACGGGTTGATTAATATATTTTTGTAAATGAAGCATAATAATCTCCTTTCTTGTAATGACATACGCTCTTTCTCCTCACTTTTAAGCTGCGAAGACCAATTTCACCCAATAATATAAGCAAAGTAGCGTGAAAATGACAGTTGGCGGAATGACGAGGAATGTCGCTTTCATATACGTTCCCCAGCTGATATTTACTTTTCCTTTTTTTGTAATATACATCCACATTAAGGTTGCTAATGTACCGATTGGGAGTAGTAGTGAGCCCATGTCGCTACCGATGATGTTTGCAAGATAAATCGTTTTCAATGTAATCGGATCTAGTCCCATTTCGGTAAGTGCAATCGTACCAATCATTAAGGCAGGATGGTTATTAAAGATGTTAGAGAGGATAGAAAGTAAGCCGCCCATAATAAAGTCGGCATGAAATAAACTGCTGGTAATGAGTGGATGAAGTTTTGTAACGAGAAATTCGGTTAAACCGATGTTATGAAGTCCATATACAATTACGTACATAGAAAATGCGAAAACTAACACATACCAAGGTGTTTTCTTAATCATGTCAATCGGTGGAATGCGCAGTTTGTACCATCTCCACCCAAGTAAAATAATAGAGCCAATGACCGCTGTGATGGCGATAGAAAATTGAAAGTACGATGCAATAAACAAGCTGATACGAACGCATAAAACAAATAATAGAATTCCGAACATAAATCGTGTTCGCTTACGATTTTCATCTATTTGGGGCCTTGGCTGCAATGGATGAAAAGATTTTTTGACCAAATTTTCATCTAAATGTATCGGTAAGATCGGGAGCGTTTTCGGTAATTGTTTATGAAAGATGAGGAATAATAGGAACGCCATAAAAAGAATGCCTAAAGTGGCAGGAACAAACATCATTGCTGTATGCATGTATAAATCCATATGGACGATTTTCAAAGCGATTAAATTTACAATATTGCTTACACCAATTGGTGCACTTGAGGCGGTGGCGATGAGTGCGCCGCTTAATAAGTAAGGTATTTTTTGATCATGTGTAAGTCGTAAATGGTGTAACAAAAGCAGTAAAATGGGAGTCGTAATTAATATGCTACCATCATTATTAAAGAATAATGTCATGAGAAAACAAAGAAGATTTGTATACCAAAAGAGGCGAATACCAGAGCTTTTTGCTTTTTTTGCAAGTTGAACCGCGCACCAATGAAAAAAGCCAAAACTCTCTAGTACGATTGCCATAACAATGGTCGCCATAATTGTTATAGCAGCGCCAATAATTTTTGAGCTAATATCACCTAAGTCAGCAAAAGAAACGGTGCCGCTTAAAATGACAAT
Organism: Bacillus pseudomycoides; assembly: GCF_002551005.1. GTDB lineage: Bacteria > Bacillota > Bacilli > Bacillales > Bacillaceae_G > Bacillus_A > Bacillus_A pseudomycoides_C. Next base: position 33,988 of record NZ_NVOY01000046.1, read on the forward strand.
CATTGCCCCAACTGTTGCTGGAATTGCTTCATTCATTCCTTTTGGTCGCCAAAAGATGATGAGCATAGTTCCGAGAAAAGCGAGTATGGTTATGGTAGATTGTAGGCTGATCAACTCTTTCACTCCTGTTCTTATAGTGAAGTGTCCGTACAAAGTATATTCCTATACCGGCGTATATTACATATGTATGACGTGTGGATTTTGCTTGTACTAAGTGAAATAACTATTTTTTGAGTGAAAAAGAAAAAATGTAAATATCTTTGCATTTTTTAGACAATGATGTATGATAGGAGCGTAGTAAAAATTTAATCAGTGATAAACTAGGGGTGCCCGATAGAGCTGGGCTGAGAGAGAAGCGTGTTGAAGCTTCTTAACCCTTTGGACCTGATCTGGTTCGTACCAGCGGAGGGAAGTTGACGGCTTTACATAACAATGTCTTTATGTTGCCAGGTCCTATTCTTTTATGATGGACCTGGCTTTTTTATTTGGCATTGCAAGCCGCTAGTTCTCGTCCTTGTCACTAGAAAAGTGGAGCCGACTGTTTAGACCCGTTGGCTAAGGTTCTTACGCACAGAAAGCGCTTTTTGTTTTCTCGTGCGGAAGGTTCTTAGACGGAAGGGTCTAGGAGGCAAAACTGGATCTAAAGAAAAGTGAAGACACAGGGGAGGAAAAAATGATGAAACAATTTGTTTCAGCTGAGCAAATTGAGTTGAAGTCAAGTTTACCAGGAAGCAAGAAAGTATATGTAGAAGGTACGCGTGAAGGCATGAAAGTACCAATGCGTGAGATTGTACAAAGCGATACAAATGGTGTACCAAACCCGGCTATTCGTGTATATGATACGAGCGGCCCTTATACAGATCCGAATTACAAAGTGGAGTTAGAAAAGGGAATGCAGGCGCCGCGTCGCTCATGGATTGTGGAACGAGGAGATGTAGAGGAATATGAAGGTCGTGAAGTGAAGCCGGAAGATGATGGGGTGAAAACGGCGTCTACACATACGCCTGTATTCCCGCAAATGGGACGAAAGCCACTCCGTGCAAAAGACGGGATAAATGTTACGCAAATGCATTATGCGCGTAAAGGGATCATCACACCGGAGATGGAATATGTAGCAATTCGCGAAGGTATGGAGCCCGAATTTGTGCGGAAGGAAATCGCTGAAGGCCGCGCTATTTTACCAGCGAATATTAATCACCCAGAAGCAGAACCAATGATTATTGGCCGTAACTTCCATGTGAAAGTAAATGCGAATATTGGGAACTCAGCTGTTTCATCATCTATCGCTGAAGAAGTTGAGAAGATGACGTGGGCAACGCGCTGGGGTGCTGATACAATTATGGACCTTTCTACCGGGAAAAATATTCATACGACGCGTGAATGGATTATCCGAAATGCTCCTGTACCAGTTGGAACAGTGCCAATTTATCAAGCGCTTGAAAAGGTAAACGGAATTGCCGAAGATTTAACGTGGGAAGTATACCGTGATACGCTAATTGAACAAGCAGAGCAAGGAGTAGACTACTTTACAATTCATGCTGGTGTACTGCTTCGTTACATTCCGCTTACAGCAAAGCGTGTAACAGGAATTGTATCACGCGGCGGTTCGATTATGGCGCAGTGGTGTTTATACCATCATCAAGAAAACTTCTTATATACACACTTTGAAGAAATTTGTGAAATTATGAAGAAGTACGATGTTTCCTTCTCTCTTGGAGATGGGTTACGCCCTGGTTCGATTGCGGATGCAAACGATGAATCTCAATTTTCTGAGCTTGAAACATTAGGAGAGCTTACGAAAATTGCTTGGAAGCATGACGTCCAAGTGATGATTGAAGGGCCAGGACATGTACCGATGCATTTAATTAAAGAGAATATGGATAAAGAGCTTGAGATTTGTCAAGGTGCACCGTTTTATACGCTTGGACCGTTAACGACAGACATTGCACCTGGGTATGATCATATTACTTCTGCAATCGGTGCAGCGATGATCGGCTGGTTCGGTACAGCAATGCTTTGCTATGTAACACCGAAAGAGCATCTTGGCCTGCCAAACAAAGATGATGTTCGTGAAGGTGTCATTACGTATAAAATTGCTGCACACGCTGCTGATCTTGCAAAAGGTCATAAAACAGCACACGAGCGCGATGACGCTCTTTCAAAAGCACGCTTTGAATTCCGCTGGCGCGATCAATTTAATTTATCATTAGACCCTGAACGTGCAATGGAATATCACGATGAAACATTGCCGGCAGAAGGAGCAAAGACAGCGCATTTCTGTTCTATGTGTGGTCCGAAGTTTTGCAGTATGAGAATTTCGCATGATATTCGTGAGTATGCGAAAGAGAATGATTTAGAAACAACAGAAGCAGTTGAAAAAGGAATGAAAGAAAAAGCAGAAGAGTTTAAAGAAACGGGTAGTCAGTTATATAGATAAGTAGAAAAATTGAAATGAAGAACCTAAAATATATAAATGTAAATTGAAAAACCGACACAAAAACCCCCTTCTTTTAGGGGAGGATGAGAGCGTCTTGCCGCGCATAGTAGCGATTTGTGTGTTGAAAAATCAAAGTGGCTTTATATAAAAACCTTGAAATAAAAAAACTTTCTTTGATGGTAGGCAGAAGCGGTCAGTACCTTATTCTGTCCCGTACGATGTAAAATAAAGGTAGAGGGCGAGTGGAGAGCCTGTTTTGTTTTACTTGCTAGGGACTTAAATAGAAAGTACCTTTCTGAACACCTTTTCAATCTATGATCACGTGTACCTAACCTAATATAAATAATCATCCCCCTGCTGAGCGAGAGCTGGGGGATTTGTTGTTCTATCTTTATATGGAAAATGAGCCGAATTGGAGGAGAGCTAGTAAAGTTATGTTTAAATAACGTTAATGTTCAAAAAAATTACAAAACTGGGTGAAATACTATATAATGAATATGCTAAATAACCAATATTTGGTTTGTTCCGTTCATTAATATGTTATAAAAAGGAGATGAAGTATTGGAATTAGATAGATTAAGAGATGATATAGCGGTAAGAGGCAAACGGGGGTTACATTTTATTCTGGCCTCAATCATTATGTGGAGTGCTATCTTAGTAGTATGGCTACTTCCGATAAAAGAGGTATCGACAAAAAACTTATTAACATTTTGTATTACTGCAACGCTTTTACTGATTGCTTTTATGATATCTAAATTAATAAAAGCAGAATTTTCAACTAAGGATAATTCATTAAATGTTTTAGGGATCTTATTTTCTTGTAATCAATTCTTATATATTTTAATTGCAATGTGGATTTATCAAGCGACTCCTGAAAAAATGGTTATGGTATTAGCAGTAATATTTGGAGCACATTTACTACCTTTTGGATGGTTATATAAATCGAAAGCGTATTTTGTAATGGCTATAGTCGTTTCTTTCACATCTTTAATAGTAGGGATTATTTTTAGCCCAGTAATAGTGGCAATCGTTATGATATCTTTAGAAATTATATTTTCTATATGGTTAAGTTTTGAGATTAAGGCTTTAGGAAATAATATGGATAGGTAAGTT
>NZ_NVOY01000047.1 GCF_002551005.1 Bacillus pseudomycoides
GCTGCAATTGAGGCAGCAAGGGCAGGGGAACACGGCAGAGGCTTTGCCATCGTTGCGGAAGAAGTGCGTAAATTAGCAGAACAATCAAGCTCATCTTCAAATGAGATTGGAAAGTTAATTACAGAAATTCAAGAGGATATGAGCAAAACAGTTAGTTCTATGCATCATGTGAATATAGAAGTGCAGTCAGGCCTTGTGATTGCCAATGAAACAAAGCAAAGCTTTACTGAAATTCTTCAATCTACAAGTGAAATTGCAAAACAAATTGAAAGTCTAGTTCAGACAGCAAAACAAATGTCCAAAGGGGCAGATGAAGTGTCAGTTTCAGTTGGTGAAATCGCAATAACAGCGAATAACAATGCATCTAGCACACAAAGTGTAGCGGCATCGGCAGAAGAACAATTGGCATCTATAGAAGAAATTAGTTCAGCATCTGGAACGTTATCACAAATGGCTGAAGAGTTACAAATATTAATTGAAAGATTTAAGGTGTAATGAAAAAAGCACGTGAATAAGATGATTCACGTGCTTTTCGCTTTGCATACCCAATTTGTTCAACGAATTCTTAGTGAGGGATAAGCCGTTTCACTTTATGTTTTTTGCTGTTGTTTGAATGCAATAATTGGAAGAAGGATTAAGCTAATCCATCCAATCATAGGATATAACATATGAAGTAATTCACTATAACCGATATAACTAAAACAATAACTAATTAGTAAGATAAAATAAATAATGATGTTACTTCTCCAGCCGGTGATAGATTGAAGTTGTTTCGTCATACCAAATATGTTACCGACAAGTGTTGTAAATACTTCTCCAAAAATAATTAATACAAAAAAGAAATGAAAAGTAGCATTGAAGCGACGTACAACTTCTGCCATTGGGATATTATATTGATAAAATTGTTCGACAGATAAAATGGCGAAGTGACTACATAATAAAATTAAACACAGACCAGCCCCGCCTAGCATACCACCCCATTTAATGGCTTTCTGGTCCTTGACTTCACTTGCTAATGGTACAAGTACACTTTGAGCGAGGGAGAGATTGAGTGCAACATATGTAATTGGACTTGTAACCCATTTGATATTCCAATTTTCAGTAGGTGTCATGTTGAAAAGAGAAGATACATCATGAAAGAGTGTTGTAATAGATAGTCCCACGATAAAAGTCATCATGATTGGTACGACGAGTGAATTGACTTCGAATACCCCTTGTAATCCTCGGCTGCCAATTATAATACAAGCGAGTATCGTTATGAAGATTCCAAGTTGTCTTGGGAGGCGAAGTTGCTCTTCAAATACCGCTCCAGCTCCGGAAAGCATGACGCTTGTTACACCAAATAATACGAGAAGTAATAAAATATTTACAACGTTCCCGAAAACATCACCAAATAAATATTTGTTAAATTCTTGAGCAGAAAATGCTTTAATTTGTGAAGAAAGCAGCATCATTTTTGTACCTATCCAAATAAAAAAAATGCCGCTAACTAAAATGCCGATTGTTCCATATGTTCCATGAATTGTAAAGAACTCAACGATTTCTCTTCCAGTTGCAAATCCAGCTCCAACGACAGTCCCTATATAAGTAGCAGCAATTTTTTTAGCTACTTTCCATTGCTGATTATCCATGTAATCCCTCTTTCTTATGTTATGAGCTGATTTATTTATTACATAGACTTTGAGAGTAATGCGGGATAAAGTAAAACATTCATCAGTCATCTCTTACATTTTGAGATAAGAGAAGTTTCACTACCGACTGAAAACTTTACTTAATTTCATACATATGAAAGAGTTTGGACAAACATACGATAAAGTGATAATTTTATATGATTTTTTAAAATGTGAGACTAGTGACGGGTGTTTTTTCATTATTCATATTTATCTTGTAATTTATGGTATAATGAAGAAAAAGGGGGCGGAGAAGATGTTTCGCTTTTTTAAAAAAGGTAAGGAAGAAAGAGAGATTACGAAAGATGAATTAGAACTTGCTATGGCAAAATTTCTTGAAGTGAATGCTAATGTCATATATACAGTATTAGTAAATGATGACTACACGGTTAATTATGACTTATTAAAACCTTATTTACCTGCTTTTCCTACGAATACATTTATTATTACAAAGGAGACACTTGAAGTCTTTGAGAGTACACAGGAAAACCTTTCGCTTGTTAAAGAAATTGATGATGTACAACGTGCTGTGGATCAATATGTAACGGAAAAGGAAGTTTTTCCAATCGTTGAAGGAAATGAAAATCGCCTTATTTGTTCGATCAAGTTAGGTCCATACTTAAAAAGAGGATTAGACCGAAATTTATATGTATCAGAGAAACATTATTTAGTGACAAGTAAACCTGATAAAATAAAGACAACCACTGTACGATAAAGAAACAACAATGAAGTATTGTTGTTTCTTTATTGTAAGCATCATGCGGAAGGTGTAGAGAAGAGGAAACTTCATGATTCTAAAGGAATGGGACATAAATTTAAAGATTCGTCTAGTAGGGGAATGGCTCTTCGGACTTTTTTTTTGGATGCTTCTTCCGTTTATGGCGATATATTTTGCGGAAGAACTAGGGAAAACGACGGCTGGAATATTACTTGTATTGTCGCAAGTATTGTCTGTTTTTGCTAACTTAGTAGGCGGATACTTAGCGGATACATATGGCCGTAAGCGTATGATGGTGATTGCTACATTTGTACAAAGTGTTGCCTTTGTACTATTTGCTTTTGCTAATTCACCATGGTTGCAATCGCCTCTCTTAACATTTGCAGCTTTTTCTCTTATTGGTATTATGGGTTCTTTATATTATCCAGCGAGTGCAGCAATGGTTGCAGATTTAGTACCTGAAGAGCAGCAAAGTAAAGTATTTGCGGTCTTTTATACAATGATAAATATTAATGTTGTGTTGGGACCGATTTTAGGAGCGTTTTTCTTTTTTTCTTATCGTTTTGAATTGTTACTGGCGAGCGTTATCATTAATTTTATATTAGCATTTGTATTACTTAAGTTTATAAAAGAGACGTTACCAGAAAATAAGACAAAAGCAGAAAAGCAAAGCGGATGGCTTACTGTTGTGAATGAACAAATAAAGAATTATCGAATTATTTTTCAAGACGGTGTCTTTCTGTTGTTCATTGTTGCAGGTATTTTTGTTGCTCAGACTTTTACACAGCTGGATTTATTGTTAGCCGTATACATAAAAGAAAATGTACCTACGCAAGAGTTTTTTAATCTGATGATAAATGGTGAGAAATTGTTTAGTTGGATTATTGCGGAAAATGGATTTTTGGTTGCTTTATTTACTCTTTATGTAACGAGATTAGCAAATTACTTTTCTGAGCGAACTGTCTTTTTGTTGTCATCTCTTACATACGGAATAGCGATGGTTATTTTTCCGCACACTGTATCAGTCTGGGGCCTCATAATTGCTATGCTCATTTTCACGTTCGGCGAGCTATTGGTTGTTGGAATTCAAAATAGTTTCGTTTCTAAATTAGCACCTGAACATATGCGAGGACAATATTTTGCGGCAGCAACACTTCGGTGGTCTGTTGGCCGAACAATTGCACCAATTGCGATTCCTTTAACAGCATGGATCGGTTATCAATACACATTCTACATCATTGCAGTACTTGCGTTTTTAAGTGCATTTTTATATTTTGTGATGTTCCAGTTGTTACAAGGACGAAAAGTTCAGGTGAACAAGGTGATGAATGAGTAAACGAAGTAAATATAAAAATAAGTATGTATAACAAATGCCCTCTTTTGGTGAGAGGGCATTTGTTATGTTTTAAACATCTCTTCTTGTTATACATTAACTCCCATTATCAGCAATCGGATAGCTACTAAGGACCGAAAAAGAATTTGCCATTTTTTTTGCAAAATGTAATGGTGGCTCTACTGATTGGACATGAATATACATGATTAATGGATTCATATATAACCAATGATTATGCAAGGCACTTACAATAATCCCCTGTTGTATAATTGATTGCATAAATGAGGGGATTTCATCTTGCAAAACGGCAATTTCACCTAAATTCAACGCATTCCCATTTTGATCCAAAGATTCGAATCCTACTCCGACAGGTACTACAGACATACTCGGTTTGCCCTGAACAAGCACCTTAAAATTACGATGAAAAGATACTGAACAAGAATTTTGATGGATTTTACTTTTCCCTTTCAGAATTGTAGCAAATTGTTCGCAAAGAACATTAAAGTTATTCATAAATTAAATCCCCCTCTATTATACGGAATGGGAATTTTTACTTTATTTTTAACCTTTATGTCTTCATAATTTGTACATCCATTTTTAGTGAGCAATTCCTCTTTCAAAATGATTCATTTCAACTAAGGTAAGAATGTAATCGTAATTATCAACCATTCTTTTAATTTCATTGCGTTCACTTTCTGTTAATTTTACATCTTTTAATCGTTTACATAGCTGAGATTTTTGGTTTTCTAATTGTTTTTTTATCTCATGATAGTTGTAAGAGCGTTTCATGTTACCATTCCCTTCCTTACATTTTCTATCTTCATTTTTATTATACGGATAAATAACAGAAATAAGTGCACAACTCTTTAAATTTTTCGTGAAAATTCAGAAAATTAAAGCATGATACATCCTTCCCTTGAATACAATGCATTGAACTATGAATTTGTGTTGATGAGTAGGGAGGGGATGATGCGATTGAATAAGCAATCCCGTCTTACAACAAATGAGATGGTTTCTATTATTGATAATGGCTTACCAAAAACGACAGTGCCGAAAAATATTATTATTATTGGAGCGGGCATGGCTGGATTAGTGGTTGGATCATTATTAAAGGCTGCTGGTCATCGTGTGAAAATATTAGAAGCAAATAATCGAATTGGTGGGCGTGTTTATACGATGAGAATGCCAGAAACAGGCTTATATCTTGATGTTGGAGCCATGCGGATTCCTTATACACATGAACTAACACTTGCATATAATAAGAAGTTTGGATTGAGGTTACATCCATTTATTAATCGAAATGAAACGGACATTATATATGCAAATGGACGTAAAACAACATTGAAACAATATGAGAAAAATCCGAGTATTTTACGTTATCCAGTTGCAGCGAATGAAGAAGGAAAATCATCGGAAGAGTTGTTGATGTTAGCAATACAACCAATTCTTGATTTTATTAAAAGAGATCCGGAAAAAAATTGGAGTATTGTAGAGAAAGATTTTGATCGATATTCTACAGCAGAGTTTTTAAAGGATTATCCTCACCAATATAAGGTGCCTTTTTCGCCAGCTGCTGTAGAGATGATAGGGGTACTTCTTGATTTAGAAGGGTTTTTAGAAAGGTCTTTTGTAGAAACATTGCGATTTATTTATATTTTACAGCAATCTACAGGTTTTTATGAAATTGAAGGTGGTAACGACGCATTGCCTAAATCTTTTTTACCGCAACTACAAGATGATATTATCTTTCAACAAAAATTAATGAAACTAGAGCAACATGAAAAAGGAGTTACAGCATATTGTCGTAATGAAAAAACGTTCGAATATAGCAGTATTACAGGGGATATTGTCATTGTCACCATTCCGTTTACAACAATGAGATTTGTTGAAATAGAACCGTATGATTCTGTTTCTCATGAAAAGTGGAAAGCGATTCGAGAGCTACATTACATGGCTGCGACGAAAATTGGAATACAATTTAAAAGTCGTTTTTGGGAAGAACAAGGTCAACTTGGTGGCCGCATTATTACCGATTTACCTATTCGTTATGCATATTATCCAAGCTATGGAATTGGTACAAAAGGGCCTGGAATGGTACTAGGGAGTTATACATGGTCGTATGATGCATTATTGTGGGATGGTTTATCTGAAAGTGACCGTATTTATTATACCTTGCAAAATTTAGGAACAATACTTGGAAATCAAGTGTATGATGAATTTATTTCTGGGATATCGAAGAGCTGGACATTAGATCCGTACGCATTAGGAGGGTTTGCAATCTTTGAGGCAACCCAAGAATCAGAATTATATCCTCACATTGTGAAACCAGAAGGAAGAATATACTTTGCAGGTGACCATACTACGTTGTATCATGGCTGGATACAAGGGGCAATTGAATCAGGAATTCGGAGTGCAGCAGAAATAAATCAATTACAAATTTAAAAAGAACATGGGAATGTATCCCATGTTCTTTTTGTGTACTTATGGAACAGGATGACCGTTTGAGCTTTCAAAGATAGTAAACCATTGTTGACGGTCCAATGTTAATTTTGTTGCTTCAACAGCTGTTTTGACACGTTCTAATTTACCAGAGCCAACAATTGGTAGCATATTAGCTGGATGAGCGAGTAACCACGCATACATAATCGAATCAATTTCCGTGATGTCAAAATCAGTAGCAATCTTCTCTAGTATTTGGCGTAAGCGAAGTGTACGTTCACTTTCTCCTTTGAAAATTTCACCGCCAGTAAGAGGAGACCAAATCATAGGAGAAATTCGCTTTTCTTGGCACTGTTCAATCGTACCTTTTTCGAAATGCTCAAGCTGCATAACTGATACTTCGATTTGATTTGTAATGAGCGGAAAATCTAAATATGAACTTAACATATTGAATTGGGACGGCAGAAAGTTTGATACACCAAAGTGACGTACTTTTCCTTCTTGTTTTAAACGAGAAAAAGCTTCGGCAACTTCTGCTGGATTCATAAATGGATCTGGGCGATGAATTAGCAATACATCGATATAGTCAGTATTTAAGTTTTGTAGTGATTGTTCGGCACTTTTTATAATGTGTTCAGTACTTGTATTATAGTGAGCGACGTAGCGTTCTGGAAATTTAGGTGATGGGGGAGCGATTCCACATTTTGTAACAATTTCCATGCTGTTACGCAAACTCGGTTTTAATTGAAGCGCTTTTCCAAATAAAGCTTCACATGTATATTCACCGTATATATCGGCATGGTCAAACGTTGTAATGCCGATCTCCATGCAAGATTCAATGAAAGAGAGTAATTCTTGATCTGTCATATTCCATTCTGCTAAACGCCAAAACCCTTGAATAATTCGAGAAAATTCTAGGGTTTGAGCCATTTGAATTCGTTCCATTTATGTAGGTCCTCCTTGCTGGTGTATATGAAAAGGTTTTCTTATATACTGTTATTATATATTTGTGTAGATATGCCTACAACTAATATGTTTTATATTCAAAAATAAAAAGATAACCTATGATATAATTATGGAATTAGACATATTACAAGGAGATGTAGAATCGTGATTCCAGTAACAATATTAACCGGGTTTCTCGGATCGGGGAAAACAACTTTATTAAATCGTATTTTATCTGAAGAGCATGGTAAGAAGCTTGCGGTTATTGTAAATGAAATTGGACAAATTGGTATCGATAATCAATTAATTATGAATGTAGAAGAAGAGATTATGGAAATGACAAACGGCTGTTTATGTTGTACAGTACGTGAAGATTTGCTTGTCGCATTAAAGCATTTACTAGAAGTAAAAGCAGAAGGGAAAATGGATTTTGAAGGTTTAGTAATTGAAACAACGGGACTTGCAAATCCTGGCCCTATTATTCAAACTTTCTTTTTAGATCCTATCATTCAGTCTGCATACCAAATTAATGGTGTAGTAACAGTAGTTGATAGCTATCATATACAAAAACACTTTGAAAAAGGGTTAGAAGCAAAGGAACAAATTGCTTTTGCTGATATAGTATTAGTGAATAAATTAGATTTAGTAGAGCGGGAAGAAAAGGAGAATTTACTTATTGAATTACAAGGGATTAATCCAACTGCAAAATTAATCCCAACAACAAATTGTGAAGTAGATATCCCTTCATTATTAAAAATACAAACATTTAAAACACGTGATAAGTTAGAAATTTATCCGCATAAAGAACAGCAGCATTTAGAAGGGGTAAAGTCTTTTGTGTTAAGAGAAGAGCGTCCTCTTGATTTACAAAAAATAAATGAATGGATGTCAGCTGTTGTACAAGAATTAGGAGAGTATTTGTATCGATATAAAGGAATATTGTCTATTGAAGGAGTAAATCGCCGGGTTGTGTTCCAAGGGGTACATACGTTATTTGCGGCTTCCTATGATAGAGAGTGGCACGATGGAGAAAAGCGGGTAAGTGAGATTGTTTTTATTGGTAAAGATCTCAATAAAGAATGGTTTCAAAAACATTTTCAAGAAAGTATAAAATAAGCCTGCATTTGCAGGCTTATTTATATTACTTTATGCAAGTTTTACTTTGTCTAAAAGCAACTCCATCACAACTCCAACAACAGGACCTTCATCGTCAATATCACCAGTTAAATGAAAGCCGAACGATTCATATAGTTTCATTGCTAATTTGTTGTTAGGATGAAGACTTAAATAAATCTTTTTGCATTGATATTTTTGTTGTAAATATGAAATTAATAAACGGAGAAATCGTTTCGCGTAGCCGTTTCCTTGAAAGTTGTGATCAATCATAAACCGGTCTAACCATATGCTTTCATTTTTTTCAGAATACCATCCATACATTGCGTATCCAACAAGTGTTTCTCTATCATATAAAGCTAACGATGTTGCATTTCCTTCATATAATGATTCAGCTAAAGAAAATGCGTTACTTTCAATAAATTGTCGTTGATTTTCAGCTACGTTTAAGGCAGCGACTGAACGCCAATTTGATGCTGTTACTTCACAAATGTAAAGATTCATAGTTTCATCTCACTTTCTTATTTATTATAACTATATTAGTAGGGGAGTATCTGGCTACGTATTGAAAATAAAAAGATAAATCGTGTGCAGGTCACGCTGTATTCTGTGTAGCGGTGACGTAGGTGTCCAAAGAATTAACCCAGACATCTACATAACCATTATGGATAATTTTACTATTTGTTTTTTTGAGTCAAGACAATTAGGAAGCAATGGCAAAAGAGAAGACCGCAGAAACATTTTTCAACGGTCAGAAATAAATCGTTATATTAATTGGTTGCTTCTTTTAAAGTGTTAATGTTCTCTTCCATTAATGTAAAGTAATCTTTATTTTTTTTCGCATCATCATCGGAGATAGTTGCAAGATGATTTAAGCGTAAAATTTTCGTTCCTGTTTCTTTTTGAATAACTTCTGCTACTTTTGGTGTAGAGAATGTTTCAAATAAAATATATTTTAATCCATGCTCTTTTGCTGTTGCTGTGATAGAAGTTAGTGCTTTTTGGGATGGTTCATCAGAAGCAGAAATACCTGCAACTGGAATTTGTTTTAAACCGTAACGTTGTTCCCAATATCCGTATGCTGCATGAGAAACTAATATTTCTTTCGTTTTTGCATGATCAACAACTTCTTTAAATTGATTATCTAAACTTGTGAATTTTGTTTGCAGTGCAGCAAAGTTTTTCTCAAATTCTTCTTTATGTTCTGGTTGTAGTTCTACAAGTGCATTTTTAATTGTTTCAGCTTGTTTCATGGCAAGTGTTGGATCTAGCCAAACGTGAGGATCTTTATCATGATGATGTTCTTCTTTATGACTTTCCTCGTGTTCGTCTTCAGTTGAAGCTCGTAGTTCGATACCTTTTGATGCATTTACAACTTTAACATTTTCATTTTTTAATGCTTTTTCCATTTTTTTAGCAAATGGTTCTAATTCAGCTCCGTTATACACAAATAAATCTGATTTGGCAACTTGTACAGTTTGCTTTTGACTTGGCTCATACGTATGAGAATCTGCACCTGGTGGATACATAGCTGTTACTTCTACATAATCACCGCCGATTTTTTTTGCAAAGTCAGCTAAAGGGAAAATAGTTGTATAGACGGTAAGTTTACCATTTTTTTTATTTGCTGTATTATCTTTGTTTGAACATCCAGCAAATATAAGGGTAAACATTAATACGAATGAAAATATAATTGATCTTTTCTTCATTTTATTTGCCTCATTTCTTTACTTTCTAAAATATATTTTCTCCATAAAAAAGAAAGAATTATTTCCTTTTTTATAAAACGTAATAATTACGCTTTATACTCCTGGTTTAGTATAATACATCTTTAATGATGTTGCAATAAATAATAATGATTACGATTTATGATTTGTTCTGAAATTGTCACAATGCTATGGTTTATTTTTTTGGTATTTGCATATATCTTGTTTGCTGCTTCATATAGTGTGATAGAGGGTGCAGAGAAGGAGATGAGTGAATGGGATATATGAGTGAAGCGGTTTTATTAATATTGGCTGTTATTTTTCCATTATCATGTGTAATTTGTTTTTTGAAAGCGCTTATTCAAAATTTAGGTGATACAAGTACAATTACTGAGGTGCCAAAAGAAGAAAAAGAGTAAACAAAGCGCTTGCATACTGCATTATGCTTTGCTTATGATAGAGAGAGAGATTAGAAGATAAAGAGGTATGGAAAAGAATGAAAACAAGAACAGCCTTAGTACTTGGAGCCAGTGGTTTAGTTGGACAAGAAGTGACACAGTTATTGCTTGATTCAGATCATTATGATTCAGTTACAATTTTTGTGAGAAGATCATTAGACTGGGAACATGAAAAGCTTCAACAAAAGCAGGTGGATTTTTCGATTTTGGAACAATATAAAGAGTTTTTTGCTGTAGATGATGTGTTTAATTGTCTTGGTACGACAATTAAAAAAGCAAGGACGAAAGAAAATTTTAAAAAGGTTGATTATGATTATACATTACGAGCAGCTCGTGTAGCAGAAGAACAAGGGGTACAAAACTTTCTTGTTATTTCTTCGTTAGGGGCAAATCCGAAGTCGCTATTTTTCTACTCGCAAGTAAAAGGACAGATGGAGGAAGATATTAAAAAACTAGTCATAGGAGGCATTCATATTTTTAGACCATCTCTTTTAGTTGGAGAGCGAGACGAGTTTCGTTTTGGAGAAAGAATGGGAGAAAAAGTTTCGGGAATTATGCCGTTTTTATTTAAGAGGTCTTTTTCAAAATATAAGCCGATTTCAGCAGAGCAAGTAGCAAAAGGAATGTATGTCACAGCGCTGCGAGAAGAATCTGGTGTTCATATACATGAATCTCCGGAAATTGCTAAGATGAAATAAAGTGAAACTTTAAGTAGTGGGGGATTTTTCATCCCCCACTGCTTATTAGTTGAACCAATCGGGCTTTTACGGGCAGTTTATCTCCCAACTAACTTCTTTAGAAAAGCGGAAGCGGCTCGCCCAGAATCGCAGTGCGCCCACGCACTCGACAGAGAGGCGCTTTTTGCCTCGTCCGAGGGGGCGAAACGACCGGAGATTCTAGCCGCTAGAGCTGGACATTGCTTTCGCTGAATTTTGAGGTGGGAGTATTACTGCCCGTTAATGCGGGATAAAAGTGATTTTTACTAGATATGTTCTTATTTTAGAAAAGATTGCTTGTATACAATAAAGAAACTGCCCAAAGTAATGCTTTGGCAGTTTCTTTATTTAGAAGTATGTTTTAGTTTTCCAGGAGCACGGCTATATTGAAACGGCTCCGCTAATTCAAAACCAAGTTCATTCGCTGCTGTTCTCGGAAAGTAGGGGTTCCGTAATAGTTCACGGCCGATAAAAATTAAGTCAGCCGCCCCCTGTTGTAAAATTTCTTCTGCTTGTATGCCGCTTGTAATAAGGCCAACAGCGCCTGTAGCAATAGAAGTATAGTCTTTTATATATTTTGCATAGGGTACTTGATAACCAGGATATACATCAATATGTGCTGGTACAACAGCTCCTGAACTACAATCAATAAGGTTAACACCTTGTTCTTTCATCCACTTTGTAAACGTTACATAGTCCTCTACAGTTAAACCATCTGGATGGTAATCGTGAGCAGAAATACGAACGATTAATGGACCGCTCCATACTTCGTTTACTGCATCAATGATTTCACGTAAAAACCGATAACGATTTTCATGAGATCCACCATATTCATCTGTACGATGATTTGTAAGCGGAGATAAAAATTCATTAATTAAATAACCGTGTGCGCCGTGTAATTCGATCATATCAAATCCAGCTTGTTTAGCACGTTCTGCTCCGTTACGAAAAGCCGTAATTGTTTCGTTAATTTGTTCTTTGCTCATTTGTACTGGAATTTTCATAGAGGAATCAAAAGGAATAGCTGATGGTGCAATAGGGTCTGAATCAAGAACAGCTTTTCTACCAGCATGGGCAATTTGAATAGCTGCTTTTGCCCCGTGTTCATGAATCATATCGACAACTTGACGTAGACCGTCTATATGCTCATTATCCCAAATGCCTAAATCTTTGTGGGAAATGCGTCCTTCTGACGTTACGGCTGTAGCTTCTAACATGACAAGCCCTACTTGACCAGCTGCACGTGATGCGTAATGGACGAGATGGAAATTTGTTATTTTTCCGTCTTCGTTTTCAGCGGAGTACATACACATAGGTGACATAACAATTCGATTTTTTAATGTAACATCTTTTATTGTATATGGTGAAAATAATTGATTGTTCACGATAAACATCCTCCTGTATTTTCTTAAATGAGCGTATATACAATGATAATTTCTTGACGAATGGAAGGTTCACTTTATTGTAGCACCTTGCTCTTTTTTTCCATAACAAAATGCTTATATAGGTGTTATGATGAGTATAAGAGGAGGTGGAATATTTTTTATGTATCAAGCATATTACAATAGTGAACTTGGGTGGATTGAAGTAAAAGGGGATGAGAATGGTATTTCCTCTGTGTTATTTGTAGAGCAAAAACAAGAAGATGTTCCTCATCCAATTGTTGAGCAATGTGTAATGGAGTTGGATGAATATTTTTATAAGAAGCGAACGGAATTTACTGTCTCGCTACAAGCAGAGGGAACTTCCTTTCAAAAACAAGTATGGAATGCACTTTGCAGTGTTCCATATGGAAAAAGTGCTTCTTATCTTGATATTGCACAAAAAATTGGCAACCCAAAGGCTGTACGTGCAATTGGTGGAGCGAATAGTAGAAATCCGATTTCGATTATTGTGCCTTGTCACCGGATTATAGGAAAGAGCGGGAAATTAGTAGGATATGAAGGAGGACTTTGGCGGAAAGAATGGCTATTAAAGCATGAAGGTTTTTTGAGATAATGGAATATTAAAAATGAAGTAATTTAGTTGAATTATATATTCTAAGTGAAAAAGACATAAAAACCCCTTTTTTTAGAGGAGACGAGAGGCTCTGGCCGTGCATAGAAGCGGTCAGGGCCTTTTTCTGCCGGGAGCGAGGTTTCAAACAAAGTGCAGGTCATGTAGTGTTTTGCATAGCAGAGACTTCAATGTTGGAAATTTAAAATAGATGGTAAGATAACAAAAAAAGGCGTGTGTCACTTTTTTATTTTTTAAAAGATAGTATTTGAAGTTATCAGAAAATTATGTATAATACTATTCAAGAGTACTTGGTCTTATTTTTAGTTGTTATATAGAAAGAGGGGAAATGGTCTATGAAGAAAAAGTTGTCATTGATTACAGCATTTGCACTTTCAACAAGTGTGTTAGTTGCAGGATGTGGAAATGGGGAAAAAGCATCAACAACTGAAAAGGGAAAAGAAGGAAATCAAGCGCTTGCTGATAAACAAGTATTAAATTTATTAGAAACAGCAGAAATCCCTTCTATGGATACGTCGAAGTCTACGGATACTGTATCGTTTCGTGCATTTGTAAACGCAATGGAAGGATTATACCGCTTAGATAAAGATAATAAACCAACGTCTGGTATGGCTAAAGATGTCAAGATCAGTGCGGATAAGAAAACATACACATTCCATTTACGAGATGCAAAGTGGTCAAATGGAGAGCCGGTTAAAGCACAAGATTTTGTATTTGCTTGGCGCCGTGCTGTTGATAAAGCAACAGCATCGGAATATGCGTTTATTTTGTTCGATGTTAAAAATGCTGAAAAGATTAATAAAGGAGAATTGCCGCTTGAACAGCTTGGTGTTACGGCAGAAGATGATAAAACATTAGTGGTTGAGTTAGAGAAACCGACACCATATTTTCTAGAGCTTACAACCTTCCCAACATTTTTCCCATTGAATGAAAAATTTGTAAAAGAACAAGGTGACAAATACGCATTAGAAGCAGATAAGTTATTATATAATGGACCATTCATGATGAGTGAATGGAAGCATGAACGAAGTTATCAGTTAAAGAAAAATCCAAACTATTGGGATAAAGGTAATGTGAAATTAGAAGAAATTAATGTAAGTGTTGTAAAAGAAACATCAACAGCTGTAAATTTATATGAGAGCAACGAAGTAGATCGAGTCATTTTAAGTTCGGAATTTGTTGATAAATATAAGAAAAGTGAAGAATTTAAATCAGAATTAGAGCCGCGTATGTATTTCATTCGTTTTAATCAGAAAAATCAGACTTTTTCGAACAAAAAAGTGCGTGAAGCTATTGATTTAGCATATGATAAAAAGGGAATTGCTAATGTAATTTTAAACGATGGGTCATTACCCGCATATTACTTAGTACCACAAAAGTTTACAAAAGGGCCGGATGGAAAAGACTTCCGCGAAACAAATAAAAACTTTCATGATGGTAAAGATAATGCAGCAAAAGCGAAAAAACTATGGGAAGAAGCGAAAAAAGAGTTAGGTCAAGATACAATTACAGTTGAAATGTTGAACTATGATAAAGATAACTTGAAAAAAGTTGGAGAATATATTAAATCAGAGCTGGAGAAAAATTTACCTGGTTTGAAAGTGAATATTAAACAGCAGCCGTTTAAACAAAAGTTAGATTTAGAAAAGAAATTAGAATATGAGTTCTCTTTATCAGCATGGAGCCCGGATTATCCAGATCCAATGACGTTTATTGATATGTTTATTACAGATAGTGCATTTAACGAAATGGCATATTCTAATAAGAAATATGATGAGTTAGTTGCGAAAGCAAAAGGTGAGTTGTTAACTGATGAGAAGGCACGCTGGAAGGCTTTTTCTGAAGCAGAGAAAATTTTATTTGATGATGCAGCAATTTCTCCAGTGTATCAGCAGGGCGTTGGTTTTCTTGAGAAATCCAAGGTGAAAGGAACTGCTAAACATACATTTGGAGGAGATTTTAGTTATAAATGGACATATATTACAAAAAAATAGTACGATAAAGATGCGTGAATATTACGCATCTTTTTTGCTGTGAGGAGATCATGACAATGATAAAAGGAATGCATCATCTTTGCTTTTCTGTTTCAAACTTAGAGAAATCTATACAATTTTACGAAAAAGTGTTGGAAGGGAAGTTACTTGTAAAAGGTAGAACACTTGCTTATTTTGATTTGTGTGGAATGTGGATCGCATTAAATGAAGAAAAGAATATTCCAAGGAATGAAATCTATCAATCGTATACACATATTGCGTTTTCGGTAGAAAAAGAAGACTTTACAACCTTATTACATCGGCTTGAAGTGAATAACGTACATATTTTACAAGGACGAGAGCGAGATGTACGAGATTGCCATTCTATTTATTTTACAGACCCAGACGGTCATAAGTTTGAATTTCATACAGGGACGCTACAAGAGAGGCTACAATATTATAAAGAAGCAAAACCGCATATGTTATTTTACTAAACATAGAAAGGGTGAGGGATTGTGCATGTACTTGTTGTTGGAGGAACTGGAATGCTACAGAAAGTGTCAAAGTCGTTTGCAGAGCAAGGATACCATACTTCTGTGATCGGACGAAATGTAAAACGTCAAAAAGAGATACAAGATTCATGTCATGCTCCTGAAAGGATAACGTGTTTAGCGGTTGATTATCATAATAGTGATGAGTTGCGTGTTAAAATTAAAAATTCCATTCAAGAAAATGGACCAATTACGTTTGTGGTCGCTTGGATTCATTCTTCCGCTGTAGATGCATTGCAAATAATTAGCGAGGAGATTGAAATACTTTCGAAAGAATGGGAGTTGTTCCATGTACTTGGAAGCAGTGCTTACAAATCAGATAAAAAAGTAAGATGCTCTACTTTGTGTAAGTATTATCGAATTATATTAGGCTTTATGGTAGAAGAAAAATGTTCTAGATGGTTAACACATGATGAAATTGCTAGTGGAGTTATAGCTGGAATTCATCATAAACAACAGGAATGGATTGTTGGAACATTAGAGCCATGGGATGCTAGACCGAGTTGGTAAAGGAGAAGACGATGATGAAAACAATGGTATATATTACGCGTCACGGGGAAACAGAATGGAATGTAGAAAAAAGAATGCAAGGTAGAAAAAATTCAAATTTAACGGAAACTGGAATACTACAAGCAAAACAATTAGGGAAACGTATGAAAGATATGGCACTAGATGTTATTTACAGCAGTCCAAGTGGAAGAGCAATACATACAGCTCAGTTAATTAAAGGAGATAGAGATACTCCAATTGTAACAGATGAACATTTATATGAAATTGATATGGGAGTTTGGGAAGGATATACACAAGTTGAATTGCAGGAGAAATATGCAAAAGATTTCGATTTATTCTGGAATGCACCGCATCGGTATGAATCGAAAACAGGAGAAAGTTTTTATGACGCGAGAGAGCGTGTACTAAAGGGGCTTACATATATTCTTCAAAAGCATGAGGGAGAAAATGTTTTAATTGTTTCTCATGCTATTACTGCATTACTTATGGTGGGGCATTTTGAACAACGTCCTATTGAACATATATGGAATGGTCCTTTTATGCATAGCGCAAGTTTAAGTATGATTGAATTTAAAGAAGGAGAAAGTACAATTCACTTATTTGCTGATATTGCGCATTTTGAAGAGAGGTAAAAGGAGAAGCTTTATAAAACAATGATTTGCTCTAATAGACAAATAGACCGCTTAAAGCGGTCTATTTGCATTTTTGAAATAACGAGGAACCTTTTTGATATGGTAGAGTAATATATTATATTAACAACCAGAGCGCCCAAAACGAAGTTGTCAACTACGTTTAGAGCGACAAGTGCGCTTAGATTTGCGAGAACGGTAAGATTTGCAAG
>NZ_NVOY01000048.1 GCF_002551005.1 Bacillus pseudomycoides
AACTTACCTATCCATATTATCTATAAATAGAGCAAATATTGAAGTTCAAAGTGGTAACTATTCTTCTTGGAAGTTAAATTTTGATAGACAGCAGGAACACGAAGAGGCTACAAATGAGCGTCTACAAAAAGACATAGGGAGATTAAAACAGTCTTCAAAGAATTCAGCAGGTTGGTCTCATCAAGTGGAAGCTTCCAAAAATGGAACAAGGAATTCAGGATCTAAGTTAGATAAGGGTTTTGTAGGACATAAAGCGGCCAAGATGATGAAGAGAGCGAAGAACCTTGAATCAAGGCAACAAAAAGCTATTGAAGAAAAGTCAAAATTACTAAAAAATGTGGAGAAAACTGAGTCGTTAAAATTAGAACAATTGAAATTTCAGTCAAATGAATTGGTTGTTATGGCTGATGTGTCTGTTAAGTATGATGACCAAATAGTAAATGAACCAATTAGCTTCATAGTTGAACAAGGGGACCGAATTGTACTTGATGGAAAGAATGGAAGCGGGAAAAGTAGTATCCTAAAACTAATTCTAGGACATCTAATACAGCATACAGGCTCAGTTAATTTAGGTTCAGGACTCAGTATTTCCTATGTCCAACAAGATACTTCTCATTTGAAGGGATTGTTATCGGACTTTATTGAAGAGAACGAGATTGATGAGACGTTATTTAAATCCATCCTACGTAAGATGAATTTTGACCGAATTCAATTTGAGAAAGATATATCTCATTATTCTGGTGGACAAAAGAAAAAGCTGCTTATCGCTAAAAGTTTATGTGAAAAAGCTCATTTATATATATGGGATGAACCATTAAATTTTATTGATATTTATTCGCGTATGCAGATTGAAGAACTTATTCAACAATTTAATCCCACAATGGTTATTGTTGAGCATGATAAGGCATTTCAACAAACAGTTGCAACAAAAACTATATCTATATAGTTCAAAATGAATGATTGAAGATATAATCAGTAAAACAAGTCATTAAACTATAGGGTGCTTTAATAGAGTGATGAAAAAAGCCTAATTTCTCTACAATAAATTGAGAAATTAGGCTTTTTAATAGGAAAAGTAGGATACATATTAACAAAATGCACTCATAAATGGGAATATGATATAAGATCATAAGGTTTTCCTACTATACTTAAGGAAGTTTCGAAACCGACTGTAGCTATATAAATAAAAGCCAAAAAAGTTCTTTACTAGTTTGAAAACGCAGTGATTACACTACTTATTAGTAAAGAACTTTTTTATACAAGGACATGAGTTTAAGTCAGGATAAAGAACTATGTAAAGATCAGGGAGATGAAATAAATTAAACATGAGATGTTTCAGGTGAAAAGAAAACTAGAAACTTGTCCTTATGGTACATAAGTGTATACGGCTTATACACTGGCCGCATATCTTAAAATAGCTGTATAAACCAATCGTGTCAGGAGAGATTTTATGAAAGTCATAATTTTGTGTGGGGGGAAAGGACTAAGGATGCAGGGGATTCTAGAAGATGTTCCTAAACCATTAGTTCGGGTACAGGGAAAGCCTCTCATTTGGCATATTATGAACTGGTATAGTAAATTTGGACATCAGGAATTTATATTGCCGTTAGGATATAAAGGGGAGAAAATTAAAGAATATTTCATGGATTATAATTGGAAGGAGTCAGATTTTGTTTTAGATCTTCAAAAAAATCAGTATCAATTGCTTGAGGAACAAAAATCATGGAATATAAAATTCATTGATACAGGAATGGAAACAATGACTGGAGCAAGGTTGAAAAAGCTTGAACATTATGTGCAAGATGAACTATTTTTATTAACTTATGGTGACGGGTTAGCACATATAGATATTAATGAGCTTATAAAATTTCATAAAGAAAAAGGAAAAGTTGCAACACTGACTGGCATTAGGAAAAATAGTCAGTATGGCTTATTGCAGGTTGAGAACGGAATTGCTACAGAATTTAAGGAAAAACCCTTACTTGATAGTTTAATAAATGGAGGTTTTTTTGTATTTGATAAAGCGATATTTAATTACTTAAGTGATGAAGATACGTGTATTCTTGAGGAAGAACCATTGCACAATTTAATAAAAAATAACGAACTAGCGGTTTACGAATATAATGGTTTTTGGATTAGTGTGGATACACCAAAAGATTTGAAGGATGCAAATGAAAATTGGGATCCTCATAAAAAATAATTCAAAGGAGTGAAAAAATATTGAACATTCACTATGGAAAAGAGAATGTACCTCGCCCATATATTCCCCCTAAAGAAAAAATAAATTTTCAGCGATCTCGAAAGATTATTGTCAAAAATAGTTCCACACATACTGCAGTTAATAAAAATTCTCAATTAGATTTGGATAAGAGCCTTAAACAGGGGAATCATTTTTGCGTTATAGTAGGAACAGAATATATATTAAAAGTAATTGCTTTACAACAATCACTAATACAGAACTCAAATGAGTGTAAGTTATGGATTTGTTGTATTGATTCATTTGCTTTTTCGATATTGAAGGAAATGAATTTGAATCATGTAATGCTAATAAGAGTAGAAGAAGTGGAGGATGATCAATTAAAAAGTATTAAACAAGAAAGAAAAGTGAATGAGTATTGTTGGACTTTGAAGTCTGTTTTCATAGAATATTTACTTGTAAATTATGAATTACCATCTGTTCTTTATTGTGATGGAGATTTATGTTTTTTCTCGAACCCTGCTGTTATATTTGATGAATGGGGAGAGAATTCTGTTTTTCTTTGTCCTCAGAGGGATCGTGATTGGGTAGAAAAAACATATGGCAAATATCAAGCAGGATTAATCGGCTTTAAAAATGATGTTTACGGATTAAAAAGTGTAAGATGGTGGAAAAATAAGTGTTTGGAGTGGTGTAGTGCTAATCCTGATGGTGGAAGGTTTGGAGACCAAAAATATTTGGATAATATGCCTATTTATTTTCCAAAGGTAAAGATATCAAGAAATTTAGGAATAAATGCAGCACCATGGAATTGTATTTACAATAATAATTTTATTATTTCTAAAAACTCAAATGAAGTATATATTGAGACAGATCAATTAGTTGTGTATCATTTTGCATGCATTACAATTTTTAGTGAAGATGAATTTGATCTTTGGTCCTTAGGAAAAATTGAAATACCTCACAATATACTAGATTGCATTTACACTCCTTATTTAAGTCGAATTCAATCCATTATTAGTGAATTAAAATTAAAAATGGGTGAAGAAGCAAATAAACTCTTAAGTAGTAAACATATTAAAGAAGCAATGACCCCATATAAGAATTCAAATTTAAGAAGACAAATGAATCAGTGGGATAATTTCTTGAATTTCTCATTCATTATAAGTCAAAAATATATTATTCAAGGGCTAACCAGTTACTATTCACTAGCAAACCAGGCAGAAAACTTTAAAGTATGGATTTGTTGTATGGATGATTTTACTTACGAAAGGTTAATAAAATTGCAGTTGAAACATGCTATTCTCATTCACGTTAAAGAAGTTGAAAATCAAAAACTCCTTAATGTAAAGAATCAAAGAAGCTTAAAAGAGTATTGCTGGACGTTAAAAGCTCCATTTTGTCTCCATATATTGAAACATTACCCCGAAGTTGATCACATTATATACTGCGATGCAGATATGTACTTTTTTTCAAATCCTAACATAATTTTGAATGAATGGTGGAAATATTCCGTTTTTCTATGCCCGCAAAGAGGTACAGCTGAACTTGAAAGCATACATGGGATGTATCAAGCAGGTTTAATTGGATTTAAAAATGATAAAAATGGTGAAGAAATTTTAGAATGGTGGAGAGATAAGTGTCTCGAGTATTGTGAAGATAAGTATGAAATGGAATTTAATAGATGGGGTGATCAAAAATATTTAAACCATATTCCTGATGTGTTTTCTAATATTAAAATTATGGATCAAAAAGGGATTAATGCAGCACCATGGAATGTGATTTTGAATAACCAAGATACGATAAGGGTTAAAAACAACAAGATTTTTGTGACCGATGATGAATTAATTGCCTTTCATTTTGGCAGCATGCAAATTTTTAATATGAATGAGTTTGACTTATGGAAACATGAGTACCTTAAGATTGACGAACTCATTTTAAAGGAAATTTACGTTCCTTACATTGAAAGCATAAGAAACACATGTCATATACTCTATAGTAGTCTTATAGAACACCTTACCCCATTATATGTAGAAGCGTCGAATAAATTTTCAGTAAAAAACTATTTCCAATATTCTTCCCAATCAATTTAAATGATGACTTAGATTTTAATTTGAAAATATGATGTTTATATATTTTCTCATATAAAAAATATAAAAAGGATGTAATAAATAATAATGAATAGCCTTTTAAAAGATAATAAGGTACTTGTTACCGGTGGATATGGATTTATTGGTTCCCACTTCGTACAAAGGTTATTAAAACTTCAGGCCAAAGTAGGCATTTTGACAAGAGAATCATCAAATCCGTGGCGGCTTACTAACGTATTAAGTTGTATGGAAGTGTATAAGGTAGATATACGAAATAAAATACAAGTTCAAAATGCAATCAAACATTTTAATCCGGATTACATTTGTCATCTTGCAGCATATGGTGTGGATTCAAACCATAAAGACTATACGAATGCTGTTGAAACGAACGTTTTAGGGACTATAAATATTATTGAAGCTGCAAAGTTAGTAGAATGTAAGAAAATTATTAATTTGGGAAGTAGTTCGGAATATGGAAATAAGACTGAATTGATTGATGAAAATGTGGTATTAACTCCTGTAGATATATACGGTAGTAGCAAAGCTGCGGCTACTATAATCGCTCATCAAATCGCTAGTGAAAAAAATATTAATATCATAACCCTTAGACCTTTTGGGGTATTTGGTGAAATGGAAGCGTCGCATAAACTTTTTGCTCACATCATTTTACAAACATTACAAAATAGGAACGTCGATTTAACTCTATGTAATCAATTAAGAGATTATTGCTATATTGATAATATTGTAGATGTTTGTATTTTAGCAATTGAGAATGATAAAGTGCAGAACGATATTTTTAATATCGGAAGTAGTGAAGTTCATCAATTAAAGTATTATGTAGAATTACTCTTTAAATACTTACAGACAGATAAAAAGCCGAATTATGGTGCACTTTCTTATAGAGAAAATGAGCGATGGGTTCCTAAACCGAATATTAATAAAGTGAAAAAGATGCTTTCTTGGGAACCGAAAATAGATGTTGAAGAAGGCATTATTAGAACAATTAGTTGGTATAAACAAAATCAACATTTATATTCAAATTTATAAGAAATTTTATAATTTAAAGGTGTGAAACGCTTGTTAAATGATAATTTTAATCATGTATTTCAAGGGAAAAGGGTTCTAATTACAGGACATACAGGCTTTAAAGGTTCTTGGTTATCGATATGGTTGAGGGAATTGGGGGCAACTGTTATTGGCTATTCTTTGGATCCTAAAAATAAAAATGATAATTTTGTTGTCACGGATCTCCAAAGTGAAATCATTGATATACGGGGAGATATTAGAGATTTTAATAAATTAAATGATGTTTTTAGTAAATATAAACCCGAAATTGTATTTCATATGGCCGCACAATCGCTTGTTAACTATTCCTATCATCACCCTAAATATACGTACGACGTAAATGTTATGGGGACACTTAATGTATTAGAAGCGGTTAGATTACATGAATCAGTTAAAGTATGCATTATGGTTACTAGTGATAAATGTTATGAAAATAAAGAGTGGGTTTGGGGATATCGAGAAAGTGATTCTATGGGAGGGCATGACCCATACAGTTCTAGTAAAGGGTGTTGTGAACTTTTAATTTCGTCTTATCAAAATTCTTATTTTCATGAGAAAAAATATGAGGATCATCAGAAAATCATTGCGAGTGTTAGAGCTGGCAATGTAATTGGTGGAGGCGATTGGTCTGTAGATAGAATCATTCCTGATTGTATACGTGCATTGGAAGACAATCAAAAAATTATTATTAGAAACCCTCATGCAGTGCGCCCTTGGCAACATGTTTTGGAATCGTTAAGTGGTTATTTACTTTTAACGGAAAAAATTTTAACAGAGGGAACTCGTTTTTCGGGAGCGTGGAACTTCGGCCCAAAATTAAGCAGCATTGTCCCAGTACAAGAAGTTGTTATTGGGATTATAAAGAGCTGGGGGTCTGGTAGTTGGGGGATTTCAAATGTACAAGAGGAAGAGTTTCATGAAGCAACATTATTGAATCTTGATATTAGTAAAGCAAAATTTAAATTGAATTGGAGTCCAAGGTGGTCTCTTCAACAGGCATTAGACAGTACGGTAGAATGGTATAAAAATTATAATATGAATATGAGAGAATTATGTGTAAAGCAAATTCAGCAATATTGTCAATCATAAGTAAAGAGAAGAGCATCTTTTATATGTTAGAAAGCTAATGATAAAAACGCGAGTGAAAAGGAACCTCGAATTACGTAAACTTGTAAAGAGTCGTTAATTCAAGGTTTTGTTTATTTTTAACGAATGAACTCAATTTTTTTACTCCTGTTTTTTGAGAGTTAGGGAACTACCATATTCATTAATGTTGATTTTGATGAATTATAAAAAACAGGGAGTGGTAATGAAGAGTAAGAGTCTCCATTCTAGGGAATAGATAAGAGAGCATACTTTTAGACAGAAACGAATCCTAGTTGATAAAAACGTATATAATTCATATCTTAA
The DNA here is from genome assembly GCF_002551005.1 of Bacillus pseudomycoides. GTDB lineage: Bacteria > Bacillota > Bacilli > Bacillales > Bacillaceae_G > Bacillus_A > Bacillus_A pseudomycoides_C. Next base: position 6,763 of record NZ_NVOY01000048.1, read on the forward strand.
AAAGGAAGTGTAGCATGAATAAAGAAAAAAAGTATACAATTGTCGGTACTGATATTGATGAAGTGAAGAGGTTGAATAAAAATTCTGGTTTATCATATAACGAGGTAAAGCAATTATTAGCAAAACAAATGAAGCAAAAGTAAATATGCGCTTGGCCGTAAACACATTATTTACGGCCAAATGTATATTGTTATAACTGATTACATACTAGAAAGGCGTTTATGATAGGTGTTCGCTCTTTATAGGCAAGGTTAATTTGGCGATATTTTTTTTGTTTTAGTTTTTTTATTTCAATGTTTCTATGAGATTTAAAAAATAGTTCAGGTCCCATGCTTATTCCAATGTTTTGTGAAACCATATTAACTATCGTTTCACAACTCAATACTTCTAATATAATGTTTGGGCAAACTTCATGAGCGGACAAATTTTCTAAAACTAATGATTGATAGGGACCTTTTGGCATAATAAAGTCCATATTAGCAATCGTCTTTATATCAACTGTCTTTTCATTAACGAGCGGATGATTTTTCGACAATCCTAAAACAATTTCATCTTTCGTAACAGGGATTGATTGGAATTGTTTTTTTGTATTTTCTTCAATAATAAATCCAACATCTACAGTGCCGTTATGAATCCACTCTACAATCTCTTTGTAAGTACCTTCAAATAGTATCACTTTAATTTCTGAATAGTTTTCTTTAAACTGTGATAGCATTTTGGGTAAGATTTGAGCGGCAGCACTTGTAAATGCACCTATTTTTAAAGTGCCCGCTAGTTGATTGTTTTGAAGAGATATTTCTTGTTTAATAATAGCTTCGCTGTTTAAAATTTGTCGTATATGGGGAAGGACTCGATCTGCAAAAGCCGTTTTTTGAATTTTTGCTTGTTTATTTCGATGCAATAAAGGATAACCAAATTCTTTTTCTAAACTAGAAATAGCATGACTTACTGCGGATTGTGTCATGTTAAGTTGTTCAGCTGCTCTTGTGAAATTCCCTAATTCAACTACTTTTTGGAATACCTCATATCTTGCTATAGTCATGAGTTAAATTCATACCTCCTATGCTAAATATTAATTTCACTAATTTTATTATACCCTTTACGATAGAAATTGGAATAATTGACAAAAGGGTGATGACTTTGAGAAAAATCTTTTTATTAACAATAGGCATGTTTGCGTTAGGGGTAGACGCTTATGTAATGGCAGGAATTTTACCAAGTATTGCGGATGAATTTCATGTATCTATAGGGAAAGCGGGGCAGACTGTAAGTATATTTACATTATGCTATGCGCTTGCCGCTCCTTTGTTTGCTGCAATGATGAGTAAAACGAATGCAAAACATATATTATTAATAGCGTTGTCTATTTTCGCATTAGCCAATGTAGTAAGTGCAATTACCAACAATTTTATCATGTTATTAATTTCAAGAGGAATAGCAGGTATAGGTGCTGGTTTGTATTCCCCATTCGCTTCAGCTGCAGCTGTTACATTCGTTCATGAAAACAAAAGAGGTAGAGCGCTAGGAATGATATTACTTGGAATGAGTGCAGGAACGGTAATAGGTGTCCCTTTCGGTATATATATTTCGGATATGTATGGATGGCGAATGACAATATGGTTTATTGCTGTAATCGGTGTAATTGGAATATTAGGCTTATTGTTTAGGTTTCCAGTAATACACTCAACCCATTTGCCAACATTAAAAGAGCGACTAGCGATGTTTCAAAACAAAGCTATTTCATTGGTCATGTTTATAACGATGATACTAAGTTTTTGTAGCTTAGGTTTATACACATACTTAGATCTTATAATAGCTTCTTATGGATTTGAAAAATCAGTAGTTTTCATATGGATGTGGGGAATAGGTGGGATAGGAGGAAGTTTGGTTATAGGATATATAATAGATTTTTATAAGAAACCGAAAATCATATTAGTATATTTAATGGTTATCATGTTTTCATCATTAATATGTATGGGAATTTTTCAGCAAAAAGCAATTTTGATAGCTATTTGTTTAATTTTGTGGGGAGCGACTGGGTGGGCTGGATTAGCGACTCAACAAAAAACGTTAATTGAAATAAGTCCAGAACATGCTACTATTTCTATTGCTTTGCTAAGTTCTATTAATTATTTTGCTGGTTCGATGGGAACTCTGGTAAATGGTATATTATTAGAAAAGGAAATAGCTCCTTTAAAGTTGCCGTATTTTACAGCAGGTTTACTAGTAGTTGCGATTGGATTGCAATTTATTTTTATTGTAAAAAAGAAGTATCGTGAAATAAATCAGTAGGGTATTGTTTATACAAAAATAGTCTAAGTCACATATTTTGACTTAGGCTATTTTTATTTGTTATGGATTTTTTTGAAGAGATTCATACGATATTCAATTATTTTTAAATTTATTTTAGGTAAAGGAAGTGTAATGAAAAAATTTAATTTTATTTGCATAAACAATTTTATAAAAATGGATGATATGGTAAAATTTTATGTATTGTGTGCATTATTATACAAGATATATATATTTATTAAGATAATGTGCTATTTTTGTAAACCTTTTCTTATGAATTTCCTTTATACTTGTTAAGTGTACAGCGGTAGGAATTTATAGTGTAAATATTTACATAGTTTTTAGAGAAAGATGGGGGTGACTATGAATGCCCACACCAGTAAAGAAGAATAGTCGTTATATGGTTGGATTAGATAGTTTGAGGGGGCTAGCCATACTAGCTGTTATTCTGTATCATATCAATTTTAACTGGTTACCTGGAGGGTTTTTAGGTGTTACTGTGTTTTTTGTACTTTCAGGCTATTTAATTACGGATATTCTAGTTGTTGAATGGAAGGAAAAAAGGAGCATTGACTTGAAAAATTTCTGGTTGCGCCGGGCAAGAAGATTGCTTCCAGGAATGCTTGTCATGCTCGTTATAACCTTAGCGTGGATTACCATTTCTCATAGCTCATTACTTTGGAAAATGCGTGGAGATTCGGTAGCAGCTTTATTTTATTTTAGTAACTGGTGGTATATTTATCACAAATTATCATATTTTGAAAGTTTCGGTACCGTTTCTCCACTAAATCATTTTTGGTCATTAGCTGTTGAGGAACAGTTTTATGTAGTCTGGCCGCTTATCATCGGTTTAGGACTTTCTTATGTAAAAAAACAATCACGTCTGACTCTATATATTTTTTTTGGAGCGATTGCTTCAGCTGTCGCGATGGCAATGATATATGAACCGGGCGCTGATCCAAGTAGGGTTTATTATGGTACCGATACAAGAGCGTTTTCCTTACTGATTGGTGCAGCACTTGCTTTCATTTGGCCAAGCAGTAGGTTGGCTCATAAAATTCTTCCAAAGGCTCGCCTCGTTCTTGATGTAATTGGAGGAATAGCTCTTATTGTTATTCTCGTGATGTTTTGGAAGACGAATCAATATGATCCATTCTTATACCGCGGAGGAATGTTCCTTTTATCAATTGCTACTGCAATACTAGTAGCGAATCTTGCTCATCCAGCTAGCCGTATTAGTGCTTTTTTAAGATTTAGACCTTTACGCTGGATTGGTGTTCGATCTTATGGGATATATCTTTGGCATTATCCGATTATTACACTAACAAGCCCGAAAGGAAGTGCTGGAGAATTTCAGCTTACAAGAGCTATTTTTCAGTTTTTTCTAATTTTGTTTATGGCACAGCTTTCATGGAAATTTATCGAAAATCCAATTCGCAAAGGCGCATTGAAGAATTTTCGACTGAGTAACTTTAGATTAAGAAACTTAGCGTTAGGCGGTAAGTTCGTTTTAGCATTTGCAATATTTGTTACGGTTACAGCTAGTTTTGGTTTATCAACAGCAGGTAAAGCAAAAGAGAATACTAGCAATAAAGTAGAGTCGGTACAAACGGAGCAAAAAGATCAACCTAAACATCCAGATGTTGTTTGGGAAGAGCCAGGTGAAAAACCAGCCGAAAGCAAAGAGGAAGGTCATTCTACGCAGTCTAAAGAATCTGCGACGATTACAGCTATTGGAGATTCAATTATGATCGACGTCACTCCTCATTTAAAAAATGCTTTTCCAAATATTAATATTGATGCGAAGATTGGAAGGCAAATGTCTGAAGCGACCGCTGCGGTAGACAGAATGAAAAAAGAGGGTACTTTAGGTCAGTCTGTTATTATTGGATTGGGCACGAACGGAGCATTTACTACTGAGCAAATAACATCATTAATGCAATCAATAGGTAATGAACGTAAAGTTATATTGGTTAATACAAGAGTGCCGCGTCCATGGGAATCTTTGGTGAATAACAAGTTAAAAGAAACAGCGTCAAAATTCTCAAATATTACGCTTGTTGATTGGTATTCAGCAAGTGCTGGAAAGAAGGAATATTTTGAGCCTGATGGGGTTCATTTGACGAAAGCAGGGGAAGAGGCATATACTTCGCTTGTAGTGAAGAGTATGAATAAGTAAACGAATAGAAAATTGACATTAAAAACAAATGGTTGAGGAAGTACATAAATATAGTTTCTAAATGAGAAGAGAGTCGCATAAGAATGCGACTCTCTTTATTAATTAAAAAATAATTTTATTTTATGATGATGTATCTTGTAAAAATTGAGAGTATAAATCGTGAAAATAATTTGGGCGAAAGATATTTGCAGCATGACCAGCTAGCGGGATTTCTTTATATGAAACATTCGGAAGAATGGATTTTAAATCAAATAAACAAGATTTATATAGATGATCATGTTCTCCCATTACCCATAAAATTGGTTGTGTAAGTTCTCGTAATCGGGATTTCAAATCGAATTCCAAACGATGTCTTAATGACTCTCGAATAATAGATGAGTGTAATTGTAATCCAAATCGATAGTAAATGTTTTTGGAAACGATCGCAAATGGGTTTGCTTTTAGAATGCCACTTGGAAATATAGTATTTGCATATTGATAAAGCCAAGAAGAGTATTCATTATTTCGTTTGTCCCAAAACTTTTGAAAGACATTAAACAGCTTAGATGGGTTATTGTAATGACCGCCAATATGACAAAGACTTAATACTTTTTCTGGGTACTTATGAGCAAATAAAGTGGCAATATAGCATCCATAGCTTAGGGCACAAATGTGAGCTTGCTGGATCTCTTCTTTTTCATATAAATCTGACAATTGTTCTACTAATCGATTTAAAGAAAAATCAATGGCTTGTCCTTTGTCATCACCATGGCCAAGTAAATCATACGTGATGATGTTATAAGATGATGAAAATAGTTTACATTCTTTTTTAAACGCACGACGATTTCCAACTAATCCATGAATGAATATAATCGTTTTTTTCTCAAAACCTTTTTTTGTTTGCAAAAGTATGCCCCTTTCAAATCTATCGTAGAAAAAAGGAAAATAAGTTCTACTAGAATGATGTTTTCACAAGTAAGCTTAGGCACCGATTATGGTCGGAACATAAACATGGATCTATATAATTTAAGTTATTTTTCATGTTTAATAGACTGGTATAACTAATGTTAAGTACCAGGTAATAATACCAGATGGTTGTATAGTTTGTAAAGATAACTTTCTGGCATAGAAATAGTAATGTTAGATATGTTGGAGAGTTAAATACACTTGGAACTGATAATTGCTGATGGAGTGAGCATGAATGAGAATCTTCTAAGTTTTTGATGTGATTTTCGTGGGATTATGTTGAAAAGTATAGGATTCAATCCATCCATCATTTTTTCTAATGGTTTCTATTGAAATAATTCATTTTATTTATTCTTATTAAAAATATATAATAGCGATTAGGTGAGTGTATAGGACTATTATCGTTTTTTGTTTTTAATTCAGATTTGAAAAATTAAAACTGTATAAAGTTTACCTTTGAAGCTAACTATTTGAGAATAGTTAGCTTCATAAATGTTTTAGAAAAGACTTTATTTGATATATTTTTTAATATTACTTTTCATAATAATGTATTTATAACAATAAATTGATGATACAAAAATCTTGTAATCTTTATACGTACATAAACCGTAATTTATGCTATTGAGGATGAAATAATGATTGTACAACAGGAGGCATTATTATGGAGCTGCGTCATTTGAAAACTTTTATTATTGTAGCAGAGAGCGGAGGGTTTACACGGGCTGGAGAGAGGCTCGGGTATACACAATCAACAATCACAAATCACATTCAATTGCTGGAAGAAGCAATTGGAAGTCCATTGTTTGATCGTCTCGGTAAAAAGGTAGTTTTAACTGAAGTAGGAAGGCATATGCTTTCTTATGCGCAAAAAATATTGTCATTATCGAATGAAGCATTGGAATCATCTCAAATGAACGGTGAACCATCAGGAACGATACGTATTGGGGCAAATGAGTCTTTAATGATATACCGATTACCTGTTATTTTATATGAATTTAAAAAGAAGTATCCGCAAGTCCATATCATTTTACAGCCATCAGAGAGCCAGGAGTTGCATAATGAATTAAAGTCAGGGAAATTTGATTATGCTTTATTTACAAATCCAGAAAAACTAAGTGTAGACATTGTCACTCGTTCGCTTGTTAGAGAGACAATTGTGCTTGTTGCTCCGCCAGGGCATCCGCTAACGAAGCAAAAAATTGTTACTCCTGCTGATTTAGAAGGAGAAATGTTATTGCTTACTGAGCCAGGGAGCTATCGAGACTTACTAGAAAAATGGCTAAAAGAAGAAGGGATTAGTTGTTCACGTATTCATTTTTGGAGTATAGAGGCAATTAAACAAACTGTTATGTGCGGGTTAGGATTATCGTATTTACCGCTTATTACAGTTAAAGAAGAAATTGAGTGTGGAAAGTTAATCGTCTTGCCGTGGATGCATAGTGAGGATTTTGTTACAACTGAACTGGCGTACCATAAAAATAAATGGTTGACTCCAGCGATGAAGAAGCTAATAGAAATGATAGAGAAACATGCAGAGAAATGGAGAGAGACAATTTAAATTCCTAGGGTATATAGAGATTAGAAAAATACACATAGGAATAGACGGGAGGAAAATGTAATGAATGAACGTATGAAAGAGATTATACTTATTGTAGTTGGATCGTTATTATTCGCGATTGGAATTAACTTTTTTGCTATTCCAAACCGATTATCAGAAGGAGGAATTATCGGTCTTACGGTAATTACTTATTATTTGTTTGACTGGTCTCCTGGTGCTGTAAACCTTATAATGAATGCTATTTTACTTGCAATTGGTTATAAATTTTTTGATAAGAAAACAATGGTATATACAATTCTTGGTATTATAGCTACTTCTTTCTTTTTATATATCACAGAAGGTGTGGCAAGCCCAGTAAATCATGATACATTATTAGCAGCTCTTTTTGCTGGAGTTTTTGTTGGGATTGGTTTAGGATTTATGTTTCGTGCAGGTGGTACATCAGGCGGTTCAGCTATTATAGCTAGGTTAGCAAATCAATATTTAGGCTGGAGTGTTGGGAAAGGTGTACTTATTATTGATATCGTTGTTATTGCTGGTTCAGTATTTATTATTGGACAAGAAAAAGCAATGTATACACTTGTAGCAGTCTTTATCGGTGCTAAGGTTATTGACTTTATTGTAGAAGGATTAGATACAAAAACGGCAGTGACAATTATCTCAAATGATCCAGATACTATTCGAGAGTCCATTATGCAAAATATGACACGTGGTGTAACAGTATTAGAAGGACGAGGTGGTTACACAGGAAATAATAAGGAAGTGTTATATGTTGTCATTAATAAACAAGAACTCGTTCAATTAAAACAAGTTGTAAGCCGAAAAGATAGAAATGCATTCGTTGTTATTCATGATGTACGAGATGTATTAGGTGGCGGCTTTAAAGCAAGTTAAAAAAACTAGCCTTCAAATGTTTGAAGGCTAGTTTTTTTGTATAGTAAAAAGGTAATGTAGGAAATGCCTTTCTAAAAGAATGTTGAAAATCATGTCAATGAGAGAATGTTTATTTGTGATTTTAAAAAATATTTGTTTTTAACTTGTAATATAGCTATATTATAATAATATATTATAAGTTTTTTTGTAGCAAAAAGCTATTATTTGTATATTGGAAATTCTTACAAAAATGTAAGGTTGGTGAAATGTAATTCGATTCTATAGATGTTACATTTCAATTAAACTAATAGAAGATGTTTTGAAGGGGGAAGTGAAATGAAAACGGAGATGGAAGCAACAAGTAGAAGTGAAAAGAAAAAGAAGCGCTCCAAAAAAAGAGTTTTTTTATGGTTTTTGATGATTTCTGTGCTATTTCTCGTCATTGGAGGAATAAGCTACAGTTCCTTTATATATAGCAAAGCAAAAGCAGTTGTAAGTACCTCTTATGCTGAAATAGATAAATCTGATAAGCGTGATACAGAGGTGGCGCCGTTAAAAGATAATATTTCTATTTTAATTATGGGTGTTGATGAAAGTGAGAAAAGAAAAAGTCAATATGGTGAAGCGGTTCGTACGGATGCGTTATTATTGGCAACGATTAATAAAAATGATAAATCGGTAAAGTTAGTGAGCATTCCTCGTGATTCGCGCGTATATATACCGTCAAAAAAGAAATTAGATAAAATTACACATGCGCACGTATTTGGCGGGGTGGAAAGTACACGTGAGACAGTTGAACGCTTTTTAAATGTACCTGTTGATTATTATGTGAAATTTAATTTTGAATCGTTTATTAAAATAGTAGATTCACTTGGTGGGATTGATATTGATGTACCGGTTACATTTACGGAACAAGATAGTAAAGACCAAGCTGGTGCAATCCATCTTGAAAAAGGATACCAACATTTAAATGGAGAACAAGCACTTGCGTTGGCGAGAACACGGAAAATCGATAGCGACGCAATGCGTGGTCAAAGGCAGCAACTTGTAATCGAAACAATTATCAAAAAAGCAGTATCAGTTAATTCCATTACAAAACTTAGTTCATTATTAGATGCAGTGGATCAAAAATTGAAAACAAACTTAACATTCAATGATATGATGGCAATTACGAAAAATATGGCAGGAACTGACTTGAAGTTAGAAAAAATACAAGTACAAGGTACAGACAAACGCATTAATGGTATTTATTATTATCAACCAAATGAGCAAAATGTAAAAGAAATATCAAAACAATTGAATGATCACCTTGGAATTGTTGAGAAATCAGAATCGAATAAATAAGAAAAAGGTTGGCTTTTTGCTAACCTTTTTTTATTTGTTACGATTATGAGCAGAGCCTCGTAATGTACGAATTTTAGAAAGTACAGTGTGGTCATGATTATTTTCACTTCTTAAGTAATATATTTTTATCGGTATGGAATGCGAAAAAAATAATGGGTACAAAACTAGTTTATTTAGGAGGGGGAGCATGTCTTCTATTGAAAATTTAGCTTATAGTATAGGTCTACAAGCTTATATTTATGGATATCCATTGTTAGTAATAAATAGAATGAAACAACTAACAGCCCCTTTAGAAAATGGATTAGTGCTCAATCAATTTGTATATAAAGAAGAATTAACAAATCCAACTGATCAATTTATCGTGTCACCTAATGTAGATACTTTATATATGTACGCTTGGGTAGATGTTTCAGAGCAACCTGTAATATTGCACGTTCCGAATACGCATGATAGGTATTATACAGTGCAGTTATTAGATGCTTGGACGAATACAATTGCGAATATAGGAAGAAGAAAAACAGGTACAGCAAAAGGATGTTTTGCTATAGTCGATCCCTATTGGAAAGGAACATTACCTTCCGAAATGAATAGAGTCACAGCTCTAACAAACACGGTATGGGTTTTAGGTCGTATTTTAGTGAAAAGTAACGAAGACATTTTTAGAGTTCGAGAACTTCAGAAGCAATTTATTATTACAAACTTAAGTGGAAACAGTTCTGTAGTAAAAGAGCATAAGGACAAAATATTATCTAAAACTCCAGTAGAAGAATTATCAGCTATTGAATTTATTAAATTAATGAATAAAGAGATGCAAAAGAATCCGCCTCCGCTTGGAGAACAAATCCTGTTTCGGATTTTCAAATATATTGGAATTAATCCTTTTGAATCAACTATATTTCAAAGTGTAAATTTAGATATTTTAAAGGGAGTGAACCGTGCGATAAAAGATGCGGTGAATATTATTAGGTCTAGTCATCAATTTATAAAAGCAAAAAATGGATGGTTATACTCTGATAAAATTGGTATATATGGTGCGGATTTTTTAACAAGAGCAGCTATTGCGTATTCAGGTCTTGGAGAAAATGTGAAGGAAGAATCGATTTATCAAAGGGCATTGATAGATGATACGGGAGAAGAATTAACTGGGAAACAGAAATATATTTTACATTTTGAAAAAGATAATTTACCAGAAGTTGAGGCTTTCTGGTCGGTAACTGTATATAATACAGATTTTTATTTAGTTGAAAATCCACTTCACCGTTATGCAATCGGAGATCGGACAAGAGGATTAACTTATAATAAGAATGGCTCTTTAGATATTTATATTCAGCATGAAGTGCCTAAAGGGAAGGAATCAAATTGGTTACCAGTTCCAAAAGGAAACTTTAATTTAGTTATGCGTTACTATCAACCGAATTTTCGTATTTTGAACGGAAGTTATCAAACTCCGCCTGTGAAAAAAGTTCGATATCTATTTTTGAAAAAATAAGTTAGAAAGGAAGAAAAAAACCTAGTAATGAAAGTATAAAACAGTTATAGTTATTACTTTATTATAAAAAAAGGTACATTTAAAAATGTAAGGAGAAATGAACATGACATTTGAATTTTTACTCAAACTAGGCCTTGCGCTTTTTCTTGGACTATTGATTGGAATTGATAGACAGCTGAAAAATAAACCACTTGGTGTGAAAACGAGTATGGTGATTTCAGTAGCAAGTTGTTTAATTACAATTGTTTCTATTGAATCGGTAAATGTATACTCTTCACCGGGACATACGAACATGGATCCTATGCGTCTTGCAGCGCAAATTGTTAGTGGGGTTGGTTTTCTCGGGGCAGGTGTTATTTTACGGAGAAATAACGATGTGATTTCTGGATTAACAACTGCTTCTATGGTTTGGGCAGCTTCGGCATTAGGAATTGCAATTGGTGCTGGTTTTTATGCGGAAGCAACTGTAGCGATGCTCTTAATTATTTTGGCGATTAATGTATTTCCGTACCTTGTTAAATTAGCAGGCCCTTATTCTTTAAGACAAAGGGATTTAGCAGTAAAAATAATCGTTAATAAACATCAAGAGCTTAATCGGATTTTTAAACAAATTAAGGAATTAAACTTGCAAGTGAAACGTGTGAAAGTTAAAGATATAGATAATGGGCATCAACAATTAGAAATGATGATATCAGCTCCTGAAAAGCTATATACAACGGATTTATATAGTTCTTTAAAAGAGATAGAACGAATTGTTTCAGTGGAAGTTGAGAGTAGATAGTTCGTGATAATAAAAATATGTAAGTGATTTATAATGTTTTTTGAAGAATAAAACCATGAAAACATGTTATAAAATTATGTTTTCATGGTTTTTTACATGGAATGGAGATTATATGAGTTGGAAAAGCATATAAAGTGCAACTGTCCAAATAATAACACCGGAAATTTTATTTAATACTTGTATTTGTTTTCCGGATGAATCCACTTTCCCTAACATTCGTCCCGCGATAGCTAATCCGATAAACCATAGCCAAGAAATGAAAATTGTTGCCAGGGTAAATGCCCATTTTTCAGCCCCTATGTATTGAATGGAATTTGTTCCTATTACACCAATAGTATCTAAAATAGCATGTGGATTTAATAAAGAAACAGAGGCAGCGAATACAATTTGTTTTTTTATAGTAATTGTTTGCTCTTCATTTTGGGACGCAGTAGGTTCACTTTTCCATATCACCCACCCCATGTAAAGAAGAAAGAAAAATCCTATTGTGTAGAGCGCCGTTGTTAACCAGGAAAATGTTAATAGGACAAGAGATACGCCCTGCACAGCAACTAAAATCAAAATAGTATCACAGAGTGCCGCCGTTATAACAACTGGAGCAGCTTTTAATAATGTAGCTTGACTGGCACCTTGATTAAACACAAACACATTTTGAACGCCTAAAGGAATTATAAGTCCAAATGCAAGAATGATGCCGTGAAGAAATGCTTCACTCATTTTTTCGCCTCCTACGTAAAAGTATGTTTTTGCGTGTAATAATTATCTATTGGTGTCTAGTATAAAAAGCGAAATATCAATTGTATCCATCCATATGGATGGATAGTAGCCCAACCAAAGTATATACTACAATTGTAGAAACATAATTGGAGTGGTGTTATGGAACAGTTTGATTGGAAACCAAATGTTTTATCTCCAATTCCTTTATATAAGCAAATTGAAGATTATATAAAAGAGAAAATTGCAAATGGAGAATGGACAATTGGGACGAAATTACCGTCTCAACGAGCGTTAGCTGATGCATTTAAAGTTAACAGAAGTACAATTGTCACTGCGCTAGATGAATTAGCTGCTCAAGGATTGGTTGAAGGAAAAGGAAGACAAGGAACGAGAGTAATAAACAATACGTGGGGGTTATTAACTTCTTCAGCATCTATGAATTGGAATTCATATGTTGATACTGGCATGCATTATCCTAATTTACCTACAATTCGAGAAATTAACCGCGCAGAGTTTGATCCGAATATCATTCGATTAGGAACAGGTGAACTCTCGACAGAACTTTTGCCGTAAGAGAAAACCAAACATATTATGAGTATGCTTTCAAGGCAGGATATACCTTTAGGATATGAAGAACCAAAAGGAGATATTTTACTGCGTGAGCAGATAGCAAAGTATTTACAAACGTTAGGAATACAAGCATCTCCCTCAACTATTTTAGTTGTTTCAGGTGGCATTCAAGCTTTACAGTTAATTTCTATGGGGCTATTACAAAAAGGAGCAACAATTTTAGTGGAAAAACCCTCCTACTTATATTCTCTTAATATTTTTCAGTCAGCGGGGATGCGTTTAATAGGTATTCCGATGGATCAGGATGGAATACAACCAACACTTATAACAAAATATAAAAAACAATTTTATGGCTCACTTCTTTATACTATCCCTACTTTTCATAATCCAACTGGGAATTTGATGAGTGAAGTGAGAAGAAAGGTTGTTGTAGAAACTTGTAATGAAATTGGTCTACCTATAGTAGAAGATGGAGTGTACCAAGATTTGTGGTTCGACTCATTATCTTCAAAGCCATTAAAAGCATATGATAGAAGTGGGAGTGTTCTTTACATAGGGAGTATGTCTAAGACAATTAGTCCAGGTTTGAGAATTGGCTGGATTGTAGGACCAGAGGCCGTTATTAATCGATTAGCAGATATTAAAATGCAAACAGATTATGGCTCAAGTTCTTTGTCACAACGAGTTGCTGCTCAGTGGTTTTTAAGCGGATTATACGAAGAACATTTAGAGCGTATTCGCCGACAATTACAAATGCGCAGAGATATTGCATTGCATGCATTGGAAAAACATTTTGCACATATTGCAACGTGGAATGTACCAGAAGGTGGTTTTTACATCTGGTTACATATAAATTTGGAATTTTCTATGCAGGAACTATTTTATAAAACTTTACAAGCAGGGATTTTACTTAATCCAGGAAATTTGTATGATCGGCATGCTAATCAACATTTGCGAATTTCCTACTCCTATGCATCGCTGCACGACATTGAAAGAGGAATTGAAAAACTTGCACGAATTATACAAGAAATAAAACAATAAGTACGAAAGTAAAAAAGGAGAATGAAAATGAAGCGCTATGTCATTTGCCAAGTGATAAATGGAACAAAATATTTAGCTGCTTATGCAGAAACAAAACAAGAAGCAATTGAAAAAGCAGAACTGTTAGGATTAAGAACTGGAGAACGTTATATTGTAATTACAGAGGAAGAAGCAGAGGGATTGCAATATCCGTAAAAGGACGGTAGCTATTATGGCGACCGTCTTTTTCTTCTTGAATATATTAATCTGTTGTATACAGTGAATTTAAACTTGAAGAGGGGATTAGATGTTCAAATGCGAATATATACGCGGTACATAAAAAGGAGCTGAAGCGAAAAAATGAGCCGAATTCAACATATAAGACAGAAAGAAAAAGAGTATCACGAACATTGTTATGCCAACAATAAGTTATTTGAAGAAGGATCATGGTTATATAAGCCAGTTTCGGGTGTTATTGAGATGATGAATGTATTTCAAGACCAACAAAGCGTTACTGTATTAGATTTAGGATGCGGTGTTGGCAGAAACAGTATACCAATTGCCCAAAGAATGAAAGGGGGAAAAGTGGTATGTGTAGACCTGCTTTCTTTCGCATTGCATCAATTGCAGCAATATAGTTATGATTTTGACGTTGCGGATCGGATTCAAACAGTAGAAAGTACGATTGAAGATTATTCTATCACAGCAAATGAATACGATTATATTGTAGCGATATCTAGTTTAGAGCATGTATCCTCTAAAGGCGCGTTGGAAAAAGTATTGCATCATATGGAAATAGGAACGAAAGATAAAGGAGTTAATTATATTGTAATAAATTCTAGTGTGGAAGAAATTGATATGAACACGAATGTAAGATTGGACCCTTTATTTGAAGTAAATCTTTCATCAGAAGAAATGTTTTGTATGCTGCGCAAGATATATGGAGGGTGGGAAGAATTACATGTAGTAGTAAAGCCGCTAGAGTATCAGATTGTAAGGGATGAGCAGCCTGTTTTGTTAAGGACAAAAGCAATTACTTTTTGTGTAAGAAAAAAGCTTGAAAATGTATAAGTAACTTTTGAAGAAAAAAGAAGCTGAGTTAAAATTTTACTGGTAGCTGTTACATTTTATTGTTTGTTTTGGTTGTTTGAGGAACGATAGGAAGATTCACTACGGTATCGGTGTACATACTGTTTGAAATTCCAAGAACTTAGAAAATTTTCAGCTGCCTGATAGCCAGAATGATAAAGCCATTCTTTTTCCTCATTACTTAAATTGAAGTTGGTACTTGTAATATTCCCAGTAGGGATTTTAATTGTTCGCGCCTTTGCTTCTGTATTGAGATAGCGTAAATCGTGGGCTTGCATCATTGTTTTAAATAACCCTTTAAACATAGAAACAGGTTCTTCATAATGCACAGGTTCCGCTTGAATTTCGTCTTTTACGAAATGAAATCCAAAAGTAGGCCAGCGTGGAATGATCGGTGTGTCGAAAATCCATATCGGATAATTACTGAGAATGCCCCCATCAAGCATATAGCAAGGCTGCTTCCACTTAGGAGTTTTCCATTTTACAGGTTGAAAAAAGAAAGGAATTGTACTGCTCATTCTTGTTGCTTTTGCAATAGAAAATTTTTTATTTGAAAATCCATACTGTGGTAAGTCGTCGGGGAAAATTACCATGTTACCATTGCTGATGTCAGAAGCAATGATTTTTAAACTATCGGGGTTAGGTAAGTCATTAAAACAAGAAACTCCCTTTTTCGATAATAAATCTTCTAACCATTGTTCTATAAAATCGTTTTTATATATCCCCATTTTAAACCACACATTTACTCCTTTTCCGATCAGGGGGATTTTATCTAACCATGTTTTTGTTAGGAAGTTTGTATAATCAGCGTTATTTATAATTGTTTTTAATTCTTTTCCTGTATAGCCGCATGCGAGCAGTGCCGCTATTATAGCACCAGCTGATGTACCAGCAACTCGCTCCCATGTATAACCGTGTTCTTCTAATGTACAAATTGCTCCAACATGTGCAATTCCACGGACGCCGCCTCCTTCAAAGACACCGTCTATTTTCATAAAAGTACCTCCCTTCCGTGTATTATTTATAAAGTTAACGAAAATAAAAAAGCACGACAAACGCGTGCTTTTTTACAATAGTTGTTAAAGATTACTTAGCAGAAAAATCCGCTCGTACAGCTTGCTCCGATGATGATAAGAAGGATAAATAAAACGATTAATAAAGCAAAACCGCCATATCCACAACCACCATATCCTCCATAGCCGTAACCATATCCACAACCGTGTCCATATCCATAACCCATATTTATGTCCTCCTTAATATAAGAATTTGGGTAAACAAAGTGGAAATTATGAGGATGTCTTACAAAGGATGATAAGTTTGCATGTTTGTAGGAACACTGTATATTATGTTTTAGAAAGGAATTTCGACTATATTGAACAAGCCCTTTTTTATAATAGGCTAGAGAAAGAAAAAACGAAAGAAGCATAATTACAATTTGTGATATGATGGAGATAATCATGTGGAAGAAGGAGTTTGTATGGCGAAACATATTGAAGAATTAATTGAAAAGTATCAACTGAATCATATAAAATATGAATTGTTAATGGCGGCATTTGAATGTATAAAAGTAGTGCCAACACAAGAAGAGGTATTGCCGATAGGGTGTTCAAAAATGGGAGGATCACCTGATTTACCAGCAGAGTTGGCATATCCTACTTATAAAGGGCGTCCTCTTCATTTTGTTGCCCAGTTTCATTTAGCTGAAATTCAAGCTGTAGGTATAAAAAATGATTTGCCTGAAAAGGGCATGTTATATTTCTTTTATTTTGCTGATGACGAGCAGGAAGACTTTTATGAAGTGTATGGAAATACGAACGTAAAAGAAGGCTGGCGTGTTTTATATTATGAAGGATCAATAGAGGAGTTACAAAAAACCGATCAAATGAATGGGCAATATTCTCAGTGTAGAATTACATTTGAAAAGGTGCAAAAACTTCCTGAGTTGTATATTGAAAACGAGGACGATTCAGATCGTTTCTTACAACTATTAGAAGAATTAATCCCGGATCACTATGACAATCATCAAATTTTTGGTACACCATTTTCCGTTCAAACAGAAGTGTTTGAGGAAGCACAAGAATATATGAATGTGCATCACAGTGAGATGACATTATTATTTCAAGTAGATTCTGATGAGCAACATTTGAACATGATGTGGGGAGATATGGGAATGTTATATTTCTGTATTGCAAATGAAGATATAAAGCAACGCCGTTTTGAAAATGCTTGTTGTATTTTACAAAGTTTATAAGTTGAAGAAGAAGCAGTTTCACGTGTGAACGGAAATTGCTTTTCTAAATTTTATCGAGTAATGAAGTAATATAGATATACTATATAAACACGAATAAATAGTTTAATGTTGTTTGAATTACTATTTAGCACATACATTTTTAGGTGATGCCAATAAATTCTAGTTGTCTAACCACATTTTTTAAGTGGATTTCTTTCAAAAACACGTTAAAATATAAAAAATGTATTTTCTTTTTTAATAGAATTAATGTATATTTATATATATAGGAAATGTGATTTATGGTAATTTAATATTATGAGGAAGTGATGAAATGAAGAAATCTGTCAAATGTATAACAACTATAGCACTTTGTTCGTCTATTATAAGTGGAACTCTTCATATGCCTTCAGTTTCATATGCTGATACAAAACAAGTAACAAATAATAGTTCAGTAAGTGATGCGCAACTGATTGCAGCATTTCAACAAGAATTACAACAGCATTTAAATAATCATGAAACAAATATTACAATTGCTTATAAGACAAAGAATTCAAACATAAAAGAAGTTTTGAATACACTGGTGCAAGCTTATAACCAAACGTTAGAAAAGGATCAATATTTAAAATATAATGTAAGCGGTACAAAATTTTCGATTCGTGGTGTACCAGGGAATTATTCATTTACATTAAATATTTCATACCGAGAAACGAAAGAGCAATCACAGTACGTGATGAAGCAAGCGAAGTCAATTGTAAATTCAATAATTAAAGTTGGAATGGATCAAAATGAAAAAGTAAAAGCCATTCATGACTATGTAGTGAAAAATGTTTCATATGACACGTCACTACGTTCCTACACTGCATACGACGCGCTTGCGAAACATTCTGCAGTTTGTCAAGGATATGCACTATTAACCTATCAATTATTAAAAGAAGCTGGAATTCAGTCTCATATTGTAACGGGAACTGGAAATGGGCAGTCTCATGCATGGAATCTTGTGAATATTGATGGGAAATGGTATCACCTCGATACGACATTTGATGATCCAGTTCCGGATAAACAAGGACGTGTTACGTATTCTTATTTTAACATGTCCGATGAGCAAATGAGTAAAGATCATCAATGGGATCGTAGTAAATATCCAGTTGCAAATACAAGTTATTATAATGAGTTAACAAATAAAATTAAAGCAGGGAATAAGAAAGCGCCTGTTTATCAACAAATCTTAAAAGATACAAATCTTGTTTATTTAGCGGCAGAATTTGGAGCTGAAAACTATAACCAGTTAAAACAAAAATTACAACAAAAATTTACAACGAAACAAGAAAAGGTAGAATTACGTTACCATCAAACAGTCAATAACACGATGAATGATGTTAAAAAAGTACTGAATGAAGTTGCTTGGCCAAAAGGAGCAAAACGAGTATCATATCAGGTAACTCCTTACCAGGCGCAAAATGGATATTCATTATTAACAATTACATTTTCATATTAATAGCGGAAAAGAGCATCTTGATAAAGGATGCTCTTTTTCGTTAGCGTGCCCAGCTAAGCTGGGCGCTGCTTACCGGTGAAAGTCCGGTCTTGGTAAGAACCAAGTCGCCTAGTAGCTGACAGGCAACTGGTGGAGAAATCCTAAGGTTGAAGCCCTGTGACAAAGTAACTTCTATTAGAAGTGCGAGCGAATCAGCAGACCGTAACATAAAGTGAACCTTGCCGCCTCGTCAAAAGAGACCTAGCAATAGGACAAAGGGAAGTCGAGCCTGGTGAAGATAGGCGAAGACCATGGAAGATGTGAGGAACTTGGAAATACAACATCGAAGAATCCCTCGGGGTAAGGAGGACGGTATGTTGAGAAAGCAGTGTCTGGAACTGGGGAGACCCTCCTTTGCCCTTTCTTCGAAGAAAGGAAAGAGGAAACCTATAAGCAAATGCGAAAGGGTGGACTGCAAAGAGGGAGTCGGAGGAGGTCATAGTACTGAACATCATAACGACAACACAACGTTATGTAGGGAAGGACCTCTACTTTGTTCATAAGTTGGAAGGGGGTAAGAGTGAGTGAATGCTGGAAAACTAGCTAACTACACCGATGTAAAAGCTCGAGAACTTTGGAAAACTTTATATCTTTGTGCCAAAGAAAGTCCAAGCCGAAGATTTCATGCGTTGTATGACAAAATCTATCGTCCGGATATACTCGCTGAAGCATGGAGAAGAGTAAAACGGAATAGAGGAAGCGGTGGAGTAGATGGACAAACGATTGAGGAAATCGTTTACCAATACGGAGAACGAAACTTTCTCAACGAATTGTACATGGAACTCAAAAGCAAGTCCTATCATCCGCAAGCTGTAAGAAGAACCTATATTCCAAAAGGTGATGGAAAACAAAGACCACTTGGAATTCCTACCATCAAAGATAGGGTTGTACAAATGGCAACAAAGCTAGTGATAGAACCTATCTTTGAAGCTGATTTTCAAGACTGTTCTTATGGATTTCGCCCGAAACGAAATGCGCATCAAGCGATATCGAAGATACGAAAAGCGAGTAAAGCATCTCATTGGATAGTAGACGTGGATATACAAGGATATTTTGATAATATCAATCACGACAAACTTATGATGCTTGTAGAAAGAAGAATTAGTGACCGAAGAGTGTTAAAACTGATTCGGAAATGGTTAGAAGCGGGAATCATGGAACATGCGCAATTTCATGAAACAACATTAGGTACACCACAAGGTGGAGTAATATCACCGCTTCTCTCTAATATTTATTTGAATTACATGGACACCATTTGGGAAATGAAGTGTAAACATCTAGGAGAACTAATTCGATATGCCGATGACTTTGTCATCGTATGTCAAACAAAACAACAAGCGATAGAAAGTATTCGAGTACTACAATTCATTATGAACAAGTTAGAACTTACAATCCATAAAGAAAAGTCGAAGTTAGTGAACACGTGGGA
>NZ_NVOY01000049.1 GCF_002551005.1 Bacillus pseudomycoides
CCACCTTGGATTGTCGTTACCGTTGCCCCGTTTACTGCATTTACTGTATTCACTACATTTAGCGTTCCGCCCTGGATTGTTGTTACTGTTGCTCCATTTATCGCATTTACTGTTGTTACTTGGTCTACTACATTTAACGTTCCACCTAATATCGTTGTCACTGTTGCACTCTCTATTGAAGTAACAGATAAATTACCAACTACTTCAACTCTTCCGGCCGTATCTGTTAATACAGGTCGTAATATACCTGTCCCATCTTGTCCGTATATGCTCGTTTGAAATTCCGCTGGGTTTAAATTAAAAGTATTATAATTTGGCACACGACTCCCCTCCTCTAAAAATGATTCACATACACATAACATATGTGTAAAAATATATATTGCAACATACAAAAAGCATGTATACGTAAAATTTTTATTTACATTTATACGACGGTTTCGAGAAGTTTTTTTAAAATCATAACTTCTCTCACACAAACATATAGAAATAATATTGATGTTTCCACATAACAAAAAACGATTCCAAATGGAAACGGAGAGAAGAGAGATGCCAAATTATTTCGTTTTTAACACCCCCAGTAATTATTTATATTCACTTCTAACCAATACATATACAGCTCCAGCAATTAGTTCTACCCCTGAGGGAGATGCCGCTAAATCTCAAATTGTATATACCCTTCCATTTAATACAAGTGTTGCAAGCGGTCAAAATTTACTAATTCAAGTATCAAACCCATCTGGAAGTGGGAAAACGATGTATGTTTCTCGGATTTCTGGAGGGACAACTGCTGCGGCAACTGTCAATATTTATTCTGGAGGTACAATTTCTGGAGGTTCCACTCCGACACCAGTGAATACATACATTGGTAGTTCAAATACAAGCGTTATGACTACAAAAACAAATACAGGTACACTTGGAGGCAGTCCACAAACCATTCTCTCCCTCCTTGTTACAGCTGGTCTATTTTCTATTGATATTAATGGGGGAATCATTGTTCCACCGAATACGACACTTACTGCTACTGTAGGAACTGGTTCTCTCACCGCTTCTGCAAATATTATGTGGTGGGAATATTAGTGATATAGGAGGTGTAACGAAATGAGTAACTATTATGTATTTGATAATGTTAATAATCCTGTTTCTACTAAATCCATCAATACATTCAACAACCCCAGTGTCGTTTCCTCCCCTGAAAATAGCGCCAGTAAAAGCGGCGTTTTCTTTTTTACTACTGCTACAAATTCGCAGTCACTTGGCATTTTGGGTGGTAGTGTCATCATTACATTACAAATTTCCAATCCAAGCGGGAGCGGGAAAACACTATATGTTTCCTCGATCTCTGGAGGCACAGGTGTTTCTTTAAGTTTACTCTCAAGCTTCACGGCTAGTATGCAGCTCATTCAAGGAGGAACCCTGACATCTCCAACTACTTTGACTCCATTTAATGCAAATTTACAAAGCTCAAACACAAGCGTTATGACTGCTCGTTCATCAACATCAGCAGTAAGCGGCGGAACAACTTTTATGAATCTTCCATTACAACCTGGACAATTTTTTATTGACTATACAGGTAGCATTATTGTCCCCCCTAGTAAAAGTATTTCTATTACAATAAATGCTTCCTTATCAGTAGCTGGTGTACTTTCTACAAATGCGAATATATCTTGGTGGGAATACTAACAAACAAAAAACACCTCTCTAGAGAAGAAGTGTTTTTTGTTTATTTATAACGATGCATGATAAATCTTTACAACATCTTGTTTATTTAATTTTTTAAACTGTCCGAACTCACCATATGCCATTGCTTTTTCTGCCATAACATCAATTTGTTCTTCACCAATTTCATAATTTGCTAAACGAGATGGTGCTCCAATAGATGTCCAAAATTGACGCAATGCTTCAATTCCTTCTAACGCTATGTCAACATCCGCTTTATCTTCTGCTTGAACATGAAACACTCGAATCGCAAATTGTTTAAAACGATCTACATTTTCATGTAAAACATGTTGCATCCAATTTGGGAATAATATCGCTAAACCACCGCCATGCGGAATATCGTACACTGCTGAAACAGCATGCTCAATGTTATGTGTTGCCCAGTCTCCTCGTACGCCCATCGCCAAAATACCATTTAGCGCCATTGTACCACAATATAAAATTGTTTCTCGATGCTCATAACTTTCTAAATCATTTAGCAGTTTCGGAGCTGTCTCAATAACCGTTTGTAAAATAGATTCACAATAGCGGTCCTGCAATGCCGTATTTGTGCCTTGGTGAAAATATTGCTCAAGTACATGCGACATAATATCAACAATACCGTAAATGGTTTGGTTGCGTGGTACAGATATTGTGTGATTTGGATCTAAAATCGAAAATTGCGGAAATGTGACTGGACTCCCCCAGCCATACTTCTCATTTGTTTCCCAATTTGTAATAACCGAACCTGCATTCATTTCAGAACCTGTTGCAGCTAAAGTTAACACTGTTCCAAAAGGTAATGCTTCATTTGCGATCGCTTTTTTCGTAACAAGATCCCACGCATCTCCATCATACTTGCTGCCAGCCGCAATCGCTTTCGTGCAATCAATTACGCTTCCACCGCCCACAGCTAATATAAATTCGACATCATTTTCTTTACAAATTTGAATCCCTTTATTTACTGTTGATAAACGTGGATTAGGTTCTACACCACTCAACTCAAAAATTTCTGCATCTATTTCTTTTAACATAGATATCACATGATCATAAATCCCATTTTGTTTAATACTTCCACCACCATATACGAGTAACACCTTTTTCCCGTATTGAGGTATTTCTAGTTTCAATTGTTCTAATTGACCTTTTCCAAAAATAAGCTTTGTCGGATTACGAAACACAAAGTTTTGCATACACTTCATCCTTTCTAGATAAAAGTAACTATTCTTTTATATATCATATATTTAGCTTTTTATAAAAAAAATTGCTTATGCAAAAAAGAGTCTCAGCTGAAACTGAGACTCTTTTAATAATAAGGTGAAATCATTAAGTATACGATAACTCCAGTAAGGCTTACATATAACCAAATTGGCATTGTCCAACGTACAATTTTACGATGGCGAGTCAATTGGTTTGTAAATCCGTACACTAAAGAAAATAATGCAAGCGGCACAATAATAGCAGCAAGGAAAATATGTGTAATTAAAATAAAGAAATATACATATTTAATAATTCCTTCTCCACCAAAATGCGTTGCTGGCGCTAAATAATGATACGACAAATACGAAACGCAAAATAGCAATGTTGTTGTAAATGCGGCAAGAATAAATCCTCTATGTAGCTTCACATTCTTTTTAATGATTGAGAACAACGCTGCTAGTAAAAACACGAATGTAAAACTATTACAAATCGCATTAATAAGTGGCAAAATTGTTACATCAAAATGTACTTCTCCTTTGTATCCAACCGATCCAAAAAACAAAAATAAAATAATCGCATTGACGATCACAGAAAGCGTTATTACAACAGGAGCATAGCTCTTCTGTTTCACAGAACCATCAGTCAAATTGTTCACTCCCTCATTCTTCTTAAAATATATAGTAGCTTCATTATTTTAACATATTATTAACAGTATAAATGTGACAAATGTTTGAAATAATCATGTAATGTGAAGCTTCCAGCCTTGATAATCTTTTCATTCACAAGTAGCAAAAAATAAACAATCCTCCTTAAGTCTTTGACTTCTTAAGAAGGATTGTATCGTTTCACACTACAAATTTCAAACCATAGCTTCTGCTTTTAGTTTTTATTAAAAAACATATCGCTATATGCTTGAAAGATCTCAGTTAATTGAAAACTAATCAAAGACATTGCTGTTACTGAAAAGAAACCAATTAATACGAAACGAATCCACATACGAATCTCCTCCTTGTATCATTCATTTAAAATTCAGATGACAAATCGGATGATAGTGGTCGTCTCCTTCTTTTTTCTTTACAACAGCAGTAATATAACGAATAAAGAGCATAATAATGATTGGGAAATATACATGCTTCAAATTTGTCTTGCTATGTGATAGTTCTCCTTGTACGTCGGACGGGGACGTTGAAGAAAAATTAGCACTATTCATATTCCCGTATAAAAATAGGAATTGAATACATAATAATATGCTTACAATTGACATGATATCTTCCCAATCAGTCGTATATAAAAAATTATATATATCTAGCACATATTCCTCCAACGTTACCCCTCCTTTCTTTTTTACTATTTTCCTAATATTCGTATAAAAAGTCAAGAAAAATATTTTATATACACTGTGGTAATAATGATTACATATAATGGAAGATGATAAAAAGGAAAAATCCATCTGCCCTTCTGATTGTAATTGGAAATCAATTAATCAAAATTATAACAAAAAACAACTGTTTACGTTGAGAAAATGGATTGGTAAATAACAGTAGATTTAAAAACTAGTAAAAATATAAAAACCCGAATAGGAACCATTTCACTACCCGGGTTTATGCTTTATTAAGCTTTCTCTTCAAATAATCTTGCAACTTCAATAATAACTTGAACCGCTTTTTCCATGTTATCTACAGACACATATTCAAATTTACCGTGGTAGTTTTCCCCGCCCGTAAAAATATTTGGTGTCGGTAAACCCATATACGATAACTGCGAACCGTCAGTTCCTCCGCGAATCGGTTGAATATTCGGTTCAATATCAAGGTTTTTCATTGCCTCATATGCAATATCAACAATTTCTTTCACCGGTTCAATTTTTTCAAGCATATTGTAATACTGATCATTCATCTCAAGTATGATATTTTCTGAACCATATTTCTCTTGCATTTGTTTTGTAATAGCTGCTATGTTCTCTTTTCTAGTATTAAAATGTTCCCGATCAAAATCACGAATAATGTAAGTAGACTGACTTCGCTCAACATCACCATTCATAGAAATAAGGTGATAAAATCCTTCGTATCCCTCTGTATATTCCGGTGCTTCTTCTACTGGTAGTTGCCCATGGAATTCCATTGCGAGCTTATTGGCATTTACCATTTTATTTTTAGCTGTTCCTGGATGAGTACTATTCCCTTTGAAAGTAAGCTTGGCACCAGCAGCATTAAAGCTTTCATACTCTAATCCACCTAGCGGACCTCCATCCATTGTATATGCAAATGAAGCTCCAAAAGCTTCTACATCAAAATGAGCTGGACCGCGGCCAATTTCTTCATCAGGTGTGAATGCTACTCTAATTTTCCCGTGTTTTATTTGTGGATTATGTAATAAATAATTCATTGCCGTCATAATTTCTGTAATGCCTGCTTTATCATCTGCACCAAGAAGTGTTGTTCCATCTGTTGTAATTAATGTATGCCCTTGATAAGACGGGAGCTCTGGAAATAATTCTGGGGTTAATACAACACCTAGCTCCTTATTTAACGTAATTGCCTTACCATCAAAATTTTCATGAATTTGTGGCTTCACATTTTTCCCTGTAAAATCTGTTGCTGTATCTAAATGAGCTAAAAAACCAATTACAGGAATTTGCTTGTCCGTATTCGCAGGAAGTGTCGCCATGACGTAGCTATTTTCATCCATCGTTACTTCTGATAATCCAAGCTCTTTTAATTCTTCTACTAATTGCTTTGCAAACTCAATTTGGCCAGGCGTTGATGGAACAGTATGACTTTCTGCATCAGATTGCGTATCCACCTTAACATATCTTGTAAAGCGTTCGATAATTTCTTGTTTCATGCTACTTCACTCCTTTTTGTCTATCTGTATATATTATAAACCTTTGTTACACGTTTTTTTATTTCTTTTCATTGCATCTTTTAAATTTCAATGAACAATCAAAAAAAGCAGGCCTTTGTTCCAAAACAAAGGCCTGCTTTTCTAATATTATTCACCTAAATCAACATTGTGATACACTTGCTGAACATCTTCTAAATCTTCTAATGCATCAATCATTTTTTCAAATTTCACTTGTGCATCTTCTGGAAGTTCTACTTCATTTTGTGCAAGCATTGTTAGTTCTGCAACTGTAAATTCAGTTATACCAGCATTTTTAAATGCTTCTTGCACTGCATGGAATTGATCCGGTTCCGCGTAAACAATAACTGCTTCCTCTTCTTCCAAGATGTCACGCACATCTACATCTGCTTCCATTAAGATTTCAAGTGCTTCATCTGCAGTTTTACCTTCAAGACCAATAACAGCCGTTGCATCAAACATATACGCTACCGATCCGTTTACTCCCATATTACCAGCATTTTTGCTAAATGCAGCACGTACATCTGCTGCAGTACGGTTCACGTTATTAGTTAATGTATCTACGATTACCATTGATCCATTTGGTCCAAATCCTTCATAGCGAAGTTCATCATAGGTTTCTTCTGAACCGCCTTTTGCTTTTTCAATCGCACGGTCAATGATTGTTTTCGGTACGCTGTACGTTTTTGCACGTTCAAGTACAACTCTTAAAGTCTGGTTAGATTCTGGATCTGGTTCCCCTTGTTTTGCTGCTACATAAATTTCACGTCCAAACTTCGCATAAATACGACTCGTATTCGCATCTTTTGACGCTTTTTTGTCTTTAATATTGTTCCACTTACGTCCCATACTTGTTCCACTCTCTTTCAACTTTGAATCTACATAAAAATAGTAATATAAAATATGCTGTTTCTTCAACTTTTTTTCATTATATTTCACATTGTTAACAAAAAAGACAAATTGAAGATGTCACATTTATTCACTACATTATTATACCTTATTACAAGTTTAATAATCAAAGAAAGACAAATGATTTTTATCTATATAAATATAAACCCTTTTGGACAAGAGCATCCGGCCATGCAAAGTAACAGTCAGGGCCTTTTTCTGCCACGGGCAATGGTTAAAACAAAGAGAGAAAACGAGTGCAAGGCACTTTTTTCTCCCTAGTAGCAACTTAAATGCCGTAAAATTAAAATGGATTTATATTTTGATGTATACTACCAACTCCATTAAACTTTTTGAAGGTGTTTCGAGAGATAGTTCAATTTTCGAATTATTATGACATATATTCATACAGCAAAGCTTAAACAACCTTTTAAAAATAGTAATATATTCAAAATATCGATTCTGTATGAAATCACATAAATTATACGAACAATTCTTCTCTTTAACCCATTTCTTCAAATCTATTTTCTGAAGTATTCTCTTCACTTATATGACTATGCTTTTTTGAATACGCGAAGTATACAAATGCTCCGATTGCTAACCAAATCCCAAAATATAACCACGTTGTGAAAGGTAGATTAATCATTAGAAATACACAACATACAATTGAAATAATCGGTAAAACTGGAACAAACGGAACCATAAATCCACGCTGTAGTTTCGGGTGCGTTTTACGAAGAATAATTACAGATACACCGACCATCGCAAATGTTAATAGTGCACCAATATTCGCTAAGTTGGATAATTCTTTTAAATCGATAAATCCAGCAATTAAAGCACTTCCGATTCCTGTTAACCATGTTGTAAATACTGGCGCTTCTGTTTTTTTGTTAATTTCCGCAAATGCTTTTGGAAGTAAACCATCACGGCTCATCGCGAAAAATACACGTGTCGCTGCATAGATGTATGCAAAGATTACAGCCATAATACCGATTACCGCCCCAATTGCAATCACACCGGCTACTTTATCTTGTCCAACAACTTCTAATACATAAGCCATCGCTTCCGGTACATTTAGTTCTTTGTACGAAACCATTCCTGTCATAACAAGGCAAACTGCAATATAAATGATTGTACAAATAGCGAGTGATGCAATAATACCAATCGGTAAATCGCGCTGCGGATTTTTTACTTCTTCTGCTGAAGTTGCCAGCGCATCAAATCCTAAAAAAGCAAAAAATACAGCCGCTCCGCCTGCAAAAACACCACTTAAGCCATACGGTGCAAATGGGATCCAGTTTGCTGGTTTTACATAAAACACACCAACAGCAATAAATAATACTACAATACTAATTTTAATTAACACCATTGCATTGTTTACACGTTTACTTTCTTTCGTCCCACGTGATAATAACCATGTTAGTACAAGCGTAATCATTACTGCTGGCAAATTCACAATACCGTCCTGTGATGGGATTGTTAACAACGCTTTCGGTATTTCTAATCCAAATCCACTTATTAAGTTGTGAAAATACCCCGTCCATCCACCAGCTACTGCTGCTGTTGTTACGACGTATACGGATAGTAACGTCCATCCCATTAAGTGTGCTACAAACTCTCCAATTGTTACATATGAATACGTGTATACACTACCTGATACAGGAAGTGTAGAAGCAATTTCGGCATAGCATAAAGCTGCAAACCCACAAACAATTGCTGCAATCATAAATGAAAAAATTACTGCAGGCCCCGCATCTCTTGCCGCAACTAATCCAGTGAGCACAAGAACTCCTGTGCCAATTATCGCACCAATACCTAACATTGTTAGATCAAACGCGCCCAATGATTTCGTTAAAGTTTTACTTTGGCTTTCTCTTAACAACTGGGTAACAGATTTCTTTTTAAATAAATTACCTATCATACTTACCCCCTTATATTAAGAAAAGCTAAGAGGATCTCTCTTAGCTCTTCCCGTGTTCTATGAACCTATTTCTCAGTCTCGGTTTTTATTTAACAATTTTTGGATCATTACTTTACTTCATTCGCAAAGAAATGCTCACATACGCTAGAAATACGAGTTAAATCAACATTCCCACCAGAAATAATCGCTGCTACTTTTTTCCCTTTTATATAAGAATCAACTTTACCTGCAAGAAGTGCAGCTGTCGCTAATGCTCCCGCACCTTCTACTACAGCTTTTCCACGTTGTAATAAATCTTTCATAGCTACTTCTAATTCATCTTCTGATACAGTTACAATGTCATCTACTAATTCTTTCACGATTTCAAAAGTTAAGTTTCCTGGAATTTTTACTGCGCACCCATCAGCGATAGTAGGTGCTACATAATGCTCTATAATTTCGCCTTTATCATAGGAAGCTTTCATTCCATGAACATTATCAGCTTGAACACCAATTACATTTATAGAAGGATTAAAAGATTTAAGGGCTACCGCGATTCCAGCAATAATTCCGCCGCCGCCAATCGGTACAATGACAGTATCAACGTCCCACATATCATCAAGAATATCGAGACCAATCGTTCCTTGACCTGCCATTACTTCTACATCATCATATGGATGTAAATATGTTTCTCCCGTTTCTTTTATAATTTCTTCACATTTTGCTTTTGCATCATCAAACGTATCACCATATAAAATAACTTCTGAACCATATCCTTTTGTTGCTTCAACTTTCGCTTTTGGAGCAGAAGTTGGCATTACAATTTTACTTTTAATGCCAAGTAAATGTGAAGATAACGCAACACCTTGTGCATGGTTACCAGCTGAACAAGCAATAACACCACGAGCTTTTTCTTCATCTGTTAAATTAGAAATTTTATTGAATGCCCCGCGAAATTTAAATGATCCTGTTAATTGCATATTTTCTAATTTTAAATATATTTCCCCACCTGTTTTACTTGTTAAATAAAAGGATTTAACAAGCGGTGTTTTACGTGCGTTTCTATCAAGAACTTGTTTGGCATTTTTTATATCAACAATATTTAGTGGCAAAGTTTTCGTAATCATATTAACACTTCTTTCAATTGTTTATATTTTAACCCTAACGTTGTTCCTAAATTTTCATAAGACTTCATTCAATTGTTTATAATCTAACCCTAACGTTGTTCCTAAATTTTCATAAGTAATGATTCCTTTATAAATATTAACCCCATGTACTAATGCAGGTTTGTTTTGAAGAGTCTCTTCTAAACCATCGTTAGCAATTGCTAATAAATAATCGATATTTCCATTCGCTAACGCCATAGTAGAAGTACGTGGGGTCGCCCCAGGCATATTTGGTACAGCATAATGGATGACATCGTACTTAATAAATATAGGATCATTATGTGTTGTATAGTGATCAATTGTTTCTACTGTTCCGCCTTGGTCGATTGCAATATCAACAATAACACTTCCTGGTTTCATAGACTGAACCATATACTCTTTCACAATTTTTGGTGGTCTAGCACCCGGAATTAAAATAGTTGAAATAAATAAATCTGCATTTTTAATTGTTTTCTCTAAGTTTTCAGTATTAGATTCCATAACTTCAACTGGAGCATTTGCATATTTTTCTTGTAAATAAGCAATTTGTGTTTTATTTAACTCTAAAATTGTTACGTGGCAACCGATTCCAACAGCCATATCACATGCATTAATTGCCGCATTACCTCCGCCTAAAATCACAACATTACCAGCAGGAATATCCTCTATTCCTGATAATAAAATTCCTTCTCCTCCATGTTGCTTTTCTAAATAATAAGCTCCCATAAATACTGCTCGGCGTCCAGCAATTGCACTCATCGGTTTTAATAATGTTAAAACGCCATTTTCACTAATTGTTTCTCCAGCGATTGCAGTTGTTCCCGCTTTTCTCATTGCTTCTACACACTCTTTAGAAGCTGCTAGATGTAAAAATCCCCAAACAATTAAGTCTTTCTTAAAATATTTATACTCTTCCGCTAAAGGTTCTTTTACTTTTACTACCATATCAACATCCCAGGCTTGCTCTTGATTAACTAAAATAGCACCTGCATTTGTATACTCTTCATTTGTATAACCTGATCCTACACCAGCATCTTTTTCTACTAAGACTTCATGTCCAGCTTTAATTAATTTCTGGGCATTTTCTGGTGTCATCCCAACACGTGCTTCACCTTTTTTAATTTCTTTTACTACGCCAATTCTCATGCTGACACATCCTTTTAAAATGTAATATAAATTACATTATTTGTTATACGATTCAAATAAATTCGCGGAATATATCAAACACCTCGATACTTCCTCATTTGTTTGAATCGCCTGTTCACACCTACAAGATAGCACTCTGGAAAATATTGAGTCAACATTTTGTGAAATAGTTCACAAAATGTTTTTTTTTATTTTGAAATAAAATCTTTCGTCCAAAGAAGCATTGAATACGTTTTTAAAGTATGCTAGACTTTGTCACAAGTAACATCTCTTATGAATTCAAATGAAATGCAATTTTATTTTTTTAATTACATTTGTGAATATTTTCACAATAAACAATATAGAAATATCTTTAGAAAGATTGTATACATTTCTATAAAATTGCGAATTATATCACAATTGAAATTTAATCTTATCAATATAAAGCACTTTTAAAAAAATGAGAGGATCTTCTATTAGAATTGAAACAAAAATGAATTCACTAGAGATTGTATGCATTTTGCGAAACAGGAGTGATTATTATGTCACAAGAACAACTAAAAAAAGAGATTGGCTTCTTCGCAGCATTAACTACTGTTATTGGTACCGTTATTGGAGCGGGTGTATTTTTTAAGCCTACTGCACTTTACGGCGCAACTGGATCAGCAAGTTTAGGATTACTTGCATGGGTAATCGGAGGAATCTTAACTGTTTGCTCAGGTTTAACTGCGGCTGAACTATCGGCAGCTATTCCTGAAACTGGTGGAATGATGGCATATTTAAAACGCACTTATGGAAACTTAATTGCTTTCCTACTAGGCTGGGCACAAACGGTCATTTACTTCCCAGCTAATATTGCAGCACTCGCTATTATTTTTGGAACACAAGCAGTTAGTTTATTTGGATTAAATGCAAATGAACATAAAATGATGATCATTGGAATCGCTGTTGTTACGGCAGCATTCGTAACTTTGATGAACTTCTTAGGCGCGAAGGCAGCCGGAGGAATTCAAACTGTATCAACTATATGTAAACTAGTTCCTTTAGCATTACTTATTATTTTTGGATTATTGCACAAAGGCGACGTGACTCTTCAACTGTTTCCAGTAGAAGCAGGACCAGGTAAATCATTTATCTCTGCACTTGGCTCTGGCTTACTTGCAACAATGTTTGCTTATGATGGATGGATTCATGTAGGAAATATCGCTGGGGAAATGAAAAATCCTAAAAGAGACTTACCTAAAGCAATTGTAATCGGGTTATCTACTGTTATGGTTGTTTACTTACTGATTAATATTGCATTCCTTATGGTAATGTCTGCATCAGCACTTGCAGGAACTGATACACCTGCCTCTCAAGTAGCAACAACTCTATTTGGAGCAATGGGTGGAAAATTAGTTACAATCGGAATTTTAATTTCCGTATTTGGAACAATCAATGGATACATTATGACAGGAATGCGTATCCCTTATGCAATGGCATTGGAAAATAAGCTACCGTTTAGTAAATGGTTTGCGACATTATCTAAAAATAGTCGCGTTCCTTATAATTCTGGACTCTTTATGTTATGTGTTTCTATTATCATGATGGTTATCGGCGGATTTAACGCATTAACAGATATGTTAGTATTTGTTATATGGATATTCTATACAATGACTTTTGTAGCAGTATTCATTTTACGTAAAAGAGAACCGGATCTTGTGCGTCCTTATAAAGTACCACTATATCCTATTATCCCTATAATTTCCATTGTAGGTGGATCGTTTATCGTTATTAATACTCTTTTCACACAAACACTGCTAGCATTATGTGGTATCGGCTTAACTGCTTTAGGTCTTCCGATTTACTATGCAATGCGAAGCAAGCATGTAGAACCTAATAAATAATCATTTGGAGACACATACAATTTGATTTGATCTTATTTGGTCATAACTTTGATTAGTATTCAATGTATCAAGCCCCTTCAAGTTGCTTACTGAAGGGGCTTGATACGTATCTAAATATGCTACAATCTCTTCGTTAAGAATGTTTCCATAATATCCCTCTTAAATCTTTCATAATCAAATTGAAAAGCCACGCTATGTATTTTATATCCTGGATTTGGCGTAAAACGAAAGTCTGCAATGCTTTGACCGAACCCTTCTCCTTGATCAGGAATTACTTTTATAGGAACTTTTGAGAGGTGAACTGTATCCGAATTCAACAAATACCATATTGTTACAAAATCATGCATAGGACTTCCTCCTATACCGGGATTCGACTTTGAGTAAAAATTATAGTAATAGTCTAACATAGGTTTAATAATAAGCCCTGCAGGATCCTGTGTGATCTGATGAAATTTGTCAATTTCTTTGACCATTTCAGGTGTAACAATCGCATGTTGGGTAACGTTTAGTGGAATAATTGTCAAATTCTTTGCATGCTGTAGAATTAAGTTCGCTGCATAAGGGTCTGCATAAAAGTTAGCTTCAGCGACAGCCGTCACATTTCCAGGATAAAAAAAAGCCCCGCCCATACAAATATATTCCTTCACGTTGCGCATCTTCTCTAAATTTAAAACAAATGCTGTGGCTAAAGAAGAAAGTCTTCCTAGATTGATAATGGTAAGATCGTCTAAATTCGAATCTATGATCTCGTAAATATTATTAATGGGATAAACAGGATACGAAATCTCAGGTGGAATGATTGGTCCTAATCCGACTTTCCCATGTACTTGAGGAAAATATTGAACTAAAATACCGGTTAAAGGTACGGAAGCACCGAGAAATACAGGTATTTCTTTTTTTCCCGCGATGTATTTTAAATAGTTAATATTTCTTATAGCATTCTCTCTTGAGACATTCCCGTAATCCGCTACAATACCCAATAATTGTATATCACTACGAAAAAAAGTGTACAAAATGGCAAATGCATCATCAATTCCTAAATCTGTAAACAGGAGAACTTTTTTTATCATATATCTTACCTCCCCCAAAAGACATGGAGTCAAAATTTCATTGGACTTATATACATTTTATGTATTCATAAATCTTGTATTCTGTTAATTAGTTAATATATATACCAATAAATAGAACGAAAAGGAAGTCAAAGGACTTCCTTTTTGCGATTAGACATCTTACCTACAGTAATTAACAAGGTTCCATCGTCATCAAGTTTAAAAATAAGAGCCGAATTGTTCTTAGAGTAGAAAATTCGGTTTATTTTATGTGGAAAGAAGATATATCACTATTTACATCTATAATACTTTTGGAAAGTGCTAATAAGTAGAACACATCAATCGTGTTACGCCGTTTCCCCCTCATTTCTCAATAGCCTCTTTGTTACAATTGTCATTGCAATCATCGCAATACTTACAAACAGTATAGGAAAATAAACTTTTATACTAAAAACTTCAAATATAACACCATATATAACCTGACCCACAGGTGCCATACATTGTGCAACCGCTGTAATAATCGCCATAACTTTCCCTAAATTTTCATTTGGTGTTTTCTTTTGCACAGCGGTAATGACAAAAATAGAGATAATAATCATCACCATTGCAATCAGGATGGCACATAAGATAAAGAGTATAAATGACGGATAGTATCCGAATCCAAGCACAAGGGGCGTGATTGATAAAGCCATCGGTACAATCAATAAGGTAATTACAAGAAACCAAAGATACAGTTTTTTCATTTGCATCTTTTTCACAAAAAAACCAATGGATAATGCCCCTAAAATTGTAGCAAAATCGATGAGCCCCATTCCAACACCATACATTGTGTCACTACTTTGCATGACTACCCGTAAAATGATGGGGCCACCTACAACAAACAACGGTGTGAGAATTAAGTTGAGCAAGGCTGCAAGAATCGTACATTTCAGAATAAAAGGCTGCTTAACGACATAAATAAACCCAACTTTCAAATCTTTTGTAATTACCGGTACAATATGCCGATCCTGTTTCCTTTTGACGAACGGTATCTTAATAAACATCGCTAATACTGCGGCTAAGAAAAAAGCGATACAACTCATCACGACAAGCATATTTAACCCTACAATACCATACAATACTCCGCCTAAAACAGGAGCTGCTACGCTTGATAGCGCTTGAACACCATTCACTATACCGTTTGCCTGCTCCAGTTTATTTTCCGTAACTAACAAAGGAACACTCGCCATAACAGCTGGGGAATACATGGCGCTAATAATCGCTAGCAAAACCATAACAACACCGATAAGTATCACGGAATTATTACCAGCCGCCAACAATAAAATAAAACAAAATACAATGGCACTACTTATAAAATCAAAAATTACCATGAGGTTGCGGCGGTTGAATCTGTCAGCAATAGCCCCGCCAAGAGGTGATAACAAAAGCGGTATATTCGATGCGGCATACAAAGTTGCATATACGTCTGCCCGGCCTGTTATGTCCAACACATAAAGAGATAAAGCAAAACGTAAGAGAGAAGAACCTAATACTGATATTATCTGCCCAATGACCATTAAGTGAAATGCTTTAGGAAAAGGCTTTATATTGCTATTATTTTGCATAATATAAACACCTTTCATTAAGAAATTAGACCGACTGTCGGTCTATAATTTTGTATAAAATACGAAAGCTAAATGTAGAGACAAGTATATTAATACCTATGAAGAAACTTGCCCTACATTTTCCCATAATCTTATTCGTCATTTTTAGACTGTCTCATCAAAATATCTAAAATGTAATCAAAGCTACCTTTTTTAGCTCCCAGAGTTGTTTCCATCATGCTAATAAACGCTTTTGCTCTTTGCATCGTTTCGTGAGGTTGCCACTGAAACAACCCTTCATCGAATATTACTTGTGCCGAAGCAAGCAAAAATTCAATTGTTTCTTGCGGATAATCCGTCACAAAAACATGTTCATTGATTCCTTGCTTAATCACCTCCGTCAAAACAGGTGTTAAATGTAAAATAGACTGAACTAAACTTCTCTGATGCATTTCAGCATTACTTGGCTGATGAAATTGTTCAATCATTTTTTCTTTGTTTCCCCCAGCTTTTGGTGCTTGCGCTATTAAAATATGAAATAATTTATCAAGTACTGGGATGTTAGGATCTGAAGCAATCTTTTTTGCTGCTGCAACATCTGCATTTACAATCCGCATAATAATCGCATCCATCACTTCCTCTTTTGATTTGAAATAATGATAAAACGTTCCTTTTGCGATACCGATTTCCTGCAGAATATCGTTTACGGTCGTTTTCATATATCCTTTCGAAGCAAACCATTTTTCTGCGATATCTAAAATTTCATTTCTTCGTTCTTCATATTCTTTTACGATTCTCATGAATAAACTCCTTCTCACTAGACCGACTGTCGGTCTAATATAATTATATGTAAACATTTCAAAAAGTTGCTCTTTATTATATCCATATTAGATAACTAAAAAAAACTATTACTCCATATAAGAAAAACCCACGATGACATTTATTGTGTCCTTCTTGCTTCACTAAATCTCATCCTCTAAAGATTCCTTTTCTACACTAACGTCCTACTTCCTTCCTTTTTATTCTCAAAATCAGCTATATGCTCTAGAAAACATCCTGAAAAAGGAGCCATTTTTTATGCCCCCTTTTCACCGTTCTGTGAACCACAATTCTTATTACATTACTACTCCTATCGCAAACCCATCGTATCCTTTGCTTCCCACAGTCTGTATTGCCGTCGAGGATAGTTGTGATTCAGATGCAAGAGTATCAAAAAAGCGGCGAATGCCCTGAACATTAGAATCAGTGCTAGAAACGTTTACTACTTCTCCTTTGCGAACCACATTGTCAGCTACAATTACGGTACCTTTTCGAGATAATTTGAGTGCCCACTTTAAATATTCCGAGTTGTTTTGTTTATCCGCATCGATAAAAATGAAATCAAATGGATCAATTCTTTCATCATTTAACTTCGCCAACGTTTCAAGAGCAGGTCCAATTCGCACTTCTACTAAATCGGATAATCCCGCACTTGCTATATTTGATTTTGCAACCTCAGCGTGATGTCCATCTAATTCAAGAGTAATTAATCGTCCGTCTTCTGGTAATACCCGTGCAAGCCAAATCGTACTATATCCCCCTAAAGTTCCAATTTCTAATATTCTTTTCGCTCCTTTTATTAGAGCTAGTAAATGAAGGAATTTCGCTTGATTCGGAGCAACATCTATTGCAGGTAATCCTGCCTTAGCATTTGCTTCCAATACATTCTCAAGAGTTTCATCTGTAAGTAATAACTGATTTGTAAAATATGCATCAACTTCAATCCATTTTTGTAAATCTCCCATCAAAAACACTCCCTTTATGTATGTTTCCGACTCTACAATTTCGAAACATATTTTTCAAAATTTAAATCCTCTTACCTTACTTTCATTTCAAAGGTGTTATCTCTTTTGCTATTAAAACATATGACAAATCACCTTTACGTTCAGTATATTTAAGTTCAAAAATGAAAAAAGGTTATAATTTAACCATGAATTTCCCCTTTTTAATATATTAGTTGATAGTTATAAATTATCTCCCGAGTACACAAGTATGGACCTAATGATATTAGGTCCATACTTGTGTATAAATAAAAATATTATGCAGATTACTTCATTTTAATCCAAACAGTTTATTTTAAACCATTAGAAATCGCTGTCCAGAACTGTTTATTTGTTTTTTCAACCGCATAAACAGAAACACCACCAAGTTTCTTTGTAACAGTATAATGTGCCTTTTGTTTTATACTTGCTTCATCTTCATACCAAACTACATGTTTATGCTTCTTACTATCAGTATAACTAAATACCATGGAACCAGAAGCCTCATCACGATATGGTTTTGCTTTCGTCTGTTGGATAAGTGCATTTGTATCTTTCCATGCTAGCATTCCACTTTCATTTTTATCAGTTAAGTCCCAATCATTCCCGTATGAAGGGATTCCCATAATAATTTTTTTACTATTTACCAATTTAATAGCATAATTTAAACTTTCCTCTAACCAAGGGCGACTAATTGTAGATCCTGGTTCACTCCATGAACCATGTTCATCATAAGTCATTACTTGAAGGAAATCTGCATTTTTTCCTAATTGAGCATAATCAAATGGCCATGTCCATGTATCTTCACGATTATCCTCACTCTTAGCAGGAACTGATACCATAACAGAATGCCCTGAAACATGAAATTTTTCTGACGTTTCTTTTACAAAAGAAGTAAATAAATTACGATCTTCTGGCTTCATATCTTCAAAATCAATATTTACACCGTCGTATTTATTTGTAACAATCATTTTATACATTTCATTTATTAATTTCTTTCTTTTTTTCGAATCAGAAAGCACGTTGTGAGCTAAATCAGGATCAAAATAATCAATAGCATTATTAAAATTAGAAAAAGTTGCATAACTTTTTATTTTACTTTGTTTTGCATAAGACAATACATCTTTTGGTACATTTGTTGAAACAGTTCCATCTGAGTAAAAGACAAAATTATCTGTCGCCACTTGATTCATTACTGGCTGTGTTCCTTTTAATGATTCAGTAGATGTTCCTTGTGTATATCCGAGAACAATTGGTTGATTTGTACTAGCTGCAGAAGCAGTAATCTTATGAGATGCAATCATTGTAAATAGAATTAAAGTAGTTAAGCAGAGTTTTAATTTCATTTTTATGTCTCCCTATATTTCTTTCCATATTTAAGTAATAAACACATCGTCATTGCATTCTATTTATATAAATACAAATTAAAAAATCGACATAAAAGACCTCTTTCTTTTTAGGCGGGCGAGAGCATCTGGCCATACATAGAAACGGTCAGGGCCTTTTCCTACCACATGCAAGGTTAAAACAAAAGGAGAAAGCAAGTAGCGGTCATGTTGTATTCTGCATAGCAGCGACTTATATGTCGAAAATTTAAAATTGATATATATATCAATTTCTATATAGGTAAATAAATAGTTTATTGTACTATTATTCTCCCAAGTATTTTTCTATTGAAAAGCTATCTCCTTTCACTATAATTGCTATTTAATCAATCTACCTACACAGTGTAACTAACACAATTACATAGTAACCTCTTTTTTTTTCCAATGTCAACATTTGTTTTTATTTTATGTATTTTCGAAATTTTAAGTACATACTATTGAATTGACGGTTTATTTCAGAACTTGAAGACAGAAAAGAAATCTTTTCTGTTAAAGTAACTACAGAATAGGGAATAAAACAAAAAAGAGTAATCCATTATTACTCTTTTTTGTCACTTTGTTGAAAAAAGAT
>NZ_NVOY01000004.1:0-343829 GCF_002551005.1 Bacillus pseudomycoides
TATTGACTAGATTGTTTTTCTATGTATGTCCCTCTCATTTCCTACAGTTTCGCAACTTATACAAAACATATCGCCTACTGTAAACAAACGAACGTATTCAGAAACTTTTTTATGATTCAAGCGTAAGAAGTGAGCAAGCCCAATCTCCCCTAGTTACAGAAAGCATCTTCACAAGCTTACTCTACTTATCATAAACTCATTTTCCATTATTGAAATAAACGGCTTTCATCTAAGCAAAGAGATAATTGCTTAAGACAATTGTTTTCCATACTCTTGTAACTTTTCTCCTATCGTACATTGCCGAATGCAAAAGGAGTGAGCATAATACTTGCTATGTTCTTTTCGAAAATGCTTCTGCAAAAAACAACCATCGCAATATGTTTCTAATAAATCG
The DNA here is from genome assembly GCF_002551005.1 of Bacillus pseudomycoides. GTDB lineage: Bacteria > Bacillota > Bacilli > Bacillales > Bacillaceae_G > Bacillus_A > Bacillus_A pseudomycoides_C. The sequence goes on from NZ_NVOY01000004.1 coordinate 395, forward strand.
TTTACTTCGGTAATTAACTGCTTACGATCCACTCCTTCTACACTCCTATTCTGTTATTTCTTTATGACTATCAATGTTCGTTCCTTCCAATGCTTGCGTTGCTAATTGATGCGCTTCTTTATTTTGTTTTCGAGAAACAGGTTCACATACTAATTTTATTTTCAGCTGTTTTGCTTTTTGTTCAATTTGATCTAAGTAATGAATTAAATGCTCCTCATAGCATGGCCATTCACCCGCTAATTGTTGGAGAACGACTTGAGAATCACCACGAAGTATAACCGATTCATACTTAACCCCTAGCTCTTCCAGTATGTTCATTCCGTATAATAGCGCTGCATATTCCGCTTCATTATTATCATCAATTCCTTCTATGTAAGCATTGCGGCGAATTCGATACATTTTCCCTTGCTTCTTATAATAAATACTTACTCCCACTCCCGCTTCTTTCGTCTCAATATCATATCCTCCATCAAAATATAGCGTAAGATCTTGTGGCTCTTCTTCAACTTGTTTACTTAGTTTCTTAACTTCTTTTAACGTCCACTCTACTCCCATTTCATCATGAAATAACAATTCCTTCGCTCTCCCTGTTTTTTCAAAATCCGCTGCGAACTGTATTGCCTCTTCTAAATGAAGGAAGTCTGATTCTAGGTTAGTCTCTAAACCATGTTTTGTTCGATATAACCAAGTAATTTTATATTTCATTATGCTCCCCCTTATATATATAAAACCCCTGCACGTTCATACTACATATTATGCTCTTATTTTATCCTATTTTGTCTATGCGGACAGTATTCTATTCGAAATTCATTTATCTCTATAAACACAAGTTAAAAACCTTTTTTTAGACGGATGAGTGTATCTAGCCACCCATAGCAGCGACTTATCTGTTGCAAAATGAAAATGGATTTATATCCAGCAGCAAGATTTTTCGTCCTCATATGCAAGATAACACAAGTAAAATAAATAAGAGTTGCCACGATAAAGTGAACAACTCTCTGATGAATCTTACACAAATTTCTCAAACTGTACTCGTTTATTAATAAAATACATAACAGGTCCTCCGATTACCATTACAACAAACTCACCAATCGCACATGTTAACCATGTAAACAAAAATGGTAAATCAAATGCAAGATGGAGCTCAATCGCAATGATAAACATTGTAAATGTAAAGACCACTGTATTAAAGATCATTCGTGCCCATATCCCTTTTATAAAACGCATAGAAACGATTGTACAAAGCAAGGTGATAATAGATTGCCCCACTCCAAATACAAGATCATATGCAATCATTGGTGAGAAAAAGAGGTTTGCTAAAAATACACCTAACACAATTCCATAAATATATTTTTTGTTGAACACAATAAGATGATTAAACATTTCTGAAATACGAAATTGAATATTCGTAAAACCAAAAGGTTGAATAAGCATAGTAACAGCAATATATAGTGCCGCTAAAATCCCATTACCAACAAGTGTCTTAATTTTCATTATACAATCTCCTTAGTTTTTTTACGTGGGATGGTTACGAACCACGTGAATATTTTAATAAACAAAATTAAATTATAATTATTATTTAAATTCAAGTCAATATAGCAAAATCCTTACTTTTTGAATGATGACAAAAGGATAGTCACACGCTATCCTTTTGTTTTTACAGGACGTATAATAAAAACATGAAAGATTTAGGAGGTTTGTTTATGACAGCAATGATTCAAAACGAAAAAGTGATCGTATCCATTTCTGAAAAGGGTGCAGAACTGCAAAGCGTTCGCTTAAAAGAAGACCATACAGAATATATATGGCAAGGAGACGCAAAGTATTGGGGACGACGCGCTCCTATTTTATTCCCAATTGTCGGAAGATTAGTAGACAATACATATTATGTGGATGGTAAACCGTATTCATTAACACAACATGGCTTTGCTCGTGATTTAACATTTACGATCAAAGAACGAAATGAATCAAAAATTACATACGCAATAACAAGTAATGAAGAAACTTTACAAAACTATCCGTTTGCATTTGAATTGCTTGTTTCTTATGAATTAAATGAAACATCTATATTCGTAACATACGAAATATTCAATTCCAACTCGGAAGAAATGTATTTTTCAATTGGAGGACATCCTGGCTTTAATTGTCCGTTATTACCAAATGAATCTTTCACAGACTACTATTTATCTTTCAGTACTCCAGAGCGCTTAGAATCAAGTGTACTAGAAGGACCGTTTCTTTCTAAACATAAACACGTAGTAGCAGAAGAAGCAACAGAGCTTCCTCTTGCGTATGATTTATTTCAAAACGATGCACTAATATTTGAAAATATGCGCAAAAATGAAATTACCATCCGTTCTCACAATCATAATAAATTTGTCAAAGTTTCATTTGAAGGATTCCCATTTGTCGGTGTATGGACATCAGGAAACGATGCACCGTTCTTATGTATTGAACCTTGGTATGGCATCGCTGATGAATTAGATCCCGCAAAAGACTTTAAAGAGAAAAAAGGAATTCAAATGTTAAAAGCGAATGAAACATTTACATGCTGCTATAGTATTACAATCGGTTAATTGGAGGGTTTCAGTTTGATTGAAGTGTACATTGATGGTGCATCAAAAGGAAATCCCGGCCCTTCCGGTGCTGGGGTTTTTATTAAAGGGGTTCAACCGCCTGTACAGCTGGCTGTTTCGCTTGGAATTATGAGCAACCATGAAGCAGAGTATCATGCATTACTTACTGCATTAAAATATTGCACCGAACATAATTATAAAATTGTATCGTTTCGAACAGATTCACAACTTGTAGAACGAGCGGTTGAAAAACAATATGTAAAGAATCCATTATATGCACCACTTTTAGATGAGGCACTAAAAATGATCCAGCAATTTGATCTCTTTTTTATAAAGTGGATTCCAAGCAGCCAAAATAAAGCAGCCGATGAATTAGCACGAAAAGCCATACAAAAAAATGAACGGAGGTAGTAAATTGAAAAAAGAGTGGATTGCTCATCTCGCTTTATTCTTTGTCGCTTTCATTTGGGGAGCTACATTTGTTGTCGTTCAAAATGCCATGTCATTTGTCGGGCCATTTTCTTTTAATGGTGTACGTTTTTTATTAGCTGGAATGATTTTATCCATCATTCAGCTCATCTATATAAAAAGAATACCCATTAAACAAGTAGGCTATAGTAGCGGTGCTGGTATGATAGTAGGATTCTTTTTATTTGTTGGGTATTTACTACAAACATTTGGTTTATTGTATACAACCTCTTCTAAAGCCGGATTTTTAACAGGCCTCAGCATTGTTATGGTACCCATTTTATCGTTTATCTTTTTAAAGCAAAAAGCAAATCTATTTATCATACTCGGAATTACAGCAGCTACAATTGGATTATTTCTATTAACAGCTGGAGATGCTTTTCAATTCAATATGGGAGATATCCTTATCATAGGTTGTGCTGTAGCATTTGCTGCTCACATCCTTGTAAATGGATTCTTTTCAAAAAAGATATCTCCGTTATTATTAAGTACAACACAAATATTAGCGGTAGGACTATTCTCTTCTATTTGTGCATTTTTGTTTGAAGATTGGGAGAAATTATTTTCGATATCATTATGGACAAATCGCTCATTTTTATTTGCACTATTGTTAACATCACTTTTTGCAACTTCCCTTGCATTTTTTATTCAAACAACAGCGCAAAAATATACATCTCCTACCCGCGTTGCAATTATTTTTGCAATGGAACCCGTCTTTGCAGCAATAACAGGTGTTCTTGTTGCAAATGAGCAATTATCAATATCCGCTATCATTGGGTGTATTTGTATTTTCTTAGGCATGATCTTTGTAGAACTACCAAATAAACGAAAAAAAGAAGCGCAGGCTGCGTGAAGTTATGATTGTAACTTCCGCAAAAAAGCCATCGCGCTTTTTTTATCGGTAATTTCCTCTTCTTTCAACCGTTCTAGCAAAGCGATAAAATAACTACCATCAAACTGTAATTGATGCTTAATGGTCGCTTCAATTGCCGCATTCACAATTCCATCAGATGAACCTGTATAGCCTTGGCCAAACATAATAAATCCTTGGGCATCCTCTGGTAATTTAAACCCTTTCGTATGTAAGAATGAAAGATAGTCTTGAACTGTTTGCATTATTTCCCCACCTAAATTCATAAATTCTACCTTTCCTATCATACATGTTTTCTGACACAATGAGAATGAAATTTCTTTGACAACTTCTTTAGAACATTCTTTTTTCCAAAATAATAAAGTGAAACCTCTAAGTTCCACTTTATTTCTCAGCCGCTCTTTACTCAATTACTCGCTGCTCTATATGATATATGTCTTTTTTCAATTTTTTCTTCAATTTCTCTTATGTTTTCTTTATCATTCAATAATAATTGTTTATTTTCTATTAATAACTGTTTAAAGGATTTTCTTATTTTTTTTCGCATATCAATCTTCCTCCTTCATTATTACAAGTGAGATCCCCCGCTTATCTTCTTCGTTTCTCTTTGAATCTTTGAACGGGGGAGCCCCTGCATACAGGATAAAAAATTTTATTTATATAAAAGATAAATAATTATCTGTATTGTTGTAATAATAAAAGATCCGTGTGAAATCCATTTGAAATTGAAATGAAAACTACGTATATTTTTACAATCGTTTAGAATGTATATCGTTCTTCTATTCAAACGTAAATTTGCCAACAGCTTGTTTACTATCTTTCTAAAGAAGAAATCGTTTTCACGCCTTTTCTTCTGTTTATAATAAATAATAACGCCCAATCAAATTCATAATTTGATTGGGCGTTATTTCTAATATAAGTTCTTTAAAAAAAGCTATTTTCTATAACATATTTACAAACATTTCTGGTCTGCCCCAGTTCATTTTCTCACAAACGAATTGTATTTTTTCCTTATCAATTGTGTGAAAAGCTTCTTCTAATCGGCACGAAATTGGTACTTCACAATGAATTTGTGCAAGTTGTAGTGACATGTGCAAATTGTCTAAATCACTCTCGACCTTTGTACGCTGTGCTTTTGTTAATGATGTAATGTTCTCCAAGACACCTGCAACAGTTCCGTGCTCTTGGATAAGTTTATACGCTGTCTTTTCACCAATGCCTTTAACACCTGGATAGTTGTCACTTGAATCACCCATAAATGCCTTTGCATGAACAATTTGCCATGGCTCTACGCCTTTTTCTTCCATAATTTTTCCAGGTGTGTAAAATTCATAATTTCCAATTCCTTTTCGAAGAAGCATGACTGTAGTTTTTGTATCAACTAGCTGTAGTAAATCTGTATCACCTGTTAAAATAAACACTTCTGCTTCATGTTGATACACTTTTGCTAATGTTCCAATACAGTCATCAGCTTCATATCCTTTCATACCAATAACCGGGATCGATAAATGTGCAGTCATTTCTTGTACTAGATCAAATTGCGGAATTAATTCTTCTGGCGGTGCTCCGCGATTCGCCTTATAGTTTGAAAACGCTTCTGTTCGAAACGTTGTACTCCCCATATCCCAGCACGTTACAATATGAGTCGGTTCAATTGTACTAGCTGCTGTTAATAAATGCTTCATATAACCATGAATCCCGTTTGTTGGAATACCATCTTGTCTTTTCATAAATTGTCCGTACACACTTGTTGCATAAAAGGCACGAAATAACAATGCCATACCATCTACTAATAATACTTTTTTCATAATTCATCTCCTAATGACAAAAATAAAAACCTCACGTCATGACGCAAGGTTGTATAATCAAATAATGATTGTAATTGTTATTATACAATGATTTGCTTTATTTAGCATCCATAAATATTACTTACAACATTGATGTAATATTTCCACATACGTATTATTTCCAGTGGAAACAACAACCGCTTTTGCTGTTCCACTAACAATTTGAGTACCTTGATAGCATAAATTTTCAAGACAAAGTGGATTATAATCTTTTATGCGTTTTAACGGCATAAATCGTTTTTTTTCAATGTGATAACAGCTTTCATACTTTTCCACAAGCATCTCTTTTCCTGTTAAAGGAGATTCATCAACTAGTACATCTTTTGCGTAAATAATGCGAGCGTCAGCTGGTACAGTATCACCAGCAGAAAGGAAAATCACATCTCCTGGGACCAATTCTTCTATTGGAATATTCATCATTTCAGAATTTGTATCTATCCCATTCACTTTATCATTTGCCACTCTTAAAACAGTAACTGTTTTTGTTGTAATTGCGTTCGTTTGATTCGCTTCCTTTTCGAACAGATTTACTTTTTCCATCAACTTCATCATAATATGAGTCAACATCACTTTTTTATTCACATATCGTTCATTTTTCCCATATTGTACAATACGTCTTTTTGCCTCTTTAACAGAAAGGCCATTTCTTGTTGTTTTAAAATAAGCATACACAGATTTTACATCTCGAATAGCAACTTCCATCAGCATTTCATTATTCTTCTGTAAAACCTCTTGTACTTTTATCGTTTTTTTATGAGGTATATTATTTATAATTCCCTCTCGTTTGTTTACATATAACATCGTCCGTCTCCTCCTTCACACATGCAGGAAGAAACTCATTGTTTCTCAATTTATCTATTTATAGATATAGAGGGAGGAACAAGTCGTTTCCTACCTACATTACACATTCTATTTTCGAAATACCTGGGTAACGGAACCGAGTCCGAAGCTGACATTGCTCCTCACCTCCTCATATGATTATTTTTAACTATGTATAATAGATACACCTTAATTAAAAAGACCTTTACCCGAGAGCGGGTAAAGGTCTGAACATACATAAATAAGCAACGCTTAATACAACTACGTATTATGTAGCCTATATTAAAAACAATTGCACCTCTCCCTCGCCGAGCTTTAGCACTGTATAGCATAGGTTCTTAACCAGCTACATTAAAAAAGACCTTAATTCGATCATTCTTGTTGACCCATTGGCGTCTCTCGACATTTTTGGGCAGTAGCATTTCTCTATACAGGAGCCTCACCTAACAGAGACATATTTAGTTACAAGAAAAATGTTACTCCTATTTAAAATAGATGTCAACACTTTGCATTCAAATTTTTCCTTATTACAACAAGTATTTTATAGAAAATGCTTTAGGACAGGAACACTCTAATACTAATTGTTTGAGGTTTTTTAATATGTTAAACACCCAGCGATCACAATTCCGATGGAAATTGATAAAAACATAAGGAAAAGTCCGACAGCCTGGTTATCTTCTTCGATACTTTGATTAATGTTGAAACGCGGTGTGAACCATTCGGCTAAATAAAACACAACGATTTGTGCTAAAACTCCAATCGCTCCCCATAAAACCATATCCATTAGTGAAACAGAATGGGCAGCTGTAGAATACAAGACGATAGCAAGACCAACAAGTCTTCCTCCAAGTGCGTAGCTTGCTGCTCGATTCCCTTTAGCCATTAACGAAAATTCTTTCACTTTTGTTGTCACTTCCATAAGAAACAGACCAACACATAAAAGGCCGAGTGAAACAGCTAAATAAAGTAAAAAGTTCATCATTTATAATCCCCCTTTTTAATCCCTACAGGTAAATAATAAGATTCATTCCCCGTAATTTTTTCACCGGCACGTATACCAATACTACTTGGTTTCCCAGCAATTAAAAACGATCCAAACACATACGATAGCTCCTCGTTCCCTTTTTCAGTCTCAAGAGAAACAACTGGAAGCGTTATATACTTTTGAAATACGGGAAGTTCTTTTTTATACGTTTGATATGAATTTTGAATCATAATGCTCGTGTCTTTGTCACGAATTGTAACCGTGTCACCTTCTCTGCCGAACGAAGGTTTTTGAACAAAAGAACTTTTTCCTAAAAATAAAGCTGGTTCTAAGTAAGTAGGAAGCATATATTCCTTAATCCATTGTCGTTCCTCACTTGTATAAAAAGTACCTATCTCAGCTAATCCCCAAACCAAGCATTGAATCGATTTCGGCTGAAGTAAAAAGGATGAAACAGGATTTATAATAAAAAGCTTTCCTTTCTCTACAAGTTGCAATAACTCAATCCCGACAAAGTCCCCAGTTTTAGGATCCCGGTCCTCAACTAAATCTTCGATAGGATATGTTTGACGATACAAAATATCAATTGGCACACCGTCTCTGTCGACCAAAGCATCTTCAGTAATTCTAAGTTCTGACATTGACACCATTTTGTTTTTAACCTGACATAGCTGACTCAAATACATAGTAGTATTCCAATCTTCTATATGCTCATGATGGGCTGTGAAGACAACGTTTGGCATTTCTATTCCTTTAGCAGCTTCCATTACAGCTTTTGTGATACCAGAAGAAAGAAGACGTTCCTGATTCTCGTTTGGGTCATGAAAATTGAATTCTTTGCATACCATGCCATTCATTTGGAAGCATTCCACAATAAAAGTTGGGGTATCACTATTAAACTCAAGCATTTTGATACCACCATCCGTCAAAGCAAAATCAAACCGTGAAATAATAGATTCAGGAAACAGAGATTTCATTCTGATAAAAGGCAGACTTGAAGATGGAAAACCAAGTTCAAGAAGTTGATCATCAGCCAAGGTCCGAAGAAGACTAGCGGTCTTAAACAATACTTTTCCCATTCGTTCTGTTGCTAATTGCAACTGTCTGATAGTTTGTTCGGTTATTTCAAAAACATGAAAAAGGCTATACTCACTCCCATATAAATCAGACCAAAAGTGAGGAAATCTTGAATAAAATTCACTTCGTTCCTTTATGTAAAACGACATGATTTAACCTCCGGATCCGCCCTTTGAACCGCTTCCAATTCCTCCTTTAAAATTAGACGAAGCTTGATAGGACTTAAATTCAGGTGAATTTTTGAAAGTTGATTTATTTTGATAATAATTACCACTGTAATAATAATGCCCATGATAACTTGAATGATTGTCATCACATCGCCACACCCCAAGTTCATCATCAAAGTCCCAATCGGAACAACTTCTATCATTTGGTTTTGGAGGGAGATCTTTTGTACAGCCGGATAAAGTGCCTGCCATTAAAGAAGAAAGAACACCTGTTACTAACAATTTTGTTTTTGTCACCTTTCCACGCTCCTTATATATTATATTTTTATTATAAAAGAATTCATGATAAAATAGAAGAAAAAGGAAGAGGGATTACGATTGCGGTTAGAATATCGACTCAATGATGAAGCTAAACAATATCCTGCCTTATGGAACTATTCGGATATTTCTATCTCTGAAACCGTCGCAAGGATGACTTGTGAGTATTTCATTAAAGAAGGGGATACGTATGTCGTAACAGCGACCGCGATGGACTCTGATGGAACAGCAGTTTTATATGTCAAAAAAGAAAAGTTCTTCGATGATTCCTCAGAAACAATATATTCCCATATAGGTTTTGAGATTAGAGAACTACAAGGAGCAAATTCGATTTTAATAGAAAGTAAAGGTGTATGGAATCATGAGGAAATTTTAACATATCTCCATTCAGATATTTTGTATGTTCAAAGGGACGGAATATTAATGGAATTTACCTTAGACTCTAGGGAGATTGATGAAGATCGAAAATGCTATGTTTATTATGGAGAATTTACAGGCGAATGTAGGTAACATTAAAAAGTTCCGTACCATCCTTCCAAATAAAATAAAAACCTTACGTATAAAACGTAAGGTTTTTTATAGTCCCACATATGCCGTTCTCTTCTAGATGTCCATAAACCCGCTCTCGCAGGTGGATGTTCTCAAAAATGCTTTCATCTTCCTTCTTAAAAAGATGGCTTGATGGCCACATTTTAATATTGAACTTCCGTATTACTATCATTGGTTTAAGACATACACAAGCTACGTACATCGTAGGTAGTTATTATTAATCGTAAGTATAAATAGAACCCCCGCACGTGCCGTCCCTCGTAAATGTCCAAAAACCCGCTACTCGCAGGTGGATGTTCTCACAGTGGCCTTTCATCTTCCTTCTCAAAGATAGGCATGATGTTGGCCTCTAAATATCGAACTTCCGTATTACTATCATCGGTTTTAGACATAAATAAGTTACGCACACCGCAGGATGTTTTATTTATTTGTCGTTATCTTATCACATTGTTCGCAACGTGTAAAATATATTGTTTTTTAGTATTTTTTGTTTGTGCCCTTATTGTAATACAAATTTTTTTGAGGTGCAATAGGCTACTGTTTTTCTTTCACAATTATATTTTCATGATAAGAAATCCAATCACTCCAGCTGCCTACATATAATTTTACATTTGTAAAACCAGCCATTTTTAATGTTAATACGTTTGGACACGCCGTTACACCAGATCCGCAATAGACAATCGTTTCTTTCGTTTTATCAAGATGGATAAAGCGATCTTCTTGTGCCTTTTTCTCCTTAAAAGCACCAGAGTCTGTTACACCATCTTTCCAAAAATAATTTTGCGCAGTTGGAATGTGACCAGCTACTTTATCAACTAATTCTTCTAATCCTGCATAACGCTTTGGTTCTCTCGAGTCAATCAGTGCTATATCTGCATGTTTGCTAATTTTAGCTTGCAGCTCTTCCATTGTTGTGACAGCATTATGTTCTATGGAAGGAACAAATGTCTTCGATGCAAAGACTGGTATGTCATTCATTACTTCAAAATTTTGTTCCTTCCACGCTGGAAAACCGCCATTTAACACATATGCTTTATTATGTCCAAGATACGTTAAGAGCCACCAAAGACGAGAAGCCATTGCTCCGCCTTGGCTATCATACGCCACAACTGTCGTATGTTCATCAATCCCAGCTTGTGAAAGCTTTTGTACAAATTCTTCTATATGTGGAAGCGGATGACGTCCGCCATGCTTTGTAACCGGACTTGATAAATCTTTATTTAAATCAAAATAGAGCGCAAACGGAATATGTGCTTCATTATATTGTTCTCTTCCCCAATTTGGATTCGCTAAATCAAAACGGCAATCGATAATTCGAACCTGCTCATCTTGTATATGTTCGTGTAACCATTCGGCTGTAACGATCATACTTAACGACCTTCTTTCTCTTTTAAACGTCCTACGTATTCCATTACCATTTCTTCTGTTACAATCTTTCGCTGCTGTGCAATACCGTTTTTTGCAAGTTCATTAATTTGTTTTGTTACCATATTAATTACATCAACGGAGAAAGATTTCCCATTTAACGCAAGTGATACAGCCGCTTCAATCGCCGCTTCACGCTGTGCGTCTAACTGTAGAAAAGCTTTCACCACTTCATTTTGTTTACGAGAATGCGCTGTAATTGCTACATGTACTTCCATGTTCTCTTCCTCCTAATTTAAGTCCATCGCAAGCCGAATCATATCACGACATACAATGCCATTTTCCATTATCTCTTCTTCATAATGCTTGGAAAAGTAATCAAAATCAATAGAAAAAATGCGAAATCCACATTTTTGATATAAAGCAAGCTGCGCAACACTAGAATTACCTGTTCCAATTTCAAGCTTGTGCATGTTTTGTCCTTTTGCAGTTAGAATCGCATGCTGCAGCAACTGCTTTCCAATGCCTTTTCCCTGTTCTTTTTCAGAAACAGCAATATTCATGATTTCCATTGTATTTGGGCGCGTTTCTAATAATACATATACACCAATCACATGTTCAAGACGCTTTGCGACATAAATGATGCCCCGATGAAGATACGATTTCAATTGTCGTTCGCTTGGATCGGCAAGTAATAGTAGCTGGAGCGGCGCTTCACTTGGTGAAACACGTTCAATTACTAATTCTTCCATGAAAATTCTCTCTCCTCTTTGTTCTAAACCATACTTGTCTTCCATAAGTAATACAAAGGAGGTCATCACTATGGACAACAATGAAAAGAAGTGCAATATAATCTCCATTGATGAGAAGAAAAAGAAAAACGGTACGTACTCCTATCCAAAATTAGTGATAGAAGGAAAACCATATGAGTTCACTTCCTTCGTCTTATGCGGCGAAACGCCAGATGGAAGACGCCTCGTCCTAACTCATATGGTTTCCTCAGATGAATTTGCCGGATTTGTAAAATCATTAGATACTGTACTACAAAAACGGATTGAACGTATTTTTTTCTCTTAATACTTTTCTTCTAACTCATCTTCTATTTTTATTAATTGCTTACTTAATTCTTCTTTTCGCTGTTCGTATGCAGAAACATCAATTGTTTCCATTAACGCAAATAATAAACTTTCATAGTATTGCGTTACATCTTGCATCATAGCTGTTTTCACAAGTTGCCATTTATGAAGCCATTCTTGTTTATAGTGATTACTAAATAGGCGTTGTTCTTCTGTTACGTAATCTGCTACAAACGGTTCTAACGTTTGCTTCATTTCTTCTTGCATCAATGCTTTATCATTTTTCTCGAAGAAATTTTTCTCGCTTTTAAAATGAGCTAACGCTCTTCTAAATTGTTTTTCTTCTATATTAGGAAACGGGTTTTCATGAGTAAGAACGCGATAGTTATATGTTACATCTGTCTGAACTACGAGCTGTTCATTTCTTGTCACACATTGCTCTATTACTTCTTCTTGTGCATGTCTCATCGTTTCATTTATCCATTTTTCAAGACGCAGTGAAGTTGCACGCATTTCTTGTAATAAGTCATGTTGTAAGAAAGCAATTAACTCCATCATGCACTCTTGTAATTTATCTTTCACATTCCCTTGCGTTCGTAAAGAAGCTGGATTAATAAATTCTGTAAATACATCATTGTAACGTAAAAATAATCGTTGTTTTACATAATACAGAAGTTCTTTCACTTCATTTTCTAAAGACTTTTCCTCTGTGATAACGCTGTGAGAAGAGATTATGTGAAGCAGTTCTTCGCGTTCTGCTTCATATTTTTTTCGTTGTTGTTCTTTTACCTCATTTCCTTGCATTGCGCTTTCAATCATATTTGCAAGAAGCTTATAACCATTTTGAAGTGCGCCGTGTAAAGAATGAACCGATACAAGCATCAAATCTCTCATAATAAACGAAGTGAAGGCTTGTTCAAATTGTGCAAGACCAGATTGTTGTAAAATGCCATACGCTTCTTTCGAAATATCTTTTCCTTGTTTTTCTTCTAATGCAAATAAGCTAGAGATTGCGAACAAGCGTGGATTTCGAATTCCATACTGTAATAATTGATCGCTAATATATCCTTTTACTGTTTGTAATTCCTCTTCGGACTGTGCTAAGTCAGCAGCATTAATTAAGAAAAACATTTTATCAAGTGCAAATGTATCTTTCACACGACCAAGTTGAATTAAAAATTCTCGATCTGCTCGTGAAAACACGTGGTTATAATATGTTACAAATAAAATTGCATCTGCATTCTTTATATATTGGAACGCTACGTCTGTATGGCGAGCGTTAATAGAATCTGCCCCCGGTGTATCCACAAGTGCAATGCCTTGTCTTGTTAATTCACAATCAAAATAAAGCTCCATGTACTCCACAAAACATGATTTTTCTTCGTTGGCAACATAATCAGCAAATTCAGCTAATGTTACATGAGACTGTTCTCCTAAACATTGCCTTACATCATCATATCCTCGCTGCACAGCACGTAAAAAACTAAACGTTGTTTTTTGTTTACCACTTGGTGCTGGATATTGCAAGACATCATCAATTTGCAAAAGCGCTTCTTCCAAGGAAGTAATCTCACGATAAAATAATTTATAAACAGCTTTTAAATCCTCAAAAAGTGCCGTTTCTGATTTAAACTGTACAATTACCGTACCATGCGGCAACTCATCTGTTACTGGCAAAATTTGATTAATTGTTGCTGTTGTAGGATTTGGTGATACTGGTAATACCTTTTCTCCTAATAATGCGTTCGCAAAGGAAGATTTCCCAGCACTAAACGCTCCAAATAGCGCCACTGTAAACTGTTTCGCTTCCACACGTTTTCTTTTCTCTATGATTTCTTGTTGTACATGTTTAAGAGCTGGAATTTGCTGCAAAACATCTTCTGCATCCTTAACATGCTCTATAATCCGCGCAATGTTAAGCTTTGTTTCCGTGATTGGTTCGGTCTCATCGTCAGTGAGTTCGTCCTCTACTTCAACTTGTGTTTGTAATTGGAATTTTTCGTTTGTTACTTTCTTTGTTTGTTGTAAAGCTATTTCAATATCTATACTTTGTGGAACGGAAAAACGATTGTGCCAAATATCTTGTAAATATTTTTCATACTGTTCATACTCTTTCATACACTGTAATTTTATATCCTTTGCCTTTTGTATCGCTTCATATTGCGCTATTTCTTCTCGTATATTTTGACTATTAGCTTGTACTTTGCTGTGCAAGAGCGGCAAACTTTTTTCAAATATATTTTGTGCTTCGCGGCGATAACGTTTCTTCAATTCATTCGCAACATCTTCTGTATAATGAAGCAAATAGTCTCCAGTAAATCCTGCTCCTTGTTTAATAATCGCTTCCAGTAATGCTGGAGTAAAGTCTGCATTTAAGTCATGTATTACGTTTCCAAGTTCTTCTGTGAATAGCTCTTTTTTCTTAAAAAAGGAGACAACGTACTCTTTCATATGAAAATCAAGCTGCGTCTCTACTGTTTTCTGTAGTTCCTCATAAAACGCTTCTAAACGACGCTGTTTTTCTTGCTCTGTTTTTCCTTTCGAAAACAGTAAACCAACTTTAAATTTTGTGAGCTTCGTTTCTAAATATTGATTTGCTAAATCTCGCATCTCAAACGGCATTAAATATGCATTGTCTAAAATATTTTGCAAGCCGCTAAAAAACTGTTCTTTCACTTGCGGTACTGTATTTGTAATCTGTTTTTCTTTTTCCGCAAGCTGTTCTAAAATCGCCGTTACATCTTGAAGCGATAACATCGATGCTAACTCTTTTTGAAACGGCTCCAATTGTTTTTCATATTGTGAATGTAAAAACGAGAAATGTTCTTGTAGCAAATAAGATACTTCTCTCTCCATTCCTCTTTTCACATACACATCTTTTTCCTTTACGATCGAGGAAAGTCGTTGCTCAAGCTGTCCTAATTCGTTATGTGAATGATTCTGCATACGTAAAGACGTATAATAGATACCGTCAACTTCTATATTCCAATTAAAAAATGATTGCGCTACGCTTTGTTGATATACCTCGAAAGGTAGCTCATTTTCTTTATGTTTATCAATTTGATTCACAACAAGATAAACGGTTTTGTTACGCTGTTTTAACTCTTTAACAAACTGTAAATTTACTTCTGATTGTACATGATTGTAATCCATCATATAAAAAATTACATCAGCAAGATGCAATGTCGATTCTGTTGCAAGCTGATGGGCATCATCAGTTGAATCAATGCCCGGTGTGTCAACAAGAACAACGTCTTTTGGAAGCGGTGCATCATTGCGATAAATATGAATACCAATCACTTCATCGCCATTTTTGCAAAGCTCTTTTAATTCTTCTGCTGTATACATACCGTCATACTCGTATTTCTGTCCTGATTTTAAAATAACGACAACGCGATTCTGTCCTTTTTCTATCTTTACAACATTCGCGCTCGTTGGAATCGGACTAGTTGGCAACAATTGATTTTTAAATAAATAGTTCATCATTGTTGATTTTCCAGCAGAGAAATGCCCGCAAAATGCAATCATCAGTTGCTCTTCTTTATACTTACGTATAACTTCAAGCAACTTCTCGCTATATTCTATATCACCTTTTTTCTGCCATTCTTCATAAAAACAAACGAGCTTTTGTAAACTGTTTGTTTGCAATGTGTTTGTCATCCCCTCGTGCCCCTTTATTCCATGATGTATCCATCTATTATATTACTAAATTTCCAGCATCTTCACAGTAAAAAAATAAAAAAATCCTTTTCGTTCTCTATGGAAACGAAAAGGATTTCTATGTAGTATAGTTCATTATTTAGTTGCTCCTACTCGATGTAACACATGCTTTGTTACAACTGCATATAAAACAATTGTTCCTCCTAAAAATGCATATACCATTTTTATCACACCTTATCTTTTGATAATGATTATCAATTTTAAGTATATTCTATCATTAAAGAGAATGATTATCAATATATATTTTAAAAAGAAAAGCTCCCTTTTAGAGAGCTTTCATACTGCCTATTTTAAAGGAGTCGTAGATAGTTGTGCATTCTTATTATAACTCACAGGCGGAATGTTAACAGTTGAAAATTTTGGAAATATGTATACCTTCCAATTCATACTGTAATATACTTAAAGAAATATCCATAAGGAGATGAAGTATGAACAGCATTTCACAAAACGAAAGAATTCATTCTATTGATATTATACGAGGGATTGCCATCTTCGGTATTTTCCTTGTAAATTGGCCTATGTTAGCTGGAGTCGACTCTCGAGATTTAACAACCGTTTACGAAGGATTTGATCGGTACATTCGATTATTTTATGATTTGTTTGTCCAAACAAAGTTTTATACAATTTTCTCCTTTTTGTTTGGCCTTGGTTTTTATATTTTTATGAAACGCGCTGAAGAAAAGACACCTCGCGCCAAATTATTATTTATACGGCGACTACTTATATTATTCTTATTCGGATTTTTACATTATGTACTACTTTGGGATGGTGACATTTTACATAACTATGCAATAGCTGGCTTCGTACTACTTTTCTTTTATAAAAGACAACCAAAAACGTTATTAATTTGGGCACTTATTTTATTAAGTATTTGGGAACTTCTTGTGTTACTTATGAATTTAGCAATTCTGTTCACTCCCCCTGAGACACTTGGTGCTTTTTCTGCTCCTGTCATTCCCTTATTAGATTGGAGCTTGCAAGTTCAAGATCGCTTTAGCGTTTTTTACTCAGAAGAAATTAGCGGCTCTCTTATCATGCTACCAGAAACAGTAGGTCTCTTTTTACTCGGTCTATATGCGGGAAAAAAAGAAATGTTTCGCCGCGTAAACGAGATAGATACAAAGCTAAAGAAATGGCAAATCATTACCTTCTTCGCTACTTTGCCAACATGGGGAATTATTATTACCTACTTTACTATGAACGATCTATACGTACCATTTTCAATGATTGCCTTTATTACGCTAAGCGGAAAGACACTATTCATTTTTTATATTTTTACACTTATGCGTCTCTTGCAGCATACGAAATGGCAAAACATATTCCGCCCTTTCCAATATGTTGGCCGCATGGCATTAACGAACTATATTTCACAAACGATTGTCACGTTATTCGTATTTGGATTACTATTTAAAGCAAATATCGTATTCCCACTATGGGGCGGTACACTTTTTTGCATTGGCTTCTATACCATTCAAATCTTTATCAGCCGCTGGTGGCTCTCTTATTATCAATACGGACCGCTTGAATATATTTGGCGTCTTGGTACATACGGAAAAAGCATGCCGATAAAAAAACAAAGCAGTATCTCATCTTGAGATACTGCTTTCTCTTACGCTTCTGAAACTGTACTTTGTATTGAAATCTGCTCTTCTTTTACTTTCATTTGCCTTTGCGGAATCATATTAAACACAATATTTAAAAGTACTGCTGATGCACTTCCTAATACAATCCCGTTATCTGTCAAAATACGAACGCTCTCTGGAAGCTGTGAGAATAATGTCGGCACAACTGTTACACCAAGCCCCATTCCAACAGAACACGCCACAATTAATAAGTTTTCCTGCTTCGCAAAATTAACGTTGCTTAACATTTTAATACCGTACGCCATAACCATTCCGAACATCGCGAGCATCGCACCGCCTAGTACTGGCTTTGGAATAATTGTTGTTAGTGCTGCAATCTTCGGAATAAATCCAAGTACAATGAGCATACCACCGCATGTGTAAATGACAACGCGATTGCGTACACCAGTTAGTTGGACAAGACCGACGTTTTGTGAATACGTCGTATACGGAAAGGCGTTAAAAATACCACCTAACACCATTGCGATCCCTTCTGCGCGATATCCCTTCGCTAACTCTTTTTCACCAATCTCTTTGTTGCAAATATCAGATAATGCAAAATACACACCTGTTGCTTCAACAATTCCTACGCAAGCAACGAGAATCATTGTAATGACCGGCGTTAATTCAAATGTTGGTGTACCGAAGTAAAATGGTTGTACGCCATGAAACCAGTCTGCTTGTGCTACAGCTTGTAAACTTACCTTTCCCATCAACGCTGCAATTGCTGTACCAAATAATAAACCTAATAAGATAGAAATAGAGCGAATGAAACCATCAAAAAAACGGTACATAATGATAATAAATAACAATACTCCGAACGCTAATTCTAAATTGGATACACTACCGAAGTCTTTACTTCCTACACCACCAGCCATGTCGTTAATCGCAACTGGAACTAATGTAACTCCAATAACGGTTACAACTGAACCTGTAACGACTGGTGGAAACAGTTTTACAAGCTTTCCAAACACACGAGCAAATAACACAACGAAAAGTCCTGCTGCAATAATAGAACCGTACACAGCAGATACCCCGTACTGCTTACCAATTGCAATCATTGGTCCAACTGCCGTGAAAGTACAGCCTAACACAACTGGAAGTCCAATGCCGAAGAAACGATTCGTTAACGCTTGTAAAATCGTCGCAATGCCGCACATTAATAAATCAATTGATACTAAATACGTAAGCTCACGCTGATTCAATCCAAGTCCGCCGCCAACAATAAGCGGAACGATAATTGCCCCGGCATACATCGCTAACATATGTTGAATACCAAGAGACGCAATTTTAAAAGGATGTTGTTTCATTATTCTACCTCCGCTGCCGCACGTTCCACAAAACGAACTGTCCTGTTATCAAGCGATGCGATTTCCGCAAGCGATTCTACACGAACACCACTCTCACGTAATTTACTTCCTCCATCTTGAAATGCTTTTTCAATTACAATTCCGATACCGGCTACCGTTGCTCCAGCTTGCTCTACTAGATTCATTAAACCAAGTGCTGCCTGACCATTTGCTAAAAAGTCATCAATAATAAGAACACGATCGTCTTCATGTATATATTGTTTCGAAATAGAAATTTCGTTCGTTTCTTGCTTTGTATAAGAATATACTTTTGCAGTATACATATTATCTTGTAACGTTAACGATTTACGCTTTCTTGCAAACACAACCGTTACACCAAATTGCAACGCAGCCATCACAGCTGGAGCAATTCCTGAAGACTCAATCGTCACGATTTTTGTAATCTTATCGGCTTTAAAACGCTTTGCAAACTCTTTTCCGATTTCTTGCATAAGCACTGGATCAATTTGATGATTTAAAAATGCATCCACTTTTAACACATCATCTGACAATACCTTTCCTTCGCGCATAATTTTCTCTTGTAATAATTTCATAGTTTGTTCCTCCTCTTATGCAAATAAAAAACTCCAAAAGCAGCCTTCACCCAATACAAGTGAGAGACGTGCTTTTGGAGCTTTGCAAAAAAAGAATGCAACTATAGCAATATATTCGTCCTCACTCATAGTCGAAGCATTTACGGTGCCTCGGTAGAAACTTGCAGGCCATATCCCTGCGATTATATGAGTGTTGCTAACTTATTTATTTTATAGAAGGATTATAACGTACTTTTTTCACTTTGAAAAGCATCCTCTTAAAAAACACGTACAAAAATCTTTTCTTACCCAATTTCGTTCGACTTTTGTAATCCTTTTCATTCCATAATCATAATCCACAAATTTCAAAATCAATGTCCTTAATCATATCGCAAATTCAACATTAACTTCACATTTCCTCATTACAAAATTAGTAATAAATCACGATTTATCAACTTTTCATCATAAACATAGTTTTAATTGTATTAATGAACAATTTTTGAAAGCAGCGCTGACGATATAGAAATTATCAGAATTTTTCGTATCATAAAAATGTAAGATTCACTTTCTCAGGGAGGGAAAAACATGGGCGAACGTAAATTACAACAATCGATGAAGAGAAAACAAAAAGAGAGCTCACTCAAGGGCACATTAATTTTTGTTTTTTTACTTGGCTTCTTTTTAATCTTCACATGGTTTAGTATATATCAAATTTTTTCAAATCGATTGTAGAGTTACTCAGAAACAAGGGGGAGATGGGATATGCACTTGCATAAGTACGAAAAAATTCGGCTCATTTTTGGTATCGGTTCATTATTTGTATTTTTAGCTGTAATTGGAGTAAGTGCGTTTTATATGGGAAACCAGCCGCCTAGTTGCTTAACGACAATCGATCCAGAAAAAGTAAATGCGACTGCTCCCTTTGATCATCCTGGTGTAAAGCAGGTTGGGAAAGATCATTATCAAGTAACAATTGTCTCACAAGCGTTTTCCTTTACACCAAGTGTTATTAAAGTGCCAAAAGGGGCCAAAGTTGATTTTATTGTCGCAACGAAAGATGTTGTACATGGCTTTGAAATCGCGGAAACAAATGTGAATATGATGATTGAGCCTGGCTATGTGAGCACAGCTTCTCAAGTGTTTCGCAAAGCTGGTGAGTATTTAATCGTATGTAATGAATATTGCGGAACAGGCCATCATATGATGAGCGCGAAAGTAGAGGTGACTGACAAATGATCGCATTGCAAGAGAAAATGAGGACACGGGATGCAAAATTAGCAATGGCTCATATACATGTTGCATTTATCGCTCTATTCTTAGGCGGAGTATGCGGGCTACTGCAAGTACTTGTCCGATCCGGAAAATTTAGTCTTCCAGCTGGAATTGGTTATTATCAAGTGTTAACAACGCACGGCGTATTACTAGGGCTCGTATTAACAACGTTTTTTATTATCGGCTTTTTATTTGCTTGTATGAGCAAAACAACTGGCACTCTTTCAAAAGGAGTGCGCAGGGTAGGTTGGATTGTTTTTTGGCTTATGACAATTGGGACCGCTATTACTGCTGTTTTTATACTATTAAATAAAGCTACCGTTCTCTATACATTTTATGCTCCGTTAAAAGCTCATCCTGGTTTTTACATCGGTCTTACTCTCGTTATTGTCGGCAGTTGGTTTAGCGGCTTTGCAATGTTCGCTCACTATCGCACATGGAAGAAACACAATAAAGGAAAAGTTGGTCCATTACTGAGCTTCATGGCTGTTATTACAATGCTACTTTGGCTCGTTGCAACGATTGGCGTTGCTGCTGCAGCACTCGTACAATTCATTCCTTGGAGCTTAGGTATCGTGGATAAAATTGATGTTCTTATCAGTAGAACATTATTCTGGTACTTTGGCCACCCGCTCGTTTATTTTTGGCTTCTCCCTGCTTATATGGCCTGGTATGTCATTATTCCACAAGTTATTGGTGGAATAATTTTTAGTGATTCTCTCGCTCGTTTATCATTTATTTTGTTCTTATTGTTTTCCGTTCCAGTTGGATTTCACCACCAATTAACAGAACCTGGAATCGATCCAGGATGGAAATACTTACAAGTTATTTTAACATTTATGGTTATTATCCCTTCATTAATGACTGCATTCTCTCTATTTGCACCGTTCGTTAGAATGCTTATGTTTATCCCAGCAGGAGCAGGCGGACTTGTGAATGCAAGTCATCAATTAAATCAAGTAGTCCACAATACAATCTGGATAACAGGACATTTTCATTTAACATTAGCTACATCTGTTGTACTAATATTCTTTGGAATCGGCTATTGGCTAATACCTCACTTAACAGGACGTGTTATGACAAAAGAAATGAATCGCCTTGCGATGATTCAGACTTGTGTATGGGCACTTGGAATGGTTTTCATGTCTGCTGGAATGCACTTCGCTGGATTATTAGGAGCTCCGCGCCGCTCTTCTTTTTCCACATACGGTAATGCACCACAAGCAGTTGAATGGATACCATATCAAATTGCCCAAGCAGTCGGCGGCACGATTTTATTTGTCGGAATCATTTTAGCTATCATTATTTTCCTAGACCTTGCTTTCTTCGCACCAAAAGGCCATACTGATTTTCCAGTTGCAGAAGTATCTGATGCGTCTGATCAACCTCCACTGGTCTTTGAGAACTGGAAACTATGGCTTGGCATTACAGCACTACTTATTTTATTCGCATACACGGTTCCATTTATAGATATGATCCAAAATGCCCCGCCTGGTTCGAAAGGGTTTAAATTGTGGTAAGTAAAAAGCAGAGGGAGCCCCTCTGCTTCATTTCAAATATAGCTATTAAATCCATGCACCTGCAGGCTTAAATCGAATACAACATTAAAAAAAACTCAAAGCGACCACCATTTGTCTTTTAAGCAAATGTACCAACCGCTTCAAATCCTGCCTTCTTATATATTTTAATTGCCCTTTCATTAAATGTCGCGACTGATAGCGTCATATATTTAGGATTATATTTCTTTTCACTAAAGGCTAACCCAGCCTTTACAAATTTTAATCCAAGACCATTTCCTGTTATATCAGGCCTCACCCCTAATCCAATGTCCACTGTTTGATTGTCTATTCTATGAAAACTAAAAAAGCCAACCAGCATTTTGTTTTCCTGAACTACAAATGTAGTGTCTCCTCTCATTGCATCGTTTAAAAACTCTTCTAAATCTTCCATGTCTGCTTCCATATCGTAAAAAGAATATTCCCCTTCATAATGCCAGTTATATGCGATTTCCCTTGCTTCCTCTTGTGTCATCACTTTAAAGATATACCCCACTGCTTATCCTCCTAGTTCACAAAAAGGAGCTGCAACGAAGCAGCTCCTTTTCCTTTTTATCCCGCTATTCGCGGGCAGTAATACTCCCACCTCAAAATTCGGTAAAGCATTGTCCAGCTCTAGCGGCTAGAATCTCCGGTCGTTTCGCCCCCTCGGACGAGGCAAAAAGCGCCTCTCTGTCGGGGGCTCCAACGTCCTGCGATTCTGAGCGAGCCGCTTCCGCTTTTCTTAAGAAGTTAGGTGGAAGGTAAACTGCCCGTAAAAGCCCGATTGGTTCAACTAATAATAAGTGGGGGATGAAGAACCTCCCCACTTATTAAAGTTTCACTTTATAATTCATAAATCTCTTTATACTTCGCCTCTAAATAATCCGCTAAATAGTTCGCATTCAATCCTTCACCGGTTACATCTTGTAAAATTTCTAAAGGCTTTTTCGTTTTCCCATATTGGTGAATGTTTTTTGTTAACCATTCACCAATTGGTGTCACGTTTCCTTCCGCTAGTAATGCATCAAAGTTCGGAATCTCTTCTAACATCTTATGTTTAAATTGCGCTGCGTACATATAACCGAGTGCATAAGATGGGAAGTAGCCAAACGATCCATCTGACCAATGCACATCTTGCAGTACACCCTGTGCATCCGTTTCTGGACGTATACCTAAATAACTTTCCATTTTATCATTCCATGCTGCCGGCAAGTCTTTTACTTCTAATGTTCCATCAAATAATTCTTTCTCCAGTTCATAACGAACCATAACATGAAGCGGATATGTAAGTTCATCTGCCTCAATACGTATAAAGGAAGGCTTTGATTCATTAATCGCATCATAGAATTCATTTACAGATACGTTTTCAAATTGTCCATCACTAAATTGTTTCAATACATCATAATTTTTCTTCCAAAATGATTTATTACGTCCAATAAAGTTTTCAAAAAATAGTGATTGTGATTCGTGAATTCCCATTGATGTACCACTGCAAAGCGGTGTACCTTCTAATTCTTCTGAAATATTTTGTTCGTATACAGCATGTCCACATTCATGAATTGTTCCGAAAACTGCCATGCGGAAGTCATTCTCATCATAACGAGTCGTAATGCGAACATCCCCTCTATTTAATGTAATTTCAAAAGGATGTATCGTTTCATCTAGACGACCGGCCTCGAAATTATAATTTAATTGTTTTAGTAACCCTAAAGTGAAATTCTTTTGTTGTTCTTTTGAAAAATGTTCAAATAAAGCATTTGTTTTTAATTCTTTATCGGACTTGGAAATTTCTTTTACAAGCGGAACAATACGCTCACGTAGTTGTCCAAATACGTGATCTAACACTTCTACCGTAATACCTGGCTCATACATATCTAAAAGCGTATTATATTTATAAGTTTCATAACCCCAATATGTAATAAATTTTTTCTTATATTCAACAATTTTTTCTAAGTATGGTCGAAACATTTCAAAATCAGATTTTTCACGAGCTTCTCCCCAAATACTTTCCGATTTTGCTTGTAATTTGACAAACTCTTCATACTCGGCCTGTGGAATTTTTTTATTCCGATCATACTCTTTGCGGCACTCTTCTACAATTTTCTTCGTTGTTTCAGAAATTTTATTATCTGCAATTAGCTGTTCTAATTCTTTTAAATATCTTTCCATCTCACCAGAAGTCGATAATGAAAACACCTCTGATGAAAGCATTCCTATCACTTCCGAACGTTGATCGACACCTTTCTTTGGTGCCCCCGTTCGTAAATCCCAAAATATTAGGCTTAATGCTTCCCCGTAATTTTCTATCTTTTTCACATATGCTAAAAATTCTTTTTCTACTTCATATGTAGCAATCGTCATATTATAAAAACCTCCTTTTTCTACCTCACCCTTATTTCGACATAAACAAATAAATTCCTTTTCTAATAGAAAAAAAGCTTGGCAACCGCCAAGCTTTTTTCGATTAGAAAGAGAAAGATGTCACTCTATAACACTGTAGCTTCTACTGGAAGCACTTGTTTCACAGCTTCTACTACTTTTTCATTTTCATCTTCTGATAGGAATAACGAAATATACCCTTCATCTTCACTCGTACGAATTAATCGACCGATTCCTTGACGAAGACGTAAAATCATATACGGTACATCAACATCCCAAAATGGATCATTTACGTGCTTACGCTTCGCTTCAAATACAGGATCATTTGGAGGGAATGGAAGCGACCAAATAATGACATGAGATAAGGATGAGCCTGGAATATCTAATCCTTCCCATAAATGAACCGCACAAAGCACCGTCTCCTCTTCATTTTGGAAACGCGAAACAAGCTGACTAATTTCTTGGTCTCCTTCATATAAGAACGGAACAGACATTTGCTCTTTATTCACATATTCTTTGAATGCCGCAAGCTCTTGTGTTGTACGGAATAATACAAGCGTGCGTCCATTTGTTTTTTGAATGTTTTCGAGGGTATACTGACATTTTCGTTCCCATTCATTTTCCTTCGCATACGACGGTAAGTACACTTTCATTTGTTCTTCATAATCAAACGGTGAAGCAACTGAGAATGATAAATAATCTTTTACCCCTAAGCTATTTGCAGTAAATGCAAATGAATTGTTTTCTGATAATGTAGCAGATGAGAAGATGTACGGGATTTTTTGAGAGAATACTTTTTCTTGCAACACTTCTTCTACAGCACGAGGCATAATCACAAGCGTAAAGGAACCCTCGTTTTCTTCTCCCCACGTAATTACATTTTTCTCATGCATAAACAAACGTAATGAATGCTCTAATACATCTAAATGCTCATCAACAATATTTAAATCATATGTGTTTACTGTGTACATTTCACTTTCAAAAACTAGTGCATCGCCGACTTCAGAGATTTTTGCATATAGACGTTTTGCTTCTTTCGTGACTTTTTCTGTTAATTGAATTTCTAAACGATCCGATCCAACAATTTCCTTCTTACTTTCTTTGAGCGCCTCAAAAAACTGCTCTGTTTGCCAAATTGTTTCTTCTACTAAATGAGCAAACTCTTCACGAATATCATTTTGCAGTAATCTTGTTAAAAGTTGTTCCATCATTGTTTGTTTTAAACGATACGTAAGTGCTTTTTGCGCTGCATACTCCACGAGATGACCTTCATCAAAGACAACACAGCTACTTTCTGGTAACAATGGCATTTGTCCTTCACGCTTACGTGCTTCATATGTCCAAATATAATCCATATAGAAATCTTGCGAACAAATAATTAAATCTGCTGCTTTACGATAATGTTCACGAGATAATGTTTGTCCGCAGCGATGACGGGACTCACATGTAAAACAATCTTGGAAATAATCCCACGATACTTTAGACCACTCTTCATCATTTAATAATGGAAACTCTTTGCGATCACCGTAATGAGTAAAGTTTTGCATCGTTCCATGATCAAATACGAATTGCGGTAATTCATAATATAAATCTTCAATTACTTCCGGAGCTCGTCCACTCATTACATCTTCAAGTTTACGTAAACATAGATAATTATCCATTGATTTAGCTAGACGCACATCAACTGATAATCCTAATGCTTCTGATAATTTCGCAATGTCTCCTTCTTCTTTTACTAGCTGTTCAATTAATGTTTCGTCTGCACAAGCAATAACAGCTGGCTTTCCTGTATAGCGCGCATAACAAATAGCGTATAACAGGTATACAATCGTTTTTCCTGTTCCAACACCCGCTTCAGCAAACATTACTTTTTTCTCTTGAAATGCTCGTTCTAATTGAAACGCCATAAAAATTTGCTCATCGCGCTCTTCAAATCCCTTTTCTGGTAAAACGTCGTAAAAAACGTCTCCAATCCATTCATTTAACTTGTCGAAAAAATTATCTTGTTTCCCCACTTCAAATGGCAGCTTTTGCTTCGTAAACATGCTATTCCTCCAACTATTCAATTTCTATATAAAAAGACAGAGCAACTACTCATAAAAAGAGCAGTTGCTGTTTTCTTGTTGTTTGCATAACAATTGAGCGAAAAAAGTTTTCCTGAATGCAGGAAAACTTTTCTACTCTATCAATGATTTTAAATATCGTTTATCAATTAAAGTTTCATGTGATAAAGCCGATAAATACTCTTCACGTGCTCTTGCTAACTCATAATCGGCCACGCCGTGAAGGTTTACTTCTTTTTCTAATTCATCATAAGTTCGATGAATAGCCTTTTGAATAATGGAAAATTGCAAACCATCCATTAGCGCTTCCTCCTTTAGATTATCGCATAATAGCAAGTATATGCGTTCTAAAGAAGTTTTATACTAATCGCGCGGCGGGCGTTTACCGAAATACTGGTAGTAATCAGTGCGAATAAATCCATTAAATAACTTTCGTTTCTTCGATGCATCTTTGCCATACCATTTCTCAAATTCAGGATGGCTTGTTAATATATATAAAGACCAAGTATCTAGCGGACGGAATGCCTGTCCCATTTCCGCATACATTTTTTCAACAAGAGGCTTTTCACTTAAACGTTCTCCGTATGGAGGATTCGTCACAACGTAACCATATTCCTCTTTTGCCCCAAAATCTTTTACTTGCATTTGCTTAAATGTAATAAGATCACCAAGTCCTACTTCATCAGCGTTATCCTGAGCAACTTGTACCATACGATGATCAATGTCTGATCCGATAATTTGAAGTGGTTGGTCGTAATTTGCCAAATCCTCTACTTCTTCACGAGCAATACGCCAGTTTTCTTTACCAACCCAGCCCCATCCATCAGAAGCGAATTCACGGTTAAAGCCTGGAGCAATATTTTGACCAATTAACGCTGCTTCAAGTGGAATTGTACCAGAACCGCAAAACGGGTCTACAAACGGGCGATCTGCCTTCCAATTTGTTAACATAATTAACGAAGCTGCCAATGTTTCTTTTAACGGTGCATCCCCTTGTCCAACGCGGTATCCACGCTTATGAAGCCCAACACCACTTGCATCAATTGTCAACGTTGCTACATCTTTTAATAGTGCAATCTCAATACGAAATAGCGGTCCATTTTCTTCAAACCATGTTGTACGTCTATATGTACTTTTCAGCTTTTCCACGACTGCTTTTTTTACGATACTTTGACAGTCCGGCACACTAAACAATGTAGATTTGATTGATTTACCGATAACGGGGAATTCTCCGTTTTCTGGAATATAATCTCCCCAATTTAGTGCTTTTGTTTTTTCAAATAATTCATCAAATGTTGTTGCCTTAAATTCACCAACTTTAATTTTCACACGATCCGCTGTACGGAGCCATAAATTACTGCGACAAATAGCTTTTTCGTCCGCTTCAAACGTTACTTTACCATTATCTACCTGGCATTCATAACCGAGATTGCGAACTTCTCTTGCAACAAGCGCTTCAATTCCCATTGCAGCAGTTGCAATTAAAGTAACTTTTCCCATCTTCATTCTCCTTATAATGTATAATCCAGCACTAATCAGCAATACATTCTCCTCTGCTGATCAGTTAAATTCATAACATCTTCATTCAATTTTATTAAGTTTACAAAACTTTCTTTACCATTTTAACTCACATTCCAAAACTTCATACAAATAAAAAGCCCTCCTCTTACGAAGGAGAGCTGAACAAATTCATGATTGGTTCATAACGTTCTGTAAGCCATGTTCTGTACCTTTGTACTGCAAACGGCCCACGCCTCGTACTCCGGTGGCAATCATCTATCTACAGAGCAATTGCATCTGTCCTTTCCCATCGTTCATTTCCTTAGGAAAAGTTCCCCTACCAATATTTGGGTTTCTCGCTCGTGGGGTTTACCTCGTTCCACTCCCGTCATTTCTTCCGGGACTTCGTCACTGTGGCACTTTAAAGGTAGTCAAACCATATCCAGATGGACTTAGGTTTTTTCCCTGCCGTTAATCCAGCTTTACGCCAAATTACCCTAGCTTATGACTTCGCTAGGCACGAACACTACGACCATCTCAGGTCGTGCGAGCATGGACTTTCCTCTACAACAAAGCGTTGCAGCGATTACCCAAACGTTATGACATGAATTAGTATAGTTGAAACATAAATATTTTGCAACGTTTTTTATCCGGAAAATACTGCGAACTTATTTATTCTCTTCCATTACTCGTATAGTTTACTTCCAAATACAGCTTTCTCCAAATTCGAAAGACGTTTTAAAATGTCTGTATTTGTATTGTTATATACTGGTTGTGGAGTAGAAATTGGAGATGGTGTTGGTTGTACTTGTACACTCAACGCTTTTTGCTTTTGTTCTTCCAATTCTTGTTTTAAACGTGCATTCTGCTGCTTTAATTGCTCAACTTCCTTATGAAATGCCTCATAGTCCTTAATAATTAAGTCTAAAAACTTATCAACTTCTTCTTGTTGATATCCTCGCATTCCCGTTTTAAACTCTTTTTCTAAAATATCTTTTGCTGTTAACTTAATTTTATCAGAAATCATTCATTCCACCTCAAGTCTTTACCAAAACTTTCATTACTTAAATTTTTTCAGAAACAGCTCATTTTGTCAATCATATATCTTTATTCCACTGCTCTTCTTCTATTATATCTTGTAAATCAGAAAAAAGTATGAAATAACATGGATAATTTTGAGTTTCTGCTTTTTTTCTTCCTACTTCCACCATATATTTAGGGCTTCCTGGTTTTTCTTCATCATACATAGCAAGCAGAACATCACTTTTTTCAATTAAAAATTGATTCTTTAAACGGAATTGCTCCGGACTTTCATATTTTCGCTTTGTTATGCTATCTACATGATCCGCTTGCGAAAGAATGAATTCATAATACTCCCTATTGTTTTCTTTCCAATTTTCTTCCTGTTCTAAAAAGGGGGTAAATACAGCTAACCTTAAGTCTGGATAATCTAATTGTAAATCAAATACTACTTCAGCTGTCCATAGCTCCACTCCTAATTGCCCACTAATAATTACCCATTCTAACCCTTCTTCCAACATAGAAAGTAGTCTTTTGCGCACTGCTTTTTTTATGTACTCTACACCAGGATGTTCATTTGAAAAAAGCCCCAGTTCAAATGGTTTATATCCTGTAACAGCTACAACTTTCAATACAAAACGCCTCTTTTCGTCTCAAAAAAAAGAACTAGCAATTTGCTAGTTCTAGCATAGCACTTACTTTTTAAACATGCCACCTACATTTGGGCCCATGTTAGCTGCTGGTGATATAGCTTGCGGGCTCACATTCGGTCCAAATGGTGATACTTGACCACACGGAGCACATCCTCCAAATCCTGGACCAGGTCCACCGATTCCCCCAACCGCAGGGCCAGGTCCGCCAAATCCTCCAACTCCTGGACCAAATCCACCAAATCCTCCAACTCCTGGACCAGGTCCACCGATTCCCCCAACCGCGGGGCCAGGTCCGCCAAATCCTCCAACAAATGCTGGAGGAGCAGGTTGTATAACATTCACGCTAGAGTTTGTTTGTGGGAAATAATGTTGCTCTTGTACTACTTGATGGTGAACGTGTTTCATGTGTGTTGGATGGATATGAGGTACCACCGTTTTTGAAAATGTGTGTGTTTCACAACACTTAGTCGGATGCACAATCGGAGGTGTTGTTGCAACTGGTGAAACTGGACCCAATCCTCCAAAACAAGGATGACAATGATACATAGTCTTTCTCTCCTCTCACAAATTGAAAATAACCTTTCATTTTACAATATGTGAAAAGGGTAAAAGCCGTTTGTTACAAACACCTATTTCTATATTGGAAATTTGCCTATAAAAATTGTTTAAAGTTTGTGAAAACAAAAATTGTTAATGTAATCATGACAAAAAACAAAAGTAAAATAACTTTCTTCACATTCGTCCTCTCCATATACAATATTTTTAATGCTACTGTCATTGTAAAATGGATAGGAGGTCCGAACAACTCTTTTTTATGATATTTCACATGCAAAATTTGGGTATTTATTAGTCCCTGTATATCAAGATATTGTAATTTCCATATAATCTTTTACACGTCTCTTCCTATATAAATGACCTAACAAAACTACCCGAATGATTTCAATTTCTTCAACTAACCTTTCATGGAAAAGGCATCTATGAAAGATTAATTTCATTTTATAAAAAATCCACCTACTTGTTTGACGATACCGGTAATTTGGTTCATTGCATTCATCATTTGACCTGCAGTACCCATCATTTTATTAATGTCATAATTTCCGTCAGTTGTTTTAAACTGCGACATAAAACTAGAAAATTGACCTGGCTGTTGCTTTGTGTAGTTTTGTTTATTCATCATTGGATATGGCGTATGTGGATAAAAAGAAGATTGAGTAGGTTGTTTCGGTGGATAAAAAGTTGGCTGGTTCATGTGTGGAAGTTGAAAAGGTTGAAAATAATTATTGTAATTCATATAGTAAGGCGTAAAAGGATACATATTATAACGTAAATATGGGTCTTGTTCACTCTGATACATGTTAGAATGTTGAAACATGCATTCTCCCTCCTCGAACGGTTTGCTATATAGTTAGAATATGAAATCAAAAAGAAAATGTGTAATTGTCCTGCAAATTACAAAATTGGGTGGGAAGTGGTTTATCCCGCTATTCGTGGGCAGTAGACTCCCACCTCAAGATTGAAAGAGAAGCATTGTCCAGCTCTAGCGGCTAGAATCTCCGGTCGTTTCGCCCCCTCGGACGAGGCAAAAAGCGCCTCTCTGTCACGGGCTCCAACGTCCTGCGATTCTGGGCGAGCCGCTTCCGCTTTTCTAAAGAAGATAGTTGGGAGATAACTGCCCGTAAAAGCTCGATTGGTTCAACTAACCATCCGGACATGTATCACCGGTTACCTTCTAACTCTATTTCCTTTCACTAAAAGTTTGAAATAAGGTTCTTACTGTCTAAAATAGCGTGATACCGTAATACAAACCTTAATTTTAAAGAAATTTAAATTTTCGAAAAATAAAAAAGTAAGCGTTTGTATGCTACCATTAAATAGAAAAGATTCTTATGGGGAGGAATCAACATGGTGTTAGGGGACTTAAAACAAGAATTCGTCGTAAAAAAGGGGTATGAACCTGAAGATTTAAATGAGTTACTTGATTTCGCAAGACATTATTATCTACAAGGAAAAATTTGTTTATCAGAGTATAGAAGTGTAATACGTGAATTAGAAACAATAGGGGCTACAAAACCAACTTACGAAACAGAAAAAGATATTATAACTGAAGCATAAAAAAAGAGGGGGCTTTCCCCTCTTATTACTTACATTGTTCTAAAATATTTTGTAACGTATAATGAATTGCTTGATGCGTTTCAAAAAAACGTTTTCCATTCATTTTCTTCGCAAAGCACTGCAAAGAATTATTTTGTAAATTTGTACATACTTGTTCAATTTGCTGTACATGTATGTATTTAGGCTTTGTACGCTGCAACCAATCCAAAGCGATTTGTTTCCACTCTTCTAAGTTTTGATCCACTATAGATACGAATGGCTTTATATCATGATAAAAGTCAAATTCACATTCTTCACTTTCTCTTTTTTTTATAATTGTTTCATCGTTATACTCAATTAGTTTTTTTGTTAATTCAATCAATGTTATATATTCCACTATTCCCACCTACTTATATACTAACGGCTACTATTTGAAACGTTTGTACCCAGTTACCTTTCTCTTCATGATTCAATAATTTCGTTTCCATATGCTTCATATGCATTTCCATTACCTCTACTTTATTGACTACAAATTCTCTTTTATCCTTAAGCGCATGATCAACCATAAGCGACACGTTCATTTCAAGCAAATCAAGAGTATTTAACATTTGATCCATTTTTTTCATTACATCTTCTTTCTGAACCATTTTCATCTTCAACATGCCTCCCTCTTTGCTTTTTCTTTGTCATGTTAATTCGCCAGCTCTATTTTTACTCCTGCATGCTTGACAAAACTAGTTGTAATTCGGCAAAGAAAGTGATTTTTTGTATGAAGTTTATGAAAGTGGCAACAATACGAAAGGGAGGTGTCGACATTGGCTAAAAACAAAAATGAAAACAAGAAAAAACAACCTCAAAACAAACAAAACAAACCAGAAACAGGAAACCCAAAATTAGACGGTCCAAATTTTCCTGCAACATAAAATGAACGTTTTTCTTACTGATGGTCAGTTGAACTAAACGAAATCTTACAGATGGTTTAAATCCCGCTTTCCGCAAAGCGGGATTTTTCTATTATATCATGAATATAAAACTTCCCACCTATTTTATTGCTGTACAGACATTCTCCTTTTCCTCTTCTACATAATTCATCTTAAAAAAATATGTAATGAAGCAAAGAAATGCAATTGCTTCTGTTTTTGCAAAAACCATTCTGTCATTTCAACTTCTTCTTTTGGCTCTTCAAATAAAAACAGCTCTTCTACACCCACTCCTGACTGAAGCCAATCTTTCTCTGCCTTACGGTGATGGGAAACAACAGAAAATACATCACGAAGCTGCGGCGTATCTTGTTCCTTAGATACATTAAAATATTGTTCATAATCGAATCTGGATCCCGTATGAACTGTTTGAGAAGAAAATGTATAAAATAACTCCTTATAAGTTGGATGAAACAACAACCATGCTAATCGCTTCCCTAATTCAATTCTCTTTGTTAATGTCTCAAATTGATGGACAGAAAAACCATATAAATTTCCAGATATTGCCGGAAATATTACTGCACTAAAATGAAATAACTCTTGAAATTTAAACATCAAAGTTTGAAAAATATGCTTTTGATAAAAAGGATGCTCAATTACAGGTTCTTGAATCGTGCATTGTTCATTAATAATAAGAGCTGTCATAAGTCGTTCTTCTTTTTTTTGCTCCCAAAAACGAGACCATTCCACTTCCATAAATACTGAAACGGAAAACATTTGTAATAAATGAAACAATGGCTTTTTCATTCGTTTACTAAATTCGTACAATAACAACTGTGGATACGCATCTAAAAAAATAAGCCAATTCGCACGTTCGTATGTAAGAAATAGTTGTTTCCGTGTCTCCTTAGATAAAACTTTTGGATAATATTTTCCTTCTAAATCTGTCATATTCCAGCCTGCATTTCGAGATACCATACTAGCTAAAAATGACCAACGAATCTCTTTGTTGCGCTCATAGTATTCTTTGTAAGCATGTGTACGCGAAATGTTATCAGCATTCGCAAGAATCGTTTGTTGCTGAATATAATTTACGAGCTCTTTTTCTTCATTTGTATAAGAAGATATCTTTCTTTTTTGTCTTATTTTTTCATATTCACTTTGCGCAAACACAATGCTATCACCTCCTATCTCTCCAAAAAAATAGCCTATTTTTTATTTTTTTTGATATAATCACCTTTGTAAGTAATTCTATGCAATTTGGAGTGGACAAATTATGACCATTCGTTACCCAAACGGAAGAAAGTATACTCAGACTCAACCAACCCATAACCTGTCACCTATAAGAAAACACACTTATAGTAACAGAGGGATGTCCCTTGAAGAGGAACTGAATGAAACAAATCAATACTATTTAACTCATAATATTGCTTGTGTGCATAAAAAGCCGACCCCTCTTCAAATCGTAAAGGTCGATTATCCAAAACGAAGCGCTGCCGTAATTAAAGAAGCGTACTTTAAACAACCTTCTACAACTGATTACAACGGTGTATACAAAGGCAAATACATTGATTTTGAAGCGAAAGAGACGAAAAATAAAACGAGCTTTCCTTTGCAAAACTTCCATCTTCATCAAATCAATCATATGAAGGAAGTATTAGCTCATAGCGGAATTGCATTTGTTATTATTAAATTTACTCTTTACGATGAATTTTATTTATTGGATGCAAAACATATTGTTACATTTTGGAATCGACAAGAAGATGGTGGACGTAAATCCATTACAAAAGAAGAAATAGAAGAACATGGGTACTTATTACAATGCGGATATCATCCCCGCATTGATTATATTCACACACTAGACACACTTTATTTTTCGTGATAGAGTCAACAATAAGGCTCATTTTTCGACTTTTGGGGAGAAAATGAAAGGTAGGAGAAAGTATAATGTCAGAAAATTATCGTTCTCGTGAAGAACGAAAACAAGTTCAAAAACAGAAGCAAGAACATCCTAAAAAAGAGAAACCAAAGAAAAAAGGTTCTTTTCTACGTAAATTTCTAATCGCTTGCTTATTAATTGGCATTGTGACACTAGTAGCTGGGGTTTCCGCTTTCTTTGTTATGGTAAAAGATGCTCCAAAACTAGATAAAGCAAAGCTTGAAGTTCCATTATCAACAAAATTTTATGATAAAGATGGAAAATTCCTCTATGAATACGGCGCTGAGAAACGAACGAAGGTCACATATGATCAAATTCCCAAAGTAGTAGAAAAAGCCTTCATAGCTACAGAAGATTCACGCTTTTATGAGCACAATGGGATTGATTTTAAGCGTACGACGAAAGCCATCTTCGAAAACGTAACAGGTGGTTTTGGTTCTCAAGGCGGTAGTACCATTACACAGCAAGTTATTAAAAACTATTTCTTGACGATGGAAAAAACAACGAAACGTAAAGTACAAGAATGGTATTTAGCTTACAAACTAGAGCAGCAATATTCAAAACATGAAATTTTAGAAATGTATTTAAACAAAATTAACTTAGGTAACCGCTCATACGGAATTGCAACTGCTGCGCAAAATTATTATGGGAAAGAATTAAAAGATTTAAAATTAAACGAAGCAGCGATGCTTGCAGGATTACCACAAGGTCCTAATAAATTTGATCCTACAAAACCAGAAAATGTGAAAGCTGCCACTGAACGACGCGACACAGTATTATATTTAATGAACAGACATGGCTATATTACAAAGCAAGAGATGGAAGATGCAAAAAAAATCCCAGTAACAGAAGGTCTTAAACCGTCTCAAGAAGCAACGCAAATGCCATATCCAGCATTTATAGATGGTGCCGTAAAAGAACTTGAGGCAGCAGATAAAGATGTAAACATTGGTTCTGATGGTCTTAATATCTATCTAACATTAGATACAAAAGCTCAAGACTATGCGGATAAAATGTTGAACACAGAAGAAATCATTAATTATCCTGATGAAAAGTTCCAAGGTGCATTCGTATTTATGGATACGGAAACAGGTGAAGTTCGTGCACTCGGGAGCGGACGCGGTGAAAATAAAGCAACATTTAAAGGGCAAAATATGGCTATTGACATGCAGCGCCAAGTTGGTTCAACTATGAAACCAGTCTTT
Organism: Bacillus pseudomycoides; assembly: GCF_002551005.1. GTDB lineage: Bacteria > Bacillota > Bacilli > Bacillales > Bacillaceae_G > Bacillus_A > Bacillus_A pseudomycoides_C. Next base: position 36,317 of record NZ_NVOY01000004.1, read on the forward strand.
GACTACGGCCCTGCTGTTGAATACAAACAATGGTCTACGTATCATCAAGTTGATGACTCGACGTTCTATTATGAAACTGATTCAAAACGAGAGGTTCGAAATTTTGACAACGGTCATAAAGGCATGATGTCAATGCGTGAAGCATTAGCACAATCACGTAACGTTCCAGCTGTAAAAACTGCTAATGCAGTCGGCCGTGAGAAAGCACAAGCTTTCGCAGAAGGACTTGGTTTTACATTTGGAAAAGATGGTGCGGTAGAATCAACAGCAATTGGTAGTAATCACTCTTCTCCTCTTACAGTTGCAGGAGCATACGCAGCTTACGGAAGTGGCGGTGTATATCATAAACCGCATTTCGTTACAAAAGTAGTCTATCCTGATGGGAAAGAAGTAAACTATACTCAAAAAGGAAAGCGAGTAATGAAAGATTCTACAGCATATATGGTTACTGATATGATGCGTAGTGTTGTAAAATCTGGTACTGGTAAAGCAGCAAATATTCCTTCATTAGACGTTGCTGGTAAAACAGGAACAACAAACTATGATGCTAAACAATTACGTGATTATGATTTCCCTGCTTCCGCAAGTCCTGATAGCTGGTTTGCAGGTTATACACCACAATATACAATGGCTGTATGGACAGGATATAATAAACAAAGTGAAGGATATATTGACAAAAACTCATCAGTTATCGCACAGCGTCTGTTTAAAGCGATGATGAGTGAATTTGGAAGTGATACATCTCGCTTTGAAATGCCAAGTAGTGTAGAGCGCATCGGAAGCGAACTTTATGTTAAAGGTGCAAAAAAAGATGATGTTCCAAAAATCAGTGTAGATGGACCAGCTGGAATCACTCCATCATATGATGCGGCATCACAGACTATATCATTAAGTTGGTCTGCTTCATCCGATTCAGACGTATCTTATTCACTAAGCTATAAAGGTAGTGACGGATCTAGCGGCAGTCCACAAATAAGTGGTACGAGTGCAACAATTAGCGGTGTCAAACCTGGTGCTACTTATACCATTTCTCTTGTTGCGAAAAAGAACGGTAGCTCTAGTGATCCCGTAACAATAACATATGTAGTACCTGGCGGCGATGATGCTAAGAAAAAAGCCGAGGAAGATGCAGCTAAGAAAAAGGCTGAAGATGACGCTAAGAAAAAAGCCGAAGATGATGCTAGGAAAAAAGCTGAAGATGATGCGAAAAAGAAAGCTGAAGATGATAAACAAAATCAAAACCAGAATCAAAACCAGAATCAAAATCAAAACAACGGAAACGGAAATACCACACCAACCCCACCAGCTGGTGGTGGAAATACTACACCTGGCGGAGGACCTACAAATCCACCAACAGACCCAAATAAACCGAATCAATAATTACGATAGTGAAAAAAGAAGCCATCTTCCTAGCGGGAAGATGGCTTCTTTTGCATTATAAGTACTTTTACATATAACTTTTCCACTTCTTCATACAGCTGAGTGAGCTGAATAAAAGAATGATAATGATCTGGCTTATCCATAATGAATGAAAAACGTTCTAAAAAGTTAACTGGTTTTTTCTCTAGTCTTTCGATTTCTTCACTCATATTTTGTAAACTTGTAACAGGTATTCCATTCATCCAATGTAAAATAGATAAAAGATGTCCCGCAAATTGTACCATCGGTGCTTTTGCTTCTTTTCGATTTCGGTTACGAAATAATGTAGAAATCTCTTCTTTTTTTACTTTCCATACGCTTAATACAGCAGCGATACTTATTTCGATCTCATTCCACGGCTTATATTGCTTCTCGATATCAAAGAGAAAGCATGTTTCTTCTACTAACTCTCCAAATGATTTCTCTGCATTGTATGCAATGACAGTCTCATCTTCAAAGAAAGGAGCCCGCCGAAAGTCATTCGGTATTTCAAGTACTTGCTTCATCACTTTTCCTTTCCCTTCATACGCTTCTTTCCTTCACGGCATATCTCTAATAACTTACATTCTTCACACTGCGGGCGCTGTGCTTTGCAGTGATAACGCCCAAAGAAAATCATGCGGTGATGTGTTACTCCCCACTCTTCCATCGGTACTTTCTTCATTAACGTCTTTTCTACTTCTAATACAGAATCTTTCCATTTACAAAAGGCAAGTCGTTTACTAACACGCTCTACATGCGTATCAACCGCAATAGCTGGAACGCCAAATGCAACAGAAACAACAACGTTTGCTGTTTTTCGTCCTACACCTGGCAGCTTCGTTAATTCATCTCGATCTTGCGGCACCTCTCCACCATATTCATCAATAAGCATACGACATAGCTTTTGAATATTTTTCGCTTTATTTCTGTACAAACCAATAGAGCGAATATCTTGCTGTAATTCTTCTAGAGATACTTTTAAATAATCTTCTGGTGTTTTATATTTCTGAAATAAACTTTTTGTTACTTTATTTACAAGAACATCTGTACACTGTGCAGATAGCGCAACCGCAATAACAAGTTCAAATGCGTTGTCATGATTCAGTTCACAATGCGCTTCTGGGTACATCTCTCCCATTACATCAAGACAGTGTCTAATTTGTGTTTTATTTAGCATTATTTCCTCCTACCATTACTGCTCCAGCCAATTATAAAATGGCACTTTTCCAGTATACTTCGTTTCTTGGCGTGATATTTGCTGATTCCGCTGTTGACTTTCTCTAAATTTCCGTCCTTGATTTTGTGCTTGATCCACCGTTTTAATTCCGTTCTTCTTCCATTCAAACAATATACGATCAATATAACGGAAGTTCAGTTTTCCGCTCATAACAGCTTCGCGAAGAGCAGTTTGAATTAAAAGTGGATCGTGATGATCTTGATCTTGCCACATCGCTAATGTCTCACACTCAAATGGAGATAAAGGTCTACCAAATTCATGCTCAAATACTGTATATAAATTTATTTGTAATTGCTTTTGTTCTCGCTCTTCCTCTTCAATGTTTTCACTCATTAAAAAATGTAATATTTTTTCCCAAAGAGGCTGTAGTGAATAACTTTCACAAATCATTGCCGCAGGTTTCCGGCCTCCTTCTAACGCTAAAAAACCTTTTTGGATTAACGTCTGAATAATCTCCATACACTTTGTTTGTGTAATCGTCATCCGCTCTGCAATTTCTCCTGGTGTCGGGAAAGAATTTCCTGATTCTAAAAATGTGTGCACATGCAGCAGTACCATAAACTCAATTTCATTTAAACCGAGTTTTTTGTAATGCATCATTAATAATTTTGGAATCGCAATACTACCTTGTTCAAACCACTCTAACATGATTTTCTTCTTCATACTCAAACACCTCGCTTTCTAGTATAACACACCTTTTCATATTTTCTTTTGGCACAATTCGTCAAAAAAACCTCCCTTTCATATAGGGAGGTATCATTTGAAACGTCTAATAAACAGTTTGTAGAAGTAAAAATGAAAGAACTGTACTTAGCCTTCCATTTTGTTCTTCATAAATCTATGAATACGTTCTAACGCTTTCTCTAACTGTTCAAGTGAAGTCGCATACGATAAACGAACGTTGTTCGGTGCTCCGAACCCTGTTCCTGGAACGAGGGCAACTTTTTCTTCTTCTAATAATGCTTTTGCCCATTCATCAACCGTTTCATAACCAGCTAATGCGACTGCTTCTTTTACATTTGGGAACAAATAGAACGCTCCTTGCGGTTTAATACAAGAGAACCCAGGAATTTGAATTAACTTATCATATACGATATTTAATCGCTCTTCAAATGCTCTGCGCATGATTTCTACAGGCTGTTGATCTCCAGCATAAGCAGCAATCGTTCCGTACTGTGCAATTGAAGTAGGGTTTGACGTACTATGACTCGCTAAGTTTGTCATTGCCTTAATGAGTTCTTTATTACCTGCTGCATAGCCAATGCGCCATCCTGTCATCGAATGCGATTTTGATACACCGTTAATAATAAGCGTCTGTTCTTGTAATTCGTTAGAAAGCTGAGCAATTGAGGTATACTCTGCATCACCATAAATTAATTTCTCATAAATTTCATCAGAAACGATTAAAATATCATGCTCTAAACATACTTGCCCAAGCTGCTGCAGCTCTTCTTTACTATAAATCATCCCTGTTGGGTTGCTAGGTGAGTTAATAATGACAGCTTTCGTTTTCTCTGTAATGACTTGACGTAATTGCTCTCGTGTAATTTTGTAATGATTTTCTTCCAAACCATCTACATATACTGGCTCTCCACCTGCAAGCTTCACTTGTTCCGGATAGCTTACCCAATATGGAGTTGGAATGATAACTTCATCACCTTCATCAAGTAGTACTTGAAACAACGTATATAAAGCGTGCTTTGCACCGTTACATACAATGATTTGAGATGGTTCATAAGATAAGCTTTGATCACGCTCAAACTTTTTAATGATTTCTTGTTTTAGCGCAGCTAATCCACCTGTTGGCGTATATTTCGTATAACCTTCTAGCATTGCTTTATAAGCAGCCTCTATAATATGCTCTGGCGTATTAAAGTCAGGCTCCCCTGCTCCTAAGGCAATCACATCATGTCCTTCTGCTTTTAACGCTTGTGCCTTTGCTGTAATTTCTAACGTTGAAGATGGTGTTAGAGCAGCTACTCGCTTTGCTAATTTCATCCTGAGTTCCCCCTGCACTTATTTTTCAATACTATATCGTTTTAAAAACTTACCATCTTTAAATGCAAGATAATAGTAAGTATAACGATTTTCATCATCAATATATGTAACTTCCCATAATGGAACATTGTTTTCAGCGCCTAATTTTGCTTTCACGAATTGTTTTGGCTTTCGTTCTTTCGCAACAATTTGCATTGCTTGCTTTTCAGAGATACCTTCACTCGCCTTTTGCACGAGAGTATCTCCTTTTTTCTCAGGCACCCAAACGATATATTGTTCTCCTTTTTCATTCACACCTTGTACAACTTCATATGGAGTTTGGCCGTTATAATAATCGACTTTTGTTACGTTTGTGAGTTTTGCTTTTTCCTTTGCAATCTCAACTGTTTTCGATTCTTTTGGGACTTTTTTCTCCATAGTCGTATTATAAATGTGGCCCCCGTATAAAACAACTGCAACGATTACAATAAAAATTGTCAAGATCCACTTTTTCATTGTATCACTACGTTCTGTAAATCGTAAAAATCGCTGTCTCTTTTTCATTTTCGTCTAATGCTAATCCGAACATCAGATCTTTTTCTTTTAATGTTCGATTTAAACTATCAACAACCTTATATAAATCAGACGTGTATGCCAGACGCGTCGTTGATAATACTTCAATTTTCTTCTCCATAAAAACTCCTCCGTTACACAAAATTTCTAATTATAAAAGAACGCATTGCGGTTACAATAAGGGTACATTCTTTCTAACCCCTGCTTCATCACCCATCTATTATAGCAGGACATGTTCTTCAAAAAAAGGTTTGAAGACGAAAACCAATGTATTTCTATATTTTATGTAAGAAAAAATAAAAATTCCTCCTACCCACATGTTACGCCTGAAGCAAATGTGCTTCAGGCGTTAACTTTTATTTCATTTTTTTTATTAAATCGTCTAATGGACCTTCATACAATGGAACGTTTGGAAGCGATTGAATAAAGCGTCTTCCGTAAAAAGATGCAGTAAGACGACGATCTAACACATACACTGTTCCTGTATCCGCCGTTGTACGAATAAGACGTCCAAACCCTTGTTTAAAACGAAGGATTGCTTGCGGCAGAGCAAGCTGTGTAAATGGATCTTCTCCCTTTTCTTTTAATCGTTCACCTTTCGCTTGCATCATTGGTTGATGCGGTGATGTGAATGGAAGACGCACAATAACAAGACAACTTAACGCTTCTCCTGGTATGTCAATCCCTTCCCAAAAACTGCTCGTTCCTAATAAAATGGCCTTTTCAAACTCTTGAAACTTTCGAACCATTCGGCTACGACTACGGTTATGAACACTTTGTGTTAATAACAGAAATTCTTCTAACTCATCTTCCTTCTTTAATACCCCATATACTTCTTTTAACATTTCGTATGATGTAAATAAAACAAGCATTCGACCATTAGTAGCTTTCGCAATTTTTCTAATATGCTTAGAAACCGCTCTTACATACTCTTTTTCACTTACATGTTTAATATGCGGAACATCTGTTGAAACCATTAACTTTACTTTCTCTTCATAAAGAAATGGTGATGGAATGGTTACTGTATTTGGTGTAAAATCCTCTAAACCAAGCTCCGCTTCTATATAATCAAACGTATCATTTACTGTTAAAGTGGCTGAGGTGAAAATTACACTTCGTTTACGTGCCAAAAATTGATCAGCAAATAAATCACTAATATGAACTGGCTGTGCGTATAAAATCGTTGAATGAATGGTTCCTTTCGTTTCAGTCTCCATCCATGTCACATGACTCGTTTCTTCTAAAATAAGCACCCGTAAAGATTGGGTCATTTTAGAAAGAACTTCAGTAAGATGCACAAACTCTCCCGTAACCACATGCAGTTCCCATTCACTTTGCTTTTGCAATATTTCACATTGTTTTTCTAATAGTGTAAGGGCCCGCCCTAACTGGTGGACAAAACGATCCATTAATTCCACAATACTACGCCAAAGCTTACCTCTTTCCTTTTTGACATCATAACGATAAATAAGCGGTATATTTCCAGATACGTGTTCCTGCTTTGTTTTTTGAAATATAAACGTGCGCAGCATTTGAAATAATTCATCTGCATCAAATTTTATTTCCTTCAACATGCAGCTAATCGTTTGAAAAGTAGAACGTGTAGCAATTTGTGATTGCTTCATCATATCATACACTTTATTAAGCACATTAGATGTTTCTAGCGTACCAAACCGAGATAACACGAGTTGAAAATACATACAAGAAAATTGCTCTCCTAACGCCCGGCTTGCCGTTTCTTCAAGATGGTGAGCTTCATCAAAAATAATATGTTCACATGAAGCAAGCAATGGTTCCTCACTTACAAAATCTTGAAATAATAAAGTGTGATTTGTGACTACAACATCTGCAAATAATGCTTTGTTTTTTGCACGTTGATAAAAGCAGCGACTAAACCAAGTGCTTTTCATCCTACTCGGACTATGAGCATCACTGCAAATTCGCTCCCACAATAGCTGCCCGCCAGCTGGAATATTCAACTCATCTCGATCTCCTGATTCTGTATCAAGAAGCCATACTAAAATTTTCGCTTTCGTTAATGCATCATCATAATTGTTTTCAATTTCTCCCAATGCATGCTCAAATTTATGTAAACACAAATAATGTTTTCTCCCTTTTAACATTGCTACTTCAAACGGAAATGGAAGTATTGCTTTCAGCAGTGGGATTTCTTTTGCTAAAATTTGTTGCTGCAGCTGCACAGTTTGTGTGCTAATAGCGACCGGTTGTTCTTTTTCTTTCGCATAAAAAATGCTAGGGAGTAAATATGCTAATGTTTTCCCTGTACCTGTTCCCGCTTCAATTAAGGAAAAACGGGAATCTCGAAGCGCTTCGTAAACCTCATTTATCATCATTTGCTGCCCTTCTCTTTCTTCAAAAGACGGCATTACTTCCTTTAAACGCTGCATCGTTTCTGTTAAAAAAGAAGAAAAATCAGTAGGAGAATCCTCTTCAATCTGCAATGTATAATTGCGTTTACCTAAAGCAATATTTCGGTATATATCATATTCTTTCTCATCATCTGTTCCGTGCATCATTTTGTTTAAAATGCATGTAGACATAATCTCTCCAATATTGCTTTGAAACATGTCACTTAACTCATATAGCGATTGCAACGTAACAAGAGGCAAACTTTCCATTTTAGAAAGTAATTGCAAAAATATCTCTGCTGTCACCATTGCATCACTATCAGCACGATGGGGCTGATCATGGTCAAAACCATATCTTTTAGCTAAATCACGTAATTTATAACTATCAGCTGTCGGCAATAAAATATGCGCCAGTTCAACTGTATCAATTTTCGAACATGTTACTTCTGAGAATCCAGCTTGCCGTAATTCTTCTTTCAAAAAATTCCAATCAAAATGAACGTTATGCGCAACGAAGTACGCACCTTGTAATAGTTCAATAATCATCGGCGCCACATCTCGGAATAACGGAGCTTGTTTCACAAGTGTTTCATCAATCCCCGTCAATTCAGTAATAAATGGTGGAATGTCCCGTTCGGGGTTTACAAAAGAAGAGAAAATTTCAAGGATTTCTCCATCCTCTACAACAACTGCTGCAATTTGAGTAATTTTATCTTTCCCATCTTTCCAGGCATTCCCTGTCGTTTCTATATCGACTACGACGTAACGCTTACTCATCTATGACACCTCAATTTCTTACCTTTGCACAACAAAAATTTCTATAGTGTTACTATACCACGTTTTCCTTCATCTTAATGAATAGATACAAAAAATGAAATAATTTTACTTTATCATAAGAAAAGCTATCCCTTTTTTCAGAGATAGCTTTTCTTATCCATTATAAAATTGTGCCTGCTTTTTCCGCTCCAAGCATTTCCACAATTTGATTATTATCATCTAATACAGCAATTTTCGGAATATGTGTTAATACTTTCTCTTCTGAAACGAGTCCGTAACAAATAATAATAACTTTATCTCCTGGTTGAACAAGGCGGGCAGCTGCTCCATTTAAACAAATGACTCCCATACCGCGTTCTCCTTTTATAACATATGTTTCTAAACGTGCACCATTATTATTGTTCACAATTTGTACTTTCTCATTTTCTACAATCCCGACTGCATCCATTAAATCTTCATCAATTGTAATACTTCCTACATAATTTAAATTTGCTTCTGTTACTGTACCACGATGTAACTTTGCTCTCATCATTGTGCGAAACATAGTTGCTCCCCCTTATTGAACCGTAAATGTAATATTATCAATTAGTCGTGCATTTTCAAACTTCACAGCAATTGCAAGAATGATTTGTCCGCTTATTTGTTCAACTTGCGTTAAGTGTGGATATGCATATAGATCAGCATAGTCGACAACACCATTTGTGTTCGTTTCAATATATTCTTTAGCAAAGTTCGTAATCTTTTCTGGGCTACGCTCTCCATTAACAATTTGCTCTTTTGCCATACATAAACTTTTATATAAATGCGGTGCTTCTTGACGTTCTCTTTCAGATAAATAAACGTTTCGAGAACTGCGTGCTAATCCATCTTCTTCCCTTACAATGTCAACTGGTACAACGGTAACAGGAATATTATAATCATCGACAAACCCCTCAATAACCGCTACTTGCTGTGCATCTTTCATCCCAAAATACGCACGGTTTGGCATTGTAATATTGAAAAGTTTCATCAATACCGTTACTACGCCTGCAAAATGACCAGGTCGCTGCTTTCCGCATAAAACATCTGTACGCTTTATCACTTCGATATTCGTTGTTCGCTCTCCTGGATACATTTCTTCAACGCTTGGATAAAATAAATAATCTACTTCTACTTCACGCGCTAGACGCTCATCACGCTCAATATCACGTGGATAACGGTCTAAATCTTCATTCGGTCCAAATTGCAACGGATTTACAAATATACTTAACATGACAATATCATTTTCTTTTTTCGCTTGTCTCAGTAACGTCAAATGGCCTTCATGCAAATACCCCATCGTTGGAACGAATCCAACCTTTTTTCCGCTTGCCCGAAGCTCACTTGCGATTTGCTGCATCTCTTGCACTGTTGTAATAATATTCATTACTGTTTTCCTCCGTATAACGCTAAGCATTCTTCTTCTTTCATCGTAAATGAATGTGCTTTCTCTGGAAATTGTCTCTGCTTCACTTCATGAACATATTGTCCAATTCCTCTTACAATTTCTTCTTGTACAGACGTATATTGCTTCACAAATTTCGGAACACGACCTACACCATACGTAATCAGATCGTGATAGACAAGAACTTGACCATCTGTTTGATTCCCAGCGCCAATACCAATAGTCGGAATCAATAATTGATTTGTTACAAGTTCCGCTAATTGCATTGGTACACACTCTAATACAAGTGCAATTGCTCCTGCCTCTTCGCACTTTTTCGCATCTTCAAGCAATTTTTTCGCACTTTCTGCATCTTTCCCTTGCACTTTGTAGCCACCTAACACACCGACAGATTGCGGAGTTAACCCTAAATGAGCTACAACTGGAACACCTGCATTCGTAAGGAAACGAATGATTGATATAACTTCATCTGATCCTTCAACTTTTACAGCATGTGCACCGCTTTCTTGGATAATGCGGCGTGCGTTATGCATCGTTTCTTGTAATGAAACGTGATAAGACATAAATGGCATGTCCGTTACAACAAATGTATTTTTCGCGCCGCGGCGCACTGCTTTTGTATGATGAATCATATCATCGACAGTTACAGGAATTGTTGAATCATAGCCGAGGACAACCATTCCAAGCGAGTCTCCAACTAAAATCATATCAACTTCTGCTTCTTCAGCAAACTTTGCGGATGGATAATCATACGCAGTTACCATCGCAATCGGCTCATTTTGTTCTTTCATTTTCAAAAAATCCGTCACAGTTTTCACGAATTTCTCCTCCTTTATCTGGAGAGAGGAGATGGCCGGATGAAAAAACATATAAAAAAACCCTTCTGACCGTAAAAAGGCAGAAGGGTAGTATCATTCGGCAATATTCATCCCTCTGTCCCAGTCCTATTTTGGATCAAGGCAGAACCACATGTTTATTTTGATTTTTCCACATAGCGGTGCAGTTCCAATTGATACTGCCCATATTCGCCCTTATTATAACAAATAGCAAAACATAATTGCTATACTTTTCTAAAAAAGAAAATCATTTTCCATATACAAAAGCCCTTCGCTTTTTTTAAGCAAAGGGCTATATATTGATGTTAATCTATTGAGAAATGAGACTTCGTTTTTCATAAGCAAAGAAGTAAATAATAGCTGCTAAACCTTTCACTTTACTTCAATATCAGCGGAATGAATATGATGTACAACCCCGTCATGATCTTCAAGTATAAGGACACCATCAACTGTAATTCCTTTTGCAATTCCCGTGATCGTATTTGTCATCGTCCGCGCTGTAATTTCTTTTCCAATACTCACAGCGTAACTTTCCCAAAGGAGCTTAATCACTGAAAAACCGCGTTCTAAATATTCTTTATATAGCTTTTCCATCTGCAAGAAAATTTGCTGCATCAGTTCAGCTCGTACAATTGCTTTTCCTGACTCAATTGCTAAAGAAGTGGCTATGTGCTGGATATCTTCAGCAAAATGCTCTTGCTTTTGATTCACATTAATGCCAATTCCAATAATAACAGCATTAATTTTATCAGGATCTGCTTGCATTTCTGTTAAAATGCCAACTACTTTCTTCCCATTAATTAAAATATCATTTGGCCATTTAATGCCAACGGAAAGATTTGTGCATTTTTCAATGGCCTGCGCTACGCTAACAGCAGCTAACAATGTTAATTGCGGAGCTTGATGAATCGGAACTGTTGGGCGTAAAATAATGCTCATCCATATTCCTGTCCCTTTTGGCGAGTACCACTTTCTGCTTAATCGGCCACGACCAGCTGTTTGCTCCTCAGCAACAACAACGGTTCCTTCAGCCGCTCCTTCATAAGCAAGACGAGCTGCAATTTGCTGTGTAGATGTTACCGATTCTTCAAAGTATACCGTTCGGCCTAAAAACTCTGTTTGTAAACCAAGCTGAATTTCATTTGCCGTTACTTTGTCTGGTTTACTTGCAATGCGATAACCTAAGCGTCGTACAGCTTCTAGCTCATATCCTTCTTCTCTAAGGACCTCCATATGTTTCCACACAGCTGTTCTTGAGCATCCAAGCTTCTCGCTAATCGTTTGTCCCGATAGAAATTCGCCATTAGCTTCAGAAAAGATTTGCAATAACTGTTTTCTTATAGCAGATTGCATTTATGCAGCCACTCCTTTATACACTCTTTCTCATTTTTTAATCGTCCGTATACGACTTCTTCTTCAATTTTTTGCAATGCATTTGCAACCCATGGTCCTGCCTGTTCCTTTGACCACGATAATAAATCGTTACCACTGACTTGCAACTCTTGACGATTACAAATTGGTAAATCATCATATACCTTCTCTACATGCCTGGCATTCGAAATTAAATATGTATTCATAATTCCTTCATATACGCGCTCTGCCATAACGGCGACATCTTTCCCAGCTTTATATAATAAAAGTGCATCCCACTCTTGTTTTTCTCGTGCTTTTACATACAGTAAAACGGATACAATCTCTTTTATTTTTTTATTCGAGAATTTCCATTGTCGTAAAAAAACAGATGGATGCTCTTCTCTCATGCAATATAAAAAGAACGCCCACGACTCCGTATCGCTTTTGAAAAAGTTCCAATCATACTCTGCTGCTTTTGCAATATACTCCCCGCACATTTGTAAATAAGGTAAATGCTCATATAATTTCGTTTCTACCAATAACTGAAGTGCTTTTGCACAATGTGTACCAACAAGTAACTTTTCAAATTCAACTGCAATTCTTTCAATTGCGATATGTTCTAGTAAATGTCCATATTCTAAAATGGCTTGTTTCGTTCCTTCTTCTAAGGTAAAACCTAGTGTACTAACAAAGCGAATACCGCGCATCATTCGAAGGGCATCCTCTTGAAAGCGGTCGACTGGGTTTCCAACAGTTGCAATTTCCTTCTTAACAATTGCTTCTTGTCCGCCAAATAAATCAACTATTTCTCCCGTTTCTTTCATAGCAATTGCATTCATTGTAAAATCACGGCGTTGCAAATCTTCATCCAACGAGCGAACAAATTGTACGCTCGTTGGACGCCGAAAATCTTCATAATCACCTTCTGTTCGAAACGTTGTTACTTCATATGGAATATCTTCATGTAAAACAATAACCGTCCCGTGTTCAATTCCAACAGGAACGTGCCGCGGAAATAGACGCATTACATCTTCTGGCAAAGCCGATGTCGCGATATCGATATCACCAATTAATCTACCAATGATATAATCGCGCACGCTCCCACCTACAAAATACGCTTCAAAGCCGTTCTCTGTTAACGTCTTAATAATTGAAGCCGCTCGTTTAAATCGTTCCATGTTTGTCATCCCTTAATATGTCATAATAAATTGCTTCATATTGTGAAACTATCTCTTCTGAGCTAAATTGTTCGTTCACTACTTGCATAGAACGCTGCGCCATTTTACTATGTAATGCATCGTCTTGAAGAAGTAATAGCGCTTGTTGTGCTACGCCTTCTGTATCTCCTATTTCACATATGTATCCCGTTTCCCCGTGCTGAATGACTTCAGGGATCCCCCCAGTACGTGTACCAATACAAGGGACACCGCACGCCATTGCTTCCAGTAATACGAGTCCAAAACTTTCTTTTTCAGACAACAGCAGCATGAGGTCGCTCATTGCCAGAAGCTCTGCTACATTATCTTGTTTTCCTAGAAATAAGACTCGATCCTCAATTCCTAAATGCTTCACAAGCTGAATAATCGTACAAAACTCAGGACCATCACCAACAAGTAATAATTTCGCTTTTACTTGTTTTACAATGAGGGCAAATGATTTCACGACATCATAAACACGCTTTACCTTACGAAAGTTCGAAATATGAATTAATACTTTTTCGTCTTCTTGTATACCATATTCTTTTCGTAACTGTGACATATCGCGCTGAAAATACACACGCTCATCAATAAAATTATAAACTGTTTCAATTTCTTTTTGCGTACTTATTAATTGATAAGTTTCTTCAATAAGTGAATGTGATACAGCCGTCACAACATCCGATTGTTCAATTCCAAAACGAATTAAATTATTGAGAGAAGGATCAGATCCTAATATAGTAATGTCTGTTCCATGCAATGTCGTGACAATTTTAACGTTCTCTCCAATCATTTGCTTCGCCAAATATGCACAAATCGCATGTGGAATTGCGTAATGTACATGCAATATATCTAACTTTTCTCTCTGCGCTACTTCTGCCATTTTACTCGCTAACGCTAAGTCATACGGAGGGTATTGAAAAACAGAATATTGATTCACTGTCACTTCATGAAAATAAATATTCGGATATACTTTATTTAAACGAAATGGCAATCCCGATGTAATAAAATGAATTTCATGTCCGCGCTCCGCTAATAATTTCCCTAATTCTGTCCCGACCACTCCAGAACCGCCAACAGAAGGATAACAAGTAATCCCTATTTTTAATTTCATTTTTCTCCCCCTATTAAATCCTCATCTAATAGAATTGATCTTTTGCTCATAAACCCTTCTGCATACTTCACGCCAACTTCTTTTCCAAACATGTTCTCCCGTGCTACAACTGTCTCTACATATCCTTCCGTCAACGGAGTAATCACACCGTCCGGTCCTTTTGTAAACTGACTTTCATACGCTTCTAGCGCAGCAATCTTATCAGAAATATGAGAACTAATATCGATACAAAAATCCGGTTTATGAAAACCATTAATCATGTAGAAATAGAGTGATTGTACCCGATGCGCAGGAAATTCCGGCATATATTTACGAATTCCTGCTGAAAATATAGCTTCCTCTACAAGTTTTGCACAGTTTGCATGATCCGGATGACGATCTTCATAAAATGGTACGAAGACAAGCTGCGGTTTATATGTACGGATGATCTTCACAATCTCTTGAATATACTCTTCCTTCATATAAAGGCCTCGGTCTGGTATTGCTAAGTTCATACGCTCCTGTACACCAAGTATACGAGCTGCTTTCATCGCTTCCTGTTTTCTCAGTTCCACCGTTCCATTAGAAGAAAGATTCGCCTCGGTTAAATCACAGATCCCCACTTCATATCCTTGTTTCGTATATTTTGCAATCGTGCCCGCCATACCGATTTCAACATCATCGGCATGGGCACCGAAAGCCAATATATGTAATCCGTTCATGTTATTCCCCTCGTTTTCGTAACTTTCGATAATCTAAATCACCGCGCTCTAATGCATGCATTAAAAGCTCCGCACTTGCCATATTCGTTGCAAGTGGAATGGAATATACATCACATAAACGAAGAAGTGCATTCACATCAGGTTCATGTGGTTGTGATGTCAACGGATCACGG
Source organism: Bacillus pseudomycoides (assembly GCF_002551005.1). GTDB lineage: Bacteria > Bacillota > Bacilli > Bacillales > Bacillaceae_G > Bacillus_A > Bacillus_A pseudomycoides_C. The sequence continues at coordinate 51,447 of NZ_NVOY01000004.1, forward strand.
AAGAAGATCACCATGTCTAAGTCGTTTTTTGCAATCATTGCACCAATTTCTTGATCTCCACCAAGCGGACCGGATTGATATCTTGTCACAGACATACCTGTCGCCTCCATAATTCGAAGACCTGTCGTTCCAGTTGCAAACAACATATGTTTTTCTAAAATCGGCTGGTATGCATACGCAAACGAGACCATATCATTTTTCTTTTTATCATGGGCAATTAAGGCAATCTTCATCTTCATTTTCCCCTTTAGTCAATAATATTTTCTAAACCATATACAAGATGATCTAAATTCATCACTGTTTCAATAGAAAGTTTTACTCCTGACATAAATGATGCACGGTTAAAGGAATCGTGACGAATTGTTAACATTTGTCCATCTCCGCCAAATAATACTTCTTGATGTGCAATTAATCCTGGTAAACGTACGCTATGAATATGAATGCCATCAACATTTGCACCGCGGGCACCTTCTAATTGTTCTGTTTCATCCGGATGCCCTTGTTGTTTTGATTCACGGTTTTGACGAATTAAATCCGCCGTTTTCACAGCTGTACCAGACGGAGCATCTAATTTTTGATCGTGATGTAATTCAATGATTTCAACATCTTGAAAATACTTTGCTGCCATTTGTGAAAACTTCATCATTAAAACTGCGCCAACCGCAAAGTTTGGTGCAATGATTGTACCAACTTGTTTTTCTTTTGCCGTTTCTGTTAATTGTTGCAGCTCTTCTTCTGTAAAACCTGTTGTTCCGATAACAGAACGAATCCCTCGCTCTACTGCAAGTGTTACATGTTTTTTCCCGATTTCTGGTGTTGTTAAATCTAGTAAAACATCCGCTTCTACTTCATCTAAACAAGTATGTAAATCTGTATAAATTGGCGCATCTATGTTAGGTAATCCAGCAATGTCAGAAATTTTCTTTCCACCATGTTTATAATCAACAGCAGCAACTAAATTGAAATGCGGTGTTCTTTCCATAAGAAGTACCGCCTCTTGACCCATACGTCCTCTTGGTCCTGCAATAATTACTTTGATCTCTTTCATTATTCTTTCTCTCCCTCATCTTTACGTGTCCAGCGATCTTTATCACGCGTATTAAATTTTTCCATAACTATATTATGAGCTGTTTCTAAATCAATGTTTAAGCTATTTGCCATACAGATCATCACAAATAACACATCGCCAAGTTCTTCTTCAATCGTGCGCTCTTTTTCTGTGCTTTTCTTTGGCTTTTCACCATAATAATGATTAATTTCCCTCGCAAGCTCTCCCATTTCTTCTGTCAAACGAGCAAGCATCGCAAGCGGACTAAAGTATCCTTCTTTAAATTGACCAATATATGCATCTACTTCCTTTTGCATATCTTTCATTGTTTTTTGTTCCATGTTATTCACCTCAAATCCTTCAATTATCATGTTAGCCAATTCATAGCGATTTGACAAATGTTATCGCTTATTTATCACGTTTTTGAGGATACAGATTCCCATCTGATCTTGAAGGGACCGTTTCCTCTTTCTCCGTGTGAAGTTTTCTTGCCAATTTTTCTATATATTACGTATACTATCCATAAGAACAAGCTAAGATTATCACTACATACTAGGAGGATTCGCATGAAACTAAATTTAAAAATTCAAAACATTCTTTTCATTCTAGTTGGTTCCGCTATTTTCTCATTCGGCATCGTTAATATTAATATTGAAAACCATCTTGCAGAAGGCGGTTTTACTGGAATTACATTGCTGCTTTACTTTCTATTTTCACTGGATCCTTCCTATACAAACTTACTCTTAAATATACCAATCTTTTTTATCGGTTGGAAAATGCTTGGTCGTACGACATTTTTTTACACATTAATTGGGACATTTAGTGTTTCATTATTTCTTTGGGTGTTCCAGCGTTATGATGCATTTAATTTACATTTAAACTTACAAAATGATATGACACTTGCCGCTTTGTTTGCTGGTTTATTTATCGGGGTAGGACTAGGGATAATTTTCAAGTATGGCGGCACAACTGGCGGTGTTGATATTATTGCACGATTAGCTCATAAATATATCGGCTGGAGTATGGGAAAAACGATGTTTATGTTTGATGCCGTTGTCATTATCTTATCAATCCTTACATACTTATCATACCGAGAAGGAATGTATACATTAGTTGCTGTCTTTATCGGGGCAAAAGTCATTGATTTTATGCAAGAAGGTGCCTATGCTGCAAAAGGAGCAACAATTATATCTGAGAAAAATGATGAAATTGCCGAAAAAATTTTATCAGAGATGGACCGCGGCGCAACTTTCTTAAAAGGAATCGGTACATACACAAAAATAGAACGACACGTTTTATATTGCGTCGTTGCGAAAAATGAAATTGTAAAACTGAAAAGCATTATTACATCTGTTGATCCTCATGCTTTCGTTGCTGTCAGTGATGTGCATGATGTTGTTGGAGAAGGGTTTACATTAGATGAGAATAAAAATCCGTTACATAATTAACTATACGAGTTCTTAAAAATAACTTAAAAACCTTTTTCTTTTTAGGGGAGGACGAGAGCCTCTGGCCGCGTATAGAAGCGGTCAGGGCCTTTTCCTGCCACATGCGAAGTTTCAAACAAAAAGGAAAAGCGAATGCAGATTATACTATTTTTTTCATAGCAGCGACTTAAATATCGAAACATGAAACTAAATATGCTCCCTCAGCTTCTCTAAATCCTCATGAATCAAGTCCAATAAACTGCGATTATAAAAAATTGAAGCGGGGTGAAATGTCGGAAAAATTGTATAAGCTTTCTCTGTCCAAGTATAGGTTGTGCTATTAAAATTCGCTAGTCGCCGAACGGGTTGAGCCAACAATTGACCGTGCACCTCTGACACCTTTTTGTCTGAACCAGCTAAACGTTTGAGAGCAATGTTTCCTAGTGTAACAATAATAGGTACCTGAATATGCTCAATTTCGTAATCTAAAATAGGAGCGTGAGCAAGTATTTCCTGCTGATTTGGCGTACGGTTGTATTTCCGCTTCACGATTTCTCCGTTCCGTTCTCGTTTCTCGCCCCATTTATACGGCCGACTACGCACCGCACTCGTAATGTATACTTCTTCTCTCGTTACACCAATTCGCTTTAGAAAATCCATAAGCTGCTTACCAGCTCTTCCGCTAAAAGGTATCCCGTTATGAATTTCCGTTTCCCCTGGCGCTTCTCCGACAAGCATTATTTTTGGATTTTGGGGCCCTTGTCCATATACAAAACCTTCAACAGGATAGGGAGACATTCGCTCTCTCGCTTGCTCCACTAAGTACTCTGGATATTTCATGTTTATCACCTCTTGCAAGTTTTACTTTGATTAAAACTCTATTCTTTTGATAATTTGAAACGTCCATGAGCATGAAACTTACTCCCTGAAATTTAAATTAAACAAGCGATATCCTGTCTTTAAAACTAACGTGGTAACTGCCCGTTTCCTTACATTTCTCCGCTAATTGTAATCTTCCTTCGGCACCGTATTCTAGAATATATTGCAACTCATCTTTTGTTAATACTTTCATACTAACTAACTGGACTTGTTCATACGGTAATTCAATGTTTTGTTTTATACTAGGCGACGGGACACCAAGCAATACACCGACCATATTATCTTCTAAAAGATACTGCTCAGGTACCTCTATTTCAGAGAATTCGATTGATAAAATCTTATATTTTTGAAATAAAGAAATGATGTTACCTGCATTTGCTGCATTTTGACTCATCTCATACAATAATTGAAATGCCCAATGCCTTTTCACTTCCTCTAAATCATCACGTAATATCGGATCGTCACATTCAATGTAAAATTCTAAACCATATCCGTTATATTTTTCATTATCTCCAGTTTCTTCAAACGTATCAAAGGGATCGGATAAACCATCGCTGGCTAAAATAACAGTCTCCTCTTTTTGAATACGCATAAATCCTTGTCTAGTAGCTGGCCACTTAGGACCACCTGTAAAAATAGGATTTATTAAGTGCGTTAAAATATCATCATCTACTTCTCCAATTGTTTTCCAAAATTGTCTGCGCATTTCACTCGATTGTTCAAGTGCATGTTCAAATTCTTTCTCCCATTTCTTCTTTTTCCACCAATTTAAAATAGACAAATTTCTTCCCCCTTTACATTACATATTCATAGTAACATCTCTTGTTATCATCATGAAAACAAAAACACAAAAGAAAAAAGACTATCAAAATCGATAGTCTTTAATCATCATTACGTTGCATTCCTGTATATATTAATACAAGACGCAGCAGTTCAAATACTGCTACGGCCGCTGCTGCGACATACGTAAGTGCTGCTGCATTTAATACTTTACGAGCTTGTCCATATTCATCCGTTGATACAATTCCAAGTGTTTCAATTTGCTTCATTGCCCGTTTTGATGCATCAAATTCAACTGGTAATGTAATAAGTTGGAATAACACACCTGCTGCCATCAGGATAATCCCTAAGAACAATAAGTTTGCCATATGCGCAAACATACCAATCATAATGAAAACCCATGACATGTTTGAACCAAAATTTGCAACAGGAACAAGAGAATGACGGAAACGCATAAAGTTATAATCTTTTGCATCTTGAATCGCATGCCCAACTTCATGTGCAGCTACCGCTGTCCCTGCTACAGAATGACCATAATAGTTATCTGTTGATAAACGAACTGTTTTCGACCTTGGGTCATAATGGTCAGATAAATGTCCTGGCGTTTCTTCTACCGCTACATTGTACAAACCATTCTCATCTAAAATCTTACGAGCCACTTCTGCTCCTGTCATACCAGAAGTTGAATACACTTGTGAGTATTTACTATATGCGCTGCGTACTCTAGACTGTGCATACATCGGTATGATCATGATGATAGCAAAGTAAATTAAGTAGAAACCCATCATGAACCTCCCATACATTTTTGTTATATAGTAATAATCATTCTATTTTCTTCACGTAATATTGTCAACAAAGAAACCTTACAACATCGTTTCTATCTTTCACTTCATTTGAAAAACAAACTTATCTATTTTTGGAATGCAACGTACTTTTTTGTTTCTCTTTTTCTCCTTTATATTTTCTCCAACCAACATACGTTAATGTAAAAATAATAATGCCACCAGTTACAATCATAAACCATATTAGTGAAGAATCGACTTCATCCTTTTTCGCTGTACGAAAAATTTTTTTCAAATCATCTTTTATAATTTTCACTTGTGTTTGTCCGCTCTTATTTTGGATCATCATATAACGAAATTCATCTAAATACGACAAATGAGAATTCACACGTTGCAACTCTTCTTCTGGCAAATCAATCATTAAACTTGGATAAATAATATCAAATTCATGCAAAAATACGTTTAATGCTTGTTGAAAACAATCATGTTCTTCCTTTTGCAGTGCACTTTCAATTTTTCCAAATGCACTCATTACATTTTCTTCTCGTTCCATCCAAAGCGGCTGATATTTCGACACTTCTGCATCTAACACAAGACGAAGTGCAAGCACATCATCTATTTTTATTTGTTTATGAATCCCTTGTCCTTCTAATGATTGCATTGCTTTATCATAAGCAAGAGAAATCACACGAATATGTTCAGGTACTATTTTCTTTTTTTGATCAGCGTTTAAAAATTGCTGAGAAAAATGCATTAATAGTTGCGTCGCTTTATCATACTCTTCTTGTTTTACAAATTGGAGCGAGTCATCTAACAACCCAGTTAGCTCATTCCAGGTAGCTGCATATATACGAATAGGAAACAATATAAACATAAACGCTATAATTCCAGCTAATACTTTTTTCATTCTTGTCCCCCCTATAGCTTCTAGTACAATATATGAACTAGTGGACAAGAATAGACCTTGAACCGCTCCTAATTAAAGTGAACGTTTACTTTTCCGATGCGGCGTTGTGCCTTCCTGCATGCATTCCTCTTTTTTTCATAAGAAAACGATACAAACAATAACAACAAGCACTCCCAAACAAAATAAGTAATAAAATGATACAGGCTGCATGCATAAAGAATTGTTCTGGCAACATACGAATAATTGGATCAGTCTCTGGATCAAACAACCAATAATCGTTTTGAAAAAGAAGTTCATGAAAAAATACAAAACTCTTTTCAAAATTGATTGCGATTGGGAGTATGAGTACGATTGGAAAGACAATTGTAAAAATCGCTGCATAGAACAAAAACTTTTCCTTTTGTTTTCGTATAAAATAAACTCCCCCGATAAAAGATATACCAATACTTATATACATAGCATATTGAATTGCAACAAGAATATTTTTCACATCAACAAAATGAATTCTTCCCTTTTCAGACATTTCTAAAGTTGGAAAATGTAATGGTTTATTATAAAAAGGAGAAAAATAAGCAATAAGCGTATCATAATTTTGAATAATTGCTTCTTTTGTCATACTTGCCATTTTCGGAATATTTAACATGTCAATCTCTACGTAATAAATTCCTTTCCCATATACAACACACATAACTGCGATTGAGAAAATACTAAAAGCAATACAAAAAGGAACAATACATAATAAGACTCCATTCCAAATTTTCGAATATACGCTATGTGAATTCATTCCTCTGCCCCATTCCCTATTTTTTATTTAATCTAGTCCTACACTGTTCGAAGTTTCATTTTATCCCGCATTAACGGGCAGTAAAACCCTCACCTCAAGATTGATAGAGAATCGAAGAAGATTGGTGGGGGATAACTGCCCATAAAAGCCCGATTGATTCAACTAACCATCAGAGGGGGATGAAGCCCCCTCTGATGGAAGTTTCACTTTATAAAGAAAGCGTTAATCTTTTCTCTCTTAGACAAAAATAATATGTAGTAGCCAAAACAACGATACTAAGCCAAAATGTAAAATAGCCAATTTGGCGGTCATACATATACATAACACTATATTTTGGCATTTGTCCCCATACATAATCGATAACATCATTATGCAATGTCCAAATAACTGCAATAATAAAATGCCAATATTTCATTCGATAAAATGGTGCGTATAAAAGTCCTTGTACAGCCATTGCCATATGAAAAACAATGAGTATATATCCTTCTATTCCAATATATCCGGTAACAATAAGAGTTAATACATTTACGACAACAGCCCAAATCCCATATTTGACTAATGTTATAACTGCTAATGCTTCCATTAAACCCCAATTTTTCTTTTGTACAAACGCAATTAATACAAAAACAAAAAACAAACTAGCTGTTGGACTATCTGGAACAAACGGCCAAAAAATAGCCGGTGTTTCTATCAATTGATTTTTATACCAAATATACCCATAAACTGTTCCCAAAATATTAATAATGAGCAAAAGCCATAGAAAAGAACGTTGTCTTAATAACAAATATGTATATGCCAAAATAGAACTACCTCAACTTTCCAAAATAAACATCACTGTGATGCATGAACCGTAGCACGAATGCATTTGATTACACCACATTGCTTTTGGCGGGGAATCAGCCCACACTGATAAAAGTTTTACTTTATTATAGCAAATTCCCTGCCTAAAATAGAAAAACTGACTACAAAGTTGTAGTCAGCTCTCATTGATCCCACTATTCGCGGGCAGTAAGACCCCCACTGATGGAAGTTTCACTTTATTTTTTATTGTATTTCCCAATAAATTCCGATAATTTCTTCAACTCTTCATCTGTTCCTTTAAAAACACCTTTTGGCATTGCGCCCTTTCCATCTTTTGCAATTTTTGCAATTTCTTCTGGCTTTAATGTCAAGTTTTGCAGTGCTGGTGCAGCTGCTCCCCCTTGCAAGTTTTCACCGTGACATGTTAAACATGTATTTTTTTGCATAATTTTATAACCGTCATCATTTTTATCAACTTGTACTGTTTTTACAATTGCCCCTTGCTTTTTCGCTGCTGCCCAGTCATGCGTAGCAACAGATTCCCACGTTAGGAAAACGATAGATGCTAACGCTAACAGCATAAACCCTGTTGCAACTGGACGTTTAAATGGCCCGCGTTCTGGCCCCCGATCAAGAAATGGAGCAAGTAATAATGCGCCAAATGCGATGCCTGGCATAATAAATGCACCAATAACCGTATACGGACCAGATGCATAAGAATACTTTAACAATTGATACAGAAATAAGAAATACCAGTCTGGAAGTGGTATATATCCTGTATCTGTAGGATCTGCAATTCTTTCTAATGGCGATGGATGCGCTACGGTCAAACAAAGATAGCCAATTAAAAAGACGGCACCAACCATCCACTCTTTTAATAAAAAGTTTGGCCAAAATGCTTCTGTTTTCCCTGGATATTCTGAATAATCTTTCGGAATATTCGGTTTTCTGACAGCAGGTACTCGCGAATCTCCGACAAACTTCATCCCTTTGCCGCGATGCATAGTCTCCCTCCTTTAATTATGTTCTCACTTTTAAATCTAATAATCTTATAGTGGACCAGAAATACCTTGTTTGCGAATCATGATGAAGTGAACTGCCATCAATCCGAGAAGTGCAGCTGGCAAGAAGAATACGTGAATAGCAAAGAAGCGAGTTAATGTTTGGGCACCGACAATTTCGGAGTGGCCGGCAAGCAACGTTTTTACATAAGGTCCAATAAGTGGTGTTTGTTCTGCAATTTGAATCCCTACTTTTGTTGCGAATAATGCCTTCATATCCCATGGTAATAAATATCCTGTAAAACCTAATCCTAACATAACAAAGAAAATAAGAACACCGACAATCCAGTTTAATTCACGAGGCTTTTTATAAGCACCTTGAAAGAAAACTCGAAGTGTATGTAAAAACATCATCACGATAACGAGACTTGCTCCCCAGTGATGCATACCGCGAACAATTTGTCCATATGCCACTTCATTTTGTAAGTAATAGACAGATTCCCACGCATTTTTTATATCTGGTACATAATACATTGTCAAAAACATTCCTGATAAAATTTGAATAACAGTTACAAAAAATGTAAGCCCTCCAAAACAGTAAACAAAGGCAGAAAAGTGATGAGCTGGGTTCACATGTTCCGGCACTTCATGGTCTGCAATATCGCGCCACAGAGGCGTAATATCAAGCCGTTCATCTACCCAATCATAAATTTTATTTAACATCTACTTCGCCCCCCCTTGTGGCTTCGCTTTACCTAAATAAAGCGTTCCATCTTTCACCTTTGCCTGATACACATCAAGCGGCGCAAGCGGTGGTGTTCCCTTTATGTTCTTTCCATCTTTCGTATAACGCCCCCCGTGACATGGGCAATAAAATTGATTTGGATGTGCCTTGTCCGAATTCCAGTTCACTGTACATCCTAAATGCTTACAAATTGGAGAGAATGCCACGATGTCTCCGCTTTCATCTTTGTGTACCCACGCTGACTTTGGTTCTTCGGATTTATACCAACCGTCAACTTGTTTCACTTTAAAATCGAAGCGTTTTGGTTCAGTCGTAATATCTTTCACTTGCGCGACCGCAACCATTTCCCCCCCTGCTTCTTTCCTTAGAACTGGGTCAAGCGCAAAACGCGTCATTGGCATTAAAATCCCTGCCGCCATAAATCCTCCTACACCTGTAAGAGTGTAGTTTAAAAACTGTCTTCTTGACACCCTATGTTCTCTCTCACTCACGAAAATTTCCCCCCTCTATCAGAAATTGTCCCCCGTGAAAATTGAAATAAAAGATAAAGACTAGGACACTATCATGATATAATACCCTACTACATTGGTCAATATCATACTAATCCCAATTATTAAAACCTTCTATTAATTATTTATTTTCCCATTTTTCAGTCAATATTTCCATAATATTTTTTATTTGTGCATAAATTATTTCTCTTTTCGCTTGATCACTAAGCTGGTCTAACGGTAGTGCTGGTAAACAAAATAATTGTTCTGGTAACTCGTATTCAATTTCCTTCCAAGAAAAATCACTCGTAAGTAGCGCAATATGCCGCAAGCCGTTCTCTTTTAAATAGTTCGTCCAATCACATAGACGTTGGCGCTCACTTACGTTGGTACCTTCTACATACGTAAATGATGGTAATAAGAATACTCTACCTTTATACTCCCTCTCTAGTTCTCTAGTTAAAGTAGAAATAAATTCTCCTTCTACAGCAGCTGTCTTCATCCCCTTTTCAAACGAAACTGAAAGAAGTGGTATAATTCCTGTATCAATATATTCTCTCGTTTTTTCATACTGTTCTACATCTGCTACAGCCCATTTCACAATTAATACCCCCTTTTTCCCTTACTGCTCTTCTAACAAACAATATGACCCCTATGCTACTTGTCTATAAGAACTTTATTGATCTAAATGATTACCAAAAAAGTCCACTTTATTTCTATTAAACCATACAGATAAAAGTAAAAAAAGAAAAACCATCTTTAAAAGATGGCTTTTCATTAGAATAATCTAAAAATTGTCAAAATTCCTTTTTACAAAGAAGTTTATAATCGTTTTAACTCTTCTGTTAACTTGCGGAATGCTTCTTCATCTTGAGTATCAAGTGCTTCATCAATTAATTTTAACAGTCGTTCTTTCCGAAATGAATATACACTTTCCTCTAAAAATCGTTCTGCTAATAAACGATCTTTTTCATTTACTTCGATATTCTTCGGTAAGTATGGATTCTCTTCTAACACTGCTACATAGTTCGCATTTTGAAAAGATGACTTAAAGTTAAGCTGAATATAAATATCTTCATCTCTGTTTAAACGAATATCATGAAAGGATTTTTCCGCGTCAGTCGTCATCACATTTTGTTTATAAAAATGAAACGGTAAATCTTTCACACAATTTGCGGACATCACCAGACCACGCGGACAATATTTCGCATGCTCTACAAAATGCACCTTATCCATTAATTGATCATGACTCATTAAATAATTTAAAATCCAAACACATTCTCGCTGTTTCAGTTGATAATTATTTAAAAACCATTTTACGAAATCTTTCTTTTCGTTCACAGAAACAGGGGTATTCATCGCGCTTAATCCCTCCTCTGCCCTTCTCTTTTCTTTTTACATTCAAGAAGCAGCATTCAGTTTCCTTCCAACTTAAGAAAAATCTTCTAAATTATATAATAATTCTTCAATATGAGTTTGCGTTGGATCTAGTTGTAATAAACGTGTAAATACTTCTTTCGCCTCTTTTCGCAACCCTTCTTCTAACAGGAAGTAGCCGTATTCCTCTAAGAAGTCTGGATGATTCTTAAAAGAAGTATATGCACTTTGGTAATGTTTTAATGCATCTGAATACAATTCTAATTGTTTTTTCGCATAGGCAATATCCCAAAGTAATTGCGTATCTGTCTCTCCATTATCAATGGCTTGTTCTACAACGGCAATAATCTCTTCATATCTTTCTTCTTCTTTTAAGATGTATGAATACTTTAATGTAGCCCCTAAATGTGAAGGATCAAGCTCTAATGCTTTTTTCAGCGCAGCTTCCGCCTCATCTCTTCTCCCTAGTTTCGCTGCAATGTTAGCAAACTCTACATAAAATGGTACCGATAATTCGTCAATTTTTATTCCTTCTTGAAGCGTTTCATAACTTTCTTGAAGCATTCCTTCTTTTTCATAGCATTTTGCCAAATACATGTATAAAGATGCATATTCTGGATCTAGCTCTTTTAATTCTTCCCACGCACTAATTGCTCTTTGATACTGTTCTCCTTGATAGAGCGTAAACGCAAATCCAAATAAAGAATGTATATCCTTCTGCTCTTCTAAACCTTCCTCATAATAAGAAATCGCTTCAGCCCATTGCCCTAGTGCACTTAAATTTTCAGCCAAGCGAAGTGCAACAACAACACCGCCCATCACTTTATGCTCTGGAAGTAATGATTCATAATATGGAATTGCTTTACTATCTTCACCTTTACTGCTATATAATTCCCCAAGTCCAAAGGTAACTACTGGCTCATCCGGCATGATTGCTTTCGCTTTTAATAATTTTTGTTCTGCTACTTCGTCAAAACCTTGCATTTGATATAAATCAGATGAAAGTAATAGAGATTGAACATATAATTCATCATTCTCTGGAATATCGTGAAGTACTTCAATTGCTTCATCTTCTTTATCTAAATCAATATATAATTCTGCTAAAAATAACGTAAACTCACTTTCTTCCGGATATAACAAATGTAAATCTTCTGCTATTTCTAACGCTTGATCTACAAACCCTAGCGTATAGTAATAACGGGCAATATCATACTTTTCTTCATCCGTACTTTGTTTTACTTGTTCTGCTAATAGTTGTAACCCTTTCTCCACTTCTCCGTTTTCAATATATGTAACAGCTTGTTCAAACTTTTGCATAACTCGCTCCTTTATATAAATACTTATGTAAATTCCATAATAAACAACTGCTTCTGCGTAATCAACTGTAATGATGAAGAAAAGAACCTTCTCAAAAAGGAAAAGATTCTTTTAGCTTTGTAGCATGTGTAACTGTTGAAAGAAATTTGGATATGACACAGCTACCGCTTCACTATTTTCAATAATAACTTCTCCATCTGCTATGCACGCTGCAATTCCTAACATCATACCAATACGATGATCCCCATAACTATTTACCGCATTTCCGTGTAATTGCATTTTACCACGGACAATCATACCATCTTCTGTCGCTTCAATATCTGCTCCTAATTTTTTCAATTCATTCACAACTGTATCAATGCGATTCGTTTCTTTTACTTTTAATTCTTCTGCATCCTTAATTACAGTTATCCCTTCAGCTTGCGTTGCTAACAATGCTATAATTGGAATTTCATCAATGAGTCTTGGGATCAGCGTACCACCAATCTCTATCCCTCTTAGCTGTGAAGTTTCAACTGTAATATCACCGTATGGCTCAAACTCTTCATTTCGAATATTATCGATAGATAAATTCGCCCCCATTTGGGATAGTACATCAAGAATCCCAGTTCTTGTTGGATTTAACCCTACCTTTTTCAGTACAATTTTACTATTTGATACAATTGTACCTGCCGCTAAGAAAAAGGCAGCTGAGGAAATATCTCCTGGCACCTCAATATTCGTGCTAGAGAGCTTTTGTCCACCTTGTAATGATACAGTTAATCCGTCAACAGTAACATCGCAACCAAACGCACGTAACATACGCTCTGTATGATCACGAGATTGTAGTGGTTCTGTCACAGTTGTCACGCCTTCCCCTTGTAATCCCGCAAGAAGAACAGCTGATTTCACCTGCGCACTTGCTACAGGAGAAGAATAGTGTATACCTTTTATCTCCCCGCCTCGAATCGACAGCGGTGTAAACTGTCCATCTTCTCTTCCATCAATTTTAGCACCCATTTGCCGAAGGGGTGCTGTAACACGTTTCATCGGACGTTTTCCAATTGAAGCATCTCCAATAACTGTACAATGAAACGGTACATTTGCAAGTATACCAAGCATTAACCGAATCGTCGTTCCTGAATTTCCAACATCTAATACTTCCGGTGGTTCTACTAATCCTTTTAATCCTTTTCCATATACAGTGACATCGGTACCATTTTTCTCAATCGTAATGCCTAACTTCTGAAAACAAGCAATCGTACTTAAGCAATCTTCACCTTGAAGAAAATTTGTAATCTTCGTAACTCCTTCTGCAATCGCCCCAAACATGACAGCACGATGCGAAATGGACTTATCTCCAGGAATAAAAATCGTTCCGTTTAATCCATTCTTAAGCTTTGTTAATCGTTTCACCTCGAACACCTCGTTACTATTCACCTATGTATCCTCTCTTTATTGTACTTCTTTCTTTCTTCTTTTCGCAAATAAGATGAAAGAAACGGCTCCTATTCATAGAGCCGTTTCTTTTTTATGAATATGTCTCTTCTTTTCTCACATTTTTTTCTATGAGTTCAGTAAGCACTGCAATAATTTCGGCATTCTCTTCTTTCGTTCCAACTGTAATACGAATACCATTTGGTAGACCAAGCGGACCACCAGAACGAACGATGTATCCTTTTTGCAATAATCTTTCAAATACCTCATCACCTGGAAGCCCAAGATCTAAAAAGATAAAATTCGTCTGTGATGGATAATAAAATACTTGATGCTTCTCACAAAAATCGTAATATTGCTGCAATCCCTCATTATTCATTTTCACACACTCTTGTAAAAACGCTTGATCTTCAATTGCAACTTGCGCAACTATCTGTGCAATTGATGACGTATTAAATGGTAATCTAGCAATTTCTAATAAACGTATTAACTTTTCATTTCCTACTGCATAACCAATGCGGAATGACGCTAATCCGTATGCTTTTGAAAATGTGCGCAATACCATCAAATTTTCAAAATTCTCTAAAAGTGGTAATGTTTGCGGATAATCTTTCGCTCCAGCATACTCATAGTATGCTTCATCCATAATAACAAGTGTTGTTTTTGGAACTGCCTCTAAGAATGAAAGTAATTGTTTTTCTGCTACATACGTTCCGGTTGGATTATTAGGGTTACAAATCCATACAATTCGTGTATGCTCATCAACTTGCGTAAGCATTGCCTCTAAATCGTGCGTACCTTCTTTTAAAGGGACTTCACGTACTTCCGCTTTTTCAATTACGGCATGATGACGATACTGTGAAAATGTCGGCTTTGCCATGACAACATTTGTTCCTTCTTGTAAAAGGGCACGGCTAATCATTTGAATGACTTCATCCAAACCGCTACCAAATATAATTTGTTCTCCTTTCACACGAAGATTCACTGCTAATTTTTCACGAAGAGCATACGCCCCGCCGTCCGGATAGAGCGCATATTGCCCAGCTAACGATGCCAACGCTTCATCTACACGTTGTGAACATCCAAATGGATTTTCATTTGACGCTAGTTTCACAATTTTAGATAGTCCATATTGTCTCTTTACTTCTTCAATATTTCTTCCTGGCACATACGCTTTAAGCGACAATAATTGCTCTTTTACTTTCATTCAAATTCCCCCTGTCATTTTTGTAAATCGGGCCTTAGTCGTACCGCTTTCTCTAAATAGACATGTTGAATTTCATGCTGGTGTTTATTTGTCATAACCGTCATCATAACGCGAATACATTTCTCAAGAGCATCTGGTACTTCTATTTCTTGCATGCACATAACCGGTACATATGCCCAGCCTTCAATACATCTTAATGCCGCCGCTGGGAAACATGCATTTATATCTGCTGTTGTTGAAATCAGTACAGATACAATCTCAACGGGAGAAACTCTATTATCGCTTGCCATTTTTTTCACTAAACGCTCTGTCGCAATCAATATTTGTTCTGTTTCATTACAATTGACTGTAGTTGCGCCGCGAATCGCGCGAATCAAATAGACTCCCCCTCTCTTTGAAATGACTCTAAAGCTGTGCGGACGGTTTCATCTGAAATAGATACGACATCCACTACCCCAATCTCCTGCATAACAACCATACGAATTGTTCCGCCGTTCGCTTTTTTATCTTGTTTCATTACTTGAATAAGACGGTTCACATCAAGTCTATTCGGCATAATTGGATAGCCATAAGCCGTAAACCAACGTTTGATCTCCTTATATTGAAGGTCTTTTTCACATATTTGTTCACTTAAAAAGATCGCAAATAACATACCAATTGCAACGCCGTCGCCATGTGTTATGTTGCCATATCCCATCTCTTTTTCAAGTGCATGCCCAAGTGTATGCCCAAAATTCAAGTGAGCACGAATACCTTTTTCAGTTTCATCCTCTGCAACAATTTTTGCCTTTACTGGAATCGCTCGTTGCAGTGTATAAATTAATCTATCATCTCTTAAATCAGTCAGCTGTTTCACTTCTTTACGAAGCCAATGATATAATTCTACATCTCCAATAAGGGAATGCTTAATGACCTCCGCATAACCAGAGCGCCACTCTTCTTCTGAAAGCGAATTTAAAAACGGAGTATGATAAATCACCGCTTCTGGTTGATGAAATGCGCCAATCATATTTTTCCCAAGCGGATGATTAATTGCCACTTTTCCTCCAACAGCACTATCATGCGCAAGTAAAGTAGTTGGTATTTGGACAAATCGAATCCCTCTCATAAACGTCGCTGCAACAAATCCCGCTAAATCTCCAATCATTCCGCCGCCAAGTGCAAGAATGAGCGAATGACGATCCAAACCATTTTCAAGCGCAAACGTTTGAGCCGCATAATAATTTTCAAACGATTTTTCTTTCTCACCGCTTGGAACTACGAACGAAAATACTTCTTTTTTTACATGCAAAGTATCAATCACTTCGTCTAAATGAAATGATGCTACCGTTTCATCAGAAATCAGTAAAATATTTGAAACAGCTGGCTTCATATTTTCTATAAGCGTTGCTAGTTGTGATAGTGCATCATTTCCGACATACACATCGTATTGTTTAGAACTTGTTTGAATCTGTATTGTCTCCATTAAAACTCCCTCGCATATTCGTTATGTTTCTTAATATTTTCACGAATTAAATCGATGCGATCCGTTCCAAATTGTTCAATGACAGCTGTGGCAAGCTCCCAAGCTACAACAGCTTCTGCTACAACACTTGCTGCTGGCACTGCACAACTATCAGAACGCTCAATACTTGCTTGAAACACTTCTTTCGTATCAATATCTATACTTTGCAGCGGTTTATATAGAGTTGGAATTGGTTTCATAACCCCGCGAACAATAACTGGCATCCCAGTCGTCATACCACCTTCTAACCCACCGGCGTTATTTGTACGTCTTGTATACCCATGATCCTTGTCCCATAAAATCTCGTCATGGACAAGGCTTCCAGGTTTATGTGCTGCTTCAAAACCAATTCCAATCTCCACTCCTTTGAATGCATTAATACTCATGATCGCCGCTGCAAGTTTTGCATCCAATTTACGATCGTAATGCACATAACTTCCAACACCAATCGGCATCCCTTCAACAACAACTTCAACGATTCCTCCGATAGAATCTCCGTTTGTTTTCGCATTATCGATTGCCTGCATCATTTTCTTTCCTGCTTCTTCATCTAAACATCGAACAGGAGATGCTTCCGTAATCGTTTGTAGCTCTTCAATAGAGGCATACGATTGCTTTTCTGCTTTTACTCCGCCAATTTCAATAACATGTCCCGCTATTTTTATCCCAAATTCTTCTAAAATACGCTTTGCAACAGCTCCAGCAGCAACACGAACCGTCGTTTCCCTAGCAGAAGAACGTTCTAATACATTTCGCATATCACGATGGCCATATTTAATTGCTCCGTTTAAATCTGCATGTCCTGGACGAGGTCGTGTAATTTGCCGTTTTACTTCTTTTGATTCTTCATCTGTTAACGGCTCTGCCCCCATAATTTTTGTCCAATGTGTAAAATCACGATTTTCGACAACAAGTGTAATTGGTGCACCAATTGTATATCCATGACGAACACCGCTTAAAATTTGAACTTGATCTTTTTCAATTTGCATGCGGCGTCCACGACCGTAGCCTTTTTGTCTTCTTTCTAACTCCGTATTAATATCATCTGCTACTAAAGATAAACCTGCCGGAATCCCCTCTAAAATTGTCGTTAGTTGCGGTCCGTGAGATTCACCAGCTGTTATATATCTCATCGGTTACTCCCCTTTACTTCAGTATTTATGTAACACTATATCATAACCTTTATTGTTTCGTAACTAAATAAGTACAAATTGAAAAAACGACATAAAAACCCCTTTCTTTTTAAGACAGCGGGAGCATCTGGCCGTGCATAGAAGCGGTCAAGGCCTTTTTCTGCCACATGCGAAGTTAAAACAAAGAGAAACAGCAAGTGCAAGTTCCTATTTGTTGTGCATATGAGTAACTTATATGTTAAAACACCAATATGAATTTACATAATTTGAAACAAAAAAGCGCAAGAAGGAGTGTGACCATCCTTTCTTGCGCTTTTTCCATTGTACCTACTATTTTTAAAGCGGTTACAAATTATTTAAAAATAATTAGTAAATCCACTCATTCATTACTCTAGAATACTCAACTAGCTCTTCTTTTTTAAAGAAAATACCAATTTCACGTTCTGCACTTTCAAGAGAATCTGAACCGTGAATAATATTTTTCCCAACAGTTAGTCCAAAGTCACCGCGAATTGTACCAGGTGCAGCTTCACTTGGTTTTGTTTTTCCCATCATATTACGAGCTGTTTCAACAACGCCTTCACCTTGCCATACCATTGCAAAAACAGGTCCAGATGTAATAAAATCTACTAATTCGCCGAAGAATGGCTTTTCTTTATGCTCACCGTAGTGCTCTCCAGCAATCTCTGGTGTGATTTGCATTAGCTTAGCTCCGACTAATTGAAAGCCCTTTCTTTCGAATCTAGCAACAATCTCCCCAATGATTGCACGTTGTACACCATCTGGTTTTACCATTAAAAACGTTTTTTCCATAATAAATCTCTCCACTTCTCATTATGTATATAATTGTATATCCCCAAACACATAGTATCACCCTTATCAGAATTGTGCAATAGTTTTGAAATGGAGAGATTATTATTTTTCTCAAAAAACATTTAAAATTTACGTTTTCCAATATATTTTGCAACATTTTGCAACGCCAGTTTTGCCTGTCCACGAGGCAACGGCTTAATCACTTCTAGTGCTTTATGTAAATATCTCTCGCTAAATGCAAAAGCTTGATCAATTGCATCACTATTTTTGACTGCTTCAATCAGTCTCTTCATTTCATCCGAAGACGTATTTTCGTTAACTTGAACAATTCTCTCACGAAGTGCTCGGTCTTCCATTGCATATAAAACAGGAAGTGTAATATTACCTTGTAATAAATCTCCCCCTGCTGGTTTTCCAAGCTTTTCTTCTGTTGATACAAAATCTAAAATATCATCAATAATTTGATATGACATACCAACAAAGTACCCATACCAAAATAAACGATTTACAGTATCCCGACAGGACCCAGATGCAAGGGCACCTAATTGACAGCTAGCTGCAATTAACAATGCTGTTTTCCGCTTTATACGACGTAAATATGTTCGTAAATTTTGCCCAAAATCATACTTATCTTTAATTTGCTCAATTTCACCTTTACACACTTCAAGAATTGTATTTGATAATGCTTTATGGACTTCTGGATTTTCTAAATTTGTAATGCATTCCAGAGACTTTGCAAATAGATAGTCACCTGTATACATTGCAATGCGATCACCCCAATTGGCATTTACAGTCGCACTTCCTCTTCTTAAAAGAGCGGCATCAATTACATCATCATGCACAAGAGAAGCCATATGGATAAGCTCTAATGCAACCGCAACATGCTTAATCACATCAAGCTTATAATCGCCAAATTTCCCTGCAAGCAGAACGAAAACAGGTCGGATTCTTTTTCCACCGGCCTCAATTAGTTGCAACGCTGCTTCTTCCAGCAATTGTTGCTCAGAAGCAACAACTATTTTTAGTTCTTTCTCAATTTTATCAATATCCGATCGTAAAAAAGAATACATAAGTTGTAACTTCATATCGTTCACCTTAACCTAAAACTTCTTTTCTATTTTATCCCGCTCTAATCAATAACAAAACTTCCACCTTAAAATTATCAGAAAATACATTTCCTCATTTACTTCGGTTTATATCCTAAATGCATTGCTGCTACTCCAAAAGTAAACGGCTTTACTTGTACTTTTTCTAATCCAGCCTCTTCAAACATACGGGCCAATTCTTTCATCCCTGGAAATGTACTTGCAGATTCTTGTAACCATGAATATTCTTTGTAACTTTTGGCAAATAACTTTCCAAATAACGGCATGATAAATTTAAAATATAAAAAGTAACCTTGGCGGACTCCAATCATTGTCGGTTGAGATGTTTCTAAACAAATAACCTTTCCACCCGGTTTTACAACACGCGTCATTTCCTTTAATACCTGCATATAATCTGGTACGTTCCGGAGCCCAAATCCAATTGTGACATAATCAAACATATTATCCTCAAATGGCAATTCCATCGCATTACCATGAAGTAATTCTACTTGATTTAATTGTAAAGCAGCCACTTTCTCTTTTCCAACAGAAAGCATATTTTTACTAAAATCTAATCCATATACCTTCCCGCTAGAACCGACTGCATCAGCAAGCCCAATCGTCCAGTCAGCCGTTCCACAACATACATCAAGCGCTATGCTGCCCGGTTGAACATCCATAATTCGCATTGTTTCTTTGCGCCATGCTTTATGTCTTTGAAAGCTAATAACCGAATTCATTACATCGTATTTATTATATATCTTCTCAAATACGTCATGTACTCTTTCTTCTTTTGATTGTTGCATGCTTTACCCTTCTTCCAACTGTAAATTCAAAATGTTCAAGTGGCCTCTTTCAATGTGGAAAGAAATGTTTCAATTCCTGTATTATTTTGCACCAAAGTATTGACCTGACTTCGCATTTTTCTTATCAATTCGTTATATACGGTTTCTACTTTTATTTCATCATCATGAGACAAAATCTTTTGAAATGCAGCAAATACAGGTGACGATTCTTTCTTCATGTATATTTGATACTCAGTTTGCAAACGATCTATTGTTAACATGTTAGTTATTGCAGACTTTACATGCGGCACTTGAAAATGATCACATGTTTTCTGTAAAAGAGCCGATTCAATCATTCCGACACTTTTTAACATTTCTTCAATCGTTTCATACGTTTGCTGATATAGCATAATTTTTTGTTCATTGATTTCTTTAATCCCGTCTGCTAAGGCACGAATCAATGTGATATCATGATTCATTGAAAGTAAATAATAATATAACCCGCTGTAATAATCACCTGCTAATACCGTTAATTGGCGCCGCTTATGAAATTCATCGGTCTCTTCTTTATTTGATACTTTCTCATGCGTGTCCAAAGCAATTTGTACAAGCATAATTGTAACTGCGTAATGTTCAATTTGTTCTTTATGTAAGTTTGCACTTTTTAAAATGGAATATAAGAACGCTATTTTTTTTTCATCAACAACTGGTTCTTCAATATATTTTATAAAATAAGGATGGCGTAGTTTTTTATATAGCTGCTCCTTTATATCCGCAAACCCTCCGTAAATTTCACCCACAAAAATCACCCTTGTTTTCTAATTCATAAAACCTATTATAACACATTCATTCATTTTTCTATAAATAAAACTTGACGCAACAAACCAAAGTAAAAAAATCGATCTTTACTTCATCTCATCTTAAGCATTAAATCGTTATAAAATAAAATGAAACTTCCATCAGTGTGGTTTCCTTCATCCCCCACCTATCTTCTTTGATTCTTCCTCAATCTTGAGATGGGGTCTTACTGCCCATGAATAGCGGCATAAAAAAAGAAAAGCAGTTTCCTGCTTTCCTATTAATTCGTCTTAATAAAAGATAAAATCTCCGCACGTGCTGCTACGTCTGCTTCTAACGTACCACGCACTGCAGTTGTTACAGTTTTGGCACCAGGTTTTTTCACACCGCGCATTGTCATACACATGTGCTCTGCTTCTACAACAACCATCACACCATGCGGCTCTAATACTTCCATAATAGAATCTGCTACTGTTGATGTAATGCGTTCTTGTAATTGCGGTCGACGTGCAACTGTATCTACTGTACGTGCCAATTTACTTAGTCCAGTTACTTTTCCACCACGTGGAATATATGCAACGTGAGCAACGCCATAAAACGGAACGAGATGATGCTCACACATAGAAAAGAACGGAATATCCTTTACCAATACAAGTTCTTCATGATCTTCACCAAACACTTTATGTAAATGTTCTTTCGGATCTTCATGCATACCAGAAAATACTTCTGCATACATCTTCGCAACACGTTTTGGTGTATCTAATACGCCCTCACGATTTGGATCGTCCCCAATTGCTTCTAAAATAAGGCGTACTGCATGTTCTATTTGCTCTAAGTTTACATTTGCCATCCGCTAGCCCTCCCGAATAAAACCTAAAAATACTACGAACACATTCTAGCATATATATGTTTTTAAATGCAAAAAGAAGAGTTTCCAATAAGGAAACTCTTCTTCCCCGTAAATATGTAAGGATTATTTAACCGCATCTTTTAGCGCTTTACCAGGTTTGAATGCAGGTACTTTGCTTGCCGCGATTTCAATTTCCTCACCAGTTTGTGGGTTGCGTCCTTTACGAGCCGCACGCTCACGAACTTCGAAGTTACCAAATCCGATAAGTTGTACTTTATCACCTTGCTTTAAAGCTTCTAAGATGGAATCAAAAACAGCGTCAACTGCTTTTGTTGCGTCCTTTTTAGAAAGGGAACTTGCTTCTGCAACAGCATTGATTAAATCTGTCTTGTTCATGCCATTCACCTCCTCCCAAAGATACGACTGTATAATGATCATAAAATGAGTCTTACCTTCATTTGTAGGCAATTTTTACAAATTCTATACTACAAAGGTATAGATAAATCATTATCTAGGCCTATATTATACGATTCTCCTTTATAATTCAATATTTTTAAAGAAAATGTTGCTATGAAAGTGTAAAAAACTAATGAAACTTGACAATCAACCATAAAGTATTAGATAATGACATTTTGTTTTTCTATGAAAAATAAAAAAAGACCCCCAAATAAGGAGTCTTTCGATTATAAAATAATTGCTATTAAGCCGCCAGATCCTTCATTTATAATTCGTTCTAGTGTTTCTTTTAACTTATAGCGAGCATTTTCTGGCATTAATGATAATTTTGCTTGAATCCCTTCTCGAACGATCGAGCTAAGTGATCGCCCAAAAATATCAGAATTCCAAATAGAAAGCGGATCATCTTCAAAATCTTGCATTAAATAGCGAACAAGCTCTTCACTTTGCTTTTCTGTTCCAATAATCGGTTCAAATGTTGATTCCACATCGACTTTAATCATATGAATCGACGGGGCAACAGCTTTCAATTTCACACCAAAGCGCGATCCATGTCGAATAATTTCCGGTTCATCTAGGCTCATATCTGCTAAGGCCGGTGCTGCAACACCGTATCCGGTTTGTTTTACCATTTTCAGCGCATCCGCAACTTGATCATATTCGATTTTCGCATGAGCGAAGTCGAGCATTAGTTTTAACAAATGATCTCGGCCTCGAATTTCAACACCTACCACTTCTTTTAAAATTTGATCGTACAATTCATCTGGTGCATATAAATCAATCTCTGCAACACCTTGCCCCATATCAATCCCTGCCAAACTTGCACGATCGATAAATTCATATTGACTAAATTGCCATACAACGCGATCAACATCACGAAGGCGCTTAATATCTTTCACCGTTTCTTGAACAGCCTCTTGATAGCTTTGACGAAGCCAATGGTTGTCATGTAGCACCATTACCCAGCTTGGAAGGTTTACATTTACCTCAAGAACCGGAAATTCATATAACGCCTCACGTAATACGTTATATACATCGCCTTCTCTTAGTCCTTCTACACTCATTGCCAACACCGGGATATCATATTCTTCTACTAAACTTTGACGAAGTTGTTCTGTATCAGGATGATACGGCTGTACTGTATTAATGATCATAATAAACGGTTTTCCTACTTCTTTTAATTCATTTACAACCCGGCCTTCCGCTTCAATATAATCGCGGCGCGGGATTTCTCCGATTGTTCCATCAGTTGTGATAACTACCCCAATTGTAGAATGCTCTTGAATTACTTTGCGCGTTCCAATTTCCGCAGCTTCATGAAACGGGATTGGTTCTTCATACCACGGTGTATTTATCATACGTGGCCCATTTTCATCTTCATACCCTTTCGCTCCTGGGACAGTATAGCCCACACAATCTACTAAGCGAATATTTACATCAAGCCCTTCATCAACATGGATAGAAACCGCTTGGTTTGGAACAAACTTTGGTTCTGTCGTCATAATTGTACGCCCTGCTGCGCTTTGCGGCAGTTCATCCTGTGCGCGCTGGCGATCTGAATCATTTCCAATATTCGGAATGACAACTAGCTCCATAAATTTCTTAATAAAAGTAGATTTCCCTGTTCGGACAGCCCCTACAACCCCGAGATAAATATCACCGCCTGTGCGCTCAGCAATATCTTTAAAAATATCAACCTTTTCCAAGTGATTCCCTCCCTCAAAATTTTTGGGAATAAATCATGATTATTCTTGTAGTTTGGACAATACAGCATATGATTTTGTCCCAATTTCATATGACTATTTTAAAAAAACTTTTTATTAGCGATGCAAATATTTCAAGAAGTAAAAAACCCTTCTTCTAGAACTTATTCGCTAAAAGAAAGGTTCATGACTTATCACTTAAAAAAAATTGGTTCTTTATCCTTCACTGTATATGGCAAAGAATACGCCGGTACAAATGGAGTATGCTTTACAAGTAACTGACGAATATCGTCTCCTTCTTTTACTTCATTACCATATTTTTGTAACATGTCGTATAAGTCAATGCGATAATCAATATATACCTCACCTTTCTCGTCAACAACAAAAGGTAAGTTTTTACCAGAATAAGGGCTTTCCACTTGAGGAACTTCTTTATAGCCCATTTTATTATAATCAAGCTCATACACACCATCTGTAATTACTTTTTTAAATGGTGGATATCGATGCTCATCACGATAGATTTGTAGTTTCAACTTTAAATCTTGAACTCGCTCCGCTGTTCGTACATCAATTAATTTTACAGTTGGATTTGTTTCTACATCAACTAATACATACTGATAAATGCCTCCGCTTTCAAAAGCATTTCCAGGAGGTTCTTGCATCAGTCTAGGGGTAATCTTTTGAAAATCAATCGGATATTTTTGATAGATTGGTGTATTCATATCACGTGTTTTAATAGGCAATATGTGACCATTTTGTTCTCTATATGTATTAACTGCTGTTTGTACCGCTTGTAATTGGTCTTCATATGGTATGACGTGTTGTTGCACCTTTTCTGTCGGATATAGACAACCAGATAGAATAATCGTGCAACATATTGCGAAAATCAGTAGTATTTTCTTCATTAGAAATCCGTCCTTTAGTTTCTATTGTTCGATCGGTCCGCTAAATACGACAAGAAAAATAATAAATCCTGATACAACCATACATGCATACGCAAACAAAGCCGTAAACCCTTTCAAAAAGGTATTCTTTATTTTATGACGACTTAGCAAAATGAAAGCAACAGAAATAAACATGAGAGCCATTGCCCCCAAAGAAAACCACATCTTTATAAGACCAGCAGACATATATTCCCCTCCTAATGTATTTTTCTATTATTTTAACAAATTATAACTTTTAAACAAATGAAAATAATCGATTTATTTGACACTACCACAAAACTTCATCTCAAAATGCTGAGCGGTATACATTCATTTATCCCGTATTCGTGAGCAGTAATACTCCCACCTCAAAATTCGGCAAAAGCATTGCCCAGCTCTAGCAGCTAAAATCTCCGGTCGTTTCGCCCCCTCCGCCGAGGGCGTCCTGCGATTCTGGGCGAGCCGCTTCCGCTTTTCTAAAGAGGTTAGGTGGGAGATAAACTGCTGGCATGTGCCCGATTGGTGAAGGCTAATAATTAGTGGGGGATGAAGAAAACCCCCACTGATTAAAGTTTCACTTTATATTGAAACGAATAAAAACAGAAGCGAACGGGACTTCTTCGCTTCTGTTGACCAAATGTTCCCACAAACAGCTCATATTCATTCTTCATAGTATCGTATGCATTGTATATAACAATGGTTTCTCATACTTTATTTTTTAAACATTTTAGTCAATGAACTAAAGTCAGTTGGCATGTTATTATTAATAATCGCATTTATAATTTGCTCTTCTTTTTCTTTTGATACATCTCTTCCCGCCATTGTTGCAACCTGATGAATTAACTGACGTAACACTTTTTCATCGCGTAAATTTGAATTTTGAACCGAAGAGGCTAATTTAAAAATATCTTCTTTATTTACTTTGGATTCCTTTTCAATATTGTTGAATAAATTATTATCCACTTTGTTCACCCTCTCATGTAATCTACACTTCATCGTATGCAGAAAATAAAGAATGGTGAAAAAACCCAAAAGAAAAAGCTGTACAAATGTCTTTTTACATTTGTACAGCTTTTTTTACAGCAAGTCTGGAATCGCTTCTACTTCGTGTTTACGCACACGTCCCATCAACATTCCAACAGCATCTTTTACATTTTTCCCATTAAATAATACATCATATAAAACAGTTGTAATCGGCATTTCTACATCCATTTTTTTAGCCATCTCATACGCTGCTTTCGTTGTCCGTACGCCTTCAACAACCATTCCCATATTATCTAATACTTCTTGTAACGAGCAACCTTTACCAAGCATGTTACCAGCACGCCAATTTCGGCTATGAACGCTCGTACATGTTACAATTAGGTCACCCATACCTGTCAGGCCAGCAAACGTTAATGGGTTCCCACCCATTTTACGTCCTAAACGAGCAATTTCTGTTAATCCTCGCGTCATAAGGGCTGCCTTCGCATTATCTCCTAAGCCAATTCCATCAGTAATACCCGCCGCAAGAGCAATAATATTTTTTAGCGCCCCGCCAAGTTCAACTCCAATAATATCTGGGTTTGTATATACACGGAAATAGCTATTCATAAATAAGTCCTGAACCTCTTCAGCTGCTTCCATACGCTTTGCAGCTGATGTAACTGTTGTAGCTTGGCGCAATCCAACTTCTTCTGCATGACTCGGCCCTGATAAAACAACCACATCGCGAATGAGATGAGCCGGAATTTCTTCTTCAATCACTTCTGAAATACGCTTTGAAGTTCCTGGTTCAATCCCTTTACTCGCATGAATCCATGTAATTGGCTGCGAAACAAATGTTTTCATATTTTGCAATACTTCTCGATATGCCTTTGTAGGTACAACAAGAAGTACTGTATCAACCCCTACTAATGCCTCTTCTAAAGAAGAGTAAGCAACGATGCTGGTTGGCAGTGTAATCCCTGGAAGATAACGACTATTCTCATGTTTTTCATTAATTTCATCCATAAGTTCTGCTCGATTTCCCCAAAGACGTACATCATGACCGTTGTCAGCTAATACCATTGCTAACGCCGTTCCCCAGCTACCTGCTCCTACTACTGTGATTTTTTTCATAAAATCACATCCTCTCCATTAGTCTCGTGCTCTTGCAATAACTTTAATTGGTGTTCCTACGAAACCAAACGCATCGCGCAGACGATTTTTCAAGAAGCGCTCATATGAGAAGTGCAGTAACTCTGGATCATTTACGAACACAACAAATGTCGGTGGTTTCACCGCGACTTGTGTTGCATAGAAAATTTTCAAACGTTGTCCATTATGCGTTGGTGTTGGATTCATTGCAACAGCATCCATAATTACATCGTTTAATACATTTGTTTGTACACGAATACTATGACTTGCATTTACCTCATTAATAACAGGAAGTAGTGTGTGTGTACGTTTTCTCGTTTTTGCAGATAAGAATACGATTGGTGCGTAATCTAAAAATTGGAAATGAGCACGAATATTCTCTTCGAATTCCTTCATCGTTTTCTCATCTTTTTCAACCGCGTCCCATTTATTTACAACAATAATAACAGCACGACCTGAATCATGGGCATATCCAGCAATTTTTTTATCTTGTTCAATGATTCCTTCTTCACCATCTAAAACAACTAAAACAACATCAGAACGTTCAATTGCTCGAAGTGCACGAAGTACACTATACTTTTCTGTACTTTCATATACTTTTCCTTTTTTGCGCATTCCTGCTGTATCAATGATAACGTAATCTTGTCCGTCTTTACTGTACGGCGTATCAACTGCATCACGTGTTGTACCTGCTACATTACTAACAATTACGCGTTCTTGACCAAGCAATGCATTTACCATTGATGATTTCCCAACGTTCGGGCGACCAATTAAACAGAATTTAATTGTTTCATCATCGTACGGTTCTTCTTCAATTTGCGGGAAATGTTTTGCTGCTTCATCTAATAAGTCCCCTAAACCTAAACCGTGCGTTCCAGATATAGGAAACGGCTCTCCAAATCCTAATGCATAAAAATCGTAAATATCGCTGCGCATCTCTGGATTATCTACTTTATTCACAGCTAATACAACTGGCTTTTTAGAACGATATAAAATCTTTGCAACTTCTTCATCCGCAGCTGTTACACCGTCGCGACCATTTGTCATGAAAATGATAACATCAGCCTCGTCAATTGCAACTTCTGCTTGTTGACGAATTTGTGTCAAAAACGGCTCGTCTCCAATATCAATTCCACCTGTATCAATAATGTTAAACTCATGATTTAACCATTCTCCTGCGCTATATATACGATCTCTTGTTACACCAGGGATATCTTCAACAATCGACACTCTTTCCCCAACAATTCTATTGAAAATAGTAGATTTCCCCACATTTGGGCGTCCTACTATTGCCACTACCGGTTTTGGCATATACTTTCATCC
The DNA here is from genome assembly GCF_002551005.1 of Bacillus pseudomycoides. GTDB lineage: Bacteria > Bacillota > Bacilli > Bacillales > Bacillaceae_G > Bacillus_A > Bacillus_A pseudomycoides_C. The sequence continues at coordinate 79,897 of NZ_NVOY01000004.1, forward strand.
TTTCTATTTGCTTCTGTTATTATGTAAAAAACCCTTCTTTGTGCAAGAAGGGATTTGCATTCCAGAATATTTCTCTTCGTATCAAAACATCTCATATTATAACACATTTTAAGAATGTTTCACAATAATATATAAGTTCTCTTGCAAACGGTGGGCAATTCCATCTAGAATCGCTTCTAAATTACTAGCAACAAACTCCATTTCTTCTACTGTCTCACATACAAATAACGGCGCCCCACTAGCGAACTTTTCCGGAATTGTTGTAATAACAGCAAGAATACATTTTTCTAATATCACCCTTTATCTCCCCTTCCATTTGGGGCCTCAGAAGACATATGAATAGCACTTTCTAATGTTGGAACATTTCCAATGACCTGAATCGCTTTATTTACATCCTGATCTTGCGGCAAAACAAATATACCTATTCTTCCATCATTTAAATCACGTTTCGCAAGCGGGACAAGTGCTGGTGTTCCAGAATCTCGATAAACACCAAGCGCAACAGATATATCATGCAAAATCGCTTGTCTTTGACCAAGATTTGCTAATGTTATTCGAGCATCAATTGATTTTGGTTTTAAAATAAATCCCATGCCATACTTCATAATTTCTTTTTGCCTTGCTGGTAAACCGATATTCATAATATAAATATTATCAACATAAAGGCCTGCTCCTTCAAAATGCAATGGAACATGCTCAACTTCAACAAGATCGCGTAGCCGTTTACCAGACATCAACATTTTCGCGAAAAAGAAACTTATGGTTCCAGCCAAAATTCCAGCATACCATGATTTAAATCCTAAATAAGCAAAAGTAGCTACAAAAGATGTTAACATGGCTAAATAGTTACGGCTCTCAAATACAATTGCAATTCCCTCAATATACGTATTCCCCCTGGGAACAAGTTCATATCCGTCTAATTGCTGCAATGTATTACGCTCCATATTACGTACATCACGAAACTGCGATGCCGCTAATGTCAGAAATGTAATAGCAGAGAAATCCTTTTTCAAAATAGATGGAATGGCAACCGCCCCAAGAGCAGCTGCAATAATCCCCATGGCAATATGAATAATCTTGCCATGTAAACGAGTTGGATACTGCCTTGTATCAGTTTGAAGCATTAAAACTCGCGTGACAGTCCCAACAGTTACTCCAAGCAAAATAGCTGATGTATACGAGTTCATAAATTAACCTTGTCCCTCCTTCACTTGCTTTTGCTTAAATTGTTCTGTGTATGTCATTATTTTTCCAATTCCGTATAAAAGACTAAAGAACATGGTGGACACAGCAATCATATTAAAAAATTGTAAACTCCCTAATTGATACGGAAAATTGAATGTCTTTAAAATAAAAGCTACAAACAACTCCCCTTGCAACGTCCCTGCATATAATCCCCATATACGTAACAGACGGTCCCTATGTAATAAAACAGATGTATAAACGAGAATACTACTTAACATCCAAGTACGATCTACAACAATCCAAATCGGGTCATAGAGTTCGATTAAAGAAAAACTTGCATATAGCATCGCGATTATAAGTGCACATAGTAAAGTGTAGACCTTTTTCCATACTGAATATGTCGCAATTCCAACAAATGAGATTCCCGCTAACAAAAGAGCGTTTACCGATATTGTAATAGAAGCAAATGAAATCACTGCTTGCGAACAAATAATAAATAATAAAATGACCGCACTAAGCTTAAGTCTAACTGTATCTTTTTTCAAAAAAAACGTCGTAACAATCCAGCTCATCCAAGCTAAAAAATAAAAATAACCACCTTCCAAGTGAACACCTCCTATTATTTCCATTATGGGAATTGTTTATGAAAAATAATCATCTTCTATCGCTGCATATTTTTAAAAATAACAGCAACACTTTGTACTAAGGAGGTGGGAACACCATGGGTAAAGATCGTCAAGAAAAGAAATTGAAACAATCGCGACGCGTAGAATCCGACCGCAGCCAATCATTACAATATCCTGGTGCAACAGGACTCGATACACCGGAGCAAGCACGAAGACAAAATCAACATTAAAACAAAGAACCAGCCAACATATCGTTGGCCGGTTCTTTGTTTTCATATATTAATAATTAGTTTATAATTCCTTGTTCTGTGGCTTTCTTTATTGCTTCAACACGGTTAGATACATGAAGCTTTGAATATATGTTAATAATGTGCGTCTTAACTGTCGAAATCGATATGCACAATTGTTCACCAATTTTCTTATTTGATGCCCCAGTCGCAAGAACTTTCAATACCTCTAATTCTCTATTACTTAAAAGAACATTCTCTTTATCATGATCCCCTAACTGTAATAACGTGTATAAGAACTCCCTCTCTCTTTCATTTAAATCTTGCAACCTTTCTTCTTTTAATAACATCAACAATGTTTGAATTTGTTTATCTATCCTTAAATAAGGTAATAAAATATGATTTTCATAACTATAATGTACCGCTTCTCGTAATAAATTTAAAAGCTCCCGTTTATGCTTTTGCATATCATTTCCTAAGATAAGAACTTTTAATAATAACGCTTCAATTAATAGTACTTTCATTTTATGTTTTCTTGTAAATTCCGCAACTTCATCAAGTAACTGTAATGATTCTTGTATATGTCCTTTCTGCAATAAAATCTGAGCATATAACAATTTATCTTCAGTTCGTAGTTTCTTTTTTTCTTTCTTTTGTGTGTACATCAAAACAAACCGATCTAATTGCTGTACATATTCTCCATCAACATGAATCGCATATTTTAGTACAGAGGATATAAACAGCTCATTTTGATACGCCTCAAATGTTTGTAACTTTCGAATTGTTTCGTTTGCTTGCTGTTTATCACCTTTCAGAAATTGAAGTTCCATTAAATTATATAAATAAGCTTTTCCTACAACAGCTTCGTCACCTTGTACATGTTGTAGTGATTTTTCAGCCTTCTCTAATTGTAAGCGTTTTAAATAAATACCCGTAATTCCAATATGACAAGTTACTGTGAGAGCTGATAAAAATGGATGTTGTTCAATTACCTGAAAAAGCTGATTATATAACCTCTCACACTCTTTTAAATCTCCTAATTCCTCTTTAATCTGACATAAAGAACTTAAAATGCCCATTTTCACATATGGATTTTTCATTCTCTTTTCAAGCATAGACGCTTTATCAAGCACATATAGTGCATCCTTGATTCGCTCCTGAAATCTCAGAAAAAATGATAATTCTACATAAATAATCGCCTTGGTTACATCACTTATATCCATGTCTTCAATTTCATTTATAAACAAAACATCTAATTGTAAATTATTTTCCTCAATTAAAGCCTTGCAAAATTCGAATACCCTCCAAGGATGATGACCACTTTCCCCTTCGTACACGATATTTAATATTTCTGTGCACTGCTCAAACTCCATATTACAATAATGGTAAAAAATGAGTTGAAACGCCATCTCTTTATTTTGCACAATACACGTTAACGGAATATGTTGCAAATAACTCCATCCTTGTGGATTTTGTCCGTGCACTTCAATCTTTCTCAACGCAGCCTCAAAACATTGCATCTCTAATAATTGTTTTATACATTCCTCAAAATCACCGCATCGTTCGTATACTTCTGCTGCTCGTAAACGTAACTTCTTTTGTTTCTCCTTTTCTAACCGCTCAAAAGAATGTTGTAAAAACTGTTGAAAAATAGCGTGATAGCGATATATTCCACGATCTTCATCAAGATTAATTATAAATAAATGCTTTTGAAATAGACGTGTAATTATTTCTTTTGTACCTTGTTTTTCCAATAATTGATTACAAATTTCCTCATTAAAATAACTTAAAATAGATGTTTTTACGAGAAAATCTTTTTCATCTTCTTCCAGCGCATCTAAAATCTCTTTCGATAAATAGGTAATCATATATTTATTCAGCACTTTCATATGCTGTGTGCAATCTTTTTTATGATAAGAACGTGCAAGTGCAATTAACTGAAGACCACCAATCCACCCTTCTGCCAACATGTTCATATCATGAATTACCTCATAATTTAGATCCATCTTCAATGTATCTTTAATAAATCGAAAACCTTCATCTGCCGAAAACTTTAATTCTTCTTCTCCAATTTCTAATAATCTTCCTGAAATGAGAAAATCACCTATATAAAATTTTGGTTCTTCCCTCGTTAATAAGACAATGCGAACATTTTCTGAGGAATGCTTTAAAAAATATTCCATTGTCTTATTAACATCAACATCCGTTATATAATGAAAATCATCAATAATAATCGTAATATCATCTTTTGTACTTAATAAGTTAATTAAAGCTACAATAATACGTTTCATATCATCTTTATGCATAATCATCTGAAATAAAGAAAAAACCTCTTCTATTTCCTCAATATATACACGCATACTTTCTAACATATAGTACCAAAAAGAAAATACATTATTATTCTCTTTATCTAGTGTAATCCACGCAATTGAAAATCCTTGGTTTTCTTTTACAAAAGAAGAGCATATAGTCGTTTTTCCACTACCAGCTGATCCTTTCACAACTACAAGTTTATAATCGTACAATGTTTCTAATTTTTTTAATAAATTTTCTCTACGTACATAATTTTTCCTCGGCGTTGGAGTCATTAATTTTGTAGAAATGATTTGAACTTCTCTCTTCATTTCATCACCTTGTCATTTGTTTTATGCATTTTATTTCCATTTTATATGATTAACACAGTAAATATCAATATCGACCCTCCTGTACTCTTTTTTTACAAATGATGATACTGAGCATAATGAATAACAAGATAATAAAACTAATATACGTAATTGCGCCTCCATACCGTGCTATATTATTACCATTTTCAAAACCGTCAATAACCGAAAGATACTGTTTTTGCGGCAAAATTTTCACAAACCAATCAACTATCCCATCATTTTGTTTAAAAGCAAAGAAGGACCCTGACAGAATAGAAGTAAAAACAATAATGGAAGAAGATAACATCATTGTATTGTCAGTAGTTTCTATAATCGTACTCATAAATAACGCAAAAGATGTTGCGATCATAACAAGGATAGCCAACAAATAACTATATTCTAAATAACTGAATCCTATATCTACCTGAAACACTATCTTCTCGACGATTAATATAATAAATGTTGGAATATATACAATAAGGAATGTAAAAAGAAAATGTGCAAATAAATAGTTACTAATACGTATAGGTGAAGATACAGTACGTGTAAATGTATGATTTTCTTTATCTTCTGTAAAAAAACTCATAAACATGATACTCTCTAGTAATACAAACATACAGAGATAGCTCAAAATATTCGTACCTATTTTCCTCACTCCACCTGGCTGAAGAGAACCGCTACTTTTTTGTTGAAATGCTATCTCCACTTTTTCTTTAAAATCATGCTCTTTAATCGTCCTTACTTCTATTTCTCCATTGTCTTTTGGAATCACTGCCGCATCATATTTTTTCATTACAAATTCAGACATCCTTGGCATTTCATTCGTATTTTTAATATTAAATCCTTCTACATGTATATCACTCTTGCCTTCTTTTGTTACATACGCAATATTCCCATTCATTTCAAATTTGGAAGTGAAAAATATGGCAAGCGATATAGAAATAAACGTAAGAAAAATTGTTAAAAGCAGATAATTCTTTTTACTAATAGCCCGCCGGATATTATGACGAAAAACAATTAAAATCTCGTTCATACATAATCCTCCACCTTAAATAGAAATTTACAGCCGACTAAGCCAAAACAAGTTAACAAAACTAACACACTGCCCGTTGTAAGGAAAAGGCTAAAATCTTGATCATATATTATCTTCATCACACATTCTACAACCCACTTTACCGGTGAAATATATGATATTGTCCGAACAGTATCCCCTAGTCCATCAAGAGAAAAGAATACTCCTCCTAAAATTGCTAAAGCGTTATTTAACAAACTTAATATTTTATTCGTTACCTCTTCACTTTTAAACATACAGCAAGATAATACTCCAATAACCGCTGATAAAAAATTAAACAGCAGCATAATGATAATGACATAGCCAACATTTCTCCCCCCAAATGTTACATGCAGGCCTATATGAGCTACATACATGACAACTAAATAACAAACAGACGTAAAAGTAAATGTAGCAAAAATTTTTGACAAATACAAATAAGAAACACGAATCGGACTATACATAACTCGTAAATTACTATTTTTTAGTCTTTTTTCCATAAAACTATTAGAAGCTGTCATAGACACATTCAAAATGCCATATATCAAAATCGTAACACCATAATAATCATAAGAAGTAATTCCATTCTCCCCATAATTCCCATTACTTAAATAACCCAAAATTAATATAAATAAAATCGGAAAAATTGTATTCGTTAGTAAAAGGACTGGATTCATGACAATATTGACTACATCGCGTTTATATAACACAAAGAAGCTCATTATTTTCACCTTCAATCTCTTAATTTTCTTCCCGTTAACTGTAAAAACACTGTTTCTAAACTTGCACTTTCACTCATAATATTTTTCACTTTCATTCCTTCATTTACAAGAAGCGTAATGATTTTATCCAAGTTTTCCACACCTTTTAATACAACAACTTCTATTACCTCGTCTTTTATTATTACTTCTTTCATCCCTTCAATTTTAAAAAAGCTCTCTTCTATACCAGCCGTTATCTGTTCACATTCTATGAAATAGCGTTTTTCATCCGCGATATACTTTTTGAGCTCTTCTTTTGTTCCCTCTGCAACAATCTCACCATGATCCATAATGATAATTCTCGTCGATATCTCTTCTACTTCCTCCATATAATGGGTTGTATAAATAATTGTAGATCCTTGTTCTTGTAATTGTTGAATCGACTGTAAAATATGATTTCGAGATTGCGGATCGATCCCAACTGTCGGTTCATCCATAATAATAACTTTTGGTTTATGCGCAATCGCACATGCTATATTCAACCTTCTTTTCATTCCACCTGAAAAAGTTTTCGGTTTTTCACTTTTCTTATCAAGCAGTCCAACAAATTGCAGAGCTTCATCTACAGATTTCTGTAATTGTATTCCTTTCAAACCATAAAGAGCGGCAAAAAAAGCTACATTTTGTTCCGCTGATATATCTTCATAAATTGCTAAATCTTGCGGGACAATACCGAGATTTCGCTTTACAAATCGTGCATGTTTTTTTACATTTTTTCCTTCAAATAAAATTCCGCCCCCGTCGTACTGTAAAATGGTCGACAAAATATGAATAGTCGTACTTTTCCCAGCGCCATTTGGACCAAGGAAGCATAAAATTTCTCCTTCTCTTACATCGAATGAAATACCCTTTAACGCTTTATAATGTCCATAACATTTTTTTAACTCTTTCACTTCAATTAGCTTTTTCATATCACTCTCTCCTTTCTTCTTCATTGTATGGATTTCATAAACAAAAAAAATCAACCGAATGGTTGATTCATTCGGTTGATTTTCATTTCGCTATTCGTATGCAGTAAGACCTCACTGATGGAAGTTTCACTATACAGTAACCCCATCAAAAAGTTTCCTATAATGCATTTCATTTAACGCCTACTATATTTTGTTGTATCAATCCCGCGTTGGTTAAGCCAATGGTATGTATCACCTTTAATAACAACTGGTACTTGCCTAAGCTCAGCGATTGTTCGTACTCCAAGCGCCGTCATAATAAATTGTAAATCTGTATGTAGTAATTCAATTTCTTCAATTAATTTCTCTATACCTTCTTGCATCAAAATCCGTAAAAAATGACCGGCAAATGCAGCTGCTGACGCTCCTAACGCTAATGCTTTCGCTACATCAAGTGCTGTTTGAATACCACCTGACGCAATAATAGAGAGAGGATTTTGTGTAGAGGATACTTCAATTAAAGAAGAAGCAGTCGAAATGCCCCACTCGTTGAAATAGGAAAGTACTCGCTGTCTTCTTTCATTTTCAACCGCCGCAAAGTTTGTACCGCCATATCCACCAATATCTATAGTAGAAACCCCTATACTGGCTAAATCCTCTGCCGCCTCTTTACTCATACCAAAACCAACTTCTTTTACAATAACAGGAACAGAAGAATACTTAACAATTTGTTCAATCCTTTTTAATGCACCAGTAAAATCGCGATCGCCTTCTGGCATTGTCAATTCTTGAATGACATTCAAATGAATTTGTAATGCATTTGCTTCAATCATATCAACAGCTCGCTTCGCTTGTTCTACTGTTGCTTCACTGCCTAAGTTTGCAATAACAATTCCATTCGGATTCACTTTTCTCACGATTTTAAAAGACGCTGCTTCATTAGCGTCTTTTAGCGCCGCCATTTGTGAACCGACAGCCATCGCAAGTTGATACTGCTGTGCAGCTTGGGCTAGTTGTTTATTTAAATGTAGTGTGTGCTCTCCGCCACCACCAGTCATCGCATTGATAAAAATCGGCGAACTTAAAACAAGTTCGCCGATTTCTGTTTGAAATGATATACTTTCATAACTTATATTCGGTAAGCTTTGATGAACAAAAGCAACGTCACAAAAGCCCTGTGTACGAGACTGTCCAGTAGAAAGAGCATACTCAATATGTTCTAATTTACGCTTTGCTCTTACCACACACATCCCTCATTATTTCTTTAAATTTTTTAGCTGTTCTCCAATAATATCACCTAATTGGAATGTTGCAGAATCAGAAGTTGGTTCATATTTACTATAATCTTCTGTTACATTATTTTCTTCAAGTGTTTCTTTTATACTTAAAGAAATACGCTTTTCTTCTGAATGAACTTCTAATACTTTTACTTTCACATCTTGTCCGATGCTTAATACCTCATTCGGATTTTTCACATGACGATTTGCGATTTGTGAAACGTGAACAAGTCCTTCTACACCAGGAAAAATTTCAACGAAGGCTCCGAAAGTAACAAGGCGTTTTACTTTCCCATCTAATAGATCGCCTACTTTTACTTGATTTGAAACATTCGACCATGGACCTGGCTGCACCGCTTTCATAGATAAAGAAATACGCTGCGTATCAGCATCAACAGATAACACTTTTACTTTTACAGTTTGTCCCTCTGTTAATACATCAGATGGTTGCTCTACACGATCGTGAGAAATTTGAGAAATATGAACTAAGCCATCTACACCGCCAACATTTACAAATGCCCCAAAGTCAGTTAAACGTTGAACTGTGCCCTCTACAACATCACCTGCTTGTAAAGAAGAAACCGCTTCTTTTTTCTTCTTGTCTAGCTCTTGCTCTACAACTGCCTTATGAGAAAGAATCACACGATTTTTCTCGCGGTCTAATTCTACAATTTTTACTGCTAATGTTTTCCCTTTATAATCAGTAAAATCTTCTACATAATGCATCTCTACAAGCGAAGCCGGAATAAAGCCACGAACACCAAGGTCAACAACTAGACCTCCGTTAACAATATCTTTAATTGTTACATCAAATACTTCACCTGATGTAAATTGCCCTTGCAATACTTCCCATGCTTTTTCTGCATCTACTGCACGTTTAGACAACACTAAATCATCATCTTCTAATTTAATTACTTTCAATTCAAGAGTTTGTTCTACTTCTACGACATCACTTGCTTTTTCAATATGAACATTCGCCAATTCACTAATTGGAATCACACCATCAGTTTTGTACCCAACATTTACAAATACTTGCTTTTCTTCAACTTTAGTTACTGTACCTGTAACAACATCACCTACTTGTAATGCCTTTGTGTTAACAACTTCTTCATTCATTTTTTCTACCATGTAAATACCTCCCTACTAAAATGGCAAAGCATCTTTATGTATATACGAAATGGAAACAATGGCTTCCATTTGCATGTATGTAAAATATTTAGAAAATACCCTCTTTTACTAACTTCTAACAAATCGATGAATTTGTCAAGAAAATTGTCTCTTTATTAACAGACAGAAACAAAAATAAAGGAAGGGGTTCCCCCTTCCTTTATTTTGCGAACGTTACCGATACAATATCCATAATCTTTTGAACTACTTCTTCAATTGATAAAGACGTTGTATCTAATTCAATTGCATCCTCAGCTTTTTTTAATGGAGACACTTCACGTTCAGAATCTAATTTATCACGGCGCGCAATTTCTTCTTTAAGTTGTTCTAAGTCAGAAGGAAACCCTTTTTGTGTGTTTTCTAAATGCCTTCTTTCAGCTCGTTCTTCAACAGAAGCTAGCATAAAAATCTTCACTTCCGCATTCGGCAATACATGCGTCCCAATATCACGACCATCCATAACAACGCCGCCATTTTCGGCTAAAGCTTGCTGACGACGTACCATTTCTTCACGTACAAGACGATGTCTTGCTACAATCGATACGCGATTTGTTACTTCTGGTGTGCGAATCACTTCTGATACATCTTTTCCGTTTAAAAAGACAAGCTGTACATTTTCTCCTTGCTGAAATGAAATGTCTATATCCCTAATGATTCCCATTAATTTTTCTTCATTTTCAATATCAATGCCTTGCTCTAATGCCGCATATGTTATAGTACGATACATTGCACCCGTATCAATATAAACATAAGACAATTTTTTAGCAACAATTTTAGCAACCGTACTTTTCCCTGCAGCTGCCGGGCCATCAATTGCGATTGAAATTCGTTCCTCCATTGTAACACCCCATTTTTCACTTATAAGAACAGAAGGAAAAGCAGGTATTCCCTGCTTTTCTCAACATTGTTTCTTTTTACATTAACAGGAAGTAAAAATCCGATTGGTTCCATTAACGATCAGCTTTTTTTACTAATAACCGTTTCACTTTACCCCGTTTCAAGTCCTCAACTATTGTAGCACACTCTTTCTTAGAAGCAAATGAAAAAACTATTGATTTACCTCTAAAATATTTGTTATAACCCCTTTTGTAACTCCTTCATAATAGACAACTTTCGATACATATTTTGCTATGGTTTCCTCTGTTAAAAGCAATTGGACAATACACAAACAAAGACATTGTCCAATTAGTAACCAGATTAAAATTTTCTCCATTGTTTTCAAAACACACAACTCCTTTTCCTTATTATTCCACTATAACGACCACTGAAACTTCCACCTTAAAATTGTAAAGTGGACACCTGTTGACGGACAGAATGAAACTCTCCTTTCTCACTTCCTCCCACATTAACGGACAGTAAGCTCCCCACTAATGGAAGTTTCACTTTATTTTCATTGTGATGATTGCTTAGAAGTTTTATACTTTTCCATTGTCGAATCCGATCAAATCATGTTATGTTCTTAATGTATTTGCATTGATTGGAGAGGAGTAAAGGCATTGAAAAAAATTCTTGTTTTACACACAGGTGGAACAATTGCGATGGAGGAAGATAAAGAAACTGGAGTTGTTCAACCAGGCGCACAAAATCCACTTTTAAAATTCATTCCAAATTTAGAAGAAGATATCAAATTAATTGTTGAAGATGTCTTTCATCTTCCATCTCCTCACATGACACCAAATGAAATGCTGCAATTGCAAGTCATGATTGACGAGAAGGTTAAAAACGATAACGTGCAAGGTATTGTCATTACACACGGAACAGACACATTGGAAGAAACAGCTTATTTCCTTGACTTAACTGTACAAGCCAATGTTCCAATTGTCGTTACAGGAGCAATGCGCTCGAGTAATGAGTTAGGAGCGGATGGTTTATATAACTTTTTGTCAGCAGTAAAAGTTGCGAGTAGTGAAGAGGCAAAAGGAAAAGGCGTTCTTGTCGTATTAAACGATGAAATTCACTGTGCAACGAATGTGACAAAAACACATACAAGTAACGTAGCAACATTCCAAAGTCCACAATACGGACCAATTGGAATGGTAACAAAGCGTGGTGTTGTCTTCCATCACGCTTTAGTGCATCATGAAAAATATGCTGTCACACAAATTACAAAAAATGTTGTCATATTAAAAGCGTATGCTGGTATGGATGAAACATTATTGGCTGCAATTGAGCAATTGCCAGTTGATGGAATCATCATCGAAGCACTCGGACAAGGAAACTTACCACCGCGTACACTTCCTGCTCTGCAACGTTTGATAGATAAAGAGATTCCAGTTGTTCTTGTTTCTCGCTGCTTTAACGGAATTGTCCAAGATGTATATTCTTACGAAGGCGGGGGCAAACAATTGAAAAATATGGGCATTATCTTCACATATGGTTTAAATGCTCAAAAATCTCGTATTAAGCTACTTGTTGCACTGGAAGTAACAAAAGAACAAACAGAGATTCAATCTATGTTTAAGCAGTAAAATTTAATTGTAACAAAAAAACACCTCCGTCTAATCCTTAACCCTACGAATTAGACGGAGGTGTTTTTCATTTTGTACCCGTTCTTACCAATGTTTCTGTTCTCGAGCTGCAATGAGCTGCGCAATGGCAGCCCCATGAAATCGACCATTTTCTATAAAAATTTCATTTGCATTATTCCCAGCAGCAATTACACCCGCGATAAAAATTCCTTCCACATTCGTTTCCATCGTTTCTTCGTTATACAGTGGTCTTCCTGTTTCAGAGTCAATTTCCACACCCATTTCTGTTAAAAAACTATGATCTGGATGATAACCTGTCATGGCAAAGACAAAATCATTTGAAACTGCATATTCTTCGATTCCCACTGTATATGTGACTGTATGTTCTGTAATTTCTTTTACATGTGCACCGAATTCCATTTTTATCGTTCCTTGTCGCACTAACGCTTCAAATTCCGGTAAAACCCACGGTTTAATACTAGGAGAATATACTTGACCACGATATAAAACCGTCACACGTGCTCCGCATTTTACAAGCTCTAACGCTGCGTCTATACTTGAGTTCTTTCCTCCTACAACGATAACGTCTCGATTAAAATAAGGATGCCCTTCTTTGAAATAATGCATTACTTTTTCTAACTTTTCTCCAGGAACATTCATATAATTAGGATTGTCATAATATCCTGTTGCGATAACAATATATTTTGCACTGTACTTTTCTCGCTCACCGTCACTCTTTAACGTTTGAACAAAGAAAGTATCTCCTTCTTTCCGCACTTCTTCCACTCGTTCAAACGCGTTCACACGTACATGCTTCCGTTTCACTACTTCCCGATAATATGCTAATGCTTGATTCCGAACAGGCTTACGGTTTTCTGTAATAAAGGCTACTCCACCAATTTCTAGTTTTTCACTGGAGGAAAAAAACGTTTGATGTGTTGGATAATTATAGATTGCATTAACAATATTCCCTTTTTCAATCACAAGTGGATTCATTCCAACATTTTGCATCGCAATCGCTGCCGCTAATCCGCACGGTCCACCGCCGATGATAATCACTGTTTCCTTTTGCATGTAAGGCTCAACTCCTAGTCTTCTACTCTCTCTATCCAATTAAACAAGAAAAAACCTACTTTCAGCAGTAGGCACCTATCTTTATTGTATTCATTTTTCATATATTTGTCATCTATACGATACGTACATGCGATAGACGTCCGCTAAAAATTGTCGAAAAGGTATACCTTGATTATTTAATACGTGTTCCGGATCAATTTTACGAGTAGGATCAAGCTTTTTATGTGAAACAATATCTGTCCTTGGATTCAACCCAAAATTATGACACAAATAAGCATGATACCATGTAAAACGTGTATATGCATCCCAAAAGTTTATATTCCCACCGTAGCAAAGTTCAACACCAATTGCTGCGCTATTAGCATTGTAACCATATATTTCATTATCTGTTGGAACATTGTATCGAACATGGTAAGCTGTCTCATTGATCGGAACAATCTCGAGTATGGTTGTATCATCAATAAATGTATGAGCTGAAGCTTTCGGTTGCACTTCGTTAAAATAGTCTCGATTTCCAATCGCATTACTACCCGGATTCCCAGTGTCATGACTGACAATAAAACGAACTTTCGATAGTGGAATGCCCGGCCGAGAGCTTCCATAATTAATGTAATTTCGCTGTATAGGAAACTTCGCCATTCACATCATCTCCGCTCTTATAGAATAATCTTCCTAATCTTATATGTATTCAGATGATGTGTCACTATCGCAAACATTATTATGAAAACAGAAAATCCATCATATTCGAAACAAATACCATAAATAATAACACACTTACTGCCACCGTATAGAAACCATAAAACCAAATTTCATCTTGCTTCGTTTCTAAACCAAAAAAACGATTCACTGTATGCAAGAAGGAATACTCTTTCACGTTCTTCTTACGTAAATTTTCAACTCGCTCCATTACATGTGTTGGCATCATAAAACGTTGCTGTGCAGTCGTTTTCATTAAAATCTCCCCTTTATAATTAGCAAATGTTTTCCATCAATGAATACCAATAAACTTTTCACTGTGGAACTTTCACTTTATTTCCGTTTTTCTGTCTAAGGAGAGTATAGCACAAACGTTCTATTAGAACAAGTGTTCTTTTTTTGTTTTTTTACAAATCCATGTAACTCATAAGCAATACAACTAATGCGCATACACCTGTGATGAGTGGACCGATAATACAAATCCCGAACAACAGAGAAGCAACCGCTTCCCCTAGCTGCTGAAGAGGCGGTATTTTTCCCGTTTGTTTTTCCTCTAATTTCTTTTCTAAATTCATAATTCGCTGTTCTAATTCAACTACTCGTTTCATTAGATCTACTTGCACTTTTCTCACCCTTTCCCTCATGACTTTTCCATATCGCTTCAACGGACAAAAGTAGAAAAATGAATGGATCTTTCACTTGATCTTGCAATCTAATTACGACAAAAAACCGCAACTTCCTTTAAGGAAATTGCGGTTTTCATAATCAATAATCGATTTATACCCAGCCTCTGAAGCGACTTGCTTCTGCCATTTTACGAACACCAACCATATAAGCTGCTAAACGCATATCCACTTTACGAATTTGCGCTGTTTCGTAAATAGAATCAAACGAGCTTACCATTACTTTTTCTAAACGAGCCTCAACTTCTTCTTCTGTCCAATAGTAACCTTGGTTGTTTTGTACCCACTCAAAGTAAGAAACTGTGACGCCACCAGCACTTGCTAATACGTCTGGAACAAGTAAAATGCCACGTTCAGTTAAAATTTTCGTTGCTTCTAATGTTGTAGGGCCGTTTGCTGCTTCTACAACAATTTTCGCTTTAATATTTGCTGCATTTTCTTCTGTAATTTGATTTTCAATGGCAGCTGGTACTAAAATATCACAATCTAGTTCTAATAACTCTTTATTAGAAATTGTATTATTGAACAATTTCGTTACTGTACCGAAGCTATCACGACGGTCTAATAAATAATCAATATCTAGACCATTTGGATCATGAAGTGCACCGTAAGCATCAGAAATCGCAATTACCTTCGCTCCCGCATCATGCATAAACTTCGCTAAGAAGCTACCTGCATTTCCGAATCCTTGTACAACAACACGCGCACCTTTAATATCAATATTGCGCTTTTTCGCTGCCTCACGAATACAAATTGTTACACCTTTTGCAGTCGCTGTTTCACGACCATGAGATCCACCTAGAACAAGTGGCTTCCCTGTAATAAATCCAGGTGAATTAAATTCGTCAATGCGGCTATATTCATCCATCATCCATGCCATAATTTGTGAATTTGTAAATACGTCTGGAGCCGGAATATCTTTTGTTGGCCCTACAATTTGACTAATTGCTCTTACGTAGCCACGGCTTAATCTTTCTAACTCACGGAAAGACATTTCACGTGGATCACAAATGATACCACCTTTACCCCCACCATATGGTAGGTCAACAATTCCACATTTTAAGCTCATCCAAATCGAAAGTGCTTTTACTTCATTTTCCGTTACATTCGGATGGAAACGAATACCACCCTTTGTCGGACCAACAGCATCATTATGCTGAGCACGATATCCTGTAAATATTTTAACAGTCCCATCATCCATACGAACTGGAATCTTCACTGTCATCATACGAATTGGTTCTTTAAGTAATTCATATACTTCGTTTGGATAACCCAATTTTTCTAAGGCTTCTTTAATAACAATTTGCGTCGAATTCAACAGTTCAAAATGTTGTTCTCTTTGTTGTGTTTGTGTTTGAGCTCCCTTTTCGGCTACCATAGTAAGTAAACCCCCTGTAATTTCACTTGTTTAGTAAACCTTCATTGCCTAGTATACACTCTTAAAATAGGAATGCAAGAGAAAACGCTAACAAATATATGCAAACCTTTTTTATTTTTGCAAACGTTTTCAATATCATTATAGTATTTTTATTGTTTTTGGAAAAGCGAAATACTTAAAAAGCTAACATTTTTTATATAATATAATGTTTAAATACTTTATATAAAGAAAGCCTCAACTATATCACTTAGCTGAGGTTTTCTTTTGCGATAAAGTATTTGTAGATTTGTTTAATTGCGTCATTCGCCATTAACTCTTTTCCATATTCCATCATTCGATAAATTGTAATTGTAGAAGAGCTACCAAACTCTGCTAAAATGGCAATCATATCTTCTTTCAATAACGTAGCTGTTTCCTCTTCTAACCATAAATAAAAACGATCTTGCCACCCATAAAGCTTTCCGCCTGTAACTCCAAGACTATATAAACGACCAGCTAAAGCAATTGTATCGTCTAATGAAGTAAATTCGTATAATATATGTTCACTCTCATCAAGTGTAACTTGCATTTCAATAAATTCATCTTGAAATTCTTCTTCCGTATCTAACTCTTGATTTTCTTTTGTAACAATAACAACCATACCTTGTGCTTGTAATGAAAACACTTCCACTGCAATTGGACCATCCGCTTCAAAACCGAGCTCTTTATTTGCTTCTTGCATCATATCTCGAAATAGTTGTTGTACTTTAGGAGCATTTTTCCATAAATCTTCCTTCGTGAGTCCACGTTCTGACAAATCATCGAACGTTAGAAAGATTTTTATTTTATTATAATTTAAACGTTCCAGCCTCATCCCGTAACCTCCTTACGCAACCGTTGCATCTAATTTTTATTATATGAAACAGAAAATAGATGGTTCTCTTCGAACAACTATTCTGATACTTTTAACCATTCATCCCATTCTTCTGTCGTATCCCCAACAAACAAATTACAAATCTCTTCTTTTTCTTCATTAGAAGCAAATCTAAAAGCAAAACCACTAAGTCCGATAAAAAGATTTTTATATTGTTCATGTAATCTCTTTGCAAGTTGAACACTTGCCATTATATTTTCTTGCATTGTACAAGAAATAAACAAAAATTTAGGATTTACTCGTGTAATTACATCATGAATGCCAGCTTCTTCTATGCCTGTCCCAATATAGATTGTTGGAAAGCCTTTTCGGCGTAAATATGTTGTAAAAATAAACAATTCGAGTTCATGTAATTCTCCTGGAACGCATATAGAAAGCACCTTTGATGTTCCTGTATTCGTGGGTATACTATAATAAATCGCTCCCATACGTGATTGTAAAAGAGAAATTGCATACTGTTCCTCTGCACTTGTTATTTTTTCATTCAAGCGTTGCTCTCTTAACTTGACCAGCAATTTTATGAACACATCTGTAATCACTTTATCTATAGAAAAAATGCTAAAAGCTTCGTTCAATAATTCGAGAGCTTGTATTTCATCAAATTTTAACAAAGAATACAAGATATCGTCTACTAAAAGTTCTACTTTATTATATTCTTTTTCTAATAAATTGTGATTTTGTAATTGATTATTTTCTAATAAATTTACTGCTTGTCCAATGGTAAAACCTTGATTCAGTTTATTAATAAGCCATTTGAAAATTTGAACATGTTCTTCTGTATATAAACGATGTCCAGCATCATTACGTTTCGGTGTAATGATTTGATATCGTCTTTCCCAAGCTCGCAATGTTCCTGGATGTATACCAAGCATATTGGAAATTGCTTTAATATTATATTTACCGGTTGAATTTGGCATATATCTTCCCACCTTAAAAACAACGTCATTCTTCTCTTCCTAATGTAATCAAATGCGTTTGTGCAGGAGCTCGAAACCGTAGTGGTACAAATGTTGTTCCATAACCATTACTTACAAACAAAGTCGTATGTGGATATTCATACATTCCACCTTTCAAAAAACGTGTATCATGAAACAACCGAATTTGTCCACCGTGCGTATGACCACTTAATATACAAGAAATACGTTCCGTTCCATTTAATTTATATAAAATATCAGGATTGTGGCTCACAAGGATGCGAAAGCCCTCTTCTTTGCAATCCGCTAACGCTAAATCTAATCGATCACGCTTCAAACCTACATCATCGACACCTAGTAACCATATTTTTTCTCCAAGCTCCGATTCAAATAAAGTCCCTGTATTATCTAAAATTTTCACGCCATTTTGAAGAAGTAACGCGTCTAATTCGTGAAAATCAATTTCATAATCATTATTTCCCCAAACAAAATATACTTGTCCAAGTTCATTTAACCGTTTAATATTATCAGCTACTCGTGATAGAGGTACCCCTCGTTCCGCTAGATCCCCACCTATAATAACAAGATCTACTTTTCCTTTTACTTTCTGTATTAAAGATTGAGATACCGTTCTTCTGTGAATATCTGAAATAAAAAAAATTCGAACTTCTCCAAAACTTATTGGGAAATTCGCAAATGATATGCTGTGCTCTAACAATGTATCACGTATCGCTTCTTTATACATCATAATAAAACAAACAATTACAATACATAAAATGAAACAACCTAACACTATCCATGTCATACACTTTCCCCATCTTTCTTCTTAACAGAATATGACCACATCAATTTATGAAGAGAGAAGAATAACTTCCTGTAAAAATAAGATTGTTACGATTGAGCAGTTATCCCCCACCTCTCTTCTTCAAATTCCTCATAATCATGAGATGGGGGTCTTACTGTCCGCGAATAGCAGGATAAAATTTTCTTTTTATTTTTTCTGTTCTGACCCTGTCTTCTTCGGAATTTTCAACACCTGTCCTGGCTCTAATTCTCCTGCTACCTCATTGTATTTCTTTATAATCGCTATTCCATCTTCGTTCGGAAAATATTTCTTTGCAACCTCTTCCAAGGTTTCTCCTTTTTTTACCGTATGAAATTGAAATGTCTCTGATGAGGATGATTTTGATTCATGATTTGTTTTCTTTTTTGAATCATAAAAAATAACTTCAAATGCACTATGTTCAGAATCAGCACTAGATTTTCCGTTTTTTTCCGCAATGTAACGCTCTGTATACCATAAAACCCCAATCGGGAGCAAGATAAATAATACTGTTAAAATTCGAACAAAAAAATGCTTTATTTTAAATTTTGATTTTTTATTTTTTTTGTCTTTATGAACTTCACTACGCGGCGGTAAACCCTCTTTTTCTGTTTGCGTTGACTCTTCCAAATTCTCCTCAAACTCTGTTGTCTGTCTCGTCGTCATCTCGGTCACCACCATCTTTCGTTTGATTTCTTAATTGTAACCCCATTATGAAATCGACTAAAAAATGCGCAAAAATTGTAATTAATAAATTCTCTGTATATTGAAACACATAACCAAATACAATGCTAATCAATAATACAAAACAAAATAAAAATGGCTTGGTAATATAGCGAATATGTAAAACAGCAAATACCACACTCGCAAAAATTAAACCAAAATATGTTTGTATCACACCACGAAATAAAAACTCCTCTGCTGTTCCAATTAAAAGAGTAACAGCCAACACTTGAAAAACAGACATGCCTTGAAACATGCGATCATTAATTCCACCGTCATCAAACCACGATTCAGGAAAAAGATTCATTACAATATAATCCAACAAAACAATACTACAAGCTACTCCTCCACCTATAAAAAAAATAGATGAAAAATCCCAGGACCACAAATTCAAAAATGTATCTATACTCGGAAAGAATGTATACGCTAATAGTATTCCCACACATATAACAATTGCTTGTGTAATATATAAATTCAGTCGGATTTCTTTTGGGCTCATGTCTTCAATACTTTTCTTACGTATATCCATCATTCCTTCCCTCTAAATCCGAAGAGCAATTGTAACTCTGTTTTCCAATTATAGTCGAAAACAGGTTGTCTCGCTTGCTTTTTTTTATAATCTTCCATATGAATCCCACAACAATTACAACAATTTTTCCGCTGTATTTCCTTTACATATCCAAATTGGGAAAGAATTGCTTCTCTTTTACAATCTGTTCGCCATATCCATTCTTTCATCGTTTCTAGTTGACCATATTTATTATAAAGCCGCGTTCTTACTTCTGTAATTAATTTCTGCTCAGCCTCATCTGACAAGAATTCAGTCATCAATTGCCTTTGTTGTATGATTTTCATCTTTTCAAAATGATATCGAATAAATCTCCAGTATTGTTCATTTAACCCCGCTGCATTATAGCAAATTTCTTCTATATCTTCTAACGATAACACTTTCGTTTGCGGGGCTGTTTCTCGCAATAAAGAAAATAAAAAACGAATTTGTTGTTCATTTGGTAATTCTTCTTCAATAATGGAGAGAGGTAAATCATGATCAAGCGGGCTACATAACAAAATAGCAATGCTCGGTTCTCCATCACGGCCTGCTCGTCCAATTTCTTGTAAATAAGATTCTATATTGATTGGATAATGGAAATGGATAATATACCGTGTATTTTGCTTATTTACTCCCATACCAAACGCACTTGTACAGACAACAATTTGCAGTTGATCGTTCATAAATTGTTGCTGAATTAACATCCGTTCTTCATGTTCCATTCCCCCGTGATAATATGCAATATCATCAATACCTTCATCTCTTAAGTACGCTGCAAGGCGTTCAGTCCAAGCCCGACTTGAACAATAAACGATCCCAGGTCCTTGTAAATATTTCACATAAGATAATAATGCTTCTTTTTTCTCTTGAATCGTTTGTACAAACTCGACTTTCATAGCGATATTAGGACGATCAATCGAATATAAGTGCTGCTTCACATCTTTCAAATGTAAGCTTTCAATAATATCTTGTAATACTTCTTTCGTAGCTGTAGCTGTTAAAGCAAGAACCGGCGGGTAACCCATTGATGCAATAACTTGATCTAGCTTTTTATAATCTGTTCGAAAATCATATCCCCATTGAGAAATACAATGTGCTTCATCCACAACAAATAAAGAAATATGGATTTTTCTTAGTTCTTTTAGCAACACATCTGATTGCAACATTTCAGGAGATACAAAGACAAATTTATAGGAATGCAACCGCCGCATCGCTTCTTTTTTTTCTATTATTGTCCGAAAGCTATTAAGAGCAATAACTTGATTTTTCACTATGTATTTTAATTGTGTAACTTGATCTTCCATTAAAGACAATAATGGTGAAACAATCAGTACCGTTCCATCTTGTATAAGACCTGGCAGCTGATAACAAAGTGATTTTCCGCCTCCAGTTGGCAGCATCGCTACAACAGAGTTTCCCTTTAATAAATCTGCAACGACTTCCTTTTGCCCGGGTCGAAACGTGCGGTATCCAAACCACTGATATAAAATATCTTCAAGTCTCATATAATCCCCCTACTCGAGCTAATACAAGACGAATCTCAAAATAGGAAACATGCTCTCCAGCAGCTTGTTTTAATATTCGCAGCTTCCGTGTCTGTAACTTCTCAATCATGTTCTGTATTTGCTTCATTTTTTCTTTTTCTATAAAATGCTCCACCTGAAATTCTTTCTCACGTAATGCAATTTCTACAATATGATCTTCAATTGTTGCAACTTTTAATTTCCTGATCCGCGCAATTTCATCCATAGTTCTTCCTTGTTTCCATAATTGATACGTTTTTTGTGTGGATATACTAAATAAATCTGCTTTTTCGTTTGGATACGCAATGATCTCTGTTAACAATGGAAACTGCTGCTTCTGATGTTGCACTTGTTGAATGATAAAATGAATTGTTCCCCAAAACAAAAGATATACGCGAAGTGCATCTTGCTTCATCATATCGCCAAGCTGATCTGTTGTATAACCAATACGATGGTATCCCGTGAGACGGTACACCAAAATAGTCGCTTCTAATGAAGTCACATTCATTAATATTACATTTATTTCTTTATATAACTGTTCTGCTAAATATTCTCTTGAAACAGAAGAGCTCATAATAAATCGTTTTACCCAAATCGTGATTTCTGTATCTTGTTGAATCGGAATAAATTTCACATTTTGCTGCTTTAAATTTGATACAGTTTGTATAATTAAGGATAATCTTTTCCAAAAACTCTCTCCAAGTTCACCGTAATGTAGGCCATGTAAATGTTTCGGAAAGTAAAATATTCCCTCCCATTCATTTAATTGTTTCTCTCCTACTTCGGATAAAATGTAAGTATTTTCATGTAAACATGTAATAAGTTGTGCGTTTAATAATGTTTCAATCTGTTTATCATAATCATGACGTCTTAAAGATTTATATACACCAAATAAAAAGGAAAGATGAAACATATTCCCATCTTGAAATGTTTGTGAAGAACGCTTCCCTTTTAAAAGGTGATAAATGGAAGAAACTGTCCGTTCACCTTTTAATTGCTTTAAACAGTATAGTACAGTATATTGTAGCTGCAATGCCGCTTCCATCCTTTCACTCTACTTCTACTACCATTGTAACAAAATGCAACTTATTTAGATATTTTAAAAACATCATGCATGACTAAAGAAATTAGTTGACAGATTTAATTGATAAGCATTATCATTATAATTTTGTATTGAAAAGTTATAAAAACCGTTTTACAATAAGATTAGAATTTTTATCAGTGTTTTTTTATACATATTCTCGAGGAGGTAATTCAAAGATGGCAAAATATACAATTGTTGATAAAGATACTTGCATCGCATGTGGAGCATGCGGAGCTGCTGCACCAGATATTTATGATTACGATGATGAAGGTATTGCATTCGTAACATTAGACGATAACCAAGGTATCGTTGAAATTCCAGATGTATTAATCGATGATATGATGGATGCATTTGAAGGTTGCCCAACAGATTCTATTAAAGTGGCAGATGAAACATTCGACGGCGACGCATTAAAATTTGAATAGCCTCCAGAAATAACCCTCAAATGATGAGGGTTATTTTTTATTCTATAAAAATAATACCCCTTCTAAACGAATGGAAACTTGTCAGCAATCAGGCTTTTACAGGGTAAAAAAGCATCAGCAGAAAAATATCCACTGATGCAAAATCTTCTATTTATGCATTTTTCATTTTTGCAAACACCCATACTTTTAGTCGAGAAAATAAAGGAACAAACACAATTGTTACTATAATTCCTTTAATTAAATTAAAAGGTAAAATTGCTGCCACAATCATTTGACGCATTGCACCGCTAGACATAGCAGGTTGACCTAAGAACCAAGTGTAAGCTGGTAAAATGATGAAATAATTTAGTACACTCATAATCAGTGTCATACAAATTGCCCCTAACATCAATCCAGTTGTTAAACTTTTAATCGTTTGATGTTTACGGAACAAAATAGATGCCGGAAGAATAAAAAGACATCCAGCAATAAAATTCGCCGTTTCCCCTACTGGCACTCCCGTTAAACTTCCTTGGATACCATAATAAAGAACGTTTTTTATCGCTTCTACAATTACACCTGAAAGCGGTCCAAAAATAATTGCTACAATTAATGCTGGGACATCACTAAAATCAATTTTCAAAAACGGTGGTAATCCTGGAAATGGAAAATCCAGCATCATTAACAAATACGCAATGCTCGATAGCATCGCAATGCTCATCATTTTTACTACCCTCTTTTGTTGTTTCATAATTCTCTCTCCTTTTCCATCGATCATCTCATGGAAAGTGGAAAGGTTCTGCTATGCCCTAAAATTCTAGATAAAAAAACCCTTTGCATCCGAAACGCAAAGGGAGAAACTTTAGGCACATCAAATAGACGTTCAAATACTTATCTTTTTTGAACGCTTGAACCTCCATCTTCTCCCATCCAGACTGTACTGTCGGCTTTGGAATCGCACCAAATCCTGCCTTAACGGCTCGCGGGCTTAGAACAAATACATGTGTTCATCACCGCCGGTCGGGATTTTCACCCTGCCCCGAAGATAGACCGATATTCTATTTTCCTCATCATTATACAACAACTTTTAAACAATGTGAATGAAAATGCTTCTTTTTCCTTCACATTGCATGGCACCTTTCGCTTCTACATAGAACAAAAGATGACCGCTACTTGCTTTCTCATTTTATTTTCATCCTTGCATGTGACAGCATATTCAGTTGTTCTCATTCGGCTAAAAAGAATAAAGCGAAACTTCCATCAGTGAGGAATAAAAATTTTTATGTCTTTTTATTTAATACTTACTAAACTTTATCTAACCACACTTTCATAATTGCATGACATTCTAATGACTAGTAAATAATATGACAAAAAAGAACATTTTTTCGTGTTTGTCCCTAATTGTTGGCAATTCTCTAGCCATTCATATGCGAAAGTGATAAGATATGATATTGTTAAGAAAACAGCATTTTCTTACAGTGGAGGAAATGTCATGAGTAAAGAAAAAAAACAATCCATTCAAGAAGTTATGAAAAAAAATCTTCGCAAAGAATATTTTTATTTAAAAAAAGAATTACTGTTCTATTGTCCTGTTGACTCAGGAAAATTCTCAAGAGACACATATTATGCTGCCTTTGATATACATGGAATTAGCATATACCAATATGACAAAAACTCAGACAGTAAACTAAAACTTTGCGAACGACACCCATGGAAAAGCTGGAGAAAAGTTAAAATCGATCATTATTTAACAAAAACCCAATTCGTCTTTCAGGGGGAACGGAATTGGATCCTTTCTTTGTTTCATCAAGGAAAGAAGGCAGAGAAAATTATTCAAACTAATACATCTTTAGAGATAGAGATTGTTTCTAGACCATTTTTAAAAAAACTGCCGGGTTATCGTTCCAACACAGCATTAAATATGTATATTGGAACAATCTGCTATACTGCACTGATTGCATTCGTATTAAAACTGATCGTTCCATTTCAAGTCCAAATTGCTTTGTACTCACTATCCCTCGGCTGTATGTTACTTGGTCTGCTTTGTTTTGTTATCGGCCTTATTGAACCTACTATTGTCCTATTTAGAACAGAAGAAAAAACAAGGGCGAAAGTATTTTATTATTATAGCTATTTAGCAATTGCCGGATTTATCTGCCTGTTTATTTTTTGGTAACAAACGAAAGAGCTAGTCTTCCTAGCTCTTTTTTCAATTAATATGTATTTTTTGCGACGGATAAATGTTATCTTTTTGTAAGCGGTTTTTTACTTTCAATTCTCCAACAGTTGTACCAAACTTCCTAGCAATACTCAATAGTGTATCCCCTTTTTGTACAACATACACAGAAGCAGATGCTACCGTATTTTGTTTTTCCCCAAGTATTTGCAGCGGATTAACCGCATATGTTTTCGCTATTGTCCAAGATCCTTTATGAGTTTCTAAATGTAAATGAGCTCCATTAGAATGTCCTGTATTCCCTACTTGTCCAATTATTTGCCCTTGCAAAATCTCTTCCCCCTCCCTCACAAGTCGTTTATTCATATGTGCATATACAGCTTCATAATCTCTATGTTTAATAAATACAACATGACCATAACTATTAGAAAAATAAGATCTTGTTACAATTCCATCATACATAGCTACAATTGAAGTACCTATCGGTGCAGCAATATCAATGCCAAAATGCTTTCCATTTCTCGTTCCAAAATAATCACTAATACGTCCCTCTACCGGCCACGTCCACTGTTTTTCTTCAGCAGCACCTTCTGCTTGTCCTATAAAAAAAACACAAAAGAAAAACAATATAATCTTTAAAGCTTTCATTGTAAATCCTCCGTTTTCTATAATCAACCACACTTTTTCTATTGTGGTTGATTATAGAAAAAAGTATACAAAAAAAAGAAAGAGTCTATTTCTCTTTCTTTTCTACTTCATCTCGAAACACAATGGTACTTCTTTCATATTCTACATCGTTTACATGAGAGCGAGCATTCACAACCCTTGCAACTGCAAATAAATAATCCGATAATCGATTTACGTATTGTAAAACATGTTCATTTATCTCATCTTGTTTCTTTAAAGAAACAATGCTCCGTTCTGCTCTTCTTGTAACAGTGCGAGCGATATGAATAATCGCTGCTCCTTCACTTCCTCCTGGCAAAATAAAACGTTCCAGCGGCGGTGCTTCTTTTACATATACATCAATCCTTTTCTCTAGAAAAGTAATGATATCCTCCGTTACTTTATACGGAATTTTTTTCTTCACAATCGCTAAATCCCCGCCACAATCAAACAACTCATGCTGAATATTTTCAAGTTCTTGATAAATATCTTGAAACAATTCACCTTGCAAAAGTGTCATTGCATGTCCAATAAACGAATTCGCCTCATCAAGTGTTCCGTATGCCTCCACACGCAAATCATCCTTATCTACGCGTCCCCCAATAAGACTTGTTCTGCCCTTATCTCCTGTTTTTGTATAGAGCTTCATACTTTTCTCCCTTCTCTTATATACTATTTTACTATATGAATCCATTTTGATTTTCCAACATATAGACTGCTGCTATTCAGAAAAAAAGGAGCTTCCACTCGCTTTTTCTCTTTGTTTAAACTTCGCATGTGGCAGGAAAAGGCCCTGACCGCTTCTATGCATGGCCAGATGCTCTCGCCCACCTAAAAAAAAGATGGTTTTATGTCGTTTTTTAATTTGGATTTATATAGACTAGAGATACTTACCCATAAAAATTCAATTGGTACTCATTAGAGAATTCAGCCCCTACTACTCATTGTTTCACTTTATAAAAAAAGCTTATCAAAAAGATAAGCTTTTCATCATACTTCTGATGGTAAATATACAGAGAATGTTGTACCCTCACCTACCACACTCGACACTGTTATTTTACCCTCATGTCCTCGCACAATGTTTTTGGCAATTGCAAGCCCTAAACCTGTACCACCTGTTTTCCCGCGTGTACGAGCTTTATCTGCTTTATAAAAACGCTCAAATAAGAACGGAATATCCTCTTCTGGAATACCAACCCCAGAATCTGAAACTTCGAATACAATTCCGTTATTTTTCTCATCAATAATAAGCGATACTTTACCACCGGTATTTGTATGCCTCAACGCATTATCAATTAAATTTGTTAACACTTGTTCCATTCGATCAGGATCAAAAGAATGTTGTTTTATGGAAGTTCGAAAATCAACGAGTAATTGAACCTCTTTTTCCTTTGCTATTCCTTGAAACTTCCGTGCAATCTTTTCAACAAATGGAACGACATCTACCTCTGATATATGTAATTCTACATGACCGCTCTCCATTCGAGCTAAATCTAATAACTCATTCACAAGACGCCCTAATCGGACAGATTCATCATAAATGATTTGCACAAATTCGTGCACTTCTTCTTTCGTTTGAACAATATCATCTAAAATTGCTTCACTATATCCTTGAAGCATAACCATCGGTGTACGTAATTCATGCGAGACATTTGCAATAAAATCTTTCCGCATCTTTTCTAGACGGCGCTCTTCTGTCATATCACGAAGTACTGCAACAGCCCCTCGAATTTTTGTCTGATTGTATAGCGGTGTCATCAATACAACATAATTCCCTTTTTCTAAATTAATTTCCACAACTTGTTGCTGTTCACTTTCTACAACTGAATGGAACAATTCAACAAGCTCAGATGGCAAACTTACACTTACCTCTATCTCTTTTTCTTCATGCCATACTTGTAAGAAACGCTCTGCTGGCGGATTAATTACAACAACTTCTCCTTCTTGATTTAACGTAATAACACCATCGGCCATACTACTTAAAATGCTAGAAAGCTGTTCTTTTTCTTGCTGCAGGGCATTTATATTAAACTTCAATTGTTTCCCCATTTGATTTAAAGCTGTTGCCAATTCACCGATTTCATCTTGTGAAACCGTTGGTACCTTCGCATCAAATTTTCCGCGCGCTACTTCAAAAGCTACTTCACGCATTTTACGAAGCGGTGCTGTAATACGGGTTGATAAGAAAAACGCAAAGAATGTTGTTAAAATAATTGCAATCCCCGCAGATAAAAAGATAAAATCTGTCGATTTTTCTATTCCCTGTTTTGGTACTTGTAACGATTGGTATACAAAAACTGCACCGTCTTTTGATGACTTTAACGGAACACCAACGACCATAATATCATTTTCATGATTCTTCTTGTTTTTTTCATCTGGGACGCTTTTTATTTTTTGCACCTTTTTACGCTCTGTAAATACAGCTTGCAACTCTTTGTCATGCTTTAAATCATCTAATGTTAATGTTACCAATCCTTGTTGAGTGGGAGAAGCAGATACTTTATCATCCTCTTTAATAATAATAATCCGCGAAAGAGGGTCAGCGAATTTATATGCGATATGTTCTATCGTCTTCTCATCCGCCCCCTCTTCTATTAATTCAGAAACGCTCGTTGCAACATTTGT
Source organism: Bacillus pseudomycoides (assembly GCF_002551005.1). GTDB lineage: Bacteria > Bacillota > Bacilli > Bacillales > Bacillaceae_G > Bacillus_A > Bacillus_A pseudomycoides_C. The sequence goes on from NZ_NVOY01000004.1 coordinate 108,423, forward strand.
CAGCCTCGTTTCTCCCATCGTCACATAATAATTGTCGAAAAACTGAGAAAGTAAAATAGCGACAAAGCCCAAGACGAAAGAAACGAGGAGTAAAATGGTCATCCATAGTTTTCCAACAACACTTTTCCAAAGCATCAATCGTTCACAACCTCAAACTTGTAACCAACACCCCATACTGTTACAATCATTTTCGCTGCATTTGCTGATTTTTTACTTAATTTCTCACGCAAACGCTTTACGTGCGTATCGACCGTACGTAAATCACCGAAAAATTCATACTGCCATACTTCTTTTAATAATTGTTCACGGTCAAACACTTTATCCGGTGCCTTCGCTAAAAATAGTAATAATTCATATTCTTTTGGTGTTAAATTCACTTCTTCTCCATCTGCTGTAACACGATGTGCATCATTATCAATTGTTAAGTGCGGGAATACAATAACATCTTTTGTTGTTGTATCTTGCGTAAAGAATGTTGTTGTAACGGAACGACGGAGTACAGCTTTTACACGCAACACAACTTCACGCGGACTAAACGGTTTTACGATATAATCATCTGTGCCCACTTCAAATCCTTGCACTCGATTTATTTCTTCTCCTTTTGCCGTTAGCATAATAATTGGTGTTGCTTTTTTCTCGCGAATCCCTTTACAAACTTCAATACCATCGATTCCAGGCATCATAATATCTAAAAGGATAAGATCATAATCATTTTGCAAAGCTTTTTCTAAAGCCGTTTCTCCGTTGTCAGCTTCATCAATGATGTACTGCTCTCTCTCTAAATACATTTTTAACAAACGACGGATACGATCTTCATCATCTACAATTAAAATCTTTAGTTCATTTTCCATAGCTATCCGCTGTACACATATACGTCACAACGGTTCACACCTACCTTTCTTCAATACAGTCAAACTTCCCTTATGAGAATTAGTTAAATTAATAGGACACATGCTAGTCGTAATTTCCCGTTAAAGTGAAATAACTTTTCACAGACAAACCTCGCCACGATTAGAAAGTTCACCCTTGCATTATGTTTCACATAAATAACAAAATATGTTCATATTTTTTCCAAAAATATGTATTTTCTCTGAACTATACAATTTGTCCTCGACATCATTTTACAAAATCACTCTATACTTTGTCATGTTTTTCTCAAAAAAGAAAAGAATTTAACAAAATTAAAATAGGAAAGTGACAGTCACCTTCCTATTTTATACCGCAATAATGAACTACACAATAGAATTCGTTGAACTCCAATACTTGTTATGCATACGAATGCAAACCTGCAATCACTAAGTTCACTGCTACAAAGTTAAACATAATAATTGCAAAGCCAATTACTGCAAGCCAAGCTGATTTTTCACCGTGCCACCCTTTCGATAAGCGTAAATGTAAAAACGCTGCATAAAAGAGCCAAGTAATAAGTGCCCAAACCTCTTTTGGATCCCATCCCCAAAAACGTGTCCATGCAATTTGTGCCCATATCATCGCAAAGATTAATGCACCTAACGTAAAGACTGGGAATCCAATTGCGACAGAACGATATCCAATTTCATCAAGTAACTCACTATCAACTTTCTGCAGTGCAGGTTGAATCGCTGCTGCTACTCGTTTTCGTAAAATTAATCTTAAGAGAACATAGAGCCCCGTTCCTACAAATACTGACCAAATCACAGTGTTTAATTTTTTCGCATTGATAATAGCTGGAGTTTCTATTACAGGCTCAAATTTCTCAGCTGTAACTAACTTTCCTTCATGGGGACCGACTAAAGCAGGTAAATTATATACCATTTCTGCTTGTTGCTCATTTTTATTCATCCATTGGAACTTCGCTTCATACTTTACACTTGAAAAAGCAGTTGTCGCTACTATAAATCCAATTACACAAACAAGCGAAAAAATAACTGCTTCCAGCCAAAATCTTTGCTTGCTTTTTTTTGACTGGTCTACATTTTTTAGTAAATATATAACTCCCGTAATAAAACTAATCGATAAAATAGCTTGTCCAGCCGCTGCTGTTGTTACATGAATATGAAGCCAGTTACTTTTTAACGATGGAATAAGCGGATTAATTTCTCTTGGAAACATACTTGCATAGGCTATTAGTAAAATAGCAACTGGAAGCGCAAATAAGCCAAGTATACTTGTCCGATACATAAAATAAATAATAATAAACGCACCGACCATCATCATACCGAAAAATGTACCAAACTCAAAAAAATTACTAACCGGTGCATGCCCTGATGCAATCCATCTCGTAACAAAATATACTGACTGAGCAGTAAAGCCTAAAATTGTGATGGTTATCCCGATGTTTGCCCACTTTCGCCCTTTTTCTTTAATCGCTCCCCCAAAGAACAGTGTTGCAACTAAATACAATACAAAAGCAGTAAATAAGAAATTACTACTTATTTCTACCATATTCTCTCCCCACCTCAACTAATTTTTTTCTCATTTACTTTATCGTTTGGCTGCGGAATATTTGTCCCTTCTAGCACTTTTTCGATCTCTTTTCGCAGACCATACCAATTTTTATTTGTATGACCAGCAATCCACCATTCATTTTCAACACGCTGCACCCAAATACGACGATGATTCCAATACATCCCCTGGATGACACCTACCATAAAAATAAAGCCTCCTAAAGCGATCACCCAAAGTGTTAAATCTTTCCGAACAGTAAGTGCTGTAACGTTGCGCATCTCTACACCTGCAAAAGACATTTTGTATAAGTTGTTTCCTTCAGGCTCGATATTTTGTTGAATTCCAACAAAACTCACTTCTCCATTTGGCATTTCAGGCGTAAACATTTTAAATACAAAAGCAGGATTATTAGGCAGTTTCGTTTTTGTATTTGGCTTTCCGCTTTCATCAAAATAAAAATCAGGAAAATAACTTAACAAATGCAGAGAATACCCATTTCCTAAATCGTATGTTTCTTTTGGATTTGCTAGATCAACTGTAATCGGACCCCATTTTTGACCGCCTTCTTTCTTTTGTAAAAAGAAAGACATTTTACTAAATTCGCCTTCTTTAAAATCTACTTGGTACAGAGCATAGTCATCAAATTTAAGAGGGTCATTTACTCGAATGTTATAATCTTTCACTTTCTCAAGCTTCGGCTCTTCACCAGCAACATTTTTCCCGACTACTTTATACAATGCAGCATTTGTTTGATAGTTTTTCGCAATCATCTTATTTCCAACTCGATCAATCGCATCATTAAACACTTCATTTTCTTTACTTTTATCATAAACTTCTTTAATAAACTTTTCATTTTTCAAATAATACTTTCCGTCTGTTCCAGGAATTTCTTTCGTTTCACCTTCACGAAGCCAAAGCGATGCATCTACATACATACCAGGGACAAAACGAAGCATCGTTCCAAATAAGAAAATAATAAGACCAATATGATTTACATATGGACCCCAGCGTGAAAAACGGCCTTTTTCTGCTAGAATATTATCCCCTTCCACTTGAATATTATATTTTCTCTTTTTCAAGTTCTCTTTCACACACTCAATCTCTTCTTTTGTCGCAAGTGCTGTTCCATATAAGCGCTGTCTTTTTAAAAAACTCGGATGTCTTGTTACCCTTTGTTTTTTGAGCGCTTTATATAAAGGAACAACACGATCTAAACTACATATAACAAGAGAAATCCCAATAGATGCTATCAAAATCATATACCACCAGGAACTATATAGATTATTAAATCCTAATTGATAATACAATTTCCCAAGGAAACCATACTGCTGTTCATAATATTCTCCTGGCGTAACAGTTGGTGGAATATACATTTCTTGCGGAAAAATCGTTCCAATCCCAGACGCGATAAGTGTAATAACAATAAGCCATATTCCAACTTTTACGGAAGAAAAAAAGCTCCAAATTTTATCTACCACTGTTTTTGTTTGCGTAATAGAACGCCGCGCGCTCCCTTCATATCGCATATCTAGTAATTTTGTATCCTGCTCATCTTCAAATGGCTTTCCGCAAGCTTCACAAAAAACTGTACCGATTGGATTTACATGACCACAATCACATTTTACTTGTCCCAAATTTTTCACCGCCTTTTTCTTATTTCTATGTATCTTTGTTTTTTAGTGAAATTAACGAAATACTCAGAATTCTCATGATAGGTACTGAAAATCCATGTACAGCACCTCGGCTGACGAAGAGCCCTAATAGATTTTCTATACTCTTCTCATTTAAGGAGTGATTTTCTTTAAATATTCTTCCATTTGTTCTTTCGATTGTGTACCTGTAATTTTTTCGATAATCTTGCCATCCTTATCAATTAAAAACGTTGTCGGTAGTGGACCTACACCATATGTATTTAAAATTTCTTGTCCTTTATCAACGGCTACAGGAAATTTCAGCCCATATTGACTCACAAAATTTTTCACTGCGAGTTCTGTTTCGTCTGCATCTAATGCCAATATTTCAACACCTTTTTCCTTATATTTCGGATACAATTCATTCATATATGGCATTTCTTTCTCGCAAGGTTTACACCATGTTCCCCAGAAATTTAAAAATACCCCTTTTCCTTTCAATTCTTTTAACGTAATCTTTTTACCTTCTAAATCCGTAGCAACGAAGTTTGGTGCTTCTTTTCCTACTTGCACTTTCTCTTTATCAACAAAAAAGTTTTGATATAACGTAAACCCTAACGCCCCTCCTAATAGGAGCAAAATAATTACGCGAAATAATAGTCTATTTTTCTTCATGGTGTCTCTCCTTCCTTAACTGAATAAAGAAGTTTAGCACATACTAAACTTTTCTATATAAACCCATTTTTATTTCTCGCCATATAAATTACTGCTATCCAGAATATAACATGACCGCTACTGGCTTACTCCCTTTGTTTCAAACCTCGCATGTGGCAGGAAAAGGCACTGACCGCTCCTATACATGGCCAAATGCTCTCGTCCTCCCTAAAAGGGATTTTTATGTCGGTTTTTCAATTTGTATTTATATATGTATCCACTTCTATCAGCAAAGATTTCTTTACTGATAGAAGCTTTTATATTCGATACTCAGTACTATCTCGGTTTCGTTGAAGCAAGAGCACGAAGTTGTTTTACTTCATGAGGGGATAATTCTCTTGCATCCCCTGGGCGTAAATTACCTAACTCTAAAAAGGCATAACGTTCACGCTTTAATTTCATCACTTTACATCCAACTGCTTCAAACATTCTACGCACTTGGCGATTTCTTCCTTCATGAATTGTCAATTGTACAATTGCAATCTCTTTACGTTTATCCCAAGAAAGAATTTTCACACGTGCAGGCGCCGTCTTTCCTTCTTCCAGCATAACGCCTTTTTCTAACATACGAATTTTTTCACCAGTTAGCGGACCTTTTACCTTTGCCACATATGTTTTTTCAACCTTATACTTTGGATGCATTAAAATGTTCGCAAACTCTCCATCATTTGTCATCAATATTAAACCAGATGTATCATAGTCTAATCGGCCAATTGGAAAAAGACGCTGTGGAATTTCTGCAAAGAAATCTGTGACCACTTTTCTTCCTTTATCATCAGTTACACTCGAAATAACACCCGTTGGTTTATATAATAAAAAGTAAGCAGGTGTTTCTTTTTCGAGAGGAATGTTGTTTACTTCAACTTTATCTTGCACACTCACTTTCGTTCCTAGTTCGGTCACGACTTTTCCGTTAACCTTAACTTTACCTTGTTGAATGAGTTCTTCTGCTTTTCTTCTCGATGCGATTCCTGCTTGTGCTATTACCTTTTGTAGTCGTTCCATTTCGTTTCTTCACCTCAAATTCATCTTACCTTCATTAGAAGGACTTGGCAACTGTCTAGCCTTGATGGCAATTACCCTTACTTACCGTAAACAACATCACCAACTTTATAAGCTAATAAAGGAATAAAATACATTTTTCTTCTTTATTATGATTTACTCCCTTCTATTTGCTTACAACAAATGTTCACGGTTTTGTCAAAAACAATCCATAAAAAAGCCACTATTAAGCACATTCTTAATAGTGGCTGTATCCGTATTATAGTCTAATTTGAATGAAAAATGAACATTTATTACTGAAACATAAGTGAAACAAATACAATTGAACACACAATCCCAATTAAATCAGCAAATAAGCCAACCTTTAATGCATCACCCATTTTCCGAATCCCAACCGCTCCAAAATAAACCGTTAAAATATAAAAGGTTGTATCTGTACTTCCTTGCATCGTAGACGCAAGTCTCCCAATAAACGAATCTGGACCATATGTGGCAATTAAATCCGTTGTAATACTTAACCCTGCTGATCCGGAAATAGGACGAATAAGTGCAAGAGGAACAATTTCTGCTGGCACATGGATAGCATCTAACATTGGTTTCATTACATGTATCATTGCATCTAACGCCCCAGAAGCCCGAAAAATTGAAATAGACACGAGCATACCAACCATAAACGGCAAAATAGATACCGCAATTTGAATTCCTTCTTTCCCGCCTTCTACAAATGATTCATACGTCGGTACTTTTTTTATCGTCCCATATAATAGAATAAATCCAATCACACATGGAATAACCCATAAAGAAATCGTATTAACGAGGCTCATTTTTTCTTCCCCTTTCTACTTCTTCTTCGGTAAAAATAACGATCGATCCAAATTGCTCCAATCATAGATAAAATCTGAGCGATAAACGTTACGCCTACAATCTCAGTTGGATTTGCAGAATGATACGTCATCCGAATCGAAATAACAGTAGTGGGAATAAGTGTAATAGCTGATGTATTTAAAGCAAGAAATGTTATCATAGAGCGGCTTGCAAAGTCTCTTCCTCCATTTAACTCTTTTAAATGTTCCATTGCTTTAATCCCCAGCGGTGTGGCTGCATTTCCTAATCCAAAAAAGTTTGCCATCATATTAGATAAGATAAAACCCAGTGCTGGATGATTCTTCGGCACTTCTGGAAATAGTTTTTTTACAAGAGGCATAAACAATGCAACAAGTTTCTTTAGCAGACCAGCTTCCTCGGCAATTTTCATTAAACCAAGCCAAAAAACAAGAACACTAATCAACCCGATACAAATGGTTACGGCATTTTTTGAACCTTCGAAAACTGCTTTATTCACTTCATCCATCGTTCCATTAAACATTGCATATACAATACCAATTACCGCCATCGCAACCCATATAATATTAACCATCTATTTCCACACCTAACATGTGAGAAAATACTTCTTTAAAATCTTTCCAAAACAAACCTGTAGTCACAATAAGTTTCCGTTTACTATAAAAAAGGTTACGCTCTCCAACTTCTTCATCATTTAAATAGGCAACAGCACGCCCTACTTTTTCTCCATCTATCAGCTTGGCCGATTTATCAAATTCAATCTTCAATGTAACCTTTTTAGCTTCGTCTTCCGTTAGTGGCACTAATAAATCATTTTTCGTATATATATGATTTGTATACTTTTTGTCTTGCAGTTCAGTAAGGGGTCCCTTCGCTACTACAGTAGTTGCTGTATATTGTTTAAATCCTTCATTAAATAAGTACATATGATCATCCCAATCACTCGAAGCTTGCAATGTTACAACAATCAAATCTAGCCCATCCTTTGATGCAGTTGTTACAAGTGTTCGCCCTGCCTTTTTTGTAAATCCAGTTTTCCCTCCTGTTGCATACTCGTACATAGAAGTAACAAGCTTATGTTTATTTTTCCATGGATAGTCCCATACTTTAGACTGATACGTTTTCGTTCCAAAAATTTTACGAAATGCCTCATTTTCCATGGCATACCTTGTTAACAGTGCCATATCATATGCTGAAGAATAATGTGTTCCATCTCCGTCTAAACCATGTGGATTAGAAAAGTGTGTATCCTTCATTCCAATTTGTGCTGCTTTTTCATTCATTAAATAAACGAATCCATCTATACTCCCGCCAACATATTCTGCAATTGCCTGAGCTGCATCATTTCCTGAGCGCAGCATTAAGCCATATACTAAATCTTCCAACGGTACTTTCTGTCCTGGTTTTAAATAAATCGCTGACCCTTCCACCCGAACTGCTGTATTACTAATGGATACCTTTTCTTTCATTTTCCCTGATTCGGCTGCTAAAAGTGCGGTCATAATTTTTGTAATACTTGCGATTTTTTCAGATTCATGCTCTAACTTCCCATATAATACACGCCCCGAATGTTGCTCCATCAACACAGCATTACGTGCACTAACATTTTTCATTTGCGCATTTGTATCATGTGGCAACATACTTGCACATAATATTATAAGTACAATCACGATCCATCTTCTTCGCATATATTCACGTCCTTTTTGGAACTTTTTGTACAAGTGTATGCTTGGACCTTTAAAATATGAATGGAAGTTGATAGAGTGACTAATTGCATAAGAATAGAAAGGCAACTAAAAAAGACGCATTGTGATGCGTCTAATATGGTATCCACTGTAAATTTTTTGCACTTTCAAATCTTTTCTCTACATCTCCCCAATTGACAATATTCCACCAATTTTTAATATATTCTTCTTTTCGATTTTGATACTGTAAATAATATGCATGCTCCCATACATCCAGTACTAATAGGGGAATTGTATCCCACTGCGTAAATAATTGATGCAGTGTACTTTGTAAAATTTCTAATCGTCCGGAACGAGGTGCCCAAACGAGAATGGCCCAGCCTGAACCTTCCACCTTCGCTGCTGCTTCTGTAAAGTGTTTTTGAAAACGTAAATAACTCCCAAAATCTTTTTCAATTTGTCTTGATAAGTCTCCGTGCGGGCTACCACCACCATCTTTTTTCATATTGTTCCAAAAAATAGTGTGTAAATAATGTCCTGAACCATGGAAGGCAGCTTCTCTCTCCCAATGCTTTATTAAATCAAATTGATTTGTTTTTCTTGCTTCTGCCATCATCTTTTCCGCTTTATTCAATCCCTCTACATAACTACGATGATGCTTATCGTGGTGCAACATCATAATTTCTCGTGAAATATAAGGCTCTAGCGCATTATACGGATACGGAAGCGGCGGCAAGGTATGTCCGCCAATTGGTACAGAAGCTTCCGTATAATTTCTTTCATATAAAACATATTCTTCTGAGTCAGGCATTAACGCTTCTTGTAAGTAGTGTTGAATATGTTCGACATCATCACTAATTTCATAAACAAATTCAGCATCGTAGTCATATTCATTTTCTTTTATCCGATCTAGTAGCATTTGAATTTTATATGCAAGCATATGAACATCATACACTTCTGTTGCCCGGCTATCTAATACGTGGAGAACACTTTCGCACCAATTTTCAACTTCATGAAAGTAATCAGTGAACACTTCTTGCTGACTCATATGACACCTCCATCAATATATCCTCTTTAAATGTATTCAAAATTACGGGCGTATATGACGGTTCGAAAAGCAAAAGAAGCTAGGAATTCCCTCGCTTCTTACAGTCGTTAGTATTTTTGTATCATTTTCGTTTGATAGTCTGTCTCATAATATTCTAGTTCTTCACGCAACATTTGAAATTTCCCTTCTAGCTCTTTCATCATTTGTTCAATAGAAAAAGGAGGTTGCTTTTGAAACGCAATTGAATTCTTTCCTGTATAAGCTGATCGACTATTTTCATACCAATGATCATTTTTAGGTGAAAAAAACTCTGCAATTACTTGATGATAGATTTTATATAACGTTCTTTCCGCTGCATTTTTTCGAAACGGCGTATTATTCAGTAATACGGTGCAAGCATCTAAACCTTCTTCACAAAATACAAGCAAGCGCCGAATTGAAGCTAACAATCCAGCAAAATATTGTTCATCACCTTCTGGTGTTTCTTCTAATAATAAAGGTAACGTATGATAGTTTACATATTTTGTGATCACTTCAATTACTTCTCCCAAGAAAACAGTTACTTGCTGTGTTTGGTTTTCAACCATTAAATTGGACATGCTAGTTTCTCCCCCCACCATTTAAACTGATTTTAAAATTTGATTTTTCTGTTATGTATTTATTCTGAATCAATATCTTGACAACATGTCTTACCACCATTATTGTTTCTTCATCAAAATATACGCAAAAGTCTTTTAACGTATTAATATGTTTTGATTTTCGATTTTAAAAACAGATTTCCTTCAAAAGAAAAAAATTCTTTCAAAAAATCTTCAAAATAAAGTGGAATTACTTCGTTTTTAAAAGTTAGATTCTTACCGAACATGTATAGCGTACAGTGCCTTTTCTACTCTAGTTTGTATATAAGTGGTGAAATGTAAAAAGTTTAACGATGTGTTTGATTTCATTTTTTATTTATAGCTACTGTAGACCACAGCTCTTATCTGTTCTCCATTGTATTCAATTTATTAATAGAAAATATTTATAAATATAGAGATTACAACTAAAATTTCAATGAATTTTTCTTTTTATTTTTATTGAAGTTTGTCATAATAAAACTATTGCCTCAGTTTTCTTATACAAGGAGAGTTGTCTTTATGTCGTTTTCATGGAAACGTTTATTACAATTTGGAAAATTTGTTTTTCCCTTTGTAGTATTAACAATTGTGTTTTTTCAAGCACGAAAAGAACTATCTGGTATTTCATTTCGAGAAGCAGTTGAAACGATTAAGCATATTCCACCAGGTGGGTTTTTCTTAGCGGTTACGCTCGGTGCATTAGCTGTTGCTACAATGTTTTTTTATGATTTCGTTATGCTACGGCATTTACAAGCTGATATCCCAGTTAAAAAGATTTTCCGTATTTCTTGGACTGCTAATACATTCAATGGATTTATAGGATTTGGTGGTCTTGTTGGGGCAGGTATACGGACTATGTTATATCGCCCTTATGTAGAGGAAAATGGTAAACTTATTCGAAGTATCGCCTGGATGACAACGGCCTTTATTAACGGACTAGCATTATTATCTTTTCTCGGCCTGATTGGGGTATTAGATACAAGATTTATTTTACACGAAAAACCTTGGCTATGGCCTGTTTTCATCTTTTTCGCTCTTTTTGTGCCATTATACATAGGTATTTCCAAAATAAAAAATCGCAAACAAAAAAAAGAAGAACAACAAGTAGAAAAAAATCCAACTGTCCTCTATTCATTAGTTTCATTAGTAGAGTGGGTATCAGCAGGCATAGTAATGTATGTCATCTTACTTCTATTCGGAATTGAAATAGAGTTCCATAAATTTCTTGGTGTATATGTCATTGCAGCTCTCGCTGGCGTTGTGAGTCTTGTACCAGGGGGGCTTGGTTCCTTTGATCTTGTTTTCTTAACAGGGATTGGACAATTCGGCGTAGATACAGGTGTATTACTCCCCGCTATGTTACTATACCGCCTTGTATATTATATTTTACCGTTTGGTCTCGGTTTAATTTTTGCAGCATTTGAAATGACAGGAGCTGCTTTAAAGAAATTTGAAGATAAACCGTTCATTGCACCTGCCCTCGAAACAACCGGAGTCATTTGGTCGTTGCAGCGTGATTTTCTAGGAAAACTAGGTTCTTGGGCATCTGCAGCATTAACAATTTTCGCGGGACTTATGGTGATTTTTTCCACCATTTTTCCAACAAGTATTGAACGGGCTCATGCACTTCATATTTTAGTTCCTAAACACCTTATACAAATTTCCTTTAGTTTATCACTAACATTTGGTATCTTACTCGTTATTTTATCACGAGGGATTTATCACGGAACAAAACGTTCCTATTATATGACGATGGTATCTCTAATCGGTGCCGCGATTTTCAATACACTAAAAGGAATTGACTTAGAAGAAACCTTTATCTTACTCATCGTACTCACTGTACTATATATGATTCGCAAACGGTTTGTTCGGGAAAAAATGACGGTTTCATTCTCAGATGTAATAAAAGTTTGTCTCTTTATACTTATTACATTATATCTTTACAAAAATCTTGGGGTACAATTTGCACAAGCCAAAGAAGTATTTAAACCTGATTTTGTTGTTCGTAATATTAAACAAGTACAACGCAGTGCCATTGCAGCAGCTTTTTTTGTACCAAGTTTTCTGCTAATTGGTTCTTTGATTGCCAATCGATTCAAAAATAAATTTCCCGGGCAACCAGCCAATATGACACGACTACAGCACTTTTTAGATGAACACGGTGGAAACGTGCTAAGTCACCTTGGTTTTTTAGGAGATAAACAATTCTTTTTTAGCAGCGACGGAAAAGCAATGATTCAGTTTTCTCCTGCAGGTAAGCGTCTTATTGTACTCGGTGATCCAATTGGACAACCCTCTTCTTTTCGTAAAGTTTTAGAAGAATTTCTAACAGATGCGGATCGTTTCGGATATATTTGTGTATTTTATCAAATTGAAAGTAAATGGATGAGTTTATATCATGATTTTGGTTATAACTTCTTCAAGCTTGGTGAAGAAGCAGTTGTCGATTTGAATGATTTCACAATTACAGGAAAAAAACGAGCTGGATTACGGGCAACTTTCAATCGTTTCGAGCGAGAAGGTTATACTTTTGCAATTCACGAACCGCCATTTTCAGATGAATTGTTTGATGAATTAAAAAAGGTATCAGATGCATGGCTTGGGGGGAAAAAAGAAAAAAGCTTCTCTCTTGGCTATTTTGATCGTGATTACATAAACCGTGCGCCCATCGCAACTCTCTCTGATACTGATGGGAAAATTATTGCCTTTACAACATTTATGCCAGTATACCAAGATGGCGAATTATCTGTTGATTTAATGCGTTATTACCCTGACGCACCAGGCGGAATTATGGATGCTATGTTTATTCATCTATTCCAATGGGCAAAAGAACATAACTATCACTTCTTTAATATTGGAATGGCTCCACTATCTAATGTCGGATTATCAGCGCAATCATTTTGGTCTGAGCGCGTCGCAGCAGCCATTTTTAATAACGTTCGTTATACATATAGCTTTAGCGGCCTGCGACATTTCAAAGAAAAATATAAACCAACATGGAGCGGGAAGTATTTAGCATTTCGGAAAAATCATTCCTTACCAATTACGATGCTCGCTGTAACAAAATTAATCGGAAAACGAAAAGACAGCTAAGTTTTAGCTGTCTTTTCGTTTCTGAACTTGTAATGTAAACTGTTCTTCATATTTCTTTCCGTCTATATAAAAAGTACCCCATATTTTATAAATCCCTTCACTCGGAAACGTAACGCGAAATTGTAATTGTTCCGTATCATTATTAGGAACAACGTATAGAAAATGTTGTTGTCTCTCATCCACTATACGCAATTCAGCACGTTCTCCTGTATTTGAGCGAAACTTTATCTTTTGCCCTTTTCCTATTTGAAATTGAAACGTTAATGTTTCTTCTTCATTCGGATGTAGCGTACGAAATAATAACGATGTTTTATAAGGACCAATATTTTTTGTTAATATCGTATCCACAGCAATTGAATTTTGCTTTTTTTCTACCACTTTATTTCCTACCACTATATTTTTTTCAGCAAACTGTTTTGTTGTATCTCCTGTTTCTTCATATAGAAAAATCGTATATTCTCCTTCTTTTTTAAACTGATGGGTAGCTTTGTAAGAACCATTCCCAACAAAAGTTGGTCTCACTTGATACGATTGTGTTAACTGCTTGTCCACAATAAACATGCGAATGTGGTCGTTTACACCGCGAATTTCAGCTCCTTTTTTATTTTGCAATTGAAATATAATATTCGCGATTTCATTTACATCCATATCATGCAGTTGCCACTTCACTTGCTGTATCTGCCCTGTTGTTTCTTCACTATTTTTATATTTTTTCATATAAAAGCCTCCAAGAACAATAAGAAGCAAAGCAATAACTGCTATAATTACATTTTTCATGAAATCACCTATCTATTTTTAAATAAATTGTAACACAATTCTGATTATTACATATACAAAAACATCTATTAGTGCACAATTAATTTATTCTGTCTGAAGTAAGTAATAATTACTCTCTGCGAATAGAAGGTGTTAGCGCTTTTCCTGTCGCGTGCAATGGTAAAACCGATGTAAGAAAGCGAGTACAATGCATTCTAAAATGAAACTTCCATCAGAGGAGTTTTCTTCCCCCATTTTCTTTACTTCTCCCTGAATTTTGAGGTGGAATCTTATTCTCCCAAATAGCTGAATAGATAGAAATACACTATTGTAAACGCTCTACTTCGTGTATACTACAAGGTGAAGTAATATTAAGTAATACCGATTTACATAACAAGGAGGATTTTATATGAGCATACACATTGGAGCAAAAGAAGGCGAAATTGCAGAATCAATTTTATTACCTGGAGATCCTTTACGTGCAAAGTATATTGCAGAAAATTTTTTAGAAGATGTAACATGCTACAACAATGTGCGTGGTATGCTAGGATTTACAGGAACATATAAAGGAAAACGTGTCTCTGTTCAAGGTACAGGGATGGGAGTTCCTTCTATTTCTATTTACGTAAACGAGCTAATTCAAAGCTATGGGGTAAAGAATTTAATTCGTGTTGGAACATGCGGTGCAATTCAAAAAGACGTAAAAGTTCGCGATGTTATTATCGCAATGACTGCTTGTACAGACTCTAACATAAATCGTTTAACATTCCCGGGATTTGATTTTGCACCTTGTGCAAACTTTGATTTATTGAAGAAAGCATACGATGCTGGTATAGAAAAAGGATTACACATCCGCGTTGGTAACGTCCTAACAGCCGATGTATTTTATCGTGAGAGCATGGATATGGTAAAAAAACTTGGAGACTACGGTGTATTGGCTGTTGAAATGGAAACAACTGCACTATATACATTAGCTGCAAAATACGGTGTAAATGCATTATCTGTCTTAACAGTAAGTGACCATATCTTTACCGGTGAAGAAACAACTGCCGAAGAACGCCAAACAACATTTAACGAAATGATTGAAATTGCATTAGATGCAGCGATTCAATCATAAATCCGATAAGAACTTGTCATACGTCTGGCAAGTTCTTTTTTATCCCTCTACTAATAGATATCTCATTTTATATGACTTTTTAAAATAAACTCTCTCAGCATGCGACAGATTTTCTCTCCTACTGTGTTTATTCGTTTGTTATAATAAAGTGATGATTATGGAATTTACAACTTATGAGGTGAAAAAGTGAAAAAAAGAAGTATTGTGTTTAAGCTTTTCTTATTAACATCAGCGTTATTTACTGCTACATTTTTACTCTTTTTCCTTGGACAATCACTGTTTTTAGAGAAATTTTACATTAATAAAAAAGTTCATACGGTCCAGACTAATTTCGAGAAATTTGT
Organism: Bacillus pseudomycoides; assembly: GCF_002551005.1. Classification (GTDB taxonomy): domain Bacteria; phylum Bacillota; class Bacilli; order Bacillales; family Bacillaceae_G; genus Bacillus_A; species Bacillus_A pseudomycoides_C. Next base: position 123,700 of record NZ_NVOY01000004.1, read on the forward strand.
AAACAAATATGAAAAAAGCAACGGGTCCTTCGAGGAGCTCTCAAAGTTAAAACAAGAGTTTTATGAAAAAACAAGCGCTGAACTCGTGCTATTAGACCGCAATGGCATTATTAAAGATGATAAAAATTATCATATTGAAATTGTTGATAAATCCAATAAAACATTTTTCATTCCATTGAATAATACGTTCACAATTTCCGAATATTCTTCGTTTATCAATTTAGGATTAAAAGTTTCTGATCCAATCCGTGTACAAGGAATCTTAAAAAACGATATGATTATTCCTGTTGCAATTACTACTGCTGATAATAGAACATGGCAAAATGATAATATCATTTCAGATTTAAAGCTATTTGGCATCCAACTTACAGATGTCAAAAGAAACTTATATACTAAAGATTTTAGTAATAACGTAAACACATTTGATGGCACCATATCAAAATTACACACTCCTTCCACTAACGATATTCGCCTTGCAAATAAGGATACATTAATGCAAGGCATCCAACATTGGGAGCTTTCGGTCGCATTAGGGAAAACAAATACGAGTGAAATGACAACATATACATTGGGCGGGGAAAACGAAATTAAAAGTCAGATTTTTGTTAAACCTGTTATCACAAATGGCGAAATAAAAGAATTTGCATTTGCCATGACATCATTGCAGCCCGTTAATGAGGCTATGCTTGTTTTGAAAGATTATTATGTCTATGCTTTAATTATCGTCTTTATTGTCATAATTTTATTATCGTTCTATTACTCAAAAATCATTGCAAACCCGCTTATTAAAATGAATCGTGTTACAAAAAAAATGGCAAACTTTGATTTTTCTGAAAAACTTCCAATATCAACAGAGGATGAAATAGGAAGTCTATCAAGTAGTATTAACTCTCTTTCTGTAAATTTAAAGGACCGAATCGATAAATTACACGTAGCAAATACAAAGCTACAAAAAGATATTGAAAAAGAGCGACAACTAGAAAAAACAAGAAAAGAATTTATCTCTGGCGTATCACATGAATTAAAAACGCCATTAAGTGTAATCCGGAGTTTCGCTGAAGGTATTAAAGATGGCGTAAGTAAAGACACTTCGTATTATACTGACGTTATTTTAGAAGAAACTGATAACATGAACCGCCTTATTGTCGAAATGCTAGAACTCGCAAAACTTGAATCTGGCACATATAAATTAGAATTGGAAAACTTTTCGATAGGAGAATTAATTCAACAAGTATATACAAAGCTATTGTTTAGTATCGAAGAAAAAAATTTACAAGTAGAGCTTGCATTTGATTCCAATATTTATGTACAAGCAAACCGAAATCGTATTGAACAAGTCGTCGTCAATTTATTAAGCAATGCGATTCGCTATACACCAGCTGGAGAACAAGTCAAAGTAACTGTCAGTGAGTATGAAGAAACAGTACAAGTTGAAATTGAAAATAACGGTGCGCCGATTCCCGAAGAAAGTTTAGATAAAATATGGGATCGCTTCTATCGAATAGATGCATCACGTAGCCGTCATACGGGCGGAACTGGTCTTGGACTATCCATCGTAAAAAATATCTTAGAATTGCATCATGCTAATTACGGCGTTTATAATAAAGAAAATGGCGTTGTCTTTTACTTTCATTTGCCAAAAGTGGAAGTAATCAAATAATTTGTCCTAATTTCACGAAGAGTTCACATGAAATTCACACACTTCCTTTACAGTAATAACTAGTTAATCCTTTCCTTAACACATATAAAAGAGGAGAGTGCGTGAAATGAAACAAGTTGGACAACCAATTCAAAACGAAAAACAATTAGAAAAAATCAAAGATATACTAATACAATCATCAAAACGTGATGCTTTATTATTCGTATTAGCTGTAAATTCTGGATTAAAAGTAAGTGAAATATTACAGTTAAAAGTTGGCGATGTTATCGATGAAAATGAGCATGTTCGTCATTCTATTTTGTTCTATAATGACAAAATGAAAAAGCATAAATGGTTCGCTGTAAATGAAGAATTGCAACATACAATTGAACAATATATGAAAGAACGAAAAGTATGGAAGCGCAATGAACCATTATTAAAATCTCAAAAAGGAACAAAATCTATCACAAGACAACATGCTTGGTACATTTTAAACAAAGCGGCAAAAGAAGTTGGTTTAGAAGGGATTAGCTCGCATACACTTCGCAAAACATGGGGATATTGTGCTTATAAATCTGGCGTAGATATTGCTTTTTTACAACACTTTTTTGATCATAGTACTCCATCCAAAACTTTAAAATACATCGGTATTGCTTAATAATACTTACTGTAGAGATTATAAAAAGAAGGTAACTATNNATAGTTACCTTCTTTTTATATACTTTTTGTAACACCTTATATATATCTTCCTCTTTTCTTGTTTCTCTCCTCTTCTAGTGATACTCTAATAGTAGGGGGGAGAAATATGAACACATTAACAATTGAATTACCGAAAGAAACATTAGAAAAGCTAAGTTTATTGCAGCAAGCTTACAAAAAGAAAACAGGTACTGTCGTTACCGAAAGTACCCTTATTCAATCTCTTATTTCCAGAGAATTTATTCAAGAAGTTACACCATTTGATTTACAGGAATACGTACAACCAAAAGAACAGCGCTAACATTTAACTTTGATTAGTAAGCGCTTTCTCACCTGATTATTAGTTGAATCAAACTTGTCATTATAGGCAATAAGACTCCCATCTCTCTTCTTGATGGTGGGAGTCTTACTATTCGCAAATAGCGGGACAAACGCCACTATTTTTCTATTGAATTGATTTTACATATTCCGCAATTGCATGTACTTCCTGCTTCGATAGCTGTGGCTTTTCTTCATATTGATGTTTGTCTACTGCCTCTTCAACGGTTTTCGCACTACCATCATGTAAATACGGTGCTGTCGCCCACACACCGCGAAGTGTCGGAGGATCAAAGTACCCTTTTTGCCTTTTATTTTGGAAAGCACCACGTGCATCCCCATCATAACCTGTATCCGTTTCATTGGCCGTTCCGATGTTATAAAGAAAGTTTGTATTGTTCGTCGTTAATTTACTATTTTCATCAACAGCTTTTGTGCTATTTGTGAAATTATCACCGCCATGACACGTTAAACAATTTGCCTTTCCTTTAAATAATTTCTCTCCGTCTTTCGCAGTAGATGTTAATTCTCCATTTCCGTGACGATAAGGACTTTTTGGAACAGGGAACGAATTCGGATCATCTAAAAAAGCTTGTAAAGCATCATACATATGTTGCACATCTTTTGGAAGTTCTTTTCCAGGATCTAGTTCCATCATACCGCCCATTTCACCTTGTACGGTATGGATATAATCTGTAAAATCATCTCGTGATCCATCCCACATAAACAAGCCTGTTTTTGTCGTTAAGACGTTACTTGGTACATTTCGCTTCCCTTTTGGTGTCAATAGTGATAAACCGTTTATTTCTCCATCACTATGGCATGTTGCACAGCTCATCCAGTTGTTTCCCGTAATCGCTGCTGCATATTTGTCGCTATTTGCACTGTAGAAAATTTCTTTTCCTTCACGTACAAGTTTTGATAAGGAATCTTTTTCAATTAATTTAACTGTCTTCTTGTCAGCTTTCACTTTTGCATATGAATCATCTCCCCCTGTTTCTAGGAAAGCAAGATCATGACTCATCGCATTATGAACTACTAATGTGTTTTCTTTTGGAAGCAACGTAATACCGCGTGGATTACTTCCTGGAATGCGCCTTACAATTTGTGTTGCATTTCCTCCACGTGTTAAATCAAACATCATAAGATCTTCACTACCAGACATAACTACAAATGCCTTCGTGCCATTTTCATTAAAAACTACGTCATATGGATTTGATACAATCATCGTTTCATTTTTTGTATCTTTCACATTCATCGCTTCGAGTAATTGTTTCCGCTGCTTTATAATTTCCTCATCTTTTTCTAAATCAATAATCGACACAGCTGGAAAAACTGTTTCTTCAAACTGAATGGGTGTATCTACATTTGTAAGCATATGTGGAACCCAAGCTGTTTTTCCATCTGGTGCAATAACAAATTGCTCTAATGTATTTGGAATTCCTTGACTCTTTTTACGGTCTTCTTTGTCCAGTGAAGACGCAAGTATAATCACTTTCTTCACTTTATTACTCTCTGTATCTACAACACTAATTTTCCCCTCTAAATAGTGCGGTACATACAATTTCTTTCCGTCTTTTGTCATTGCAAGCGTACGTGGGCGATCACCAATGTCAATCTTTTGCACTGTTTTCTGCTTCTCAAGATCAATAACTGATACGTTACCGGAGCGAAAATTCGATACATATAACTTCGTTCCATTTGGATTTGTAACAACACCAAATGGTTCAATTTCAGTTGGAATTCGTTCAATCACTTTCTTCTTATCAAGTGAAACAACATCAACTTTATTATCGTACATACATGAAACATATAATTTCGTTCCATCCGGACTGATTGTTAATTGTCTTGGTTCTTTACCAACTGGAATCTCTGACACTACTTTTCTACTTTTTGCATCCATAACTGTTACTGTATTAATATCAATATTTGCTGTATAAATCCATTTCCCATCAGCACTCGTTACAATGTTATTACTATGAACAGCAGTGCTTCGCTTTTCTTCTTTTCCTGATGTTTTCATCCCACAACTTGCAAAAATCGCTATACATAGGAGTAATACAACCGCCATAAACAATCGCTTCATTATCTAACCCTTCTTTCTCACTCTACCGAGCATTCCCTGTTATCTATATCTCCTACTGGTGGAAAGTTCACCTTGTTACACCCTTTTTTCATAAAAACCGAACAAGTTTATCAACTTGTTCGGTTTAGTAATATTATAAACTTATTTTTCTTTCTTCACTTCAACATTAACGAGAACTGGGGCAATACCATACTTACCGTGACCTGATTGAATTTGCGGTACATTATCCTTATCTGCATTTCCAAGCTTCCCTTTTATATAAACATCGCCTGTATCCCAGAACTCACTTGTTTGCATTCCTTCTTTTAATGAAGGTCCATTGATTACTTGTTCATAAAAATCAACATAACGAGAAGTAATCGTTTTTTGTTCTAATGAATCATATTTCGTTTTATCCGTATCTGTATTACTTAAATTTTGCAATGCAACACGCAACACTGTTGATACACTTCCAGCTGTATAAGGCGTATATTTCATTTCACCTTTTTTCGTTTCATATGCATGTGCTTCTTTATTCCACATTTTACGATCTACTAAATCATATAGTTTACGCGCTTCTTCGCGATACGTTTCATCTTTCGTCGCTAAAAAGGCCGCTGTTAATCCTCGGATTGCTCCAAGCTGAGCTTCTAATGTAACAGATTCAGTATCTTGTCCTTTTCCAATTGTATAGCTATTTGCCATAAAACCATCTTTTGTTTTCATATTCTTTAATAAGAAATCTGCTTGCGTCTTAATCATATTAAGGGCACGTTTTCCTTCTTCTGTTTGTAAGCCTTGTGCCTCTGACCCGCTTGCATATCCAACCGGCATACCATCAATGGCACGCTGGAATATACGAAGTGCTTCTACCATATAACCTACGTCAAACGTATCAATACGTTTGCCTTGTTCTGTTCCGCTATGCTCTGTAACAAACGCACCTGTTTCCTTATTATAATGCATTGCTTCAATATTTTTAAAGACTTGTAACATGACATCACGATTCAATGAATAAGGATCATCTGCTTTCATATCATTCGCTACATCAAGATCTGTATTTTCTGTTGCCGCTTTGGCAAAAGGCGTACCGTCAAATGCTGCTTGGAACGCTCGGTTTACATTTTTATTATCTGGACGCTGATCTGCCATTCCGAAAAATTCGGCAGTTGGCCATAACATCATCCATTGATCGCGAAGCATACTACGTGCGTCTTTCACTTCTAATTGACCAGCTTTCGCAATGCCATTCTTTTCATCTTCATTTACTTTAATCTCATGAGGTAAGTAAACAAGACCACTCTCAGGGCTATATTTACTTCCTGCTCCGTTCGTTAATTTCTTTGCATTCGCATCATAGAATAGACCATCGCGAATATATGCAAGTTTATTCCAAATTTCTTCTGTCAAAATAACACCTTGCATACCATCAGCACTACTTTTTCCAAGGCGAATATTCGGATCTTGATCTTGCGTATTTGATGTAGCTTCTAATTCTTCGTCCTTATCTACTGTATGAAACCCACCTAAAAAATCCCCTGCCCATAATGCTTGCTTTAAAAATGTTGAACCGTACGCTGCTGGTGTTAACGTTTTATTCATTTTCGAACGGTCCCAGCGTAATGTTTTAAAATCCATTTGGAAAGCTGGTACATATGTATTATCATCATTTTCTGCATATACGGACGTATCTACTTTTTGCATATAATGAGGGTCACCACCAGCATATTCCATAAATGTCGGATACATATTTGCAAAAATTTCTTTACGTGGATATCCTACACTATCTGCTAGTGTATAAAAACGCTCTTCTAGCCAAGACGGAGCTTCTTTATTTGTTTCTTTTGTCATCTTCTGTACAATTGGTGCATCAAGCAAATGGAAGCCAAGTCCTGATTTTTCTACTACCTCATACATCCCTTCTTCTGAGTATTCATAAGACTCGATGCCAGCTATATAATCAAATTTCGTTGGTTTATTTCGTTTTTTCGCATCTAAAATATCTAAATCCAACCCTAAACCTTCTGCTAACGGTTCACCAGCTAATTCGAATTCTGCATATGCAAACATATTTGCTGCTGTATCAAATGTATAATCCGTTACTGGTACACTATATGTACTTTTTCCTTTTGCCGTTTCTTCTTTCTTACCTGCACACCCTACTGAAAGTAACAGTGAGGAAACAACAGCAACTGTTGTCATCACTTTCCATGGATTTTTCATCTATTCCCGCCCCTTTAAATGATACTGATAATCATCATCATATAAACGTTGTTATTGTATTATTAAATGAGTTTTTTGTAAACTTTAAATTTTTTAAGAAAAAAGATACAAAAAGCATTGACATTGATAATGATAACCATTATCATTTATTACGAAGCTAACAATTGATGAATCAACCAAACGCTCAGTAACATTGTTACCCCTCTTTTTTCATAAAGAAAAACACTGTACATTCCCCCTGTTTGTACAGTGTTTTTCTTTTTATTTTGACTAGTAATGAATGATATTTCACTTCATTCAAATAAATTTAGTTGTTCAGGCTTAGGTTCCCCGTACGTAATGCCAAGCATATCCATGAGTTGTTTCGCGTTATCTGCTGCATCTCCGCCAGAATTATTATTAAATAGAAGATACACTTCTTTTGTTTTTGTCTTCAATTCTTCTATCCGTTCTACCCATTCTTTTAATTCTTGTTTATTATAGCGATATAAGCAGCGAACAGCCCGCCAGTTCTCTCCCTTATCGAGCCACCCGTGTACATTGCGTCCGTGAAACCGAACTAAGGTCATTTGTTCATGCGTTGCTTCTAAAACAATTGGAATAGAGCCTATTCCCGCTTGCGGTTCATCACAAATTGTATGAATCCAACCTTCTTGTTTCATAAACTCCAACGTTTGATTACGAAATTGTGGATAAAACCAAGTCTGATTCCGAAACTCTAATGAACATGGGATATCTTTCATTTTCTCTTTTGTATAACGTAATAAATCCACATTTTTCTTTTGACAATCAAACCAAGGTGGATACTGGAATAATACCATTTTTAGCTTATTGGCTTTTTGAAGGGGAGCGATTGACTCTTTAAATGCGTGAAACATATCATCAATATTTGCAAACGGAATTTCTCCACGCATATGGCCTGTCATTCCTTGATAAGCCTTTACAATAAATGAAAAGTTTGACGGTGTTTCTAAAGCCCATTTCTCATAATTTCTCACAGGCTGCATAGCATAAAAAGAACTATCTATTTCCACAATGGGAAAACTCTCACTGTATGTTTGCAGTTTATGCTTCGTTTCATATGCATCTTTATATAATGAATCGTGGTCCCCCCATCCTGTTAACCCAATAGAAATCATTTGAACACCCTCCCCTATCTACCTCTAAATCTAAAAATCATATTATGATATATTGGAACAAAACAAATTGAAAGCGTTGTTTCATTTATGAACAATTCATTGTACGTTTACACTCTTTACAAATTCTATTGTATCCTATAGCTTCTTATTAACCATAACAAATCTAAGAGACTTTTCTATATACATCTATTTTGATTTTTCAACCTATAAGTCGCTGTTATGTAGAACAAAACATGACCTGCACGTGCTTCTCCCTATGTTTTAAACCTTGCATGTGGCAAGAAATGGCCCTTGGCCAGGTTCTCTCGCCCATCTAAAAAGAAAAGGGTTTTTATGTCGTTTCTTCAATTTGTATTTATGTATACAAAACACTACCCACCTTTACTTTTCTTTACCTCAGCTTAACGTTAATTTAATGCTCATTTTGTATAATTCACAATGAAAGAACTTATACGAAACGAGGGTGAATGTTGATGAAAGTATTATCATCTATCCGCTTTTGGATTCTTCTCATGTCATGTATAACATTATGTTTTGCACTCTTTTTAATTGGAGAATACAATAAACCAAAAGCTGAATCAAATGACGATACCATTCCTTATCACATCCTATATATAAAAGAAAACCACATACCGCTAACGCAAACTAGACAAAAAGAAAAAATTGTTCTAAAGGGAATGGTGATTACTGATGCCACTTCCTATAAACAACTAGAAACAATTGCAAAACAAATCAAAGAAAAATATGCACATGCAAACCTCGATTCTATCGAACTAACAGTCCATAACAAAAGTACTGGCCAATACGATGATCTTGCTTACGAACCAATTGCCAAAGGAAATATTATCATCTCTTATACAACGTTAGCTAACACCGAGCGCAATATGCATACAAATATAAATATTCAACTCAACAAGCACTCTTAATCTAGCAGTGTGCTTGTTTTTTTATGCATACGCCCATTTTTTATAAATTAGTCAAGTATCCTAGGTCTTGTCCTGTAAAGATGAATATCATATAACGACAAATGATTTAAAGAGAAATAAATTCCATTAAGGAGGAACTATGTATGATGTATCCATACAATAATTCGTTTTATTCTCAAAATGCGATGAGAAATTTTAAAAATTTAATTGGCACAAACGTAAGTGTTAATTTAGGAGGTCCAGAAAAAGGAGAGGGAACATTATTAAAAATTCAAAATGATTTTTGTGTAGTACAAACTGACGATGGTGTTGTTTACTATCCGTCACATCATATTAATGGCTTTGCTGAGCAATATGAAGATGAATCTGAAGAATCAGATGATAATGAACAAAACAACAACCAAAACAACCAAAATGAAGAACCTATCATTGTAAGCGGAACCCGTTTTGGAAGTGTTATTAGCCGTCTAAGAGGAGAAACAATTCAATTGAATCAAGGTCCGAAAAAAATAGAAGGGACTGTTGTCGGCCGTACTAGAGATCATATTCTTCTAGAAGTTGATGGTCAGGTTACGTATGTACCAACGTTCCATGTTCAAAGCATGCGTTGGAACTATAATAACAATAATAATGATGATAGCAACAATAATGATAACAATAACGAAAATAATAACGATGCTAATAACAACGATGATAATGAAACACGTAACCAAGATTGTGAGAAAGATAAGTGCAAAAGAAAGAAATGTAAACGACGCGAAAGACGCTGTGACTAAAGCAATATCGCTCCCCGTGCTAACTATATATAGATCCCAGATTATTTAATAATCTGGGATCTACTTCTTAAAAGGATGAAAACCATTCCTTTATTTTATCCATCAAGCTCCCTTTTTGTTCTTTTCCTTGTTTTTCTTCCTGTCTTTTTTTCTCTTCTTTTCGCTTCATTTCTTTTTCAATTGTTTGTAGCTGTTTTGTATACTCTGCTTCTGGTATAAGAGACAAATCAAAGTTTTTTTGAATTGGCTTTCCAATTGCTTTATTCATAATGTCGCGAAACATTGTTGTCGTTATTTGACTACCAGCCGGCACAAAATGTTCATTATCTGTTTTATCGTAACCAACCCAAATGGATGCAAGCAATTCTGGTGTATAGCCAACAAACCATGAATCTTTTGAACCGTTATTTGATTCATCTGCTAATTGTGTTGTGCCTGTTTTTCCAGCAGTCTCTGCATTTTTAAGTTTCGCTTTTTTCCCGGTTCCTTTCTCTACAACTCCTTTTAATAGGTATGTCATCTTTTGTGCCGTTTTTTCATCTGTAACATGAATTTCTTTTTTATACCATTTTCCTACTGTATTCCCTTCACCATCTTGAATTTCCCGAATCGCATGTGCTTCCATTTGTACACCATCATTTGCAAATGTTGCATACGCTTGTGCCATAACAAGAGGAGAGGTGCCTTCACTCATCCCTCCTAGCGCTAACGCATACGATCGGTCTTTTTCTTGCAGTGGAATACCAAAACGTTCTAAAGACTTCAAACCTTTTTCTACACCAATTTGTTCTAATAGCCAAACAGCAGGTACATTATATGAATTAGCCATTGCCTCATACATCGTCACGTTACCATGATATACATTCCCGCTATTTTTTGGTTTATATTCATTAATTTCAAGCGGTTCATCTTTTAAGACATCGTATACCTCATATCCTTGCTCTAATGCTGGTGTATACACTGCTAGAGGTTTTAATGTGGAACCTGGCTGGCGTTTTAGTTGTACCGCATGATTAAACTGTAAAAATTGATACGTCCCTCTCCCGCCTACAAGGGCTGGAATACCGCCCGTTTTGGGATTCATAAGCACAACACCTGTTTGCATGATCTGATCAGAAGTAGTATTTGGAAAATAATGATCACTATTTACAACCTCTTCTGTAGCTTCTTGCATTTTTGGATTCAATTCTGTGTAAATATGATAACCGCCTGATAAAATTTCATTTTGTGTTAATTTATATTTATTCATTGCCTCTCGAACAATGTAATCAACATATTGAGAGTACTTTCCTTTATATTTATCTTCGACACCGCGATGAAGTGAAAGCCCTTCATCTTTTGCTATTTGAAATTGTTTCTCTGTAATATACCCTTGTTCCTTCATTAACGAGAGAACAACATTTCTTCTTGTAATCGACTTATTAAAGTCTTTAAAAGGTGAGTACATAGAAGGTGCTTTAATTAATCCAGCTAAAGTAGCAGCTTCCGGAATCGTCAATTCCTTTACTTCTTTGTCAAAATACGTTTTTGCCGCCTTTTTAATCCCCCAAGCTCCTTCTCCAAAATAAATTTGATTCAAGTACATCTCCACGATTTCATCTTTTGTATATGTGCGTTCAATTTTCTTTGCAATAAAATATTCTTTAAATTTTCGTGAAAACGTCCGATCTTGTGTTAAAAATACGTTTTTAGCTAGCTGTTGTGTAATTGTACTTCCTCCAGCAACAACTTCTCCTGCTGTTATATTTTTAACAATCGCATGAAAAATCCCGCTATAATAAACACCGCGATGCTCATAAAATTTTTTATCTTCTACTGCGACAACAGCTTCCACCATAACATCTGGAATGTCTTTTCGTTTAATTCCATCTGTTTTTGAAGAAGACAATGTCGCCGCTACTTCTTTATTTGCATCATAAATAACTGTTGGCTGAGGTACTGCTTGTTTTAATGCCGAAATATCTTGAATTGTGATCATTATATTCACAAAGATAAACAAGGATAAGAAAACAAAACCTATCGTTAACAATGCGATTCGCAATTTTTTTCTTTTTTTGAACCACTCCCGTACTCTTTGTAAATGAGCGCTGCTGAACTTCATTCATCCACTTCCTCTATCTTACTTTCAAATGTATATATGTACGTTATACCTTTACAAATTTTCCATGATATCGCTATAATTCGTCAAGTATAAGCTCTCTTTATTAGTCATACTTTTTATGAGAAAAGGACATTCTATAGAGGAGAACATTACTAATATTTTATTAATATTGCTAATTTTTCAATATGTCTAATGTTAAGTTTTTGTAAACTTTTCGATAAAATGTTTTAAAAAACGACAGCTTTTTGATAGAATGAACTAGCCAATATGCTTTACATAACTATTTTTTGGTGGGGGTAACAATATGGTTTTCAAATCGAAAAAAGATAAATTTTCAGAAATGTTAACGAATATTTCCGAAAATTTAAAAGAAGGCGCGCAATTTTTTGTGGAGTACAAAATTAAAAACGCAAGTGATTTAAAAGAATTCTCCATGCGCATGAAAGAATATGAGTCAAAAGGCGACTCATATATTCACGAAATCATTATGGAATTAAACAAAGCGTTTATTACTCCAATTGAACGTGAAGACATCTTGCAACTTGCAATGAGTATGGATGATGTATTGGACGGATTAGATCATAGTGCTGGTCTATTTGAGATGTACTCTATTACAGAAGCAGACGAGTACATGATTAAATTCGTTGATGCAATTAATCAGTGTGCGATTGAAATTGCTTCTTCTATTGAATTGATGTCAAATAAAAAGCTGCTCGATATTCGTACAAATGCAATCAAAATTAAAGATTACGAATCCAAATGTGATGATATTCGTAGACATGCGATTAAACATTTGTTCTCTCGTGAAAAAGATCCGATTAAGATTATTCAATACAAAGAAATTTACGAAGAACTAGAAGAAGTTGCTGATAGCTGTCAAAGCGTAGCAAATGTTTTAGAAACAATTATTATGAAGAACGCATAAGGAGTTTGATCATGGATACACTCTTGATTTTAACCGTTTTAGTTGTCATTTGTGCTTTAGCTTTCGACTTTATTAACGGATTCCATGATACAGCAAATGCAATCGCAACAGCTGTTTCAACAAAGGCTTTAAAGCCACGACAAGCCATTCTTATGGCATCTATTATGAACTTTTTAGGCGCAATGACATTTACGGGTGTAGCAAAGACGATTACAAAGGATATTGTTGATCCATTTACATTACCAAATGGTAGTCTCGTTATTTTAGCAGCGCTGCTTGCTGCCATCGCATGGAACTTAATTACTTGGTACTATGGAATTCCAAGTAGTTCATCTCATGCAATTATCGGTGCTATTGCTGGGGCAGCTATCGCTGCTGCTGGTATACATTCATTAAACTATAAAGGTTTCATTAAAATTATTGAAGCTTTAGTTACTTCACCAATTATCGCTTTCGTCATTGGTTACATCGTGTATAGCATTTTTAAAGTTTTCTTTAAAAACTTTAACCTGACGAAAACGAATAAAAATTTCCGTATATTCCAGGTGTTCACAGCCGCAATGCAAGCTTACACACATGGCACAAACGATGCTCAAAAAGCGATGGGTATTATTACAATGGCACTTATTGCAAATAATTATCACACTTCAACAGATATCCCTTTTTGGGTCCAACTCGCGTGTGCGACTGCAATGGGTCTTGGTACTTCTATTGGAGGATGGAAAATTATTAAAACTGTCGGTGGACAAATTATGAAAATCCGCCCTGTAAATGGTGTAGCTGCTGATTTATCATCATCACTTGTTATTTTCGGCGCAACTTTCATTCATTTACCAGTAAGTACAACACACGTTATTTCATCTTCTATTTTAGGTGTTGGTGCTTCACATCGCGTAAAGGGTGTAAAATGGGGAACTGCAAAACGTATGTTAATTACATGGGTTATCACACTTCCTATTTCAGCTTCATTAGCTGCTTTATGCTATTACGTATTAAATCTTATTTTCTAAAAAAAGTCGTCTTCTACATACGAAGACGACTTTTTTGTGAACACACATCATTCTCATTCAAAACATTGTATAATGAATGATGTATTTGCTATAAAAGAGGAGATGTTACAGTTGGAATATATTATGCTACTACTTGTTGGATTATTAGCAGGTACGATTGGAAGTCTAGTTGGCCTTGGTGGTGGAATCATTATCGTTCCTTTACTGATTGGCTTACATAGCCTTTCCCCGCAATTAGCCGTCGGTACTTCAATTATTACTGTCGTTTTTACAGGTTTGGCTTCTACCCTTACTTATATGAAGCATAAACGAATAGATTACAAAAGTGGTCTTATTTTATTTATCGGGAGTGGCCCTGGAGGAATCATCGGATCATGGGCAAATAAATTTTTAAATCAAGAATCTTTTTCTTTATATTTTGGCGTCTTTCTTATTCTCGTATCGATTTTACTAATGCTACGAGATAAATTGAAACCCATCTCCTTTTCAAACAGTTCTACTATTAAACGTTCCTTTACAACTTCAGAAGGAGAAACCATCACCTATCAGTTTCCGCCTTTTCTTGCTATCATTATTTCATTTGGTGTAGGTTTTATTTCTGGGTTATTCGGGATTGGTGGAGGTGCCTTATTAGTTCCAGCAATGATGCTTCTTTTTGCTTTTCCGGCACAAATCGCCGTTGCTACATCCATGTTTATTGTTCTTTTATCTTCAATTGTAAATTCAGCAACTCACATTTACCTTGGTAATGTTAGCTGGCTCTATGCTCTTTTTTTAATCCCCGGGGCATGGATTGGCGGAAAATTGGGAGCTTATATTAATACAAAATTAAGCGGTAATGCCATTATCAATTTATTACGTATTACCTTAATTATTCTCGGCACTCGCTTGATTATTAGTTCTATTTTATAACGCATTCTTTTTTAGAATGCGTTTCTTTATATACATGTATAAAAAAACACTCCTAAAATAATACATAATACTGAGCAGACACATAATAAAATAAAGTTAGAAACATGTAAATTCTCCAAAATAATCACTCCTATGTTTATTGCATCTTTTTTCTTGACCCCGCTCTAACGTACTATAAGACTCCTACCGAAATAGGTAAAAATGAAACTTCCATAAGAGCTTGATTGGTTCAACTAATGAAAAATTCTTATTTACTTTATCATATCGAAAAAACACAACATATACATTTACAATGCCCTAACAATATAGAAATGAGTGTTACAAATCCTATGTAATTATTACATTATATATACAATCTTATTGTTTTATCTTTATAAATATATCCAATTTAATTTTTCGATATATAAGTAGCGGTTATATAAAACACAACCGCTACTTGCTTTCTCATTTTATTTTAAACCTTGCATGTGGTAGAAAAAAGGCCCTGACCGTTTCTATGCGCAGCAAGTTGCTCTCACCCATCTAAAAAGTGAAGATGCTTTATGTCCGTTTTTTAACATGTAATTATAAAACAATCCAATACATGCTTCTTTCATAAGTGAAAAGCAGCATGTATTGGATTGTTAAAATTACCATTAGTGTACAAGTGACCATCCCATAAAATCTTCATGAACTTGTCTTGCCCGTTTATCATTTCGATCATATAACTCTGCATAACTATCAGTTTCTTCATCATAAGCCATCGTATAAATGATTTGTCCATCTATTTCGACTGATAGAACAACTCCGCCCTTCATTTCTTCTACATGTATCACTGCATCAGCTGAAATTCTCACATCAGTCATTTTTTCATCTAACATGGTATGCCCCCTAAAAAATATTCCTTTCTAGTACCGTTCTTATACATACACACTAAACAGTATACTACTTTAATACGGTATCTTTCGTCAATATAATTAATGGCCTTTATGTAAGTGAATGCCCTCTCTACTAAATATACCACTCTCTTAACCTTATCACACAAATCTTACTACTAATAAGTGATTTGATAAGGCTCTAAAAATTCATTTTGATTTTTCAACATATACGTCGCGGCTACATAAAACAAAACATAACCGCTTCTATGCAGAATGCAACATGACCTGCACTCACTTTCTCCTTTTTGTTTTAAACCTAGCATGTGGTAAGAAAAGACCCTGACCGTTTCTATGCATGGCCAGATGCTCTCGCCCACCTAAAAAGAAAGAGGGTTTTTATGTCGTTTTTTTAATTTGTATTTACATTTACAGTCATCTCTATCTTTATCAAGTATAGTTTTATATAAACAATTCCTCTATAATGAAATTAACAGCAAAATATAAAGAGGTGCTTACATTGATTTTACATAAAGGAGAAATATTATTTCGCCAAGGAGAGGAAGGCCCTCTATATTTTATAAAAAGCGGTCTATTAAAAGTCGTTCGTGTCCAAGAAGATGGCACACCTTTTTTATTTAACATTATTGTCCCAGGTGAAACAATTCCTCATCACTCTTTAATCTCACCGAAAGAATATCATGGTACTGCAATCGCTTTAATTAAAACAGAAGTAACACCGATTATATGCAACTCATGGTATGAACAATTACAAACAACCCCTGAATCTTATGCCAAGATCGCCCTCCAGCTGCAAACAAAATTACGCATGATGCAGCAACGTATCGACCAGCTTACAACCGTCTCACCAAAAGAACGCCTTTATCGTTTACAAGAATGGTTTGCAACCTATTTGGGAGATATCCCTATTTATGAAATCTTAACTCAAACTGAAATTGGGCAATTAATTGGCATTCGCCGTGAAACCGTAAATCGTCTCTTTCGAGAACAAACAAAAAACGAGGTGAACTAACACCTCGTTCTTTCTAATTACTGTAAGCTTGCTGCTGGTCCAAAAAATTCAAAGTGAATATGTTCTGATGAAACGCCCCATTCTGTCAAAGCTGCATGAATATGCTTCATAAATGGTACTGGTCCGCAGAAATAAAAATCTGCTTCATTGGAAGGAATAATAGTTTGTAACCACGCTAAATCAACGAATCCTTCTCTATCATAATTTTTCACATTCTTATCTTGCTCAGTTGGTGCAGAGTAGCAAGTATATGCTTTTACTTGTTCATGCTCTTGCGCTACATTTGCAACGTAATCTTTCATTGCGTGTACATCGCTGTTTAACGCACCGTGAATAAAGTATACATTACGGTTTGGTGATTGCTGAATTAATGTATTTAACATACTCATCATCGGTGTAATTCCTACCCCACCGCTAATTAACACAACTGGTAATTGTGAATCCATATTAAGTACAAAATCTCCTGCCGGTGCACTTAGTGGTAAAATATCTCCTTCTTTTACATGATCATGTAAATAATTTGATATCACTCCCTCTGGACCTTCCATACTTTTCTCACGTTTTACACTAATTCGATAATAATCTTTTCCAGGAGCATCGGATAAGCTATACTGACGATTATGTGTATATGTTTCTCCTTCAATGTTTAGCTGTACACTTACATATTGTCCTGGTAAGAATGAAGATAGCGCCCCTCCATCTTCTGGTTTTAAATAAAAGGATGTAATCACATCGCTCTCTTTCTCTTTTTTCACGACAATAAAGTTACGGAAATCTCTCCAACCACCTGTTTTTTCTGCCGCTTCTTCATACATCTCTGCTTCTATACTAATAAACGCATCAGCTATTACACCATAAGCTTCACCCCAAGCATCTAATACTTCTTGCGGTGCATGAGCTACTTCTTTAATCGCTTGCAATAAACATGTTCCAACAATCGGATAGTGTTCTGCTTTAATACCTAAGCTGCGATGTTTATGCCCAATTTGTTTTACAACTGGAATGATTACTGCTAAGTTATCAATATAATTAGCAGCTGCGTATACTGCATTTGCTAAAGCTTGTTGCTGTCTTCCTTTTTTTTGATTTGCATGGTTAAAAATATTTAATAGTTCTGGATGCTCAGAAAACATAATTTGATAAAAACGTGTTGTAATCTCTACACCTTTTTCTTGTAATAACGGTACAGTTGATTTTACGATTTCAATTGTTTTTGCACTTAGCATTCTATTCACTCCTCTATTTCTTTATCTACTTCCATTGTATAGTATACCCAAAATAGAGGTTGTGATTTTAATCACTATAAACATGATGGTTTTGTGAAAAACATCATAAAGTGAAGTTTCCCTTAACATCGTCTCCTTTTTACTAATGAATAATCTATCTTTTTAAAGAAATTCCTCGTGAGATTAAGATAAATATTTCTGTATATTGAATCCATAATAAAAAGACCTACTACGTATGTCCTTTTACGGTGCTTGCAACACCTGTTCGATTACTTTTACATCTTTTCCATTTCCGAACTCTGTATAGCCCCAAATATTCGTTTCACCTGTATATTTGTTTACAATAATATCGAGATCATGATATACACGATGTGCATAAACAACATATTCGATATTTCGAGTAGTTACTCCCTTTTTCAAAATTTCATAACTTCGTTTCACATCTCGTTTTATTTGTTTGTTTTTTACTTTCTTCTCAAAATCTTTTAAACCATTCTCCTGTTCTTGAAACCATTTCGTTAATTGGTCCCAATCTCCGTCTGTATACTTTTCTGCTTTTCCGTAATTTAAAAAGTTATTGTAGCTTTCATGTGATGTTCCAATAAATTGTAGTACTTCTTTCGTCTCATTCACATCTTCTACTTTTGTCATTGATGCTACACCAACTGGTTTACTCGCATAGTGTATAAAAAATTTACTTAAGCCGTAACTAGCGATTCCCATGATAAGAAGAATTCCAAGTATACTCCACATTTTTTTCATACACCCTACCCCTTTTCTTTATGTGAACATTACATTTATTTCTAAAAAGAGTAATATTTGTAATATTCTATAAAAAAATGAGGATTCCTGTATAAATTGTTCTTACCATTTCGACAACGTTTTTTTACAAATTACGTGTCGGAAGTTGATCTTGCAAAATAATATTTGCTTGATAGGAAGCATATCCAAGAACTGCAAGTAATAACATGTACAAAATGAACATAGTTATACGTGTTTTCAGATTTGCAGAATAGTACTTTTCATGCTGTTCTTTTTCTTCTTCCCACTTATGTAGTTTTCGCTCAGACACCGCTACTGCATCTTGCATCAATAAAAAGTGCTGTTCTCTTTCCTCTTCATAAGGGACGTAATCAAGTGGTTCAAACTTAGGATGCAAGTAATCTAAAGCTATTTTTCTTTGACGCTCTTCTTTTGTTACTGTTTTATCTCGTTCTTTTTGACTAAGCATCATCACTTCATGATGCATCATATAGATGGTACGATGAAGTGCACCTGTTTCTCGCATTTCTTCTTTCAAACGTATAATATATTCTTTTACAGTATTTATTTTCCACCCAAGCTCTTGGATTGGTTGATTTCGCTTGGAAACTCTGTGCCATTCTAGACAACCTAATATAAAAATAAATCCAAGAAATATACTTTTTTGCACAATTGCATAACCGAGCAATATAGCAAGGCCAAGCGCCCAAATTTTCGTACTTACAACAGAAACAATTCGTCCACCATCAAGCGGTGATACGGGAATTAAGTTAAAGAAATTAATCATACTACCAAGTACAATTACTAGTGCCCAAAACGGGTCATTCGTTATCATATACAGCGGAATCGCTGGTAAAAAAGAGAGTAAGCCAAATAATGGTCCCATATATGCAATATATGCCTCATCTTTCGCATTTTTCGGCAACTCTTTCATTCCTATAACCGCTCCCATAAATGGGATAAAAATAGCCGGTGATGTCGCGATTCCTTTTCGTCTTGCTGCCCACAAATGACCCATTTCATGAATAAGTAATAAGTATATAAGCGCCACGCCAAATTTCCATCCGTATATTGCTGCATAAGCGCCAAGAGATAGCAACATACTAAATATAGTAGAAAACTTTGCTAATTTCACAATAGCAAATACCCATTTTAATTTAGACAACAGAAAAACACCAACTGCTGCAATAATTCCCCATAATCCTTTTGTATTTTGTTTCATATTCCTCTCCTTACTGATAATCGTTTTCTTTTTATTATGTCATATTTTTTAAGTTTATTGGAAACTATCGTTTATTTCCTCCATTTTTAGCCAATACTATCAATGCAAGGAGGTGAAAACGGTGACATTGCAATCTGTTATGATCGGTGCCTTATCTTTTCTAGCTTCTATGCTAATTTTTTATACTGTTGGACATGTATTACTTTTAGATTGGTTACCCGACAATATTTTTATTAGCTCCATTATCCTTTCTGCACTTATTATCGCTTATTTTATTACGCGAAAATCCATGAGTGAGCCTTCCACAAAAACAAAATAAAAGAGTGATGATATTTTATCACTCTTTTTCTCATTTCCTATAACAACCATTATCTTTCTAACTGCATCTTCTCTCCATATTCTTTCACTATTTCAATAATGTTTTGAAACGCACCTTTCTCTTCTTTTTTATGATTAAATACTTTTAGATTGTATTGATCATAATACGTTTCTAACATTTTTAATTGAGATGATGATATACCGCTAACAGGAACAACAAAGTTCACCTCATATTGTTTATATCCTTCTTTCACTAATTCACCTTGTACTTGTTCACTGTTTTCTTTATTTATTATCTTTTGTACTTTCGAAGGAAATTGCAATTGAAAATAATAGTTTTTTTCTTTTTCCAGCTTTTTATATAATGCATCTGAAATCGTATAATACACTGTATAATACACTGTATTTTCCTTTGTTTTAATGTGAAAACGAGTAATTTGTAAATCTTTTTTAGTGATTTCAGTTAAAGCTAATTGCTGCCCCTCCTCATTTTGTGTTAAAGGTGCTGACGGGAATAAAGAAAGAAGTTTTTCAGTATCCACTTTTGATATAAGATAAAAATTTTTTGGATCCGATTCTTTTTGTAACCACCCTGTTCTCGCTTCTGAACGAAGCCAAGCTTTATATTTCTCTTCTTGTCCATTTTTCTTAACAGTAATTACATATTCGGGTTCACCTAATTCACCAATTACGTTTTGTTTCTCTGCTTTACTTATAATATTAGCCGCTATTTTTGCTTCGTCACCCTTCAATGTCGCTTCTTTTTTCCCTACGAGAGATACAATTACTTCTATATTCTCTTCCATAATACGCCCCGCTTCTTTTGTTGATTTTTCACTTTGTTCTTTTTTCTCATTCGTTTGATTACATGCCACTAATAAAAAAAGAAAGAACATGAATAACCATTTTTTTCGCATAGCCCTCATCCTCATTCCTCAAAATAAGAAAACCTTATTGTCCTCGTAAGAAAACAAAATCAACCTAACAAATGAAATTCGATATAATATACATGAAAAGGAGGTTACAACATGCCGATAAATTTCCATAGTTCAGACAACAAATATACGTATACCAATCGTCAAGCAACAGATTCATGGACACATGTGATACAAAATATTGGAGATGTCAAAGAAAAAAGAGTAATTGATATTGGATGCGGCGGTGGTATTTATACGAAACAACTCGCTTTGATGGGGGCAGCTGAAGTAATTGGTGTTGATTTTTCAAATCAGATGCTCCAAGCTGCCAAAGAAAATTGTGCTCATATATCAAATATTTCCTTTATACAAGGCAACGCTTATAACATCCCTTTTGCAGATGAAACATTTGATATTGTTCTCTCACGAGCTGTCATCCATCACCTAGATCATATTCCGAAATTTCTTCAAGAAGCATATCGCATTTTAAAACGAAACGGTATCCTTATTCTCCAAGACCGGACAATTGAAGACTGTACGATTCCAGGAAGTCCAGAACATATTCGTGGCTATTTCTTTTCTTGCTATCCAAAATTAATCCACATAGAAGCAAAACGAAGACCAGAAACAAATAAAATATATTATTTGTTACATGATAACGGCTTTCAGACAAATCCGATTCAAACTTTTTGGGAAGTTCGTAAAATCCATCCTTCAATTGAAGATTTACTTCAAGACTTATCACCACGTACAGGTCGCTCTATTCTCCATGAATTATCAGACAATGAACTTTCTCACTTATTACAACATATTCACTCTAAGCTTTACAAGGAATCTCCTATTATAGAACAAGATCGTTGGACAATTTGGACAGCTGTGAAAGAATAACAAGCCTCACATCACGTGAGGCTTGTTACTCTTTCATAACCTTGTTCGGCAACACTCTTGATATCCACCATTTCTTTCCTGTGCACTACCACACTTCGAACATACTAAAAATCTGGATTGATTTGCAAACAAACTACCTTTATCAAAAAGTAACACTCCTGCTTGTTTAAACGAACGAGAATAATATAACCATATAAAACCACAAATTGCAGTAATACATAACAATACACCCATTACAAGCATTTTCGTCACCTCTTCTTCGTCTGTTCTTTCCAGCAAGTGGATGATTACATAATTCTCTATAATAAACAATAACTCCTTCTTTTCTTCCTAAAATAAAAATTCCCTTAGGAGAAATTTAAAGTTAATTGATAAGAAACAACAAATTTTATAATTTCCATAAAAGATTTACGATTTTTTAATAAAATAAAAAGTTGTCCTTCTAATACAATAAAAATACCAGTATATGTAAAGGGGTGGCAACATGTTTATCTTTCTTATGTATATTCCTTTTCTTATTTCTATCACTCTTTCTTCTGTTTTTTCCCCTCAAGAGTCTCCTGAAATACCCGTACAAATAATTGGATTAAACGATTTACACGGACAAATTAACACAACTACACCACTGCACGGAAAGCCTGCCGGTCGCGCTGACTACATAGCCTCCTATATCAACGCCTATAAACAACAATTTCCGCATACCTTACTTGTTCATACTGGCGATATGATTGGTGGCAGTCCCCCCATTTCGGCTCTCTTTCAAGATGAGCCAACGATAGAACTTTTAAATATGCTACAATTTGACGTTGGAACAATTGGTAATCATGAGTTTGACGAAGGATCAGAAGAACTAAAACGACTAATTGACGGCGGGTTTCATCCAAAAACAGGTATGTTTTCAGGTAGCAATTTCCCTTATGTTTGTGCAAATGTACTAAATGCTAACACAAATCAACCTCTATTCCCACCATATGCAATTAAATGGATTGATGGTGTTCCAATTGCTTTTATTGGCATCGTTACAAAAGAAACACCCTTTCTTACGATGCATAGCGATATGTCTGCAGTCACTTTTATAGATGAAGCTATTGCTGTTCAAACATACGTACGAGAATTACAGCAAAAAGGCATCCATGCTATTATCGTTCTTGCTCACTTAGATGGTAAGACAACAGACGGACGTACCTACGGGCCAATTGCTGATTTAGCCAGCAAACTTGATGATGATGTAGATATACTATTTGGTGGACACAATCATTCGTATATGAATGGATATGTGAATGGAAAATTACTTGTTGAAGCGTACTCTTACGGAAGTGCTTTAGCAAATGTACAGATTACAATTAATCGCAAAACAAAAGATATCACAAGAAAAATAGCAAAGATTATTCCTACTTATCACGACGAAATGCAACCTAATCCGATTATCCAATCATGGATTCAAAGCTATCAAGCAAAAATAGCTCCAATAACCGAGCAAATACTTGGAAAAAGTGTACACGAGCTGACGCGAGATCAAAATAATGATGGAGAATCAGATCTTGGTGCTCTTCTTGCTGCATCCCAGCGTCAAGCTATGCAAGCTGACATTGCATTTGTTAACCCCGGCACAATACGCCATAATTTACCAGCTGGTTTCATTACATGGAAACATACATTTCTCATCCAACCTTTTGAAAATAAACTCATTAAAATGAATTTAACCGGTAAAGAAATTCGAAATGTCCTGCACGAACAATGGGATGATGAAATACGGATGTTACAAGTATCTGGAATTCGTTACACATGGGGAAAAAATGAGGTAGAATCAATTACACTAGAAAACGGTGAGCCACTCCAAGATCATACAATATACTCTGTCGTAGTAAATTCCTTCCTTGCAAACGGAGGAGATAAGTTTACAATTTTTCAAAAAGGGCGAAACCGTGTTGAAGGCCCGACAGACCAAGAAGCATTTGCAAATTTCATCCGTTCTAATCCATCTTTAGAAAATGTTCAAGGGAATCATATTCAAAAAGTACAGTGAACACTTACAAAATAAAAAGGCTTCTCGACAGCCTTTTTATTTTGTAAGCTGATGGCGAAACGCATAAATAACTGCTTGTGTCCGATCACTTACATGTAATTTATTTAAAATATTACTTACATGCGTCTTCACTGTTTTTAAAGCAATAAATAGTTCATCAGCAATTTCTTGATTACTCTTTCCCTCGGCAATCAATAATAAAATTTCAAACTCTCGTTCTGTTAGCTCTTCATGCAGCGGCTGTTCCTTCTTTTGACGCATACGCGACATCATTTTTCCGGTAACTTTCGGTTCGAGTACTGTTTCTCCATCGTATGTCGCTCGAACTGCATCTGCTATATCACTTGCTCTAGATGTTTTCAACAAATAACTAGTTGCACCAGCTTCAATAACCGGATATAACTTTTCATCGTCTAAGAAGCTTGTCACAACAACAATTTTTGCTTCTGGCCATTCTTGAATAATCGCTCTCGTTGCTTCAACTCCGTCCATTTCATCCATAACAAGATCCATTAAAATAATATCTGGTTTTAATGATAGTGCTAATTCTGAACCTTTTCTTCCATTTTCCGCTTCTCCTACAACTTCAATGTCCGGCTGAGTCGATAAATAGGCTGATACACCCATCCGAACCATTTCGTGGTCGTCAACAAGCAATACTTTAATCATCTTGTTCCTCCCCTCTTTCTATAAGAATTGGCACTTTCACTTCAATTTGCGTTCCTTTATTCGGAAAACTTAATACTTTTAAAGTTCCGCCAATTTCATGAACGCGCTCTTGCATAGAGCGAAGACCATATGATCCGGCTTTGTTCACGCCAACTTCAAAGCCTACACCATCATCAATAATTTTTAAAATTGCATATTCATCAATTTGACGCAGTCTTACTTCTGTTTTCTTCGCTTTTGCATGCCGTAATGTATTGGATAGTGCCTCTTGTACAATACGGAATAAGTGATCTTCTACACCTTTTTTCAATTGAATTGGCTCAATTAACCATTCAATCTTCATATGCTGTTTTCTTGAAAGCTCTGTTAATAATTCTTCAATGCCTTCTGTTAACTTTTTACCTTCTAATTGGACGGGACGTAAATGAAGAAGAAGCGCTCTCATTTCTGATTGAGCATTTACAACCATATTTTCAACAAGTTTTAATTGTTTTTGCGTACCCTCTGGTATATGAGTGGTTTGCTCATTAATTGCTGACATCATCATCGACATCGCAAAGAGCTGTTGACTGACAGAATCATGAAGCTCTCTCGCTAAGCGATGCCGCTCCTCTGAAATAGCCTGTTGTCTCATTTCTTCATTCCACTGCGCTCGTTCATTCGTTACTTTTTGAAATAATCCTGCTTGCTCTTCTAACCGCCTAGCAAGCGCAATTACTTTCCGTTCTACTTCTTGAAATTCATCTTCCCCTGTAAACGAAGCATCTCTTGGAAAATTCCCTCTTTCTACTTCAAATAAAAAAGTCGTTAATCCTTGAATACGCTGCTGCATATAATAACCAATTGCATAGCCAACAATTCCACCAATGAGAAGACTCGTACCTAAAATAAACAAACTAACAGGAACAGAAGCAATAGATTCTTTCCATAATAAATCATACACATTTTGCTGGCTTTTCCATATATAAACGAAAGTACAAATAAGTGCAATACTCATAGAAGACAATATCGAGTAGCGAATATACATCCATGAAATGTTCTTCTGTTTTTTCATTATATTTTCCTCACTTCCGTATCGCCTACGATAAGCGAAGAAATAATTTTAATACGTCGAGGAGCTTCTTTATAATGTTCCGTTCTAAACTTCACATTACGATTAAAGCCTGTTTCTTCATGAGATGGTAGTAAAACTCTTCCAACAATAACAGAATGATTCAAAGATAGTTCAATATCGTACGGAACATACAGACGAATATTACCAATCACACCGCGAATGACAATGACCGTTTCGCCTTCTGGAATCATAGCTGTTGTTAAATCAATTTCAACATCACCGACTCCATATTGAATATTAACATCTTCTAACTCATATATATGGTCCATTATTCGTACGTTACCAACCATTATATTCTTTATATACGGTTCTGTTCGATAGATTGGTTTTTCTTCATTTATATATTCTTTTTCCTTAATTTCTACCTGTACCGCTTTTGTCTTCTGCTGACCTTGCATCAGTTGGTAACCAATGAAAGCTAAGCAAGCAAATAAAACAAGAACGAAAGCTGCTGATGAAAATAGGAAAAATAAGAAAACAAGTCCCCCAACAAATAGACACACATTCCCTCTCACATATCGATTCTTTTTTCGATAATGTCTTCCAAACATGATCATAATAAAGGCAAAAATAAGAGCACCAGGCTCAAAATGTCCAAGAATCATATCGAGAAAAAGACCGAATGCAAATATGACGAGGAGCATCCCTAATAATTGTGTTTTCGAAAATTGTTTCTTCATTGCAGCTCCCCCTTCTTTATTGTATATACATAGAAGAAAAAGGCATTGTATTCCAACACCTTTTCTTCTATCACTATATCATAAGCTTGTTTTATAATATACTACAATTATTTTATTACTTATTTGTCTAAAGATACTTCTTTTTTCTCTTTCATTTCGCGTTCAAGCTTTGCAATTTTCATATCAAATGTGTCACGTTCATGATCTTCATTGATGCGAAGTTCTAAATCACGAATGTGATTTTCAATTTCTTCAAAGCGTAAAAATGGGTTGTTTTCATCCATTTTATGAAGGGCTGTATTCATACGACGGTTTGCATGTGCCATATTTTCACGCGCCATTAATTCCATACGTTTTGCATTCATTTCTTTTAATTTATTTTTCATTTCAGATAGACGACGTTCTAGCTCATCTATTTGTTCTACAACCCCTGCATACATTTTTTCTAAGCGAGCGACTTGCCCTTCGTAATATGCCACTTCTTCTAATGCACGTTCATGCAGTTGCATTTCTCCTGCTTCCTTTGCAATTACAGCTTGCTTGGATCTCTTATTTACGAAATAACGCGCCCCTTCAAGCTCATGAGCAAAATTAGATTTTAATGTTTTGTGACGCTCAATTAATTTTTCAATTTTTGTTACCTCACGCTCGCTATTACGTAAATATTGATTTAACATCGCAATTGGATTTTTTCTTTCTTTCTCGTCTAATACATTATGAAAATCTGCAAGTACTGCATCACGTACACGTCCGAATAATGATTGTTTCATTTATAATCTTCCTCTCTTCTACTCTATTATATTTTGTTATTTCATATTAGTTATTTTTCATTAATCTGTTCCACTCATCTTCAAAATTGCTATATGGCTTCGAGCTATCTGAATCAACATCTACTACATGTTTCTCTTTTTTCCATTCACGGTATCCGTAGTATAGAACGACTAATGCCGCAATACCGATTAACGCTGGAGAATGAGATAGGGCAATTGACAAGCCAATTAAACCAACGATCCCCCAAGCTAACTTTCCAAAAAATGATTGTGCTCGCACAAATGATTTATAGCTCCAATACACAATCCCTGCTCCAATTGCTAATCCTACAATACCAGCAAGACTTCCAAGAGCAATTAAAGCCAAAATACCGGCTGCCATAAACGCTAAAAATTGTTTCATCTTGTGCTTGCCTCCCTTCGTTTTGATACTCTTATCTTACCTATCTTTTCATTTTTCTATAACGAGCTTAAGAACCGTTTTTCTCTCAGACTTAAGTCCTATTTATTATCAGACCTATATAAATACAAATTAAAAAATCGACATAAGAACCCTTTTTCTTTTTAAGCGGTCGAGAGCATCTGGCCATCCCTAGCAGCGACTTATATGTTGAAAAATTAAAATGGAGTTCTATCGTTGTGATATCCAAAACAAAAGAGGATGCCTTCTATAAGACATCCTCTTTTGTTCATTATGCTGTTTTTTGATATTCCTTTTTCTCAGCTCCAGGCGAAAGACGCGGAAAATTAATGACAATTGAGATAATACCGCAAACAGCAACTAACATTGGATAAAATGAGTACGGTAATAATTCAATTGGTGAAAGTGAAGCAAATCCTGCCGCCGTTAACATTTGCGCACCGTATGGGATTAATCCTTGTACACTACATGAGAATAAGTCTAACAAGCTCGCAGATTTTTTCGGATCAATATTATATTGGTCTGCAACATTCTTTGCTAGTGGACCTGTGAAAATAATAGAAATCGTATTATTTGCTGTGCACATATTTGTCATACTTACAAGACCAGCAATTCCAAATTCTGCACCTTTTTTCGAACGAATATTACGCGTTAGCACATTCATTAAATAATGAATACCACCGTTATATTGAATAATTTCAACCATTCCACCGATTAAAATTGCTAATAATACAAGCTCCATCATACCATTAATTCCTACTGTAACACTTTTAAAGAAGCTTGCTAGTGTATAGCTTCCGTCTACCATCCCAATAATACCCGCTAGCACTGTTCCCCCAGTTAATACAACTAGTACGTTACATCCAAGTAGTGCTGTAATTAATACTCCAGCGTACGGTAAAATTTTCACCCAATTAAACGCATGTGCCGTCATATTTGAATGGGTGCCTGACGTAAGAACGACTAACAGTACACACGTAACAATAGCAGCTGGTAATACAATTAAGAAATTTGTTTTAAATTTATCTTTCATTTCCGTTCCTTGTGTACGTACAGCTGCAATAGTCGTATCTGAAATAAAAGATAAGTTATCGCCAAACATCGCACCGCCAACAACTGTTGCCATAGCAAGCGCCATAGAAATATCCGTGTTTCCACTAATCCCTACTGCAATTGGAGCCAATGCTGCAATCGTCCCCATTGACGTTCCCATTGCTAATGAAATAAAAGCACCGATAACAAATAAACCAACCACTAAAAACCCTTGCGGCAAAATAGAAAGAGCTAAGTTTACAGTTGCTTCAACGCCGCCCATACCCTTTGCCGTTTCAGAAAATGCACCTGCTAACACAAAGATCAATACCATAATCATGATATCTGGATTGCCAGCCCCTTTAGCAAAGCGTTCAACCTTTGTTGTAAAGTTTTCTTTTCTGTTCATTACTAATGCAGCTGCAACTGCAATTAAAATAGCAACCAAAATTGGTAACTTATAAAAATCCCCTGTAATTACACCAGACCCAATAAATAACGCTAAAAATATACCAAGTGGCAACAATGCCCACGCATTTCCTTTTGTTTGTTCCAAAGTTATATCCTCTCCTATTTCTAAACCTATTCTTCACAAGAGCGAAAAAGACCTCTTCTAAAGAGAAGAGGTCTTATATATCATATAAGAAACACTCTTCTCATCTATCAAGCATATCGCTTGCTGGATTTGGCACAGCACTCTATTATGAGTCCGCTGCCGAGGCATCGTAGGGCCAGTCCCTCCGCCTCTCTTGATAAGAAGGTTTCATATTATATTTTTGTGTAAATCAATCTTTTCTTACTTTACTTGCTGCAAGAGAAAATGTCAAATATTATTTCTATCAAAATAGTTGGTATTTTTTTGATATTATACAAATATCTATCGAAACAATCACTTTCCTTTTTCGGAGGACGAAAGCATCTGCCTTCATATAGAAACGGATAGCCCTTTTCCTACCACGAGCAAAACGAAAACAAAGAAAGCAATATATTGTGTCATATAAGCAACTTATATGTTAAAAATCAAAATAAATTTCCATATATATATTAATTTTCCGCCATATAAGTCGCTGCTATTCAGAATACAGCATGGCCGCTATTTGCTTTCTCCTTTTGTTTTAACCCTTGCATGTCGCAAAAATAGGTACTGACCGCTTCTATGCATGGCCAGATCCTCTCGCCCGCCTAAAAAGAAAGGTTTTTTTATTTGTAATTATATATCTTTTATTTTTTGAATTTCTGTTTCTAAAATGGAAAACCATAAAAATTCTTCTTCTTCAATTTTTTTCATAATCCACTTTGCCGTATTCCAAGCTAAATTATACTCCTCTTTTGAAATGTCTCCGTCCATATATGCTTCTTCTAACTCATCTTCATCTAATACATACATTTCTCCGTTCGGTAACAAGACAACATCTAAATATAAATCATCGAAATAAGGTAGTCCTCTTTTATCCATTTTATACTCTTTTGCAACATCAATATAATATTGAACAAGCTCTTTTTTCTCATTCAACATCGCGGTAATCGCAAATTTTTTTCCATTTATGAAATATTGGATCCAAGTATAACCATTATTCGCAATACAAATCTTCCGATTATTATACTGTTTATAACTAGGCTCTTTCACTTGCTTTATATGTAATATACCTAACATACCGTCCTGTACATCTTTTACCGCATATGTTTTATCAATTAACCGTCTCCATGATGAGCCATCTCCATATTTCCGTTTCATCCTCATTGCTCCTTATTCCATATAGAAATTCATTTTAATTTTTTACATATAAGTCGCTGCTACGTAAAATAAAACATGACCTGCACTTGCATTCTCTCTTTACTTTAATTATTGCATGTCGCAGGAAGGGACTTGACCGCTCCTTAATTCGTATTTATATAGAAAAAGGCCTTCACGTGCACCGTGAAGGCCTTTCTATCAATTAAGCTACTTGCTTCTCTGAGATCTCTTTCAAATAAGCTTGTCCTTTTTCTGCGTCATATTGTCCTTCCCATTTAGACATAACAACTGCAGCTAATGAGTTACCTACTACGTTTACTGCTGTACGTGCCATATCTAAAATACGGTCAATACCAGCGATAAACGCTAAACCTTCAGACGGAATACCTACTGTATGAAGCGTTGCTAATAATACAACGAATGATACGCCCGGTACACCGGCAATCCCTTTTGAAGTAAGCATCAATACAAGAAGCAATGTAATTTGTTGTGTAAGAGATAAATGAATACCATACATTTGCGCTAAGAAAATTGCCGCAATTGCTTGATATAATGTTGAACCATCTAAGTTAAATGAATAACCTGTCGGAATAACGAAAGATGTAATTGCTTTCGGACAACCGAAACGCTCCATCTTTTCCATAATCTTTGGTAGAACCGTCTCTGAGCTTGCTGTAGAAAATGCTAAAATAAGCTCGTCTTTTAAAATCTTAAAGAATTGGAAAATATTAATTCCAAATAACTTTGCCGTAAGACCTAATACAACAACAACGAAGAAAATCATCGCTCCGTAAACAACAATAACTAACTTACCTAATGGAATTAATGACGTTACACCAAACTTAGAAACCGTTACGCCAATTAACGCAAACACACCAAACGGCGCGAACTTCATTACCTGGTTTGTTACATAAAACATTGCATCTGCAACACCTTGGAAGAAATTCAGAACTGGTTTTCCTCTTTCTCCAATTGCCGCTACTCCTAAACCAAATAATACAGAGAAGAAAATAATTGCAAGCATATCTCCTTTTGCCAACGAATCCATAATATTCGTTGGAACGATATTTACAAACGTATCTGCAAATGAATGATGCTGTACTTGCTCTGTTGTAGCTGTATACTTAGAAATATCTGTTTTTTGTAATTCTGACATATTCACGCCTTTTCCTGGCTGGAATATGTTTGCTACTAATAAACCAACAACAATCGCAATCGTTGTAATAATTTCAAAATAAATAATTGTTTTTCCGCCTAAACGTCCAAGCTTTTTCACATCTCCAACGCCGGCAACACCAACAACAATACTAGCTACTACAATTGGCACAACAATCATTTTAATTAAACGGATAAAAATATCACCAATCGGTTGTAAAACTTTTCCAACCATCGGATCTTGATAAAAAATTGCCCCTACAAGAATACCGAGAGCAAGACCTATTAAAATTTGCCATGCAAGTCCAATTCTTTTCATACTTGCTGCAACCCCCTTCTTAGATGTTATTCATTTTCATATTCTATTTTTCTATAAAATATGAAAATAGAAGTATTAAATATTGTTCGACTATTCAATACTTTCTTCCCCTCCTAAAATGATAAGACAAAAATAGAAATCTGACAACTAAATAAGTTTTCCTATATGCAAATTTTTTTGTTGACAAGAATAATACCATGTTAGGAAAACTCACATGAGAACGATTCCTTATTTATATTCCTTGCACTAAATCTATTTAATGTGATAAATTAATTCATGTCGTGAAAACGAACAATCAAGACGTAAAATTCTTCTAATTTTCGCCATTTAATAACAATTTCTTAAATATTTTTTTACATTATCATTACAACAATAGACATTTTTCTCTTTTTTATGATTATATAGAACATAGGGAAAGGAGATAGACAGATGAACAAAAAAATAACAGCGTTTAGTTTATTGACAGCCGGTACTATTCTCGTTTCTCCCGTGCTTTCACCAGTGTATGCGGAGACGAGTCAAGATAAATTATCTAATATTCAATCACAACTAGACGGTAAGCAACAAGAATTACATATAAAAACAGAAGAAAAACAAAAAATAGAAAAAGAAATTCAAGACTTACAGAAAAAAATTGATGAATTAACTGCTTCTATTAATAAAAATGAGGCAGATTTAAAAGCAACAAAAACGGAAATTGAAAAAACACAAGCAAGTATCACAGAGAAGAAAAAGCACATTGAACAATTACAAAATCAAATCAATACGCGCCAAGAATTAATTAAGCAAAGATTACAATCTATGCAAGAAAAACCACGTACAAATTTAATTACTGAAGTATTAATTAATACGAACAATATCGCCGAACTATTAGAAAATGTGTATTCTGTTAGTTTAATTTTAAATAGTGATACAGATATCGTAAAACAACAAACAAACGACCAAGATACCGTTAAAAAAGAAAAAGAAGCGGTTGAGAAAAAAGAGCAGCAACTAAAAGAAGCGGAGCAAACATTACAGAAACAACAGCAAGAACTTCAAGCAAATCAACAACAGCAACAAACTTTAATTGCTGACTTGCACGCAAAAGTTTCAAAAATAGATTCTGAGATGGAAAGCTTAGAAGAATCAAAAGGTATTTTAGAAAATCAGCGAAAAGCTGTCCAAAATGCAATTGAAGAGGACAAGCGAGCTGAAGACGCTAAAAAAGCTGCTGATGCGAAAAAGGCTGAAGGGCAACAGCAAACTGCTCCTTCATCTCCAACTGCCCCTGCACCTCAAGGAGAAAGTACTGGCGGTTTCA
Source organism: Bacillus pseudomycoides (assembly GCF_002551005.1). Lineage (GTDB taxonomy): Bacteria > Bacillota > Bacilli > Bacillales > Bacillaceae_G > Bacillus_A > Bacillus_A pseudomycoides_C. Next base: position 156,877 of record NZ_NVOY01000004.1, read on the forward strand.
TTAAACCAGCAGCTGGTAGGTTTTCTTCTGGTTTTAATGATCCAACACGTGATCGTCATAAAGGCCTTGATATTGCAGCACCTGGAACCGTACCAATTTTTGCTGCAGCTGACGGCGTTGTTATTCGCTCTGATTTCTCTACTAGTTACGGGAATGTTGTATACTTATCGCACCGTATAAACGGCCAAACATATACAACTGTTTATGCTCATATGAATAGCCGTTCTGTTTCGGTTGGACAAACTGTAAAACAAGGGCAACAACTCGGAATCATGGGAAATACAGGGGATTCACAAGGACAACACTTGCACTTCGAACTGCACATCGGCGAATGGAATCAAAGTAAATCAAATGCTGTAGATCCAGCTCCTTATATTAAATAAAAAAACTCGGCAATTGCCGAGTTTTTTTATTTATGGAAAACAAATGAATCTCATCTTTCATAATGTACTTCTTATTATATTTTATAATTTTTAACATCTTCTAGGCATTACACATACAATAACATAAAAGCTTTTTTGAGGAGGTCCACACATGGTTCAAGAATCACAGGCAGTTGCAGTATTACAAGAAGCCAAAGAGACATTAATAGGCCGATTATTTTCAGTAGTTGGATCCGGTATCTTTTTTATTGGTTCCTTCATCGCAGTCGTTGTAGCTTTTAAAACATATACTCGTCTATTACAAACTTCTACATCATAATTAAAAACGGAGAATATTCTCCGTTTTTTATCAACTAAAGTACACCAATAACGTTTAAAAAAACAAGAAGAACCGTAATTGGAATAACGTAACGAAGCAAGAAGAACCATACATAAAATAATATTTTCCCACTTGTTTCTTTGACTTCTAATTCTTGCATTAACAACTCTTTCTTCATTTTATTTGGTACAAAGAGCGAAATAGCTAACACGCCAAACGGAAGTAATATGTTACTCACCATAAAGTCCACTAAATCAAAAAATGTCTTTCCGAAAAATTTCACATCACTCAAAACTCCAAATGATAAAGCCGCTGGAATTCCAACTACGAAAATGAGTAGTCCAATGATAAGTGATGCTGATGGACGCTTCTTCTCATCCTCTTTCGCTACAGAAGCAACAACAATTTCCAACATAGAAATTGCCGACGTAATCGTTGCAAAGAAAAACAGAATTAAGAATAAAATAAAGAAAAAATGCCCGAAAGGAATTTCTCCAAATACAGCCGGAAGAACGATAAATAATAATCCAGGTCCTTCTGTCGGACTAACACCTAACGCAAAAATTGCCGGAAAAATTGCTAGTCCTGCAAGTACAGTAACAAAGACTGTTAGGCTTGTAATTGACGTTGCTGATTTTGCTAAATGTTCTTCTTTTTTCAAATAAGAGCTATATGTGACCATAACCGAAGCTCCAACCGTAAGTGAAAAGAACGATTGTCCCATCGCGTATAAAATTGTTTTTGCTGTTAACTTTGAGAAATCTGGTTTTAAGAAAAACTCGACACCTTTCCACGCCCCGTCCAGTGTAAGAGAACGAACAATGATTGCAAGAAACAGAACAAATAAAAGCGGCATCATATACTTACTTGCTTTTTCAATTCCTTTTTCTACACCTTTACTTACGATAAAAATTGTACAAAGCATAAAAATAAATTGTGCTCCAATGGCACTTATTGGATTTGAGATTGTTTCTCCAAATAACTTTGCGTAATCAGCACCATTCCCCCATAATCCACCTGTTACACTATAAAATAAATAAAGTAAAATCCAACCTCCAACAACACTATAAAATGATAAAACGCTAAAACATGTTACTACTCCCATGCGGCCAATCCATGGATATAGTTTATTATTCGGTACTAATACTTGATAAGCTGTCACCGCTTCTTTTTGCGTACTTCGACCGATCACAAATTCCGCCACTAAAAGCGGCATACCGATAAATATTGTCATTAATAAAAAAACAAGGAAAAAGGCTCCTCCTCCACTATTTCCGGCAACATACGGGAATTTCCAAATCGCCCCAAGTCCCACTGCTGCCCCGGCTGCTGCGAGTACAAAACCAATTTTCGACGTCCATTGCTGTGTTTCTTTCATGTTCACTTCTCCTTATTTGCTTTTTCCTACTTTTACTAACCATACACTTTCAGTTCATACTCGCCACCTCCTTTAGAAAATAAAAAAAGTCCTCTACACGCTATTATGCATGTAGAGGACGATATATATAATATAATACCGTGGTACCACCTCAATTGGATAAGTTATCCCACTTTTCAGGTACAGGAATGCTTCCGATACCTTATCCTTGTAACGGCGGAACCCGGGTTGCCTACTATTAATTCAACATACCTCTCGCAAGCCCATTCTGTATATTTTATCGTACCGGGCTCACACCTTTCCCCAGCTCTCTGAACGTCTCAAATATACGTACTTTTCTTGCTCATCGATTTCATGTATTGAAGTTACTTGTGATTATAGAGGAGATGATTTCATTTGTAAAGAATAAATTAATTGACATCTCCTAAGTATACTTCCGTTTTTTCATGATAAATAAAATGTTTTTGCAATTGTGCACGTAATGTTTGCGGGTATAAGCGATACTGTGTAATGTTATGTAAAGACAGCCACTCTATCCCAACTTGATCCGTATCTAACTGCGTTGCTCGCTTCATATCCGGTTCACTTAGAAGTGTACATGAGAACATATATTCAATTTGGTGAACATCAAAATCAGACTCCGCATGTTCATGATTTTTACCAATATATTCTCTAATAAACAGTAACTCATTTGGCTGAACTTCCGCACCGATTTCTTCCAAACACTCACGTTTTACCGTCTCTGTAAATGTTTCACCCGGCTCTTGACCTCCGCCAACTAATAGATAATATTCCCCATCATGATCGTGCTTTTTAATTACTAAAAAATGATCATCTCGTACAATTAATGCTTTTACTGAATTTCTAATTTTCACAGCTCTTCCCCCTTTTTAGCAACGTATTTTTTATTTTATTAAAAAGAGGAAAATATTACAAACTATCAAAATACTAATTTTTTATCTATTATATACATTTTAATTTTTTGACATATAATTTTGTTTTAACCTTGCACGTGGCAGAAAAAAGCCCTGACCGCTTCTATGCATGGCCAGATGCTCTCGACAGCCTAAAAAGAAAGAAGGTTTTTATGTCGATCTTTTAATTTTTATTTATCTAAAGAATACAAAAATACTTCTCGCTCTTCTACATTGTGTACATAGGTAGACTTAAGCACTTCTTGTAATACAGCATTTTGTTCTTTCTTATCTAGTTGTAACTGCTTCACTTTCATACGTACTTCATATAAAAAATCTAAGTATTCCTTATAACGATCATCATATTTCCCGGCAATTTTATCACGAATTTTTTTCGCAAGTTTTGGACTTGCTCCTCCAGTAGATACAGCAATGTTCAATTTGCCCCGATGAATAGATGCTGGAAAATGAATATTACCATTTTCTGGATCGGTAATTACATTTACTAATTGATTTGGCGATGCATCTTCTGCAATTCTCACATTTAACACCGGATCGTCCGTTGCCGCAACAACTAAAAACGCCCCGATAAGATCACTTGTTTCATATTCTTTTTGAAACCACCGAATTTTTTGTTCTTCCACAAGTTGGATTAAACTTTTATCCAAATTTCTACTTATAACAATAATATTGGCTTCTTCTCGCAATAAAGGAGCAACTTTAAATGCCGCAACTCGTCCGCCGCCAATGAAAACAACACGTTTATTCTTTATTCGCACTGTTAATGGATACATATACATTCTCCCTTATCATTTCTTCTGTACGTTTAATGAGCATATCTTGAAACGCCTGATTTTTGCTTAAATACGGACATAATACAATATGAGAATGGTTGTATTTCCGAACCATTTTTTCAATTCTCTTCATTAATAACCCTGTGAATAAAAGATATGGAAAGATAACAATCGGAGCATTCCTTGTTTGAACAAGCTCACACAGCTTCTCTTCAAATTGCGGCTTAGCTGCTGCTAAATAACATACTTTGACCTCCAACACTTCATCTGCCGTTTCAAACAATGACGCAATCTTACAAACATCTCTTAACGTTTCCTCGTCACTACTCCCTCTTGCTACAAGTAAAAGAGTAACTTGTTTTTCAATCGCTTTTATGCCGCTTCCATCGAGAACTGCAGTAACAAGTTCATGAGAAACACCAAATGGATTTCCATATGAAAAAGACACATATGGAAATTGAGTTTGTAACTTTTCTAGCTCCTCAGGAATATCTTTTTTCACATGAACTGCTGCTAATAAAAAGACAGGAACAATCACGATTTGCGTTGCTCCTCTTTGTACACAAGCTGTAACCCCCTCGGCAATAGAAAGAGATGCTAATTCTAAAAAGCATAATTCCTGAATAGGAGCTGATATACGTTCCATACACGTTGTAACAAAAGCTACCGCTTCTTCACACGCTTCTTGTAAACGGCTGCCATGACAAATATAAAGTACCGCTTTCATGTTAAAGTACTCCGCTAAGCGGATATGAATGTTCAAGTTTTTGTTCAAACCATTGAATTTTCTCGCGAAAGCGTACAACCTCACCAACTACAATCATACTCGGGTTTTGAATTTGCTCTCTTTCTGCCACCGATACAATACTTCCTAATGTTCCTGTAATTGTACGCTGAGATGCTGTTGTTCCCCACTCAATCATCGCTACTGGTGTATTTTCATCTTTCCCATATTTCAAAAGCTGTTCACATATATAAGGAAGATTACTTACCCCCATATAAACAGCAAGTGTATCAACGCCTTTCGCTAAGTGCTCCCATTTCACTTCCTCTTTCGCACCTTCTTTCCGGTGCCCTGTTACAACTGCAAAACTTGCGCTAGCTTCGCGGTGTGTGACGGGAATTCCTGCATAGGCAGAAGCTGCAATCCCTGCTGTAATGCCTGGAACAACCTCAAATGGAATACCATGTTTCACCAGCGCCTCCGCTTCTTCGCCGCCTCTTCCAAATACGAAAGGATCTCCACCTTTTAAACGCGTCACGATCTTTCCTTTCTTTGCATACTTCACTAAAAAAGCATGAATCGTTTCTTGTTTCATCGTATGGTAGTTCGGAAGTTTCCCGCAGTAAATTAAATCCGCTTCTGGCCTTGCGTAAGAAAGCAGCTCTTTATTCACAAGACGATCATATAAAATGACATCTGCTCGTTGAATGCATTTTACTCCTTTCACAGAAATTAACTCCGGATCACCAGGCCCTGCACCTACAATGTACACTTTCCCCATACTTTCCCCTCATTTCTTCTATAAAGTGAAACTTCCATCAGTGGGCGTTTTCTTCATCCCCCACCTAATCTTCTTCGATTCTTCTCTCTTAATCTTGAGATGAGGTCTTACTGCCCGTTAATGCTGGATAAAACAAAAGCTGCCCCCCTTCTAATTTTCTTTTTCTCGTATAAAGAAATCTCTTTCACTTCCGGCAAAGGTAAAAAATATTTTTCAAGTTCCACTTCAACGAGGCGAAATGCTTGCTCTTCACTTTGCGCAACGACGACCACAGGAACAACACCAGTTGCTAAAACCGCTTCAAAACGATATAAATCCATATTGTCCCCCCTACGATGCAATCACTTCTTCTAAAATCGTATCTAATACTACTTGTAGATTCGTTATTCCAACACGACTAACAAATTCATAAAACGTTTCACTAGGGAGCTTATTTTCCTTAAAATATGTTAAAAATGCAGTAAGAACATGCGGCAAGTCTTCACCATCAATTTTCCCTTTTAGCTTTTCATTGTAAGCACCGCCGTCAAGTAGCGTCCCGCCTACATAAATTTCAAACGCTTCAACCATTCCTTTTTCTTTCGTTTTCATTTTGACACCTTGCAAGCCAATATCAGCAATTTGTCTTTGACCGCAAGAGTTTGGACACCCGACCATATGAATACGTACGGGTACCTCTAATACAAGCTGTGCATCTAAATAATCTGCAATATTACGTAATCTTTCTTTCGTCTCCACTAACGCTAAATTGCAATACTCAATCCCTGTGCAAGAAACTGCATAACCGATAAATGACTTTGGCTTAGCAGAAATTGCTTCAAATAATGGTTCTTGCAATAGTTCATCAATATTTTCTTGCAGCACATTCGGAATAATAAAGTTTTGTGAATTACACGTACGAATTTCACCATTCCCATACTGCTTGGCAATTCTAGCAATCTCATACATTTCTTCTGCATGCAGACGACCAACTGGTACATTAAAACCAATATAATACCGATTATCTTGCTTTTGCTTATGAACACCGTAAAAATAACCAGCATTCCAACCTTTTAAGGCACTTTCTCCTCTCTCATATAAAGGTCCAGTATATTGTAATAACTGTTCTTTAAATTTTTCTGCTCCCCAATCTGCAACAAGAAATTTTAAGCGGGCAAAGTGGCGCTTTTCACGATAACCAAAATCACGGAAAATCGTTGCAATCGCAATTGCTACATCTTTTACTTGCTCCGGTAAAAGAAATACATCTAACTCTTCAGCCAAATATGGACGTGCTGATAAACCGCCACCTACTTTTACATGAAAACCAATGACTGTCTCTCCGTTTATTTCTTTCGTTGCAGGTGTAAATGCTACGCAGTTAATCTCGGCATTTGCTGAATTATATACATTTGAACTAATGGACATTTTAAATTTACGAGGTAGATTCGAAAACTCTTCATTATGCTGAAAATGTTCGTATACCTCCCGCACAATTACTTGTGTATCAAACAATTCATTTTCATCAATTCCTGCGAGTGGATTCCCTGTAATATTACGTGTAATATCACCGCATGCACCAGCTGTCGATAAACCTACTTTTTCTAATCGCTCGAAAATGTCTGGAATTTGCTCAATTTGTAGCCAATGAAACTGAATCGCTTGACGCGTTGTAATATCGATCACATCACGACCGTAATCTTCTGCAATAGAAGCAAGAGCTTCAACTTGTTCATTTGTAATAATTCCAGATGGGATATTCACACGCATCATAAAATATCCCGCCTCTTTTGGGCGCTGCAAATATAAACCTGCCCACTTAAAAGAATCCCATTCTTCTTTCGGAATAGACGCAAATCCATGTTCAGCATAATACGGAATGGCTTTAAAAATTTCTAAACCGTCTTTTTCTAATTTCTTTTTCTCTGTTGCATTTAATTTCCCATTGTTTACCCACACTTTTTCAGAACTCATCTTTTATCCTCCTTAGATAAAGTGAAACTTTAATCGGCGGGGAGCTTCATCCCCCACCTATCTTCTTCGATTTTCTATTAATCTTGAGGTGGGGGTCTTACTGCCCGTTAATGCGGGATAAAGCTTCGTTTTTGCAAATAAGCAATAATTTGCTGTGCACATTCTTCAATAGAATAACGATGTGTTTCCACAATAACCTCAGCTTGAATCGGCTCTTCATATGGAGAGTCAATTCCCGTAAACTGCTTAATCTCTCCGCTTCTTGCCCTTTTATACAACCCTTTTGGATCACGCTTTTCACATTCTTCAATCGAACACTTTACAAATACTTCAACAAACTCATCTTGTTCTAATATGTCACGCACTTGCCTGCGATCTTCTCGAAATGGTGAAATAAATGCTGTTAGTACAATGCTTCCATTATCAACAAATAGTTTCGCCACCTCACCGATACGCCGAATATTTTCTGTACGATCATGCTCGGAAAATCCTAGATCTTTATTTAAACCGTGACGAATATTATCTCCGTCTAATACATAATTACCGGTATTCTTCTCAAATAATTTGCGAGCTACCGCATTGGCTACTGTGGACTTCCCAGAAGCTGATAAACCTGTAAACCATAGAACAAAACTATGATTCTTGTTTTGTTTTCGGCGTTCTTCTTTTGAAACTGATGCTGCATGCCAAGTAATATTTGTTCCCATTTTTTTCTCCCCTTACTTTGTTACAACTTCTTTTTGCAAACCGCGAATTAAGACTTCTACAACTTCCTTACGACTAAACGTGCTTGGTGGTAGTTCTCCATTTCGTAAAAGCTCTCTTACCTTTGTACCTGATAAAATGACATGCTCTTCTTTTCCATGCGGACATGTTTTTGTCGATGCCATTCCCTCGCATTTTGCACAATAAAAACTATGTTCAAAAAAGAGAGGTGTAATCCCTAACTCTTCTACTGTAAATTTGTTAAAAATCTCCTGTGCTTCATACGTGCCATAATAATTCCCAACGCCAGCGTGGTCACGACCCACAATAAAATGTGTACATCCAAAGTTTTTTCTTACAAGTGCATGGAAAATCGCCTCACGAGGCCCCGCATATCGCATTGCTGCTGGAAATACCGCTAAAAAGACGCGATTTTTTGGATAGTAGTTTTTAAGAAGTACTTCGTAACTTTCCATTCGAACATCAGCTGGAATATCATCTGACTTCGTTTCACCAACGAGCGGATTTAAAAACAAGCCGTCAACTATTTCAAGAGCTGCTTTTTGAATATATTCATGCGCCCGATGAACTGGATTTCTCGTTTGAAAGCCGACGATTGTTTTCCAGCCACGCCGTAGAAACTCTGCCCGCGTTTCACTTGGATCCAAATAATAAGCAGCAAATTTTTCTTTTTTCATTCGTTTCACAAGCGTAATTGGTCCTCCTACATATACATTAGGACGATCGTATAATTTCTTAACACCCGGATGTATGTCTTCTACCGTTTTATAAACAAGGAATGCCTCTTTTTCTTTGTTAGGTGTGTAAATCTCTTCAACTTGAATCACACCATAAGTCACCCCTTCTTTTACGAGCCTAACTTCTTCTCCTACTTGCAATTCTTTCGCTTTTTCTTCTGTTATAGACAATGTAATTGGAATGCTCCATATCTCTCCATTTGTTAATCTCATTTCCTCGACTACGGACGTATAATCGCTTTCCCCTAAAAAACCAGTAAGCGGACTATATCCACCGATAGCAATAAACTCTAAATCACTTAATGCCACTCCATCCAACTCAATTTCCTTTACAATATGTGCTGTTTCATATGTTGTATCAATTCGATTCACTAATGTTTTTCTATCACTCATTCTCTTCTTCTCCTTTTTTATTGATAATGAAGACCACATTCCGTTTTTGTCTTTCCAGCCCACCGTCCATCTCGCAAATCGCCGCCTTCTTGCACCTGCATAGTGCATGTTTTACATCCGATACTCGGATATCCAATATCATGAAGCGGATTGTATGGCAAACTATGCTTGTATACGTAACGCCATACGTCTTTCCACGTCCAATGAATAAGCGGACAAATTTTTACAGATTGAAAACGATGATCTTGATTAACAAACTGCATATTTTTTCGCGTTTCAGACTGCTCTCTTCTCAAGCCAGATATCCATGCTTTCCTTCCTGTTAATACTTCTTCTAACGGCTTAATTTTTCTTAATTGACAACAAAGGTTTGGATTATGTTCCCACAATTTATCACCATACTCCTTTGCCTGCTTTTCAAACGTAAGCTCCGGTTGCTTTTCAATAATCTGCAACTTAGAGTATCGTCCTCGTACTTTTCCGATTAAGTCATACGTTTCTTGAAAATGAACATTTGTATCTAAAAACACAACCTTTGCAGATGGATTTACTTGGTTAATCAAGTGCAATAAAACCATTCCTTCTATCCCAAAGCTGCATGCATACACAATATCTTGCCCATATTGTTCATAGGCCCAGCGTACTGCTGTTAAAGCACCTCTCGTTTCATCATCCTCTGGAAATGATACAAAATGATCTTTCCATGTTTCATACGTTAACATCGTTCTCCCCCTTCATAAAACCTATACAAAAAGGCGGCTTTAATCTAATTAAAATAGATTAAAGCCGCCTCTAGTTTTTCTAGTCAGCATGCTTATTTCAAGCGCACCTTTTCACTTTTTTCAAGCTGAATCACTTTCCCATCTTGCACAACAATTGTAATTGAACCATACTTCATATCAGCAAGCATTGCTTGAATCTTACTTGCTACTTCTTCAAATTGTCCTTGTACCCCCACGAACAGCCCCCCTTTTTTTCATAAAAAAAATCTTTCCCATTTCGAAAAGACTGTTCCGGTAACGTATCTACCTTATCTTCCAAAATGGATTCCATTTTGCTGGAAGTAGCACCTTACTTTTATAAAGTAGGTTGCCGGGCTTCTTTGGGCCAGTTCCCTCCGCCGCTCTTGATAAGAATTTAATTATAACCTTATTTTACCACAATTCTGAATTTTTTCAATCCTAGTTTTCCGATAAAATTTTTTTTTTTTAAAGAAGAAGGAGTTGTTCATCTAAAAGACTCCTTCTTCAACTAAACGAGAACGTATTTATTCCGCATTAACGGGGGATGAAGAAAGCCACCACTGATAGAAGTTTCACTTCATACAAATTCCTTTACACGTATGCGATCGTTTCCGATAATATTTTCATACGATTCCCTCTCAACAACAACATGAGATTTTCCATTTTTCACAAACACAACTGCTGGTCGACGAATGCGATTATAATTGTTTGCCATCGAATAGCCATATGCCCCTGTACAGGAGATAGCTAAGAGATCACACGAAACAACTTTCGGGAGCGCTATATCCCAAATGAGCATATCCCCGCTTTCGCAACACTTCCCTGCAATGGAAACAACCTCATCAGCAGATTCATTTGCTCGGTTTGCTAGTAATGCTTCGTAACGAGCTCCGTACAGTGCTGGTCGAAGGTTATCTGTCATGCCACCATCAACTGATACATATTTGCGAATGCCTGGAATATCTTTAATCGCTCCCACTGTATATAAAGTTGTTCCTGCATCACCAACAATACTACGACCTGGCTCTATCCACATTTCTGGAAGTGGATATTCACATACTGTAAATTGCTCGCGTACCGCATCTGTCACAGCTTGCACATATTCACCAAGGGCAAGCGGTGTATCTCCTTCCGTATAACGAATTCCAAAACCACCGCCGACATTTAATACGGGAGCTACATAATCCATTTCTTTTCTCACTAATTCTAGAAATTTGTGAAGCACTTCAATTGCACGAACAAATCCTGCAGTTTCAAAAATTTGTGATCCAATATGAGAATGAATTCCTAGCACATTGTAATTTGATTTTTCTAACGCACTTTTCATTGCTTGTAATGCATGCCCCGCTGAAATACCAAAACCAAACTTGGAATCATCTTGACCCGTTGTAATATATTCATGCGTATGCGCTTCTACTCCTGGAGTTACACGAAGCAGAACACTGGCAACTTTTCCATATTCTTTCGCCAAATCATGTAATATTTCTAGTTCTAAAAAATTATCTACAACGAAACACCCAATATTAGCTTCTAGCGCCATTCTCATCTCTTCTTCTGTTTTATTATTGCCATGAAAATGGATACGTTCAGCTGGAAATCCTGCTTGCAATGCCGTATATAACTCTCCGCTAGACACAACATCCAGCGACATATTTTCTTCCGCAGCTAATCGGCACATCTCCATGCACAAGAACGCTTTGCTTGCATATGCTACTTGATAAGAGAACCCACTCTCTCTAAAAGCACGATGAAATGCACGACATTTCTCACGAATTGCTGCTTCATCATATACATAAAGAGGTGTACCATATGTCGCTGCAAGTTCAGTAGCATCGCATCCCCCAATTTCTAAATGTCCTTGCTCGTTAATGCGGCTTGTGCCGTGTAAATACATGTGAATTCCTCCCTTTTTTCTCAAAACCATCTATTACATCTCTTAGTTGTTCATATTATCCCTAATTAGGTAAACAAAAAACGCGCGGAACAATGTTCACACGCGTTTCTTATTAGAAAAATATAGGATGAAAAAATAAACTTGTGTTATTTTCTCAAATAAGAAACCGCATCAAACATCTCCTAATAGCTCTCCATAAGTCAAAAACTTATGACAGTACTACATTTATTTAATGCAGTCCCAATATATGAATAAAGTGGTTATTCATATATTTCGGCGAAAATCCCTTTCAGACTATAATCATGAATACCACTTTATTTCCTATAGCTTACTTTTGATTATCGCGGCCTCTACCCTTGAGTGTAGATGAGGTAAGTCTATTTAATTTTCAAGCACCTTTTTATTGCTATTAACAATAGCAAATGAGTAATTTATTTGTCAAATACTTTTTTAAATTGGTTTACGACAATTTATTTTCGTATTATCTGGTAAGCGCTTTACAGCTATATTCTTCACAGTCCATTCACCATCATCATTTTCAAAGGTAATTATTACTTTTTCAAACGGCGGGAGTTTTTCCCCTCCAACCCCTGGTTCATATTTAATTATTTCAATAGAAGCACGGAACAAATATGTACCGCTGTACATTTTTTTTATGCTAACGATTTTCGGACATTCATATGGCTTTTGTTTTCCATAATACTTTTGAATCGCTTCATTTATTCTCGGAAACAGCACTGAATAAAGTGCATCTTCTAATAATAACGGTTCATGTTCAGCCAAAAAAGGAGCTGGATTTCCAAGTAAAATGAAGCAGCTTACTATAAAACAACATATTTTCTTCATAGTACTCCTCCACTTTTCTATCGATGACATTATTTTATCCAGCTTCCCTTTTTCTACCCAATTATGAGAAAAGCATCCACAAATTCACTATGTTTTTATATAATAGTACACATAGCAAAAAAACATCGAAATATGTAACCGGTTATATACAGAAACGAACGGTTACTTGCAGGTAGTAGGAGGAGCCCATATGATGCAACGCTTGTTTCCAAAAATACGATTCGCTCTCATAGCAGTCGTCCTATTATGGATCAAAACATATATTGTATACAAATTAGCTTTTGATATGAAGATCAATAACGCTTTCGAACAAATTATGTTATTCTTTAATCCGTTAGCTTCATTATTGTTATTTTTCGGTTTCGCTTTATTAGCAATAAAACATCGAAATCGTATCATTATTAGTATTAGTATGGTGTTATCATTTATTTTATTTGGCAACGCCATGTTTTATGGATTTTACAATGACTTTGTAACATTCCCAGTATTATTTCAAACAAATAACATGGCTGATTTAGGAACGAGTATAAAAGAATTATTTACATATAAAACACTTCTTTTATTTGCAGATACCATTATTTTAGCCATATTATCTCGGAAATTCCCTAGTTTTTGTGACACAACTCCTCTATCGAGAAAAGAAAAACAAACATTTTTTAGTGGTGTAACAGCAGCATTAGCCTTGCAAATGGTTATTTCAGTTATTTATAAACCACAACTCTTTTCACATTCATTTGATCGCCAAACAGTTGTGAAAAATCTTGGCTTATATACATATCATATTTATGATATTGCGCTGCAATCGAAATCGTCCGCTCAGCGTGCCTTCGCAAGTGGTGATAGCTTTTCTGAAATTGATAACTATGTGAAAACAAAAGATAGACAAGCAAATAAAGATTTGTTCGGCGTGGCAAAAGGAAAAAATGTTATTTTAATCTCCATGGAATCTACGCAAAGTTTTGTCATCAATCAAAAAATAAATGGAAAAGAAATTACACCATTTTTAAATGACTTCATTAAAGAAAGCTATTATTTCAATAACTTTTATCATCAAACTGGACAAGGAAAAACATCAGACGCCGAATTTATTATTGAAAACTCTTTATATCCGCTTGATCGCGGCTCTGTGTTCTTTACACATGCTAATAATGAATATACAGCCACACCAGAACAATTAAAAAAACATGGATATTACTCTGCTGTATTTCATTCAAATGATAAAACATTTTGGAACCGTGATTTGATGTATCCTGCACTCGGATATGACCGTTATTTTAATTTGCAAGACTATGCAAATGCGGAACAAATGTCTGTTGGTTGGGGATTAAAGGATAAAGAATTTTTCGAACAATCTATCCCAAAATTAAAATCTTTACCACAGCCGTTCTATACGAAATTCATTACATTAACAAATCATTTTCCATTTTTGCTGCAACCGGAAGATCAATTCATTAATGAATACACTTCAGAAAGCGGCGTTGTAAATCGGTATTTTCCAACTGTACGTTATACAGATGAAGCATTAAAACATTTTGTTGAACAATTAAAAAAAGAAGGATTATATGATAATTCTATTATCATTATTTACGGAGATCATTATGGTATTTCTGAAAACCATAATGCAGCTATGGCCCAATTTTTAGGAAAGGAAACACTCACTCCTTTTGATACGATGCAGCTCCAAAGAGTGCCGCTCATCATTCACATTCCCGGTCAAAAAGGACAAGTCATTTCAAAAGTTTCTGGGCAAATTGATGTGAAGCCAACACTTCTACATTTACTCGGTATAAAAACAAACAATTCTATTGAATTTGGCACAGATTTATTTGAAACAAATGATCAGCCACTTATAGTTATGCGTGACGGAAGCTTCGTAACAAATGATTATCTATATACAAAAAATGTATGCTACAACAAAAAAACTGGTGAGCCGACTGATATTTCTATTTGTCAACCGTATATTGAAAAAGTAAAAACAGAACTAAGTTACTCTGATAAACTCATTTACGGCGATTTATTACGATTTGATTCGCATAATCAATATAAGACTGGTACGATGACAACCAAATTTGAATAAGAAAATGAACCTCGAACAATGACGATTCGAGGTTCATTATATATATACAAGTAAAAAGACACCCACCCTTTCTGTTTCGGGGGGACGAGAGCATCTGGCCACGTATAGAAACGGTCAGAACCTTGTCCTGCCACATGCAAAATTTAAAACAAAAGGAGAAGCCATGTCGTATTACACATAGTAGCCACTTATACACCGAAAAAATAATATATAATATGATAGCTTTGAATGAAACAAATGAAGCAGCAATTACAGTTATTTCTTTTGGGCTTACAACAAATAAAAAATACGCTAAAATCTTTCTCAAAATGAAGATTTTTTTCGACGAGCATAGGAAATTTATGTTATGATAAAAAAGATAAACTTTCATAAACTAATCAAGAATCTATAATAGAAAGCAAGGGATCAGATTTTGTACAGAGCAGCCATTCCAAACTTATTTACGCTCGGAAATTTATATAGTGGATTTCTATCCATCGGCTACGCTTCATTAGGATACTACAAATCAGCGGCAATTTTAGTTTTAATCGGAATGATGCTAGATAGCCTCGATGGAAGGATTGCACGCCTACTTCGCGTCGATTCACAGCTCGGAAAAGAACTTGATTCATTAGCAGACGTAGTTACATTTGGTGCTGCACCCGCAGTATTGATGTATTACACATCCTTCTCTAATTACGGTATTATCGGATTATACATAGCAGGACTTTTCCCTCTATTTGGAGCATACAGATTAGCTCGCTTCAATGTAACACCATCATCAACATCTATGAAATACTTTACTGGTGTACCAATTACAGCTGCAGGTGGCCTTGTTGCTTTCCTTACTTTATTTTCACATGTGATTCCAAAAATTGTACTCATTACAGTATTCGTGACATTCGCTTTTCTTATGGTTAGTCGTATTCGTATTCCAAGCATGAAAGATGTACCGATTCCAAAATATAGTATTATCGTGACACTCTTTTTAGTCGGAATCATTTATACGATGTACAAAACGAGCTTCGGTAATATTTCAGTGTTTTTATTTATTGCTATTCCGCTCTATATTTTGTATATGCTATCTCAATTTCTTAGACAACGCCCGTCACAAAAAAAGCGAGCAAACAAAGAATAAAACAGAAACCTTCCTAATTATAAGGAAGGTTTCTGTTTTATTTCGTCACAAGTTCTTTTTTATATACTGGTGTTAATGGTTCATTTCCTTCTAACACTGCTAAAATATTGCGCACTGCCATTTCTGCCATTGCATCGCGCGTCTCAATCGTTGCGTTTCCAATATGCGGTGTTAACACAACATTTGTTAATTCTTTTAATCTCTCTGTAATTTTCGGTTCAAATTCAAAGACATCAAGCGCCGCTCCTTCAATTTCCTTTCTTTCTAATGCAATTGCAAGCGCTTCTTCATTCATAATGGGACCACGTGCCGCATTAATAATGTAAGCCGTTTTTTTCATTAGTCTAAACTGTTCTTCAGCAATCATGTGATGTAACTTCGGATTATATGCACAGTTAATCGTAACAAAATCCGCTGTTTGTAATAGTTCTTCTAGCGTTACATATGTTGCCCCTAATTCTTGCTCCGCCTCATATTTACGACTTGGTCCTGTATACACAATGTTCATCCCAAAGGCTTTCGCTCGCCTAGCTACCGCCTTTCCGATTTCTCCTAGACCAATAATGCCAATCGTTTTCCCGTATACTTCACGTCCTAAGAAAAAGAGCGGCGCCCAGCCATTAAAACCGACTGTACGACATAGTGTATCTCCTTCTGGAATACGGCGCGCTGCCGCTAACAGAATTGCAAAGGTTAGCTCTGCTGTTGCCTCTGTGGAAACTTTCGGTGTATTCGTAACCGCTATATCCTTTTCCACTGCATATTTATAATCAATATTCTCATATCCAGCTCCGTAGTTTGCAATAATTTTTAAATGCGGTGCTGCATCGATAACTTCTTTCGGAACTTTTGTTGAAAGTAAGCTTAATAATGCATCCTTATCTGTTACCCTTGCTACTAGCTCTTCTGTGCCAATCAATTCTTCTTTATCATACATTTCCACTTCATGATCTCGTAACAATTGTAGTCCGATTTCTGGAATTTTTCCTGCTATTAAAATTTTCGCCATGTTTAAGCATCCTTTCTTTTTTACATAAAAATATGCTCATTCAATATTATTGTAAAAAATTCCGCCGAAAAAAGACAAGGAATTTGATTACATTATCACTCTTCTTTACAAAATCGTGAAAAAGAGGCTGAATACATTCAGCCTCTCACTACTATATATCCATTTTAATTTTCGACATTTAAGTCGCTGCTATGCAGAAGTTAACATGGCCGCGACTTGCTTCCTTCTTTTGTTATAAACCTTGCATGTGACAGAAAAAGGCCCTGACCGCTTCTATGCATGGCCAGATGCTCTCGCCCACCTAAAAAGAAAGAGGGTTTTCAGGTCTAATTTGTATTTATATAGAAGTTTGTTTCACTTTATTTATCTCTTCCTTGTTCTAGCTTCACATCAATTGTTCCTTCTGCTACTGTATCACTTATTTGTTCTTGTATAACCGATTGCTCTGATTGATCTTTTTGTTGAGCATTACTCTCATTTGTTAACTTCCCAGTATCTTTATATTGTTGTTTCGCCATAAGACAAACCTCCTTTTTTATTCAACGTTAGTGTAAACAAAGAAGGGGGTTTTCATCCCGCTATTCACGGGCAGTAAGTCCCCACCAATTCAAGATGGAAGTTTCACTTTATCACAAAACATTCTCTTTTACATATTCAAGCGGTTTCATGCTTCGAATTCTTTTTTCAAATGTTGCTATATGCGTAACACCGTGATTACGAAGCGATTCTATATTTTCTTGTACGTAACTTCCTAAATCATTCGGAAAATGTGCATCAGACGAGATAGTAATCGGAACACCATAATGTACTAAACGCTGTAAAAACAAAGGACTCGGACACATTTCTCTTACAGGATATCGATAATATAATCCAGCATTTACTTCCGTAGCTGTATTCGTTTCAATCAAAGCTTTCGCAACTGTTTCGTAATATGGTAATTGCTCATTTTCATCTATGCGATAATTAAACACTTTTATATTATCTAAATGTGCAACAATATCAAATAAGCCAGAACGTATTGCTTTTTCTAACGTTTGAAAAAATGCATGATATAACGCATGTAAATCATGCTGTCTAAAATAATTGTCTGTATCCGGGTTATCAAATCCCCATCCATTTATAAAATGAACAGAACCAATCACATAATCCCAATTTCCTAATGCTAATAACTTTTTCAGTTCTTCTTCTCCGCCTATGAAATAATCTGCTTCTATCCCAAGTCGTAATGTCACGCCTCGTTTTCTCCATCTTTCTTTCGCATCTTCAATTGCTCTTGTGAAATTTGCAATTGATTCTACTCTCACCTGATTGAGCCATTCTTTTTGCAAATGTCCAAGTTCTGTATCACTAATATCGACATAGCGCTCATAGTATTCCTTAGCTTCGTAAAAACGATATAAGTGGTCAACTATTCCAACTTCCCGTATTCCTTTGCGCACTGCTTCCTCTAAATATAAATCAATCCACTCCTGTGAAAATGCGCCTTCCTTTACACGCTTTTGCAAACGTTCCCCAGCTTTTAAGATCCATTCCATTGAATGTTTCTCTTCTTCAATCGGTGTAAAATACTCGAGCGCTTCATTTGTGCGAGATAACCACCGCATTGAATACGGTCCTTCTTCTAAATGAAGGTGATAATCTACTCTCATTTTTCTCCCCTCCTATAAGGCATCAATGTCTTTTCGTTCGCCCACTTTTGATAATTGACCTTGCCGTTTTTGTAATTCTTCAGTTATCTCTTGTATTGAGACATTTTTTTCTACGAGTAATACTAAGCAATGATACGTAAGATCTGTAACTTCTTTTATCAGCTCGTCTTTTGTATTATTTTTCGCTGCAATGATAACTTCCGTACATTCTTCTCCTAACTTCTTTAATATTTTATCTTCTCCTTTTGTAAATAAGTAATTTGTATACGACTCAGAAACAGGATTATCTTTTCGCCGCTCAATCGTTTCATACAACTGTTGCAACACATCGTTCATGTTCTTGTCCCCCTTATAGCACCTTATTATGAAAACATGATTTTTCTCCTGTATGACAAGCTACACCTATCTGCTGGACAACTACCATAATCGCATCTTGATCGCAATCTAAATATAGTGATTTGACGTGCTGAATATGTCCTGATGTTTCCCCCTTATTCCACAAACCTCTTCGTGAGCGCGAATAAAACCACGTCGTTTTTGTATCTACTGTTTTCTCATACGCTTCTTCATTCATGTAAGCTAACATCAATATGTCTTTTGTCCCCTCTTCAATCACAACAGCTGGTAATAACCCTTTTGAAAAATCTGGTTTCAAAATCTCACCTCAATTTTCGCTTTTTGCAACTTTTGTTTCGTTTCTTGAATCGTTGCCTCGCCGTAATGAAAAATGGAAGCTGCTAATGCGGCATTTGCCGATGTTCGCTGAAAAACCTCTGCAATATGTTCAATGGATCCACATCCCCCCGAAGCAATCACCGGAATACCAACCGCTTTTGAAACTGTTTCTGTTAACAATAAATCATAGCCATCTTTTGTTCCATCAGCATCCATGCTCGTTAACAGTAATTCACCAGCCCCTAGGCGTTCCACGCGCTTTGCCCATTCAACTACATCCATTCCTGTATCAATGCGGCCGCCATTTACATACACATTCCATTTGTTTTCTCCACTCTTCTTAGCATCAATTGCAACAACTATACATTGAGAGCCAAATTGCTCTGCTCCTTCTTCAATTAATGCCAGCCTTTTCACTGCCGCTGAGTTTAATGAAACTTTATCTGCGCCTGCCCGAAGTAATCCATACATATCTTGAACAGTGGTGATCCCGCCGCCAACTGTAAGAGGAATAAATACTTGAGATGCTGTGCGTTCTACGACATCAATCATCGTTTTCCTATCTTCGTACGTTGCCGTAATATCTAAAAATACAAGCTCATCCGCACCTGCTTCGTTGTATGCAGCAGCGATTGCAACAGGATCCCCAACATCTTGTATTCCTACAAAATTTACTCCTTTTACAACACGACCATTTTTCACATCTAAACAAGGAATAATTCGCTTCGTTAACATGCCCCTGTCACCTGCAATGCTTCTTCTAACATAACTTTTTTATCATATAGTGCTTTCCCTATAATCACGCCGTACAAGTTCATATTCTGTAACTTCTCAACATCAGCAAGAGAACTCACACCACCAGAAGCAACAATTTGAAGCGAAACCTCATCTTTCAATTTTTGTAATTGTTCGAAATTTGGACCAGCAAGAGTTCCATCTTTAGAAATGTCAGTAAAAACAAGTGTCTGTACACCTACTTCCTCCATTTCCTTTGCTAATTGTACATAAGGCGTTTCAGATATATCTAGCCATCCTCGCGTTGCTACATATCCATTTTTCGCATCAATTCCAACGATAATTTTGTCGCCGTATAAACGAACTGCCTCTTCTAAAAATGTACGATCATACAATGCCACCGTTCCAAGAATTACTTTCATCACTCCAACTGATAAAAGTGTTTCGATCCCAGCAATCGAACGAATCCCTCCTCCAACTTGCACTGGAATGCGTACTGCTTTGCAAATGTCTTCAATAACAGAAAAATTCTCTGAACGACCGGCAACTGCACCGTCTAAATCGACAAGGTGCAATGCACGTGCACCTTGTTGTTCAAATAATAACGCCTGATCAACAGGGTTTTCATTCATTACTGTTTCTTGTTGAAATTTCCCTTGATATAACCGAACGCAACGACCATTTTTCAAATCAATAGCTGGGAAGACCTTCATGCCTTGATAACCTCCTTAAAATTTCGTAATATTTGAATTCCTATTTCTCCACTTTTTTCAGGGTGAAACTGAGCTCCGAATACATTTTCTTTTGCAACAAGCCCTGGCACGAAAACACCGTACTCACTCCCACCAACTACAACTTCAATTGGACATTCTACATAATAAGAATGAACATAATAAACAAAGGGCTCTTCCTCTATTTCATTCCATAAAGAATGGTCCTTTTTCTTTTGCAGCTGATTCCATCCCATATGGGGAATTTTATACGGCACATTTAATTTCCTTACTCTTCCTGGCAGCAAACCTAACCCTTTCGTTCTCTCAATCTCTTCACTTTCTTCAAATAAAAGCTGCATGCCTAAACAAATTCCCAAAAGCGGTTTTCCTGTATGAGCAACCTTTTGTATAACAGAAATAAGTCCTTTTTCTTGTAAACAGCGCATCGCTCTTGGAAATGCACCAACTCCTGGCAAAATAACACCATTGCTATTTACAATTCTTTTTGCTTCATCTGTTACAACATACGTTGCACCAATATGCTTTAATGCTTGCTCGACACTTCGAATATTGCCCATTCCATAATCTACAATTGCAATCAAATTACAACAGTCCTTTCGTAGAATTTACCCCGACAATTTTTTCATTTTTCTCGGTAGCCTCACAGAGTGCACGTCCAAATGCTTTAAAGAGCGCTTCAATTTTGTGATGCGTGTTGCTTCCATATAAAGCACGTACATGTAATGTTATGTTCGCTGTATGAGCAACTGCACGAAAAAATTCTTCTGCTAGCTCTGTATCAAAGTCACCAAGTTTGGGATTTGTAAATTCACCATCAAATACGAGATACGACCTTCCGCTTATATCAACCGTAACAAACCCTAATGCTTCATCCATTGGTACATAAGCTGTACCGTAACGGTTAATTCCCGCTTTATCACCAAGTGCTTCTTTCAAACAACTTCCCAGAACAATCCCAACATCTTCTACTGTATGATGGGCATCAATATGCACATCACCATCAGCTTCAATTTGCAATCCAAAACGACCATGCTTTGCAAATAAAGTCAACATATGATCAAAAAAACCAACTCCTGTTTGAATTGAAATTTCTTGATTCCCATCTAATTGCAGTGCTACAGAAATTTTTGTTTCTGTTGTATTTCTCGTTTGTTTTGCAGCGCGCATCACTTTTCTCCTCCCTTAAAACGAATCTCAATTGCTCTCGCATGAGCTTGTAACCCTTCTTTTTCCGCTAAATTGACAATATGATGTTGCACCTTTCCAAGAGCCTCTTTTGTATAAAATAAAAAGCTCGATTTTTTAATAAAATCATCAACAGATAATGGTGAAAAGAATCTTGCTGTTCCACTTGTTGGTAACACGTGATTCGGACCTGCCATATAGTCACCTAACGGCTCCGGCGCATATGGACCTAAAAATATAGAGCCTGCATGTTGAATAGACGAAAGAGCTGTCATCGGTTCTGTTATGTGCAGTTCTAAATGTTCCGGCGCAATTTCATTTGAAAGCTGAAACGCTTGTTCCAACGACTCTACAACAAGAATTGCTCCGTTTCTGTTAATGGATTCACGAGCTATTTCACTTCTCGGTAGGTTCATCAATTGTTTTTCTATTTCCCTATTCACTTCCTTTGCTAATTCCAAACAAGTTGTGATGCAAATAGCAGTTGCTCGTCTGTCATGCTCTGCTTGTGATAATAAATCAGCCGCAATATATGCCGCATTTCCCGTTTCATCAGCAATAACAACAATTTCAGAAGGACCAGCAATCATATCGATATGAACGGATCCAAATACTTCGCGCTTCGCTAATGCAACATATATATTTCCTGGTCCTACAATCTTATCAACACGCGGAATCGATTCCGTTCCGTATGCTAACGCAGCAATTGCTTGCGCTCCTCCCACTGTATACACCTCATCAACCCCAGCAACTTTTGCGGCTGCTAAAATATGAGGGTCTACTCCTTCACGGTTTGGCGGTGTTACCATGACAATTTTATTAACGCCCGCAATTTTTGCTGGCAAAACATTCATTAGAACCGATGATGGATATGCTGCCGTTCCCCCTGGTACATAGACGCCAACGGTTTGCAGCGGCCTAACAACTTGGCCTCGAATAACCCCTTCTTCCTCTGTATCAATAAACGCCTGTCTTTTTTGTTTTTCGTGGTATGAAATGATATTATTTTTTGCTTCTTGCAATGCTGCTAAAAATGCTGAGTCGACACGTCTATATGCGAATTCTAATTCTTCTTCCGAAACTTGAAATTGAGCCGACTCTACTCCATCAAAAGCCTTTGTATACGAAAAAAGAGCTTCATCTTTCTTTTCCTTTACACTTGTAACAATTTTCTTCACATCTTGTTGAATCGTTTCTTCTACTGTATTTGCTTGTTCGCGAAGTTGTTTCACCTTACATAAAATAGTAGAATAATCCTCATATATAACGTCCATCTTTCCTTCCCCCTTTACTTCTTTTCTGCTACAACATTCTCCACTTTATTTACAATATTGAATATTTCGTCTTTTTTCATTTTTAAAGATGCTTTATTTACAATGAAACGTGCTGAAATATCGCAAATTTCTTCGAATACGACTAAGCCGTTTTCTTTCAACGTTTGTCCTGTTTCTACAATATCGACGATTGCATCTGCTAACCCTAACAAAGGAGCAATCTCAACAGAACCTTCTATTTTAATAATCTCTACATCTTCTCCCTTCTTACGAAAATATGCAGAAGTAACATTCGGATATTTAGTTGCAATCCTTTTTTTGTTATAACCGTTTGGATTATAAGACAAAGTGGAAGCAACACAAACTTTACAACAGCCTACTCCCAAGTCAATCATTTCATATATATCATTCTCATATTCAAGTAAAATATCTTTCCCAACAATACCAATATCAGCTATACCATGCTCGACATATGTTACGACATCAACTGCCTTTACAAGAATAAATGAAATGTTTGAATTCCTACTTTGAAAGACGAGCTTCCTTCCTTTATCTTTTAGCTCCGAACAATCAATACCAATTCGTTCAAATAGGGGAATTACGTGTTTTTCTAGTCTTCCTTTCGTTAACGCAATTTGAATGTTACGCATGAGGATTCTCCTTTTTTCCGCATAATCCATTTCCCTTTCCATATATACTCGACTAACGTATCTCCTGATACATCAATTACCGTCTTTACATCGAGTGTTCTTGCAAATTGAAAAGTATCTTGTAAATTGTCTAACATGGATAGTTCTGCTTTTACACCATCTTTCCTAAATAAAGTACGTAATTTCTCTGCTTCTGAAATCATATCTAATGAGTAATATAGAAGAGCGTCGATTTGTTTTTGATATGGTGTTTCCTTCCGTTCTTGTAAAGTTCGGACAATTTGATTTACTTGTATCGCTAATCCTACTGCAGATAAAGACTCTCCAAAATTCCCAATAAGTTCATCATATCTCCCGCCACTAACAATCTCTTTCCCAATATCACTTATATATCCCCGAAAGATTACACCCGTGTAATAATGAAGATGTTGAATCATCCCCAAATCAATCGAAATATACCCACCATAACCAAGACGTTCCATGTTTTCATATATATTTTTGATCCGTGCAATGGCTCGCTTCATCTCTTTACTGACAGCAAGCTTCTCAGCCTCTTCAACCACTTCTAACCCACCAAATAAACGTGGTAACTTTTGTAATAATCGCACTGTTAAATCCTGCATATCTAATTGCTTTTCTTGGAGAAACTGGGACAAGGCAGCATAATTTTTACTCTCAATACATTCTCGCAATGTATATTCATCTTCTTCTCGTAAAGACAACTTTTTCACAATGGACTTATACAGTTCCACTTGACCAATTTCAATTTTAAATGATTGAATACCTACTGATTGCAAGGCAACAATCGTGCTTACAATACACTCGATTTCTGCACGTATATTATCGATACCGATAATCTCAATTCCAGTTTGTGTAATTTCATTATATTTTCCTGTTAAAGATTCATTTGCCCTAAAAACATTTCCACTATAGGTTAATTTCAAAGGGGCTTCCATTCTTTTTGTTCCAATTACACGTGCCAGCGGGATTGTCATATCAGGTCTAAGAACGAGGATGCGTCCCTCAGAATCAAAAAACTTATACATCTTCTCCTCGTCAATCGGACGATTTTGAAACGCAAATACATCATAAAACTCAATCATAGGTGTCCGTATTTCTTCGTATCCTCTCTCAATAAATGTACGCCTTAACCTTTGTTCAGTCTCCTCCATTAATGTACACTCTTGAAACAGAAAATCTCTCGTTCCGTTTGGATTGGCTCGTTTCCATTTTTTCATCGTCACATCTCCACTTTCTTAACACATGTATTCAAAAAATCTACAAAGATAACATATTGAACATGATTCTCTTATATATCCCTTTTTCATTTCTTGAACTTCGCTCACTAGCGGTTTCATCTACACCATTACTCATACATCCATAACATAGCGCTTAGAAAACGAAAAAAGAGCTATGTAGATAAAAATACCTACATAGCTCTTTGGAGAATGTAGGTACAACAGGAATAACCCTTGTACCTACACGTTTTTTCACGCTAGGTTCAAGGGTTTACGTATGATGATGTTGTGTAAATAAAATGACTGATTGGAAAGTAAACATTGTCATTACTCCCTTTCTCCTCTTAGTTTTAGGTCAGTATACTACCAATTAAACTGAAAGTAAATAATTTTCTTTTAACTCTCAACAAAATGTGGCATTCATTTTGTATTTCTATCCATTAACAACATATTTTCATTTCATATTCAGTAATCGCATTCTCATACTGAAGTGTAACCCCAATATCATCTAAACCGCTCAGCAATTTTTCTTTCCACATGCGTTCAATAGAAAAAGAAAAACGATTCTCAGGAGTTATTATTACTTCATTCTCTAAATCTATTTCTATCATCGTCTGCGGAGCTATAGATGCAAGCTGCTTACGAATTTCCTTTTCCATTACAATCGGAAGAATTCCATTTTTTGTACAATTCATATAAAAAATATCCGCAAAACTTCCCGCAATAATAACCCGAAATCCATAATCCGCAAGCGCCCACGGGGCATGTTCTCTAGAAGATCCGCAACCGAAGTTTTCTCCTGAAATTAAAATCGTAGCCCCTTTTCGCTCAGGAGCGTTCAGCGGAAATGCAAGGTTTTCTTGATGGTTATCTAAATAACGCCATTCATCAAACAGAAACTCTCCAAACCCTGTCCTTTCAATACGTTTTAAATACTGCTTCGGAATAATTTGATCGGTATCAATATTATCATGCATCAACACCGCAATTTTCCCTTTATGAATATGAAATGGCTTCATCGTAGTTCTCCTTTCTTACATCAACAAAATAACCATGAATTGCTGCGGCTGCAGCCATAGCCGGGCTAACGAGATGTGTTCTTGCTCCTTTTCCTTGTCTTCCTTCAAAATTCCGGTTTGAAGTAGAAGCACAATGTTCACCTTTTGGCACTTGATCTGGATTCATACCAAGACACATTGAACACCCAGGTTCTCGCCATTCAAATCCCGCTTCTTCAAAAATAAGGTGTAATCCTTTTTTCATTGCTGCATCTCTCACTTGTTTTGATCCTGGGACAACAAGAGCTCGCACGCCCGTTTTTACCTTCCTCCCTCTCACAACCGCAGCAGCAATTTCCAAATCAGACAAGCGGGAATTTGTACAAGAACCGATAAACACGTGTTGAATTGGAATATCCGTTACACGTTGTCCTGGTTGAAGGCCCATATATGCATAGGCACGTTCATCGTTTTTATCATTTGGTGCTGGAAGTATTTCATCGATACGAAGCCCCATTCCTGGATTAGTACCCCACGTCACATACGGCGCCAATTTTTTTACATCAACTGTAAAGACTGTGTCATACACCGCATCTTCATCCGTATATAATTCACGCCAGTTTTCCACTGCTTGTTCAAACTCTTTCGGCGCATATTGGCGCTCTCTTACATAAGCAAATGTCGTTTCATCCGGAGCAATCATGCCTGCTTTTGCTCCTCCTTCAATCGCCATATTACAAAGCGTCATTCGCTCTTCCATTGTCATTTCTTGTACAGCGTCTCCATAGAACTCTATTACATGTCCTGTGCCAATAGACACACCGTATGTAGCAAGTAAATGTAAAATAATATCTTTTGCATATACACCCTTTGGCAGCGTTCCTTTTAATTCTACTCCCATTGCTTTCGGCTTCCGCTGCCATAATGTTTGAGTCGCTAATACATGTTCAACCTCACTCGTACCAATCCCAAACGCCAGCGCACCAAACGCTCCATGTGTCGCTGTATGACTATCGCCGCACACAATTGTTTTTCCAGGTTGTGTTAATCCAAGTTCCGGCCCAATCACATGCACAATTCCTTGTGCTTCATCTCCCATATCCGCTAATCGTACATGGAATTGCTCACAATTATGACGAAGCGTATCCATCTGTTGTTTTGCGATTTCATCTGTAATGTTCCATACATCCTTTGTCGGGACATTATGATCCATTGTCGCAAACGTTAAATCTGGACGCCGCACAGTTCGATTTGCAAGCCGCAAGCCCTCAAAGGCTTGCGGTGATGTTACTTCATGAATGAGATGAAGATCAATATATAATAAATCCAATCCATTCTCATCTGTTGCTACAACATGCCGTTCCCATAGTTTATCTAATAGTGTTTTCCCCATTATCGCCATCTCCCCACTAGTGCCTGCTCTTCCATCGCTTGTAATACATACTTTGTAAACGAAGCTGTCGTTTCATTCCCGCCTAAATCTGCAGTACATTTTCCAGAACGAAGAACTGTAGAAATAGCTTCTTCAATTGCTTCTCCCTCTTTTCTTAACCCAAATGATTGTCCAAGCATCATTGCGACTGAGCGAAGCATAGCGATTGGATTTACTTTATTTTTCCCAGCAATATCTGGCGCTGACCCATGAATTGGCTCATAAAGAGATGGACCATTCTCTGCATGACTTGCAGACGGTAACATTCCTAATGAACCTGCTAATACAGATGCTTCATCACTTAAAATATCACCAAATAAATTTTCTGTAACGATAACATCAAATCGCCTTGGATTACGAATGAGTTCCATTGCGGCAGCATCTACTAATAAATGTTCTAGCTCTACCTCAGGATGACAAGCTGCTACTTCTTCTGTAACTTGTCTCCATAGTTTACTAGATTCTAAAACATTCGCCTTATCAATAGAAGTTACTTTTTTACGACGTTTTTTCGCTAATTGAAATGCATAGGAAACAATTCGTTCTACTTCACGTCGATGATAAGTAAGTGTATCTGTTGCCGTTTCTTCTGTCCGCTCTTTCGGAAACGAAAAATAGATGCCACCTGTTAATTCCCGAACGACAACAAAATCAACTTGCTCCGCTGCTTTTAACGGTGATAAGTGCGCTGTTGCTTCTTCTACAGAAACTGGGCGAACGTTCGCGAATACACCTAAGCCTTTTCGCAGAGTTAGAAGCCCTTGTTCAGGACGTTCTTTCGCATGATCCCAATATGGTCCTCCAACTGCACCTAATAATACCGCGTCACTTGCTAAGCACGCTGTTAATGTGCGGGATGGAAGCGGCTGACCAAATGCATCAATGGCAGCTCCTCCAAACAATTCATCTTGTAAATAAAAATGATGCCCGTATAACCTTTCTACCATTTCCAGTACTTGCTTGGCGCTTGCCATAATTTCCGGCCCAACTCCATCACCAGCTAAACATACAATTCGTTTTTCCATCTTCAAGCACTCCTTTACGATTTTGTAAGTGATCGTAACGCTTTTAATTTCCCTGCTGCATATACGTAAGCACGGGCCGAAGCTTCCAGTACATCTTGCGCTACACCAAAACCAGAAATTTGATATCCATCTTCTTTCAATTCAACATGAACATGAGCTAACGCATCTTGTCCTTGCGTAATGGATTGAATACGATAGTCAGCAAGTTCACATTGTAAATGAAGAATTCTTTGAATTGCATTATAAATGGCTTCAATACTACCTGCTCCAGTCGCAGCATCCTCCAGCTCATTCCCCTCAGTATCTTCTAAGCAGACGGTTGCACTTTGAATGCTGTTTGATACAAAATGAACTTGCAACTGTTTAATATCGTATTGTTGCTTAGCAAATGCAGTTTCCCCTAATACAAGCGCTCGCAGATCTTCTTCTGTAATTTCTTTCTTTCGATCCGCTAACCGTTTAAAAGCACGAAATGCTAAATCCCTCTCTTCTTCTGTAAAATCATACCCTAACTCTTTCATCTTCTCTGTAAAAGCATGTCGTCCGGAGTGTTTCCCAAGTACAAATTGATTTCGTTCTTCTCCTACAAGAGAAGGTGAAATAATCTCGTAAGTAGATGCTTCTTTTAAAACTCCATCTTGATGAATACCAGATTCATGGGCAAACGCATTGGCCCCAACAATTGCTTTGTTTTTTGGAACAACCATTCCCGTTAATCGACTTACAAGTGTACTCGCCCTTTTAATTTCTTTTAATTGTATGGAAGATGACGCCCCGTAATAATCATTTCGAATATGGAGTGCAACCGCAACTTCTTCGAGAGCAGCATTACCAGCGCGTTCTCCAATGCCATTAATTGTTCCTTCTACTTGAAGTGCACCGCCTTCAATTGCCGCTAATGAGTTGGCTACTGCCATACCAAGATCATCATGACAATGACAAGAGAAAATAGCTTTCTCATAAGATAGAACATGTTCTTGCAAATATCGGAAAAGAGAATAATATTCTTCTGGATTTGTGTATCCTACTGTATCAGGAATATTAATGACATCCGCCCCGGCGCGAATCGCAACTTCTACAACTTCCGCTAAAAAAGAAGAGGTTGTCCGTGTTGCATCTTCTGCAGAAAACTGCACCGCTGGAAATAATGATTTCCCAAGCTTTACTGAGCGATAAATTGTATCTAATACTTCATCCTTTGACATACGGAGTTTATATTTCATATGAATATCACTCGTTGCGAGAAAGACATGTAACCGGGGAGATACCCCCCCTTTTAACGCTTCATACGCTGTATGAATATCACTTTCCTTTGCACGAGCCAGACTCATAACAGAAGCATTTTGAATGGTTTCAGCAATACGCTTCACCGACCTGAAATCACCTTCGGAAGCGGACGCAAAACCCGCCTCCATCACATGAATACCAAGCCGCTCTAATTGCTTTGCAATTTGTAGTTTTTCTTGTTCATTTAAGTTTACTCCAGGTGATTGCTCCCCATCGCGAAGCGTTGTATCCATGAACAAAATTTGCTTCATATTACTTAACCTCCATTTTCACTCTTGGCTTTACAAACGGCATCATCTCACGCAATTTACGTCCAACTACTTCAATTTGATGCGCATTCTCCTCTGTATTAATTGCATGGAAGTTTTGTCTTCCTGCTTTATGTTCCGCAATCCATCCTCTAGCAAATGTTCCATCTTGAATATCTTTTAACACTTCTTGCATCGCTTGTTTCGTATGCTCTGTTACAACCCGAGGCCCCGATACAAAATCACCCCACTGCGCTGTGTCCGAAACCGAATAACGCATATTTTCTAATCCGCCTTCATACATAAGATCGACAATTAGCTTTAGTTCATGTAAACATTCAAAATATGCAAGTTCCGGTTGATAGCCAGCTTCTACTAATGTTTCAAAACCTGCTTTCACAAGAGCAGTTGCTCCTCCGCAAAGTACTGCTTGCTCTCCGAATAAATCTGTTTCTGTTTCTTCTTTAAATGTCGTTTGGAGTACACCGGCGCGAGTTGCTCCGATTCCATCTGCATACGATAGTGCTTTTTCATAAGCCGTTCCTGTTGCATCTTGATAAACTGCAAATAATGCTGGCACAGCTGCTCCTTCTACAAATGTTCGGCGTACAAGATGCCCCGGTCCTTTTGGCGCTACAAGGAATACATCTACATTTTCGGGTGGTGTAATTTGATTAAAATGAACGTTAAACCCATGAGCAAACACAAGTGCATTTCCTTCTTGCAAATTTGGTGCAATTTCTGTTTCATATACTTCTGGCTGTTGTTCATCTGGAAGCAATACCATTACAACATCTGCTAGTTTTGTAGCTTCAGCAACCTTATATACAGAAAATCCATCTTCTTTCGCCTTTTTCCATGACTTTCCTTGACGTAGACCTACCACAACATCAAAACCGTTATCGCATAAATTTTGTGCATGAGCATGACCTTGAGATCCATAGCCAACAATTGCTACTTTCTTTCCTTTTAATACATTTACTGTTACATCCTTTTCATAATAAACTTTTGCCATTTTCTTTCTCCTCCTATATTTTAAAAATTAGTTAATTAACATTACTTGTTGTTTATCTTGCTTTTTCATACTTCTCGTAAAAGCTGTTACTCCTGTTCTTGCAATTTCTTTTAAACCGTATGGACGTAACAACTCAATAAGCGCTTCTACTTTTTCTTGCGTTCCTGTTACTTGAACGACGATGGAATCCTTTCCAACATCTATAACAGCAGCGCGAAATGGTTCAATTAAGCTATACAATTCCGATCTTGAAGCAATCGATGTAGACACTTTAATGAGTGCAAGTTCTCTTGCAATCATTGCTTCTTCTGTAATATCAGATACTTTTAATACATCAATTTGTTTATGAAGCTGTTTAATAAGCTGTTCGACTTGCTGGGCATTTTCAACATGAACAACAAATGTCATTCTTGAGATATGGGCCGATTCTGTATGGCCTACTGAAATACTTTCAATATTAAATTGTCTTCTCGCCATCACACCTGTAATACGATTTAAAACCCCACTTTGATTTCGAACTGTCGCTGTCACAATCCGTTTCACTATTCCACCCCCTCCATTTGATGAACACCTTTTCCTGGAGCAACCATAGGCGTAACTTTTTCAGATTGTAAAACGCGGCAATCAATTAGCACCGGTTCTTGTAAATTCATCGCCTCTTTTAATTGTTCTTTTGCTGTTAATGGATGTTCAATCCGGATCCCTTTTATTCCATACGCATGGGCTAATATAACAAAGTCTGGTTGACAAGAAAGTACCGAATGCGAATAACGCTGATTATAAAACTCATCTTGCCATTGCCGTACCATTCCAAGTGCTTCATTGTTTAAAATAAGCACTTTCACAGGAAGGCAATGTTCCTTTAAAACACTTAATTCTTGTAATGTCATTTGAAAGCCGGCATCACCTACAATTGCTACAACGAGTTCATTCGGCTCGGCAATTTGCGCCCCTATCGCAGCTGGCAAGCCAAACCCCATTGTTCCAAGACCTCCAGATGTGATCCACTTATCAGGTTGTTTTAGTTTATAATATTGAGCGGCCCACATTTGATGCTGTCCAACATCCGTCGTTATAATGGCATTTCCATTTGTAACTTCATAAAGCATTTGAATTGCAGCTTGCGGTTTTAACATTTGTGAATCGTCTTCATAACAAAATGGATAACGATTCTTTCTTTTTTGCAGAAGTTGTAGCCATTCTTTATAATTTTGTTTCTCTCCTTTACACGCTAGCAACGCTTCTAAAGCATGCTTCGCACTGGCTACAATCGGAATTTCTGTTGCAACGTTCTTTCCAATTTCTGCAGGATCAATATCAATATGGGCTACCGTTGCTTCCTTTGCAAAATACGTTAAATTTCCAGTCAGACGATCATCAAAACGGGCCCCTATATTTATTAACAAATCACATTCATACAAAGCCATATTTGCTGCGTAAGAACCGTGCATGCCCCCCATTCCTAAAAACAATGGATCATCTGCTGGAAATCCTCCAAGACCAAGCAATGTATGAACAACTGGAAGATGATACATTCGAGCAAATGCGGTTAATTCATTTGCCGCTTTTGCATGCAGTACACCAGCTCCCGCTAAAATAAGTGGTTTCTTTGCCGTTTCAATTGCTTGCATTAGCTTTGTAATTTGTAATTGATTCGGATGATAATTCGGCTGGTATCCAGGTAAATCCATCTCAACATCGCTACATCGCTCTCCGGTTTCTACAACCATATTTTTCGGAAGATCAATGACGACCGGACCTGGTCTACCTGTTGCAGCAATATGAAATGCTTCTTTTATAATTCTTGGTAAATCCGATACATTTCGCACTTGATAATTATGTTTTGTGACAGGCATCGTAAGTCCGATAACATCCGCTTCTTGAAAGGCGTCACTCCCTATGAGCGTTGTTGCAACTTGACCAGTAAATACGACGAGCGGTAAAGAATCCATCATCGCATCCGCTAAACCAGTAATGACATTTGTCGCTCCCGGCCCGCTTGTAGCAATTACAACACCAGGCTTTCCAGTAATTCTTGCATACCCTTCTGCCGCATGGATCGCTCCTTGCTCATGCCGAGTTAAAATATGAGGAATTTCACAATCGTAAAGCGCATCATATAGCGGCAAAACAGCTCCTCCTGGATAACCAAAAATGACTTCTACCTTTTCCTTTCTAAGCGCATGTAACAACAGCTGTGCACCGGTTGCCATTTTCTCTTCCGTTTTTGAAGACATCGTTTCTACAAACCTCCTTTATAAAATACCTATATAAATAAAAAAGTCTTTCGCCCACACTTCAGCTATGTGCTGAAGGGACGAAAGACTCGTGGTACCACCCTTCTTTGCAAGAAAAATTCTTGCCTCAGTGATTCTAATAGAATCAAGCTAATAACGGAGCTACCGTCCAAACCTAGGCAAGTGCTTCAGTTTGGCACTCAAGGGCGATGTTCGTCAACGTGAACCATCGGTTTCCACCAACCACCGACTCTCTGTGAGGCTTCACAATCAACTACTCCTCCCTCTCAACGCTTTATCCATCTGTGAACGGAAGTTTCACTTTATACTTTCATAATTCCTCCAGTATTTGCCGAAGTAACAAGCTTTGCGTATCTTGCTAAATACCCAGTTTTCACTTTCGGCTCTGGAGAAATAAATTGTTTTTTTCGCTCTTCTAATACTTCGTTAGAAATTTCCCAATGAATACTGCCATCTTTTACATTAATGATGACGGGATCGCCGTCTCTCACATATGCAATTGGTCCTCCTTCAGCCGCTTCAGGCGATACATGCCCAATCGCAATCCCCCTTGTTGCTCCGGAGAAGCGGCCATCGGTAATCAACGCAACCTTTGTTCCAAGTCCTCTCCCAACGATTGCTGATGTTGGAGCTAACATTTCCGGCATACCAGGTCCTCCTTTTGGACCCTCATAGCGGATGACTACAATATGCCCTTCTTTCACAATACCACTATGAATTGCAGCAACTGCTTCATCATGAGAGTCAAAGCAAATTGCTTCACCCACAAATGAGGTAACTGATTCGTCAATCGCTCCAACTTTTAGGACAGAACCATCTGGTGCTAAATTTCCAAAGAGAATGGAAAGACCACCTGTTTTACGATAAGGCCGCTCTTTCGGACGAATTATTTTTTCATCTAAAATTTTTCCATCTTCTACTGTTTCATAGATGCTTTTCCCTGTAATTGTAATGCGCTCAGAATGAATTGCCCCTGGAATTTGTGAAAGCTCTTTAATAATAGCTGCCACCCCGCCAGCTTCATGTACATCATGCATAGAATAATGAGAAGCTGGGCTAATTTTCGCCAAGTATGGAACACGCTTTGCAATATCATTAATACGCTGCAAATCATAATTAATTCCAGCTTCATTCGCGATGGCTAACATATGTAAAACGGTATTTGTCGATCCGCCCATCGCCATATCTAATGCAAAGGCATCATCAATTGCTTCTTTCGTAATAATGTCACGCGGCTTTATATCACGCTTAATTAAATCCATTAAATGAGACGCAGCTTGACGAATTAAGTTATGTCGTTCTTCACTTGTTGCGACAATCGTTCCATTTCCGGGTAGTGCGACACCGAGCATTTCCATAATGGTATTCATAGAATTTGCTGTAAACATCCCTGAACAAGAACCACACGTTGGACATGCTGATTTTTCCATATCAATCAGCTGCTCTAAACTTAACTTCCCTGATTTATGAGCGCCAACTCCTTCAAATACAGATGCTAATGAAAGAGGAGTGCCATCTTTTGCTTTTCCAGCTTCCATCGGTCCCCCTGATACAAAAACAGAAGGAACATTCGTCCGAACAGATGCCATTAACATTCCCGGTGTAATTTTGTCACAATTCGGCATAAACATAACTCCATCAAACCAATGAGCTTGAATTACAGTTTCTGCCGCATCTGCAATGATCTCCCGGCTTGGAAGTGAATAGCGCATTCCAATATGTCCCATTGCAATTCCATCATCAACACCGATTGTATTAAATTCAAAAGGAACACCTCCTGCCGCGCGTATGGCAGCTTTCGCTACATCAGCAAGTTCCCTTAAATGAATATGTCCTGGAACAATATCTATATATGAATTACAAATTGCAATAAATGGTTTATGAAAATCTTCTTCTTTAACGCCTGCCGCATGAAGCAAACTTCGATGCGGCGCCCGGTCAATACCTTGTTTAATCATATTGCTTCGCATCGGTTATTCTCCTATCAACTTACTTGATTTTCTTCATAAATTTTTTCACCATCTTCTACAACTAGCTTACGGAACTCTTCTAACAAACGATTTGTATGAATTCCTGGTTTCCCAGCACCAATTTCTCTTCCGTCAACCTTTGTTACTGCAATAACTTCAGCTGCTGTACCTGTTAAAAATACTTCATCCGCTACATACACATCATGGCGAGTAAATAATTCTTCCCTTACGTCATAGCCAAGCTTCTCACCAATTTCCATAATCGCGTTTCGCGTAATTCCTTCCAGTGCTCCTGCAGAACTTGGAGGTGTAATTAATTTATTGCCTTTTACAATAAATACGTTGTCACCTGAACCTTCTGCAACATAACCTTGCTCATTTAACATCAGCGCTTCCTGTACACCAGCAAGCTTCGCTTCAATTTTAACTAAAATATTATTGAGGTAATTCAATGATTTCACTTGTGGTGCTAATACGTCTGGACGATTCCGTCTTGTTGCAACTGTCACAATCGGGATGCCCTTTTCATAATATTCCGCTGGAAACAGTGCGAGTTGTTCCGCAATTACAACAACATTTGGCTTTAAACACGAATCGGGATCTAAACCAAGATTTCCAGCCCCGCGTGATACAACTAGACGAATATACCCATTGGATAATTGATTACGCCTTATTGTTTCAACAACAATATTGGTCACTTCTTCCAACGTATATGGAATTTCTAGTAAAATGGATTTTGCTGATTCGTACAAACGAATGAGGTGTTCTTTCAACCGAAAAACATTCCCGCTATAAACACGAATGCCTTCAAATACCCCATCACCATATAAATATCCATGATCATAAACAGAAACTTTTGCTTCATCTTTTGGAACAAATTCTCCATTTAAGAAAATCCATTGCTCGTTCACTTGAAAGCGCCCCCCTGTATCCTTGAAATTTTTATTGTTTCCTAGTTTACGCTCCCTTTTCAAATAAATCAAAGAAATTTTGAAAATTTTAAATTTTTAATTTTAAGGACACCCCATTATATATTGATATACCAACATTGTTAACGTTTACAAAATGTCAAAAAATATTTTTCGACATTTTTCCACAAAAAAATTATTTATTTAAGAGAAGGATTTTTGTCTAAAGATGCGAATGTATTGTATTCAATAAACGGACGTCCTATCTGTTTTCAGGAAAAATAGTAGTAATAAAGCGAGGTGGAAAAATAAAAAATAAAATTTGAGGATAACACTCATATTTTTCTCTTATTACTCATAATCCTATTTTCAAAAATCATTTTGACAAATTTAAGGGGGCAAAATCATATGGCATGTTTACAAATTAAAGGAACAAGACAAGAGGTAATGGAAATGCTTCAGTTATTTGATTTAATGAATACAAAAGGGCTGTGTAAATTAGAAGATTATGTAGAATTACTCCCAGATGTAGAGCAAAATAAAACGACACAAAATCCGATGTATATTGCTTCTGTTGATGTACAATCAAATGATTATACGATGCAAGATGTGCAAAATGATCGTTTTGTATGCGATATGTTAACAGGAGTTTATAACGACTAGTTTACTTTTTTCCCTGCCACACATGTAAACTCTTCTGCTAATTAGTGAATATTCTTCCGAAAAAGGAACATATTACTAGATGGCAGGAGGTGAATAACATGGCGAAAATTGGTGTAGAAAATTCTTTAACAAACGTACAACAAGCCTTGCAGCAAAAGGGACATGACGTAGTCTCATTACAATCTGAAAGTGATGTACAAGGATGTGACTGCTGCGTTATAAGCGGTCAAGATTCTAACGTAGCGGGGATTAGTAATGCTGTGATAAAGGGATCTGTTATTGACGCAAGAGGATTAACAACCGAAGAAATTTGTCAACAAGTCGAAAGTAGAATTCAATAAAGTGAAACTTTAATGAATAAGGAATCCTATAGAAAGCTTCACTTTGCGATCCCATCACATGCTCGAAGATGGGGACTTCTTTCGGAAATACATTAAAAGAAGGCTACTATTTATTAAAAAGTAGCCTTCTTTTCTATATTTAACTAACGGGAAAGTAACATATACTGGATGAAAGCCCTACCTCTCTCTCATCATTACGGCTCCAACGACCGCTCCTGATACACTAGTATGTGTATACAGTTTACAAATACAATCCATCATTTACGTAATCACTAAAGTTGTTGACATTATCGCCCGATCTTTAGCAATCCAGTGATTTGTATAAGCAAAGAATAACCAATATATACTAGCTGTAACCGAGACACGAAAATAAATTATACATTATCTAAACAACAATGTCAACAATTTATTCAAAATAAAAACAGGCTAACATATGAGCCTGTTTGCTAAAATTGCGCTTTTTCCTTTAGTACGTATACAACAAATCCGCTCACTAACATACATAAACCGACAACAAAATTTTTAATGTTAATCATTGATACCTCTCCCTTGGTCTTTCATAAATCATCATTCTCTATATATTATCATTTACCTTATATTCATATCATTTTTAAGCACACTTCATCTACTATATCATAATTTCCTTAAAATGCAAGTATCCTATTAAAGCTTATTTACCAATTTCTGTAGAGCACTCGGCACTGTTTCCAATGCTTTTTCTACAAGATGTGTACCACTATGTAAGTGCATTACTTGGATCCCGTTTGCCCCAACTACTAAAAATGCAACAGGATTAATGGAAACCCCAGCACCACTTCCACCTCCAAATGGATGTAAGCTCTGTGCCTCTGTTTTTTGTTCATTTACATTAAAATCACTTCCACCTGCGCCAAAACCAAATGCAACTTTTGAAACGGTTAAAATAATACTGCCATCTGCTGTTGATACCGGCTTACCGACAATCGTATTAACATCAACCATTTCTTTTAAATTTGTCATTGCTGTTTTCATTAAGTTTTCAATTGGATGTTGCATCATAGAAAGCACCTCTTTTTCCTTTCAATTCCTTTTTATCGTTTCCAAAAATAATAAAGACATACCAATTTTTACAACTTAATAATTTTGAAAGTAAATCCTCCTTGCAGAACATCCTTCTCCAAAAAATTACTTGTGCTAAAAGCATTGCCTACTGTTTGCGAGCAATAGGATAAAAAAACAGAAGTAGCTCATACTAAACATGCAGCTCTTTATGAAAGGAGATATCACATTGACTGATAAACATGAAGAACGTTATAGAGAAAACGAAGATCATTTCGAAGAAGAATATGCAGCTGAAATTGCACCGAACGGTGTGCCTTACAAAGACAGAGAAGAAGTAAAGACAAAAGCCGGAGGAGCAACAGCTGGATTTATCGCGCTTGCTCTTGCAGTTTTATCTTTATTCACTTTCCCAACACTCTTTGGACTTCTTTCTGTTCTACTTGGCATCTATGCTTATAGCCGCGGCGCTACTGTTACAGGTGGAATTGCTGCAATCGTTGGTGGCTTAGCTGCAATTGTCGCATTAATATTCCGCGCGGCTCTTATCGGCTTATTCTTCTCTCTTTTTTAAACACAATAAAAGGTATCTTGCTTGTGCAAGATACCTTATCCTGTAAATACATCCTCAGATGGATAACGAATTTTTTGTTTTGCTGGTCGCGCAAGTGAAAATACAAGTGTTAGCGGTCCAATTAATCCGCAGAACATAACAAACATAATCACACATTTTCCAAATGCTGATAATTTAGCCGTAATCCCCATTGTTAATCCAACTGTTCCAAATGCTGAAATTGTTTCAAATAAGACTTCTATAAAACTAAAATTTTCAGTAAGCATTAGTATAAATACTGCTACAAAAATTAAAAATTGACTGGCAATGACAATCGCCAATGCTCTCGTCACTGTCGACATTTTTATCGTACGACGAAATAAAACCAAGTCTTCTTTTTTCTTGAAAAATGAAAGCACAGATGTAATTAAAATAACAAAAGTGGTGAGCTTAATACCGCCTCCAGTCGAAACGCTTCCTGCTCCAATAAACATGAGCACCATCGTAAAGAATAGTGTTGACTCTCCCATACTTCCGTAATCAATTGTATTAAATCCAGCTGTACGTGGTGTAATTGCTTGGAAGAACGATGCCCACAACTTCTCACCAAATGATAAAGAACCTAATGTTTTTGCGTTATTATACTCTAATACAAATATGATAAGCATTGAAGCTGCAATTAACACAATCGTACCAATAATCATGATTTTTGAATGCAACACTAGTTTTCGAAAACTGCGGCTATACCATATATCAATGAGTACGGTAAAACCTAAACCGCCTGTTACAATTAACGAACAAATACCAATATTAATAATAGGATCGCCAACATATCTCGTTAAATTATCTGGCCATAATGCAAATCCAGCATTATTATAAGCAGCCACGACATGGAACAAGCTGTAATATAGTCCTTTCCCAAGTCCAAATTCAGGAACTAAGCGAATAGATAAAAATACAACACCTACTAATTCAATACAAATCGAGAAGAAAAACACACGTTTCACTAATTTTACAAGCCCGCCGATGTTCGTTTGGTTTAACGCCTCTCCAATAAGAAGGCGATGACGCAACCCTATCTTTTTACCTAACACCCAAACTATTAAAATAGCTATTGTCATTAAACCTAAACCACCAGTTTGTATAAGAAACATAATGACAACTTGTCCAAATATGGTAAATGTACTATTCACATCTACTACACCTAAGCCAGTTACAGTCGCAGCAGACGTCGCTGTAAAAAAAGCATCTACCCAGCTAATAGGCGTTTTTGTTGAAATTGGTAATTTCAACAATATTCCCCCAACGATAATCAAAGCAAAAAAGCCAATTGCTAAAATTTGTGGTGGACTTAATCGTATAAAACGATCATTTAAGTCTCGTTTTTCTATCATTTTCATAGCACTAACTCCCTTAATCCGTCCTCCAAAATATGTAACATAGTTGAGCATAATCTTTTTTCTTATGAATTTCAACTTTTATTTCCATATAGAAAATAGAAAATTCCTAATTCCTTCACTCCAAGTTCACATTGAATTCACATCAGTCTTTTATAGTATAACTATCGAAGCTGTTCCTCCCTAATAATGAGACATCCCCAATGTCTCGAACAGCTTTCTGTCCCTAACTTAAATTGACATAAATTGTCCCCCTTCCTATGCCATCTTGTAAAAAAGATGGCTTTTTTTTATTTCACTACTTATATTCCATCTTGATATATATAAAGTGATTTTGAAATTTCAACATATAAGTCCCTGTTATGTAGAATACAACATGACCACTTCTATGCGCGGCCAGATGTTCTCGTCCATCTATATAAATCCATTTTGATTTTCCAACATAAAAGTTGCTGCTATGTAGAATCCAACATGCCCTCTACTCACTTGCTCCCTTTGTTTTAAACCTCGCATGTGGCAGGAAAAGGCCCTGACCGTTTCTATGCATGGCCAGATTCTCTTTTCCTCCCCTAAAAGAAAGGTTTTTTATGCGATTTTTTAATTTGTATTTATATAGAAAAAAGAAGTGAATATACTTCACTCCTTCCTTGATTTGCTTCCTTTTTTCGAACGATATTCTTTTCCTTTGTTATCATCACCCGTATTAAACTCTGTACCAAATTCCTGTTGATATTGGCCGGCTTTAGGTGCTCCTTGATTCCCGCTCCCTTTACTACCATTGCGATTCGTCATACAACTTCCTTCCCTTCTTTATCATAATATTGTTAGTATGCTTCGTTTCATTCAAAATACACATGAAAAGCCTTCGCTTGATTGCGAAGGCTTTAACGGTTCCCTAATGCAAAATACATAAATAATTTATATTAAATTAATTTTTGTGATATAGCAATCATAATTGTCATTTCTTCTTCAGATAAAGTAGAAAATCGTTCTTTTAAATACAACTTGTTCTGTTTTTCCATCTCAGCTACTAACTCTTTTCCTTTATCAATAATCTCCAAATACACAACGCGGCGATCTGATGTACTACGTGAACGCGTTACGAGCCCTTTTTTTATTAATTTTTCTGCAACAGCCGTAATATGACTATTCGATACATTCAATTCATTCGCAACACGGGAAACCATTTCCTTTTGGTTTCGATTTAAAATACGTAACACGAGAAATTCATTCCACGGAATATAATCCTCAAAAATTTTGTTCATATCATTACGGATTGTACGAAACATAGCAAAAAAATTTGTCGACAAATTCTCGATGAGCACCTCGCGATTGTTAACCATTTTATACAGCACCCCTATGTATTTAATATAGTTAAATAAAAACATTATGAACTATATTAACGTACTTTTTTCATTTTGTCATCCATTTTATTTGGAAATTCATGTATCTTTTCTTTCTTGTATGGAAATAGATGATAAAAGTTGCTTTTATCAAATGCTGCACACTTGATCAGCGCGAAAACAGGGTGCCTAGAAGTACCCTGTTTTCATTTTATTCCACGTAATTAAACAATACCCTTAACCTACTTTATGTAAAGTTTCCGACATTGAAGGATGTCCCCGCCGATTATAATTTCACTACCTATACTCCATTTTCCTAAAAAATGTTACAATAAACGAAAAGTTATTTTTTCCCAAAATAAACAGGGGGCTATATGGAAGAACAAGAGGAACAATTTTCAGATTTAAATATAAAAGAAAAAACACTTGTAATTAGTAGTATTTCCCTACTGATTTTTCTCGCATTGGCTTTTATATTTTTTGTTTCTGTTGGTGTATTTCATCTTATTGGTGTCGAATATACATCTCGAACAACTCTTCTTCTCTTTTTTGTATTAAGCCTTGTTTTAGACATATTTAGTAGTTTTGGAATTGGTTTGTGTAAAATATTTTTTAACGCTCCATTAAACCAAATGCCTAAATGGCTCTCATTTCTCCTTCTTGCTATTTTACAAATTTCCTTTGATTGGATTACGATTCATATTACAGATGAATGGATTGATGGGGTTACCATTTCCAACATAAGTGAATTATTAATTGTCCTAACCTTTTTCACAATTGATAAACTATGGCTTACCGATAAAAAGGAAAAGTAATTTTTACAAGATTTCCACAAAAAAAAAAACTTGATACAATATGAGAAAATATAGAAAGAGGTGTCATGTATGACATTACAACAATGGTTTGAAAAAGGCATGTCCTTTGATACATATGTAAATAATATGACAGTAAACCAATACGAATTACTACACATTTACAATAACTTCTTAATTCCTAATGAACTTCTTCCAAATTTAGAAGCACGCCAAAATGACAACTTAAAGGTTATTGTTTTAACCGCAGATTGGTGCGGCGATGCCCTTCTTTGCGTACCAATTATGAAACGCATTTGCGAAGTTGCTGGCATCCAGATGAGCTTACTTATTCGTGATGATAATTTAGAGTTGATGGATCAATATTTAACAAATGGTACAGCACGTGCAATTCCAATTTTTATTTTTACCGATCAAGATGGGAATGAAAAAGCAGTATGGGGACCTCGAGTACCAAAAGTACAAGAGTTGGTTACCTCTATGCGTGCAACACTTCCTAATAAGGAAGATCCAGGGTTCGAAGAAAAACAGCAAAACATGTATGCAGAATTCCGTAAAACATTAGCTTCTGACACAGCAATTTGGGAACACGTAATGGAAAATATAATAGAAAGAATAGCAAAATAAAAAACTGCCCAATGGCAGTTTTTTCATTATAAAACAAAGAAATAAAACACCGCAGCAAGAATGAAACGGTAATATGCAAATGGTGTTAATTTCACACGAGATAATAATTTTAAGAATGAAACAATTGCTAACATCGCAACTACAAAGGCAGTAATAAATCCGCTCGCAAATAATGGAAGATCTGCTGCACTTAATTCATTCCAACTCTTAATTAAGTCAAGGCCTGTTGCTGCAACCATCATTGGTACTGCAAGAATAAATGTATATTCAGCAGCCGCTGTATGAGATACACGAGCTAATAACCCACCACTAATCGTAGATCCAGAACGTGAAAATCCTGGCCATAGCGCTAAACATTGAAACATTCCAATTGTGAATGCTTGTTTATAGGTAATCTCGTCCAATGTTTTTGCTGTGCTTGGTTTTGAAAACTTCTCAGCAATAATCATTAAAATACCACCAGCAACTAGACTAATAACAACCGGTCCTGTCCCGAATAAAATCTCCTTGATTTTGCTATGAAATAAAAAACCAAGTAAACCAGCTGGAATCATTCCGATAATAATATGTAATAAGTTTAAAGATGGCCCTTGCTTTACTCGTCCAATTCCAACTAATGACCATAATCGTTTCCAAAATACAACAACAACTGCTAAAATGGACCCTAATTGCACAACAACTTCAAATGTTTTTGCCTTATCTCCTTCAAACCCAATTAAATGCCCTGTTAAAATCATATGTCCTGTTGATGATACAGGTAAAAACTCCGTCAATCCTTCAACAGCACCCATGATTAATCCAATTAACCAATCAGCCACACCCGTGCCTCCTTAATACCTTCTAATGCTTTATTCATACTTTATCATAATACCTCATCTTTACAAAACACGCATCGTTTTTTTCAAATTCATTCTAAATACATAGGTACGTATTACTTTTCTAAATCTTTATTCAATAGTATGATTAAAGCGGTTTGTTTGTATATTAGAAAGGAGTAAATATGAAAGAAACTTCATCGATTTCACAAAAAATAAAACAATTTGTCTTATTATTTTTCCCTATATTTGTTACACAAATTTCATTATTTTCC
Source organism: Bacillus pseudomycoides (assembly GCF_002551005.1). Lineage (GTDB taxonomy): Bacteria > Bacillota > Bacilli > Bacillales > Bacillaceae_G > Bacillus_A > Bacillus_A pseudomycoides_C. Next base: position 200,810 of record NZ_NVOY01000004.1, read on the forward strand.
ATGAGCTTTTTCGATACTACGATGTCAGGCCATGCAAGTGCAACGGATTTAGCTGGCGTTGCACTTGGCACAAGTATATGGATTCCAATTAGTACAGGATTAACAGGTATTTTAATGGCAACCACTCCGATTGTCGCTCATCTTATCGGTTCCAAACAAAAAGAAAAAGTCTCTCACGTTGTGACACAAGCTGTATATTTAGCGATTTTTGTCAGCTTTATCGTTATACTAATTGGTTTTTTTGCAGTTTCACCTATTTTACACGCCATGCATTTAGAGCAACAAGTAGCTCAGATTGCTAGTCAATTTTTAAGCATTATCGCATTTGGTATCATTCCACTGTTTGTTTATACAGTCCTCCGCGGTTTTATTGATGCCTTAGGAAAAACACGGACTACAATGATTATCACTTTACTATCTTTACCGATTAATATTGTGTTGAACTATGTACTCATTTTTGGTCATTTCGGTTTCCCTAAACTCGGAGGAGTCGGAGCTGCGATTGCCTCAACAACCACATACTGGTGTATTTTGCTGATCACAATTATCATTATTCGTACAAAAGAACCCTTCTCTTCCTATGGTGTCTTTCGATGTCTATATCGTCCTTCTCTATCTAGCTGGAAGGAATTATTAAAACTCGGGATACCTATTGGATTTGCAATCTTTTTTGAAACAAGCATTTTTGCTGCTGTTACGTTATTAATGAGTAATTATAATACAACAACAATCGCTGCTCACCAGTCTGCAATAAATTTCGCGTCTCTTTTATATATGACACCACTTAGCTTATCTATGGCAATGACAATTTCTGTTGGATTCGAAGTCGGTGCATCTCGGTATAAAGATACTAAGCACTATAGCTTTATAGGGATTGGCTTGGCATTAGCTTTTGCATTTGTTTATTCGCTCTTACTATTTGTATTTGATGAAAATATCGCTTCTATTTATACAAATGATCCTGTTGTACACGACTTAACGAAACAGTTTCTAGTATTTGCGATTTTGTTCCAATTTTCTGACGCCGTTGCTACACCAGTACAAGGGGCACTTCGTGGCTATAAAGATGTAAATGTCGCTCTTATTATGACGCTCATCGCCTATTGGGTCATCGGTCTGCCGCTTGGTTATATCCTTGCAACCTATACACCTTTAGCCGCAAAAGGATATTGGATTGGACTTATTTTAGGATTGGCTTTCGGAGCAATCTTTTTACTTGCTCGTCTATTACAAGTACAGAAAAAATATATTGTAGTCAAAAGCCGCTAAATAGCGGCTTTTTGACATTTTACAAATACAAAAAGAACAATACTCTACTTTTTACATACATTTATTTTTCTAATATATTAATTATTATCTATAAAATTTAAAAAAAGAATAGGATTCCTTATAAAAGAGAGCTATAATAGATTTTGATATTTCTAAAAAGGAGATTAATTGAATATGAGGAAAATTATGATTGCACTACTACTACTCTTTTCTTCTATGCTTCCTATCAAAGCAGTCAACGCAGAGACAAATCAGCCAGATCATTTGTTAATCGTCAATGTCGCGACAAATAAGATGGCATATTATGAAAAAGATAAACTTATCAAAGAGTTTACAGTGGCTACTGGCAAAAGCAGTACAAAAACACCATTAGGAACGTACAAGATTGTTAACAAAATTAAGAATCGTCCATACTACAAAAGACACATTCCTGGCGGTGATCCACGCAACCCATTAGGAGATCGTTGGCTCGGTCTTGATGTAAATGGAACAAAAGGAACAACATATGCCATCCATGGGACCAATAATGTAAACGCTATTGGAAAATGGACTACACTTGGTTGTATTCGCATGTATAATGATGATGTGCGCTGGTTATTCGACCGCGTTCCTGTCAATACAACTGTAATTGTTACAAACAAATAAACAACAACATATAAAGCAATTACTGTTTCATATGAATACATAGTTACATAATGCTTTTTTTTTGAGGAAAAAGGTTCTTATGAAAGAACATTTTTCTTCATTTAGAAACTATATTAAGAACTCGTTATAATAAGATATTTAAACATTACTTCCCTTTTACTTTTAAACTCCTCTTCTCTACAATCTCTTTTCCATTATTTTTTTACACTTTTCATTCAAGCCTTACCATACTGAGTGTATATTTCTTCCTTATAGCGCGTAACCTATCCATACAGTGAAAGGAGTTGCAACTATGGACGAAACAGAAGAACAACAATCTTATCAAGAAGAGTTTGCACCGGAAATTTCACCTAGTTATCGTCAAGATGTACATCCCCCCTCTCGTTTTTCGAATATGACGTTTTTAGTAGGAATTGTCGTATTTGCAGCTGTATTATTATTGCTAATTACCTTCGTATATTTTAAATAAAAGACAGGAGGAGTAATATGGATAACAACCGAGCAAGTACAAGCAAACGAGTTGTAAAAACGCAAAAGGGTTACGCCGGAGACTCTTTGGACAAACACCGTGCTATCGAAAATGCAAATCTTGTTTTGGCCAAAAAGGAGATTGGGCAACAAAACGAGAATTTATAAAACGATATTTCTATAATAACCCCCCTTTCTTTTTTTGGGGACGAGAGCATCTGGACGTGCATAGAAGCGGTCAGGGCCTTTTCCTGCCATATGCGTATTTAGAACAAAAAAAGAAAGCAAGTAGCGGTCATTTTGTATTCTACATAGCAGAGACTTATATGTAGAAAAATTAAAACGGATTTATATAGAATAACAAAAGAAGTCCCTAATTTAGGGGGTTTTTTTTGTATGATTAATTAACAAAAGAGGCGAAAAAAAATGATAAACTATACGCACTACATTCAAAAAACACTCCCTGATTTACCTATCCATTCGTTCCATAAAGATGAAAGCGGCTGGGATAATGTTGCGATTATCGTAAATGATGAATGGTTATTTCGATTTCCTAGAAAAATTGAATATGCAAAAAAAATTCCTCGTGAAAAACAATTGTACGAAGTTCTATTTCCTATACTGCAAGCTGGGCAGATAGAAGTACCAAACTATCATATTTTATATGAAAACGAAGAGGATTCTATTCCTGTTTGTAGTTACTATAAAATGATTCACGGCGAACCATTCAAATCATCTTACTTACATAATCTCTCAATCAATGAAAAAGCGCACATTGCCGCGCAACTAGCATCATTTCTTGCTGCTTTGCATACAGTCCCTACTACACTTGCAAAAGAATGGGGCTTTCAAGTTGAACAAACTATTAAATATTGGAAGGAATTACATTTAAAACTAAAAGATTATCTGTTTACCACATTTACAATAGAAGAAACTGATCGATTGAATACACTATTTCAAACATTTTTAGAACAACTATATACAAGTACTTCCTTACAAACAGTTATACATGCCGACTTCACACATAATCATATTCTATTTCATCCTCATACAAAGAAAATTGCTGGCATCATTGATATAGGAGACGCACAAATTGGCGATCCTGCATTTGATTTTGCTGGATTATATACCGATTATGGACATGACTTTACATTAGAAGTTTACAACAACTATATTGCCTTAACGAAGAGCAAGGATAGAACCTTTTTCGAGCGGATTATCTCCTTTTATCAATATAGTCCTTTACTTCATGATCTCGTATATGGTTTCGAAACAAATAACGAAAAAATAATTGAAACAAATAAACAACGATTATTACATATTTTAAACAAATAAAAAGGTGCTTCTTTGCACCTTTTTTCCTGCTCATTCTCTTCATCTCGCGCTCACCATTAAGAAAGGTGATGTACAAACTCTGTACCAAAATGAAGACATGCATCAACATCTTCATCTTCTGGCGTTAATTCCACTTTTAATCCTTCGAGTACGACTTTAGCTCCGCATTCTTGTAATTTTTCAATTAAAATGTCAACAGCTGCTCCGTATTTCGGATATGCAGAATCACACGAACCAAACACTGCTGCTATTTTCCCTGTTAAATCCACTTTATCCATTTCATCATAGAAATCTAAGAAATCATCCGGTAAATCGCCGTCTCCCCATGTGTATGCACCTAGTACAATTCCATCATACTCTTCAAGAATAGACGCTTTCGGTGACGACATAATATCAATGACCTCAATTTCTTTTCCTGCCTCACGAATCGCCCCGGCAATGTGATCTGCCATCTCTTCTGTATTTCCACTCATACTTGCAAAAATCATTACTAACTTACTCATTAGACTCTCTCCCTTTATTATGTATCTCATTCTATTTATTTTTAGTACTCTTTTATAACCCGAAATTAATAATTGTTATCATTATCAACTATAACACTATCAGATTAATTGATAATGATTATCAAAGTCAATGACCATTTTTAAAAAATTGATGAAAAGATACAAGCTTGTCCGGAAGACATTCATATACTATAAATGAGCATAGTTCTTTCTTAACCCTCTCTAACGGAAAGAAATAGAAGCAACTGCGAATATCGCAGTTGCCTTTTTTTATTCTGGAATATAAAGCGAAACTTACACTTATTCTTTCAATAGTTCCATTGCCGTTTGCAAAAATAATTGTGCACCGCGAATTAACGCTGTTTCATCAACATCAAATTTAGGATGATGATGTGGATAGCGTGTTTCTTTATTTTCATTCCCTGTTCCTAGTTTTATAAAACAGCCTGGAGCCTTTTGTAAATATGCAGAAAAATCCTCTCCCCCCATAGAAGGTGGCAGTGCAGTAATACTTTCTTTTCCAAACAATGTAATTGCACTATTTTCTACTATTTTTGTCACATACGAATCATTTATGACTGGATTATATCCATACCGATACGTATATGCATACGCTGCATCATGCGCTGCTGTAATTCCTTTTACAATTTGTTCAATAATCCCTTCAGATTCTTGTCTTAATCTATTCTCAAAGCAACGCACCGTTCCTATAATCGTCGCTTTTTCAGGAATAATATTATCAGCTGTTCCAGCATGAAATTGCGTAACCGAGACCACCCGTTGTTCAAATGCATCAGTCCGCCTTGAAACAAGGTGCTGTAAATTTGTAATAATTTGTGCACCAATTACAATTGGATCCACCGTTTGCTTCGGATGAGCAGCATGTCCTCCTTTTCCTTTAATATCAATAGTAAATACATCAGGTGCTGCCATCATCGCCCCATAAGTAATTCCTATTTTCCTACTATCTAGTCCTGACATGACATGTAAACCAATCACATAATCTACACCATCCATAACGCCTGCCTTGACCATCTCTTGCCCTCCACCAGGATATTGTTCTTCAGCGTGTTGAAACAAAAGACGAATTTCCCCTCCCCAGTCATTATCATATTTTGCTAAAGCTTCTGCTACACCTAATAAAATTGCCGTATGTGCATCATGACCACAAGCATGCATAACTCCTGGTACAATTGATGCGTATGGCTTCATTGTCTGCTCTTGAATTGGAAGTGCATCTATATCTGCACGGATTGCAATGGTCTTACCTGGACCTTTTCCTTTTCGCTTTGCCATTACACTGCATGCTGTTGGCCTTGTTAGATCAAAATAAGACAACGAATCCAATGTGTCATATACAAACTGTGATGTATGTTTTTCCTGAAATGACAATTCAGGGTGCTGATGCAAATAGCGTCGCCACATTCGAATATTGTCTTCAGAAAGGTAACATAACCAATCTACTTGAGATGTTTTCATCCGCTTCAACTCCCTATTCTATTTTTAACAATCTTATTCCACCATGAATGACCGTATTCCCTTGTTTAATGAGAGTTTATGTACTATCTTAGTTAGAAGTAGCATATTCTTGTCCTTTCCTTTGCAAAGGAATTACAATTCTATCTGGAATGTAATATAATTGTTAAGTTAGGGATTTTCTTTTTTAACATTTAGTGCTACTATCAGAAAAGAGCCTTTCCGTCTTACATTTACCTAAAATGTGGAATTTTTGTGTTTTTCAAAGTGATGTAGGATATGATACTTACATACGGATACTATTTCATAGAGGGGGACAGACATGAAAATATTAAAAGAAATATGGTCTCAACCACTCACGCAATGGATTGCAAAAACTTGTTACTACCTTGCGATTTTACTTGCTTTACTATGGTTGTATGGATTCCAAGATACAAATACAAGTACATTTATTTACAATGAATTTTAGGGTGGGAGCGTTATGAAGTTATTAGAACAGATTGAAAAATGGGCGCTTGAAACGCCTGACCAAACTGCTTTCGTTTGGCGAGATGCGAAAATTACGTACAAACAATTAAAAGAAGACTCTGATGCATTAGCACATTGGATTTCTTCTCAATATGAAGATGACCGTTCACCAATTATGGTATACGGACATATGCAACCAGAAATGATTGTCTGTTTCCTAGGGTGTGTCAAAGCTGGTCATGCGTATATTCCAGTAGACGTCTCAATTCCAGCTGATCGTGTGCTACGCATTGCAGAAAGTTCTGGTGCAAAGCTACTTTTATCTCCGACTGATGTTACAGTGGCTGATTTACCAGTTGATATTATTGATGGAATCAAATTAGAAGATATTCTTCTTACTCATAAAGGAAATGTCCCAAATCCTGAACATGCAGTAAATGACGAAGACAACTTCTACATCATTTACACATCAGGTAGTACGGGAAATCCAAAAGGTGTACAAATTACGTATAACTGCCTTGTAAGCTTTACAAAATGGACGGTTGAAGACTTCAACTTACAAACAGGACAAGTTTTCTTGAACCAAGCACCTTTCTCATTTGACTTATCTGTTATGGACATTTATCCATCATTAGTAACCGGTGGTACACTATGGGCAATTGATAAAGATATGATTGCACGTCCAAGAGATTTATTTGCTTCTTTAGAACAATCAGATACACAAGTTTGGACATCTACACCGTCCTTTGCAGAAATGTGTTTAATGGAGCCGTCTTTCTCAGAAGGTATGCTTCCAAATATGAAAACATTCTTATTCTGCGGTGAAGTATTATCTAATGATGTTGCAAGAAAACTGTTAGAGCGTTTCCCGAAAGCTACGATTATGAATACATATGGACCAACAGAAGCAACTGTTGCGGTGACTGGTATTCATGTAACAAATGAAGTAGTGGAGAAATATAAATCTCTTCCAGTCGGTTACTGTAAATCAGATTGCCGTATTATCATTATGAAAGAAGATGGTACAATCGCAGCTGATGGTGAGAAGGGTGAAATTATCATTGTTGGTCCAAGTGTAAGTGTTGGATACTTAGGAAGCCCTGAATTAACAGAAAAAGCATTCACTGTTATTGACGGCGAACGCGCTTATAAAACAGGTGACGCTGGCTATTTAGAAAATGGACTTCTTTTCTATAACGGTCGTCTTGATTTCCAAATTAAACTACACGGTTATCGTATGGAATTAGAAGAGATTGAACAGCACCTTCGTTCTTGTTCATATGTGGAAGCTGCTGTTGTACTTCCAATTAAAAAAGGTGAAAAATATGACTACTTATTAGCGGTTGTTGTTCCAGGTGAACATACTTTTGAAAAAGAATTCAAATTAACATCTGTGATTAAAAAAGAACTCAATGAACGATTACCGAATTACATGATTCCACGAAAGTTCATGTATCAATCTTCTATTCCAATGACGCCAAATGGAAAAGTAGATCGTAAAAAATTATTGAGTGAGGTTACAGCATGACCCCATATGCATCATTTTATTTTTTCGCTATTGTAGGCATTTTGCTTATTCCTACCATTATTGCTGGGTTACGAGGGAAAATGCTGCGTAAATATAATGCGGTTGTAACACTTATTATGCTGGCTGTTATCTTTTCAGATAAACCAATACAAGCTGTTGCACTAGCAATATTTGCAATTTGGCAATTTATTTTGATTAAAGGTTATTTAGCGTTAAGACAGCGTGATAACAAAACGAGTATTTTTTGCACCGCTGTTATTTTATCGATTTTGCCACTTATCTTAGTGAAAATCGTACCTGCTATTCCAGCTTTAAAATCAATCGTATTTTTTAATGATATACCAGCTATCAAATTAGTTGTATTTCTTGGTATATCCTACGTAACATTTAGAGCTGTACAAATGATATTTGAAATTCGTGATGGTCTGATTAAAGAAATATCATTATTTAAGTTTTGGGAGTTTCTTTTATTCTTCCCAGCGATTTCAACTGGTCCGATCGATCGTTATCGTCGATTCCAAAAGGATGTAGAGAAACCACCATCAGCAGATGAGTATAAAGTAATGCTTTATACAGGAATCAATCGTATTTTCCAAGGTTTTCTTTACAAATTTATTATCGCTTATTTAATAAACAAACACCTTTTAGATACACCACTAACGAAACAATTTACATTTTCATCAGTTATGACTGATATGTATGCATATAGTTTCTACTTATTCTTCGACTTCGCGGGATATAGTGCGTTTGTAATTGGTGTGAGTTACTTAATGGGGATTAAAACACCTGAAAACTTTAATAAACCGTTTATAAGTCGTAACATTAAAGACTTTTGGAACCGTTGGCACATGAGTTTATCATTCTGGTTCCGCGACTTTATCTATATGCGCTTTGTCTTTTTTGCGACAAAGAAAAAGCTAATTAAAAACCGCTATACAATTTCTTATATCGGTGCTTTTTTAAATTTTTTCATTATGGGAGTTTGGCACGGACTAACGTGGTATTACATTGTCTATGGCCTATATCATGCAATTTTGTTTATTTCATTTGATATATTTGAACGAAAAAACAAAAAGCATAAGTTTTGGCCTAACAATAAGTTCACACACGTCCTGGCGATTATCATTACATTCCATTTTGTTTGTTTTGGTCTTCTGATCTTCTCAGGTCACCTGAACAGATTCTTTAGTTAAACACCTTAGTGTAAAGACTAAGAAAATACAAATTATGATTATAAAGGAGAATTAACAATGGCTGAATTTAAAGATCAAGTATTAGATATTTTAGAGGAAGTATGTGAAAATGACATCGTAAAGGAAAATACAGATGTACAATTATTTGAAGAAGGAATTCTTGATTCTTTCGGTACAGTATCATTATTAGTAGAATTTCAAGAACGTTTAGGCATTGAAGTGTCTATTTCTGACTTTGACCGTGACGAGTGGGCAACACCAAACATGATTATTAAGAAACTGGAAGATATGCGATGAAAAAACCAACGTTTGGCCCGATGCTTCTAGCATTTGCTCTTTTTTGCGTGGTGTTATTTATTCCATCACGCTTCCTTTTACCACTTATCGGGGAGCAAAAGGTCGACGATGCCGCAACATCTTTAAAGAAAGAAATGTTTCAAGGCATTGCAATGCAACAAAAGATGCTAGAAGATCCAAAATTCCTTCCGATGTATGGTTCATCGGAATTTTCTCGATTGGATGTGTACCATCCATCTAACTACTTTAAAGTAAAAAATCAAGAATTTACACCGTTTCTTATCGGTCGCGGTGGAACACAAAGTCTTACTCATGTATTAAGTCTAGCCTCCTCTATGGATCAGTTAGAAAATCGTAAAATTGTCTTTGTCCTTTCACCACAATGGTTTGTAAAAGAAGGTTTAGATGAAGTGCATTTTGCGCCAAACTTTTCGTCTCAACAAGCGTACCATCTTATCTTTAACAATGACTTAAAGCCTGAGATGAAAAAGCAAGTTGCTGAGCGCTTATTAGAATATGAAATTGTTAGAAAAGACACACTTCTAAAAACTTCTTTAGAAGGAATTGTGTATGACGATACAAAACATAATGTGAAAGCGGCGGCTGCAAAACCATTTGCATACGTATATCGTAATATTTTAGACCGCAAAGACTTAGTTGCATCAATATTCGATATTAAACCGCGAAAAACACATGTAGATCCAGAATTAAAATCCCTTGCTTGGGAAGAAATTCGTAAGCGAGCAGAAAAAACTGGTGAAGTGGAATCTAAAACGAATCCATTCGGCATTGAAGATCCGTACTATAACAAGGGAATTAAGAAGAAATTAGAACGTCTAAAAGGTTATCGATCAAATGAATCATTCAATGAATCGCCAGAATATGACGATTTCCAATTAGTCTTAGACATTTTAAAACAATCGCATGCAAAACCATTATTTATTTCTGTTCCTGTTAATGGTCCATGGTACGATTATGCTGGATTCCCGAAAGAACGCCGTGATGTATATTATAAAAAAATTAATGACCAAATTGCTAAAGCTGGATTCCCAGTTGCAGACTTTTCAAGCCACGAATATGATAAGTATTTCTTAAAAGATACGATGCATTTAGGTTGGAAAGGCTGGGTATATGTCGATGAGACACTTCAACAGTTTTATAAAAGCAACTAAGAAGAACGCTTGAATTTTTCAAGCGTTCTTTTTTACTTATAGATCGAGCTTTGTAATCTAGTTAGTGTTTCCTTTGCCTCTTTCATCACTCGCATGATAGTTTGCTGCGCCCCTTCTATTTGTGCTAAAGACGAAGCCTGCCCTGCCCAAAGTGACATATACTCACGATTATTTTGTTTCACCGCTGCTTTGCGAATGTCTGTTGTTAATGCATTTTGAATTGGATATGCAGGAAATTTCTCTTCTTTATTTTTTAATTGTTTGATAAAACTATTTTGAATTCCTCTTGCATATTTACCTGTAAATGCACGTGTCATTGTCGTACTTTGATCTGCACTCTTTATAATTGCCTCTTTGTGTGCCTTATGAGCTGCACTTTCATAACAAGTTAAAAATGCTGTGCCCATTTGTACTCCTTCGGCACCGAGTGCATAAGCTGCCACTACTCCGCGTCCATCCATGATTCCACCTGCTGCAACAATTGGAATATGAGGAATAGCGTCAACAAGCTGTGGAATCAATGCAGTTGTTCCAATCATGGAATCTTGTTCTTTCCCTAGAAATGTTCCGCGATGTCCTCCTGCCTCACTTCCTTGTCCTACAATAATATCTACGCCTAAATGGGCCAATACTTTCCCTTCTGCCACATTTGTTGCCGTACCAATTATTTTTATCCCATGCCTTTTTAACAGCTCTATTTCTTCCTGTTTTGGTGTATCAAAAGTAAAACTAAAAACAGGCACGTTCTCCTCGATAAGAACTTTCATTTGTTCTGTATAGCTCTCCGGTAACTGTACCGTCTGCTTTACGGTCTCCAATTGCAATTGTTCCCGAATAGGTTGTAATAAATGCCCGGCTTCTTCTACTTGCTTTTCATTCATTTGCACGTCTTTTGTAATGAACAAGTTCACTGCAAACGGTTTATCTGTTAACTGACGAATAGCACGTACTGCAAGGCGAATTTCTTCAGAACTCATATATCCTGCACCTAATGTTCCTAATCCTCCGCTATTAGACACAGCAGCAACTAACTCTGGTGTTACAACTGTTCCCGCCATACCGGCTTGAATAATTGGATATGTAATTTGCAGCTTCTCACATACTCGGCTATAAAACATTTTTTTCTCCCCTTTCTCTTATATTTTCTTGCCCACCAAAACCATTTCCTTCTTTCCTCAATTATTGAAGACCTATTACATGAATATAGTGTAAGAAAGGAGGGAATTTGATGCAGTACCCAGAACCGTTACAATACGGAGATACCGTTATGATCATCGCTCCAGCAGGTCCGCCATCTATCGAGAACATTCTTCAAGCAAAACGAAAGTTCGAAGAGATGGGCTTATTCGTTATCATTGGAAAGAGTGTACAAGAAAAACATGGCTATTTAGCTGGAGATGATACCGTTCGTCTTTATGATTTACACGAGGCCTTTACAAACCCATATGTGAAAGGAATTTTTTGTGCTAGAGGAGGATATGGGACTGGTCGCCTTCTACCTTCTATTAACTATGAACTCATTCGAGATAACCCAAAAATTTTCTGGGGTTATAGTGATATTACAGCTTTACACATCGCTTTTGGGCAATTGGCACAACTCGTTACTTTTCATGGTCCTATGATGGAGGAAGTTGGAAAAGGACTCGATCCTCTCTCTTTTTCATCCTTCAAACAACTTTTTCGTCCGCACTCTATTATTCTAGAAGGAGCAGCATTTCTTCACTCTTTCAATTGTTGTATCACCGCTCCCCTTGTTGGAGGAAACTTAGCTGTCATTACAAGTACTCTTGGTACACCGTATGAAATTGATACAAAAGATAAATTATTATTATTAGAAGAAATCGGCGAAGAGCCTTATCGCGTTGATCGTATGTTAAATCAATTACGTTTAGGAAAGAAACTCGAACAGTGTGCAGGCGTTATCTTTACAAGTTGTCACAAGTGTACCTCTTCAAAACCAGCTTTATCTATTTCTGAAATTTTATTTGATTACATTATCTCTCATCATATTCCCCTTTTGTATAACTTACCAGTTGGTCATATACAACCCAATATAGGAATTCCTCTTGGTGTCCCTGCTACAATAAATGGGAAACAAAAAACGCTTTCTATCTCTTCTGGTATAAAGTGAAACTTCCGTCAGTGGGGGTTTTCTCTTCATCCCCCACTGACGGTTAGCCCGACCAATCGAGCTTTTACGGGCAGTTATCTCCCACCTATCTTCCTTAGAAAAGCGGAAGCGGCTCGCTCAGAATCGTAGGGCGCCCACGCACCCGACAGAGAGGCTCTTTTTGCCTCGTCCGAGGGGGCGAAACGACCGGAGATTCTAGCCGCTAGAGCTGGACAACGTTTTTCTCTCAATCTAGAGATGGGGGACTTACTGCCCGTTAATGCGGGATAAAGTGAACTTTTCATCAAGGAGAGTTTCTTCATTTTTTCTGACTCTTATACTACTTTTATAGGAAAATAAAAAGGAGAAGCTTGTCTTGCTTCTCCTTTTTCCATTCATTAATTCTTATTGTTGTTATTGTTGTTCTTATTATAATTATTCCACATGCTCCAACCATAACAGCAGCTATTCTTATTATTATTGTTATTCTTGTTGTTATTCTTGTTGTTATTATTGTTGTTGTTATTGTTGTTGTTATTGTTGTTGTTATTGTTGTTCTTATTATAATTGTTCCACATGTTCCAACCATAACAGCAGCTATTCTTGTTGTTATTGTTGTCGTTAGCCATATATCCCCATCCTCTCTTGGTCAAGCTACTAATACTATATGTCCCCTTGAAAGAATGGTAACGGCAATTTATTGATAATAGTTAAAAATTCTTCCCGAAGCAATATCAGCAATTTCTGGAGGTGTAAATGTTTTATCAAGATCTGTGCCAATATTTAAGACCGCTGTCGCTTCCATATCAATGCTTTCAAATAACTCTTTTCCACGAATCGAAATAACAGGTACATCTTCAGGCAATACAGCTTGTAAAAATTCAAGTTGCGTAAAAAATGGTAAAATCCATCTTCCGTCTCCCTGAAAATAGCGTAAATGCACTGTTCCTTGTGAATCTCCTTCTTCTATATCAACTGTTCCTGCGACATAAACGTGTGTTGTTAATAACGTTTCATAAAATTCTCTTTGTTTTTGTTTATCTTCATCAGCTAATACTAATAATGTCTCTAGTTTTTTTACTGGAATATGTGCCATACGCCGCCACCCTGCTTTCAAAATTATTGTAATGTAATTATACAAAATATTCTCATTTTTTTCTATAAAATTATTTTTTACTATAACATCAGCAATAATTAAAACTAAGTTACTTCTTTCTTCTCTTTCTTCTAACAATGTTAATTCTAGCTGTAATCGAAACATTCAATAACAGTTTTTCCCATTGTCTTTTCAAAAATACATTACAACTGATATGGAATATGCCTTCTCTAAATGAAAAAAATGTTAAGTTCATTCAAAAAACACGTTAAAATCTCTTACATGAAGCATAAAAATGTTTTATTATGTATTAAAATACAAAACGAAGAAAGGGGCATCACTGTGAAAATTTGGTTTTATGAAAAAACAAAAAACACAAATGATTTACTCGGTATTTGGGATAACGTCCCAACCATTCCGCGAATCGGTGAGAAAGTAGAACTTTTAAAGAAAGTACGGACTGTAACAGACATTAAATATATAAAAAATGGGAATAACTTTCATGTTGAAATTTTTATTTACTAAAGAATAAAGCTCTCCATATTTTTAGGAGAGCCTTTCTCTTTCATCTGCTTTTTTTATCACAATTGTATCATTCACTAGTTCCACTTTTACATAATCACTTTCTTCTAACCCTAAATGATTGACCGCTTCATCAGGTAATTCAACAGCCATGTAGCGCTCTGTGAAGACAACTTGACTATATGTAGCTTGCTCTGCAAGTAAATCAGCTTGTTTTTCTTCTTGAATAGTTCCTAGTGATGGCAGTCCAACTTCTTTTACAGTGCGCCAATTACGACGAATAAAAGGAACAAGCCACAGTAAACTAATAATGATGATAATAAGACCAATCCATAAATTACTCTGTGCTTGCAATTCAGCAATTTTTACTGGTTCTTGTGCGCTGCTATCAGTAAATTGAATAATACTAACAACAGTATTATTTAAAGCGTGCACGATAATATTTGTCCAGAGGCTTTTCGTCTTTATGTATAAAAGACACATAACAACACCAAACAAAAAGGCACCGATCACATCAACATGCCCAAATCCAAAAATCAGTGAAGAAATGATAATAGCACGTTTCACACCCCACTTATACGCCATTCGATTTAAGAAAAAGCCCCGAAAAATCGCTTCTTCCATAATTGGAGCAAATATACAAGCTGAAATGACACTTAAAATCTTTGTAAAAGTAGTGCTCATATCAATAACATTTCCATCACTTAATAAATCAACTAGAAAGTCAGGAATGAGCTGAGCTAGTATGTAAAATTGAATAAAAGAAACACCGAATGAAAAAATCATTCCCATCGCCGTCGCAATTAAAATAAGTCGCCATGGAATGGATGATGGTTTATCAAAAAAACTTGTAAATACTGCGTTATTTTTTTTCATCTTATAAAACAACCAAAGTAATGGAAAAACAAAGAAGACTAAGGTGTCTGAGACAAATTCGAATGCACCATTTTCAGCACCTATTATCTCTAGTGGAAGATATGCAATGAATGAACCTAAAATCATCCATCCCAAAAAACTGCGAAGTCGAATACGTGAAAATGCAAGATTAATAGAAAACACCTCCAACTTGATATATTTATATTATAGTATCAATATGCTGTAATTTCTTCCTTTATTTATCATCTTAGCCCAGCATCATCCTACAACTCCCAAAATAAATCCCCGCTTAAGCGAGGATTTATTTTTATAACACATCACGTTTTTGGAACAATGCACTGGAAGCAACGAGTAAAATAACAAAATGAGCTAACACAAATAACAATGAAGTTGTAAAGGTAAACTCTGAAAATATTGGTTTGGCTCCCTGACTAAGCAACACATTACTATCATACATATTTAAATTTAAATGAAACATTACAATATATTTTGCTATACCTTGGGCAAATTGGAATACTAGCATTTTTATCATTCCCTCTAGGAAGAAGAAAAATAGTGTAATAACTAATGGTAAAACTGATTTTCTAAAAATATTTGCTAATAAGAATGCAACTGTTGGATAAAAGAATATCGGTAAAATATTATATGCAAAACGTTTTAACAAAATTGTAAAAGTTACCGCTCCAGTGTCCCCGCCAAATACAATGAGACCAATCAGCATTGCTGTAAGTAAAGAAGCAATACATACAAATAATATAGCTAAGAGAACTGTAATATACTTTGAAAATAAGATCGTAACTCGTTTCCTTGGTCGAATCAATAATTGTTTAATTGTCCCTTTTTGAAATTCCTCTGTAATTGTGCGGGATGCTAACGTAACTCCAAAGATTGTTGCAAACGTAACAATCATGCCGATATTTTGCTCTGCAAACATAATGAATCCTTCAATTTTGATTTCAGGCGGAGCCCATTTTTTGATAATAATTGCTGCTGCAATTTCTAATACTGCTAGCACTACTAATAGAATGTACATACTCTTTTTCGCATGTAACTTTAAAAATTCATTTTGAATTAATTTTATCATTATGCTTTCACTCCCCCTGTAACTGCTAAGAATTCATCTTCTAATGATTTATTTTGAACTGTTACACCGTATACAAGAACATCAGCATACACTAAATTTTTCACAAGCTGCGGAATTTCCTCTTTCATGACAGATACCATAATTTTGTTTTCTTGAATGGTTCCTTTAATCAGTTCATTCGCTTTCTCTACTTGATTCACTTCTAACGCTACCATAATCTTGTCATCACTTTTTACTTGTTCACGTAAACTATACTCTTGAACAAATTGTCCATTCTTAATAATAACGACACGATCACACATCAGCTCAATTTCACTTAGTAAGTGACTTGATACAATGACTGCAATGTTTTCTTCTTTTGCTAAACGCTGTAAGTAATCGCGAATTTCACGAATTCCTGCTGGATCTAAACCATTTGTCGGCTCATCTAAAATTAAAATTTTCGGATTATGCAGTAGCGCTTGCGCAATCCCTAAACGTTGTTTCATACCAAGAGAATATGTTTTTACCTTTTTATGAATCGCATGTTCTAATTCAACAAGCTTTACAATTTCAGCAATGCGTTCTTTACCAACTGGTGTAACGGCCATATTCGCAAAATGCTTTAAATTTTGCATTCCCGTCATATATTCATATAGTTCTGGGTTCTCTACAATCGCTCCAATATACTCTAGCGCTTTTTCACGCTCAGTACGTATACTATGACCGCAAATTGTAATATCACCTTCTGTTACTGAAATCAACCCTGTCATCATTCGAATTGTCGTCGTCTTCCCGCTCCCGTTCGGTCCAAGGAAACCGTACACTTCCCCTTCCTGTACTTCAAACGATAGCCCACGAATAATTTCAGCACTGCCTATTTTTTTGTGCACATTTTCTAATTTCACTACTACATTTCCCAATGCCTATTCCTCCTTTAAACTTCTAATTTTTTGTCGATGATGTAAGATGTAATGAATATGAAGAGAACGGTCGATAACAAAGTAAAGCATACATACGAAATACTTGCCCCTTCATTAACATAAAATGACGTTTCGAAAAAACCATTTTTATCCATAAATTTAATGCTTTTCGTATAAAATACATGCTCATCTATTTTTTGTAATAAGTTAGTTATAGAGAATTGAATTGTCCCAAGGATGATACAAAAAAAGAAAAATAATACCTTACTTAATAAGGAGTTCACATTAAAGAGTTTTATAATTGCAATTATGAAATATACAGAAGCCAAAAAACTAGTTAAATCTATAATCCATAAAAAGAGAGAAAAGAAATGATGAAGCAACCCAAATTTATAAAAGTATTGCATCGCTTGTTGAATCTCTCCATTTGTATTTTTCCCGTAAATATCTAAAGAAAAAAAATGAACAAATCCTAAAGCTATTAATGACAGTAAAACAACCATTATTGTAAAAAACAATAGGTTGGCACATATATATTTTTTAGCAGGAATAGCTGTATATCGAATCATAGAATTTTTTAACATTCTTCGAAAAGATAAGGCGGCTATTAAACTAATAGAAAATACTGTTATGCTAAATAATAATATAAACAAAACTAATATTACGTTTTGCTTTGTTGGAGTCATGTGCTTAGCAGAACCCATAAAGTTAAATAAAAGAATAAGCGAAATCGTAATAAACCCTACGTAAATAACCCATATTTTCTTTTTATTACAGTTATATAAGTAATGAAGAAGTGGATTCATTGTCCAAACACCTCCTTGAACAACTCGTGTATAGCTTTTCCTCTTTGAAAACGAAGATCTTCTACATTTTCATATAAAACAATCTCCCCGTCTTTTAAGAAAATCACTTCATCAAACAAGTTTTCAATTTCACTAATTAAATGAGTAGAAATTAAAATTGTACAATCTTCGCGATAAAATTGAAGAATTAACTCTAGTACATGCTCCCGTGAGACGAGATCAATTCCGCCCAGCGGCTCATCTAACACATATAGTTTTGCATGACGTGAAAAGGTTAAAATTAGCTGTAGTTTTTCTACCATTCCCTTTGATAAAGCATTAATTTTTTCTTCTAATGGAATTTTCAATTTCGCAATTGTATCCACCGCTTTTTGAATATCAAAATCTTCATAAAAATCACGATAAAAAAATAAAGCATCTTTTACAGTCATCCACTCTTCAAATATCGGACGGTCAGACATGAATGAAACAATATTTTTCGTTTCTCGACTTACCTTCTTACCGGCAATGAAAATATCTCCTTGAGAAGGGTGCTGTAAACCGACAATCATTTTCAGCAACGTCGTTTTCCCGCTGCCATTATCCCCAACAAGACCAATAATTTTTCCTTCTGTTATCGTTACGTTTATATCTCTAATAACAGCTTTTAAATCGTAACGTTTCCATAGATTTTCTATTTTTACTAATTCTCGCATCTGTTCTCCCCCTTTATCTCTTCTAATGAAGAATGAAGAATGGACAACATTTCCTCTTCTGAAAACCCTAAGTTGCTCATTCCATTTATAAAGGCATGAAGCAACTCTTTTGCCATATCCTTTCGCAGCTCCATAATTTTCTCTCCTTCAGTTGCTACATATCTTCCCATTCCTCTACGCGTCACAACGATACCCTCGCGTTCTAGCTCTTGAAATGTACGTTGAATTGTATTTGGATTCACTTGTAACTCACCCGCTAATTCACGTACAGAGGGAATTTTACTACCAGGCGATAAATGACCTGTTACAATTTCCTTTTTTATAAATTCCATCACCTGAATGTAAATTGGGATGTTGGGAGAAAATTCAATTTTCATTTCTTCCTCCTATTGTTTTAGTGTACTAATTAAATAGTACACCATAACACAAAAAATGTAAACGACAATTTAGAATATAATCCCCCCTTTATATATCATCAACAAACTCATACAAAATAACAATGTTATGTAAACTTATTTCTCACAAAAAAAGAGTGCCCTATACATATAGAGCACTCACTTTATTAAAAGTTAAATACAAAATCATCATCTGATAATTTTTCAACATTTGTCGCTTTCACGTAACCATTTCCTTTTACAGAGAAAAAGTCATGGTTTTTTGTATCCGTACGTAAACCGTTTAATACGATTGGATTAATTTCTTCTTCTTCAAAGTGCGGTTCTAATCCTAAATTCATTAATCCCTTATTCGCATTGTAACGAACGAAACGATTTACCTCTTCCACAAGACCAATCGATGTATAAATTTCATCTGTATACGCTGTTTCAATGTCATACAGCTCTAATAACAGCTCTTTCGTTTCTTTTTGCACTTCTTGTTGTTCTTCTGCAGAAAGTTCTGCAAACACTTGCTGCGCTAAAATACCGACGAATACGCCGTGGATACTCTCATCCTAACATGTTCATACAAGGTCGCTACTCTTGTACCGCTTTTACAAGCAGCTTACTGTTACCAGTAAGTACAGACTATATCACCATCCATATAGGATGTCCCCCATTTCGAGCACCTATCGCTTGTGCCCTACGGTTTTCACCTAGTCGTTGAACGTTCCTTTAGATTATCTAAAGGCTTCGCTGCTGATTGCCCTAGCTAACTTGCTTCATTTATTGATTCCTTTTAAAGAACCAATAACCGCCAATTAACTACAGGGTATCCCAGCAATTAGAGGGATTTTCTACTATCTATTGCTAGATAGAGCCGCAAATGTTTTACGGATAATGAGATTAATGATTTCACCGCTCGCCGTTAATTTTCCTTGCCCTGCTAAATACAGCGGATAGAAGAATCCGCTATAGAACAAGTAGCTTTCTAAAAACACACTTGCTACCATTGCCATGTATAGCTCTTTTTTCGTTACTTGAGGCTTTAATAAACGACGGTAGTAATTTGTAATGATACTTGATTTTTTCTCAAGTAATGGATGTGTATCTACCCATTCAAAAATTCCATCAATTTCTTCTTCAGTTGCAAGCGTTGTGAAAATATGGCTGTAACTTTTCGCATGTACTTCTTCCATAGCTCCCATGAACGCAAGCACACTTTTTGCTTGTAAGTTCTCAAGGTGCACAAGAATGAGTGGCATTCCCTCGCCGCCTTGCTTCGTATCTAGAAGTGTTAATCCTCCAAGTACACGCTTATAAGCAATTTGTTCTTCCTTAGATAACTGCACCCACGTATTTTTGTCAGAAGAAACAGCGATCTCCTCTTCTGTCCAAAACTGAGCGATGTTTTGCTTCCAAAACATTAAACTAAAATCGTCTTCTTTCTTGTTCCAGTTTACCGCGCGCATTGAATCGCCCCTTTATTATATTGTTGCATCGTTCTAACGTGCGGTGAAACTTCCATTCCATAATGAAAATCTAACCGCACGCTAGAACGTAAATTTGATCACTTAGGATGAGCAGGGTTTTTCTAAACCCTGCTCATCCTGTTTTATATAATAACTATCAATTGTATACTCTTCTACTAAAAGAATACATTATACTGTGCAGGCTACACACTCTTCGACACTTAATTTACGTGTTCTTGTGTAGTACAAGCTCTTTAGTCCTTTTTTATGAGCATAAATATAATAACGCGCTAATTCACGAGTAGAGATATCGCTATTTACATAAAGAATTGTACTAATCCCTTGGTCAATATGCTCTTGAATTTCTGCGATTAAATCAATGAGCTTAAACTGATTCATATCGTAAGAAGATTTATAGTACCAGAACGTATCTTTTGATAAATACGGCATTGGATAATATGTTGTTGCATTTGCATACGTTCTTGATTCAATTTGGCTTACGATCGGCATTACAGATGATGTCGCGTTCTGTACGTAACTGATTGATTGTGTCGGAGCAATTGCTAATCTATATGAATTATATAAACCATGCTTCTGTACTTGTTCTTTTAGGTTTGTCCAATCTTCTTTTGTTGGAACATGAATTCCTTCAAATAACTGTTGTACTTTCTCAGTTACCGGAATATAATCCGTTGTTTCATACTTCTCAAAGTATGTGCCATTTGCATAATCTGACTTTTCGAAGTCTTTAAAGGTTACACCTTTCTCTTTTGCAATTTCCATACTTTTTTCAATGGAGTAGTAATTTAGCATCATAAAGAATGTACGAGCGAATTCTTTTGCTTCTGCACTTTCATAAGCGATTTTATTTTTCGCTAAATAACCGTGTAGGTTCATTGCGCCAAGACCGACAGAATGAAGCTCCTCATTTGCTTTTTTCACTGTCGGTGCGTTCGGAATAATTGTCATATCAGAAACAGCTGTTAAAGCTTCCATTCCTGCATGAACCGCTTCACGTATTTCTTTATTCTCCATTACGTTTACAATATTTAATGACCCTAAGTTACAGTTAATATCGCGGCGGATAATGTCATCTGTACCGTAATCATTGATTACAGATGTTTCTTGTAACTGGAAGATTTCAGTCTCGAATGTTCAACTGAGGTCGCTACTCTCAGCCCGTTGTACATACAACTGCTGTATGTCACCATACAGGACAGACTATATCATCACCTACAGCATAATCTGATTAGGTGCTCCGCTTTTCGAACGCCAATTGCTTGCGCCCTACTCCCCTATGGGATAGTCGTTAGGCTTTTACTTATCTTAGTTTTTCAGAAAGTCTCTTATCATTTCATGCTGCCTGTTTTTAATTGTACATATACAAAACGATAAGATACCCTCTGAATAAAATAACTTATTCTAAGATAAGATTTAGCACGGTAGGTTACCTCACTTTTGAGGCTTTCCCCGTTTAACGGAATTTTCGACTAGTATTTCTACTAGAAGGTGCTACTTAATTAACACAAGTTCGACATCTTCACAGTTCCAATATCCTTTAACGGATGTTGCTTATTCGCATTTGATTTAAACATTAAGTACGGATAGCCAGACTCAAGCTGAATCATTGCAATTTTAATGAGCATATCACGTGTGCTAATATCAAGCTGTTTCTTTTTGATATTTGGATTGCTCATCAGTTCGTCATACATTTCATCAATATCGATATCGTCTAAATGTTTTCCGTACTCTTTATACACTGTATAAGGTGCGAAAACATGGAATGGTTCGTTTTTCTCAGCAAGCTCAAAGAACTTGCTTGGAACAATAATTCCGATGGAAAGAGACTGAATACGGCTCTTCTCGTCCGCATTTATTTTTTTTGTATCGAGGAACTCAATAATGTCCCAATGGAAGATATTTAAATATACAGCTCCTGCACCTTTTCTTTGCATATTGTTACTCCATACATTTAAAACGTATGGGGGATAGTCATTTCTGCTATCCTCTCTATATCGCTATAGAGTTCAGACCATATCTTCTTCTCACCAAATTCTTTGTTAGGTTGGTTTGAGAAGCCAGGTTCGAGCTATATAGTCACCTACATAGCTACTTGGTCGTTGAACCTTCTCCTTATCTAACAGACTTAGGAGCTCGGCTGCTGATTTCCTGCAATCTTGGATTCTTAGGGGGCGCTACGCAATTTCTGCGTAGTATCCTACCTCGATATACTCAGGCGTTCCAGCAATTGACCCGGTTTTATAGTTGAGCCATAAGTTAACCCAACTGATTCGCATATGAAAACGAATCTTCAAGTAATTTCATAACTGGTACAACACCGCTTGCTGCGTTCTCGATACCTTTAATTTGTTCACCGCGTGCTCGTAGTTTGCTCAAGTTGAGAGCTACGCCACCACCAATTTTGGATAACTGCATCGCTGTATTAATATTAAACCCAATCGAGTTTAAGCTGTCATCCATCTCTAACAAGAAACAAGACACCATTTCTCCTCTTCTGCTTCTACCTGCATTTAAAAAGGTTGGTGTCGCTGGTTGATAGTTTTGTTTGACAATCATACTTGCGAATTGTTTCGCCTTCTCTACGTTTCCTCGTCCTAAGTATAACGATACAATTGCCACACGATCAGGATAACTTTCTAAGTATTGCTTTTGATCATTCGTTTTTAACGCGTAATCTTTATAAAACTTAGATGCTGCCATATAAGATTGAAACTCGAACTTTTCGCCGTATGTGATATCGTATACAGCTTCTACCTCGTCCATCTTATATTCGCTTAACACATCATAGTAGTAGTCATGCTCTAACATATACTCGATGCGTTCTGCCACGCTATCAAAAGGAACGGTATTCTCTTTCGCCTCTTCCATAAAGACAGCTAGTGCCTCTTTATCTTTGTGAAGCTGATAGAACCCGTCCTGCATTTGCGTGATCTCATTATTCAATTCAATGTGTCGCAATCTCCAGCACCCTCTCTTTAAAAAATTCTACATCTTTATTTGTTCCAGATAACTCAAATTTTGATACAACCGGTACTTCATATCTCGTTGCAATTTTGTCTGCACTTGCTCCAAACATATCTCCCCAATTGCGGTTTCCGCTTGCAGCTACTCCTTTCAAGCGTTCATGATTACGTTCTAAAAATTCTAAAACACGTTCCGGCACATTTCCAAAACCTGTTGTATACGTAATAAGGACATATTCTTCATCTAATACGAGATTTTCATTAATTTGAACGGCCGGCATATTTAATTTGTGAATGAAACGCTTCACGTTTCCTGTCATAGAATCATATGCAATTAACATCTCCGACCCTCCTTTTACATCTTTTTACATTATGTTCGTTCTTGATGAATTCTCTATATATTGTATTACTTTTTAAAAAAGGACACAAGATATATGTATAATTTCTTTCTTTTTAAAAATTTGTTTTTTCGACAAAAAAGGCCGATCTTTTTTCAATACAAAGAATATGAAACAACATTCTAAAACACATGTCAATAAAGTGTATTTCAAAAAAGTTGTCAACGGATTTACCCACATTTCCAAAAAAGTTCATCGTATCAAATTGTCAAAAAAAGAAACATACATGCGAAAACTATTGTTCATTTGTCATAAAAAAACGAACAGTTCCCCTATTAGAAACTGTTCGAAACCGGTTACACATTTTTTCTATCGTTTCATTTGTACGTGTACTCCTATTCATGATGTTCTACGCGCACGATATCGTTCAAAAATATATGATAGAAAATTTCATCTTTACATTGCATTGTAAAAACAGGTGATTCTTCATCGAAATACGCAATCGTACCTTTAACTTTTTGAATCGAATTTTGAAGTTTTGCTACTACAAGCACACTTCGTTCTTGTTCATATGCTTTTTTTAATTGCCCTATGATTTCCTTCATTCGCTTGCGCTTTTCTGGAAACATAACCATCCCAACAAATTTCCTTCCTTTTTCATCTTTCCAAAAACAGTCCCAGTGCGGAAGTATTCCTTGCTTAAACTCTCCCAAATAAACTCCTCTCCTTTCTCTTTATCCGACTTTTAGCAAGCAGTTTTAATAGGTAATTCTT
Source organism: Bacillus pseudomycoides (assembly GCF_002551005.1). Lineage (GTDB taxonomy): Bacteria > Bacillota > Bacilli > Bacillales > Bacillaceae_G > Bacillus_A > Bacillus_A pseudomycoides_C. The sequence goes on from NZ_NVOY01000004.1 coordinate 225,200, forward strand.
TTCCTTACGAGCGCGGCATTTCCATATATGTATAAATGATTTTCCCGCCATGCTGTGCGTTACCTCGAAAATGTTTAAAGTCTTCTCGCTCTACTAAAACTTCACGAAATATATAAAACACTTCTTTTGTTGCAATGTATTCTTGTATTTCATTATTTTTCAGCTGATCTAAAATCATATTTACTTGTTGTATATCCATACTAATCACCTCTCTGTCGTATTTTTATTTCACGACTACTTCTATACACTCCTAATACAGCAAATCATTTCTTATCATGCTAACTCTTATGATACAATAAAATGGACACTAGGAGGGATAACATGATTCGGAAAGCAAAACAAACAGATGCTCAAGCAATATCTCCTTTATTGTACAACGCACTGCATGAAATTGCTGAAAAATTAACAGGTGGCACAAATGAAACGGAAGTTCTAGAAGGTTTAGAATATTGGTTTTCGAAAAAAGAAAACCGACTCAGTTATGAAAATTGTTTTGTTGAAGAACGAGATGGACAGGCTGTTGGTATTATTGTAGCCTACCACGGAAGTGAAGCAACTCAACTAGATGAACCAATTGTGAAACGGTTACGAGACATTCAACAAGATTCTTCTATTATATTAGAAAAAGAAGCAGAAGAAGATGAATATTATATTGATACTCTATCTGTTTCATCTACATATGGTGGACAAGGTATCGGTTCAAATTTAATTCTTGCAGCTGAAACATTCGCTCAAGAAGAAGGGCATGAGAAAATCTCATTGCTAGTAAACTTAGAAAACAAACCTGCGTTTTCTCTTTATAAAAAACTCGGCTATACACAAGATAACACACTTATGCTTGTGGGCGAACCATATGCTCATTTAGTTAAACATATATAATACAACGGCACAATTNNNAATTGTGCCGTTGTATTATACATAGAGTATGACACCTTTATGTATATGTTACAAATGCATTTCCTTCCATTACTTCATGAAAAGTATAAATTGTACATCCCCACGGTTTATTTTGAAATAGCAGTGGTCCGCGCCACCCCCGCATACGTAACTCTTTCCCAATCATCGCATTAAAATAACTATGCCCAATAAGGGTAACCCGCTGATATACATTTGCATATCCAACTAACACATCGGCTGCTTGTTTTGCTCTTCTTTGTGCTTCTACATAGGATTCAACATCCTTCGAATAACCAATCGTCCAAAGTGCCCTGCCCAAAAACAGCCATACTTCCGGTTTACACTTTACCCAATTCGGAACAGGTAAAAGAGAAGGAACAGCAGCTTCACGAAAAAGCGGATTCTGTATAAACATAACATTGCTAGTCAACATCGTTGCTGATTGAACAGCTATTTTTTGATCACTCGATACGATAAATTTAGAAGATTCAACGACTTCCATCGCTTCCATTGGGATTTCCATTTCTCTCATAACATCTTCATTCTCGTATCTTTGCTGCCACCCTTGAAATCCCTGTACTGTAATCGCTTTCTTTTGAACACTAGAGCTTCCATGACGTATGAAAGAAATTTGCATCTTTCTCACTCTCCGTTCAATATTTTTCTATTATAGAAACACACTTATATTATTCAGTACTTCCATCTTCATGACTAGAAAAAGAAGAAATGCTATCAGCTCCCTCATAGTATATGTATGTTCCATGTTCACGAATCACTTTTAATTTCGTATATGCAAATAAAAACAACACAATAGCTATAAAGCTCCCCACAATCTCAAATACCATTTTATCGTCTCCATTTCATAACACTCCTATATTCACCTTACAATAAATGTGAGAATCTTACTATAAATTCATTGTGAAAAATTAGTATTTTTTTCAAAAAAATATCATGGAAACATTTACAAAATAGAAAATATCGTTCAAAATAAAAAGAAATACAAAAAGAACGAAACTTGTTCTCTTTTTCGTAAAAATGTAACAAGGAGAGTTGCTTATGAAAATCGCAGAAACTGGAGATATCATTGAATTTAAAAACGGTTTACAAGGGCGCGTTCAAAAAGTAAATAAAAACTCCGTTATCGTTGATGTAACAATTATGGATAACTTTAGAGATTTAGATATGGAACCGCTTACTGTTGTCAATCATAAAAACTATACAATTATTACACAACATACATAGAATACTAGAAAAGAGGGGGCAAGCCCCCTCTTTTCTTAACGATTATCTACTGTTTCTGGATATAAATCGTGATTCATTAAACGATATTCAGCCATTTTTTCATATTTTGTACCAGGACGTCCATAGTTACAATATGGATCAATTGAAATACCACCGCGTGGCGTAAACTTGCCCCATACTTCAATATAGCGTGGATCCATCAGTTTAATTAAGTCATTCATAATAACATTCATACAATCCTCATGGAAATCTCCATGGTTACGGAAACTAAATAAATATAACTTTAAAGATTTACTCTCTACCATTTTTTGTTCTGGAATATAGCTAATATAAATTGTCGCAAAATCTGGTTGACCTGTTTTCGGACATAAACTTGTGAACTCTGGACAATTAAACTTTACAAAATAATCACGATTTGGGTGATTATTATCAAACGTCTCTAAAATTTCCGGGCTATATTCAAATAAATATTTTGTATTTTGATTTCCTAATAATGTTACATCTTTTAAATCTTCATCTTTTCTTCCAGTCATCTAAAAATCTCCCTTCACTTACACACCGCGTTTATTTCCCCACACTAAAGCGTGGAGCTGCGGTAATACTTTTGCATCATTCATTTCCTTACATTGCACAGCTTTATCAATAAGCCACTCATATTTCATAAGAAGACGCTGAATTAACGAAGCATCATCTGCCGTCTTCGTATCATCATTTCCAACTTGTAAGAAAAACGGGACGTGTGGATAACGTTCATGCACTTCTTTTGCATATACAAAATCTTGATCATCAAATACAACCACTTTTAAGCTAAACTCTTTTCCATCTAACCGCTCGATAATTGAATCTAACATACTAAAATCCGTTGACATCTTTGAACTCGGCGGCTTTGGCGAAATTGTTACCTCATCTATATGAAGTAACCAATCTTGCCATTTACTTCCTTGCGTTTCAATTGCTGTACGAATGCCGTTCTTTTTTAATAAAGAGATCAATTCTCCTAAATGCTTCAGCAATGCAGGATTTCCACCAGAAATGGTTACATGTGAGAAATTTCCTCCACCAATTTGCACTAGTTCAGAAAAAATCTCTGCTGACGACATTTGACGAATTTGCTCTTTCGCAGAACCATCCCATGTAAATGCAGAATCACACCATGCACAGCTATAATCACAACCTGCTGTACGAACAAACATTGTTTTTTGTCCAACAACCATTCCTTCTCCTTGAATTGTCGGTCCAAATATTTCTAAAACAGGAATGTTACTCACCCATCATCCACTCCCGTCTTACTTCTGCATAGCTTGTTGGTGTTTCAAATAAGCGCACAAACTCAACACGCGCCCCTTTATATTCATTTTGTCGATCACCTTTTGTTAGTGCCTCTTCCATTTTCTCAAAAATCCATACAACCATATTTTCAGCAGTTGTATTCATAGCTGGAAGTGTTTCATTTAAGTAACGATGATCTAAATATATTTCAATTTCATTTTTCCAAATTTCTTTTATATCACCAAAATCAATCGCTAAGCCAATTTCATTGACATAACCACTAATTCCAAAAATTACTTTATACGTATGTCCATGAAGGTTTTTACATTTCCCTTCATAACAGTGCAGATGGTGGGCAGCATCAAACGTAAATTCTTTGCTAACCATAACACGCTTATTATGATATTTCAGTTGCTTGCGCTCGATGTCCTGATCTATTTTTTGTAAATTTTCAACAATGCGAAATCCAAAGAAGTCTTGTGTCATTATGCTTTCGCTCCTTCACGTTCTTGTACATATTTGTCAAGTCCTGCTTTACGAAGCTGACACGCTGGACATTCACCGCAGCCATCACCAATAATTCCGTTATAGCACGTTAACGTTTTTTCACGGACAAATTCAAAAGCTCCAAGTTCATCTGCCAGTTTCCACGTTTCTGCTTTATCAATCCACATAAGTGGTGTATGAATAACGAATGGATAATCCATCGATAAATTTAATGTAACGTTTAACGATTTCACAAACACATCACGGCAATCTGGATAGCCGCTAAAGTCTGTTTCACACACACCTGTTACGATATGGCGTGCCCCTACTTGTTTCGCTAACACAGCCGCAAACGATAAAAACAATAAGTTACGTCCATCCACAAATGTCGACGGCAACTCGCCATCTTCATGTGTAATTTCCATATCTGTACGCGTTAATGCATTAGGAGCTAGCTGGTTTAACAAGCTCATATCAAGTACAGTATGCTTTACACCTAATTCTTTTGCGATTTCCGCAGCACAGTCAATTTCGAGTTTATGACGTTGATTATAATTAAACGTCACTGTTTCTACTTCTTCAAACTGTTCAAGTGCCCAAAATAAACATGTTGTACTATCTTGACCACCACTAAAAACAACAACCGCTTTTTCCTTTTTCATTTCACTCATTCTCCTCTTTTTTCGATTCCAAGAAGAAAGAGCGTTCTTGAACTGTCATACTAAAAAAAACAAAACAATATCAAAAAGGACATTGTTCTCTTCTTAGTTTTTTATAGAGGGAGTTCGCGAACCTCTCCCATGCTATGCATGGACTGTCTTCTTTAACTTGCACCTTACATTGTAACACACCGAGTATACGAGCGAAAAACGTCTATTTTTTCTGTTTTTTCTAAAAATAATATTTCATTTTCTTCCATATTAATAGTATGATTATTTTATATAGCAAACTTTTATTTCTCGCTACAAGGAGGTTTTAAAGCTGAAGCTTTTTATTATGTACCTCTTCATAAATATATTATTTATTTTAGTTACAATGTTGATTTATCATTTATTTTGGAGTGAAAAAGGAAATCGCTCTCCAAAACTCAATTCGTTTGTATTTATTCTCTCTTGCAGTATTACCAGTATTGTTTGTATGTCATTTGCTGCAAAAGTTGATTACGGTTTTCAATTTGACTTCCGACATGTCGTGCTCGTTGTCGGAACATTGTCTGGAGGACCAATAGCAGGTGGTGCAATTTTAGGTGTTATGAACCTTTATCGTTTTTTTATTGGCGGCAGCGGCTTCATGCCTTCTCTTATTGCCTCTATCATTTTGTACATTTTTCTCTTTACAACATACAAAATATATATAAAAGGGAAAATCAAAACAAAAATGTATTTAGCTTTTTTTTACAGCCTCATATACGGCAGTGGCTGGATTCCCTATTTTCTATCTATCGTTCCAAATCCAAAGGACTATACACCTTATCTTGTTACATATGAGTTATGCACAATTATAGGAACTATTTTAATTTTATACTTAATGGAAGTATTACAATCACAAGTCCGCCTTGCAAAAGAACTTGTGAACGCCGAAAAATTTCATCTCATCGGTGAGATGGCTGCTTCTATTTCACATGAAATTCGAAACCCACTTACATCAACAAGAGGATTTCTTCAATTGCTACAATCAAAAAGCTATTCAGAACAAGAAAAACTGTTATATTTAGACATCGCTATGCGCGGTATTGACCAAGCAAATCATGTATTAACAGACTACTTAACATTCGCAAAACCAAGTATTGAAAAAGTACAACTATTACAGTTAGAAGAAGAATTACTTCATGCAATTACGCTCATGACACCATTAGCAAACCTTTCTAACGTTCGTATCCATTATACGAAACAAAGTAAAACATTTTATATAATGGGAGAAAAACAAAAGCTCAATCAATGCCTTTTAAACATTATAAAAAACTGCATTGAAGCAATGCCAAACGGCGGTGACCTTACATTTACTGTAACATCTGCTAATAAACATATCCAATTACATATTCAAGATACCGGAATCGGCATGAGTACCGAACAAGTAAAACGTCTCGGTTCCCCTTTCTACTCTACAAAAGAAAAAGGAACAGGCCTTGGAATGATGGTTGTCTTTAGTATTATAAAAGCAATGAATGGTAAAATTGACATCAGTAGTAAGAAAAATATCGGGACAACTTTTCTTCTTATATTTCCCTTAACAAAAAAAACGTGATGCAGATGCATCACGTTTTTTTTGTTTCATCTACAAGTTCCGCAAAAGTCTTCACTTTCCCATGCGGCTGTTGATGTTCTTTTCGTGCTTTCCATTGCCTTTCTTGCTCCCGTTTTTTATTTCCCATTATTCCAACTCCTTTTCAGATGTCCTTATATATGTTCCAACATATGAAGTAGGAATATACATATACTGAATGATGCAAAAACGATAAAGTGAAACTTTAATCAGTGGGGGATTTCTTCCTCCCCCACTGATTATTAGTTGAACCAATCGGGCTTTTACGGGCAGTTTATCTCCCACCTAACTTCTTTGCTTTTGCCGAATTTTGAGGTGGGAGTATTACTGCCCGTTAATGCGGGATAAAAAAATCATCAGCTAGCAAATCAGCTGATGGAAGTTTCACTTTATCTTTGTAAAATTGCATGTTTTGCTTCTTTTAACTGTGTAAGATGACGCTGTTCGTGTAAGTCTAAGAATTGCACCCATTGATATAAATTAAGCTCATCAAATACAGGATGTTTGAGCGATTTTTCAAATAGTTCTTTTTCATTTACAATGCTATGAAGAACATGTAAAAGCTTTTCTCTTGAACTTTGCAGCAATTGTATCATTTGTGCTTTTTTCATTAACGTTTCTGTTGGTTGCATTTGTTGAGGGGCTTCTCTCTTTCTTGTTCGATCGATTGTAGTTTGAAGGTCTTTTGGTGGGACAACTTTTCTTTCAGTTTTATGAAGCGCATATACAATAGCAGATGTAACAAATTGTTCAACAAGATGAAGGTGATGTAACACTTGCATAATGCTCCATTTATCACGGCGCGGTTTCATATTAATTTCTGTATCAGTTAACATTTCAATTTCTGATAAAAGTTTCTGTCTCGTAGATGCCATTCCACGTAACAACGTTTCCATATTCATATTTGCATAAGATTGCATCATATTTCTCCCCCCTTATTTGGTTAAAAAGAGGCGTTTCTTTTTAAGAAACACCTAATTCGTTTCATTATTCTAAATTTTCTTTTATTATCTCATTTTTCCAAATAATTGTCGATTGTAAATTCATAAAAACCAATGCATATTTTTTACAATTTTGTGTCATCTACTCCATTTAACCAACCATGAATCTCATCGATTACACCTTTCACACATCCATCAGCAAATGGTGATGTTAAATTAGCTGTCTCAACTAATTGTAAGAATGATTTACTACCGCCTTGACGACAAAGATGAACATAATCTTCCCATGCCTCTTGACGATTCTCTCTAGAACGTTTCCAAAATTGGAATGCACAAATTTGTGCTAGCGTATAGTCAATGTAATAAAATGGTGAGTTATAAATATGCGCTTGACGTTGCCAAAAGCCTCCGCGCTCTAAATAATCATTTTCTTCATAATCACGATGTGGCAAGTACTTTCTTTCAATATTACGCCACGCTTCTTTTCGCTCAGCTGGTGATGCTTCTGGATGTTCATATACAAAATGCTGGAATTCATCAACAGATACACCATATGGTAAAAACAGCAATGCCGAACTTAAATGTGAGAAATAATATTTCTCTACATCTTCTTCAAAGAATAATTTCATCCATGGCCATGTAAAAAACTCCATACTCATAGAATGAATTTCACACGCCTCATATGTCGGCCAGTTATACTCTGGAACTTCATAGTGGCGGCTTTCATATACTTGAAAAGCATGTCCTGCTTCATGCGTTAACACATCAATGTCACCAGACGTTCCGTTAAAGTTTGAGAAAATAAACGGTGCTTTATAATTTTCAATATATGTACAATAGCCTCCGCCAGCTTTTCCTTTTTTCGCAACAAGATCTAATAAATTATTTTCTAACATAAAATTAAAAAATGTATTTGTTTCTTCTGACAGTTCTTTATACATCGTTTTGCCGTGATTCACAATCCAATCCGCATCACCTTTTGGCACTGCATTACCAGATGGATATTCAAAATTTTCATCATAATAAGCAAGCTTCTCTACTCCAATACGAGTCTGTTGCTTTTGTCTAAGTTCAGTTGCAACAGGAACAATATAATCAAGTACTTGTTTGCGGAAATTCGCAACCATCTCTGCATTGTAGTCTGTACGATACATTCTTGCATATCCAAGCTCAACAAAATTATTAAAACCAAGTTTCTTCGCAATTGTCGTTCTTACTTTAACAAGTTCATCATAAATACGGTCTAACTCTTCTTCATTCTCTGCTAAAAAGCCATAATATGCTTCACTTGCTTGTTTACGCATATTACGATCTCTGTTCTCCATAAACGGAACAAGTTGTGATAGCGTTCGTTCTTCTCCTTCAAATAAAATTTTAGCTGCCGCTAATAACTGTGTGTACTGAGAAGACAACTTGTTTTCTAACTGTAAATCTGCTACTACATCATCAGAGTATGTTTTCATTTCAGCCGCTGCAAGTGCAAATAGCTGTATACCATAATATTCTTCTAATTGTTTTCGAAATGGAGATTGTGTTAATGCCTCGTAATATTTTGTTACATACCCCTTCACAATTGGTGAATATTCATCAAAGAAATCTTGTTCTTCCTTATAAAATTCATCCGTCGTATCTACACTATGACGAATATAACATATGTTATACATCGTGCTAAAATCATTACGAATCTCATTAACCTGTGCAATTACTTCTTTTTGTTCTTCCACTGTTTTAGCACTCTTAAACTGTTGTAAGGTCTCCGCAAATCTGTCTTTCACTTCATCCATATTCGGACGTTTGTATTCATAATTCTCAAATGACATAGAACTAGCCCCTTTCTTTTCTAAAAAACATTCCCTTACTATAATTCCATATATTTCGTAAATTCCCTTTATTCATCAGTAAATTTCATCCTCCTTATCGCCGTGAGTACTATACATTCATTTTAATTTTTCGACATACAAATCGCTGCTATCCAACATACATCATGACCGCTTCTATGCGCGGCCAGATCCTCTCGTCTCCCTCTAAAAAAGGGGGGTATGTCGTTTTTTAATCTTATATATAAGGAGCGTTTTTTCTGCTCACGGATAGCAAAAATAATAAAAAACTTTGAACTATACATTCAAAGTTTTTTATTATTTCTCATATTGCCCTATCTTTTTTAACAACACTAAGAGTTGATCTTTTTCATCATTTGATAACATATGAAATGATTCATGTATGACTTTCTCATGGTTTGGAAAGATACTAGAAATTAATTGTATCCCTTGTTCTGTTAAATGAGCATAAATGACACGACGGTCATTATGGCTAGGTTTTCGCTCAACAAGTCCTTTTTTCTCTAATTTATCAACAACATATGTAATACTACCGCTTGCAATTAAAATTCTTTCCCCAATTTGCTGCAATGGTTGAGTTCCCTTATGGTATAACAATTCTAGTACGGCAAACTCGGTTGGGTTTAATCCATTGCTTTGAATAGATTTATTGGCCGTATCCATAACAGAGCGGTGCACGCGTGATAAAGCGATAAATACTTTTAATGATTTAGAAACATCTTCCTCTTCATACTGAGATGTCATAACACTCCCACCCTTTGCTAAATCTCTTTTCAAATAGAGAGATTATATCCAATTTAAACAACACTTCCATATTTCAACATATTACATCAAAAAACTATAAAAACACTACACATTTCAGAATGTTTTTATATAATAAAGTTAAAAACAGAAGGAGAAGCAATTTTGAATGTAAAACTACGCAATACATTTTTATATATTTTGCTTGTTATATTTCCAACCCTTTGTATTAGTTCTATCTTGTTTTTGTACGAAAAATATACAATGGAAAAAGAAAATAAACAAGCCGCTCATACAGTCGTATTTTTATATAGAGACTACTTAGACCGTTATCTAGGAGAAGCAACATCTGCATTAGAAATGTTGGCGATGGTTATTAGTGCAAAAGCACAAGATGATACTGAAATACAACATGTTCTACATAGTACAGATGAAACTGACGATCGCTTTGATGGCCTGTATTATGCAAATGCTGATTTGAAAGTTACATTATCATCATCGGGATTAAAAGATCCTATCGATATTACTGATCGTTCTTATGCAAAAGAAGCTTTTAAAAATAAACAGACGACGGTTTCATCCGCAATTACAGATCGTGCTTCTGGTCATAAAGTGATTGTGATTGCCACTCCTGTTTTCAATAAAAACAAAGATATTTCTGGGCTGCTATTAGCAAGCCTGCGGTTTGACTATATTGCAACGTCTTTAAATGCAATCAAACCAGAATATCACTTTGAAGTACTGGATAAGTATGGAGTTACATTTTTACACGATAATAATCCCAAATTCGCCCCAACACACACACAACAAATTACTGTTCCATTAACAAGGTTGCCGTGGAGCGTTGCTATTTATCCATTACCTATTGAAGAAACCATTTTATGTCATAACGTCTTTATGGATTGTTTAATAACATTATTTCTTATGACTATTTTATTTTTAGTTATTAAATACATTCTTCTAAAAAGACAAACAAAATTAGAAAGAAAACAAAATGAAGTACAAAAACTTGAACTAGTTGGTTCCTTCGCTGCAAGCACAGCTCACGAAATCCGCAATCCTCTTACAGGTATTAAAGGACTCATTACTCTTTTGAAAGAAACACATACAAATGAAAAAGACCAATTTTATTTTTCTGTTATTGAGAAAGAAATTGAAAGGATTAATGAGATTGTCAGTGAATTCCTTATTCTCGGGAAACCGACTGCTATTATTGAAAAAACATTCGATTTAAGAGATATTGTAAAAGAAGTTTCGTTAATTATTCAATCCGAGGCAAATTTACATAACGTTCAACTTTCCATACGTATGCCTGAACAACCAATTCCGATTTGTTGTTCAAACGATCATATTAAACAAATTATTTTAAATATTACAAAAAATTCTTTTGAAGCAATGTCACTTGGTGATACATTGACGATTACAATCGAATCAAACGAAAGTACGGCACAATTGCAAATCAAAGACACTGGAAAAGGAATTCCAAAACACATTCAAAAGCATATTTTCCATCCATTTTTCACAAACAAAGATACAGGAACGGGACTAGGCCTTGTCGTATGCAAAAGAATCATTGAAATTTATAATGGTCAAATTACGATCGAAAGTACAGAAAATATTGGAACAACAGTATGCATTATTCTCCCGCTCAATTCACGGTAATCATCCCTTTCCCACATGGGATGATTACTTCATAAATGTTGTCCAAAACGCATTCGATTTCTCATTGTGTGCGATTTTTAAAAATGATGTTTTTATCATTAACAACCATTTCGACACCTTTTTCTCTTTGCAACGTTGATATTTCACAATAAGCGTGTCCAATTCTTGACTTACTTGAATTGTCTCCAAGCTATTAAATCCATTTGTAAGCCCTAAATGAATCATTTCTTCACGCTTCACATGAATATCATACAAAAGCTTGTCCATTGTAGATTTTCTTTTTACTACAAACATGCGTATCCCCCTCGATATCCTTTCATAATCTGTATTCCATTCTTATTAAGAATGAAACTTTCTGTTTCTCTCCTTATTAAATACGAACGTTCAGAAAATTAAACATTTTCTCCCTATAATTTACAAATCTTTATCCTCACCTTGAGAATTATTACAAATTATTCTATCTTTGTAAATACATTCGCAATAATAGACATTTTTTTTGTTTTATTTTAATGAAAATCCCTCTCAAACAAAGAAATCCTACTTTTCACAATTTTATTTTCGACATTTTGTGCGTTTAAATTCATTCAAAACGTAAACGATAACAGTAAATTATCATTTATACCACACCACTGAGTTCAATTGATTCAACTTACCATTAGTAGATGAAAATATGGATGCTTTGTATGATCCGAAGGGAGACTTGTACATGCGAAAATATATGATAATCTTTTTCCTTACCGCCCTACTGCCAATCGTAACTTTTTCTGTGCCAACCTACGCTCACACAAATAAAGTAGCAATTGTCATTGATGACTTTGGAAATAATATGAAGGGCACCGAAAAAATGCTCTCACTGCCTATCCCATTAACTGTTGCAGTTATGCCATTTCTTCCATCTACAAAACAAGATGCGACATCAGCTCATCAAAAAGGACACGAAGTGATTATTCATATGCCAATGGAACCGGTAAAAGGAAAAAAAGAGTGGCTTGGCCCAAAAGCTATTACAACCGATTTAAGTAATGCTGAAATTAGAAGTCGTATCAAACAGGCAATTGAAGAGGTTCCATTCGCAATTGGAATGAACAATCATATGGGCTCAAAAGCAACGGCTGATGAAAGAGTGATGCGCATTATACTATCAGTTTGTAAAGAGCATGGTCTCTTTTATTTAGATAGTAAAACAAGTCCGCACAGCGTTGTCAAAAAAATTGGGGAAGAGATTGGTGTACCTATTGTCGAAAACAAACTATTTTTTGATGATCTATATACTTCGGCTCACGTATCGAAACAAGCAAATATTCTCTTACAAAAAGTAAGAACTGAACCTGTTATGGTAGCTATTGGTCACGTTGGTCCTCCAGGAGAAATTACATCTTCTGTCATTCGATCTTATATTCCTAAAATTCAAGAAAAAGCTGATTTTATCTTCTTATCTGATCTTGTAGCGCCAGCCCCGCCTGTTTCTTCACAAAAATAGAGAGAGGCTTCAGCCCCTCTCTATTTCTAAATTCGGTCTACATGACTAACTCGAAAACCCCTTTTTTCTAATTTTGCTATTAATGCTTCTAACTCTTGTTGATTCAAATCATCTGTTAAATTAACGATAACGCGTCTAATATATTGATCTCCATTATCTAACGTAAATAACCCACCGATATTATATAGCTTTAATAATCTACCAAGCTCTTTAATGATTCCTTTCGACTCATGCGTCGCTAATGTTAATATATATCCACCTGTATGCATTCCAAACGAGTCTTCAATCACATCAAAAATATTAGAATGTGTTAAAATGCCTATAAACTCATGATAATCATTTAGTACAGTTAAAAAAGGCAATCTACGAATCGTATAAAAAGCTCTAAAGAAAGAATCACGTTCAAAAATAAAAGCCTGCTCATCTTTCATTAGCTCAGAAACACTTTCTTTCTTTTCTTCTTGCTCCTTACACCTATTCTCTAACACATCCACTTTATAAATAATCCCTTTAAATGTCTTACCGTCCTCTGCTAAAACAGGAATCGCTCTATATCCACTGCGTTCCATTATCTCTAAAGCTCGCTCCTCCTCTTCATTTTCGAAGCAGGTTACAACTAGTTGCTTCAGAAGAAAATGATTTTTAACTCGCAAAATACGTTCCTCCCCACATGCCGACATGTAATCTATATATAATAAGGAGAGCCGTATTTTATGAGTAAAACTTCATAAGTAAAACGCTTTCATTTTTTTGATTACTTCCTAACTGTTTGTAATTCTCTTTAGGTACTTCTACCTAAAGAGATCCTTCGATTACATCACCGAACTTTTTGTTCCTTTAATCATTAACAATTTTACGTGGTAATTCATTAAATACTCTAATCCCTCTAACCATTTTTTCGTTTCTTCAGGCGTTGTTCCCCAAACAAATAATCCATAATTGTGAACAAGCACAGCTCCGCCTCCTTTTGTAAAGCAAGGCACACTCTCTTCTAACAAATTCGCAAATTTACTTTCATCTTCTACGATTGGAATTGTAATACTTGTAATTCCTTCTTTTCCAAAAACACGTTCTACATTTCTCTGTTCAAATGTTACTTCTCCTTCTTTTCCATACAACTCCGACATTAGGTGACTATCAACTGTTTGTACTTGTAAAATACATTCTGCCTGACTTTTCTTATAAATATCTGCGTGCATAAATGATTCAGAAGCCGGTTTCTCATCGAACGCAAATACCGATTCACATGTACTATTAACTACAATAAAATCATCTTCTACAAATAGTCCTTTATCTTTTCCTTCTATATTAACTAAAAACGTAAGCGGATCTTCGGACGTACGCATCGATAAACTAATTTTTGTCCCATAAAACCAATCGCGAAGAGCCAATTCCATCTTAATATCCCGTAATTCCTTCCATTTTTTCAAAAACAATAACACATTGTCACCCCCGTATTGTTATCTTCTATTTCTATGTAAAGGCGATATTTTTTGATAATTCGAAAAATTTAATTGAATTATCACATGAGAACACCTTTTTGTCAATATGCTTTTGCCGTGTTCCCTAAACTTTATCAAAATAAAAAGAGCCCTATTATAGAGCTCTTTTATTTATCATAATTTGCAGCATAGCATTCTTCTCTTGTTCATTAATAATGCGTAATTTTCGCAGTATATATGCATATAAAATGATCTTCTCATGCACTCTTTTCTTCACCTCTACTCCCTTCTTTCCTTTAACCAACTTTTTTTCTATTGGTAAATTATATGAACAATAAGAGAAAAAGTGTCCTTTTTTTGTAAATTCAACTTCTTGTGAACGTTGTTTTTTTCCATATATATGCCTATACTAAACAATGTAATTTTAAATTAAAGTTGAGGGTAAAAATATGAACATTATTATTAGTACGTTAAACGCAAAGTACATTCATACAAATCTAGCAATTCGTTATATTAAGGCATATGCCCAGCCAGAATTTGATCTCGAGATGGCTGAATATACGATTAACGATCCTGCCATGAATATCGTTACAGATTTACATAGGCGCAAACCTGATGTAATAGGATTTAGCTGTTATATTTGGAACATAGAAGAAACAATTGAAGTCATTCAAATGCTTAAAAAGATTAATCCCAATCTTATTATTTTTGTTGGTGGTCCAGAAGTTACATACGATGTGTCCTATTGGCTAAAACGTGTTCCTGAAATTGATTTTATTATTATCGGTGAAGGGGAAATTGCTGTAAAAAACCTTCTATTTGAAATACAAGGTACACAACAATTTGAAAACCTTGACGGTATTGGATTCAGAAAAGATGATGGCAACTATGTAATCAAACCACAACGTGAGAAACTAAATTTAAAAGAATTACCATCTCCATATCGTTTTCCGGAAGATATTCCACATTTAAGTAAACGCATTACCTATATCGAGACGAGCCGTGGTTGTCCGTTTAGCTGTCAATTTTGTTTATCTTCTATTGAGGTCGGCGTCCGTTACTTCGATCGTGAACGCATTAAAGAAGATATTCGCTATTTAATGCAAAATGGTGCACGACTTATTAAATTCGTCGATCGTACTTTTAACATTAGCCGTAGCTACGCAATGGAAATGTTTCAATTTTTAATTGATGAACACGTAGATGGAACTGTATTTCAATTTGAAATTACAGCCGATATTATGAGACCTGAGGTCATTGAATTTTTAAATACACATGCTCCTCCAGGTTTGTTCCGCTTTGAGATCGGTGTACAATCTACAAATGATCAAACGAACGACCTTGTAAAACGACGTCAAAACTTCGAAAAATTGACAAGAACCGTTACAATGGTTCGCGATGGACAGAAAATCGATCAACATTTAGACTTAATTGTCGGACTTCCTGAAGAGGACTATCAATCCTTCCGAAAAACATTTAATGATGTCTTTGCATTAAGACCAGAAGAATTACAACTTGGCTTTTTAAAATTGCTGCGTGGTACAGGACTTCGACTTCGAGCAAATGATCATCAATATATATACATGGAGAATGCACCGTATGAAATGCTTGGAAATAATATACTATCATTTGATGATATTATTCGAATTAAACAAGTTGAAGATGTCTTAGAAAAATATTGGAATGCCCATCGTACGGACAACACTGTGTCATATATCGTATCCCATGCATTTGATACACCTTTTGACTTCTTTCAAGAATTTGGCTCTTACTGGGATACACAAGGGTGGATACGAATTGGACACCAACTAGAAGATTTATTCCAACGCCTGTATCAGTTTTTACAATCAAGAAAAATTGCGAAGCTCCATATCATTAAAGGGTTAATGACAATCGATTATTTACAAAATCATAAATATCGTCCGCGTAAATCATGGACAACAGAACAAAGGAAAAAAGAAGAGGTAAATGCCTACTATAAAGGAATTCTAGAACATCCAAACATTCTAGGAGATAAGTTTGCTGCTCTCCAATTGACAGAAAAAGACTTGTATAAACACACGATTGTAGAGCATATACCATTTGATTACTACCATTACATGAAGCATGGGGAAGTGATTTCAAATCCTTCTTTCCTTGTTGCCTACTACAATCCGAAAACGACACAATGTGAACTATACGCAGCTAGTGTCAGCGAATTATCAACAATAATATAAAAAACGAGAAACAATCAGAAAAAAATGAGACGTTTGTAAAAACGCCTCATTTTTTCTTGCCTTTTTTTGAATTACGATTTGCATATTTTGCAACACTTTCATTTTCATACTCAACTGCAAATTCCGCATCCGGCAAGCTTTCTTTTGGAGTTTGGTTATTCGTTGCAGCCGCGTTATACTTTACTTTTCGTTTTACCATATGAAACACTCCTTACTTCGTTATATAAAGTGAACTTTCGTTTTTTCATTTTTTGTTTTTAAGCCTAGCATCTGAAAACACTATATGTCCTCCCTAAAGAGAAAGAGGGACTTAAATATAATGCTTGTAATACTAATATGAACACTAAAATGCCACTCTATAAATGGTAACTGTTAACAAGTTGTGAATACACAATGTGAGGAAATGCTATAAAATAGGAAGGTCTATACACCTTTCTGTTTAGGTGATGAGAGCATTTGACCGTGCATAGAAGCGTTCATAGCTTTTTCTGCTACATGCAAGGGTAGCAAGGGCAGGTGATGCTGCACAGCTGCCTTATATGACGCAAATTAAAATGGGTTTAGGTACTTTAATAAACAAGGAGCGATGAATGTGAAGAAAAAGCAACCTATCGACTCTCCCATTCTTGATGAAACTATTCCGCATCAAATGAATTTCCCTTCGTTTAAAGGAACTGGTATCACAATGCAACAACCATTCATCAATGAATATGACGTGATTATTGGTGATAGCCAATATAATTCAGAAAATAGCCCCCTAAATAATTGGAGCGATGATATCGATCCTGCTATTATGGCCGGAGACCAATGGGTGCATCCAACGAATGATATCGGTTGGATTGCTGAAGAAAATCAAGAATTACTATCTAAAAATAATAATGATGCAGCAGATGTTTTTATGCATCCACAGTTTGGTATTAATGATTAACATAGAAAAGCGATTCTATTTTACAAAATAGAATCGCTCTACTTATCCAATAATAATCCGTTCTTTCGGATATTTATATCGAGGTGGTGTCTCTCTTCCCCCAATCACCAATATGAACGTTAAAATACCAATTCGCCCGATAAACATCAGCACAATTAATATTAACTTTCCAATTGTTGTGAGTTCTGATGTAATTCCCGTTGATAATCCTGTTGTTCCAAATGCTGAACACACTTCTACGACAAGGTTCATTAACGGAAATGGTTCCGTTATACATAAAATAAATATTGCTACCGCACATAGCAATGCACCCATCAATGCAACAACAAATGATTTTACAATATCTTCTTCATGTAATTGTCTCCCGAATACCCGTACACTTCTACTACCTTTTGCAAAGTTATACAATACGAGGATACTAACGGCAAATGTTGTTGTACGAATGCCGCCGCCAACAGAACTTGGAGAAGCGCCAATAAACATTAATATACTCATAAAGAAAAGTGTCGGAGGTGAAAATTCTTGAATATCCATCGTTGCTAAGCCGCCACTTCTTGTTGTAACAGATTGAAACAATGTATAAAACAGCATCTCATCCCATGATTTGCCGTGCAAAAAATGATTCCATTCCAATAAAAAAATAACAATTGTTCCAACAATAACTAGAGAAAAGAACGTTGTCGTTGTAAGTTTTGTAAATAACGAGAATCGAAATAACTCATGTTTCTTCTTACCAATATATTGCTTTATTTCAATTAACACTGGAAAACCAATTGCACCTAAAATAATGAGAAACATGTGAATAATTTGTACGATATAATCTTTTTGATACGGTATAAGCGATTGGCCCGTCAAATCAAATCCACCATTCGTTGTCGCACTAACAGCTGCAAAGAAACCATGAAAATACGCTTCCTTCCAGCTAGGAAAGTAATGTAAAAATCTTGTTCCTAATAAAAGGGCACCAAGCACTTCAATCGAAACAATTAATATTAAAATAGAGCGCATTAAATGAACAAGTCCAGCTAAATTTCCTTGATTTTGATCTGCCATAATTAATCGCCGCTGCTGCAAACCTATTTTCTTCCCTGTAATCATCCAAACAAACGTACCAAGTGCCATAATGCCAAGTCCACCTAATTGTAAAACAAGTGCTAATATCACAATACCTGCTGTATTAAATGTATCTGGAATCGACACAGTAGATAACCCTGTTACACTTACTGCACTAACAGATATAAATAAAGCATCGATAAATGGCAAATTCACTCCTGGTTTTAACACAAATGGCATGCTTAATAATATAACTGATACAATTACAGCAATGCCATAAAATACAGCGATGAGCTGTACTGGCCTTAAACGTTGTAACCACTTTCTAATAACTTTCATTCCATCACTTCTTTAACTTTTTTGCGTAAAATACTTTAAAATCCGAACTACTACGAATAATGAGCACATATCATATCATTTTCCAACATTTCATAACAAGGAATAGGTATTCCTTTCACTCGTTGAAATCGTAAAATTCTTACTGTTCGAACAGTAAGAAGTGATGACGCAGACATGACCAACAATACTCGAGTATGTAAATGTAACACCGTCCTAATGTAAAAGTTGTAAGCTCACACTATCCCTCTTTTTCACAAAAAAATCCAGCTAGTTTTCACTAACTGGATTACTTCCCTTTGTCTCCATATCAATTCCTAGTTTGAGCGTTCTTCAAGCCAATTCCCAACTGTTGGATATGTTTGCTTTACCGCTGTTCCGCCGTATACAATTGACATATGCCCCGTTGGAATACACACATACTGCTTATCAACGCTCGAAATATGATCTAATAAAGCTTCCACTTGACATGGAAGTGCAATATGATCACGTTTCGCAGAAATATTTAATACATTTGCCTTAATATTTTCCAACTTCACCTGTTGGCCGCGAATCACAAGCTCACCTTTCACAAGCTTATTTTTTTGATAAAATTCTCGAATCCATTGACGATATGCTTCTCCCGGAAACGGAATCCCATCTGCAACCCATTTTTGAACTAATCTCCAACTTTCTACAAACTGTTCATTTTCTGAACGATCAAGAAGTGCTACATAAGGACCGACAAAATTTGAAATTGGCTTTAACATTTTATTTCCAAAATCAATCATTTCCGGAGGGATATTGCCAAATGTATCCACCGCTTTATCTAAGTTAAAATATTTTTCATCTAATAGCGGTCCATATAACCCCGTATCAGAGAAGTCAAATGGGCTCGTCATAAAAATTAAATTACGAATCGGCATATGTGGATGAAGTGCAGCATAAATAGACGTTAATGTTCCTCCCATGCAATAACCAAGTAAAGAAATTTCTTCTGCCTTTGCTGTACGCAATACCTTTTTCACAGCTTTTGCAATGTAATCGAGAACAAAATCATCAAACTTCAAATGACTATCTTCTAAACCAAACGTTCCCCAGTCTAGCATATACACATCAAAACCACGGTCCACTAAATATTCCACTAAACTATTCCCTGGCGTTAAATCCATAATGTAAGGCTTATTAATAAGAGCATAAATTAACAAGATAGGAACAGAATGTGTCTTTTCTTTCTTCGGAATGTAACGATATAACTTCGTCTTATTTTTCGTCCAAATCACCTCTTTCGGCGTTAAACCTACTTGCGGCTCTGGTTCACGAAGTAACACTTCACTCGCTCGTCTAAAGCGTCGATATGCTTTTCGATATTCCTCTGGATACAACTCTAATTGCTTTTCCCATTCTGCTCTCAACGTTGTCATGTTCACAACTCCTTTATATTTTTATTCCGTCTAGAAAGAAAGAAGTGCATACCCATCATAGACATGCACTTCTTTGTTGTTAGATTACATATATAAACCGCCATTAATATTTAATTGCTGACCTGTAATATAAGCACCATCTCGGCAAAGGTAGACAACACCTTTTGCAATCTCATCAGCTTGACCGAAACGTTTCTTCGGAATTTTCGATACAATTTGCTCACGAACATTTTCTGGAACTTCCGCTACCATCTCTGTATCAATAAAGCCTGGGCAAATCGCATTTACTGTTACATTTGTTCTTGCAAGTTCTAATGCTAATGATTTTGTAAATCCAATCATACCAGCTTTTGCAGCTGAATAATTCGTTTGTCCAAATCCACCAGCTTGACCAATAATAGAAGAGATACTAATAATTCGTCCCTCTTCAGCTTCCGTTATGTATGGAAGTGCAGCACTTGATGTGTTAAATACGCTACTTAAATTCACATCGATAACACGATCCCAATCTTCACGATTTAACTTCTTAAATGTACGATCTCTCGTAATTCCAGCATTATTAACTAAAATGTCTACTTTTCCAAAGTGCTGTACTGTTTCTTCTACAAGACGTTTTGCATCTTCTAACTTAGAAACATCTGCTTGACAAGCATACACATCATGTCC
The DNA here is from genome assembly GCF_002551005.1 of Bacillus pseudomycoides. Classification (GTDB taxonomy): domain Bacteria; phylum Bacillota; class Bacilli; order Bacillales; family Bacillaceae_G; genus Bacillus_A; species Bacillus_A pseudomycoides_C. The sequence goes on from NZ_NVOY01000004.1 coordinate 246,062, forward strand.
TTCTTTTGCGAGCTCATTCACAAGGTTCTCCGCAGCATCTTTACTGCTATTGTAGTTAATTACTACCTTTGCACCTTCTGCCGCTAGTGCCACTGTAATTGCTTTTCCAATTCCCTTTGCTCCACCCGTTACAATTGCTACTTTTCCATGTAATTGAGCCATTTTTGCTCCCCCTTTGTTTTAATTTGCGGCTACATGATGGATGGATTTCGCTTAGATGTACACCGCATAATGCATGTATACATTTATAAATAATATACCGCTCTAGAAAGACCCTTCCGCTTTCAGAACGAATATATATTTAACGAAATTAGTTTTTTGGATCTTGTTTCGCTTGTACAGCTGGCGCTTGTAATTTTTCTAATATTCCATTCTGTCCTTCTAATAGTTCTAAAATTTTGTCTAATTTATTTTCTAGTGTTCGAATATCTTGTTTCACTTTTGTTACATCACGTTTTATTGTAGGTGATTGTCCAATGGATTCTGTATTTTCCTCCAAAAACTCCTCAATATTGTCAACTTTGTTTTCTAAATTAATAACAAGAGAGGCAACTCGTGCAATATCTTCTTGCGTTGGAATATTTACTTTCTCTAAATACCCTTTCGTTGCATCGTTCATCATCTTTTGATAAAACAAGTTCAAATCTAAAACGCTTCCCATCCATGCAGAATACTCTTCTGTCTTGACTGTTTCATTAAGCGTTTTTCCCCAAAACTTTTCTGTCTGTTCGTAAACTTCCTTCCAAGCTTGCAGTGGATCGAGTTTTTGTTCAATCAATTCTCCTACACTCCTTCATTTCGTTATCAAAACCAATAAAACAATTGAAATAATTCAATCTATTCATTATTTTCCAATATTCTACCTAAAAGTTCAAGGGTGTATTTATTTTTTCTATTTTCAAAAAAATGATTGACAAAAAATTCAGATAGGTGTAAATTGCACATATAAGAAAAAATTCCCAACTAACTGATTCATGAGGTGATGCACAATCATGCTACAAAATGAACCAGAAAAAAAAGAAAGTTTGGAAACATCCCAAACGAAACAACCAAACTCCATGCCAAAAAACTTCTTAGTTCCATTCCTACTTCTCTGTCTTAAAGACTGGAGTCTTCACGGTTACAAACTCATTCAAATGCTAATGGATATTGGCTTTTCTTCTATTGATCAAGGTAATGTATATAGGACTTTGCGAAAGTTAGAAAAAGAAAACCTCATATCCTCCACTTGGGATACAAGTGAAGGAGGTCCAGCAAAACGAATTTATTCTTTAACGGAATATGGAGAGGAATATTTATCTTCTTGCGCTACGTCATTTGAGCACTATCAAAAGATGCTTCATACATTTTTTAACCTATACACAAGTGCATTCTTCCCATTTTCCACAGTTTCAGTAAAAGATGAGAAATCTTCATCATCTTCTGGTGATACAGCAGAATAATCTGCGTTCACAATATGTAAAAATTTTATTTGGAGGTCAAGTCATGGAAACGAAACCACACGAACTTGTTGATGCATTCTGGAAAAATTGGTCACACTCTCTTTCCCTTTTCTCATCAGCGGGAAAACAAATGGAACAACTTACATTAGAAACGTTGAAACATCAGCAGGAAGCTTTGCATAAATTAACAGAAAGTACACAAGAAATCGAAAAAGAAATCCAGCAATTTTCAGCACAAGCAAACACACAATATACGGAATATGTAAAGCAATTCGCCGGAAATTCCTTTAATGAACAATTGGATGGATGGCACGAAAAATGGAATGAACTTTCCAATCAGATGCAGCAAATCACTGTGTCTCCAACAAAAACATCTCTATCTTTACTTTCACAAACAAGCGAACAGTTCGAAGAAGCAGTGAAGCAACTAATTAGCCAACAACAACAACAACGTGAAGAGGTTCAAAAGCAAATGGAAAGTTTTTTAGAAGAATTCAAATCCATGCAACTAGACCTCGTAAAAAAGTTCGAGGAAAACTCAAAAAATCTATTTACTTCCATGAAGTAAGAAAGATGTGGCAACTAACTGCAAAAAATACTCTTTCCTTTCTTTCTCCCGTTACATCTGGATGGCTCACATTTTTCAACATGGAAAAGAAGGAGGAAGAAATGAATCCTTTTCGAGAAGCAGAATCTGTTCATGAGCTTTATTATGATGACATTCACATAGGGGATCAAGCTTCTTTAACAAAAACGATTGCAAACGAAGATATTATTACGTTTGCAAAACTTACGGGCGATGTAAATCCCATTCATCTCCTTGATTCCTTTGCCAAAACAACGATGTTTAAAGAACGCATTGCTCATGGTATGCTCGTTTCTAGCTTTATTTCAACAATACTTGGCACAAATCTTCCTGGAAAAAATACCATTTATTTATCACAAAATATCGCATTCCGTGCCCCAGTAAAAATCGGAGATACACTGCGTGTTGTCGCTGAAGTCGTTGAAAAACGCGATGATAAAAGAATTATTACCTTACAAACAAACATATATAATCAATACAATAAAGTTGTTGTAGAAGGTACAGCAACCGTTATGAAAAAAGAGTAGCGCTGCTACTCTTTTTCATTTCATCCAAGAACTGTTAGTCTCTCCGATTACTTCCGCGTATGAGTGAAATTCAAACACATACAATAACATCATCAGCTTCTATAAGCTGAAAATGAAAAAAGGGGTTATACTATGGCGAAAACAAATAAACTACTTGTTCCTGGTGCTGAACAAGCACTAGAACAGTTTAAGTATGAAATTGCACAAGAATTTGGCGTGAATCTAGGATCGAACACAGCTGCTCGTTCAAATGGATCTGTCGGCGGCGAAGTAACTAAACGTCTCGTTTCCCTTGCACAGCAGCAATTACGCGAATAAATAAAATAAACAATGGATTTGAGGCAGAGGTTCTCTGCCTCTTTACTATTTACACTTCCACTACTCATGAGCGCTTTCCTCTACTCCTAGAAAGTACAAAAATGAAATATTCACACAAAAACCTTTTAACAGGTTGACAGACTATTGTGTTACTTATATACTGTACGTAATAGCATATTTCCAAAGGGGAGTAGCGTCAGAGAAAATATTCTCTGAAACAAAGTCGTCATTACGTGGAACCATGTTCCTCCGGCTTTGTTGGCATAGTTTATTACATATGTCTAGCAAGACCTTTGCCTATTAACGGCAGAGGTCTTTTTTGCATTCATTTCTAAATTCCTCCGCCGTTAATAGAGCTTATTTTTTGGGAAGCTAAACAATGGGGAATTTTCTTTTTCTGTTTAGCGCTTATACAAACGAGAGGAGAATGTAAATGGAACTATCTTTATTATTGCAGTATGGTTGGGTATTACTTATTTTAGTCGCTTTGGAGGGGATTTTAGCAGCAGATAATGCCCTTGTCCTTGCAATCATGGTAAAACACTTACCGGAAGAAAAACGAAAAAGAGCTTTATTTTACGGACTTGCAGGAGCATTCGTATTCCGCTTTGGATCATTGTTTATGATTTCATTTCTTGTCGATGTATGGCAAGTACAAGCAATTGGTGCCGTTTATTTAATGTTTATCGCTGTGAATCACCTTGTAAAAACGTATGTTAAAAAGAATACAACTGATCAAGAAACAGAGAAAAAAGAAAAAGAGAAAAAACAAGAAAACTTTTGGTGGACTGTATTTAAAGTAGAAGTTGCTGATATTGCGTTTGCTGTTGACTCTATTTTAGCAGCGGTTGCATTAGCAATGACATTACCGAAAACAAACCTTGGTACAATCGGCGAACTTGATATCGGACAGTTTGCTGTTATTTTCGCAGGCGGTATGATTGGATTAATTATTATGCGCTTTGCCGCATCCGCTTTCGTAAACTTACTGCAACGTAAACCTGGATTAGAAACTGCTGCATTCATGATTGTAGGTTGGGTTGGTGTAAAATTAGCAGTCTATACGTTAGCTCACCCTGCATTAGGTGTCATTCCACATGAATTTCCAGAATCAACTACTTGGAAATTGATTTTCTGGGGTGTATTGCTTGCAATTGGTGTAGGTGGTTGGTTCTTATCAAAAGAAACAAACCCAAACGCACAACAAGATTCGAAACAATATAACGAAAAAGCGCTGTAATTTCAGCGCTTTTTCTTTTTCTCAAAAATTGGTGAGGTTTCTCAATTATTGAAAATGTACTATATTATACAACATATTGTTAGCGCTTTCACCAAAAAAGATGTCCTTTTTGTGAAATGTTGCACAAACTTATTGAAAGTAAGAGCAAATAGGTGTACTTTATTCATATAAAGAGTATTTATAATCGATGTATTGAAGGAGCGTAATGTTTTATGCTAGAACAAGGAGTAGATTACGTTGTACAGCTTGCAAAGAAAAAAGCAAAAATGCTAGATAACAATCCGATGGAATATTTTCTTCGAGCAGCGCTAGCTGGTATCTATATCGGATTTGTTATTGTAGTATGTTTTAAGTTAGGGAATTTTTTTCATGATGCACATTCACCTGCAACATATTTAGCATCTTCTGCGTTTTTTGGAGTCGCACTTATTTTAATCATATATGGCGGAGCTGAATTATTTACAGGAAATACAATGTATTTCACCATTTCAACTTTACGAAAAGAAACAACTGTTGTTGATACACTTCGCAACTGGGGTGCTTGTTATGTAGGAAACTTAGTAGGCGCAGTATTTTTCGCAGCGCTCTTTTATGCAACTGGTATTTTTGAAACGATAAGTCACAATCACTTATTAAATGAAGTTGTCGCAGGAAAGATGGGCGCATCAACCATGCACTTATTTTTCAAAGCTATCTTATGTAACTGGCTCGTTTGTCTTGCATGTTTTCTTCCATCTCAAGTAAAAGGAGATACAGCTAAAATACTTGTAATGATGTTTCTTGTATTTGCTTTCTTCTTATCAGGATATGAACATAGCATCGCAAATCTGTCACTATTTTCAATTGCTCTACTTGTTCCACATCCTGATACAATTTCTTTTGCGAATGCAATTCATAACTTAATTCCAGTTACAATCGGTAACATAATTGGTGGATCTGTATTTGTTGGTATGGTATATCATTATTTGACTAAAACAAAAAGTGAAACAGAATCTGCAAAAGCAGAAATCGATTCCGCACAAACTGAAGAAATCATTCCATTACCAGCACATGTAAAATAAAGCACACGTCGAAAGCATGCATTCCAAATTGATTGGAATGCATGCCTTTTTAGTAACTTCCAACACGTTTAACAACAATAGACGAAGAAATTTCCCCAGACTCTTTTCCTTTTTGGATCCGATCTAACATATAATGTTGTCCTATCGGATCATTCGTATGAAAATGAATTTCTTCCACATGTAATCGTTCCTGACAAAATGCATCTACGAAATCCCATATTATAATCGAGCGATAAGGTATGTACCTTATTATTTCGAATGAGCTCCAGTGCTTGTTCGGCTGTCGTCGCTAGTGTAAAACCAGCTGGGCACGGTCTTTGATCATCCATATATACATTCATCTTCCCCCTCCTCTACATACTATATGTACATATTGTACCAAGTGCAATAAAAGGCGCAAAGGGAAGTGGTTCTTTATACGTCATCCGTCTAAGCGCAATAAAAATGATAAGAAAACAAAGACCAAATAAGGATGAGAAAAAAAGTGACAACAGTATCGTTTTTGTTCCAACGACAAACCCAAGTAAAGTAAATAGTTTCACATCCCCTCCTCCGATTCCTTTTGGATAAATAGCTTGAATGAGATATAAGAGCATAAACATAAGCATTGCTGCTAACAATCCATCCCACCATAGCGATGGCTGTATAAAAAAACGTTCTATTAGAAATAGTCCTGTAAAAAAGCATAAAATTCGATTTGGAATTACCATATAAAGAAGATCTGTAATGGAAACAATGAAAAGAAGTGATAACAGCGTCCACACGATAATCAGCTGCTCGTTGAAACCAACAGAAACTGCCGCGAGAAGAAACAATACCCCTGCAATGCCTTCAAATAAAGGATGCAAATATGAGATTTTTATATTACAATGCGTGCACCTTCCTTTTTGGATACAAAATGATAAAATGGGGATCAACTCTTTTAGTTGTAATACGTGGGAACAATGAGAACAATGTGAGCGTGGTTTTATAATAGAATATCCGAGCGGAATACGATAAGCAACAACGTGATAGAATGAGCCTAATATCAAACCAGTGAAAAAAGCATATACATAAAATAGCATTCCATCCTCTCCTTTCGCGCTTAGTATAACAAGAAAAGGTAACATATTGTATTTTCAAAAATGTATCTTTCTCCATAAAAAAACAGGCCCTTATTAGGCCTGTTTTTCCATTTATACAACAAAATAAAATGCTTTTAATGGTCCGTGTACACCAACAACTAAGTTCATTTCAATGTCAGCAGAGTTACTTGGCCCTGTAATAAAATTAATACAAGAAGCTGGTGCTTCTCCATTTTCCACACGTGTATTTAAATCACGTACCGCTTGTGTAATACGGGGCACGATTGTTTCACGTGGAATAATCGCTACATAAACAGTCGGTAAAAAGTGTAGTGAACGTCCTCTTCCTTTATGACTTTGCACAACAATTGTACCTGATTCCGCTAATGTATAATCACTAAACGAAATTCCGATATTTGCTTTTTCCGCTAATTTCATGTTTTCTTCTTTCTTCGCTGGATCCCAAGTATTTACTTCTACGCTTTCACCTGGAAGTTCCGCTTCAAACAATTGTCCAAGTCCATACTCTTCAAAACGCTCATCTTGAGATAACATAATTGGTCCGCCGCCGTTTTCCGTGATAACGTTCTTAATTGCAGCACTTAATTCATCTCGATTCGTTTCAATAACAGTCGTATGAATGTTGTTACATTGCTTTTTAAATACTTCTAATAACTCTTCTTGTGAGTAATCATTTAACGTTTCTACATTTATATTGTTTTTCCATTCAGGGCGCTGTACCCCTTCTGTTTTGCGCTCACGTCCAAGCTGTTTTGCGATATTTTCTAAAAATGAATCGCGGTTTTGAATCGTTCCTGCCATTAGTTATTCCCGCCTTTCTTATGCTCTTTATACCAATCGCGGAATCTTTCTTTGCTTGGCGCTGGGAATTCGCGAATTTCCGTCCAATTTTTCAGCGGTCCCACACCTTTAGAAACACGGTTTCCGGATGTGAATGGGCTCATTGCAGCTGGCGCCATTTTCGATCCCATTTTGTATAAAGCTGCAGAAGAAGCGCCCATACTAAACATCTTCATCGCAAGTTTTTCTGCAAGCGGTGCACGTCCTTCTTTTTCCACAATTACTTGGCGATGTTTTAATAACAAGTCATGCAATGGAATTTTTACTGGACAAGCTTCTGTACATGCTCCGCATAAACTAGATGCATATGGAAGTTCTTTATAATCATCATAGCCACCTAAAAGCGGTGTTAATACCGCACCAATTGGGCCAGGATAAATAGATCCATAAGAGTGACCACCAACATGACGATACACCGGACATACATTGATACATGCCGCACAGCGAATACATTGCAGTACTTGACGGAACTCAGAACCTAAAATTTCAGAGCGGCCATTATCTACAACAACTAAATGGAACTCTTCCGGTCCATCTATTTCGTCCTCTTGAATTGGTCCCGCAACGGTTACATAACTTGTTAATTTTTGACCAACAGCACTACGACAAAGTAAACCGACAAGAACATCAAGCTCTTCCATCGTTGGAACCATACGTTCCATACCCATTACCGCAATTTGTGTTTTCGGAATAGACATAACAAGGTCTGCGTTCCCTTCATTTGTTACTAAACAAAGAGAACCTGTGTTAGCAACCGCAAAGTTACATCCTGTTACTCCGATTTCTGCATCCATAAATTTTTCACGAAGAATTTTACGAACAAATTTCGTCATCTCATATGGATCATCGGATTTTTCATATCCTAATTTTTCTTTAAATACATCACGAATTTGCGTTCTATTTTTATGTAGCGCTGGCGCAACAATGTGAGATGGTGGATCATTGTCTACTTGTAAAATATACTCCCCTAAGTCACTCTCAACGACTTCACAGCCGATTTCTTGAAGGGCATGGTTCATACCAATCTCTTCTGTTACCATTGATTTTGATTTCACAACTTTTTTCGCTTGTTTCTTTTCAGCTACTTGTTTAATGTACTCAGCTGCCTCTTCTTTCGTTTTCGCAAAGAAAACATGGCCGCCTCGTTTTGATACATTTTCGCTTAGTTGCATTAAATAATAATCTAAGTTTTCTAGCGTATGCTGACGAATTTGTTCACCAAGCTCACGCCACTCTTCCCAGTTACCTAACTCCTCAGCTGCTTCTAAACGTTTTGTGTATAAACGCGTTTGTGCAGAGGATACTGCCCCGCGCATAAACGAATCTTGAAGATTTTCCCCGACACGATCATTAAATTTTTTATCACTTGTTTTCATAGACATAGCTTACTTCCCCCTTCATCAGCGGCTATTCAATACTTCAGCAATATGCATTACTTTCACATTTTTTCCTAAGCGCTCGATACGTCCGCCAATGTTTAACAAACACCCACAATCTGCTCCAATTAAATAATCAGCACCTGTTTCCATAACACTATCAACTTTTTCATCTACCATCTGTTCAGAAATTGGCGTCATTTTTACCGAGAACGTTCCGCCAAAACCACAACAATTTTGTACATTTGGCAGTTCTCTCACTTCTAAGCCCTTCACATTTGATAATAAAATACCTGGAGCTTCTTTTACTCCTAGTATACGCGTCATGTGACAAGATTTATGGACCGTTGCTACACCATCCAAACGAGCACCAACGTCAGTAACTTTTAACACATCAACAATAAATTGTGTCAATTCATATGTTTTTTCAGCTACTTTTTGCGCACGCGGTGCCCATTCTGGATCATCTTTAAATACATGTGGATACTCGTGAAACATTGTCGCACAAGAACCCGAAGGTGTAACGATATACTCAGCATTTTCAAATGTGCTAATCATATGCTTCATTGCTTCTTTTGCCGCTTCTACATGGCCGCTATTGTAAGCAGGCTGCCCACAACAAACTTGTGCTTCCGGAAATTCAATTTCACAACCTAATCGCTCTAAAATTTCAACCGTCGCTTTGCCGACATTTGTTTCAAACATATCGACTAAGCATGTAACAAACAATGTAACTTTCATATTATAGTTCCCCCTCATTTCAACTCAGCCAACATTCATATGGTCATCAGATGACTTGTTAAAAAAGAAAGAAGTGAGACATGAACTGTTCCAATTCTTCCTTTAGAAAACGTTTTCTTATACTTTCTCTATTTTATCAAATACATAAAGTTTTAAAAGCATAAAATTACGAATTTGTTTCTTCAATACCTGTGACCATACATTCTACTTTCGTTAGGTGATCTTGCATCGCTTGCTGCGCTGCTGCAACATCATTCTCTAACACTGCTTCATAAATTTTCCGATGCTCTTCTACAAGTCGTTCTGCTGTTGTTTGTTCACCATATAAAATAATTCGTCTTGTTTCACCGATTGCTTCAGCAATCATTTCAGAGACATGGTTCATTAACTCTAACAAAATATTGTTATGTGAAGCTTCTGCAATTGCCATATGGAAATGAAAATCTGCTTTTTCACCAGCTTGTTCATCTCCGACTCCTTTTTGCATCTCATCTAACCAACGCTGCATATTGTGTAAGTTTTCTTCTGTGCGTTTTACTGCTGCTGCACCAACCGCTCCTACTTCAAGCACTTTTCGCACTTCCAATAAATTTACAATATCCTCTTGTTTCATTAGCAACGTTGTATTTAGTGACGATGTTAAAGCAGAGGCATTAAAATTCTTCACATACGTACCTTCACCTTGTTTCATCTCAATTAAGCCCATTGCTCGCAATGCGCTTAACGCTTCGCGCACAGCAGATCTGCCAACTTGAAACTGCTCTGCCAATTGATGAACAGGAAGAAGTTTGTCACCAGGCTTTAATGTACCATTTTTAATCATTCCTAAAATGGCTTCCGATACTTCTTCGTAAATTTTTTTTGGTTTAATAGATTTGTATTCCAGTTGTATCACCTCAGTATCATCCAAACAACAATGACAACAATTTATTCCGCGCTAGCGGACAGTAAAGCTCTCACCTCAAGATTCTGAGAAGTAAAAAAAGATAGGCAAGAGATACCTAAAGTTTCACTTTATACAGAAAATAGCATCCCTATCTATTTTAGAACTAAACGCACAGAAGTACAAACATTTTGTTCATAAAATAGACAAAAAAAAGTTATCTCACTACTTCAAGAAAGGAAAAGCCATATCTCTTCATTATGATTATGAAGAAATAACCGGTAGATAAATCAAAATCGTCGTTCCTTTTCCTTCTTCACTTTCAATTTGCCACGTTCCATCGTGAATGTGCACAATTTGTTTTACAATCGCAAGTCCAAGCCCCGTTCCACCGTTGTGACGACTTCTCGCTTTATCCACTCGGTAAAAACGTTCTCCTAACTTTTCGAGATGTTCAGCGCCAATGCCAATCCCAGTATCTTTCATTTGTAATTTACATTGCCCTGCTTGTTGTTCTAATTGGACATGTATCGTCCCATTCTCACCTGTGTAGCGAATCGCATTATCTATGATATTATGAAGCACTTGTTGCATCCTATCTTCATCAATGTTGACAATGACATCTGGATCAAGAGTTGTCCGCAATGAAATTTGTTTTTCTGTCACTTGTAATTCATATGTCTCTAGTACATCTTCAATTAACTGTCCAAATACAATAGGCTGCTTTTTAAGAGGAAAACGTTCTCCTTCAAGCTGCGCTAAATCTAATAAATCATGAACAAGACGTTGCATGCGTCCTGCTTCTTTATGAACAAGCCCGGTAAATTTTAACTGTTGCTCTCCTTTTGCTACGCCGTCAATAATGGCTTCGCTATATCCTTTAATATAACTAAGAGGGGTTCGCAGTTCATGTGACACATTTGCTAAAAATTCTTTTCGCTGCACATCCTCTTCTTCTAGTGAACTTGCCATCTTATTAAATGCTTTACCAAGCCGACCAATTTCATCTTCTGATGAAATTGTAATTCGCTGCGAAAAATCTCCTTTTGCCATATGATTCGCAACCCGCTCCATTTGTGAAAGAGGCTTTGTAATGGCAATGACAATCTTTCGGCCAATCCATACAGTTAACACAATCATGACAAGAGCAAGAGGTGCTAAAATAAGTCCCATTTCATAAATTAAATCTTTAATGCTCTTTAAAGGAATATAAGAATATACAATACCGATTAACTTTTTATTGTCTAGTACAGGAATAACAACACCCATAATGTTACGCTGAAAATGCTCTTCATATCCCATCTTTGTAATCGTCTTTCCTTCTAACAATGATTGCCGGTCATCCTCGCTAATAATTGAATTGTAATGAACATCAAATGGAAGACATGCACTTAAATCGCGCGGATTATTCACAAACAATACATCAGCACTCGCAATTTTATCGAATGATTTTACTCTTTCCTCAAATACATCTATAGGTTCATCTGCTCTATATTGCGCTACAAGACGGTTTCCCTCTGCTTTTAATGTGTCTTCAATATTTTGGACATATAATTTTTCATACGAATATAATGAAACAAAATATAAAAACGAAACTGTTATACAAACCGCACACGCAATGGTAAGCCATAACTTTTGTACCATCGTAAACATCTTACACCTCAAATTTATAGCCTACGCCCCAAACAGTTTGAATGCAATTCCCACGTTCTCCAAGCTTTAAGCGCATTGTTTTCACATGCGTATCAACTGTTCGAGTGCTGCCGGCGTAATCATATCCCCAAACTTTTTCGAGCAACTGCTCCCGGCTAAATACTTGGCCGCTATATTGACAAAGAAAATAAAGTAAATCAAATTCTTTCACAGTTAATGAAATACCTTCCCCATCTATTTCAACGCGGCGACTTTTCTCATTAATAACAACTGGTCCAAATTCTATTTCCTCTTGTTCTTCATATTTCGTATATCTCCTTAACACTGCTTCCATACGTGCAATTAATTCTCCTGGACTAAATGGTTTAACAATATAATCATCTGCCCCTGTACGCAATCCATTTACACGATTCCATTCTTCTCCTTTTGCTGTCAAAAAGATAATCGGAATATCGGATGTTTTTCGAATTTCTTTGCAAACAGTAATCCCATCCATTTCTGGCATCATGATATCCAAAATAACAAAATCAAAGTTGTCTATTTCAAGCATGTGCAACGCCTGTTTTCCATTTTCAGCTTCTTTCCACTCATAACCGAAGTTGTCCAAATACATACCGACAAGCTGTCTCATATCACTTTCATCATCAACAAGTAGTACTTTATGCTTACTCATTTCTTCTCCCCTACTCTTTGTGTAAATTGAAATGGACCTTTCCCAACGGAAATTGTCTGTTTTATTTTCATTTCATTTAAATCTAAAACATACACTTCATCGCTATCATAGCTTGCAACATACCCTTCACTACCAATTTGCCAAAATGCAAATGGATTCGAGCCCACTTCTAGCGATCCTACTTCTTTATATGTTTTCCAATCAAACTTTCTCAGCGTGTTCGACCCGTGACTAAGTACATAAATAAATCGTTGATCTGTAGACAGACTGACCGGCATAAATGGTGCATGTAACGATTGTAACATCTGCCCATCTTGTACAGAATACTCGAGCACCTTTTCATTTACTTGTTTCCCGTCACCATGCCCGCCAATAAATATGTTCTTTCCATCTTCGCTAAGAAAAGCACCTGTTGAAGCTGGTGGAATCATAAAAGAGTTCACAACCTTCTTTTGTTTCACATCAATACTAGACAATTTCGTATCATAAAAATTAAGAACATATAACATATCATGATGTTGAACCATCGTCAGCGGGCCCTTTCCAACCGAAATGCTCTCTGATTCTTTTCCATCTGTTGTAAACACACGAATCTTTTGCTGATTTTGATCCGCCGCAAATAACTCTTTTCCATTTTCAGATAATAAGATATTGGCTATGCCTTTTCCTGTATTCCATTTTTCAAGTTGCTTTCCATCTTTCAAAGAATATACATATATATACTCAAGCTGTTTTCCATATACAAGTAGACGATTCTTATCTGGTAACAACGTTGTTCCCGTAATTGTTTCATTTAAATGCCACGTTGTAATTGTTTTTTTCGTATCCGTATCAATAAAACTAATACTTCCTTCTTTTATATTTGTTGTTATAAGAAGAGGTTTTTTCGGATCAATAGATTGATACGTCCCTCCCCTGCACCCTGTAAGTAATAGTACGATACAAAGTGAAATAAGCCACCTTTTCAAAAGATTACCTCCATTATGGACAGTTTCGTTATACTTGTAAAATAGCAAATAATTGTGAGGAAAGTGTGAAATCTTTTTTCTTACTATATAATATATAAATGGAAATTAAAAACCAGCTTTTTTAGGTGGACGAAAGCATCTGGCCATGCATGGATGAAAACAAAGATAGAAAGCAAGAGCGGATCATGTTTTGCTTACATAGCAGCGACCTCTATGTTGAAACATTAAAATGGATTTATATAGTGAATGTTCGAGGTATGTGGTTGCTGTATATGAAACTTTGTATTGAACGTGAAGTGTTTTAACACGGGGGACACATGAAACGGCACAATAAAAAAATAGTTCCTTCCTTAATGAAATGGAACACCTCTTAACATGAAAAACGGACGTACCTTTCTCAATTAAAGGTACGCCCGTCTTTTTTATAGTCTACAACATTAAAAATATGTTACTGTATAATAAAAAAGAACGACAAAAAGATTACAATTGCGTTAAAAACAATCCATAATATTCCTCTGTTTTCTCCTATAAACGCTAGTGTTATCCTATTTCCCTCCTTTCAATATAGAAAATATAGTAAATTATTGCTGTTACTCTTCCTCTATTAAAATATTAACTATCCCTTATGACATCTAATATTTCGTTATTTTGTTCCCTTTGAGTAGTTAGGATAAAAAAGGAAATCTTGTAACCTATGAATTTTTTTCCAACTTTTTTCCGACAAAATCTGTGCTACGATGAGTGTGTCAATCAAACAGGCAGGCAAAAACAAATCTGTTTGATCATAAATCTATACTTACATGGGGGACAACTATAATGAAAAAACGTGCTTTACTATCTGTAGTAGCAGCAACTGCTCTTACTCTTGGAGTAACAACACATACTGCGAAAGCAGAAACAATGCAACCATCAACACCAAAAGTTCAAAATATTTCGTATTCTCCATTATTTATGCAATATATGAATCAACAAGACTTTCAATCTTTCTTCACATCTCTTTTTAATTCATATGCAAAATGGAATGTAGGTGCTTTCCAACCAGGCAACTGTGTTATTCCTGGCCAACCGACTTACACAACAATTACAACTCCTTGGGGGAATATTGTAATTACAAACCCAGTTAACAACAATGAAACAACTAAGCCGGAAGAAAAACCAGCTGATAACAACTCAGCAGCTAAGCCAGAAGAGAAACCTGCTGACAACAACCAAGCAACTAAGCCTGCTGACAAACCGGCTAATAAACCTGCCGACAACAACCAAGCAACTAAGCCAGCTGACAAACCGGCTAATAAACCTGCTGACAACAACCAAGCAACTAAGCCTGCTGATAAACCGGCTAATAAACCTGCCGACAATAATCAAACAACTAAGCCTGCTGAAGAGTCAAAAGGTTCATTAAGCGCATTTGAACAAAAAGTTGTTGATTTAACAAATGCTGAACGTGCAAAACAAGGTTTACCGGCATTAAAAGTAGACGCTCAGTTAAGCAAAGTAGCTCGTATTAAATCAGAAGATATGCAAAAAAATCATTATTTCGATCACACTAGCCCAACATACGGTTCTCCGTTTGATATGATGAAACAGTTTGGCATTTCATATAAATCTGCTGGTGAAAACATTGCACAAGGACAACGTACTCCTGAAGAAGTTGTACAAGCTTGGATGAATAGTGCAGGTCACCGTGCAAATATTTTAAATAACGGATACACACATATCGGTGTTGGTTACGTAGAAAACGGAAACTACTGGACACAAGAATTTATGTCGAAGTAAATAAAAATAGAGCCTTCTAAAAAGGCTCTATTTATTTTGTATTCATACAAGAATGTAAAACACGAGAAAAATCGTGAGGAAGAGAGATATCTGCTTCCATTTGCTGTTTCGTAATTGGATGTAACATTGTAATATGAGCAGCATGCAATGCTTGACGAGAAAGCAGCCTCGTCTTACCGCCATATAATACATCGCCAATAAGCGGATGACCGAGATAACTCATATGAACGCGTATTTGATGCGTTCTTCCCGTTTCTAATTGAACTTTAACAAGTGTTATGTTATTTTCTTTCGAATATTGCACGACCTCGTAATGTGTTACAGCACGGTCACCTTTTGGAGAAACACGACGCCTTGATGCATGATGACGATCTCGTCCAATTGGAGCATCTATTGTCCCCCGCTTCTTTTGTACTTTTCCTTCAACAAGTGCCATATATGTCCTCTTAATTTTACGCTCTGTTAATAATCGATCCATAATCACACCCGCTAAAGCATGCTTCGCAAAGACGACTCCACCTGTCGTGTCCTTATCTAATCGGTGAATGTGACGTACCTTTGTTTCAATTCCTTGCATTTGTAAATGAAAGGCTACATAGTTTGCTAATGTACCTGTTCCACCTTTATTTGCAGGATGTGTGTCTACTTGAATGGGTTTATTAACAATTAATACATGATCATCTTCATATATAACTTCTATATCATAAAACTCCGGTTCTACATCATATTCTTCTTGCATAAACATATGAACTTGCAATTTATCTTCTTTTTGCAGTTGTTCACTCCACCGTTTTCCTTCTCCATTCACAAGAATACTTTTTTCCATACGATATTTGTGTAATAATTTTTTCGGAACTTGCCATTCTTCTTTCAAAATAGAATCTATCGTTCGTCCAGCCCATTCAAAAGGAACCGTGATTTCACACCATTCTCCCATTTTCTTTACTTTCATATCATCACCTTATTTCTATTCATCTTCCTATTGTAACGGAAAATCGCTTCTTATGCATAATGAGAGACAGTTCGTAATTGAACTGCCTCTCCCTTTACGCACGAAGTTTTTTCATTTCCAGCAACATTTCTTCCGCTTTTCTTTCATATGATAAATCTTGAAAAAATTCAGCTAACCGCTTGTAGTCATTGTAAGCATCTAATAATTGGTCTATTGCTTTATGATTATTTTTTTTCAGAGGTGTTTTTAGTTTAACAGGATAACGGTATTCTCCCATATCACGAATTTTATAATACTCCTCTTCTACTTGAATCACTTTCACAAGCTCACCTTCTTCTGCATCGAGTGTATATCCATCGAACTCGCGCAGTAATTCATAAATAATATTTGTCTCTTTTGAATAAAAACCTCTTTCTAACCGATAGCCGACAATGCGGTACATATGCCCATCATTTTCTGCAAATTGTACAGTATCATTCAATTTAAATTTAAAATAACGAAACATTGCCTTCCCCCCACTCTTATATGTAATCTCCTTATCTCATACTATTCGCTAAAAGGGGGGCTAGCTATTCATACAAGTAGCTCTCACCTACTAGATGAGAGCTACACTTTATTAATGCATGTTTTTCTGTTTCCTTTTGTTGAATGGAAGCCACCAGTTCCACTCACCAAACATTTTCATTAAACTTGGTACAAGGATTAATCGAATAATAGTTGCATCAAGGAATATGGCTAGCGCAACGCCAAGTCCCATCTGTTTCACTGGCAAAATATCAGTAAAAGCAAATGCACCAGTAACAACAATCATAATTAACGCAGCTGACGTAATAATCCGACTTGTTGACACTAATCCTTCTAACGTTGCATAATCGTTATCTCTCGTCTCTCCGTACAATTCATGAATACGTGAAATAAGAAATACTTCATAATCCATACTTAACCCAAATACTAACCCAAAAATAAAAATCGGCAATACAAATAATACTGAGCTTTGTTCTAATCCAAAATACCCTCCTTCAAAAAGCCAAATGACAATGCCTATGGTTGCACTTAAACTAAGTACATTCATCACAATTGCTTTAATTGGAATAAGGAGCGAACGAAACGCTAGTAATAAAATCAAAAACGTTGACGCAAAAATAACAGACATCCCCACAACAACTTTATCTTTAATTTCATCTTCTAATTCTTGCTGGAAAGTTGTCATTCCGCCTAGATAATATGTTATATCTTCCGTTTTATAGTTTGTTTTAAATTCTCGGACCCATTGCTTTGCTTTTTCCGTTCTTGGTTTTGTATCTAAAACAATTCCAATCGTTGTCTTATTCCCTTTCACATACGCCTCTAATGCCGGTTCTATTTGTGCACGATTTGGTGATTGCAGCGTTGCTGTTAACTGTTCTGCAGTCATATTTCCAAGTTGTTCATATAAACTTTTCACTTCATATACATCTTTATCATCCTTTAGTTTCTGCACAACCTTTTGCAATGTTTGTAAATTTTCTTTTTCTGTGACATTTCCTTTTGTTTCAACAACAAGCGTCACATCTGCATGGATTTTTACCGTTTTATTAAATGCATCTTCATAATGTTCAAAGGCAGTGCGTGCCTCACTTTTCTTAGGTAGTGCTTCTACACCAGGGAACTGTAAATTTGCATCACGAAGCGGCAATAAGCAAATAATAATAAATGTAAATACTGCAATCGTCATTACAATTGGATATTTCATTACAAACTGTGCAAATTTACGCCACATTGGTGCTGTGCGCGGAACATTTTGGTTCTTTCCTAATATACGTTTCCCCATTAAAGCTAACAGCGCCGGAAGCATCGTTAATGAAAATAAAATGCTCATGATTACGACAATCATCCCGCTAATGGCGACAGATTGAATATAATCAATTTGGAAAAAGAACAAACCAGACAAACCAACAAATACACATAAACCTGAAAAAATAATGGCGCGTCCCGCCGTTTGATAGGTAACCATAATTGCTTCTTTAACAGAACGATGTGCAAGCTCTTCTCGGAAACGATTCACAAATAAAAGAGCAAAATCGATGGATAAAGCAAGCCCAATCATCGGCGCTACGTTCAGTACAAAAATAGAAAGTTCCTTTTGCTCTGAGGCAAAATATAAAATCCCCATCGTACTAATGACACTTAGCGCTCCGTTTAAAATAGGCAAAACCGATGCAAAGAAGCTACCAAAAGAAAGTAATAACACCAAAAACGCAATTGGCAGCCCAATCATTTCTGCTACTTTCAAATCATTTTGTGTTCTCGTATTGATTTCATCATTAATAACTGGATATCCAGTTGGAGATACTTTTACCTCCCCGTTACTTTCTTTTTGAATATCCTTTGCAAATGCTAACGTTTTTTCCATCCGCTCTTTGCTTGTTTTCCCGGAAAATAAAATTGTGGCATAAGCAATATCTTCCTTCAGCATTGTTTTATTTTCGATCGGCTGATGAAAAGACTCGTACGTTTCTTCTCTTTGAATTTTTTTTACAACCTCATCAATCCTCTCGATAAATTTTTGCTGAGATACACCTTTCTCTTTTTGAAAGACGAGTAACAATGCATCTTGTGACTGTTTAAAATCTTTATCGAGTATCTTTTTTGTCGTTTGATAATCACCTTGTGTTTGAAATCCATCTCCGCCTAATACACCAGGAAGCTTCGGTGCAAATACCCCAAGTAGCGCAGCTAGCAAAATTAATAGCGCAATCGTTGTATATCGAAATCGATATAACAAAGCGCCAATTTTTCCCCACGCATCTACTTTATGTACAGTTGTTTTCACAGAGTCTCACCTACTCCTCTTCTCATATTCTTTCTCTTAGTGTATCATATCCACTCTTTCGTTCATGAAAAAAGGATAGCTCTTCTTAACGCTCTTCGTTTGCTTGAAAACGTGCGGAATAGAAACGGTGTAAATAAATAGCGATAATAAACAATACACCGCTCATACAATAACCTGCTAAAACATCAGTTGGATAATGCACAGATAAAATAATACGGCTTAATCCAATTAAAACAATAAGTACAATGGCTACGATCGTTACAAAGTATTTTACCGCTGCACTTTTTACGTTCGCTGCGATGATATAGGCAAGAAATCCATACGTAACAATCGATAACATCGCATGTCCGCTTGGAAAGCTATATCCGAACGCATCTAGCGCTTCGTTAATAGTCGGCCGATCTCTTTTCACAATCCCTTTAATTCCTTTATTAATAAGGTGTGTACCAAGAATAGCAAGAGGATATATTACCATTGCTACGTAATAACGTTTCTTCCAAAAAAGGAACAGACTCACCGCTAACACGATGACAATCCCACTTCCAGAACCAAGTTTTGTCATATAACGAAAAAACGTAAGTGACGATTCTGTTTGAAGTCCTGTTACCATTCCTTTCACATACTCATCAATTGTCGTTACTCCGCCAGAATGTACTCTCCACGCAATGATGCTAAATGCACAAAGCAAAAGCACGGTACAAACAATCTCATACATATGTAATTTCTTTTTCAACATTCCATTCCTCCTACTATAAAAAAGCGCGATTTCCGCTAAGAAATCGCGCTTTTTTATTATTTTTCTTTTCCTGTCTTCAGTTCAGTCCAGTAACGATCGTAATCTTTTAATTTTCCATCCAAGTCAACAAGCCATTCTGTACGATCTAGCTCTTCTTTTGATAAGAAAATCATATGATTCTCTTGATACTCTTTACTGTGAAGAGGACGAGCCTTTTCATTTGGATTACTATATCCAATGGATTCATAGTTTTTCACGCTGACTTTTGGATCCATTAAATAGTTAATAAATTTCTCTGCAAGCTCTTTATGTTTTGCACCTTTTGGAATTGCTAATGTATCTGCCCAAATTGTGCCACCTTCTTTTGGAACGACATATCCAACATCTTTATTCTCTTTTGCAATGTATGCCGCGTCCCCGGACCATACAGTACCGATCCATGCATCTTCTGTAATAAATTTTTGTTTAATATTATCTGTATCAAACGCTAATAAATTTGGTAATAATTTTTGAAGATCAGTAAAAGCTGTTTTTAACTCCGCATCATTTGTTGAGTTATTTGAAAACCCATTTTTCTTCAGCCCCATGCCAAGTACTTCACGAGAATCATTTAGTAATGCGACGTGGCCTTTATATTTTTCATTCCATAAATCAGTCCAACTTGTTGGCGTTTCTTTCACATATTTTTTATTATAAGCAATGCCCGTTACACCCCATGTATACACGAGCGAATACTTATTTTCTGGATCAAACGGAGGTGTTTTAAAGTTTGAAACGAGATTCCCTACATTCGGAATGTTCTTTTTGTCTAATGGCTCTAACAAATCCATTTTTGTCATTGTCTTTACCATATAATCAGACGGTTGAACTAAATCATACTTTGCACCGCCTGCTTGTAATTTTGCAAGCATCTCTTCATTACTTGCATACTTATCATAATTCACTTTCACGTTATACTGCTTTTCAAAGTCTTTAATGACTTGCTCATCAAAGTTATCAGCCCAGCTGTAAATATTTAATTCTTCTTTCTTTTCGCCGCATCCAGCTAACACTCCAGCAGCAACTCCGAAAGTAAGTGCTGTACTTGCAACTACTTTCATCCATTTCATTTGCATTCCCTCCTAGTTTGAAGTTAATCATTCATCTTTTACTCGTTCATTTCTTATAACGGAAGATGGCCGCCTGTATTTTCCTCTCCATCTGTACCTTTGCTACGGAACATTTCAGAAGCAATCATTAATCCGACAATTACAACAATCAAAATGGTAGACAATGCGTTAATTTCAGGCGATATACCACGTTTCACCATACTGTAAATATACAGAGGCAATGTTGTTGAGCCTGGTCCTGATACGAAGAAACTAATAACAAAGTCATCAATCGATAATGTGAATGTCAATAATGCCGCTGAAATAATACCTGGTGCTAGCCCTGGTAGCGTGACATAACGAAACGTTTGCCACGGTGTTGCGCCTAAATCATTTGCTGCTTCTTCTAAATCGCGTCCCATACCCGAAAGTCTTGCTGATAAAACGACAACGACAAATGAAATACTAAATGTAATATGAGCAATAATAATTGTCAATTGCCCAAGTTCAATACCAAGTTGACTAAATAAAATTAAAAGCGATAATCCCATTAAAATATCTGGAATGAGAATTGGTAAATATACAAGTCCATTAATTGCACCTTCAAAACGATATTTATATCGATGCAAAGCAAGTGCAAATAGCACACCTAACAGTGTCGAGACAATTGTCGTGACAACTGCAATCGTCAAACTGTTTATAAGTGCATCAATTACATCCTGTTTTTGAAATAAATCTGTATACCAATGAAGCGTAAAGCCTTGCCACTCCGCATTAATACGTGAGTCATTAAACGAATACATCATAAGTACCATCATTGGTAAATAAAGAAACAATAAAATTAGCCAAGAATAAGTGACTAAAAACTTTTTCATTTTCGTTTATTCCCCTCCGTTTCCATAGTTATATACTTTCGTAGCCCGATAATATAAGTAAATTAACAGAACGGAGAATAACACAACAATCATAGATAACGCTGATCCAAACGGCCAATCGCGTGCACCTAAAAACTGATTTTGAATCACATTTCCGATTAATGCAACTTTCGAACCACCCATTACGTCTGATACAACGAACATACCAATAGATGACACAAATACTAAAATCGACCCTGTCGCAATCCCCGACATCGTCATTGGAATTGTTACATGCCAAAATGCTTTGAGCGGTGTTGCTCCTAAATCATATGCCGCTTCTAATTTTCTCTTATCAAGTTGTTCAATCGCTGCATATACAGGCAAAATCATAAATGGTAAGAGTGAATATACCATCCCTAGAATAACAGATGGTGTATTGTATAGTAAGTTTAAAGGTTCACTAATAATACCTAATTTCAGCAATAACGTATTGACCAGCCCTTGTGAACGTAAAATCACAATCCAAGCATATGAGCGGACTAAAAAGTTAATCCAAAACGGGATTGTTGCAAGAAGCAGTAAAAGAGAACGCCATTTACGATCAACAATCGTCACCGTATAGGCGAACGGATATCCAATCAATAAACAAAGTACCGTTGTAATAACAGCAATTTTTACTGTTTCCCATAACGTCTCCATATAGAGCGAATCAAATACACGTTTAATATTCTCTAACGTAAAGCTCATCTCAATTGTTCCATACGTCCCGCGCTGTAAAAATGCAAAAGCTAACACAAACAAGAGAGGGACTAAGAAGAAGATCAACAACCAGGCAACTGTAGGCAATGCAAGTAATTTCCCTTTTTTCAATTTAAGGTCACCTCATCCTCTTTTTCCCAACCTACAGACACATTGTCACCAATATTCCACTGCATCGCTTCTTCTGCACTTTGATAGGCCATAAACAACTCGCCTGTTTTCTCATCGCGAATATATAACTTCTCCATATTTCCGACAAATTCAATATCTTCAATATGACCAAAGTGATATCCCTCATTAGACGAATCTTCCACGGAACGTACTTTCACATTTTCCGGGCGTACTGCTACGTATGTTCCCCCTGTTTGAACAATATTATTTTCTCCAATAAACGTCGCAACGAACAACGTTTTTGGCTTATGATAAATTTCTTTTGGCGTTCCAATTTGTTCAATGTGACCTTTGTTCATAACCACAATGCGATCACTCATACTCATCGCTTCTTCTTGATCATGCGTCACATATATGAACGTAATACCAAGATTACGTTGTAAGTTTTTCAATTCACGCTGCAAATCTTTTCGAAGCTTAAAATCTAGTGCTCCTAGCGGCTCATCTAATAGCAACACACGAGGATTATTCACGATTGCACGTGCAATCGCCACGCGCTGCTGTTGCCCACCAGAAAGTTTAGAAGGTTTCCGATTTCGGAATTCTGTTAACTGTGTTAAACGCATCGCTTCCTCAGCACGCTCTTGTTGCTCTGCTTCAGAAACCTTTTGCATCTTCAATCCAAAGCGAATATTCTTCTCAACAGTCATATGTGGAAACAGTGCATAATGCTGAAACACTAAGTTCATATGACGTTTATATGGGGGTAAATCGTTTATCGTTTCATCATCAAGCGAAATTACACCTTTTGTCGGTTTTTCAAAACCAGCAATCATACGAAGTAACGTCGTTTTCCCACAACCACTCGGACCAAGAATCGTTACAAACTCACCTTCTTTAATGTCTAAAGAAAGCGGCGGAATAATAACTTGATCCCCAAAATGTTTTTCTACTGCTTCGACTTTAATAATATTTTTCATCTTCTCTTCCTATCTAGCTCATATTTTTGATATTCATAAATAACCAAGTATTCTATATACAATAACCTTGTTTCAATTTAAACAAAAATGATGTTTGACCATGTAATGTAAACGTGATGAATGGTGGGTGCCCACCACTGATAGAAGCTTCACTTTATGTAATATGTTCGGTTTAATTTTAGACGATACACACCTTGAACAGAAAAACCCCTTCGTGTTGAAGGGGCTTTTATCATACGGACGAACCAATTGATAAACACCATCATCATTTTAACAATTTTCGGATGAATTTTAAAGCACTTTTTGTAGAAGAATAGCGGATTTTCATATCAAATGCTGTCGATTGAGACAAAATGCTTTTATAATGTGAAAATGTTTGAAAACTCTGCTCTCCGTGGTAACTCCCCAGTCCACTTTGGCCAACACCGCCAAATGGTAAATACGGCGTTGCTAGATGATATACAACATCATTAATACAACCGCCTCCATAGGAAATGGATTGCGTTACTTGCTTTTGCACATCTCGTGCTTCAGAGAAAACATATAGTGCAAGCGGTTTCGGATGACTCTGAACAGTTGCTATCACATCTTCTATATTCTCATACTCTAATAGTGGTAAAATGGGACCAAAAATCTCATCTTCCATAACAGCATCATTCCACGATACATCTGTAAGTACTGTAGGTTCAATTAACAATTTATCTGGATCATAATTCCCGCCTACTACAGCCTGTCCATCTCTTAAAAATGAACATAATCTTTCAAAATGCCGCCCGCTCACAATTCGAACATACTTTTCATTTTGTAATGGCTTCTCTCCATATTGTTCATGCACAGCTTTTCTCATTTCTTCTATAAATTGATCTTTAATTGAAGAATGAACGTATACATAATCAGGTGCCACGCACGTTTGTCCCGCATTTAAAAATTTCCCCCAGACAATTCGCCGCGCTGTAACATCAAGCTTTGCATCTTTATGTACAATGCACGGACTTTTGCCGCCAAGCTCAAGTGTAAGGGGCGTTAATTGTTTTGCAGCTGCCTCCATAACAATTTTCCCAACTCCCACACTACCAGTAAAGAAAATATAATCAAACGGTTCCTTCAGCAAAGCCGTGCTCACCTGGGCGTCGCCTTCTATTACAGCGACAAACTCTGGTGGAAATAACTCCGTTAACATTTTTGCAAGAACACTAGAAACATTTGGTGTTAACTCTGAAGGTTTTAAGACAACTGTATTTCCAGCCGCAATCGCTCCAACTAATGGGGCGACCGCCAGTTGAAACGGATAATTCCACGGGGCAATTACTAACGTTACGCCATACGGCTCCGGAATAATTCTCCCTTTTGATCCGATATGAGTCATTGCCGTTTTCACACGCTTTGGTTTACTCCATTTCGGAAGATTTTTTATCAAAAAAGAAATTTCTTTTAATGTATAGCCAATTTCTGTTGTATACGATTCATGCTCTGATTTATTTAAATCCAGCTTTAGCGCTTCAAAAATTTCAGACTCATAGCGCTGAATACTTTCATATAACGCTCGCAACTGTTTCTTTCTTTCCTCTATTCCTCTTGTTTTCCCGCTATAAAAGTAGGATTTTTGTCGTTCCACAATAGAAGCAATCGTCATAAAGCTTCCCCCCCCTTTACTTCATCATATATTATAATACATTTCTTGTTTTTTCTTATTAAAAATGAACTGACATGTAAAATTTTATTATATATTATTTTATTAATAGATTGAAATGTATGTTCCTATGAAAAAAACTGTTGAAAGGGATTCCCTTCAACAGCTTCTCCATCATTAACGATATAAACGAACTGCACCTGCAGAATTATCATCTGCTTGTCCAACTACTTCAAATTTCAAGCCAAGCTTCGGTACTTTACGTCCTGCATCTGGGATTAAATCGTTCATATACGATTTAGAATCATCAAACTTCGTTACACCTGGTAACCCTTTGTAATCAAATGTTCCGCGTGTTTTAGATACAACTTTCCATGCTGGCGTTTGGTTAAAGGAGAACGCAGCGTCTGCGATTTGGAATCGTGTACTATTTTTCACAGTTGGCTTGCCGTTTAACGTTCCAACAATTGCCTCTGGGTGAGAGTCAACAACCCCTAAGAAACCTTCGCCTGGATGAATACCAACCCAGTTATCTGTGAAGCTAGTGTCTGCATACCATACAACAAGACCTGTATTATACGGTACACCGCTGCTATATTTTAGCGCTTCATCAGCACCAGTGTAGTTTCTCCACTCTAAATAATAGTTATGTTTCTTCTTCTCAAAACCGTCTGATGCAACGAAACCGTTTAATTTTAATTTCGCTTCGCCTTCTGCATCATCAGAGAACGCAACATTTCCATCAACAGTTAATGTCGCATTATCAAGAGTAAAACCGTTTGGTGCTAAACCACCATCTGTAATGTATTCGAATACTAGTTTTACTTTTTGACCTTTAAATTGGCTTAAGTCATATGACTTATCTACCCATTTACCGTCAGTTGTGTCCACACCATTTTTCACATTCTTTTCGCCAATTCGATCCACTAACGTTTTTGTACCATCTTCTGTCACTGCATGTACTTCAAGGAAGTCATAACCTGTTTCAATTTCATACAATGATTTGTAATCGAACTTCGCATTTGTTGCATTTGTTAAATCAAACACTGGCGTTTCTAATGTTGTATGAAGATCATCACCTTTTGTACTATAGTAATATTTCTTACCAAATGCAGGCTGAATACCTTTTACATCTTTATCTGGTAAGTTAACGCGAATCAGACCAGGACGAGCTGATTTCGTTACACTTTGATCTAAGTACGTCGCAAAACCGATACCGCGATTTAATTTATCATAGTCAGCCTCTACAATATTTGCCCAGTTTCCACCCATGTTCTTTTGAAAGAACTCTTTGTTTTGCGGAGAGAAACTCGGTGGCGTTGAACCTGCAATTCTACCTGCCCAGCTGCCGCCGCTCATAACAGACCAAGAGTGAATTGGCTCACCTGATCCAGAATACTTCGTATCATACTCATCTGGAAGACCTAAATCATGACCAAATTCATGTGCGAATACACCAACTGCTCCGTCTTCTGGCTCAATTGTATAGTCGTATGCTGCCATTTTACCGCCCCAGTTATCAACCTTTGCCTTCGTTCCATCAATTGGATATGGTGCTCCAAGGTTCCAGCGATGTGACCAAATTGCGTCATCACCTAATCTACCACCGCCTCCATCTTGGCCAACTCCAGCGTGAATGACCATCAAGTGATCAATAAGACCATCTGGTTCGTTTTTATTTCCATCTCCATTATTGTCATATTGATCGTACTGGTCAAATTCAGATAAATCAATACCACTTTCTACAGCTGCATTTAATGCCTCTTTTACAAAATCACGAGGTCCTTTTGGTCCTTTATTATCATGACCGCCATCGCCAGCATCTGCACCATAATCCGCTGCTTTACCAGGAACTGTCAACCACTTTGTTACTGTCCCATCGACTGTATAGCTACCACCAGATTGCTCTTCATAATATTGTTTAAATGTTGGGATTTTTGAACCATCAAAGAGTGTAAACGGCTCATCACCAAATAACATTTTTTGATAATGTTCTGGATTAAAATCATTTGAATACATATAACCTGGTACTTGATCAATATTGTTATGCTTAAAGTCAGCAAACTCTACTAGCAATACAAGAACTTTATCTTTACGAACATCCCCATTATATCCTTTTTGCTTCGCTGAACTTGTTGGTACTTTGCCGTTTAATCCCCCTTTAACCGGCTCTTGCCCAGCTGCTGGCCCTCCAGCAGGTTGATCAGCTTTTTCTTTCGCATCTGCTTTTGCATCTTTAACTTTTTTCAAAAAGTCAAAAGCTTCTCTCGAGACACTGTCCCCTGCTGCTGGTTCTTTTCCAGCATTTTTGCCTTTTTTCTTCTCTACGTATTTTTCAGCAGCTTTTAATGTGTCTTCTTTCGACGCAGATTCACTAATGACACCACGTTTCTTGAGCGCGTCTACTAAACGATCCTCTGGAATTAAATTTTCATCAATTGGACTTAAAGCTCCTACATTAGACGGCGTTGCCGCATAGACAGATTGACTGCCAAACCCAAATGTGCAGCTAAGCACAGCTGTCGCCGCGAGCGTAGACAGCACCTTAAAAGGCTTTTTCTTCATTCCTATTCCTCCCTAACATCAAATAAGTTCCAATATTTTGATAATAAAAAAGATTCAATAATTTTACAATATATTGTCTTAATTTGTAATATTTTAAAAAAAATCCTTTGTTTCGGATTGATATATATTCGGATTCAACAATGTTTTCAGAAAATATTGATAAAAGTTGATAAAACTATTAAAATTTCTGTATGTAATTGCAAGATATTAGTCTTGATTGATAAATTTTCTAAAAATATACAAATTTTACATTATTTTAACACGATTTTATTTTTTCATATTATAATAGTGTTAATGAATTAGTTTTCTAGCTTTTATAACCGCAATTATTAGGGAGGCGTCATTTGTGCAAACGGATAACAAAGAAATACTTGATTCAGAATGGATTGATTTATTATTAGAAGCTTTAGATATGAATATGACCAGTACAGAGGTATCTAATTTTTTGAAACATGGAAATCAACCCTCACAGAACTAACCGACATTGTTCTTTTTAGAGAAAAATGTGTTATAATAAATTACATCTTAAGTCGAATACATACAGTAAGAAAGGTGCGCTAATATGATTGGAGAACGTATAAAACGACTGCGTCTACAAAGAGGCATCTCCTTAACAGAACTTGCCGAAAAAGCAGGCGTTGCAAAGTCATATATTAGTTCTATTGAACGAAACTTACAAAAAAATCCTTCGATCCAATTTCTCGAAAAGATTTCTAACGTTCTGCACGTTCCTGTTGATGTACTTCTTCATGATGAACCAACTGAGGAACATACAATGGACTCTGAGTGGATCAAACTCGTTAAAGAGGCCATGCATTCCGGTGTTTCAAAAGAGCAATTTCGTGAATTTTTAGAGTTTAATAAGTGGAAACAACAAAAAAAATGATGCGAGAAGAGTACTTTCAATGAAGGTGCTCTTTTTATTTATTATAAATGCAAATTGAAAAACCGACATCTTTTTTATCAGTGTGGACAGATAAAAAAGATGTTCAAACACAAAAACAAGCTGTTGAAAGGAATCCCTTTCAACAGCTTTTCCATTATTAACGATATAAACGAACTGCACCTGCAGAATTATCATCTGCTTGTCCAACTACTTCAAATTTCAATCCAAGCTTCGGTACTTTACGTCCTGCATCTGGGATTAAATTGTTCATATACGTTTTAGAATCATCAAACTTCGCTACACCTGGTAATCCTTTGTAATCAAATGTTCCGCGTGATGGAGATACAACTTTCCACGCTGGCGTTTGGTTAAAGGAGAACGCAGCATCTGCAATTTGATATCGTGTGCTATTTGCAACAGATGGTTTGCCATTTAATGTCCCCACAATTGCCTCTGGATGAGAATCAACAACCCCTAAGAATCCATCTCCTGGGTGAACACCAACCCAGTTATCTGTGTAACTAGTGTCTGCATACCATACTACAAGACCTGTATTGTACACTGGACCACGACCATGTTTTAATGCTTCATCTGCACCAGCATAGTTTCTCCACTCTAAATAGTAGTTATGTTTCTTCTTATCAAAACCATCAGATACAACGAAACCGTTTAATTTTAATTTCGCTTCGCCTTCTGCATCATCAGAGAACGCAACATTTCCATCAACAGTTAATGTCGCATTATCAAGAGTAAAGCCGTTTGGTGCTAGACCACCATCTGTAATGTATTCGAATACTAGTTTTACTTTTTGACCTTTAAATTGGCTTAAGTCATATGACTTATCTACCCATTTACCATCTGTTGTGTCCATACCATTCTTCACATTCTTTTCACCAATTCGATCCACTAACGTTTTCTTACCATCTTCTGTCACTGCATGTACTTCAAGGAAGTCATAACCAGTTTCAATTTCATACAATGATTTGTAATCAAACTTCGCATTTCTTGCATTTGTTAAATCAAACACTGGCGTTTCTAATGTCGTATGAAGGTCATCGCCTTTTGTACTATAGTAATATTTCTTACCAAATGCAGGCTGAATACCTTTTACATCTTTATCTGGTAAGTTAACACGAATCAGACCAGGACGAGCTGATTTCGTTACACTTTGATCTAAAAATGTTGCATAACCAATACCTTTATTTAACTTATCATAATCGACTTCAGCAATATTTGCCCAGTCCCCACCAATTGTTTTTTGGAAAAACTCTTTATTTTGCGGCGAGAAGCTTGTTGGTGTTGTCCCCGCAATGTTACCTGCCCAGCTGCCGCCACTCATAATAGACCAAGATTGAATTGGCTCACCTGCACCAGAATACTTTGTATCATATTCATCTGGAAGACCTAAATCATGACCATATTCATGTGCGAATACACCAACTGCTCCGTCTTCTGGCTCAACTGTATAATCGTATGCAGCCATTTTGCCGCCCCAGTTATCAACTTTTGCCTTCGTTCCATCAATTGGATATACTTTCCCAAGATTCCAGCGATGTGACCAAATTGCGTCATCTCCTAATTTACCACCGCCTGCTTCTTGACCAACTCCAGCATGAAGAATCATTAAATGATCAATAAGACCATCTGGTTGATTTTTATTTCCGTCTCCATTTATGTCATATTGATCAAATTGATCAAACTCTGATAAATCAAGACCGCTATCTACAGCTGCTTTTAAAGCATCTTTTACAAGATCACGAGGTCCTTTTGGTCCTTTATTATCATGACCGCCATCGCCAGCATCTGCACCATAATCTGCAGCTTTTCCTGGAACTGTTAACCACTTTGTTACTGTCCCATCGACTGTATAACTACCACCAGATTGCTCTTCATAATATTGTTTAAATGTTGGGATTTTTGAACCATCAAACAACGTAAACTGCTCATCACCAAATAACATTTTTTGATAATGTTCTTGATTAAAATCGTTTGAATACATATAACCCGGTTCTTGATCAATATTGTTATGTTTAAAATCAGCATATTCTACTAGTAATACAAGTACTTTATCTTTACGAACATCACCATTATATTGTTTTTGCTTCGCTGAACTAGTTGGTACTTTTCCGTTTAATCCCCCTTTAACCGGAGCTTGTCCAGCGGCTGGCCCTTCAGCAGGTTGATTTGCTTTTTCTTTCGCATCCGCTTTTGCATCTTTCACTTTTTTCAAAAAGTCAGACGCTTCTTGCGTAACACTATCCCCCGCTGCTGGTTCTTTTCCAGCATTTTCGCCTTTTTTCTTCTCTACGTATTTTTCAACAGCTTTTAATGTGTCTTCTTTCGACGCAGATTCACTAATTACACCGCGTTTCTTAAGCGCGTCTGCTAAACGATCATCTGGAATTAAATGATCGTCGATTGGACTTAAAGATCCTCCATTAGACGGTGTTGCCGCATAAACAGATTGACTACCAAACCCAAATGTGCAACTAAGCACAGCTGTCGCCGCAAGCGTAGACAGCACTTTAAAAGGCTTTTTCTTCATCCCTATTCCTCCCCAAATTAAAATATGTACCAATATTTAGATAATAAAGAAAATTCTATTATTTTGCAATATATCGTCTCAATTTGTAATATTTTTGAAAAATTACGTTTTTTCTATATGATCATATATATTAATTAAATGATTTTTAGAGAATATTGATAAAATAAGGGGCGTCATTTGTGCAAACGGATAACAAAGAAATACTTGATTCAGAATGGATTGATTTATTGTAATAAGCTTTAGATATGAATATGAGTAGTGCGGAAGTATGTAACGTTTTAAGACATGGAAATCAATCATCACAGAGCTAACCAACATTGTATTTTAAAAAAAGCAATTTCATGAATTTTTAGAGTTTAATAAGTGGAAACAACAAAAAAATAATGTAGGAAGGGTACTTTCTATGAGGGTGCTCTTTTTATTCGTATGATAAAAAGCGGAGGAAATCCTCCGCTTTCATTATATTGCTTACTTCTCTTCACCATCAGTTTGTGAAGCATTGAAAGTCCATTCTAAATTCAATTTATCGCCTTGGAAGATATTTTGATCTTGTCCATTATCTTCGAATACGAATTGTACCCATAAGTAATCTTCTGAACCAGCTTTTAAGCCGCCTTCTTCAGCCCATTCAGGAGCAAATACATCTTTTGCAACTACATCTGGATCTGCGTTTTGTAGGTCAGCTAACGTAGTTTCATAGACTGGCTCACTTTGTTTATCCCAGTTCCAGATAAACTTCACTTTAATGTGCTTACCAAAATCTTCACCATTATTATCGCCTTTGCTATCGATTACTGCATATTTAGTAGCTAGCTTTACATCTTTAATTGCTAATGAACCTTTATTTTGTAATAAAAATTCTTTTTTCACGGAATCGCCAGGTTTTAAGTTGTCGATATCAACGATAGTTTTTGGATTAAGCGCAAGATCTAATGTACCTGCCGCAAATGTATTGTTAGATACTTCTTTATCGCTAAAGTATGCAAACGTTCCTCCACCGATTAAAGATAACCCTAATGCTGCTGATGCTACTCCCATGCCTAACTTTTTCTTAAGACCCATTCTAAATTCCCCCAATTTTCTTTTTATTGTTAGCTCTTATGTAGATAAGAGATGTAACTAATAAAATAATTGCTTCGTTTCGACATAACCGTTGCACGTCTGCTACCCAAATAGCTCTATGTATGTTCTTTACTAAGTCCCTTATGTTCATTATAAAGAACATGAAGTGTAAAAATAAAACCTCAAAAAGTTCTGTATTTTCTGTTTTTTTAACGTTTTAATTTACTTTTCTGCCTTTTTCGTCACTTTCCTTACAATTTCTCTTTTTTTATACATATATAATACTTCCCTTTATTTTCGCTTCATTCGTTTTCCGTATACAAAGAATCCCACCATCATCATTCCAATTCCGATTAAGATAGAATACATATAATCAGCACCTGTACGCGGTAATAGTTTTATATGATTTGCTGAATCATTTCCATTCGTACTGCCATTAGAATCTTTCGGTTCACCGATATGACTACCGTCTTCTTCAGCATAAAATACAAACTTAACTTGTGTTTCTAATCCTTGATACTCATTTCCTAGTTCCTCAGGAAAGCGCATAATATATTGTAACTGTTCACTCTGCCCCGCAGATAATGTACGTCCTGTTAGCTTTGTAAAACCACTTAAACTCCCTTTATAAAGAACATGTTCTTGCTGATCCTTTACTTCTAATGTTAATCCATCATATAGCTTTTTCGAGCCTTCTGTAAACTCAGCAGACATCGTATATAAAAATTCCGATGCTCCTTCATTATTCACACGAATGCTCCGCTTCGCCCAGTCCCCAGGCTTCATATCCTTCGTTACATCAAATAGCATCTCTTTTGGTGTTAAACTTAAATCAATTTCCTTACGCTCCTTAGCGAGCACTTTTTCCATACTTGTTGTAATTCCAATGATGAATGCAACTATACAATATACGATCACGATATACCACAGCTTTTTCCGTTTCATAATCATCCCTCATAAAATATGAAATAAGAAAAGGCAAGGCGACTCGCCTTTTCGATTAAAAACGCTATCTTTGCCTGTATCTTATGATGTATGAAATGTACATTTAAAATTTAGTTTTTCATCTTGGAAGTTATTTTTAGTCTATTTACATTCTCGTGAAATCTATTTTTTAACCTTTCCTTACAAGTATGTGTTACTGCTTTGTTTCCGCAGCTGATTCTTCTTTCTTTTCCTCAGGCTGTGCTGGTGGGGTAACTGGTTGATTTTGTTTCAACTGTTCTTCATTTGAATGATTCTCCTGCTTTTTCTCTTCTTGTTTTGGAGTTTGCTCTGTTTGCTGAGAAGAATTTGAAGGTTGTACAGGTGATATGATTTGAACACTGTTTGTTTGTTTCTTTTTCTCTTCATTTATTTGTTTTTCTAATGCCCCAATACGTTCATCTACTTTTTGTAAAACTGCTTGTTTCTCAATTTCACTGCGAATACTTTGCACTTCATTAAAACCAGTTTGTACATATTTTAATACCTCTTGTGCAGAACTCTCTTTATTTTTCTTTGCATCTTCTACCGCTGTTTTATAATAGGACTCGACCTCCGTAAAGTTAGCTTGCAGCGCTGCGATTTCCGTCTTGATTGCTTCGCGGTGCTCCTTCCATGCAACGAGCTTACCTTCTAATTCTGCCACTGTTCCTTTTTCTGCATGATTGATCGCATTGAAGTGATTAAAGATCGCTTCTTTATGTTGCTTTGCTTCCCCTGTTAACTTTTCAATTGTTTTTGGAAAAACCATCGCAGTTGATAAGGTTGCCTCTACCTTTTGTTGATTCACAAAAGATGCTTCTGTATGTGTCACAACTTGAGATCCCATATAAAAAGCTATAGAACAAACACATGGTAATATAAGTATATTCCTTACTTTCTTTGATGATTTTTTCATATTCACACCTGCCATTAGATGAATTTATATTCCTTATAAAAAATTATAACATTCTGTATAAAGAACAAGACCATCTAATAAAGATAGTCTTGTGAATTCCTTAAACTTTATCTTTCTTCACCAGCAGTTTGCTGCGCATCAAACGTCCACTTCAATTGAAGTTTATCGCCTTGGAATTCGTTTTGATTCTTACCATTATCAACAAATTCAAATTTCACAGTGAATTTATCAGAATTCCCTGCAGAAATACCTTTCTCATCCCAGAACCAAGCAATAAGATCATTATCTACAGCTGTAAGCGTGTCTTTCTTTAATTTATCTAACGTTGTTTCTTTTACGATTGTTTCATGTTTATCAATATTTCTCAAGAAAGTAACTTTAATATGTTTACCAAAATCTTCTTTATTGTCTCCCTTTGTATCTACTACACTATAATCTGTTTGCAATAATACTTTTTTAATATCTAAAGAACCTTTATTCTCTAATTTAAAATCACGTTTAATTGTATCACCAGGTTTAAGATTGTCTACATTAACAATTGTCGTTGGATTTGCTACTAAATCAAGCGTACCTGCTGCAAACGTATTATTTGATACTTCTTTGTCACTAAAGTACGCAAATGTTCCTCCGCCAACTAGTGCTGCTCCAAGTACCGCTGACGCTACGCCCATTCCTAACTTCTTTTTTAATGCCATTCCAATTTCCCCCTAAGCTCTACATATATTGTTAACCTTCAATAATTGAAGAGTATAACCATTCTATACTGATTGCCCTGCATCGGAAGACTTGCTTTTCTTTTCAGAATCAATGTTGCGTATTGCTCCAAAAATAGTAACTGCAGAATATCCTAATAATAAAACCCCTGGAATAATTAATAACAACGCTGCCCCGGCTTTTGAATTTGCATAACTTAATAAATAACCAACATACGGAACAGTAATATCCGCATATTTTCCGATTACATTTTCAGCAAGAACCGGGTTTAAATCAGGACCATTATTATTGTCCCCTTTTGTTTCATAGGCCACTTTTCCATTTATATTTTTCACATCAATAATGCGGTGAGTCACAATCTTGTTATCTTTCTCTTTAAACGTAATAACATCGCCTTTTTTATACTTTGAACCATCTTTTGTCGGTTCAATTGCAATAACAGATCCTGTTAAAAACGTAGGTTCCATCGACCCTGATAATACCGCTTTGAATTGGTATCCCATCACCGTTGGATCACTGCCACTCGCCTTTGACGAAATCACAACAAACGCTAAAACAACCATAATCGTAAACAAAACAAAAGAAATGATATTACTAATCACTTTCCATACTAACTTCATCTGTTTCCTTCCTTTCTTTAATTTCGTCTTTATATAAGCAAATCGCAAAAAACATTCATATTCGACGTTCTTTTTAAAGAACTCACAACTATATTATAACGAATATTCAAAAAATACAATAAAAAATAGGCAAAATGCATTTGCCTATTTTCATCGCGACAACATCTTCTGTCTTTTACGATTCCAAAGAAATACCCCAATACTAACGACAATAAGAATAGCTGCGCCAATACCAGCCATTAGCTCGTACGAATATGTAGATGTTGTTACATTATTCTCTTTCGGCTTCTCAAACGCAACATCTTCTTTCGAAAGAACATTTATACTTTCTATCGTTTGATCATTTTTTTTCAGATCTACAGTCCCAATCACATCACCGCGGTGAAGACCTGTTTGATATAAATTCGCCTCATCAACATGCTTTTCTTTAAAAACAGCCTGGACATTTTTCGCTTCCCCTTGCTTTAATACAAGATCAACACTTCTCTCCAACTCACCATCTACTGATTTATTCAAGTAAAGCATTTGCTTTGTCCAATTGTTTTTATCTAACACTTGCTGTTTTGCAAACTGTGGAAATGCATAATCAGCAAGCTTTCTCATATCTTCATAAATTTCTGGTTTTTGTGAAGCCATTACGACATTCACAATACGATTTCCATCTTTTTCATTCATTTGCACAAGTGTGTTATGCGCCTCATTTGTAAAACCCGTTTTCCCGCCAATACAATATGGATTCTCAAAATATTGTCCTTTATTAAAAATAAAAGCACTTTGTCTTGACGTTGTAACATTTGTTCGCTTCGTATTCATTGCCGTCATAATTTCCGGATGCTTCATCGCACCTCTTGTAATCATGGCCATATCATATGCCGTTGTATAATGATTTGGATCATGAAGACCATTTGGCGTAACAAAATGACTATCCTTTGCACCTAACTGCACTGCCTTCTCATTCATCATCTTCGCAAAATTTTCCGGACTTCCTGCCACATGCTCCGCAATCGCATACGCCACATCATTTGCACTCAGCACCATCAAAATCATAAGTGCAGTATCACGATCTACCGTTTCACCTTGTTGAAATTCAATTTGATAATTACTTTTCTCCTGTTCAAGAGCTTTTTGAGAAAAACCAATTTGCTCTCCAGGCTGTACATTCTCCATTAACAAAATACTCGTTAACACTTTCGTCATACTAGCTGGAAAAGCACGCTGATGTGCATTCTTGTCATACAAAACATCACCTGTTTTCGCATCAATTGTTACCGCAAACTGCCCGAACACTTCCGGCGCTGGTACACTCTCTGCATACAACTTAACAGGCGCAAGTAAAAATAACAAACTCGCAATAACAAGAGCCGAAATTTTCTTACAATTAAACATACACTTCTCCCTTTTCTTAACTCTATATGTATACGTTTTCTATTATAAAAATCAAAAGGAATACGACACTACCTTTTATTCACCGTTTTTCAGTATATCATAATTTTACAAAAAAAGACATCATAAAAATGTATAAAAATAGGAGGAATCACTCCTCCTTATCTTCCTCATCACTTAAAAGATCCATAAATCTTTTTTTCGCTTCCTCTTCCGTTATCTCCTCCGTTACCCCGATAAATGACCAATCCTTTGACTCTACCCACTTCAAAAACTCATTTGCAAATTCTTCTTGAGACACATCTACATCTAAAACTGCTCCATTAACAGCAATCGTTCTAAATCTCGGCACATACATTCTATAAGTCCGTCTTACCATTTACACCCCTTCATTCATATATATATTCTTATAAACCTATTAATTATTCCTTTGTATAATATATTAATAAAATGGTAAAAAATGAACTCTTCATATGCCCTAAAAACTACTATTTATATTAAAAACTTCTTTCTTTTTAAGAGGAAAAGAGAGTGACTTATGTATCAATATCGTATTTATTTGCTATGCTGCTTAATATATTCATCGTAAACAGGAACTTCACTACCATTCCCCGCTCCAGCCCTTGCACTATTAAAAACCTTAACATCCTTCACGTCCAATCCATTTATTTTAATATCAAGGTCATGAACAATACGATGAGCATATCTTAATGCCTCAGTGTCATGATGCTTCACTGCAATATTATGTAACTTCTCAGCCCGTTCCAAATCTTCTTTCAATCCACCCTTAGACAAAGAAGCAGCTTCCTTCAACGTAACAGCAATTAACTCAAAAGAACTTTTAGAATCCTCCCATGACGGACTATTCACATCCTCATATTTTTCATACTTCTCCCAGCCTGTAATATTATTTAAATCACTATGTATCGCTGTTATTTTGTGCGGAACATTCTTTGATAAATCCTCTTCTTTTACTTGTTCAGCCTTCTCAGCTTTACGTTCTTGTTGATCCGTTTTATAAAACAACTGGTAACCACCAAATATCACTCCTACTAAAACAAGACCTCCAACAACGAACACTATCCCCTTTTTAAACATCTTGCTCCCCCTATACACCCATATCTTATTGATTCCCATCATATCACATTTGCTAGAATATACCTTTTCCTATCTTATCGTATAGAACACATATAATGAGGTAAAATGAAAAGCAACACCCTTCTGGTAATTATTCGAAATTTACAAATAAAAAGTCTTGTAGAGTTCCCATCATTTCATTTATAATAGAAACCATAAAATAACAAAGATGTTTATCCATCACCATCTATCATGATCCCGTAGCTCAGCAGGGAGAGCGCCACCTTGACAGGGTGGAGGTCGCTGGTTCGAGGCCAGTTGGGATCATAAGAAAAAAGCCTTGATAATCAAGGCTTTTTCTTTATGTAGCAGACCTTTGTCTTTTTTTAAAAGGTAAATTCTTTGCTTCTTGGTCAAGATTTGGTCAATAACTCTCTTTTGGTCAACGGTTTCGATTTTTGTGAGCTTTAATGAATAACCTACACTATTCTCTAATTCCAATACGTAAAGAACTAAATCAGTTTTATCTTACACATGACTGAATTAACACGCACTACGAATAGGGATATTTAACCCCTCTAAGAACTTAATTCTTCTCTTGAAAGACAGACTAGTTTAATACAATCATATGCTTTATCTATATCCCCTTTATGTAACTGTATAAGTGGCTTTATTACATATTTACTGACTGCCTCCTGATCTGCTAATACTTCCAGTGGGAGAAAGTAATTAACAATACTTATATAGTTTGTGTGTACTGTTTTATATAGATTATTGTAGCTTAAATTAACTACCTGTGATGATTCACTCCAGCCTGCACTATAAATTTCATCACATTTTCCTAATGTATGATTATCTTGCATTTCTATGTATAAACAAGACACAAATGGAATTGTATTTGTAATGCCGTCGTAAGCCTCATCAAATATAATATTTATCGCTACTCCCTTGCTAAAATCTTGATCAGTTGTAAAAACCCGCTGTTGAAAATATGGCAGCCAAAATCGAGGGTATGCATAATGATTTGAGCGGTCCCACATCACTGCGTTATCTCCAACTGGTTTCCATCCATAGCTAACAAACATGTCATTAACAACGGAGATAAAATGACTAGTTTCTGAACAAATTTTGAACATTGCATCATATATTTTTTTAATTTCTTTTCCTAAACTCATAGCTTCACCTCCAAAAATAAAATTCTTTGAGTTGTTCATTACATATCGGTTTCTGAAACCCGTTAAAAGAGGACAATCGCTTCCGCTCTAATAAAATCTTTAAATCCTCTAGCATTAATTTATAACTATAATTCATGCTTCTATTGTTATTTAAGGCTTCCCTAGCAATATTCCATGCAGCTTGCCAATTAACCCAATACAAATTCTTTAAATTTTCTTCTGTGAAACCTTGATTTCGCAAAATTTTCATGGTTTCGTTTGTCGCCTCTTTAGGAATTGCATTATGAGCGGTAACAAATAACAAAAGTCGTTTCCGAGAATTCATTAACCTCTCTTTTAATGATTGATCAATCTTAAAATTCCCAGTTATTAATTCAAAGTATTGCTCAGCTAATTGATCACCCTTAAATAGTTGCATTTCACTTAAGTCGTGATCACGCTTTACATTACTTTTACCACTTCTGTACTTAGCCTCAACCACAATTGAAATGGGAGGCTTATCAAGAAGAGTCAGTAATATCAATAGGTCTGGTTCCCTCTTCAGAAAAGAAGTTTTAGGCCAAAAAATGAAATCAGTCTTAATTACATCATCACACAAGTAACTCATTGTTTCCCCAGTTGCAAAACTAACAGCTCTTTTTAAAAATGGGAGAAACGCTAAATCAAAAGGAAGATATTTAAAAGTTGAAAACACATCTGACGTTAACAAATCTTCCATTCCCTCATATTCGGGAATTTTCCCATGAATTTCAGCAATTGTCATAACTCTCACTACCTTAAATGTGATAATTACATTCTTCTTATTTACTAATAGGTGAATTTTCTTTGTATAATCCCCTAAATATTCCCTACTCCTACCATATAACTTAAAAAGCATTCCGCTTTCCTTTTCATGTACAACTCCGCTTCTCTCTTCTATAAACTCCTTTATATCTAGGCAGTCAAAACTATTATCTTTGAATTTTTATCCTACTATTATATCAATCTCCACGGATTAACCCCCTAATTTTAGGCACATACTATCCTTAACTCATTGTTTCATAGAATTGCTCTTTCTTTCGGCAAGTTGCTTCTTTTTTCAGATGAGACAAGAAAAAATCTCGTCTCATACTCTAACTTCTTTAATTTTTAACATTTCGATTTGCGTTCGTCGATAAAATTCATTTAGTGATAAATCCAAAATACTAGAGTGAATCCTTCGGTTGTTGTAAAACTCAATATATACAGCTACTTCTTGATAAGCTTCTGCATATGTTTGAAACATGCAGCGCTTCAGACATTCATACTCTAGTAAACGATGAAATGATTCAATATGAGCGTTCATATTTGATGTCTTCGGTGGAATTCGCTCCTGTAGGGTTACACAAGTGTGGCACACTTTTTCAAATGCATTCGAAATAAATTGTGGATCATTGTCAGTGCGAATCACAGGCTTGTGTTCCTTCTCAAATTGTTTCCGCTTGAATTAAGCCCTTTGTACAAGATGACCAGCATCTTTCCCTGTACAGGGTAAACCAATGTGATAGTCAACGAAAGAACGATCATACACATCGATAATGGATAGGATATAAAAGAAACGAGCTTCTCCTTCTATGTAGCCATACTTAATATCCGTCTCCCATAACTGATTGGAGCCAGTAATTTACAATTTGAATTCGTTCTTCTAACGTTGTTTTTCTTCTACTTATCATAGAGTTTGTCATTCCTTTACCCGTATCATTTAGTTCTCTATGACTATTATACTTTTTAATCCATTTTCTCAAAACCGCAGTACTGGATATATTGTATTTTTGGATAACCTTGCTTAGCGAATAGTGCCCTGATAGATAATCATTGACGGCTGCTAACTTTAGCTCTTTTGAATAACGCTTCCAAGAAAGGGCTTCTTCTAGGCCGTCTTCACCATTCACTTTATACCTTCTCTTCCAATCTCTAATAGTCCCAGGATCAACCGAAAATTTAGTAGTAATGTCAGCTATTGATTGATGACCATCTTTATAAAGAACTAAAATCGCCAATTTTTCAGCTTTAGAATATTTCATTCGAGCCATAAAAAAATACTCCCCTTAGATAAACATATTTTGATTTTTTATCTGTCTACCTAATAGGGAGCATATCACATTTCACTTTTAATTAAATGCTATTACTGTCGAGCGAAAATAAATTAATACATAAAATATAACTTTAATGGAAAAACAATCCACAAATTATTATTTTTATGTATAATAAAAAAGAATATTTTGCTATTTGTTTAGTTAAAAAAGACAGGGGGAAAAACTTTTGAAGAGAGATTTTACGTTAAAAGCATTAAAAGATGAACAACTTAAACTTAGCGTATTTTCACCTAAGTACTTTCAAAAAATATATAGCATAGAAAAAATAATTGATCAATATATCCCTGGAATAACAGTACTTTCTGGAAATAGGGGAGTAGGTAAATCCACTATTATGAATTATTACTTAAACCAATATAAAGATAAAAGTAATTACCTATTTTTCAAATTCAATCTAACTAACAATAATAATAGTTTTTTTAGAGATATATTCACATATATACAAGAAATAGACTTAGAAATTAAAGAAATTGATACAGAAACAAAACAAAAGATTAAATCTCGTATTGAATCATTAAAAGAAAAAATCTTTTTCAATATAGTTCATGAAGAAATTAGTGATAAAGAATATTCTCTAACAAAAGAATTTAGAGACCACTCTGAATCCTCAATAAGTATTCCATTTAAATTTTTGGGATTTAAAGAAAGCATTTCTAAAAGCGATTCTGATAAAGATATAGATAGATATAAAACAAAAATCATAAAGACAAAAAATTTTTATAAAGACGAAGTTCAAAATAAATTAATTGAAATCTTAAATCTCATTTCAAATTATTATAAAATTTTTTTCATCATAGACGAATTAGATAAAATGGATAATGTTAGTTTTAATGACTTCATTTTAGAAAATAAAATACTTTTTTTAGAAAGTGACTTATCTTTCTTCGTCATTATAGATAAAGAAAAATGTATAGATTTACAATATAACAACTCATTAATGGAATCTCTTATTAGAGAATTCATTCATTTATCTAACTTAGAATGGTCTGAGTTTTTAATAATTGCTTCAAGAATGAATACTAATATTTCAGTAAATGAACTAAGAGAATATTTTTATAAGACAAGAGGGAATTTTAGGAAATTAATTAACTTACAATTATCCAATAAAAATAATCATCCGACTTATAAACAAACAAAACTTCTAAAATGCTTTTTGTTATTTGAGCATTTTATGAACATCCCTTATATAAATAATTTACCCATATTAATTAAAGACTTTGTAAAGGATTTTTTATATGAAGTCCTAGACATATTTTTACTTGTCGGTCCAATTAGTAAAAACGAGCTTGATAAAATAAGCGAAAAATATAACAATAATATAATTTTGCATTCCGTTATCACTAGAGTAAAATCTGAAATTATTAAACTTGAAAAGTTCGAAGAAATCTTAGTGGCTGAGACAGCTACATTAAGAGATGAGATAAAAAAATATCATGAACCTAAAGAATTATATTACAATTCATTTAATAATAAACTAAACAAATATAATATAATTAAATTTGATACACCCGAATTACAAGATTGGATATACTGTATTGACGCTTGGATAGATTCTATAGATTTTGTTTGTATATGTAAGCAAACAAGAGATCCTAATGTAAATCCAATAAATTATCTTTCATATCATTGCAATGTTTTTGTTTCAAATAGCTATATTGAGCCAACTATTTTTGTAAATAATAATGGATTTGCATGGATCCATGAATATGGTAATAGAAAAAATACGCTGATAGATCATTTAAATGATCTCGGATTATTCTATTTGGAGATTGATTTAGATGAGAATATTCTTAATAAAGATTTTTTCAAAAAAGCAACTAATTTAATGGATTTAGAAACAAAAATTAAAGAGAAATATGACTCGAAACTATAAAATTCGAGTCATATTTTTTATAGTTTTGTGTTGAAACTTTATTATTAGTAAACAATTATAATTCTATTTAAACTTATCTACTTAATGTTTCCTTAAATTTTGTGAATTCTTTCTTTAAAGTTTCATCAAAAATATGCGCATATCTTGTGGTCATTTCTGGTGATTCATGCCCCATAAATTTTTGTACAATGTGTTGTGGCACCCCATTATTTATCATTCTAGTATCTACAGTATGGCGAAAAGAATGAGCATGAAAGCGAAAAATTTCTCCCTTTTTATCCATTATTTTTTCTTTAAATGAGTAAAATTATTTTTAATGAAATCCAAATGAAACAACTAGAGAAAAATGAAAATGTATTAAAAGTATCTGAACGTTCGATTAGTTATTGTCCAGATTTTAAGATAAAAGCTGTGAAAGAAAATCAAAAAGGAAAAGGTCCAAATCAAATTTTTTTAGAGAATGGATTCAATTTGGACATCATCGGTGAGAAAAAAACGAATCAATGTTTAAAACGTTGGAGAAAGACATATGACCAATTTGGCGAAGAAGGGTTTTATACAGAGCATCGCGGAAAAGGAAGTACGGGGCATCCTTCCACAAGAGCGTTATCATCTGATGAGAAGCTAAAGAAAGCCGAAGTCCGTATTGCATTCTTAGAAGCGGAACTGGCATTCTTAAAAAAGTTAGACGAACTCGAAAGGCAGGCGTTACAGAAGAAACGTTAACACCACGTGAAAAATATACATTGATTGAACAAACCATTCGTCGCTTCCAATTTCCACGTCTGGTGCGTTATTTTTGCGAACTAGCTGGCGTAGATATTATGCTTGGCTTCATCAAACAGACAAGCATATGGAAAAAGAACGAAATGATGAAAAAGATTATGAATGGATCCAAGAAATTTTTAATCGAAAAGAGAAAAAGTGTGGCGCCCGTTTCATCAAAATAGTATTGGAAAAGACAAGAGGG
The DNA here is from genome assembly GCF_002551005.1 of Bacillus pseudomycoides. GTDB lineage: Bacteria > Bacillota > Bacilli > Bacillales > Bacillaceae_G > Bacillus_A > Bacillus_A pseudomycoides_C. The sequence continues at coordinate 290,022 of NZ_NVOY01000004.1, forward strand.
ATTCCTATGAATCTCAAGCGAATTTATCGTATTATGCGTAAGTACAATCTCTTGAAAAGAATTCGTCGTGCGAATCCTTATAAACACATCGCTAAAGCGACACAAGAACACAAAACATGTCCGAACCTTTTACAACGTCAATTCAATCAAGAAGAGCCAGAAAAAAGTATGTTAACCGATATCACGCATTTATTTTATAAAAAGTAAGTTGCTTATTTATCGTGCGTAAAAGACAGTACGACATGAGAGATTTTAGCCTATCATGTCTCAGCCTCTTTACAAATGGATATCGTCTATCAAACGTTAGATAAATTGAAAGAGAGATTAGGAGATGCCCTTCATCCTGAAGCTCTTCTACATTCGGATCAAGGTATCCATTACACACATCCTGAATTTCAGCGACGTGTAAGAGAGATGGGTATCAGACAATCTATGTCACGTAGAGGAAACTGCTTAGATAATGCCCCAATGGAATCATTTTTTGGACATATGAAAGATGAATTAAATTATAAAGCTTGTCAAACATTTGAAACCCTTCAACTTGTCATAAATGATTACATGGAGGGTTATAATTACAATCGTTATCAGTGGATACTAAAAAAGATGGCTCCGGTAGAATTCCGAAACCATCTCTTAAGTGCTTGATTTTTTATGGTCTTTTTATTAAACTGTCCATTTTATAGGGTACAGTTCACAATATCCATGCCTTTCTAAAAAAATATTTGTACTATGTATCCTCATCTTAAAACTCATATAAGCTATCAAGTAATTCTGTAAAAAACGAACAAACGGGAAAATAACTTCTTCCACCTCGTGATCTCAGAACACAACAGTTGATGATTGAAGATCACTTCAATCATCAAAGCATAAAAAGTTACCAAATGAGTCTCTACCAAAAGAACATATCTTATCTACTAATCTATCTTTTATATCTTCGTATACTCGAAGAATGGAATGTTTACTTTCTAAATCAAAAGTTAAAATTTCACACCCTTCAATAATTTTAGGGAAGTAAAAACGTAAACGCCCAACTTCGAATTTTTATTGATTATTTTATTAGATATAATAGTCGGGATTTTCGTCCATTTTAATCAAAAACTCCTCTAAAGAATCCGCTATTTTTGTAGAACCAGAGTAGATTGGACACTGCCCTAACTCATTTTCTTCTTTAAATTTAATCGTTAAAAAACTGATTTCCGTAATTTCGAAAAATACCAATGATTCCTCATCATCTATATCATCCAAGTTTGGATTATATTCATAAATATCTTGTCTTAAACGAAAATCTGCAACTGATATCGGGTCCATAAATCTATTGATTAAATTTCTGTTGCTACTTAAAAACCCATAACCAATTTCCTCATAGAAACGTTTTAGTTCTTTCGGGAAATGCACTTTCAACAAGTCCGCTGCTTCTGCTATCTCTTCTTTTGGTAAAGGGTAAAAAATAGGGGTTTGATCAGATTTAACACTTTCGTCTGCTACAATATGTTTTTTCAAAAAGTTAAACATGGTTTAGTTACCTCCGTTATTTATTATTTAAAGATTTCTCTTGAAATTTTATCTTTCCCGTGTATTCCACCTTGATGTTCATCAGGATATCTAGCTGGATGCATATTCCACCATTCGTGTTCTCCACCATATGCATTTTCTATAAGATGGTGTGCATCATAAGGTCTATCAACTCTCCTTAATACTCTACCTCTTCTTGAAAGAATTTCTTCTTCATAGGTAGGCCATTTTTGTCCAGTCTTGAGTTCCCATTCTTTAATTAAATCTTCTCGTAGTCTATTAAATTCTTCTCTTCTTGCTGCTACTTCTTCTTTACTTAGTCGTTCATAAGCATTCTTTTCTAAAGATTCTTGTAGTAATTCTTTCTGGTTATCAAGGACTTTCCTATTTGTTATCTCTTCGACTTGTTTAAGATATTCTTGGAACCTAGATGTATTTAAATTCCCAGGGTCAGCAAACATAAACGTGTCACGTGCTTCTCTTAAAGCCTCAAAAGAAGTTTTTGGAATGTCATTAATCTTACCAACACCAGCTAAAGCAAGTCTATCTCCCATTTGTACTTTATTTGAAAAACGCGAAATACTTTGTGTAGCTTTTGTCCCTAGTGTAGTAACTTTGCTAATTCCTTTATCACCAATCAGTCCTAATCCTACTTGTGTTAGGGCATAACTTCCCCACTTTGCACGACTTTCAGCATCACCATTTATTACATCATTAATAAATGAATCTGATAAGGTATTCCACATAGCAAGAAGAGTCTCGTCTAAGTGAGTAGCTGCATACCCCATATTCTCCCACGTTTCCCATTTACCAAGTGCTACTATACCATCTATCGTATCTTCAACAGCTTGCCCTGCACCTGCTACAATACCATCCAAGATTTTTTCTCCAGTAGATTTTTCCGGAAGCTTGCCGCACATTGCACCTTCTTCAATTGAATTGGCAGCCTGACGATTCCTATCTTCCGTAATTCTTTGAATCGGCCCAGCCCACTCCATATTCAATTCTTGTACACTAAATGTTCCACTCGCGGGACTGAAACCTTTCCCACTTTGAACTTCCGCAAGACCTTGCGCGATGCTCGCAGCTAATTGAAGCGCTGTATCATAGTTACTACTAGAAGTATAATTGAATTCATGCAGATGTTCTAATTTTTCTTGCAGCTTTCGTTTCATCGCATCAAAAATATGCACCATAGCTTGCATTCCTGGAAGGGTACTACTAATGACTTCAATACCAGCTCTCGTTCGGTCAATCCCTCGAATTTGTTCTAGTATTTCTTGTTCGATGACATCTGTTGAAGCAACTTGTGATTGAAAATCGTTTGGAAAGGCATTATTTTGATGAATCAATTCTTCACACAAGTAAATGATTCCTTGTGCTAAAGGACGGAAGGTTTGTGCAAAGTAGGCTTTTGCGCTGTCATACGTTTGTCCTTGTAGAACGGCATCGAATACAAAAGCGTCAATCGAGTTGATGGCTTGTTCCATACCTTGAATGGTAGCAGTACAAAACGCATTCATACTTTGTGCTTGGGCTCGCACTTCCCCTAGATACATATTTAAACTCATGACTTCACCTCCAGCGCTAATTTTTGACGTTGGTGATGAAGGTCATTTTCTCGATTATTTAGGTTTTGTTTTTCCTTTAGTAACGTTTCTTTTTGCTCTTCTAATTCGTGGGTAAGCTTTCGCTCAATTTGCTGTGCATCTTGCCGGAGATTATGAAAGAATTGTCCTAGTTCTCTATCGTTATGCCAAGTTTCTAATATACGGTCAAATAAACGATAGCTTTGACCTTTCCATTCATAAAAATCTGTTTCTGCTTGTTCTTGCCTTTGCATCGCACGTTGATTTTGATATCGGTCCTCAGATACAATTCTTAATTTATCATTTAGTTGATTGATTTGTTTTTGAATGTCTTGACTCATTTTTTCACTCCTACTGTTCTGTGTTCGTGTAGGTTGCTATATCACTTGAAAATGTTTTGAAGTTCGTTATCCATACGCTCAAATTCTTGGGCTACTGAATGAATATTGTTAACAGCTTGTTGAAAGGCGCTATAAAATTGTGTGGTTAAATCTAAAGCTTGTTGATTTGCTTCTTGTGCTTTGGAGTTGACGGATAACGTTGTACGTGACGATTTTGTTATCGATCTATTTGTGGCACTTTGAATGGTGTCAGCAGCGCTTCCCATTTGTGTTGCGATTTGCCCTGCCGTTTGAAAATTACTTTGAAATTGTCCCATCGCTTGCATCCTTTCTATATTTTTCTGTTCAGTCTTTCGGAGTTTATTAAAAAGTTTTCAAATCCCTACATATCTTGATAAACTATAAAAATTATACCATATTAGAATGCTACTGGTTATATGTAGTTTTACATCATACAAATCGATTCATAGTAATAAAACATAGAGAGTTTACATCCACTTTTTTATGTTGTGTACATGTATAAATCATCTTCGAATACGGATAACATATATAGTTACTCTCTTATTTCGAAATTTTCCCACGTGCTATGTGAACTACCTTATCCTTAGTGTTTGAAAATCTATTGAATTATATAGAATTTAAACGGCTCTTTAAACTTACAAAAACGCTAAAAACTGGTCAAGATTTTGGTCAAGAAATTTCATTTTTCTACGTTACAGGATTTGCATAAGAAAATATAGAATACCCTATAAACCCTTGATACAACTAGCTTTACGCTCGATATTCCCAAAACGTAAAATATATGTTTCTTATCTTGACAGGGTGGAGATCGCTGGTTCGAACCCAGTCGGGGTCATTAATACAGAATAATAAAAACCCTTTATATAAAAGGGTTTTTATTATGAGACAGATTAGTTCTAATTTACTAATACAGGGCTATTGAAAACATGTTGGGGCAAAAATTCATAGTATCTCTTTATAAATTACTATAAAGGAAAGGAAACGGTGTAGCTTTAGAATAAAGACTGATTAAAAACTTCACCCTAACCCCCATTTAATAGTAAATATAAAAACTCCATTTTGAAAAAAATTTGATCAAAATGGGTGGGTTTCTTCTTATTCAATTTTTATGTTTTATAAAATAGATTGATTAACCTTCAAATAAATTAATTAATTAAATCTACATGATTTTATCAACTCTTCAAAGTGACTAGTAACTTCCGAAAATCTTTCATAACTACTGTTAAATAGTCCCGCTTCGATTGGATCCCATTTTTCTTTAAAAAGATTACTCTCCTCCAGTATATCTTTATACACATTACTAGGATAATTATACTTCCATCCAAATCTACCTATTGGTCCCCAATAACGACTGTATATTTTGTAATACTCATCGGCAAATGCCCACCCTAACAGTATTTCAAATTTATCAAACAACACCTCATAACTTTTACCAATGTAAAATAAATCATCTATAGCTGGTTGTAAAGATTTATATAAATACTCACTTCTAGGAACATATTGACGCTCGTGCCCTGGAATAGATTTAAAAGCATCATTTATTTCAGTGATATTTGACATCGCTAGCTGGAAAACAGGCATTGATTTATCTCTATGTTGCTCATTTATTTTAGTATTAAACATTTTTGCTAGTAATTCATAATTTTCGTTTGCTATAGCACTCATTCCACCACAATAAATTAAATAAACAATCGGATACCATTTCAATTTATTCCAAACATCATAACCACTTTTAGACTCTACTGATTCTCCTAATCTAGTAATTATCTTTTTTATTGTTGGAGCATGTTCTTTTTGCCCCCAATAAGTTAAACAACTTGTAAGTAATGCAAGCTTATGTATTATTTCCTCATATTTTTGTAGTCTATCTAAAAAAACCTCATTACTAAAAGAAACATTATTAGAAAAAGCTTCTTCATCATTCAATTTAGCAATCACACTACGTAATTCATTATTTATCATATCGTCCAATTTAATTTTTGAAGATGGATTTGAAAGGTATTCTTTTATTCTTTCAACAGCTTCTTGTTCACTTTCTAAATTTCTATCAAGAATTATTGATGGAACTTCAATATAGTAGTCCGTTTCAATATTCTCATCTATCTCTTCTTTTTTTAAGATAGGCGCTGCAAATATAAAATCTCCATCACCATCAATAAAACCGTAATGAGGTGTTTGCTGTGAATATTCATCCCGTGATACTTTTTCATAAACATACGTCATCAAACTATTAGCTGTTACTATTCCATCAGTATTTGCAGCATTCCCTTGCAACCCCTGTATTAAATGACCTGTAAAAATAGAATGACCTGGTATTGGTCCATTAGAATCTGCAACTACTTCATTTGCTTTTCCAGCTGTTAATACTTGTCTTGAATTCCTTCTTAACATATCTTTAAGAAAACGTACAGAACCTGACTGCATGGTCCTTGTTATAGCTAAACCACTATAACAAGCATCCATTATAAATAATATATGCTTAGCCCTAATTAATTCTGAGCCTCTTGTTAAATCATCCCATCTAATTAACGTCGATAGGTCGCTTAAAGTACCTTCATGAGGAACTAGAAAACCAATATCCCCTCTTTTTCCAGGAATAGTATGACCATGTCCTGCATAAAAAAAGAGAACACGATCATCAACTTCTATGTCATCGCTTGCTAACTTCATAAATTCACTCATAATATTACTTTTAGTAGCTTCCTCATTTAATAACATAGTTATGTTTTCTTCTGGAAACTCAAAGTTTGATATTAAAATGTCTTTAATTCCTTCAGCATCGTTACAGGCATAACCCAAATTATTTATTTCTTTATAACTGTTAATTCCTATAATTATAGCTCTACTATTTGCATATTTAGTTCTATATAAAACTGACATTCATAACTCCTCCAACTCAAATTATATGATAATGAAATCATCAATATCACTATATTCTATAGCCCTAGTTGTAACAGTTGTTTCTGGACCAAAATAGACCTCATCCCTATCATTATTTTCCGTCGTAAAAGTCCTCATTGTCTTATCTGGTCCAAAATGATAATCATCAGCATCCGTATTTTCAATTGTTTCAGTAATAGTAGTTTTATCTGGTCCAAAATTTATAGCTTTATTCTTTTTATTTTCATCGACAAAATTTATCTGTAAAATTGGATCATAAAATAAATTATTTGATTCTTTAAATTCATTAACTTCAGCGTAATTTAAAATGTATGGTTTTAGAGTTAATATAGTCATATGGACACAACTTATTACCTTACCATTATGTATTGTACAATTAAATGTTTTCAAAGAATCCCAGTCTAACAACTCATCTTGTTTCTCCAAAGGATTAACTAAAAACTCTAAATACTTTTCTGCTTCATCAAAGTTTAGATAACCAATAAATTTTTCATCTTTATATGTTATTTCCACAACTTGACGAACTGCTTTCAATAAACTTCCTCCCCACTAAATTTAACCATTTTATATTCATTATATCATTTTAAATATTGCTATTAAAATATCTTGATGGGTGTCAATCGAATATGTATAACCGTGATAACAGAATTATCAGAGAATTTCTTTATCAATAATTATACATATTATGATACCATTTATATACTTTCATACCTTGTGGAGGTCAGTCGGGATCATACAAACACGGTAAAATAGCGCTCTACCAGTGGGTAGAGCGCTATTTTCACGAGATAATTTAACCGACAGGATTACGGTACACCGCCAAACTATATGTTGACACGGAAGCCTCCTATTTCGTTACAAAACAGAAAAAGGTTTTTAATTTGTCTTCTAATCGTTTGAGAAGAACACATCTAAAACAAACACGCATTTCTTACCGTACTTTAATTGATTCACATGTTCTATTTACAACGTTCACTCACATAAAAGAAGCTGCGGGACAAGCTATATTATGAGTTAGTTAAATAAAACATTAGTTCTAAAAAATATACAAACAAGTGTTATAGTAAGAGTAGTGCTGTATAAAAGAATAGGAGTGGTCTAATGTTTCATCCTTATGAAATTGAAGAATTAACAGATGATGGGATTATCTTCAGTAGATTTCCCGATATCAATACTCCCATGGATTTCTATGAAGTTGTAAAAATTGACCTCATTAATATTAAAGAATGTATTTTAACAGTAGAATCAACTTTCAAACAAAAAGCTAATGATCCTACTCACTATTACAATATAAAAGATAATGGAAATCAAACAAAAAAAGTATTATATGCAGATAGAATGCTAAAAGTTTGGCATTATCATAATACTTATCCTCAATTTGTTCGCTACTCTTTTTTCACAGGAATATACAGTCTTTTTGAAGAACGTTTTATAAACCTATGTTATAGATATGCCTATCGTTTTAAAAAAGGTTCTATAATATCATTTGATGACTTCAAGAAAACGAAGAAATTCGATGGTATATTTTTAGCAAAACTATATTGCGAAGAAATTTTATACATAAAGGTTGATAAAGACATGTGGAATACCTTAACTTACCATAATCAAATTAGAAATTGCATCGTCCATAGTAGAGGCTATACACTTAAAACATTTTATAAGACTAACAAAAGAAATAAACACCGTTTAGACACAGCTATAAAAAAAGTTGATGGAGTCTATACTGACGATGATCTGATTAGAATTAACAATACTGCGTGTCTCAATTTCATTCAACTAGCACAAAAATTTATTAAATCCCTTTGCAAACAAATTCCTCTAGATTAAACAAACTAATTACCAATTCTAAAACGGCGGGTTCTCTAGTTATGCGCATCCGTCGTTTATTTCACTTACATATTTACGCATTACATTACGAATGACATAACTGTAATACAAATACATTACTCATTATATACCGCTTGTATTAACTAGAATATATAAATAGAGAAAAGTACAGTGTTCATAAAAAGGCAAATACGAAGGATGGACAGAGCTTACCCGTTTCATTCGTTTCCCTATTACGTATAGATAACTAAATGAGGAGAAATTAGTACTAACAAAAAAACAGAGGAATTATTTCCCCTGTTTTGTATTTCCGTTATTTTGAGGTCCGTATGTAACATTTCCATTGATACCTCTAGTTACTGTAATAGTAGTAGCTGGTTTAATAGTTTGGGGATTATTATTACTATTACTAGTCCTTTGACCTCTATCTCCAGAATCAAAAGTTCTATTTGACATGTCTTATCACCTCCTCGATAAAGAAGTGCACAGCAAAAAGCATAAGACCAAAGGCCATTATATATAGTCCTCTACTATAAAACTTTAGCTTTTTTTCTAAAATAACACTATTATAGCTAACTACATCTCTATAAGTAAAAGCTACTCTTAATTTAGTAATTTCAGCATCTTGCATAGCAAATGATTCAGACGCAATTTCATCCAAACCAACTTGTTTATATTTCCCAGTACTAATAGCTCTTAAGAAATAAATTACACTAACTAAGTAACATACAAACACTGTAATTTTGAACAAAACAGTGTAGATCATATAAGATATCTCTTTCATTGGCATTTTAAAAGCACCAAGATATGTAAGATACGCTCCAAAAAGTACACCTACGAAAGCTAATGTTATATTAGTTTTCGCTTCCATTTGTTTAAGTCTGTCTATTTCCTCATAATAAACTGATTTTGCAGTATCTAATACAACATCACAACTTCCATCAATGTAAGAATCTTCATTTTCTTCACCCATATACTAATCCCTCACAACTTATTATATTAAAATTCCCTCAGTTTCTATATATATCCTATTTTAAAATACTACTTAGAACTTGTCTATAACATGATATATTGGCAGAACAAAAATACAATTATTTTAAATATATTCCTGATATTCTAAACAAATTATTTTTTCATCATGTGAAATTCATAATTTTATTATATCAAAACTTATATAGAACACTCGGAGTAAATCACTCCAGTAAAAGATAAATATTGAAATATATGTATACTAGATTTATAATCTTACAGAAAGTATAAAATATTCAAAAAATAACTATTAATGATAAAAGGAGAATCACTCATGGCAGATCCAAGAGCATTTATCAGTTTCGATTTTGACCACAATGTAACAGAAAAAATATTATTTGTAGGTCAGAGTAAGAATTCAAAGACCCCTTTCTCTATTCAAGATTGGTCAGCTAAATCCGCAATGCCACAAAGTAAATGGGAAACTATTGTTGAGGAAAAGATAAAAAAACAAATATGGTAATTGTCCTTGTAGGAAAGTATATGGCCAGTGCTACTGGAGTCGATAAAGAAATTAAAATGGCTAAAGATAACAATGTACCTATTTTGGGAGTATATGTGGGCGATGCTAATACACACAGTAATCTCCCGGATGGGTTAGCACGTAGTAGAGTTGTCAAATGGGACTGGGATAAAATCGCTGAAAAAATTGATGAAATGATGGAACAGGGAAAAAATAAATAGGATGTGATTGAATGAGAAAAGCCTTAGTAGTTGGTATAAACAATTATACCGAAATCTCCTCACTATACGGTTGTATAAACGATGCATACTCAGTTAAAGCAATGTTTGAGAGAAATGGTGATCGTACCATAAATTTTGGCGTAAATTTAATGACAGCGGCAGGAACCAATGAACAGATTACTAGAAAAGAGTTAAAAACAAACGTTGAAGAATTATTTAGCGATGATAGTGAAGTAGCATTGTTTTATTTTGCTGGTCATGGTTACATAGAAAGCACAGGAGGATTCCTTGTTACGTCTGAATGCACCTCTGGAGACGATGGGTTTTCTCTAAATGAGTTACTAACTATCTCAAATGCCTCAAAGTCTAGAAACAAAATAATTATTATTGATAGTTGTCATTCAGGAATTACTGGTACTAATATTTCCGACGGTAATGCTTCACTAAGTGAAGGACTTACAATACTTACAGCTTCAAGTGCACGACAGTATGCTACAGAGAGAAATGGTAGTGGGGTTTTTACTTCTCTATTAGTAGATGCACTTAATGGAGGCGCTGCTAACCTTCTAGGCGATATAACACCAGGTAGTTTATATGCACATATCGACCAATCATTAGGACCTTGGGAACAACGACCTATCTTTAAAACTAACGTAAGAAACTTTATATCGTTAAGGAAAACTAAACCGCCTATCAATCTAACTAAATTAAGACTTTTAACCACATTATTTCAAAATGTAGGAGATACATTTCCACTTGACCCATCTCTGAAAATGTAGAAAAATTTAAAATCCTACAATCTTATAATCGAGTCAACTTAGTAATCCCGGTCGGTGAAGAGCATATGTACCATGCAGCAATAAATAGTAAGTCATGCAAGTTAACGCCTTTAGGAATTCACTATTGGAATTTAGTAAAAAACAATAGAATTTAGTATACATCCCGCGAATATACTTGCGGTTGATTCGCGGGAATATTTCACAAAAATTTAAATTGATTAATTTTCCGATAATTCTATTTTCAAAAAATCATCTGTATACAACATGACCGCCTGCATCCTCGTAAACTCTCGATACTTCCTTCGTCTCTCCTCGTCCCTAGACTTCGCTTCTCTATCGTCCTCCATAACTCACGCCTCGTTCGTTTCCTCCGAATCGGAAGCTTATAACAGCGTCTATTAGAGCTGTATTCCTCCGCTACTTTCATCGATACCTCGCCGCTATGCCTCCGCGTTAACTAATGATCGCTCATAATCAGGTATTCTGCTAACGTCATTTATCGGGGTGTGTATCATGTAACTCCTCGTATAACAATAAATCGGATAATCTTTCGAGTTGTTTCGGTTCAGGACGCTGATCTTTATTTTTTAAATTTTCGCCCAACAATACAGTTATGGTTTTATTTTTTATTACCTTAGCAGAGTATCTTTTATATAAGTAATTAGTCGATAATATATAAGATAGGAATTATTTTCGATAGAAAATGATTCCCCCAAGCATGAGCATAAGCGAGTGCTTCGCTACTATAAATCTTGTTTCTTAAATCTCGTTTTGTTTCTATATATGCGTAGTGAAATCGATACTTCCCACGCTTTGTGATTATGCGGATTACGATGCACAGAAAACGTGCGTGAGAGAGAAAGATAAAGAAGTTGCTAAGACTAAAGAAACTGCTGAGAAATCAAGCTTTTTTATTTAATATGCAATTTTATTGAGATATAATTAAATGGTAAAAGTAAACAGAGGTGGGAGAAATATATGATTATAAAATTTGATCCTAAAAGCCTAGAAAATGAAGTGGTAGAACTATTAGATCTTTTCGAAGTTAATAACATCCAACATGATTTTAGTGATGTCGAGTTTCTTACAGATGATGACGAAGAAATCATTATAACTAGAGACTCTGAAATTGGGATATGGCTTCCTTACGAAGAGTTCGCTGAGAATATTTTCACAATTGGTCATCTGTTAGAAATGGTGTCAGAAGCTAAAAATGTAACAGTTTTAGATGAAGATACATTCATAGGTAAGAAATTGGCAGTAGTTGCAGTTGAGAGTTTTAACAAAGATTTAATATTTAGGGTAGGATACGGAAGATGAACAGGGGTTACTGAGAAAATTGGAGATCAAGAATATACTCTTGAAATGATAGGAGGAGTTTCAACTTTTAACCTCGCACTTACTTTAGCACACGAATACAACGAAGAGTATCCTCCGTCCCATTATGATGATGTTTTTATAGAAATAAGATCTAACACTGAGTTAAATGAAGAAATAGTCGACAGTTTAGTTCAATCCTATATTTTTGAAGTTAAATCTACGTTAGGGATAGAACTTCATAGATCACAAAGGTATCATTATGAAGAAGAAGATTCTGTAGAGGAAGAAGCTACGCCCGAAAAACTCCGTCCCTTATTAAGAGGTAAGGGTGTAGGCGAATTATTACGTTTATATAATTCATCTTTATCTGTTCAAGATGTGGAAATCTTACTATTAACATACACGAAAGTTATCGAATATGTATCCCAAACTGTTATCCGACAAGAATTAGTGCAAGAAACTTTAAAAAAGCTAGCTAGCCCGAGAGCTCTTGTCCCTGATGCCAATTATATTCTTGAACTAAATAAAGTCTTTGATGGCTACAAAAATAACCAAAAAGATTTTCAAGCAATAAAACTAACTATAAAAACATGCTGTGACATTCATGAAATCGTTACTATTGCACCTGAATTCTTAAAACTTACAAAAAAAATAACTATAGACAGTAAACTTGAAGATATACAAACGGCACTAGGTGAAGTTAGTGATGCAATTAGTAATACAAGAAACATGTTCGCACATGCAAAAACTAATTATGAGAAAAAGGGGAAGGAGTGTCCTGAAGATCAACTTTTTGATTTCGCTAAATGTGTAGATATTCTTGCTCAGCAAATTATAAGATGGTTTGCTCGTCAACACGAAGACAACAGAATAATCTAACTTAGATAATACATTGAGATAATATTACGGTTTCGTTTAGATAGTTGGAGCGCTATATTAAGCGCTCTTTTTTCAACATTTACATACTTTCCTCTATACCATAAATATCTCGTCCAATTTATCCGCAACCTCTCGCTGCATCGTCGTTAATACATGACTATACGTATTAAGCATCGTTTGTATGTCCGTATGCCCCAATTGCTCTAATATTAGCTTTACAGAAGGTAACAACAAGGAGATTTATGTTGAATTATTTATCGCATGATTTGGCGGTAGATTTAACGAAATGATTTATCGTATAATCTCGTGAAACCTCGACAGGGTGGAGGTCGCTGGTTCGAGGCCAGTCGGGATCATACTGAATAGAAACCGTGTCAAATTAACGTTTGATGCGGTTTTTATTTGTGTACTCTCATACTCTATAAAGCCAGTGGTCACATTACCTACAAAATCTCTTCTATTTTGTTAACTGCATCCTCTTGAATCGTTGGCAATACATGTGAATAAGTATCTAATGTGATTTTGATGTTACTATGTCCTAATCGCTCAGAAATCATCTTCACCTTCACACCTTTTGCTAATAGCAGAGTTGCATGTATATGGAGTAAATCATGGAATCGAATCTTCGGAACAGCCGCTTTCTTAATCAAAGCGTTTAAACTTCGTCAAACATTAGCAGGATTAATTGGCGTTCCAGAAGGAGTACACACCACCAAGTCATTGTCTTGGTATTCCTCACCTTTACTCAGCTTCTCTTTTAATACGACTGCTCTATGCTTCTTTATCTTTGATACCGTTGATGCAGGTAGTAGTATCTTTCTTAAACTTGATTTTGTCTTTCCTCCAAGCAAAAACGTCTTCCCATCATGGCTTAATGTTTGGCTAATGGTCAAATGTCCTTTTTCTAGATCAACATCTTTCCACCGCAAGCCTAACAATTCACCCTGCCGCATTCCAGTCACAAGAGCCATATAAAAGACAGTAGAATATCTACTATCCTGTGCAGCTTTCAAAAACAACTGTACTTCCTGCTCATTCCAAACCGTTAATTCTTCCTTATCAACTTTAGGCAATTTAGTCTTAGCTGCAACATTTTTAGAAATTAGCTCCAAATCTATTAAGTTATGACACCTTTTTTATGGACATTTTAAAGGTTAACAACATTTTGAAGTTCACCTTTTTCCTTACTTACATTTTTTATGGAAACTATCAATCAAAACTCAACACATATGAGTGAGGCATGAGAGTAGCACAGGGGATGAGGGTCTATATATGGGGTGATCTAGTACTTACAAAATATACAGCATATTTTGTAAATCTTTTTATGGTAAAATTACCCACATTCGATATACAATTAAGTGCGAAGTAGGTTTTTGGAAGCTGGAAGAATTACCTTATTATTAAACTAACGAAGCAGGTTAGTTTTGTAAGGCATTCATTATCTATATTGGATTGGAGGAATTAAAACGTATATGGAACAAAAGATACTTGAATTACTTAACAAAATATATCCAGTGAATTTTATTAAAGTCGAATCAGTAACAAATGAAATGTATCGGTGCACTGCAGAACAAGGTAACTTCTTCGCTAGAATAACGAACTATAAAACATATGATGAACAGTTAGAAGAGGTGAAATATACAAACTTTTTATATAATGAAGGATTTGGAGTCTCACCTGCCATATCTTCTTTAAACGGTAATTTAGTAGAAAAGATAACACTTGATAAGGACGTTTTAACTGTTTTATATAATGCAGCTTCTGGTGTACACTTACCAAAAAGTCAATGGAATACCAATGTATTAAAAGAATTAGGTCGGCAAATTGGTAGATTACATCGTTTATCAAAGAAATTTGAAAGTATAATGCCGACTAAATATATCAACGATTGGCATTATAATGAGGAATATGATTTTTATAAATATACCCCTAAAGAAGAAAGCACTATTAGAGAAATTGCACATAATGTTTTATCTACAATTAAAAATTTGCCAAAATCTCATTCTACATATGGTTTACTACACGGGGATTTATGGTTAGAAAACATATTAGTAGATAGCGATTCGAAATTGACAATGGTTGATTTTCAAGATTGTGAAAAACATTATTATATATTTGATTTGGCTGTTCCGATATATAGTGCGTTGGAGTATACGTTTGTAGGGAATGGCAACATAGTTGACTATGGGCGTTCTATTACGAAAGCAATAATCGACGGATATCAAGAGGAAAATGATATATCTTCAGAGATGTTAGGGAAACTTTCCCTATTTATAAAATTAAAGGAAATATTTGAATATAACTTAATGCATATGTACTGGAATAAAGAGAGATTAACTGAAGAACAAATACGAATAATGAACCACTTTAGAATAAGGATTGAACATAATTATTCTATTCTTAATATTTAACCAACTTTTGTTGTTAAACTAAAACACGTCAATCATATTCATGGATCTAGCGTAAAATTTCCTGTGGCACTTGCTATACTTGTGCAATAAACTTGCCTCAAGGTTTTCTATAGCTGTGATTGTACAAGCACATAATATTTATCTAACAAGGCTTGATAGTCGATCTTTTTCATTAACATAATCCCTTTTTATGATAACGACAGTTAGAAACGGTCTGAATACTAAATGTTTAATGCAAAATAAAAGTAGTTCTTACGCTCTTTTGGTGACGATTTAAAAATTATACGTATTAAAGAAAAGATAGAGTCTTGTTTGAAGTCATTTTCACTCTGAAGTTTCATAAAAAATGAATGATTGTATTGGCAGTTAAAGATTCTATCGTTGTTTCACCAAATTAGCGTAAGAACCACTTTCTGCTTGCAAAAAACAGATCTCTGAAACAGTGAGATAATGACTACTTATGTTCCCATCATTGCTCAATTATATTTCAATTTATATAACGTAGCTAAGTTCTTTCAGTAAGTATGTTTTGTATCATTAATATTCTGTCAATTATTTTAAGTAATATTTATTTAGAGGTATGTTTTACTAAAGGATGCACTATACTCTCTTCATTAAGCAATCCTACAAATGCCTCTTCTTCCTCATCTACAAAACCTACAAATATAATTTCTTCAATATCCTCATGATTAAATACAAATGTATAATCAGGATTAATGTATCCTTCTGGATAAAAACAGCCAATATAGTCATACATAACAGGTTCTTTAACCATAAGTAGTTGTTTTCTTCCGTAAATTACAATCTTTTTTGTCCCTTCTTTTAACAGAACAATAGAACCATTTGGTAACAGCTTTTCTTTAGAAAATTGCATAATTCCCCGTCCTTCCTCATACGCCTTATATATTTTTAAATATTATTTTAATAGCGCAGAATCTCACTTGAACCATCCTATCGTTTTCGATCAAGTATTTTTTATCCCTATTTTCACTCTATCTTTCATGGCATGCTTTGAAGCAACTGTCATAGTAACTCCTGTTGTTTCAAAAAATAATCTTTCTAAAAATACCATATCTTTTAAATTACACACTTCTAACTCATCTTGTTTTTGGAGTATGAACCAGTTATAACCTGGACCTATTAAAAATCTTATATTTTTTTTATTGTGTTTCCCATCTTTATTTAAAAAAATAGTACATTCACCTAAACACTCGGAATTTTTTAAAGATGATGTAAATACTTCTACAAATTCCTTTGTCACTTCCTCTTTTTCTATTAAAAATTGTGCTAGACTTCCAACCGAAAAGCTGGAAGACAACTCATTCAATTGGTCATATGTTGCTACTTGAATGCGCGCATTCATATTTATAAACGGCTCTTCTGCATCTTCTAACCAGCTTCCAATAGTATTAATATACTCATTCAATCCTTCTGTTAGCGTAAAAACATATGTAGTTCTTGAAGCAAAATTTCTTTCTTCTTCAAGGATCATAAATTCGGGTTTCTCTAATGAAATATAATAATATAAATCTACATCCTCTTCCTTACTTTGTATTTCAAGTTTAACAATCGCATCATTGAATTTACAAATCTCTAAAAAATACAATGCACTTGGTTCAATGATGAGCTTACCATCTATTTCTTCCAATACTCCATCTTCTAGAAGAGCTGTTTTCACTTCTTCCCACTCTTGATCTATTTGCTCTAAGGTATAGCCTTTGTATGGATTTTCAAATCCTTTAACTTCTTCCATCCCTATCATTCGAAATAGAAAAAAGACCTCTCTGCTATCTAAATGTAATTCCATATTCATGAGATTAGCTCCCCCCTTATTTTCTCTAACCTTTAATCGACTATAAGAGAAATGCAATTATATACTCAAGGTTCAACAAACCCTCCTTAAAAAGCTCTATGTGTCTTCCCTCCACTTTCTATATGCTTCCGTAAATAATAATATCTATGAAGTTCCATAATGAAATGAAACAAAATAAGCGAAAGCATTGAGTATACACACATTAATACAATTGCCACCATCCGTTGTGTTGCAAAACCAAGACTGATATTAGCAATAAGTTGCCCTAATCCCACAAAAGCAGTTACTCCTAAACCACCCATTCCTTTCGATGATTTTGATTTCTTTCTTGGTTCCTGAAGTTTTTTAATATGATTTTTATAATAATGATACAAAGCAAAACTATACAAACCAAATGAAAAAATAAAATAAATTGGCGTTTGTAATTCTAACATTTCATATGCAAATTTTTGAGCTATAACCAATAATCCTACTGAACATACGATACCAAATACTCCTCGAAATAGGGTGTATTGTAATTGCCGTTTCCGAGGGTTGATAATAATCCATATCGCCCATAGGTTCAAAAAGATAATCGGAGGAGCCACTATATATACATATAATAATTGGAAAGGATTCGCAAAAGCAGGCAAAAGAATAAATACGTCTGCTATTCCAATAACAAGAGTAATGATAGTCGATCTTATATCCTCTACAGCATAAACAGCCATATAATATTCAAAAGCTTTCTTATTAAAATCTATAATTTTTTTCATGTTAATTAAACCACCCCGCTGCTGTTGACCAAGCTTTTTTCGCACCCGTTTTCACCATATCCTTAATACTGTCATCTTCACCATCACCATCTAAATCTACATCCCATTTCACACCTTCTGTCAAATATGTTAACCCTACTGATATACCAAACCCCGCTGCTGCAACTACCAGAGCTGGTGCTGATGCTGGAAGGGTTGCAATAGTCAGAACCGCTGCTCCCACAGTTGTTGCTCCCCCTACAACAACATTACCAATAATATCTCCTGCGATTTTATCACTTGAAGCATCACTTTTGATATTCTCACTTGTATCCGTATATGAGTCTATAGCTACACTAGCCCACCCAAGTTTATCTTTTAAAGCCATTGTAGCTGCGCTTCCTTTTTTTATCGTAGCTTCTATTTCTTTTATCTTAGGAGAAGCAGTTCCATTTTCTATTTTTTTTTCGATATCATTTAAATAATAAATCTTATACTCTCTATGACGTCCATTAATTTTTTTATTGTCTTTAACAGAATCGTAACTCTCTCTTATAAGGATTCGTTTGTTTTTTCTGTCAAAGTCGGATTTTACCTCATAACCATTCTTTACTTTATAAGCTACATTCCCTACTGCAGCTGCACCTGTAAGTGTTCCGAAGGTATTCCCCGGTCCATCCAATGGCACCATCCAATCAAAGCCAGTCATACCTAGAGGTGGATTTTTTTTGTCTACTTCACCAGATTCAGAATTTTTATTTAAACTTTCAACTTCACGAGCTTTATCTTCTGCAATTTTTTGAATAGGTGTCATCCACTCCATATTTAATTCTTGCACACTAAATGTTCCACTCACGGAACTGAAGCCTTTCCCACTTTGCACTTCCGCAAGACCTTGCGCGATACTCGCAGCAAGTTGGAGTGCAGTATCATAATTACTACTAGAAGTATAATTGAATGCACGTAGATGTTCCAACTTTTCTTGCAGCTTTCGTTTCATCGCATCAAACATATCTACCATAACTTGCATGCCTGGAAGAGTGCTACTAATTACTTCTATACCTGCTTTTGTTCGGTCAATCCCTCGAATTTGTTCTATTATTTCCTGTTCGATGACATCTGTTGAAGCGACTTGTGATTGAAAATCACTTGGAAAGACATCGTTTTGACGGATTAATTCTTCACATAAGTAAATGATTCCTTGCGCTAAAGGGCGGAAAGTTTGTGCAAAGTAGGCTTTTGCACTGTCATAAGTTTGTCCTTGTAGAACTGCATCAAATACAAAAGCGTCAATTGAATTGATAGCTTGTTCCATACCCTGAATTGTTGCAGTGCACATAGCATTCATACTTTGTGATTGGGATCGCACTTCCCCTAGAAACATATTTAAACTCATGACTTCACCTCCGATGCTAACTTTTGGCGTTGGTGGTGAAGATCATTTTCTAAATTGCTTAAGTTTTGTTTTTCCTTTAGTAACGTTTCTTTTTGGTCTTCCAATTCGGTGGTAAGCTTTCGCTCAATTTGCTGTGCATCTTGACGGAGATTATGAAAGAATTGTCCTAGTTCTCTATCGTTATGCCAAGTTTCTAATATACGGTCAAATAGACGATAGCTTTGACCTTTCCATTCATAAAAATCTGCTTCCGCTTGTTCTTGCCTTTGAATCGCACATTGATTTTGATATTGGTCTTCAGTTACAATTCTTAATTTATTATTTAGTTGATTCATTTGTTTTTGAATATCTTGACTCATTTTTTCACTCCTACTCTTCTATGTTCGTATAGATTACTAGATTACTTGAAAATTTTTTGAAGTTCGTTATCCATACGCTCAAATTCTTGGGCTACAGAATGAATGTTGTTAACAGTTTGTTGAAAGGCGCTATAAAATTGTGTAGTTACATCTAAAGCTTGTTGATTTACTTCTTTTGCTTTGGAGTTGACAGATAACGTTGTACGTGACGATTTTGTTATGGATCTATTTGTAGCACTTTGAATCGTATCAGCAGCGGTTCCCATTTGCGCCCTGATTTGCCCTGCCGTTTGAAAATTACTTTGAAATTGTCCCATCGCTTGAATCCTCTCCATCTTTTAAGTAAATTCTTACAACTCATACTTGGTGAATTCCTTCTCTAAGCAATTCAAAATATATTTGAACCTAGGATTCACCCTTACGCTAACAGTTGTTTTTTTGTTGTACCACTTCTATGTATTCAGCTCAATTATATGAATCTTAATAATTTTTTGTATATTTTCCCTATAATGTATTTTACGTTTCTCTCAGTCTCTTTCGCCTGTTTTGAACGTTCAGCCATCTCTTCTTTACGTATCAATTAATGTGTAAATTATACCATATCAGAATGATACTGATTATATGTAGTTTTACATCATATATATTGATTCATAGTAATGAAACATAGAAAACTCTCTTACAAAAAGAATTTGCATGCTCTTTTTATGTTGTGTACATATATTAATTATCTTCGAATGCGGATAACATATATAGTTACTCTCTTATTTCCAAATTTTTCTACACGCTATGTGAACTATCTTATCCTTAGTGTTTGAAAATCTATTAAATTATATAGAATTTAAACGGCTCTTTAAACTTACAAAAATGCTAAAAACCGGTCAAGAAATTTCATTTTTCTACGTTACAGGATTTGCATAAAAAATATAGAATACCCTATAAACCCTTGATACACCTATCTTTTCACTCGATATTCCCGAAACGTAAAACATACTTTTCTTATCTTTATCAGGGTAGAGGTCGCTGGTTCGAGTCCAGTGTCAGGATCATCGTTATAGAAACCGTGTCAAATCAACATTTGATGCGGTTTTTATTTGTGGCTTTTGAATAAAGTTTGATTAAAACTCATGTAGAAATGTTATTTTTATGTACGTGAGGTATTTTATCTTTTTAATCGTGTACTTGCATACTAAAAAAATAGATGCCCCTATTCGTTTTAAACATATATTCTTCATAACAACATGCATAATAACCTTCTGTTTCTAATTTAACCCAATAAACTTCTTCCATTTCTTGTTCAAACTCATTCAATAACTGTTCTATTATATATTCTTTCGGTGTCAATCCATTTAAGTCATATCCGTGTGGTATTGTTCCAAACCAAGACGTTTCACCGTCAAAATATTGGCAAACAAGGAAATCTTTCTTCCATTCTTTCAACTGTATGAGTTCTATCGTGTCATTACTAGTAACATATGTAGCCTTTTTTGCAAGTTCATATATATCGTCCTGTTTGTTTTCCGATAAAAGAATAAGCTCATAATAATTGCTTACTTGCTGCCCCTCATTAACCCTAGCAAAATCACTTAAAATTTTATTTATTATTTCCATTTTTAAATCTCCTTGAATTTAAAGATTCCTCAGCTAAATGTTAACATATATTCCTTTGATAGCTAGTTAGATTTGCTCAATTGATGCCTTTCCGACGCTAAATTACGAGGAAGATATATACATTTATTGTTATAATTAAATACGAAACATATTTTAAGGAGTGGTTAATTTGAAAAAAACATTTATTGTCGGGGCACTATGTTTATCGTTAGCTTCTTTAACGGCATGCGGGAATACTAGCGAAAAATCCTCCACTGAACCAAAACAAGAAGCGAAAAAAAAAAAGAAAGAAACAAAAGTAACAGTCGATTCTCTTATTACTGAATTTAAAAACGCTGGCTTACAAGCGGAGAATCCTACCGATCTACCTCAAAAAGAATTCGGTAATATGCGTAAAGAAGGTAAACGTATATTGGTACCATCCCTTGGTGAAGATAACGGCGGAAGACTATTTGAGTTTAGTAAAAAAGAGGACTTAGAAAAGGCTAAACTATATTACGATGAGTTAGGAAAATCCGGTCCAATGCTCTTTTCACATACATACGCAAAAGGTAACTTATTATTACAAATGAATGGTGAAATGAAGGACGAAGAGTTCGCAAAATATAAGGATGTAATGGATAAACTAGTGAAATAACGCAAAAAAGAATCCGCCTTCATTGAAATGCACCTCAATTGTTAGNNCTAACAATTGAGGTGCATTTTACCGACTATAATTTAAACGTTTTTAGTTTCTTCTAAATATAAGCACCGTAAAACCAACTCTTCCGAAAGTTCCGAACGGCTATGTATCAGACGATGGAGACTGTCGAAATGTAAACCGTTGTAAAACGATTAGTCCATTTATTTCCATTTGGTTATTCTTATATTATAAAATTCCAAAAATTACCACAATGTACTTTTAATTATTCTCATATTTCACCAAAAATTTATTTTATTCTTTTTTTAAATGGATATTGCACTCATCAATTCGTGGTATTGATAATATCATAGTACCTTGCGAAATACACTAGTCAATAGTGTATTTGTAAATAATTAGATATCCATTAAATGGAATTATTATATTAAAGATGGTGAGAAATCCTATAACCTACAAGAAAATATTATTCTATAACCGAGAAAAGTTACGCCGTTTACTAAAAGAATGGATAGAATTCTCAGATGTGATTAATCATTTTATAAAGGAAAGTAATTTTAATGAACAAGAGTGAATTTTTAAAACAACTTAGCTCTTCCCTGGAGAATATACCGAATTCAGAAAAAAAAGATATTATCTCAGGATATGAAACTCATTTTATCTGTGGGAAACAGGATGGGAAATCTGAAGAAGAAATTTCTAAAAATCTAGGAAATCCTAAAACTATCGCTAAAGAACTTAATGTTACATATGCTATAAACAACGCTGATAATAAACGAAGCCTCAAAAATATTATAACCGCAATATTTTCTGTTATGAGCTTAAGTTTTTTGAACTTGATATTTATCATTATCGGCTTCTTCTTGTTACTCTTGCTATCACCACTTCTCATAGCGCTCATAATTGCCACTCCATTACTATTAATATCACCTATCCTATTAATAGTAGTAGGATTTATTAAAGGATTTCATCTAATCCATTTTTCAGATGTTTACAGTGTATTTGTAGCTTTTCTCATTGGTTTAACAATTGCTGGAGTATCTTACTTTGCAATAAAACATTTATACTCACTTTTAGTAAAGTATTTAAAATGGAACTTAGCCCTTTTACAAAGGTAGTAATTAATTAGATTAATCAAAAAGGAGATTAAAATGAAAAAGCATGTTTTATATCTATTCATGTCGTTCACTATTGTATTTATGTCTGCTTGTTCACATGATACACAATCTAATGAAGCAAACGATGCGCGATATGATAAATTAAACGATGTACAATCTATTAAGGATGTTACTATTAAAATTCCAGAAAACATATTCAACTCTCAAAAAAAGAATGAAAATATTAATGAAAATGAAATGAAACAAAGTATAAAAAATTATTTAGATTATAGTGGGGAATTAATTGAAAACATCGTTCCGCTTTCTTCAACAATTTCTGATGAGAATGTTACTGAATCTGATCGAGAAAAATTACAAAAACTAATGGATCTAGCGAAAAAAAATGATGCGAATTTCCATGATTTTATTAGTAATAACAATATACCTAATGATTATCAAAAATCTTCAAAGGAAATCTATGAATATATTTCATCATCTACGGCACTTTTATTAGAAATGCAGCAGAAAATAGACAAACTCTCGCAAAATGGTAACTTGTTAAAGACAGATTTTTCTTTTACAAAGCGCTTTACTAAAGTTAATGGAAGGAAGCAAAAAGAAATCGAAAAGTTTTTGAACGAAAAAAATATTAAAACTACATATTTCAAACAACAATGATATATACAAAAAGAAATTGAAGGGGCTTTTGAGGCAGCCCCTTCTTCATTTATCTAAGCCACTTAATTCTGTGTTATTTACTCTAGCGTACTTTATGTTATATTCCCATTTCAAAAAATCTGCCCCCGTTACTTTAAGGTCAACTTATACCATTCTTAATAAATTCACGATTTCCCTACTGCAACTGCCTGTACAACTTTAGTTGAATTTTAATAAGATATTCTGAAGGATAAGTCTTGAAGTTCCTGTTTCAGGTCTTCTAGTTGCAGATCTCCTTACTGAGATTTCATAATTTGCAAATAGAAAGAGAGAAGTTGTAAAAAAAATAAAGTGTAAAGAAGGTGATAAATAAAATGGTAAACAATGAAGAAACACTTTGTCATAAGTTTGCAAAGATTATAGGCGGTCAATCGGGATTTTCGGGTGGAAAGTGTGTAGCTACAATATCTCGAGATCAAATAAGCGCAACGATTTTGGAAAAAAGATTTGGGGTGACTTCTTCTTTCTCATTCGAATCAATAAATAATTTAAGTGGCAAAGCTTTATGTTTAGGAAGAGTAGCACTTTTACAAAATGAAGTGGAGCCATTTATCACTGTAATTCGTGCTCAAGGAATAATAGTTTCATCTATCCACAATGAATGGTTGTTCGATCATCCACGCTTAATTTATGTTAATATCGAATCTGTTGAAGAACCACTGACTTTTGCAAAACAAGTAAGAAAAGCATTAAAAGCTATTTGATCATAATCTTTGTACCAGTTAAAGAGATCTCATTCTCTTTGCGTTTAAAGTAATCTATTTCGTTCCTCTTTCAACTGCCAACACGAAACTAGCGCTGCCCTCTTTCAGTTTCTAGCTATGGCCCTGCTATTCCAACTGTGTTATCATCTCTCCCCTTTCACTGTAACATTCCCCTCGAAGAGTCGTTCTTCACCGCAGTTCAAAAATATACACAATTCATTTTCCCTAGACAAGCACACACTCACTTCCAACTCAATCACATACAATGTAAAAGGAGAAAATAGGGAGGTGCATAATCATGCCAAAACCAGCCTATGGTTACGTTACTCTTGTTGGTAGCAATCCTATAGGAGTAAAATCAGGTGAAAACGTAAAGTTTAATAGAAATGGTCCATTAAATCATATAGTGTTTAACTTACCTAGTGACACCTTATTCATTCCTAGAGCAGGAGACTACAAAATCGAATTTATCTTATTAATTGATGGTCCTGCTTCTACTTCCGTATATGGTTTAATTTTAAATAATTCTTTAGTAGGTGAACGCCTTACTAATTATGGTATACAAAGACAAGTGGATGGAGCGAGTTTGATGCTCACTGGACAAGCTATTATCCATATACCTAAACGTTCAACACTCCAACTTAGAAATATAGGATTAACTACTGATGTGTTACTACCAATTTTAAATGGACAGAAAGTTAATGCTGCATCATTAACTATTGAGAAGCTTAGCTAATAAAATGTATTTGTTCAGCAGAATAAACGCTTAAAAAAAGTGCTTCGTATTAAATATATAAAAGCGACAAAATAGCTATCAGGTCGCCGGTTCGATGCCAGCCGGTATCATATGAAACAAAAAGCCTCAATCCTTTTATTTTAAATGGATTGGGGCTTTGTTCATTCCTGCTTCATTTTACACTCAATTCTCCTAGTTCATATTAAATTTAATCTACTTAACCTTTACTTTTCTGCCCAACTACATGTAGCCTATCCAGATATAAAGTATTAAAAATCAAGACTAAAACATACCTGGGAATCCTCCCATGCCTGGAAAACCTCCCATACCCATGCCTGGGAAACCACCCATGCCCATGCCTGGAGAACCTCCCATGCCCATGCCTGGAAAACCTATAATACGTTGAGAACCTAACCGCATGTTTCCACCTACTTTTTCATAGTCTTTTACATGCTATGCTTCAAAAAAATAAAGGAGCTTATTCGCCTTTAAACTTAGGCAGATTAACTACCGTTAATGATAGGTTATAGTGATTTATTATCCTTTAAATCACTTTTGCTTTTCTTGGCATTTTTTCACCAAGATGACATCGCATTCATTTCTGTTGACTTTGTTAATTCTTCGGTAGTATTTGCAATTGAATTCGTGTTATCAGAAAGATAAACAAACATGTTGTATATTTTCAGAATTGACATGACATTATATTGAATTTATACTGTTAGTAACACATTACTGTTAATGACAGTATAATGTTATTAACAGTAATAGTTTTAATGTTATGATGACAAAAAATATTTTTTACATTTCATTCAGGAGGTTAGATATTTTATGAAACATACAGGGAGACATACAGGTGCATTTCTTTTGCTGTTTTTAACAGAGGGAGATAGCTATGGAGGGAAACTTCTGCAGAAATGTGAAGAAGAGCTTCCCGTTAATCCAATTGATAGTGCCATCATCTATCGCACACTAAAGAAATTAGAAAAAGAGGGTGCTGTTGAGTCTTATTTGGATACATCTGATCAAGATAAGCCGATAAAAATGTACAAAATTACTACAGTTGGAAAAAGAACATTAGAGGATTTTCAAATAGATATTGAAGAAAAAATTAAGAATTTATCATTTTTCTTAAATAAATATGAAAAATGGAAGGGGTATAATCATGATTAATGGTACTATCCTTTACACTATCGCTATTATTCTTACCAGTATTTCTTTTATAAAAGATCGAAATAAAACAAAAGATGCTCTATTAAAGTCATGGAACATGTTTCGTAATCTTATCCCTTCTATGTTATCGATTATGCTGTTCGTTGGACTATCACTATCTATATTAACGCCTTCCTTCATTTCTTCCATCATTGGGGAAAAATCTGGATTTATCGGTATTGTTTATTCAGCAATAATTGGCTCTGTTGCACTCATTCCAAGCTTTGTTGTGTTTCCTCTTGGAAATACATTAGTCCAAAATGGTGCGGGCCTCCCTCAAGTTGCGGCATTAATGTCTACATTAATGTCAGTAGGAATCACAACTTTACCGATGGAGCAAAAGATATTTGGGCGAAGTTTTGCTTATTCTCGTAATGCATCTGCATTGTTAATGTCTCTCATATTCTCATATATTATTTGGGTGGTGATGGCATGAATGAATTAAAAAGATATCGTTTCTTTTTCATTTTACTATTGGGACTCATTATATTGACTTTTATAAACCAATCGTTGGGATGGAACGCATTTCAATTAACAGGAAAAAGTATTTTAGATATGCTGTTTCTACTTCCCCCTGTCTTAATATTCGTAAGGTTGCTTGACCAGTGGGTGAAGAAAGAAACATTAATTAAATATATGGGAAAAAAATCTGGCATCTATGGCATCTTGTTTTCCCTATTATTAGGAGGAATTGCAGCTGGTCCCCTCTATGTTGCTTTTCCAATCGCGGCACTTTTATTAAAAAAAGGAGCGAGCATACGCTACATTGTATTTTTTCTAGGAGTTTGGACAACTGCAAAATTACCGGTTATGGTGTATGAATTTGCTTCATTTGGAGCTAAATTTACACTCATTCACATTTGTTTTGGTCTATTATTTTTCTATTTAATGGGTATTATTTATGAGAAGTTTTACGACCAACGACAATTGTTAAAGTATGATATAACGAAAGAAATTTAGATTTGTCTTTATGCCCCTCAATCCCAAATCCTTTTGTAGCTATAGCTTTTAAATAACATTTGATCAAAAACACTTTATAAACCAGCACGTTAAGATAAGCAAAAAGAGCGTCCGTATTTGGGCGCTCCTTTCCTTCGTATGCTTGACTTGTCGTAAAAGTAATAACTAAAAATACATTGAAAGATCGGACGCAGAAATTAACCTTAAAAAGAAACAACATTGCGCTCCTACGTCTTACAGTTTGGCGGGGCTGTACGATTTCCATCAATGGAGAATGAAGTAAATCCCCACTGATGAATGCCTCAGTTTATTTCTTCCCCCTACGGAATAAATCAAGTGTTTTATACCCTTGTGAAAGGATATCAACCATTTGTTGATATCGCTTGTCACGCGTTTGTTGTTGCTTTGCCGAGAAGATGTTACGTGCCCAGTCTTTTTGATATCCAGGGGTTAAGTTTTGGTAAAACTTCAGTTCGTTTGGATGGTCGGCTAGTAATGCTTCGACATCTTTTACATTGTTCTCATAATCTGCAACGCATTGGCTGGCAGCTGCTGTTTTCTTTTCTTTCTTTTTTTCGCGTTTTAGTCCGACTACAGTGAAAACGTCATCCATACTTACCATACGGGCGAACTTGATGTCGCTACTTCCTATATATCCATCTTCTCCAACGTTCATTGCTGGAAACATTTCATCTCTGTGAATAAAGGTTTCATAGCGCTTATTCCCTTTTTTCGGGTATGCGAAAAATATATAGCCTTTTTCGAGTAACACCTGTTCATTGTTTAGGATTGATTGTGTATGTGTAACCATTTCATCAAGCATTTCTACAAAAATGAAAATAGCATCATGTTCTTTTGAAAGGGTCGTTTTTTGTTCAGTAAAGATATTGTAGTCGCTTGGTTGATTGATTACGGCCATGTTTTTAAATTTCGTTAGTTTTAATTTATCGATAATTGTCATGACAGGCTCCTTAATTTATTACAATTTAGATTTCATTTATCATTACACCTAATTATTCAGTAACTATAGTTGAAGCATTTATCCTAATAAAGTGTACCTTATTGAAAGAAAAATGTCTGTAAAAATGGTCACTCGTTTATAGCTGTTCATAAAATTATACGTTCTTAAAATATAAAAGCAGACCATACAACGGTCTGCCTCTATCTTAAACATGTAGTGTTACTATACTTTTTTCTTTTTGCCTACAAAAATAGAACATAGAATTAAGATCATTAAAATGCCTAAACAAACAAAGATACTCGCTCTATTTTGATCGCTAAATGTAAATGCCACGCAGCAAATACTTAATGTGATTGCAGTAAATAAAGTTGCATATGGAAATCCCCATACTTTAAAATGCGGCAACTTTGTATATGTTTTGCGAAGCTTCAGTTGTGCTAAACATATACATGTCCACACTACTGATACTGTAAATCCTGGAATTGCCATTAAATACCCAAACACACGGTCAGGTGAAACGTATGCGACAAATGTCCCACTAATAAGAACAATAGAGCTCAAGATAACGCTATATACTGGAACACCGTTCTTTGCAACAAATGAAAATTGTTTCGGCGCTTCTCCTTCTGCAGCTAAGGAATGCAGCATACGTGTACAGCCATAAATACCAGAGTTTGCCGCAGACAATACTGCTGTGATCAAGACGAAGTTCATAATATGAGCTGATCCTTTAAATCCAACTGCCGATAACACTTGTACAAACGGACTTGCTTGGTTGCCAATTTCATTCCACGGAATTAATCCACAAATGATAAGAATTGGAAGTGTATAGAATAATACGATTCTCCAAAATACTCCTTTAATCACTCTAGGCAATACTTTCTCTGTATCCTTCATTTCTGTTACAGTCAATCCGATTAGTTCGGAACCACCGTAAGAAAAAATAACGATTAATAATGCTGAAAATACTCCTGACCAGCCGTGCGGGAAGAATCCCTGGTGCTGTACGTAGTTTTGCATATAGTTTGCTTCATTGCTTGGAATTACTCCGAATAAAATAGCTCCGCCTAAAATAAGAAATAGAACAATCATCGTAATTTTAATTCCAGCAAACCAAAATTCAAACTCTCCGTAATGCTTTACATTCATAAAATTAATAGCCACAATGAAAATTGCACTAATAAAACTTAAAGACCATAAAGACATAGAAGGAAACCAATATTGCAAAAAGCTTCCTGCAGCGATTACTTCAATGACGCATACAACTAATAACATGAAACAGTACATCCATCCAATTACAAACGATACGTTTGATCCAAATGCTTTACGAATATACCCTTTCATATTCATCCCAGGATAAGCGATAGCCATCTCTGCGATTGCACTCATTACAACAAGAAGCAATAACCCTGCAAATAGATAAGAAAAAATAACTGCTGGCCCCGCTATTGATACTGTTTCAGAAGTTCCTTTAAAAATCCCTGTGCCGATTGCTCCTCCAAGTGCCATCAAACGGACATGCCGCGGCAATAACTTTTTTTGTAATTCCATGATGTTCTCCTCTCATTTATATAAGATTTTAATTTTACAAAAGATTTTATAGGATCAATTGTAGTTTTTCTTTTTATAAAAAAAATCATCCCTGTCCTACATGACAGGGACGATTTACACCGCGGTACCACCCTAATTGCAAACTTACGTCTGCCTCTTCATTTTGTTAACGATCTATTGACCGTCTTTCCCTCTATAAAGATCGCCCTTTATTTCGAAAAAGATGCTCCGGGATTGAAATTCACACTTATTTATGTACTGATTCACACCTTCCATCAGCTCTCTGAAACATGGAAATAAGTATTACTGTATTCCTTTCATTGCATTTCCAATATTATGTTTTCTATATAATAAAAAAGTCCCTACTGATTGTATCAGTAGGGACGAATATATCGCGGTACCACCCTAATTGCAGACGTAGTCTGCCTCTCGACTTTGTTAACGATCTCATATTTGACCGTCTTTCCCTCATAAAGGTCATCCTTTACTTCGAAAAAGATGCTCCGGGATCGAAATTCATCCTTATCTATGTACTGATTTGCACCTTCCATCAGCTCTCTAAAACAGTGAGATAAGCACTACTTAAATTCCCTTCATTGCTCAATTATATTTCAATTTATATGACGTAATTATGTTTCTTTAATAAGTATGTTTTGTATTATAGAGGTTGCATTAATATTCTGTCAATAGTTTTTCGCAATACTTATTTAAGTATGTTTTACGAAATGAAAAGAACCACGAATCCGTGAAGAAACAATTCCCATTATGATAGGTCATGTTAAATTTCCATAGAAGATTTTCGTTTTAAATATTCAGAATTGATATTAAAATGAATAATAATAAGAGTGTATTGAATTATAAATAAAAAAGATTGGAGGTTAATAACTGATTTTTTCGTTTTATTTTCAAGGTATCATAGTTTAATAATTTCTTAGAATCATGTTCTTGAAAATTACAAAATAATTTATAGCTAACGAGGAAATAGAGATGAAACTACAATTAAAAGCTGATTTAATGCTACTACTAGTTACATTTTTTTGGGGTGCTTCCATCTTACTTACAAAAGTTGGACTCACTTACATAGAAGAATATAATTTAATCGCATTACGTTTTATGATTGCCTTTCTTTTATCAGGAATCGTATTTTACAAACATTTAATCAGAATTGATTTTAAAACTGTAAAATATGCGTTTATATTAGCTTCTATTTTGTTTTTCGTTTATGTTTTTGCAACTTTTGGTACAAAGTATACAACTGTTTCGAATGCTGGTTTCTTAATGAGTCTCACCGTCATATTCATCCCGATATTATCATCTATATTTTTAAAACAACGGCCCGAAAAAAAGGTTGTATTGGCAATCGTTTTAACGATAGTAGGAATCGGACTATTAACATTAAATAGTGAATTAAAGATCGGTTACGGTGATATCTTATGCATTTTATGCGCTTTATTTTATGCTATTCATATTATCGTTACTGGAACCATGACTAAGCATGTGAATTCCATTGCTCTTGGCGTGTTACAACTCGGTTTTGTTGGCCTATTTAGTATCATTTTCTCCATGTTTATGGAAACCCCAAAACTTCCTAACACTTTGGAATCATGGTTTTCCATTTTAGTATTAAGCATATTTTGTACAGCAATGGCTTTCATTGTCCAAGTCATTGCGCAGCAACATACGACTCCTACACATGCAGGTCTTATTTTTTCATTAGAGCCTGTATTTTCTGCAGGTTTCGCTTTCTTTTTCACAGGTGAAACTCTCACATTGAAAGGTTACTTAGGTGCAACACTCATATTATTAAGTGTATTAATTGCTGAACTGGACTTTAAGAGCTTATTAAAACTAAATTTTAAAAGACATATAGAATAGATGAATGTTCTTATTTATTCAAAAGCAAAGAGGAGCAAGGATTTCCCCTTGCTCCTCTTTGCTATATAATTAAAAAGATCAACCACCAGTATCTCCGTGTGCATTACTTACAACAATAATACTTTGCTGAGCCTCTGTATTCGCTTGTGTTCCAAGCATCATTCGTAGTTTGCTGAAAAACACTCTGCAAAGAGAAAGCATATCTTTTACATATTGATGTGGTAAATATTTTTGTTCTCTGTAACCTTTACTAGTACGCCTCCATTGTGCTGAACAACTCTATTTGAAGGTATATTAGAAATATTAACACCGATTTGAACCGGCTTAATCCCCATCTTTGAACACTCTTTTAGCAACAACCGTAACAACTCGTTCCCATATCCTTTTCCTCGTTGTGAAATTGGTAGAGCGTAACCTATATGACCGCTGTTATTTTTAAGGCTTTCATTCAATCGATGTCGAATTCGTCCATATCCAACTGGTGTTTGATTATTAAACAACCAGTATGTGGTTTGCGGAACCATCCAGTCTTCCAGCCCAATCCCTTTTGAAAAACCTTCGTTTCTTTCTAACCATAAGTTAAACTCTTGGTATGATACCCCGTGAATTTCGTTGTGAAATCCATTGTCGTTGGGGGCAATTTCCTGCAACATATCATATATCTTTTTTCCGTCATCTTTAGACAATGGCCTCAAATATAGTTTCATTTTTTTATCTCCTCATACAACGTTTGATATTTGTTTCATTCGTTTCTTAATACGAAAACTATTTTTCTTCTATTTCGAATGCTTCTATTAAAATAGTATCAATCCATTTCCAACAAGAATATATAAAATATAGTAAGAAATACCGTTCTATCTTTTATTTTCTAAGAAAAGCTCCCTTCTACTCTATTATCTTCTCTCTTAATAAACGGAATTAATAATAAATTCACAATTTTATCTTTTTTCTATTATCCACTGTGATATTGTTGTATAATATTTTTGAAAGCGCTTATTATTGTAATATACATAATTTAAAACGTTTTCACTTGAACATTCTTAATTTTCTATACATTTTATAAGTAGTAATTTTATTTCCATTTTATCCCTAGATTGAACTTACCATACTATTTTTAATGGTTTTATTGTAAAAGTTTTACTTGGTAATCATAGTAAATTTCTGGGTGATAAGTAATTGTGAATGTTTTTTTACAAAACAGATAAGTAATAACGTTTTGTATTATGTAAATTATCGTAATAACATAAGAATATAAAATGAATTGCACTCGTTACTGGTTCTAACGAGTAGGAGGTTTTGTCAAATGACGACGAAGAATACAAATACAAACAGCCCTTGGGCTAAGTTCCATGGTCCTAACCTTGGCTATGTCATTGAACAGTATGATCGTTTTGTAGCCGGGGAAGGTTCTGTTGATCCAGAATTAGAAGAGCTTTTCGCAAGATGGGGTGCTCCTCCTTTTTATGCAGATTTTACAGAGGGCTCGCATTTTTCTTCTCCAAACAATACAGATATAGAAAAAGTTCTAAAAGCTGCAAAGGTTTTAGAAAATATTCGTTCTTATGGTCACCTTTCTGCACATATTAATCCGCTGGAAGAAAAAGTGGATGGGCAGTTTTCTTTAGAGGGACTAGGTGAAAATGATTTGAAAGCGATTTCAGCGAAAATGGTTTGGGCAGATGCACCTGCAGATGTACAAACAGCATTTGATGCTGTTAATAGATTAAAAGAGATTTATTCAAAATCTTTAGCTTATGAGTTCGCTCATGTTCAAGATAGCGAAGAGCGTGCATGGCTACAACAAATGGTGGAATCAACTTCCTTGTATCATCCACTATCAAATGAAAAACGCATTGCTGTTTTAAAACGATTGACAGCGGTTGAAGGTTTCGAGCAATTTTTGCATAAGACATTTGTTGGTCAAAAACGCTTTTCTATCGAAGGCGTTGATATGCTAGTTCCTATGCTTGATGAAATGGTTTCTGAAGGCGCTAAGGGCGGCGTGAAAGATATTATGATCGGGATGGCTCACCGCGGACGTCTTAGCGTACTCGCTCATACATTAGAAAAACCATATAGTCACATGTTCACTGAATTTAAACATTCAGCACCGATGCAAGACAAAGATAAGAACAATATCGGCTGGACTGGAGATGTGAAGTATCACTTAGGTAAAGAGCAATTGGTTGGGTCTGAAGGAGCTCTTACACGAGTTACTTTAGCAAATAATCCAAGTCACCTTGAATTTGTAGATCCAGTTGTAGAAGGATTTGCACGTGCTGCTCAGGAAAATCGTGAGCAAGCAGGTTATCCAACGCAAGATGTTTCGAAATCTTTCGCAATTTTAGTACACGGTGATGCTGCGTTCCCTGGTCAAGGTATCGTACCTGAGACGCTGAACTTAAGCAGACTAAAAGGTTATCAAACAGGCGGAACGATTCACATTATCGCGAATAACGCAGTAGGATTCACAACTGATAGTTATGATTCTCGCTCTACAAGATATTCAAGTGACCTTGCGAAAGGCTTTGATATTCCGATTGTGCACGTAAATGCTGATGACCCTGAAGCTTGTCTGATTGCAGCTACTCTTGCTTTCCAATACCGCACGCTGTTCAAAAAAGATTTCCTAATTGACTTAATCGGATATCGCCGCTTTGGTCATAACGAAATGGATGATCCAGCAGTTACACAACCGAAAGTATACAAAAAGGTTAGCAAGCATCCGACTGTAAGAGCTTTATATGCTGAAGAATTACAAACAAAAGGCATTCTAAATGCTGAAGAAGTAGAAACAATTACGCAATTTATTCAAGAGCATTTGAAAGCTGAATATAATCAAGTTTCTTCAGATAAAAAAGAAGTATCTGCGAATGTTGAAGTTCCAGAAGTAGTTGCAAATGGCATTCCAAAAATGATGACAGGTGTTCCATTAGAAACACTTCAAGAATTAAATACAAGTCTTCTTGAGTGGCCAGAAGGTTTTAACGTATATCCAAAATTAAAGAAAATCCTTGAACGCCGTGAGAGCGCATTTAAGGATGGCGGTAAACTAGAATGGGCAAATGCCGAAGCGTTAGCGTTTGCTTCAATTTTACAAGACGGTACGCCAATCCGTCTGACAGGACAGGATTCAGAGCGCGGTACATTCGCACAGCGTCATGTTGTATTACATGATACAGAAACGAACGAAACGTATTCGCCAATGCACCGTCTGCCACAAGCACGTGCTTCTTTCGCGGTTCATAATAGTCCACTTTCTGAAGCTGCTGTTGTAGGATTTGAGTATGGCTATAACGTATTTTCTCCTGAAACATTAACAATGTGGGAAGCACAGTACGGAGACTTCTCTAATACAGCACAAGCATTGTTTGACCAATTCGTTTCAGCAGGAAGAGCAAAATGGGGTCAAAAATCTGGTCTTGTTTTACTTCTTCCGCACGGTTATGAAGGCCAAGGTCCTGAGCATTCCAGCGCTCGTCCAGAACGTTTCTTACAGCTTGCTGCAGAAAATAACTGGACAGTTGCAAACTTAACAAGTGCAGCGCAATACTTCCATATCCTGCGCCGCCAAGCAGCAAGTCTTGGAACTGATTATGTAAGACCGTTAGTAATTATGACGCCAAAAAGCTTATTACGTCATCCACTTACATCTTCACCTGCTTCTGAGTTAAGTGAAGGCAGCTTCCAAACAGTTGTAGAGCAACCGAACCTTGGAACAAAACCAAGCAAAGTGAAGCGTCTCGTATTAACGACAGGTAAGATGGCAATCGATTTAGCAGTAGATGTTGAATCGAATAAGAAAGAACATACACTTGATGAAGTGCATATCGTTCGCGTTGAACAGTTATATCCATTCTCTACTGAGAAAATCCAAGCAATCGCTGAGCGTTTTGAAAACTTGGAAGAAATCGTATGGGTACAAGAAGAACCAAGAAATATGGGCGCATGGCATTATATCGCACCAATTCTATTCGAACTTGCTTCTGACAAAGTGAAAGTGAACTATATTGGACGTCCGGACCGTTCAAGCCCATCAGGCGGCGATCCTCATGTTCATAGAAAAGAACAAGAATTGATTATTAACCAAACGCTTAATGTCAATTTCAAATTACAACAAGAACAAGAATTTGTTCACAATAAGTAATACTGTTAACTTCCTGTGAATGGGGGTCTCCCCCATTCACGGTTAAAGAAGATTATTTATACAATCATATTAAATCAATTGTTAGGCAAAATAGGGGAGGACATTTAAAATGATCGAAATTAAAGTACCTGAGCTTGCAGAATCTATTACAGAAGGAACTATCTCACAATGGCTTATCAACGTAGGTGACAAAGTTGAGAAAGGCGCAAGCGTTGTTGAGCTTGAAACAGATAAAGTCAATGTAGAAATCATTGCAGAAGATTCAGGTATTGTATCACAATTACTAGGAGAACCTGGAGATACAGTTGAAATCGGCGATGTTATCGCAGTTTTAGATGCAAATGCAGCGGCAGCAGTAAGTACACCTGCTCCAGCAGAACCAAAACAAGAAGTTGCGGAAGCACCAAAAGCTGAGGCTCCAACTGCAGCGCCAAATAAAGCACCTTTACAAGGTCTTCCAAATACAGATCGTCCTATTGCATCACCTGCTGCTAGAAAAATGGCACGTGAATTAGGAATCGACTTAAACGAAGTACGCAGCACTGATCCACTTGGCCGCGTTAGACCGCATGATGTTCAAGCACATGCTACTGCGCCAAAAGAACAACCAAAACAAGAAAAACAAAGTCCAAAACCAGCTGCAAAAACTGAGTTTGAAAAACCAGTTGAGCGCGTAAAAATGTCCCGCCGCCGTCAAACAATTGCAAATCGTCTTGTAGAAGTTCAACAAACGGCTGCAATGTTAACAACATTTAACGAAGTTGATATGACAGCTATCATGGAATTACGTAAAGAACGTAAAGATGCATTCGAAAAGAAACATGATGTTCGTCTTGGCTTCATGTCATTCTTCACAAAAGCAGTTGTAGCAGCATTAAAACAATTCCCATTATTAAATGCTGAAATTCAAGGTGATGAGCTTATCCTTAAGAAATTCTACGATATCGGAATCGCTGTAGCAGCTCCAGATGGATTAGTTGTTCCTGTTGTACGTGATGCAAACCAATTAAACTTCGCTGAAATTGAGAGCGAAATTAGAAATCTTGGTAAAAAAGCTCGTGATAACAAACTTACACTGAAAGAACTACAAGGTGGTACATTTACAATTACAAACGGTGGTGTGTTCGGCTCCCTTATGTCAACACCAATCCTAAACAGCCCACAAGTTGGTATCCTTGGTATGCATAAAATCCAAGTACGCCCTGTTGCAATCGATGCAGAGCGTATGGAAAACCGTCCGATGATGTACCTTGCTCTATCTTACGACCACCGCATCGTAGATGGAAAAGAGGCTGTTAGCTTCCTTGTTGCAGTTAAA
Organism: Bacillus pseudomycoides; assembly: GCF_002551005.1. Taxonomy (GTDB): domain Bacteria; phylum Bacillota; class Bacilli; order Bacillales; family Bacillaceae_G; genus Bacillus_A; species Bacillus_A pseudomycoides_C. Next base: position 327,137 of record NZ_NVOY01000004.1, read on the forward strand.
GAAATGCTTGAAGATCCAAAATCATTATTATTAGAAGGTTGATTCTTTTAAAAGCCGAAGAGCCCTCTTGCAAATGCAGGAGGGTTTTCTTCATTTCTACTTCCATAACAAAAATAATTGTAGACTACTGCTACAAAATTCATGTAATCTACTATGTATCAAATCACATATAGATAAGGTGACAAAATGGAATTAGGAAACTTCTTTTTTACTATGCTTATTACAACCTGTATACAGTTAGCTTCATTAGTAGGATGTATTATTGTAGTTGGATTTCTATTAGGCTATTTAGAGAATCGTTCGCGAACATATTGGACAAGAGCTTTTGGAAGAAACGGCTTCCTCTTCACTTCGTGGATTGGAACGCCCATTCATGAATTTGGGCATGCCTTTATGTGCGTATTATTTGGACATAAAATCGTGGGTATTCAATGGTTTCCAACGAATACAAGTAACGGATATTTAGGCTATGTGCAGCACGAGTATAACCCGAAAAGTATCTATCAAAAAATAGGTAATTTCTTTATCGGTGTTGCTCCTATTTTTTCAGGAATTGCCGCGTTAGTTGGCTTAATGTATTGCCTTATCCCCCACTCATACTCGGTATTTATGAATGATATTGAAACAAATATTCAGCCAAGCAGCGCTATGAGTGATATGATCAAACACACTGTGTTATCTTCAGTCCTATTATTGAAAAGCATTTTTACGATTAGCAATCTATTTAATCCTTATTTCTGGCTCTTTCTGATCTTAGCAATTTGCATCTCTACGCATATTGCTTTAAGTAAGCCTGACATACAAGGTGCTTTAGATGGACTAATTACAATCTTCTTGTTACTATTTCTCTTCAACGTTATAGGAGGTATTTTTCATTTTGATAGCCATGCAATGATCGCAAATATAGCGAAGTATAATGCTTACTTACTCGCTTTTTCTAGCATCGCTATTTTATTTTCTTGTATTACTGTGGTGATAAGTTATACCCTTTGCCGAATTAAAAAAATGTAGATAGATCATTCTTACATGAATAGAGAATAATCAGAAATCCCCCCTTCTTGCATCCTTTCGTTGGTATAATATGGTGTATGAGATGATATAACCGACAGGAGGCAGACCATGGGAAAAAATGAATTGTATGTTTATCATATTGTTACTAGGAAAAAAATGAGTCTTGGGCAAATCATTAACTTTAACGAGAATCAAAACAATGCCTTATATCGCTTCTTTTTTGAGAGAGAACAATTGAATTCTAAAGGTGAAGACTTCATTCAGATTTTACAAGGTCATGATACAAATGAAGGATTGAACTTGAATAAAGAAAATACCGAAGTAGCGATTAAATATGTAGACCAAACAATCAGAGCGATTCGAGAAGTGATCGTAGAAATGGTTAGACTACAAGAATATCCTGAGTATCCTTCAAGATTGTCTTGCTTATACGCTGCGAAAAGCTATGAAGATGCTTTGAAATGGAAAGAATTATTTGATTCTTACAATCGGAATGTTTTGCAGATTGTTAAACTTCGAGTTATTGGAAATTCTTTTGAAGGTGATGGAAACCTTTTACCAAAGGAAGATGGGGCTCCTTTCTCTGAAAAAATTGAACAAGCTAAAGAATATTGGAAGGGTAATGTAACAAATGAACTTCCTGAACTTTTGATTAACGGAAAAATTGAAGTGGTAGAAATTATTAATGATTTCTCAGCTTAAATACTAGGAAAGTCGTATATATTGCTTTTCCATCAGTTGGGTTTCATCCCCAACTGATGGAAGTTTTACTTTATTCTCCCCTTCTCGCTGCTTGCTGCAACGGATCCCACACACTGTTGTATGGCGGAGAGTAACTTAAGTCCACGTCTTCTAAATCATGAATCGTCATTTTATGAAACAATGCCATCGCCAGTACATCTATTCGCTTATCTACGCCCTGCTCACCAATTACTTGTCCGCCTAGCAGTTGTTTCGTGTCCTTGCGATACAGTAATTTCACGTGCAGTGGTTTCTTACTTGGATAATATCCTGCTATGTTTGTCGAATCTATCTTTACAATTTCATATGGTACTTGTAATTGCTCTGCTTCTTTTTCATTTAAACCGGTTCGTCCTAATGTAATGTCCATGAATTTCATAACCGCTGTTCCGACAATCCCTTTAAACGCTCTTCGTTTATTCACCATGTTCAGTCCAGCAATTCGCCCTTGTTTATTTGCCGTTGTTCCAAGCGGAATATGGTCATGTTTTTCTTTTATAATATGATACTGCGTAGCACAGTCTCCTGCCGCATAAATGTCCTCTATATTTGTTTGCATATAAGCGTTAACTTGGATAGCACCTTTTTGATTTTTGTTAATCTCTGTTCCTTCTAGAAAATCAGTGTTCGGTTTCACTCCAACTGATACTAAAACAAGATCTGTTTCATACATTGCTTTATCCGTTTCCACAAACTCAACTTGCTCTTTTCCTTGAAATGATTTCACATTTTCATTTGTAAGAATTTCAATATTATGTTTTGTTGCTTCTTCATGAATGTATGCTGCCATGTCCTCATCAAAAACGGTACCTACATGTTGATTCCGCTCAATCATACGAACTTTTTTCCCAAGACTGGCAAATGTTTCTGCCATTTCTATACCGATTGCCCCGCCGCCAATAATAGTAACATGTTCAACCTTCTTATTCTGAAGCGTCTCCATAATGCGCTCTGCATCCGGGATCGTTTTTAATAGATGAACACCTTGCAAATCACTGCCTTTCCAGTTCGGCATAACTGGTCGCACTCCCGTTGCAATTAATAAACGATCATATTCGAATTCGAATGGTTCTGATGTTTGCGTATGTATGCCGTATACTTTTTTACTCGCTGGATCTACACGTGTCACTTCGTGATTCACTTTCGCATCAATATGATATTTATTCCGAAACGTATCAATACTTCTAGCAATTAGCTTTTCAGTAGAAGCAATGATCCCACTAATCGCATAAGGAAGACCGCACTGCGCATATGAATAGATTTCGCCTTTTTCTAAAGTGATTACATTTGCTTCTTGATCATTACGGACAATTTGCATAGCGGCACTCATTCCAGCTGCATCTCCGCCTATAATAATGTATTTCATCGTATCACTCCTTCTATCGTTTACAATTCCCATCTTGTGCAGTTATCAATCATTACGGAGTTTTTTATCTTGCTTCGTCCTTCTTAAACGGTAACTTATATAAACATTCCCCCTCAACCATTCTGCCTGTATCTTCAAAACCAATGCTTTCATACAGCTGTTTTGCAACGATATTATTCGGTTCAAAAGATAGAAAGATTTCATGACAATTCGCATCTTTTCTCATCTCATCTATTACGTATAAAAGTGCCGTTTTCCCATACCCTTTTCCTTGGTGTTTATGATCTATCATGAGTCTACATATTTCAAAAAAATGATGTTGTTCACAGTAACCATACATCGTAAAGCCAACCATCGTTTCACCATTGTATATTGCCTTTGTAATCCAACTTTTTTGAAATTTTGACTGTGCTAATGATAATGCATTTGAGGCTACAAACTTTTCGCAAACAAAGTGCTTGCCTTCTTTATTTGTAGTTAAGAATATACACTCTATCCAATTCTCATTTGTAATATCTCTTAAATTTATAGTCATTCTACGCTCACTCTTTCTCTTTTTATACAATTACTTATTTCTACAAACAAAAACACTTCTCCTATAAGAGAAATGTTTCTTTACACAATAAGATGCCACACAAAAACTTCTCCCACCACAATCAACACAGCACCAAAAATCATCATAGTTGTCTTCTTCAATAACTCATTTTCCCGAAATGGAATGTTACATAAATAAGCGCCAAGCGTAATTCGTGATGGACACGCAATTGTAGCAAAAGAAGAACTTGTATTTTGTACGGTTGTCACGAATTGCCACGGAAGCCCTACGTTCTGTGCTGTTTGCATTTGCAGTTTCATAAACATCGCATTTGATCCAGCGTTACTTCCCGTTAAAAAACCTCCTATACCACCGATAAACGGGGCAACGAAAACAAACATCGTTCCAAACATATGACCAGCTGTTTCCGCTAATAACGCGTGCATCCCTGCTGCACTCATTATTTCTGAAATTGCAATAAACATTGTCGTTGTAATTGCAAACGGTATCCACTGTTTCACTGTTTGCAATAATGACTGCCTTATTATAATAGAAGGAATCCGGAAAAAAATTATGGTAAATACACATGTAACGCCAAGCCAAAATCCTGGTGAATACAATAATTCAAGTTTGTAAGAGTACGATGGTAAGTTAATAACAGCGTATGATTGCAATGCACTATGAAACGACGGAATCAGGCGAGAAAGCAAGATGCAAACTGTTAAAAATAAATATGGGCTAATTATTTTTAAAATAGAAACTTCTTGCTGCTCGGCAGCGGCATGTTCCGAATACATTTCCTTCTGCTGTTTTGCTGTCGTTTTAATGACGATAAAGCCAAATGTTATCGTTACAATTGCACTTAAAATCCCTGCTAATTCAACACTTACATATGTACTAGACAAATAGATGGAGAGAGAAAATAATAGGAAAAAGCCTGTTGCTTCTTTCCACTTTTGCCTTACTGCCGTCCAGCCGCCGACTATATATAATGAAAGAATGATAAAATACGCAAAGATTGGCACACTTAACACCGCTGTACCAGAACCAAGTTGTTCTAAAGGCATATCAATCAGCCCTGAGCCAATAATTGTTCCTGTTGCCATTGCGCCCCATGAGCTTGCTAATAAACCGATAAACGAAAGTAAAACAGCTTGAAGCGGCTTGTAACCGAGCGAAAGAAAAATAGGAGCAGCCACCATAAATCCAATTCCAAATCCACTTACGGATTCAATTAGAGGACAGATCCCAAAACACATCAGGAGCATTTGCAGTAAACGGTCATGTGTAACATGTTCCATAAAGCGAGCAACTTGATCGATATACCCCATTTTATTCATAAGGTGAAATAAAAAAATCCCAAAAAACAATACATATCCAACGATAAAACAAATTAAACCGCCTTTCATTGTGGCATGGGCAACCTCCCCCATTTGCAAGCGAAACATCGGTGATAGTAAAACTATTCCGCTGCACACAACATAAGAAATTATCGATGCTTTAAGCGATGTTTGCTTGAATACAAATAAACAAATAAAAATCATCATGATTGGAATAAGAGCTAATAATACTGTCATACCATCATCTCATTTCTTGTAAGGTACAATTTGAAAAATGATTAAAAACCTCTCTTCTGTTTAATTGGTCAAGAGCATTTGGCCGACTTATATGTTAAAACATATTATATAACATAAAGCGGAATATTCAATTAATTTTATGTCAGTTTTTTTATCCGATTCTTTATCTGATGAACTATTCAAAACATGGTACACTACAAAAAACACCTTTTTTAGAGGAGTGATAGCAATGAACCAAGAACAATTTTGGCAGCTCATTTCAGACATGAATTCAAAAGACGAAACAGTTGAGTGGTTAGTTGAGCAATTAGCTGCAAAATCCGCAGATGAGATTGCAGATTATGAAATGCATCTCCAAACTGCTTTAGAGCAATCCTACACTTCCTCTTTATGGGCAGCTGCTTATATTATTTTAGGTGGATGTTCCGATGATTCATTTGATTACTTTCGAGGTTGGCTCATCGCATGTGGACAAGAAATGTTTGATTCCGCTGTGCAAAACCCTGAAAATCTAGCAAACTTAATTCCTGCTTATTATGAAGAGGAAGAACTCATTCCAGAACTTGAGGAAATGTTAAGTACTGGATTTGAAGCGTTCAGCCTAAAAGAAACAGGAGATACAGAGTGGGATAATGAAATATGGAACAAATTTTCATCGTTCCTTGATGAAAAAGGTTATGAACCATTTGAACAAGACATCGAATTTGATTGGGAAGAAGATGAGGATGAATTAGCTAAGCGTTTTCCAAAACTATGGGAACGTTTTGGCGAAAATCCATTAGGTTAATATATGGAGCTGACTCAAAAGAGACGTATATGTCTTTTGAATCAGCTCCTTCTTATATGTCCACTAATATATCGATCGTTTTTTAGAATATATCGGCGCTTCTACACGGGATAAAGTGAAACTTCCATCAGTGACGCCTTTCTCACTGATGGTTAGTTGAACCAATNNCGGGCAGTTTTCTTCCTTGTTCTTCCCTAGCGTTTACTGCCCGTTAATGCGGGATAAAGACCTTTCGACATAACATAAAGACAATTCGACGATGTTCGACATACCGTGTGCACTTTAGGGAGTTAATTCCTTTATTTCACCGCAGCAATCAGCTCACGAATTTCATTTCGTTTTTCATTCTCTAACAGCTCAATGACTTTACTTCCGACAACTACTCCATCGCATACGCGAGTCATTTCTTCTATTTGCTCTTTTGTTGATATACCAAATCCCGCAACAACCGGAAGCTGCACATGCGCTTTCACCCTTTCTAAGTATGTGTGTAATTCTTGTGTGAAATCGCGGCGCACTCCCGTTACGCCTGCTACTGTGACGGCATAAACAAACCCTTGTGACTCACTTGTAATTTTTTCAATTCGTTCAATCGGACTCGTTACTGTTACTAGCGGAATAAGCGCAATGTTTGCATCACATAACAGCGGTGCAATAATATCTTGTTCTTCATACGGAAGATCTGGGACGATAATCCCATCGACGCCTGCTTCAATGCAGCGCAGGGTAAAACGTTCTTTCCCGAACGCTAAAATAGGATTTAAATAGGTCATGAGCACAAATGGAATTTGTACTTCTGCCCTCACTTCCGCTAATGCTTGGAAAATTCCTTCTACCGTTGTTCCGTTTTCCAACGCTCGTTTTCCGGCCCTTTGAATCGTTGGTCCGTCTGCAACTGGATCAGAAAACGGAATGCCAATTTCAACAATGCTTGCCCCGGCTTCGTCTAAAAAACGAATTTGTTCTTGTAAATCACCATCTCCGCCCATTACGTACGGAATGAATGCTTTTTTCCCATTTTGAAATGCTTCACTTATTCTTTCTACTCCCATCACTTACACCTCTTCCATATAACGTTTTATACTTTCCACATCTTTATCGCCGCGTCCTGATAAACAAATCACAAGCCCTTCCTCGCTTTTCATAGTAGGTGCTAGTTTCAGTGCATACGCCACAGCATGCGAACTTTCTAATGCTGGGATAATCCCTTCTTTCTTCGTTAACAATTGAAACGCATGCAGCGCTTCTTCATCTGTTATGGAATGATACGATACACGGCCAATGTCTTTTAATAAGCTATGTTCCGGACCAACTCCTGGGTAATCAAGCCCTGCTGAAATGGAGTGTGCTTCTTGAATTTGTCCTTCTTCATTTTGCAAAATATACATCATCGATCCGTGCAACACACCGACGCTTCCTTTCGTTAATGTTGCAGCATGCTTCTCCGTATGAATTCCCTTGCCTGCTGCTTCTACACCGTATAGTGCAACCTCTTCATCTTGTACAAATGGATAAAACATTCCCATTGCATTACTGCCGCCGCCAATGCAAGCTACAACTGCTTCCGGTAATTTCCCTTCTAACGCTTCATATTGTTTCTTCGTTTCCTTGCCGATCACACTTTGGAAATCACGTACCATTTGCGGAAATGGATGCGGTCCAAGAACAGATCCCATCACATAGTGCGTATCATGTACATGTGCAACCCAGTAGCGAAGCGCCTCGTTTACTGCATCTTTTAGCGTTCCGCTCCCTGCTGCAACGCTTTCCACTTTTGCGCCTAACAGTTCCATCCGAAAGACATTTAATTTTTGACGCTTCACATCCTCTTCTCCCATGAAAATGACGCATTCTAAGCCAAGCAACGCGCATACTGTCGCTGTCGCAACGCCGTGCTGTCCAGCTCCAGTTTCAGCGACAACTTTCTTTTTACCCATTCGCACTGCAAGAAGCGCCTGCCCGATTGTGTTGTTAATTTTATGAGCTCCTGTATGATTTAAATCTTCGCGCTTTAAATAAATTTTTGCGCCGCCGCAATACTTCGTCAGATTTTCTGCGAAATAAAGCGGTGTTTCTCTACCAACATACGTTTGTAAATAATGCTGTAATTGCTTTTGAAATGATTCATCTTGCATTGCCTCTTTATACGCTTCTTCTAATTCTAAAACAGACTGCATTAACGTTTCTGGGACATAACGTCCTCCGTACATACCGTAATGACCTTTTTCATCTGGATATACATATTGCATAGTTAACACTCCTTCGCTTTTGTGATAAATTGTTTTATTTTCTCGATATCTTTTTTGCCGTTTGTTTCTACGCCGCTGCTCACGTCAATCATATACGGCTGAACCATTTCAATTGCCTCTGTGATATTTTCAAGATTTAATCCGCCGGCTAATATGCACTTTTTTTCAATTGGATTTGACCGTAATAATTCCCATGAAAATGTTTTGCCATTTCCGCCATGAAACTGTTCTTTCGGACTATCAAATAATATAAAATCAGTTTCATATTCCGCTGCTCGTTCTATATCTTCGCTCGAACTTACACCGACAGCCTTTATAGATGGAATATTCAATCTTTTAATATGATAATTTTGTTCATCCCCATGCAGTTGTACATGCGTTAAACCACAATACGTTGCAATGTTTTCGATCACGTCGATTGATTCATTTACGAAAACGCCAACTTTCATTATATTCTCCGGAAGCTCTTCGATAATTCGCTTTGCTTGTTCGGGAGTGATTTTCCGTTTACTTTCCGCAAATACAAAGCCAATGGCATCTGCCCCGTATTCACAAGCGATTGTTGCCGCTCTTATATCGGTAATCCCGCAAATCTTTACTTTCATTTCGTCACCTGCAGCGATTGAAAAAAATATCCAACAGACGGTGCTGTCATAAACGCTTCTCCGACAAGAATTCCTTTTGCCCCGGCTTGCTTCACACGTGTAATATCTTCTTTCGTATGAATACCGCTCTCACTAATCCAAAGTACGTTTTGTTCATTTAACCGTTTCCCAAGCTGTTCCGTCGTTCTTAAATCCACCTCGAATGTTTTCAAATTTCGATTGTTTACTCCAATGACATCTGGATTAAGCTCTAACGCTATTTCTAACTCTTCTTCATTATGAATCTCTACAATCGCTTCTAAGCCGCGCTCTTTTACATACGCATATAGCGCAAATAATTCTTCTTTTGGTAATGCAGCAACAATCAATAAAATGAGACTGGCTCCTGCTTCATACGCCTGGTCAATTTGGATCCGATCAATAATAAAATCTTTACATAAAAGCGGTACATTCACATGATTTCTTGCCGTTTCTAAATCGTGAAATGAGCCCTTAAAAAAGTGACTATCTGTTAAAACAGAAATTGCTCCGGCACCGTTTGTTTCATAAAGCTCCGCTTGCTTCGCAACGTCAACGTGTAAGTTAATATCTCCTTTAGACGGTGAAGCACGTTTTATTTCTGCAATGACAGTAAATTGCTGTAATGCTTCTACGAGAGAATAAGATGTACGGTTTTTCTTTTCTGGGATATACGTTTCATATAACACTGCTACTTCTTTCTTTTTTTGCTCAATAATTTTCGTTAAAATCGTTTCCATTTAGTTCACCCTCTCTAGTTTTTTGTTACTTTCAGTAATTAAGAGCTGTAATTTCTCCAGCGCCTTTCCTGAATCAATACTATGAGCTGCTAAGCGAATGCCCTCTTCAATTGTCCTTGCCTTTCCGTTGGCAAACAGAGCAAGCCCGGCATTTAATAACACTGTCTCACGGTATACGCTATCTTCTCCCTGCAGCACATGTAATGTAATATTGGCATTTTCCTTTGCATCTCCGCCTCGAATCGCTTCGTTTTTCACACTTGAAAATCCATACTCTTCTGGAGATATACTCACTTCCATAATGTTGTTATCTTTTAAAATTGCTATGTGATTCTCTCCTTGCAAAGATGCTTCATCTAAAAATCCACTGCCATTTACAACAATCGCTCTTTTTCTGCCAAGCTTTTGCAAGACTTCTGCTACTGGAAGTAACATCTCCCGTTTATAAATACCGACGAACTGCGTTTCTAAGTCGATTGGATTTGTAAGTGGCCCGATTAAGTTAAAGATTGTTGGAACGTTTAATTCTTTTCTTACTTTCATAATGCGACGCAGTGCTGGATGCATTGCCGGTGCAAATAGAAAAGCGATACCGACGTTCTCTAACAAATGGTCAATATGCTTTGGCGAACATGCAATGTTCACGCCGAGCTCCTCTAATAAATCTGCACTTCCCGTTTTACTAGAAACGGCGCGATTTCCATGTTTCGCAACCTTTACACCGGCACCGGCAAGTACGAAAGCTGATGTTGTACTCACATTAAATGTTTGCGCCCCGTCCCCGCCTGTTCCGCAATTGTCCATCGCATTTGCAATATGATTCGAAAATGGCAATGCTTTTTCACGAAGGGCACGAACAAGCCCGTATATTTCATCTGCCGTTTCCCCTTTTGCCTTTAACAATGCTAAAAAAGCTGCAATCTCACTTTCTAAAATATCTTCACTTAATAACGCAAGCCCCGCTTCATACATTTCATGTTCCGTTAAATCTTGCCTCTCTACTAATTTTCGAAGATAGCCATTCATACTCTCTCCCCCTCTTTCACATTCGATAAAAATGCCTGTATTAATTTATCGCCTTCTTCAGTTGCAATGGATTCTGGGTGAAACTGCAAACCGAAAAGCGGATAGTAGTGATGACGAATTGCCATGATTTCTCCGTCATCCATCGCTGTCGCTAATACATCAAAACAACTCGGAAGATTGTGCTGCTTTGCTACGAGTGAATGGTAACGCATCGCTGTCAGCGGCTGTTTTACATAGGAGAATATCGATGTACCGTTATGTTTTACAAGCGATGTTTTCCCATGTTTAATCTTTTCTGCCCGCACAACTTCTCCGCCAAAAGCAGTAACAATCGCTTGATGTCCTAGACAAATTCCAAGAATCGGAACTGTTTTATAAAAATGTTGAATCACTTCCGTACAAATCCCCGCATTTTCCGGTTTTCCAGGCCCTGGCGAAAGTATAATTGCACTTGGCTTCATGTCCGTTAGTTCCTTAATTGTCACTTCATCGTTACGCACGACAACAATCTGTTCCGTGTGATGGCCTAGCAATTGATACAAGTTATATGTGAATGAATCATAGTTATCAATCAAGACAATCATTTCATTACCTCCAAGAGCGCTTTTGCTTTATTTAGCGTTTCTTCATATTCAGCCGCAGGGTTCGAATCATACACGACGCCAGCGCCCGCCTGTACATACGCTTTCTCATCTTTTACAACCATCGTTCGGATCGCCAGTGCCATATCCATATTCCCCGAAAATGAAATATATCCAACCGCTCCGGCGTACACATTTCGTTTCTCTGTTTCTAATTCGTTTATAATTTCCATTGCTCTAATTTTAGGAGCTCCTGATACAGTACCTGCTGGTAAGCAATGTGCTAATGCATCAAAACAGCTCATCTTTTTTCGCAATGTTCCGTAAACTTCAGATACAATATGCATGACATGCGAATATTTCTCGATTTTCATATATTTATCTAGTTGAACGGAACCGATCTCACTCACCCGTCCAATATCATTTCTCCCTAAATCAACAAGCATCATATGCTCTGCCCGTTCCTTCTCGTTTGCAAGCAACTCCTTCGCAATCTTTTCATCCTCATCTTTTGTGTTTCCGCGCGGCCTTGTTCCGGCAATTGGATTTGTCATCACCTTATCATCTCGTACAGAAAGTAAGCTTTCTGGTGAAGAACCAAGTACGACGTAATCTTGAAAATCAATATAAAACATATAAGGAGATGGATTTGCTGTGCGAAGACGGCGATATAATGCAAATGGATTTCCTGTAAAATCACTTTGCAAACGCTGCGATAACACAACTTGAAAGATATCCCCTGCCCGAATATATTCCTTTGCCTGTTCAACCATTTTGTGAAACCTTTCTTCTGTTACAGAAGATGTAAATAATAAAGAAGCACCTAACTCGTTCACCTGTTCTTCTGATTCCTGCAGCAATTTTTGTTTATATGTTTGCAGCTGTTCATAAACCTCTTCATACGAGTCTGTATCGCCGCTGCGATAGACATACACAAATGATAGCTTTTGCCTTACATGATCGTATACAACAAACATGTTGTACAGCAGCACATGTACTTCTGGAATATTTAAAGGGTCAGCGAGCATTTCTCCAATATCTTCATATTGCCGAATCACATCATACCCAATATAGCCAACTGCTCCTCCGCAAAATGGGAACGGACTCTCCACTTTCTCTACTGCAAGAACGCTTTCTATCTCTTTTAATACGTTTCCGTTTACCTTTTCCGTCGCACCATTTATCGTAATTTCTACTTCCTTACCAATACTTTTGATTTCTCCGTAAGGATCACATCCTAAATAAGAATAACGTCCTTTATCTTGATGAAGCTGCGAGCTTTCCAGTAGAAATTTTTTCTCACCTTTCATACTGCGATATAACGCAATCGGTGTTAAACTATCGCCCTCTTCTTCCTGAATAACAAGAAAGGTTTTCCCTTGTTGTTTTCGTATCATAAATTGTTCTTTCGTTATCATCACTGTCACCTCTCTATCCAAAATAAAAAAGTCCCCTGCATATGGAAATATGCAGAGGACGATAAATTTACCGCGGTACCACCTCTTGTTGGATGCAAAGCATCCCGCTTTTTCAGGTACAATCTTATACCCTATCCTTGTAACGGCGGAACCCGGGCCTACCTACTTACAGTTCAGCATACCTCTCGTAAGCCCATTCCGCATATGGCACCGCACCGGGCTCTCACCTATCCCCGGCTCTCTGGAACGTCTCCAATATACGTACTCTTCTTACTCATCGATTTATCCTATTTATTTTTTTGTATACAAAAAGGGAGTACTCATCCTATAAAAAGGACGGGTACTCCCGTGGTGCCACCTTAATTCGTTACAAAAGTAACGCACTTTTCCGTATCGAAATACAATACGTGTCTCTTGTAACGATGAGATCTTTTCGCCAAAGCCTACTTCTTTCGTTTCGGTTTGGAAGCTCCGAAGCCCATTCCATATTACTTTCATACTGATTCGCACCAACCATCAGCTCTCTGACATGTCCATAATATGTACTCTTCTTCATCAACGCTTGCGTTTTTAAATTTGAAATCATTATATGCTTTTCTTTTTTTGGAAGTCAATACCTTCAAGAAATAAATTTTTTATGTACATCTTAAATGTTATATTGACAAAACAACTCATTTTTATGTAAAAATAATAAATACTCTATAAAAATAGCTATACATCAATAAAAAACTTTATTTTAGTAAAATAATTTATCTTCTAAATACGCTTACATTTCTGAAAATTCGTATTTAGAGGATAGATTTTTACACATAATCATGTTAGATTATAATATGTAACTCAGCAAAAGATACTACTTAGGAAAGGGGACTAACATGAACACACAGATTTTAATTTCTATTTCGATCTATATGATCGGGATGTTAGTGATTGGCTACATAGCCTACAAACGAACATCTAATTTAACTGACTATATGCTTGGCGGGCGTACATTAGGCCCCGCAGTAACAGCACTTAGTGCAGGCGCTGCTGATATGAGCGGCTGGCTATTAATGGGATTACCCGGTGCGATGTTTGCAACAGGTCTAAGCAGCAGTTGGATTGCGATCGGTTTAACACTCGGCGCTTATGCAAACTGGCTATACGTCGCTCCTCGCTTACGTACCTACTCTGAACTTGCAAACAATTCAATTACAATCCCAGAATTTTTGGAACATCGCTTCCATGATAAATCCCATATGCTACGTCTTGTTTCCGGACTTGTTATTATGATCTTTTTTACATTTTATGTAGCTTCTGGATTAGTTTCGGGCGCTGTTTTATTCCGTAATACATTTGGAATGGACTATCATACAGGACTTTTCATCGTTGCAGCTGTTGTTGTAGCATATACGTTATTTGGTGGTTTCTTAGCTGTAAGTTGGACAGACTTCGTACAAGGAATTATTATGGTCGTTGCACTCGTTTTAGTTCCAGTCGTAACAATTATGCATGTAAATGGTCTTGGATCAGCATTTCATACGATTCAATCTGTCGATCCAACACTATTAAATATTTTTAAAGGTACTTCTGTACTCGGCATTATTTCTTTATTTGCTTGGGGTCTTGGTTATGTTGGACAACCTCATATTATCGTACGCTTTATGGCTATTTCATCTGTAAAAGAATTAAAAAGTGCTCGCCGCATCGGAATGAGCTGGATGATTTTCTCTATTGTCGGCGCAATGTTTACTGGACTAATTGGAATTGCTTATTATGCTGACAAAGGGATGAAATTAGCAGATCCAGAAACGATTTTCCTTGAGCTTGGAAATATTTTATTCCATCCGCTCATTACTGGATTTTTATTAGCTGCCATTTTAGCGGCAATTATGAGTACCATTTCTTCTCAGCTTCTTGTTACATCAAGTGCTGTAACAGAAGATTTATACCGAACATTTTTCCGCCGCTCGGCAACGGACCGCGAACTTGTTTTTGTAGGACGTATGGCCGTTCTAGTCATCGCTCTAGTATCAAGCGGACTTGCCTTTAAACAAAATGACACAATTCTAGCACTTGTTGGTTACGCTTGGGCAGGTTTCGGTTCTTCATTCGGACCAGTTATTTTATTAAGCTTGTACTGGAAACGAATGACGAAATGGGGCGCTCTTGCTGGGATGATCGCCGGTGCAACAACAGTTATTACGTGGACACAATTTAAGTTTTTAAAAGATATGTTATATGAAATGATTCCTGGTTTTGCTGTGAGCTTACTCGTTATTATTATTGTAAGCCTATTAACAAAGCCTTCAGAAAATATTCAAAAAGAATTTGAAGAGTTCGAAAAAATAGCTTCTTAATAAAAAACAATGCCTGCTTCTATGATACGGAAGCAGGCATTGTTTTTTACATTTGTACTGAATTTTCTGTAAATTAACAAATTCTTTATATTACCTTAAATTATTTCTAACATTCTTTGTATATAGTATAACTAAGAATATTCTACAAAAGGAGGACACCTTATATGCAATCACCTTTTCACTCACAAAAACACCCAATTTCTTCTTCATGTGCTGCACTACAAACAGATCTGCCTCATATTACCATTGTTCCTTCTATTGTGCCGGTCATCGGTATACAACTGCAGAAAGCTAAGTTAAAGCTAAAAGCCGGGCAACGTGGAGAACTTACAGCAGCTGTCCTTCCTTCACAAGCAAGTAACCAAGAGATCATTTGGACGTGCACGAGCCCTCATATTGTAGAGATTCATACTGAAAAACAGAAAGCAACTGTAATAGGAAAACAAGCTGGACGAGCCGTTATTATTGCCACAACCGCAGAAGGAAAATTTCGAGATCTATGTATTGTCCACGTTCAGCCCTATATCATAAAACCGAAATGAAATGTAACTAGCCACCAGTACTTTACCGGTGGCTAGTTGAATGAATACTTTAATTGTCCGAAACAACTACGTCTCTTGCGTATATACCATGCCTTCTACCGATTCTTTATATGGGCGCTTTTGTTGCTGTAATAAAAAGATACACACACCACATAATACAAGAACGCTTCCGACCACTTGCATAGAATTTAATTTTTCACCGAGTAAAAAGAAAGCAAGGATCATCGCACCTACAGGTTCACCTAAAATACTCATAGAAATAGTTGTTGCATTTACATAATTCAATAACCAATTATTAATCATTTGAGATACAGTCGGTACGGTTGCAAGTAAGAAAAATACAGTCCAGTCCCATGACGAATACCCTGTAAATGGAATTTGCAACATCATGTTATATATACTTAAAAATACAGCTGCAAATGTAAAGACAGTAAAACTATAAATCCAATGCGATACTTTTTTCACTGTCGTTTGTCCAATAAATAAATAGCCAACCACTGCAATTACACTCAAAAATGATAGTATGTCTCCTAAGACCGCTTCCCTGCTTAGTCCTAAATCTCCCCATCCAATACACCCTACACCAATAATTGCAATTCCCATTGTTGCAAGTGCCATGAGTGTTGTTCTTTCTTTAAATAAGAAAAATCCCCCAATAAGGGATACGAGTGGCTGCAATGCTAAAATAATCGTAGAGCTCGCGACTGTTGTAAATTTTAACGATGCAAACCATAGAAGAAAATGCAGCGCTAAAAAGAAGCCGGATCCAATTAAAAAGCCCCAGTCCTTCTTCTGAATTCTCGTAAATTCCTCTCTTTTCTTCCAAACAATCGGAAGCATAATAATCACAATAATCCATAAACGATACATACTTAAAATAGAAGATGGTGCTGTAGACATTTTTACAAATATAGCCGCAAATGAAATCGTGATAATCGAAATCGCTAACGGCAGTGCTATTGATTTTTGCTGCTTCATATGCTGTCTCCTTGTCTATATAAAGTGAAACTTCCATCAGTGGGGGTTTTCTTCATCCCCCACTGATGGTTAGCCCGCCCAATCGGGCTTTTACGGGCAGTTGTCCCCCACCTATCTTCTTTAGAAAAGCGGAAGCGGTTCGCCCAGAATCGCAGGGCGTTGGAGCCCGCGACAGAGAGGCGC
>NZ_NVOY01000004.1:343846-384240 GCF_002551005.1 Bacillus pseudomycoides
ACCGGAGATTCTAGCCGCTAGAGCTGGACAACGCTTCTCTCTGAATCTTGAGGTGGGGGTCTTACTGCCCACGAATAGCGGGATAAATCCTTTTTGATTCTTCAACATATAGGTCACGCTATGCACAACAAAACATGACCTACTCTCGCTTTCTCACTTTGTTTTAAATCTAGCACGCGGCAGGAAAAAGCCCTGACCGTTTATGCATGGCCAGGTGCGCTCGCCCCTTGAGAAAGAAAAGGGTTTTTATGTTGTTTTTTTCAATTTGTATTTATATAAGTAAAATTCTCATTTCATTATATCTCCTTTCTTCCAATATGGAATACTAATTTTTTAGATTCTTCTCATTCTTATGCTAAAATAAAGTTGTAGTAACTTTTTACTTAGGGGAGATTACACGATGACACAAACAATCGGAAAAATTGAAGAACTTACTTTTTACAGCAAATCATTGCAAGAAGATCTAACGCTTCTCGTTTATTTACCAGCAAATTTTACACCGCTTCATAAGCACACCATTGTTATTGCACAAGATGGCAGAGATTATTTTCAACTTGGAAAAGCACATCGCGTTATAGAGTCACTTCGCGAAACAGAGGAAATTGATCGAACGATTATTGTTGGTATTCCATATAAAGACGTACACGATCGCAAAGAAAAATATCATCCAAACGGCTCACAAAATGACATGTACATTCGCTTTTTAGCTCATGAACTCGTTCCATATTTAGATGAGCAGTACCCCACATATCAAATGGGAAAAGGCCGCGTTTTAATCGGTGATTCTTTAGGCGGTACAGTTTCATTTATGACTGCACTTATGTATCCGCATACATTCGGAAAGGTAATTATGCAGTCGCCATTTATAAATGAATCTGTATTAGAGCGTACTAAAGTCTTTACAGAGCCGCACGTCTTAGATTTATATCACATCATAGGTACAGAAGAAACAGCTGTAAAAACAACAGATGGTAATATTTCTGATTTTGTAGCGCCAAACCGTGAGCTACATTCTCTTCTAACTGAAAGAGGATTTACAACTTATTACGAAGAGTTTAAT
Source organism: Bacillus pseudomycoides (assembly GCF_002551005.1). Taxonomy (GTDB): domain Bacteria; phylum Bacillota; class Bacilli; order Bacillales; family Bacillaceae_G; genus Bacillus_A; species Bacillus_A pseudomycoides_C. Next base: position 344,907 of record NZ_NVOY01000004.1, read on the forward strand.
GGCAATCACACATGGAAATATTGGCAAAAAAACTTACCACATGCGTTTTCTCATATGCTAGCGCTGAAATAATATACAGTGTCATTCAGAATTATCTGATATAATAAACAAAGAGTTCTTTTTTCATACAAACTACGTTCAGACAAGGGGAGGAATTTAGAGATGAAACTAGGTATTGTAATTTTTCCATCAAAAATGATTCAAGATAAAGCAAACGGTCTACGTAAGCGTTATGATCCACATTATGCATTAGTTCCACCACACGTTACATTAAAAGCACCTTTCGAAGTAGCTGATGAAAAATTAGAAACGATTGTACAAGAGCTTCATACAATTGCAAATAAAACAAATACGTTTACATTACATGTTGGAAAAGTTAGCTCATTTGCACCTGTAAATAACGTTATTTATTTTAAAGTAGAAAAAACACCTGAATTAACATTCCTAAACGAAGAAATGCATAACGGTATATTCACACAAGGTCGCGAATATGCTTTTGTGCCGCACCTTACAATTGGACAACAATTATCAGACGCAGAGCATGCGGATGTGTTAGGTCGCTTAAAGATGAAAGATTTCTATTATGAGCAACCAATCGATCGTTTCCATTTACTATATCAATTAGAAAATGGAACATGGACAGTATACGAAACATTCCATTTAGGAAAGGGGCAACAATAATTTGCAAATTACAGTCGTACAAAATGGAAAACAGCTAGAAGATGCCTTTTCCGTTCGTAAACAAGTGTTTGTAGATGAGCAAAAGGTTGCAGCCGAAGAAGAATACGACGAATATGATCAAGCTGCAAAACATGTTGTTTTATACGATCAAGATGTTCCAGTTGGCGCTGGACGCTTTCGCATCGTCGATGGTATCGGGAAAATGGAACGCATTTGTGTCTTATCATCCCACCGCCAAAAAGGGGCCGGCAAGATGATCATGGACGCATTAGAGGTTCTTGCGAAAGAAGAATCTCTTCCAAAGCTGAAACTTCATGCACAAACACATGCTGAGCCGTTTTATCATAAGCTTGGATACAAAACAACTTCTGATGTATTTATGGAAGCTGATATTCCGCATGTTGTCATGATAAAAGATCTATAAAAGGAAGCGCCTTGTTGGCGCTTCTTTTTTATATTTCTACTCCCTATCGTTCCACTCACTCCTCTATTCAAAAGGGGGTATCCTGTTTTTCAACATATAAATCACGGCTTCGTCAAACAAAAACTAACCTGCACTCGTTTCCTCTCTTTGGTTTAACATCGCACGGGGCTGACATAGGAACTGACCGCTTCTACACACGGCCAGTTCCTCTCTCCCATCTAAAAGAGAAAGGTTTTTAATTTCTATAACTCAAACGCTCCCACACCACTGCCCTACTTTTTACATTGCCAATTCCCCTATCTTCCGCTAAAGTTATAAGTTGATGCTACTTATTGAAGGTGAAATTATGACTAAGGAAAATTTTTCGCAAAAATCATTAACACATTCGAATATACCTCGCGCAACTTATCATATTCCGAAAACATCTACGGACTTAGTTCAGCAAAATGATGCGGATGTTACTTATTTTCGCGCTCTTGAAAAACAAGGAATATATTTAAATGAAAAGCAATTAGAAGCTGTTCGTCAGACTGAAGGGCCCGTCCTTACATTAGCTGGTGCCGGCAGCGGAAAAACGTCTGTCTTAACAACGCGCGTTGGCTATTTAGTCAACGTAAAGGGTGTTCACCCGCGCAACATATTGCTGCTTACCTTTACACAAAAAGCAGCGGAAGAAATTCGAAGCCGCGTAGCAACATTACCTGGTATGACACCTGCAGCGAGCCATTATCTTGTTGCTGGAACATTCCATTCGGTGTTCTTAAAGTTACTTCGTAGCCAAGGATACAACCAACAAATTTTAGCAAACGAAAAGCATAAACAAATTATTATAAAGAAAATTTTAAAAGAACTTCGTTTAAAAGATGACTATGATGCGGAAAGTATGCTAGCAATGATTTCACTTGAAAAAAATAAATTAAATAGACCGAAAGATGTCCAAGCTAAAACACCTGTGGATCGTGAATTTCAAGAAGTGTATCAACGTTATGAAGACGTAAAACAAAGTCATGGCTATTTAGATTTTGATGACATTTTACTTGAAACGTTCTATTTGTTAGAAAATAATGCCGCTTTATTAACGCAATTGCAAGGTCGCTTTCAATATATTGAAGTCGATGAATTTCAAGATACATCATACGCTCAGTATGAAATTGTAAAATTATTAGCAGCACCGCAAAACAACTTATTTATCGCGGGTGACGATGATCAAGCGATAGTGCGCCCATAAGGGTGTTACGTATTTCACCGTTTGGCGGTGAATTAACTACAGAAACGGTTAATATACTAGCCGACTTATCTCTGCGGGAAACCAAAGAGGGAGTGTAGCATGTCGGAAAAGCCATAAGTTAACCTAGACGAAAAGGTTACGACTGAGTGGCAAGGTATAAAAGATAAGTATAAGGAAGAAGGCTAAACTGCTTGAAGAACAATCCGAGTGGGACCATGCGTCACCTGTTAGGAAATCGTCTGTAACCTAACATCTATCCAGTATTGAAGGAATATATGCTTCCATCAATACAATGGGAGTGAGTTATAAATTGTGATTAACTCCTAGTTTCTGATTCACAAGGATAGACACGCCTACAGATATAGGAAAAGGATGAATGTTCCTTCCGACAACTTATCGAGCCTGTACGTAACATACTAAATGGGGATTACCTAAGTTGGAAAGCCAATGAAGGCTATGTGCAGAGGCACTGAATATCCAATATGGTAACGGAGTTCTCGTAGTAGTCCGAGCTAGGGAAAGCCTAGTACATGGCGAAGGAGAACAGCTTACAAAGTATAAACAATGCCGAAAGGAGCGAAAGGCTCTATGCAAAATTCTGAAATTGTATTATACAACCTATCTAAACAAGCAAATAAAGAAAATTACCGTTATGACAGATTGTATAGAAATCTTTTTAATAAAGATTTCTATTATAAAGCTTCCACAAAGATATACAAAAACAAAGGTAGTGCAACAAGGGGAATAGACGACGAAACGGCAGACGGGTTTGGTGAAGAAAAAATATGTAGCATCATTGAACAATTGAAAGACGAAACATATCAGCCCAAACCCGTCAGAAGAACATATATCCCAAAATCAAATGACAAAACTAGACCATTAGGTATACCATCTTTCACTCACAGATTAGTACAAGAAATTTGTAGAATGCTTCTCGAAGCAATCTACGAACCGACATTCTCTGAATACTCTCATGGCTTTAGGGAAGCTCATAGCTGTCATACAGCTCTCATCAATATTAAAAACACTTTTCGGGGTGTTAACTGGTTTATCGAAGGAGACATAAAAGGATATTTCGATAATATTGACCATCATATCCTAATTAGCATATTAAGAAAAAGAATTTCTGACGAGCGATTTATAAGACTCATGTGGAAATTCCTCAAAGCGGGATATGTAGAGGACTGGAAATTCAAAAACACCTATAGCGGTACACCTCAAGGTGGAATTATCAGCCCAATATTAGCGAACATATACCTAAACGAATTCGATAACTATATCATAGATGAATTAAAAAGAGACTTTGATATAGGTGAACCAAAGAAACGAAAAAGAAACCCAGAATACCGAAAATATGAGCACCTAAACGGACGACTATCTAAGAAGATAGACCGTACCGAAGACGCAGAGCAAAGACAAGCCCTAATACAAGAGTACAAAGCAAACAAGAAAAAACTTCTAACTATCCCGTACTATGAACCTAATAACGAAGGTTATAAAAGTCTTAAGTACGTAAGATATGCAGATGACTTCCTAATAGGAATTAACGGAAGCAAAGAAGATTGTCATTATATAAAGAAAAAAATAGGTTCATTCTTAAAAGAAAAGTTGAACCTGGAAATGTCGGAAGAAAAAACGCTAATCACTCACAGTGAAAAGCCAGCTCGCTTTTTAGGTTATGAGATACAAATAAGGAGCAACTTCAGTACGAAGCGAGATAAAAATGGTTTAACACGAAGATGGTATAACGGTTCAGTTCAATTGTTAATTCCAAAAGGGACAATTGAAAAAGTAATTGTAGAACGAAAAATGGTCAAAGATATAAACGCCAAGAAATGGGGTATTCTTCATAGACCAGCACTCGAGGGATTAACTGACCTCGAAATCGTCGAACTGTATAATGCAGAATTAAGAGGTTTATACAATTACTATTCCTTAGCTGAAAATGTATCGGTTAAAATGTGGCAACTCAGATATGTCATGGAGTACAGCTGTTTAAAAACACTTGCAGGTAAATACAAATCCAGTGTTGGCAAAATGAAACAAAAATACAAACAAGGCAAACACTGGGGAGTAAAATACGAAACAAAAAGTGGAGAAAAAATAGCATACTTCTATAAAGACGGTTTCACAATACAGAAACCAAGCTTCAAGAAAATGATTGATACAAAACCGAACCTTTATGTATATCAATGTAAAACAGAGCTTGAACAAAGATTAAAAGCAAACGAATGTGAAATTTGCGGAGATAACAGCCCAAACACAACATTTGAAATTCACCACGTTAACAAGGTAAAAAACTTAAAGGGAAAAGCTTTTTGGGAACTCATTATGATTGCCAAACAACGCAAAACCCTTGTGGTGTGTAAAAGCTGTCACGTAAAAATCCATAACGGTAAATAGATAGGCATTTTGTAAGTGGAGAGCCGTATACTCGGAGACGAGTACGTACGGTTCGGAGGGGAGTTCACGGAAACCTACTATGGAAACATAGCAAGGCGCTGGGTTCTTACCCTACTACGGCTGGCGCGGAGCCAGTCATCAAATTATCCTTTCTTTTCCAAAAGAATTTGATGATACAACTATTATTACTTTAAATACGAATTATCGCTCGAACCCATTTATTGTTGGCCTTGGTAATGAAGTCATTAAGCTAAATCAAGAACGATTTAACAAAGAACTGTACTCCGTTCACGAAGAAGGCGTGCAGCCGTTTTATTCAAGACCGGCAACAACATTGGATGAAGCAAATCAAATACTGCAACTGATTCAAGATAAAGTAGCAAGTGGTGAAAGGCGCTATACAGACTTTTGCTTATTATACCGGACGCATTCTGTAAGCCGCTCCTTACTCGATCAGCTCACGATTCATAAAATACCGTTCGTCAAATACGGGGTAAGCCAATCGTTTTATGAACACTCGCTTATTAAACCGGTATTAGATCAACTGCGGTTGGCCTTTGAACCATTTCGATTAGAATCACTCGCAAGTATTTTGCCAACGATGTATATCGGACGCGATGAATGTATATCATTTATTGAACGAGAACAATGGAAATACGGTGAAGGGCGTTTCCCTTCCCTTTTACATTTTCTTTTACTGAATCCGAATTTAAAATCGTTCCAAGTAAAGAAAATCAATGATCGTATTGATTTTCTAAAATTTATTAAAGAACTTGAACCGAAAAATGCATTAAAAGAAATCATTAAAGGAAAAGGACAATATTTAGAATATCTGCAAAGCAATGACCGTTCTTCTTTCACAATGCAAAAAGAAATACAAGAAGAAATGCTTGAAGAGCTCATTGAATCTGCAAATCGCTTTTCCGACATTCCAGCGTATTTAGACTTTGTAAACACAGCGATACAAAGTCAAAAAGAAATGGAAGCCTTAAAAACAAGAGCCCAGCAAGATGCTGTCTCGCTTATGTCAATTCATAACGCCAAAGGCCTTGAATTTCCATGCGTTTTCTTACTCGGTGCAAGTGATGGAATATTACCACATTCTTCATCATTAAAAGATGCAAACGACCGCGTCACCGATACCTCCGAGGCATTAGAAGAAGAACGACGCTTAGCATACGTGGCAATTACGCGAGCAAAAGAAGAGTTATACATTTCTTCTCCGCAGTTTTTTAGAGGAAAAAAACTTGATGTTTCGAGATTTTTATTTTTGACAAGAGATGACCTACAAAAAACAAAATAACAGATGACTTAAAGTTTTCTGAAATAAAGTGAAACTTTAATCAGTGGNNGGGGTTTTCTTCATCCCCCACTGATTATCAGCCCTCACCAATCGGGCTTTTGCGGGCAGTTTTCTCCCCCGTGTTCCCCCCACTTTACTGCCCACGAATAGCGGGATAAAACAAAAAATACCCTGTTTTTTCTTACCCAAAGGATAAAACAGGGTATTTTTTGTTCAAAAGCAGACTCATTATTTACATGTTTCATTATTTATTAATACCTATTTTTCTTTCCACCACAGTTACAACCTTTTTTCTTCACATATCCTTTCTGTTCCAGTTTCTGCCATTCTTGCTGCTCTTGTTGTTGCTCTTCCTGCTGTCCTTGTTGTTGCTCTTCCTGCTGCCCTTGTTGTTGCTCTTCCTGCTGCCCTTGTTGCTGTTGCTGCATTTGATACCAATATTGAAGATTATTATATGGATTTGGTTGCTGATACTTCGCCATGGCAAACATCTCCTCTATTTTTCAACGCTCTCTTTACTATATGAACAACCTTTTTGTTTCGTGCCTTCATTTCTCACTCATTCAGCCATCGAATTACAATCGTTTCAATAATCGCTGCAGCCCCAGCAACTGCTAACAACAAAATAATAGGCTCTGCTACTTTCGGAATCCATTCATAACATAAAAGCAATAGAGCGCTCATCCATATCCCTGTACACCAATAGCAACTTAACAATTCCCCAATAAATTTACGTAAACCTGCTTCTTTTATTTTCATATACGTTGAAACTGAACCATCCTCTTCTGTAATCTGTATTTCTTCAATAAAAGGCGCACGTATAAAAGATGTAATCTTATCAAAGACCAAAAGGCGTGTTAACCGAAATACTGCACACGAAAAAATAAAAAACATAAGCCAACTCTCAAAAAACAAGTTCCCCATCCCCTTTTCTTTTCAGATAAATACAGGCTTATCCTTTGAAAAAAACAACTTGAGAGCAGTAACCGATTTACCTCGCATTCAATATTCTATTAGTGTAATCAAAACTTATGATAAGGAGTGAAAAGAATGGGTAACAATGATGACAAGAAGGGAATTACCATCAATTGCGTATGTGATGTTGTAAACTTCATCAATGAATTACAAGATTGTGCAACAAGCACATGCCCAACAGGTTGCGATGTTCCATTCCTAGGTGCACATCAAGGTTCGAGACTTGCAAATACGCGCCCATTTATTTTATTTACTAGTGAAGGGGATCCATTAAAAGTATTTATTCCTTCTACTAATACTACAGATTGTACTACGTTGATTCTTCGCGTAGAAAGTGTAGACGATTGCTGTGCAGTATTACGTGGATTAGAAGTACAAAATGTACCACCTGATCAAAATCCAGTTTGTTACTTCTTAAATACCCCTACTGCTACATTACAAGCAACAAATTCTGTTATAACTCTCGACTTAAATTGTTTCTGTGCAATTCAATGCTTACGCGATGTACACGTTGCAGGCGTATAATATGTAAACCTAAAAACTATTGAGGTGGTAGGAATCCTACCACCTTTTCCACATTATAGCCCCATTATGCGAATCGACATGATCTCTTCTATACCTAAACTAAAGTTTCCAATTTGGTTCGGTACCACCATTTGAAGCACCCCGTTTTCATAAGAAGAAACAACTCCTACATAAGAAGATTTTTCTGTTTTCACTATACATTTCACACCTGGTATATAATGCGGTCGATTTAACAAGAAATATATTTTCTCTTCAATATTCATATCTCCAAATGCTTTATTCTGCCATGTGTTGCTTGCAGATTCTGCATATTGCTCATCGTTTTGCTCTTGTTCATCACTTTGCTCTTGTTCATTTCCTTCTTCTATGTCCGTTTGCTCGTTATATTGCTCACCAGCGTTTATCTCTTCTAAAATAGGTTCATCATTTTCATTGTGATCCATTTCATTCGCCTGTGTTTCCTTAATTTGTCTTGACTGTCTCACAATTACACTCCGCTGCACATGCTGAAGCTTATATAAATCCAAATGTTGAATATATAATAACGGTTTATTTTTCCCTTTTTTTATTTGTTTCCCCGCCATCTCTGATCCCCCTTTTTACTGAAACATACGTTATTACAGTTATATTCATATAAGGCAGAGAAGTTTCATAAAAAATCACTTCTTTATCTATGTATATAAGGTATTTTCTTTATTTCTTTAAAATTAGGAGTTGGTCTGTAACCATTTTTCACTTTTCTTCATTAAATAGAATTAGAATGTACAAGGTATGAAAATTACAGTTCACCCCTTGTATATAACAGGAAAAAGATTCTTTTCCTTAATCTAGAAATATCCCATTTAGACAGATAACCCAGTACCATTCCTTTTTATCATTCATAAAATATATTGAAACAACTATTTTTTTAAAAGATAAGGAGGATTTAACTTGGGTAATTCTAATAACAAGAGATGCATACCGATTCAGTGTGCATTTCCTATAGAAATTGGGCCAACTGGACCGACTGGGCCGACTGGACCTTCTTCTATCATTCCATTCGCATCAGGTGGTCCCGCTGTACTGACTACTCTTGCTAATGGGTTACTTGGCACAGGAAGTCTCATTGGATTTGGATCTTTTGTTCCTGGTGTAAGTATTTTAGGAGCTGATCCAAATACTAACCTAACTCTACCACTCGCAGGGATAGCCAATGAAGCATTTGTAGTTCCACGTAACGGAACAATCACATCAGTCTACGCACACCTTTCTGCTATAGCAATTCTCAACCTTGGTATTAATAGTAGCGCAACAGTTCGAGCACAAGTATATAGAAATACAAACCCTAACGATAACACCTTCGATGCAATTCCTTCTACTCTCGTCACTTTAAATCCAAACATTACAGGAGCAATTGGAACCTTCCAAAATCTCTTTAATTCTGTTACTGGATTGACTGCATCTGTAAACGCTGGCGATCGTTTAGTAATGGTATTTACTGTAACTGCATCTGGCGTAACGGCCATTGTTACCGCGACAGGTTATGCAAGTGCTGGCATTACAATTGACTACTAAAGCTATAACGTCTCAACAAAAACAGGCTGTGGAAAATCCTTCTCCACAGCCTGTTTTTATTTTTAAGCCTTTTCTATCTTTCAATACTAATCATGAACATGAGGATGTAACAGAATAAGTGCTCATTTCACAATATTACAGAAGCATGAAATAAATTATATATACATTTTAATTTTCCAACACGTAATTCAATGCCATGCAAAAGACAATACGCTCTGTACTCACTTTCTCCCTTTGTTTTAAATCTAACATGTAGTTGAAAAAGGCCCTGACTATTTCTATGCACGGCCAGTTACTCCCATCCCCCTCAAAAAATGAGGTTTATGTCGTTTTTTAACTTATATATCCAAACCTTTTATACTTTCTTGAAAAAGGAAATTGTTTCTTCTAATCCTTGAAATAATGAAAATTCTGGTTGCCAAATTAAATTTCCCCTCGCATTATCGTTTAATAAATAACTATGAACAATATCTCCTCGTCTTTTATCTTTATATATTTGTGTCTCTTTTCTTTTCATTAAACTGCAGATTACGCTGATTAGTTCGTTAACTGAAGTTTGCTGATTAGAACTAATATTACAGATCTGATTATCTGCATTCGTGAGAGCTAAAAAGTTGGCATGTGCCACATCTTTAACAAAAATAAAATCTCTTGTCTGCTTACCATCACCATATATAATTGGATTAACGTCCTTTAATAGACGGTCAATAAAAATAGAAATTACTCCCGCTTCGCCATCTGCAGTTTGCCTTGCACCATAAACATTGGAATATCTAAGAATTGTATATTTTAAACCATAAAGTTTTGCAAATAATTGAATATAAGTCTCACTAGTCAATTTCGATAAACCATAAAAGGATATAGGACTAAGCTGATGGTTCTCATCAATAGGTAAATATTTTGGGTCGCCATATACAGCAGCAGTTGAGGCATAAATAATTTTTTTTACATTATATTTGATACAAGATTGCAAGATATTTATAGTAGCCATCACATTTTCACTACAATCGTAAAATGGCTGCTTCACAGATTGCTGTACAGACACTTGCGCCGCTTGATGTATTACAAAATCCGGTTTTTCAATCATGAAAATTTTATCAATATTCGGATCTCGTATATCAAAATAGTAGAAAGTAGCTTGAGGTGGCATATTCTTCTTATACCCTGTAGTTAAATTGTCAACAACCACTGTCTCCACATTGTTTTCCAACAATGATTCAACAATATGTGAACCAATAAAACCCGCTCCGCCTGTAACTAAAACTTTCAAATGGTTATCCTCCTTTTAATATTTCATGAATCATCTCTTTTAGTTGTTGAGCCCGTTGAGTAGTTGCATGCTTTTCTCGTACAAGTTCAAATCCATTCTTACTAATTTCTTCTCGTTCTTCGTCATGTGCTAAATAATAATCTGCCTTTTCCATAAAATTATTTTCATCTATTTCAACAAAATGCACCCCTGGCTTTAAACCTAAATCTAAAATCTCATCTGAACTTGGGGCGAGTAATAAAGTGTTACATGCTAGTACCTCAAAGTATTTTAGAATTGTATATCCATATATTGAATTACAAGTAAAAAATAACTTCGCTCTATTTATTTCCTTTGCATAACTTTCGCGAACAAATACATTTTGAAATTCTTCATTATCAATATTTCTATAGCCTGGATGTCCATGATAGACAAAATTAGCTTCATTTTTATAAGTTTCAAGGATTTTACATCTTAGAGGATAATAATAAGGAATAACTGCCCCCATTAATAGCATATCAATGTCTTTTGTTTGGCCATAGTCCTTAAAGATTTCAGTATTGATATGATGAGGAAACCATCTGATTTTATCAGAAAAGTCAGGATAAAATTTATGAAAAGCATCTCTGTAACATGTAAATATATATTCAACATTTTCGCATTTTATTTCAGCATATGTTTTAGCGGGATTGTGATGTAAATCTTCTATATATATTCCATATGGAATTTTTAAATTACGAAGTCCTGTAATTTTTGGAGCATTCGCCTCTGTATCAAATAAGTAGATTAATATAAAATCAGGATTAAAACGAATCGTATTAAGAATATTAGAAATATCGCCATCTTCATTCCACACAAATAAGTTTGTGATTTTTGACAGTTCTTCTTGAAGATAAAAAGGTGCCGTGTGAATCCACTTACTGTAGTTTCTAATAATTAATAATAAGTTTATTTTTTCCACTTATTATCTCCACCTCATATCTATTTTTCATATACATTGCACTTTCTCCCCTTAAAATTTATGCATGATACTTCTATTCCCAATGTAGACGATTTGTAATCCAATAAAATACAAGAGGATGCTTTTCTGAAATACTCGTAAGCAATTGTAATGCACTACTTTTTTGATTATTGAACCACATTATTTCAAAGCGCCAGTTCACATATTTATACACTCGTATAGTTAACCACTCAGCTAATTGACTTTTATCTAACCCTAGCTCTAATGCATAAACATATAATTCTTCAAGATCTTCAATCGTTCCGTAATCACCCTTAGTTGGCATGTTAAAACTTAAACTATTTTTATGAAAACGATACACACCGACATGATCTGTAATAAACCCAATGTCACCAATTAGCATTAATTTTAAATACAAAAATAGATCTTGGCATTCTGATTTTTCCATGAAGCAGCGCATGCGAACAGCGTCTTCTCTTCTAAATACCGATGTTAATATACTTGTTATATGAGGATAACTACCAGTTTCATAGTTTAAAAAGTAATCAATACCTTTTGTAATCGTAGGTATATCTTGTGTAATTGGTCTTAAGTCTCCTGAATCAACATCCAAAAAATATAAATTCGCAAAAACAAGCGAAACATTTGGATTTTCTTCAAGTAAAGCTACAGCCCTACTAATATAATTATTCTGTGTAAGGTAATCATCATGATTAATACATAATATATATTTACCATCTGCATGCTCATGAAGTAATTTTCGACCATTCACCCTCGAACCTAAATTTACTTCATTTCGAATATATTTAACTTTCGGATTCTCCTCATACCGTTTCATCATTTCTTGTGTACCATCAGTTGAACAGTCATCAGCAACAATAATTTCTAAATTGGGATAATCTTGACGTAAAACACTATCGACAGTTTCTTTTAAATACTCTTTCATATTGTAGGCTGCAATAATAACATTCACTTTTGGCGGAAAAATGTCATGGTTTATTTCCTTATCTATTTGTTTATTACTATCTACATTGCTCATAATCACGATCCCTTCCTAAACATTTTTTCTTACTGCCTCCTAATTCTTTTCCTGTTCCAATTCAACTAGTTGCGGGATTGTTTTAATTATCATACAAATTTTTTCTACATCTCCAACTTGTAATTCACCGTATAACGGCAACACTAAAACTTTATTTGCTATTTCTTTCGCAATTGGTGTTTTCCCTGAATCATACTGATCTTTATAACAGATAAAATCACTTGTTAATGGCGAAAAATATTTCCTTGTAAATACGTTATACGACATTAAACGTTCATATAATTGATTACGATCTAGCCCATAGCTCGCTTCATTAACCTCTATGGAAAAATACGAATAATTATATTGGACATTCTCCATTTCTTCTATAAAGCGAATACCTGGAATGCTTTTTAATTGATTACGATACATACTTGTTATTTTTTTTCTTCTATTCATTTCTTCACTTATATGACGGAGATTCAAAATACCCATCGCCGCTTGAAATTCGTTCATTTTAGCATTTAAGCCCACTAAACTAATCTCTCCCGAACTTTTATATCCAAAATTTTTATACTGATTTAATGCTTCTGATAATGTTTCATCATGATAAGTAAGTATTCCACCTTCAATAGAATGAAAAACCTTTGTTGCATGCATACTAAACATAGATATATCGCCGAATAAGCCAATTTCTATTCCGTCTACTTTTACACCAAAAGCATGGGCTGCATCATATATAACTTTTAATTTATATTTTTTTGCTATTCTTTCAATTTCATAAACATCGCAAGGAGTGCCAAAAACATGTACGGGTATAATTGCCGAAGTATGTTCAGTAATTAACGATTCAATTTTTGAAACGTCTAAATTATAATCATGTTTATTTACATCACAAAATACTGGAGTTAATCCATTCATAGAAATGGCGTGGGTTGTCGAGGCAAATGTAAAAGGTGTTGTAATCACCTCTCCTGTTAACCGCAAAGATTTAATTGCAATATCAAGTGCCATATGCCCATTTACAAATAGTGTATTCTTTTCAACACCCAAATATTTCCTTGATTCCATTTCGAATTGTTGATGTAGCAGTCCATTGTTTGTTAAATATCGATTTTCCCAAATTTGTTCTATTAAACGAGAAAACTCTTGAAAAGGAGGAAGAAAAGGAGAAGTAACATAAATGGGTTTAGAGAATTTTTTAATTTCGATAATATTCAGCCTCCTTTCATAATTTGAACGTTCATTCATAATAGCTCTATGCCACCACTATTATCAATTCTCCCTTTTATACATATATAAATACAAGTTGATTTTTTAACATATAAGTCGCTGCTATGCAGAACAAAACATGGCCGCTACTTGCTTTCTACCTTTGTTTTAAACTTTGCACGTGGCAGAAAAAGGAACTGATCGCTTCTATGCATGGCCAGTTGCTCTCGTCCTCCCCTAAAAAAAGTGGTTTTTATGTCATTTTTTCAATTTGTATTTATATATGTAATTTCGCTCTAATTCTACTTTAAGTAAAATATTTAGATTTTCGGAATCATTTCATGTACGATTATAAATCACCTTGTAATTATGACACCCTCTTATCACACAACCACTAACTCCTAAATACCGTTTTCACTAAAAGTAATGTTGTTACAATTTATGTGAACTATACATGTTTTGCCACAGCAAAGTCATGACTCATATATAGTCACTTACCATGTCCCTTAACAAATTATTTTTCCATTTAATTCAAAAAGATTTCTCACAGTGAGAATAAACAATTATGACGAAAGCTTTAAAAAGTAAAAATCACCAATTTACTAAATACAATTGGTGATTTCCAGCAGATGATCTGACTTTTCTATGAACTTATAGATACTTATCTCCCTTTTCCCTAGATTTTATTTTTGTTGCTGGTACGCCAACCGCAAGTGCATAAGAACCGATATCTTTTACAACTGTGGCACCGGCACCAATTACAGTATGCTCTCCTATTGTAATGGAATGAATTACATTTGCTCCTAAAGAGATAACAGAATACTCCCCTACCTTAACGTTCCCTCCAAGAGTAGCACCTGGTGCGATAGTCGCATAATTATCAATTACACAGTCATGATCTATACTGGACTTTGTATTAACAATGCAGTGTTCTCCTATCCGCACATTACTATTAATCACAGCTCCGCCCGCTACTACCGTTCCTTCACTAATAATTACATCTTCACTAATAATGGCGGATGGATGAATAGCACAAATAAACAAAAACTCTGGAATAATAGCCTTTACTTTCTCCACTATCCCCCTTCTTATCCAATTATCTCCTACAGCTACAATTCCCCCATGAATATGATCTTTAATAGGTAATAAATTGGATTCATCACCTATTACTTCATAACCGTAAACCACTTCATTTTGTGAACGATAGCCATCAACTATTCCATAAATCTCATAATCTCCAGCTCGTCGAATGACATCAATAACAACCTTAGCATGACCTCCTGAACCAAAAACAACAATTTTTTTCACGTTCTTCACTTCCTCGTATATTACTAAAGACGATTAACTCATTTCGTAGTTGAATTTATATTTATATACAAGAAAATTACTTATAATAATTATTTATGATTTTCGTTTCTTTATTATGAATACTTAACAGTGGAAATGAACTGCCCACTACCTTCACATAGATTATGTTTACAGCATATGATAAATCTAACGTACCTCTATTATTCGCTCGAATGCTCTACACTCATATCTACATGTGCTAATACAATCTTTATCAGCACGATAGAGAGGAGAAAAGGTAATGGTAAGAGAGATATCAAAGACACTTCCACACAAAAAATCAGAAAATAAATTATGCCTTTGTATGATTGTAAAAAATGAATCAAAAATTATAGAAAGATGTTTAGATTCCGCGAAATCAATTATTGATTTTGTTTCGATTTGTGATACAGGTTCGACTGACAACACACCTGAAATCATTAAAAATTGGTGCAACGAAAATAATATACTTGGTACTGTGCATCATGAACCTTTTAAAAACTTTGGATATAATCGAACTTTAGCTGTACAGTTAGCCCAAGCAACGTATCCAGAAGCTGATTATTTATTGCTACTTGATGCTGATATGATCTTAGAGGTTCAGTCTCACTTTGATAAGTGTACCTTAAATAAGGATCATTACCTTACTATGCAATATGATAGCAACATCAAATATTGGTTGAGTCGCCTACTCAAGACATCTTTACCATGGACATCTGTTGGGGTTACACATGAATATTGGGATATAGATTATTCTAAATTTGGGGCTAATCAAGATGCTTCCTCTTATACAACTGGAAAACTCGATAGCTTAATTATCTACGATCAAGCAGACGGCGGCAGTAGAAGTGATAAATTTGATCGAGATAAACGTTTACTTTTAGAAGGGATTAATAATCAAACAACACCAATCTATTTAAAAATTAGATACATGTTTTACTTAGCACAAACATTATCTATTCTCAATGAATTAGAGGAAGCTATCACGTGGTATAAAAAAAGAGTGGATGTTGGTGGGTGGGAAGAAGAAGTATTTTACGCCTTATTCAAAATAGGTCTCTGTTACGAACGCTTAGCTGATCAATGTTCTTTTAAGCGCAAACAACTAATCCAAGAATCCATAAAAGAGAAGTCAACTCTTGATCAATCCATAATAGCTAACCTCATTGACCAGGAAGAACAGTTTTTTGCCCTTGCAACTATTTATCTTCAAAATTCCTGGGAATACAGACCTAGCAGGGCCGAGCCTTTATACCATCTCGCAAAACTATATCGATATAAATCTAAAAATAACGTCAGTTTGATGTATGCATTACAAGGGAAAGAAATCCCTTTTCCGAAAGATGATATTCTATTTGTAGATTATCACGTCTATGAATATCTTTTTGATTATGAAATTTCTATATGCGCTTATTATAATGAAAGTAAACGCAATTTAGGCCGCACTGCTCAGAAATGTCTTGAAGCAAAAATAAAACAATTACCTCCGAATATAGCTTCGTATGTAGAACATAATGCAAAGTTTTATGAACAATATATGAAAAATTGAGCAATCAAGCGCTTCTTAAAATTGATCGTACATTAGTGCAACATGGATATTTTTATAAATTCTCCAGCACCCTTATACTATTCCCCTCTAAATTCATACAACCCTTGCTACGCCTATATCAACAGATAAGTCCCTATTTTTCAAAAAAATAGGGACTTATCCATAACAATTTAGCTTGTTATTTCATTAAATGTATTAAGAAACTTAAAAGAGGTGAAAAAATGAATAACCTATTCAATTGCCCTCAGGCATTTCCCGTCGAATTCCCCGCACCGCCTCCTCCAGCATATGGATTTATATTTACTCAAGTAACACAAACACTTGCTAATGGCACAAATATTATAACTTTCCCTTCAAGCGGTCCACTAAATAACACAGTAAATACAACGAATGGATTATTGATTAACGTACCTGGGGTATATCAAATCGACTATACTGTAACTTTCAATGTTCCTTTTTCAGTTATTCCCCCTGACTTAGTCGATTTCACTGGAGTATTAACCTCTACTACTGGTTCTGCTCAAATTCCTGGTTCGTTCTCTAGGGTCGCAGATTCAACTGTAGAAGCGATTCCAGGTACTGGTGGCGGTGGATTTACAGGTCGATATGCTGGTATATTAACTGGCTCCGTCCTTTTCAAAGCAACCACAGGTACTATCATTGGGGTTGACGTTATCTGGGACAAACTAGATTTAGATTCTGCACAGATTCAATTTGCTTCTCTACGAGCAGTACAAGTTGTTTAACTATTTATGCAGAGAAAAATTAACTTCTAAATTTCTACTACGTGTACTGTTCCAAATATAATGGGTTCAGCTATGTTTGCTACAATTCAATATATCATCGGTCTAGGCTTCTTAAGCCTAGATTGCTTCATCAATAATTTCAAAGAGTTTATAGAAACTGTCCTCTTTCCAAGAGTTTTCTTATTTAGAGAGACTATTGTCCTATCAATTAATAAAATTGTACAACTTTCATCATGAACCCTAAAATATTATATGAATTAAAAGGAGGAAAAATTTACCTATGGCACAAATATGCGATGGAAGCGCATGCTCTATATTCTCTACATTACCCCCAGGAATCGTTGTAACAATTGTAGGTAAGTCAGGTCATATGTATGGACCTGCTACGTTTCAATTCTTTGACCCACAAAGTTGTGTAGTTACATTACTAGAGGAAGACATGACAACTCCTAGTTCTACTATTATTCTGCAAATCGGCTGTAATGATATTGAAAGTGTCTCATACAGTCCAGAAATTCCAGGAGGCGGTGGGGATCGTCCAACAGCCTCAGCATTAGTTTTTGGAGAACAAGAAGATCGTTTTTAATATAATTTTTCAGTAATAACTGCTCAAGAGATTTTTATGAAGCAAAACTCTAATTGGTGGTGCATGGTGAAATTATTATATATCTCTTCCAGCTACCCAAGAATTTACGAATATTTTGATCAAAGTATAAAAGCTGGGCTAAGTAACAGTGATTATGAATGGCTTCACTTTCATCCATTAGAGAGTATAGAGAAGTTAAAAATGATTGTTGCTAATTTTCAGCCACAGCTAGTTTTAACAATATTAGGAGATCACCTCTCCTTATCAGCTATTCAATATTTAAAAGAAAATGATATCAAACTGGCGTGCTGGCTGACCGAGGATCCTTTTTATATTGATAAAACTATTCAAATAATTCATAGGTTTGATTATATTTTTACCATTGATAATGGTGCTCTCAAGCACTATCAATCTATTCATCCAAATGTCTTCCATTTGCCATTAGGAACAAATGCAACAATCTTCAAACCCCTTCCTGTTGAAAATATACACAAAAGTGATTTACTTCTTGTAGGATATCCATATCCTACAAGGGTAAGTTTTATTCATTTTCTTTTAGAAAATACTAAATATCAAATCACACTCATCGGAAAAGGTTGGTATAACAGACTACAAAAAAAATGGAGAGACAACCCGAGAGTTATCATTAAAGATACATGGATTGAACCACAAAAGATCTCTTATTATTATAATGGAGCGAAAATTGTATTAAATACTCATCGCGCTCACAATTTTTGGCTTAACCAAAATACGCATGGAGTTATTAGTGAAAGTATAAATAACCGAACATTTGATATTGCATCCTGTGGGGCTTTTCAACTAATAGAAGAAAAGCCCGATCTTCGCTTCTTCTTTACCGAAGAAGAAATGATATCTTATCTAGATTACGAGGATTGCTTACACAAATTAGGTATCTATATGGATGACGAAGAGCAAAGGAAGACTATTGCCCAAAAAGGTCGTAAAATAGCGATAGAACAACATACATTTGATCATCGAGTTAGGAACATAATTAAGACTGCTTCAAAAACGGTTTTATAACTGTCCTTCTATATGCATATAGTTATTCATGCCCATAGTATAACTAATTTATTTAGCTTCTAAATTACAAAAATCATCGGTTGTACTACCGATGATTTTTCATTTTCTATAAAGTGAAACTTCTATCAGTGGGGGGTTCTTCATCCCCCACTGATAGTTAGTTGAACCAATCGGGCTTTTATGGGCAATTAGCCCCCACTTATCTTCTTCGCTTTTCTCCGAATCTTGAGGTGGTAACCTTACTACCCGTTAATGTGGGATAAAAATCCTGTGGTTGTAAGAAGCTAAAGATATTGTACAACTGCGAAATCAAAATTGAGAGTAAGAGAAGGAATTAACAATTTTATAAAAAGAAAAATTGCTGGTGCTATTTAAGAAATCTTTTAAAATACAAACTAATGGATTCGCCCTTTTCAAACCCCTCCATCTCAGTTCTTGAAACATATATGCAATCATTTAAAAGGTTAAGCTTTTTCAATATTTTTTTATCAATCAGATGAAGCTTGCAATCCATTGTAATGGAACATTGATTATTATATATAAATACCTTATTTTCCGGCAAGCAAGTATTCTGCGATACAATAGGATAGATTGGCAATCCTTGCGGTATATGCTCTAGTAAAGTTGAGTTTATTTTAATAACTTCATAAAAAGAAAATTTAAATTTGCGAAAAGCTAAAACATTCATTATCGGTCGTTTTGTATTATTTTCGAGGTAGAAAAATTTATTTTGTTCACTTTGAATAATACGTAAATTGGGAATAATAGTTGGATTATCAATAGGGGGACCTTCTACGTATCTATATAAAAAAGAATCAGGTATCATAACTATCTTCTTTAAGTTATACTTAAAATACGTAAACATCTCATTTGTAATGAGCCTCCTTTGCTGCTGATCAATCAAAAAAACCTGTGGATTCTCCCCTTTTACCAAAGTCCCATTCGGAATTTTTATAGGTAAATTATTATATAAATTTTGAATAGAGTAAGGTGTTTTGTATGTTATATCAAGCACTATATCGATAGGATGGAATGGCTGAAAAGTGTTTAATCTCTCCCAGAAAGCCGCATCTCCATTATACCAATGAACAGGACTTTCATCCCAGTATCCCCCATACTTCTCCCGAACTTTCTCTAAAATTGCACGCGTATGCATAACTGAACAGTGATCAACAACGTTAGCTGCTTGATATAGTACACGCTGAGCTCTGCTTACGCTTTCGGAAAGAAGCTTCAATTGGTTGTTTACAAATTTCACTTGTTGAGAAGAATAAATAATATCTATCTTGGCATTTATGTTAAAAAAAGATACCATTTCTTCTAACCTCTTCGGAACATAGATGGTGTCGTCTGTTAAATAAGAAATGTATGTTCCTTTTGTTAACGGAATAGCTTTATTGATAAGTACGGCATACCTCGTCTTTTTATAACGTTCCTCGTCCTCTATGAAGCTATTTATATAAGTGATTCTTGGGTCATCTAAATATTGTTTAATAACATTTACTGTTTCTTCATTCGAATGATCATCCATTATAAAAAGTTCCCATTCATCTAAAGTTTGTCTTAACACACTTTCAATCGCTTTCCCCACTAATGCAGGTTTATTATAACTAGTAAGAATAATTGACACTTTTGGATTCAAAAATCATCCCCCCCCTCTACAGTCAATCGTTTTACTCATAATGTATTCATGTGTTCACTCAATCAAAAATATTCTTAATTAAATAGAACTGACAGATACTTTACACTGCTTGTCACCTTTTAATCGCCATACTATTTGTTACGTTCCAGCAGACTACATACTTATATAAATTCCCACAGTTTTTCTAATGTTTTGACGTAAGAATAAAATCTTTTCAGCAATAGCTATGTGGAATTTCAAAAAAGAAGAACTAAAAAATGAATTTTAAGGATGTATGCTCACCATTTTCAAGTATTGATATAATTTATACAAAATTATCATTGAAATAAGTTTTCAAAAACTCCTCAATTAAATTCAACTCCTTCATATTTAATAAGAAATACTAAGTCTGTTCCTACAAATCTAGCTTACAAATATATAAGTTCGCAAAAACAGTGTCAATTCACCAAAAATAACATATAAAGATAATGACTGTTTTATGTAAATAAAACATTGGGATATAGTTACGTTTTTTTCATCTACGTATTCTATAACGAAAGTAAAGGTACGATAAAGTATTAAGGCACTACTCTAAGCTACTCTCCTTTAAGTGATTTAGCCAAGATGTTATTGTTATATCTTTTACATGTTCAATATTCCTCAGTTAAAACAACTTATGAATAGGTGAATCATATGACCATTCACGGTATAATTACACTCCTCATTATTTTTATTACATTTATAGTTTTAATGTGCGAAAAGTTTCCAGCTGATATCGTTATGTTCAGCGGACTAGTTTCTTTAATGATGTTTGGAGTTCTAGCTCCCTCTGAGGCTTTAGATGGATTCTCAAATGAAGGAACATTAACAATTGGAGCCTTATTAATTATAGCTTCTGCCGTTAATAAGAACGATTCCATCAAACAAATTCCACGGTTAATAATCGGTCATGAGAGAAGTCATAAAAAAGCAATTCTTAAGTTGATGATACCTGTAGCTAGTCTCTCCGCATTTATTAACAATACACCGATTATAGTAATTCTTACACCAATAATAAAAAATTGGGCGCAAAAAATCGGCCTAGCTCCTTCTAAACTGTTAATTCCCTTAGCATATGCAGCTAGTATGGGCGGGATGTGTACATTGCTCGGTACATCTACAAATATTGTTGTAAACTCATTACTAAAAAAACAAGGTAATCATGGACTTTCTATGTTCGAATTAGGAATCATCGGTATCCCATGTACCATAATCGGTATTCTATTCATCGTATTTATAGGAAGCAAACTCCTTCCTGAATACAAAAAAGGAAGCGAAATAGATGAAGAGAATAAAAGTGCATTTTTAGCAGAAGTTCAAGTTGAATCAAATTGCCCACTTATAGGAAAAACAATAAAACAAGCGAATTTACGTAACCTTATAGGCTTATATTTAATTGGGGTTATGAGAAACGAAGACATAATACTCCCAATTTCTAGCGATTATATACTAAATAAAAATGACTGCTTGTTATTTACAGGAGACATTTCTACTATTTCCAACTTGGAAAAGGTTGAGGGTTTTACATTACACCTCAGTTCTAGAATAAGTCTCGAAAACTCCTCCAATAATGACATCACTCTTTCAGAAATAGTAATATCCAAACAATCTTGTTTATCCAATCGAACCGTCAAAGAAATTCAGTTTCGCTCAAAATACAACGCTGTTGTAATTGCTGTTTTTCGGAACGGTAAAAGAATTCTCTCGAAAATAGGGGCTATTCGGTTAAAAACAGGAGATATTTTATATATTTTATCAGAAAACAAATTTTTCATAGAAAACCAATACTCTAATGATTTTTACTTTCTTTCCCATGAAACTGGTTCTCCTAAAAATCCTTCTAGAAAACAAAAGATGACCTCCTTTATTCCTCTTCTTATCTTCCTTCTTATGATATTATGTGCAGGAATAGGGGTTCTACCGATTTTAACTGCTTCTTTTTTAAGTGTTATCTTATTATTCATTACAAAGTCCATTTCAGTACAAGAAGCAAGAAAATATGTAGATTTACGCTTACTTATCATGATTGGATCCTCTCTTGGAATGGCAAGCGCTTTGGAGAAAACAGGAATTGCTAATTACCTCGCTAACACACTCGTAGGCGAAACCACAACATTTAGTCCAACAGCAATACTTGCTATCATTTATTTACTTACATGGATTAGTACCGAATTTTTATCAAACACGGCGGCAGCTGCCTTCATTTTCCCTATCGCTTATTCCATTGCTACACAACTGTCTTTAAATCCCGAACCTTTTATTATAGCTATTGCGATTGCTGCCTCTGCTAGTTTTGCTACACCTACAGGATATCAAGCAAATTTAATCGTTTATCAAGCAGGTGGCTATAAATTTGTAGATTTTCTTAAAATAGGTCTCCCGCTTGGCTTCCTTTTCATGATTATTTCTGTCCTACTCATCCCATACTTTTGGCCATTTTATACGTAAACAAAGCAAACACAAACTAATTTTGTATTGAAATAGACGTTCTTGATTACTAAGCCCTTTTTTACTTTATATGAAAGGAGAAATTTTTTTGGAAAAACAAACAAATGTATATTATCATCACTTTTCAATTACAAAAAAGGATAGACAAAATTTGCATAAACATAAAAGCTGTATTGTTTGGTTTACAGGTTTATCAGGATCTGGAAAATCCACAATTGCCAATATTGTTGAAAACAAGCTACATCAATTAGGGACCTCCACTTATATTCTTGATGGAGATAATCTTCGAAAAGGATTAAATCAAGATCTTAGTTTTTCAGCAGCAGAGCGTAAAGAGAATATCCGCCGCGTAGGTGAGGTGTCAAAATTGTTTGTAGACTGCGGAGTTATCGTGTTGGCAACATTCATTTCACCGTACCGCAACGATCGTGAAGCGGTTAGAAATAATGTACATCCTGACGAGTTTATTGAAGTTTATATCGACTGCTCTCTAGAAAATTGCGAAAACAGAGATCCAAAAGGTTTATATAAAAAGGCTAGAAATGGAGAGATTATCGAATTTACCGGAATTTCCTCCCCTTATGAAAAACCAGTTAATCCAGAAATTACTCTTGATTCTAATCATTGTTCAGCTGAAGCATGCGCTATACAAGTCATAGATTTTCTCAAAAAACATCACTACTTATCAATTTAAGGAGGATTATGATGGACTGTCCAACAGACACAATTTTGCCTCATGGAGGTATACTAATTAACCGTGAATTACAAGGAGCAGAGCGTGAAGAATATTTAAAAAAGGTAAACGAACTCCCCTCTCTAACTATCTCTGCTTGGAGTATTTCTGACATTGAATTAATCGCAAACGGTGGCTTTAGTCCGCTCATCGGTTTTATGGATAGAAATGATTATGAAAGCGTCTTAATGACTATGCATTTAAAAAATGGACTGCCATGGACGATTCCTATCACTTTACCTATCACACAAGAGGAAGCAAAAGATTTACGTATTGGAACTAAAGTGACCCTTTACGGAGAAGATAAAATTCCTTATGCATTTATACAAATAACAGATATCTTTCATTACGATAAACAAAAAGAAGCACAGCTCGTATTTGGTACAACAGAAGTCGCTCATCCAGGTGTAAAAAAATTATATGAACAAGGTGATATATATATAGCCGGACCTATTTCTTTGTTAAACAAACCTTCACACAAAAGTTTTCAAGATTTTTATATGGATCCAAAAGAAACAAGAAATATGTTTTACGATTTAGATTGGAAAACTATCGTAGGGTTTCAAACACGCAATCCTGTACATCGTGCACATGAATACTTACAAAAAACAGCACTTGAAATCGTTGACGGATTATTATTAAATCCACTTGTTGGAGAAACAAAAGAAGATGACATCCCTGCGGATATTCGAATGGAAAGCTATAAAGTATTACTGAAGAACTATTATCCAACTGATCGTACTCGCCTTGTTATCTACCCTGCCGCTATGCGTTACGCAGGTCCTCGTGAAGCAGTTATGCATGCGCTTGTAAGAAAAAATTACGGTTGTACACACTTCATTGTCGGTCGCGATCATGCAGGAGTAGGAAATTATTACGGAACGTACGATGCCCAAAAAATCTTTCGTAATTTTGATCCCAGTGCAATTGGAATTCAACCACTATTTTTCGAACATAGTTTTTATTGTAAAAAGTGTATGAACATGGCTTCTGTAAAAACATGCCCACATTCTAATACCGATCGTGTTATTTTAAGTGGTACTCAAGTTAGAGAAATACTTCGCAGCGGACAAATTTTGCCGTCTGAGTTTACTCGTCCTGAAGTGGCGGAGGTGTTGATGAAAGGAATGAAGCGAAGCAATGCAAAAGACTGAAGCAACGCCATTAAAAAAAGGCATTAATTTAGTAGGATATGCACGTGCCGAATTTGGACTAGGAGAATCTTGCCGCCTAGCAGCAAAGTCCATTCAAAGTACAAATATTCCATTTGACATTATTAACTATTCGCTTCCACATGTAAAATCATTAGATTTCTCTTGGAAACATAAAGAAATAACCGCTCCTATCCACGATGTGAATATCTTCCATATAAATCCAGATGTATTTCCAACCGCTCATAAGCAGCTTGGACATCAATTTTTTAACGGTCGCTACAATATTGGTTATTGGCATTGGGAGCTTCCGGAACTTCCTAGGGAGTGGTATACCAGCTTCAAACTTGTCGATGAAGTATGGGTTCCCTCATCTTTTGTACTAGAAGCTGTATCTAAAAATACAAACCTTCCTGTAATTCGTATCCCGCATTGCATCCAAGTAGAATGCCCTGAAGGTATAAGTCGTGAATACTTTCATTTACCGACAGATCGCTTTTTATTTCTTTCCATGTATGATCCTAGAAGTATACAACAACGTAAAAATCCAGTTGCGTCTATTCAAGCATTTCAAAAAGCATTTTCTAAGGATGATCCTTCCGTTGGGCTTGTTTTAAAAATCAATAATTCAAATTATAATCTTGCAGAAGTAAAACAGATTCATCATCTAATTCAAGATAATCGTAATATTTATCTTATTAATCAATCATTAAATCGAGGAGAAGTAAACGCCTTAATTCAATCGGTTGACTGTGTTGTCTCTTTACACCGTTCTGAAGGATTTGGACTTGTACTAGCAGAAGCAATGTATTTAGGAAAACCAGTCATTGGTACAAATTGGTCTGGTAATACTGATTTTATGAACACAGATAATTCTTATCCTGTCAATTATACCCTCGTTCCAATAAAACGAAATTACGGTCCTTACAAACATTATCAAATATGGGCTGAGCCAGATATTGAGCATGCTGCTTATTTTATGCGCCAACTTATCTCCGATCAAACACAGTGTAATCTTATCGCAAGGAAAGGACAAGAGACCATAATGACCGATTTTTCACCAAATGTGATTGGAAACATGATTGAAAAACGATTGACAGAATTAAGATTTATTTAATGTATAAATCATCTATTCATTATTCTAGAGAGACGAAACAATAATTGTAAAATTGTTTCACCTCTCTATTTTACTGAGTTCTTCCATACTCCCTATCCTATTCATGTAATGATGAAAATAAACGGTTTTTCAGTAGCAGTCAAGGTATATGAAACATATGATTAAAGGAGATAAAAGTTTTGATTATATACAGCATGGGGTGAAAATATGAAACAAGCATTCATTACTGGAATTACAGGTCAGGACGGTTCTTATTTAGCAGAATTATTGTTAAATAAAGGCTATAAAGTTTATGGATTAAAAAGACGAACTGCCACAGAAAACGATGAAAACATTAAACATCTAAAAGACGAGATTGAATTTCTTTCAGGAGATTTACGTGATTTAGCTTCCTTAATTCAAGCTATTAAAGTTTCTAATCCAGATGAAATATATAATTTGGCAGCCCAATCTTTTGTCGCAACCTCTTGGCTTCAACCCATTTATACAGGGGAAATAACTGCCCTTGGAGTTACAAATATGCTTGAAGCGATTCGGCTTACCAAACCAGATGCTAAATTTTATCAAGCATCTAGTAGTGAAATGTTCGGAAAAGTAGTGGAAACTCCCCAGAAAGAAACAACTCCATTTTATCCAAGAAGCCCTTATGGAGTGGCTAAAGTATACGGACATTGGATTACTGTGAACTATCGAGAAAGCTATGATAGTTTCGCATGTTCAGGAATTTTATTTAATCATGAATCTCCTCGCCGCGGTTTAGAGTTCGTTACAAGAAAAGTAACAGATGGCGTTGCTAAAATTAAATTGGGACTGCAAGATAAACTCCATTTAGGCAACTTAGATGCGAAGCGGGATTGGGGCTATGCAGGAGATTACGTTAAGGCGATGTGGCTCATGCTTCAACAAGATAATGCAGATGACTATGTTATCGCTACTGGGGAAACTCATACTGTCCAAGAATTAGTTGAGACTGCCTTTAATTACGTCGGATTAAACTGGGAAGATTATGTCATTCAAGATTCAAAGTTTATGAGACCCGCTGAAGTAGATCTTCTATTAGGAAATCCAGCAAAAGCGAAAAAAACATTAGGCTGGAAACCAGAAGTGAATTTTAAAGAACTAATTACAATGATGGTCGATAGTGATTTAGAACGACAACAACAGTAAAGAAAAGGATTATGAGATTTGATTTTATAACCTTTTTATATTACCTATCCCTCTTGACTTGTACTTTAACTTTATTTTTATATAGGGAGGACATTTTGATGACAAAATTTTATCCTATCGCTAGTCCTATATTAAATGGAAATGAAAAACAATATGTCATAGACTGCCTCGATTCTAATTGGATATCTTCAAACGGGTCATATATTCAAAAGTTTGAAGAACAATTTGCACAGTATTGCGGCGTGAAACATGCTATTTCTTGTAGTAACGGAACCACCGCTTTACATCTTACTCTTTTAGCATATAGCATTAAAGCAGGTGATGAAGTGATTATTCCGACTTTTACATTCGTTGCAACAGCAAATGCAGTCGTCTATTGTGGCGGAACTCCTATATTTATTGATTCTGATTCAACAACATGGAATATTGATCCTGCGAAAATAGAAGAAAAAATCACACCGCATACAAAAGGAATTATTCCCGTTCACATCTATGGTCATCCAGCTGATATGGACCCTATTAAAGAATTGGCAAGGAAATATAATTTATTTGTTATAGAAGATGCTGCTCAGGCTGTAGGAGCGCAATATAAAGGAAAAATGACAGGAGCAATTGGTGATTGTGCTACTTTTAGTTTGTTTGGCAATAAAATTATTACAACCGGTGAAGGTGGAATGATTACTACTAATGATGACCACATAGCTGAAAAGATTCGAATTCTAAAGTCACAAGGAATAGACTTAAAACGTAAATATTGGTTTCCAGTTATAGGATATAACTATCGCATGACCAACATTCAGGCAGCAATCGGCTGCGCACAACTCGAGAACATTGACTGGCATATTCAACAACGAATTAGAATTTCTAATCAATATATACAAAATCTAAAAGATGATCAACGTCTCATATTACCTATCGAAAAAGAATGGGCTAAAAATGTATACTGGATGTTCAGCATAATATGTAAAGATTTTACTGAAAACGAACGGAATTTGTTAATGGATCGCTTAAAAGATAAAGGGATTGAAACTAGACCTTTTTTCTATCCTATGCATGCATTGCCTCCTTATCAAAATTTACAGGAAACATTAGAATTCCCTATAATAAATCGTATTTCTGCTCAGGGTATTAATGTTCCAAGTTACGGAAGCCTGACAGATGATGACATTCGATATATTAGTTTAAAAATAAAAGAAGCATTAAACGAGGTAAGCGTGAAAAAATGATATATGCCCCTCTCTTAAACTTATAATGAGCCTTTGTTTAAAAACAACATATCCTATTAATAGCTATAGAAATACCTCCTTGCTACAGCTATCTTTCATATAAATACACCACGATGAAAAGAGATGGGAACGATGGACATAGTAAGATTAAGAAATAGAAACAATGAGTTTAACAATATGCTTAATCAAACGGATATTAAAAATATTATTAAATTATTGCATCAAATATGGACCCTTAATCATGAAGATTTTGTATGGGAATTATATAGACAAATACTGCATCGTGAACCTGACGAAAAAGGTTTCTTTCATTTTTTTACTGCACTTGCGAAAGGTGTAGCCAAAAAACAAATTTTAATTGCAATCCTGACAAGCAGAGAGGCGATAGGCTTATACAGCCAAAAAGTCCCTCCCTCTCTCCCTCCTAATGCTTCCAAAACGATAAGTAGCTTAATTCATTCATTTTTTCTATCAAATGCATTACACTTTATCCATGCTTTATACAATGAATTTTTAGCTCGTAACCCAATAAAAACAGAAGTCCAACAGTTATCAGTTTGCTTAAAAACAAAACAATCAAGAATCAAGATAATAAAGAAAATACTAACAACAAATGAATTTCAAAAAATACTAATCGACGCTAATTTTATCAATAACTTGCATATAAAAAATAGAGAACAAAATCAAAACAAAAGTATAAAAAATATCGGCATTTTCCTAGGACTGGCTTATCCCACCAATTTAGAAGGGGAAGGAATTGGTCGATTTAGTACAAGATTAGCAGAGGGACTATTTAAGTATGATCCAACCATAAAAATTTATGTTGTAACAAATGACATAAATCTTCGTAGTCTTCGTAACCTATTTTCACAACTCGTGCTTTTATACCCTGAGCGACTTATCTTTTATGCATCTAACAGTATGGAATCCATTAATACTGAATTACCAGTAGATGTATGGATTATCCCATATATCGGCTTAGAATTAGCTATGTATTTAGATAAGCCTATTATCCTTTGTTTACACGACTTAGTTCACTTACACTTTAAGGATTTATATTATCAGGAAAGTACAGCTGAGTTTTGTTACCGTCTTGATCGTTTTATCCACAGATTAGTCGATAAAGCTTCTGCCATCATATTCTCTTCTAACTTTACAAGAAACCATGAAGGGTTACAATTTTTAAAGCTACCTATTGAAAAAACTCATGTTGTTAGATTGACAGCTCCTGTAGAGGAATACACTGCGTATCATATACATGATGAAAGCTCATTTAGAACTAAATACAAATTATATGATGATTACATCGTCTATCCATCGGTTATTCGTCCGCATAAAAATCATTCTCTTCTTATTGAGGCATTTATGACATTCAAGCAATCCCTTGAGGAGCCACCTTCCAATTTAAAATTAGTGTTTACAGACCACTACCGTAAGAGACCAATCCATCTTCCAGATGTTTATCTACATTGTACTAATGAACAAATAAAAAACAGTATTGTCTTTCTTAATAGGATTCCGTCAGACAATGTACCATCCTTATACAAATATGCTTTGGGGACAATCGTTCCCACATTTTTTGAAGGAAGTTGTCCTTTCCCTATTCTCGAGTCACTTATACTGGATACCCCGGTTGCTGCTAGCCAAATAGAAGTTACAAGTGAAGTAATTACAAATATGACTGCCTTTTTCTCATTTAATCCATACTCAGTCGAAGAAATATCAAAAGCAATATATGAGTTAAGCAAAAACGGAAAACAAATGTTAAACCAGCAAAAATCTGCTCTCAGCACCGCCTTAAATCGAAGGTGGGCCGATGTTGCAAAGGAATATTATGACATTGCTACTAAAACTATTTGTACGTAACCTTTCATTTGTTCACTACTCTTTATAATAAAATTTCCCAGAACCTGAATAAGACTCCCACTGCTGAAAATTTCACTTTATACTCTTTTTATTATAAAAATGCCTCCTTCTATGTATCGACAATCTAATCTCTTACAGACTGCCTGCACAGGAGGAAGCATATCTATTTTTATAATCGAAAGGTAAAAGCATAAGCTAATGCTTCTTTTTAAACAAACGTAATTCTTTAATTGAGTTAGCATCCAGAGAAGCAATCCTATTTTCTATTTTTTTTCTAGCATAATCATATAACTGCAAATCCACCTCGTTTTTTTCCAGTATCTTATCAATCACTTTCTGCGGAATTTCTTCTTTTAAAGGTCTTTCTGTATTAACATTTAACTTTTTATAATTAATATTCCTCCATCCGAATTCTTTTTTCATAATATACAAAGATTCAGGAAATAACTCAATAATCCCTACCACAGAAAAATATTTTTCAATATGTTCTTTCGCCACCTGCAAATCAGCAACATCATTACCTGTAATACAGCGAGTTTGAAGATTTACTGTAGAATAATTAAATTTTGGATTGCTTACATACTCATCAATCGTCTCTTCAAAAAACAGTTCTTTGTACTGGTTTGAGTTCTTATGAGCAAAATAAAACCATGAGATTACTTGTTCAACCGGATGTCTCAACATTGTAATATAGGTAAAGGGCCTAGAAAGGTAACGATGAATACCAAACAAGAAATGGCCACATAAAGTGTCAGCAGTTGTTAATTGCTCTTTATAAGAAAGTACCCCTTGAGGAAGTATTCCATGTATATTCACATCATAATGTATATTATTTGGATATTGTCTACAAATCAAATCTGTCAATGTAGTTCCCCCAGCTTTAGGGATATGAAGAAATAATAATAAAGGACTTCTTTTCTTGCTAGACTGTCCTTCATTCATCTAAAAGTCATCTCCTTACGTTTAATTTTTTTCAGTATATGCCTCATAACTTTCTATAAGTACTATCCAAAAGGTGAAATTTGTGCATTCAAAAAAAAGCATAATAATGCTGTAGAAGAATATAATAAAACGTCAAGTGTAACTATCAAACAAAAAATCCTCTGATGCATTCTAGTAATTAAGTAAAGGTTGATGGTAATAAAAAACATATAATTAAACAATATATCTTTTATATTCTGCTATATCTTACAAAAATCTTAATAATTCTCGTTACTAGATATTCACAATTACAAATACACTGTACCTACAAATCAAATAATTATTATCTAACTATTAGACTGTATTTATCTTCGTGATCAATAATAACTAAATACATTTAAAATAATAAATCTTCTATTCCTATTTATTGATAATATAAGGCAAGATCTCTTTTCTATCTATAAGAAATATGAATTATAGATTTCTACTAAAAATGATAACTCGTTTAAATAATAAAAGATTATTCTTTATTTATCACTCAATTTTTAAATCATAAAGGAGTGTACTACGATGAATAATCCTATCTCACCTTCAGATACCATTATTAATATTTTACGAAAAGCAGTTAGATTACCAGAAGAGGCGTTTATTCATGAACTGTTTAGTCAAATTTTACATAGGGAGCCCCAGCATGAGGAGCTAAATTACTATAGAAAAAAACTAATCCACACACAACGAATAGAAATCATTAAAGAAATCATGCTAACAAAAGAAGCATTTAATCTATATACACAACCCACTCAATTAGAAAAAACAGATACAACGAAACTAGGGTTAATTTCCGATTTAATTTATAGGTTTTACAATTTGGATGATATGGAATTTATCTATTCACTATACGAACAACTCCTAAATCGATCCCC
Organism: Bacillus pseudomycoides; assembly: GCF_002551005.1. Classification (GTDB taxonomy): domain Bacteria; phylum Bacillota; class Bacilli; order Bacillales; family Bacillaceae_G; genus Bacillus_A; species Bacillus_A pseudomycoides_C. The sequence goes on from NZ_NVOY01000004.1 coordinate 376,900, forward strand.
AGATGTAAAGGAGATTCAAATTCATGTGAATAACTTAGTTTCTGGCTTTCAAAGAAAAAATTTAATGGTAAACTTTCTATTATCTAAAGAGTGCCGTCTGCTTTTAGAATCTGATATTGTAACGTCCAACACTTTAATATACCCAAACACTCAACAACCTTCCCACATCCCTTCTGTAAAAGTTGGTTTTTTTCTTGGATATTCAGTGAAAGTAGGTAAACATTTTGATGGAGAAGGTATCGGACGATTTATTATCCGATTAATAGAAGGTTTACTTTGTCATGACAAAAATGTAACCATAACTGTTGTAACTACTACAGAAAATTATGAGGATATTAACAATGGATTCAAAAAGACCTTATTATCTTTTCCTAACAGATTATCTGTCCAAAAGTTTGAAACTGTAGAATGGGTAAATGAAAATACCGACGTCGATATTTGGATCGTTCCTTATATAGGTATGGATTTGGCACTAAAATTAAAGAAACCTTTTATCGTTTGTTTACATGATTTAGTTTACATGCATTTTGAAGATATATATATAAGGCAGCCAGATTTCTACGATAGATTTACAAATGTTGTGAAAAAGGTGACTAGAAAAGCAAAAAAGGTGGTTTTTAACTCTAACTTCACGAGAAATCATGAAGGATTGAATTTCTTGAAGTTGCTTGAGGAAAAAACCCATGTCATTAGATTGGCACCTCCCGTTGAGGAATACAATGTCATAGATTCATATAATGAAGTTTTATTTAGGGATAAATATAATTTATATAACAACTATATTGTTTACCCTTCCGTTATTCGTCTACATAAAAATCATGATCGACTTATCGAATCTTTTTTAAAATTCCGACAAACCTCTGAAGGTTCTTCGTCCAACCTTAGTCTAGTTCTGACTGATCACTTTCGCTATGGTCCTAAAGAGAAAGAAATTATAACGCTACTTAACGATTGTAATAATGTAAATATACAAGATAGTGTCATTTTTTTAGGTAGGATTGAACCAAATGATATTCCACTTCTATATAAATATGCGATAGGAACCATTGTTCCAACGCTTTTTGAAGGGAGTTGTCCTTTTCAACTATTAGAGTCTTTAATTATGGATACTCCTGTAGCAGTGAGTAGAATTGAAGTTGTTAAAGAGGTTATAACAGATATCGAAAAGTTTATAACGTTTAATCCATACTCTACAGATGAAATTACACTCGCAATCCATCAACTTTGGCAACACAATGACAATTTACTGGAACAACAAAAAAATGCAATCCAACATATACTTAAAAGAAACTGGACTGATATTGCACAAGAATATTATACACTAGTAACCGACTTAGTTATCAATTGGAAGCAAAAATAAGAAAGCAAAAACATTTATTTTATTTTTCCATATTAAATATATTTATATAAGGATAGATTTCCTTTTCAACAGGAAATTAATTTCCTGAAGATATATTACGGAAACACAAGGAATCTAATAATAACAAATATCTTTAAGGTGGTGCTTGTTTATATGCTTTCCCCTAGAGTGTATTGGTTATGTACTCATCAAACTTTGAGATACGAAGAAGTCCCATTGTTAATTGAGGCAGGATCAGAGGTAATCCCATGCTTAGGAGACCCCTTTTGGTTGAAGTATGATAGTAATTATGACAATGAAAGTGACAGATTGTATCCTCATTGGCGAAAATCTTGTACCTTACCTACCAATATCGTTGAAAAAATTAGAAGAATTAACATACTTGAAAAAAAAGGAAAATTAACTCTCGATGAAACTAAACTTATTAATCAATGGATAGATGTAATGTTTATTTCAAACTACCCAGATATTTTAGAAAACATTACAAAATGGTATCAAGGATATATCATATTTAGAGTATTTGGTCACGGTGATTATACTACCTATACAAACGAAATGGCTAGATTAAACATTAATATAGATAAGATAACAGAAACAGATAAATATGTATGGTGCCCAATACTAAAGAGCTTGGACGTTCCTGAAGATCCTAGAATTACTAAAAATAAGTTTTATCTAAACGCATTTGTTTCTAGCGAAAGGCTAGGATTCAAATGGAAAGGAAGAAACTCTAAACCTTTTATTAGTACTACAATCTCATATTTGGACGGCAATCCAGCAGCCAATAAGATATTCAAAGATTTTAATGAAAAATTTTCAAATATTCCTTTTGTTGTCTTAGGGAAAAACTCAAGAAATATAGTCAAAGATATTTCGGAGAAAGTAATCGGCCATACAGAAGATGATCTTTTTTATTCAAAGATAACTGAAAGTAGAATGTTTGTTTACTTTGGTCTCGGTTCTAACTATCACGTACATTATACTCCTATTGAAGCTTTAAGTATGGGAGTTCCTACAGTATTTTTAGAAAAGTCTGGTCTTGCTCAAGAAGCAAGGGACAACGGTGTAAGCAATTCCGTTCTTAAAACAATAGGTATGTGTTCTGACACAGAAGAGATGAAAGAATTCGTTCTTAAAACAATGAATAACTTTACCGAATTAGAGAAACTCGCTGATAATCAATCTAATATACTAGGAAATATATTCAAAAGAGAAGAAGCTTTAGTAAGAGCCCAAAACTTCTTTAAAAACATTCAGCCATATCTTGTAACTCACAGAAAACAACAGTACAATCATGAGATTTCTTTAAACCTGACTCAGGAGGATTGTTTTCGCGACAACTCCATTCAAACAGACTTACCTATAGCTTCAGGACAACGAATTACCTTCAGTACAGAAAAAATCAATTCGTTTACAGGAAAATTAGTATACGACCACACAAGACAATTTATAACTCGCAGAGTGGAACAAGGAATCGATTCTCCAGGAATGTTTATTGGGCAATATATTGGAAAAATGCATCCAGGTGAATATCTATTCTCTTTTGAACTAAATTCCTCTACAAATTACAATTCAGCCATTGGCACTTTTGCAATAGGAGTATGGAGTCCACAGTTTACTATATTAACTTCACAGGATATTTCTAAAGTAAAGGCCGGAAAAAATTTCATAAACTTAACCTTACAAATATCACCAGAAAATGCAGATCTCCTAAAAGAAATACGGTTATTATGGAATGGAACCCATACATGTGAAATACCAAACCTTATTGTTGAAAAATTAACCTAATTTAACCACAACTTAAAATTTCATCTTGAATAATTCAAATAAATTCTCTGTAAGAATAAATAGCAATATAATGAAATTTGAATAAAACTAACAATAGAGCGAAAACGTTATACATGTACTTTGTCGAATAAACATAGATAAAGTACAACTTCCATCAATGGGGGTTTTCCCCCTTGATGATTAGTTAAACTAACCATCAACATGCCCGCATTTATTCCCATCCTATCTTTTTCCCTTCTTAAGATGGAGGATAATATGACTATTTTATGGACAAATTATCACCTATTAACTACAAGCGACATATAATTTTATTAAGTTAAATTTTTATATTTTGTAAACTTAAATAGTAAGTACAGGGAATGTAAAGCTCAATTTTTCAAAACAATGTTTAATCCTTAAGTATGAAGAACTGCTTTGACAATGAATTAACATAGGAAAAGAAATATGAACAATACAAATTTTCAAAGATGAGTTTTATAAATAGAAAAATATAATTGGAAGTAAGATTATACTATTACAAAGAAAAATTCATCTTTTAAGATGAGCGAGTACTAAAAAAATCGAATAGGCATAAAAATCCCTACTTACTTTACTTGCTACACCCCATAACATCGAGATTTAATATCACTAGAAAGTTGGGATAATATGAAACTTATTTTACTATCTGGAGGATCAGGAAAACGTTTATGGCCACTATCAAATAACTCTAGATCCAAACAATTTTTAAAAATACTTCGTAACGACCATGGTGTTCAGGAGTCCATGATTCAAAGAATTGTAGGACAAGTTCAATCTATCGGTCTAACAAACTCTACTTATATAGCGACTTGCAAATCACAAACTGATATTATTCAAAATCAGATTGACAATCAACTTCCTCTTATCGTCGAACCAGATCGACGAGATACCTTCCCCGCTATTGCTCTAGCATCAGTCTATCTCCACTCCGTCCTAAATGTTGATGGTAATGAGACTATTTGCATCATGCCTGTTGATGCGTATGTAGAAAATTCTTTCTTTGAATCCTTACTGAAACTTGAGCAAATTTTGACAGACTCAAACGCATCACTTGCACTTATGGGCGTTCGACCTTCACATCCTTCTGAACAGTATGGTTATATTACGACTCCCCCTAGCCATTCTTCATCAGCACAAATACCTCCATATATGAAAGTTAACCGGTTTATTGAAAAACCACTACAAAGCAAGGCAAAGGAACTTATTCAACAAGAAGCTCTTTGGAATTGCGGCGTATTCGCCTTTAAATTAGGTTTTTTAATTCAACACCTAACTTCTATGAAAATACCCGTTCAGTATGAAGAACTTATGCAACAATATTCCACCCTTCCCCAAAGAAGCTTTGACTATGAAGTTGTAGAAAAATGCGATGATATTGTGGTAATGCCCTATGAGGGAACATGGCGTGACTTAGGAACTTGGAGTACTCTTACAGAGATTATGGATACACAAATTATCGGAAATAGGATTTTAAGTAAAAATACCCTTAATACTCATATCATCAATGAACTAAATCTTCCTCTTGTTGTAGCAAATATTTGCAATAGCATTGTAATAGCAAGTCCTGAAGGTATTTTGGTAGCTGATAAACAGGAAAGTGGAAAAATTAAAGAACTTATAAATCATGAAAATCCAAGACCTATGTATGAGGAAAAGCGCTGGGGAAACTACCGTGTTCTAGATTACGCAAAACTCAAAGATGGGAATGAATTTTTAACCAAACGATTAAAAATTTTATCTGGAAAAAATCTCAGTTATCAAATGCATTTTAAGCGCGAAGAAGTTTGGACAATTATTGCAGGAGAAGGCGAACTTATTATAGACGAAAAGTTCAAAATGATAAAACCCGGAGATGTTATTTACATTCCGGCGGGAACAATGCATGGAGCACGTGCTATTACTGACTTAGAATTCATTGAAGTTCAAATGGGAAGTAAGCTAGTAGAGGATGATATTATACGTACTCATATGACATGGGAAGAAATCGAACGTGATTTCAGATAAAGGTTCCATACACGCCTATTATTAGGCATATTCCTTATTTTCAGTAAAATTAGTAACCTGTCTATAACATTTTACTTATTTTTTTCATTAAATAGAATGAGAATGTACAAAGGAGTGAAAATATGGATTCATGCTATAATTTCTTTGCCCTTCCAATAAAAGAATTCCCTGCTTTTGGAATTGCCTTCAATACAACCACTCAAGATAATGTTTCTGAAAACGAAGCACTTCTTTTACCAAATAATAACCCAAATCCAAGCGTATCCATTCCAGTTCTTCTTGATGTAGAAAGTACTGGTTCTGGACTTCGCGTCAAAAAGACCGGAATATATCAGCTTAGCTATACATTAACAGTTTCTTTAGATAATATATCAATTCCACCTGTTGACCGTGAATCTGTGATATTTTTCTTAACATTAAACAACGTCTCTAACACTATTCCTAGCTCTGGAACGGCTGTACGCGCAGACTTTGGTGGAACAGGGTTAGTTGTAGTAACAAGTAGTGTCATTCTTATCAACTTAAACAAGGGAGACTTAATACAACTTATTCCAACAAATATAGTAGGTACTGTGGATGTTCGATCTGCTACTTTAACATTGGCACAAATCGCCTAAATACAAGGCCATCTCCCATAGAGATGGCCTTGCGTTTTATTTAAAAGAGAAATTCATGTATCATATCTCATTATAAACTGACTTGTAAAGCAAGTTATTTTTTTATATCTTCGCTCAATACATTACGAAAATATTCTCTGTTATATAGAACTGATACGTGTTTTGGAACATACTTAGCTGCTTGTTCATTATGATAATTCGCTTTCTCATTATCCCCTAATCTACTATAGCAAACGCATAGCTGCAAATTTGGAATCCATGTATAAGAAGCATAATCTATAAATCTGGTAGAATTTTGAAACGGAACATTGATTGCCATCTCGTACCAAAAGGCTGCATGTTTATAATCACTTTTCTCCATAAATATGTGACCTATACGACAACAAATTTCTCCTCTTGGGATGTCATATTGAAAAGAACAGAAACATGCTTGCAGTGCTTCTTCCCACTTTTGAAACTGCGTAAAGCAATCTGATAATTTTCCACACGCATGTATACAATCTTCTACCCAGCCTTCTTTTCCATCTAAAAACTGCGTATATAATTCAATCGCCTTTTCATATTTTTGATGATCCACACATTCATTCGCATAATAAACAATATCCCTCGGTGTAAATTTTTTTCCTTCTCGAAGTGCCTTTTCAAAAATCTGGAGATTACGATCTGTATGTTCTTTTTCTTTCTTATGCAAAATCGCTATATCACTTTTCATTATATTTCCATAAACAGCTAAATATTCATGTACGAATCCAATCCACTGAAAGTTCTGTCTCCGCTTAACTAAACGATTTCGGACAGAACTATAAGTAGGGTCCCCATTTTCATCAACTGCAAGATAATACGACATCGAAACTGCATCTACATTAAAATCCAAATTTCCCTTCAGGTGGAACAACTTATTTTTTTCCGTTTCAATTAAAATATCATCCGCGTCTAACCACAAAATATAATCCTTTGTTGCTTTAGAAAATGAAAAATTTCGGGCAGCCGCAAAATCATCAATCCATTCAAAATCATAAATATAAGGTGTATATTCCTTAGCAATCTCTTTTGTTTGATCTGTCGAACCCGTATCAACAATAATAATTTCATCGACAACTTCTTTTACTGATTGTAAACATCTAGCAATGGTCTTTTCCTCATTTTTCACAATCATACATAAACTAATTGTAATATTTCCTTTTTCCAAATCCCTTCCTCCTTTCATCTTGTAGTATATGAAAAAAGAAAGAAAAATTTACTGACATGACTATCATACATTTTAATATATTGTTTTCTTAAATATATAAAACAACTATATCATTTTCCCCTCCTTCTGCATTTAATATATATTGAAAAACTTTTGGAGGTGAATACATGAACAATGATAAATCCGCTAATCAATTTCATTCTATAGAATATATTGTTTCTGCTGTAATGGGTCCGACACTACCCCCTGTACCACCTGGTGGGCATACTGGACCAACAGGACCTACTGGCGTTACCGGACCTACGGGACCTACTGGGGCTCAAGGGATAACAGGACCTACTGGCAACACTGGACCTCAAGGACCT
>NZ_NVOY01000050.1 GCF_002551005.1 Bacillus pseudomycoides
TAGCTGGGCACGCAAATAAAGAAAAATTGTAGATTACAAGCTAACATCCTCATCTACGAAAACGTTTGCATAAATAGAAACTAGTATAATTTTACAGGAGCCTTTAAATATTATCAACAGATTTAAGTCTATCCATCATACTAATAATTCCAGTTCAAATTCTATTTAGAATCATGCGTCTTCTCGCCAAATATAATAAACATATTTATGCTCACCTATTTTCTCCCTTTTGCATAAAATTTAATTACATATCATATTTTTAAACCAGACTAAAAAAGTTGGTCTAGGTAAATTTTTAAAGCGTAATGCCGTTTTTTTGACCAAAGAAAAACCAAACCATATTTAGGTTTTAAAAATAAACAATATTATATTATCTTTCTTTTCACTTTTAATAAACCAAATTAAACGGGAGAGGATATGTTATGGATGAATTAGAAACAATCAAAGGGCAAAATACGATTGCTGGGTCACACCAAGAAGGCTGGCGGCAACAGAACAGCGATCCTAGTTTACGTGAAGTGTACAAAAGTATGAGGGTCCCGAAGAAAGGAAATTCTCTTCGAAAGCTCCTAGCATTTATGGGACCTGGTTATCTCGTTGCAGTTGGATACATGGATCCTGGAAATTGGGCCACATCGTTAGCTGGAGGGTCCGCTTATAACTATACATTATTATCTGTCATTTTGATTTCTAACTTTATGGCTATTATTTTGCAGGCACTATCGGCAAAGTTAGGGATTGTAACAGGAAGAGACTTAGCACAAGCATGCCGTGATCATTTCAGTAAACCTGTGTCATTTGTTTTATGGATATTATGTGAATTAGCTATTGCAGCTTGTGATTTAGCGGAAGTAATAGGTGCCGCTATTGCATTAAACCTTTTATTTCATGTTCCTCTTGTATGGGGAGTATGTATTACTTCATTTGATATCTTATTAATACTTTTATTGCAAAATAAAGGATTTCGTTATATTGAAGTGATTGTCATTAGTTTAATTGCAACGATTTCTGTTTGTTTTTGTGTCGAACTTTTCATGTCACATCCGCAGTTAAATGAGATTGCAAAAGGCTTTATTCCAAGTAAAGAGATAATTCAAAATCCACAAATGCTGTTTATCGCACTTGGAATTTTAGGAGCTACGGTTATGCCGCATAATTTATATTTACATTCTTCTATCGTGCAAACGAGAAATTATGAAGATACACCTAAAGGAAAGCGAGAAGCGATTAAGTTTTCAACGATTGACTCTACTATCGCATTAATGTTAGCTTTATTTGTTAATGCATCAATTTTAATATTAGCTGCGTCTGCTTTTCATCAAACAGGGCATACCGAAGTGGCCGAAATTCAAGATGCCTATCAATTGTTAAATCCGATTCTTGGAAGTGGGGTTGCGAGCGTATTATTCGCCGTTGCTTTATTAGCCTCGGGACAAAATTCTACGCTAACAGGTACGTTAGCTGGGTAAATTGTAATGGAAGGATTTTTAAATATTCGTTTACGCCCATGGATTCGCCGCTTAATTACGCGTTTAATCGCAATTATACCTGCGGTCATTATAACGCTAATATATGGAGAAAAAGGAACCACGGATCTTTTAGTATTAAGCCAGGTTATCCTATCTCTTCAACTTTCCTTTGCAGTTATTCCACTTGTTATGTTTACTAGTGACAAAAAGAAAATGGGTGAATTTACAAACTCACTTTGGACCAAAGTGATCGCTTGGTTTATTGCAATCGTTATCGCTATTTTAAATGCATATCTACTTTTCACTACATTTTCAGGATAAAAGACTCTAAATATACCTCTATTAATCTAGACATAGAAAAAAACTCCTGTTTAACCAGGAGTTTTTCTATTTTTCTTCTTTTTAAAAGTTATATTTCAATTTTTTACATAAATCCCGTTATTGGAAATTCCCTTAAAAGTAATATATAAATCTATTTTGACTTTTCGACATAAGATTGCTGCTATGCAGAAAAAAGGATTCTGCTACTTTCTTTCTCCCTTTGTTTGAACTTCGCATGTGGCAGAAAAAGGCCCTGACCGCTTCTACAAATGTCCAGACGCTCTCGCCCACCTAAAAAGAATAGGGTGTTTATGTCGTTTTTTATTTTGTATTTATATATTTATTTTTCCTTTAGTTGTTTCAATAAGTCTTTAATTTCCGTTAATTCACTCTCTATATGATGCAACCGACTTTGCATATCATCAATCTCTTGCTCTGCTTTATAATTAATTGCAAAGTCAATAACAGATTCATGTTTATCACGCGCAGCTTGACGGTTTTGACTCATCATAATAACAGGAGCTTGAAATGCTGCTATAAAAGATAAACATAAGTTCAATAAAATAAATGGTGGAGCATCAAAGTGTTCGCCTTTTGTAATAGACAGGCTATTCCACATAATCCAGAAACCAAGAAAACATGCAAACCAGATGATGAATCGCCAGCTACCTCCAAACTGTGCAATTTTATCAGCTATTCGGTCTGCCCACTTTGTTCGTTGTGTATATGCACTATCAAGTTGGTGAAGGATTTCTGACTCGTAACGATCTACAAGTCGGTCAATACGTGTTAAGCTTTCATGGTTTAAATCAATATCAAAACCTTGAATTTTCGTAGCCTCTTTTTTTTGTCCTTTAATTTGATTCCAGATTTTTTGTACCATTGTACAAACCTCCTCATTTATAGAGGAAGTCATCTTTCCAAAATTCAAATAAAGCGGTAACTATTTTTACAAAGTAATCCGCTTCGAATATTCAGTTGTATGACTGCCTCTGATATCGATTCTATTTCCGACTCTCCTATGCTCGGATTACTCATAAAATAGTTCCACCTCACCTTTTTTTAAATCCTTTATTATTATATGTTAACTTCTTTCTTTTGACTATGTGATTATTGAAAACTATTGTTTAATTATCTTACATTGACATAAAAAGAATATATTCAACAACGGTTTATAAATATACCCTAAATTATATATTTCCGTCACGCTTTGTATGAGTAATATATACATTGATATACAATTTTTGAACAATACTAAAAAATATTAGGAAATAAAAAAAGCAGACCCTTTTCTAAAAAAGGTCTGCTTTTTCATTAAGTTTCGATCTTTCTTCTCTTTGATTATACAAACTAGAAATCCGTTATGGTCTAAGTCCATCTAATGAAGTAGTAACATTAATATCAACCGCTCCTTCTACTCCATTTACATTCCCGCTTTCTGTATATTGCCAAGAATTCCAGTTTTTCCAATCACTTAATGTAGTTGGAGTAGTAGAGTTATATCTAGAAATCCATAGAGGTACATCGCCAAGTCCGGATATATTAAAACCATTTACATACCAAGGCCCTGTATAAATCATAACGCGTTTTCCTGTTGTCTGCTGTACGTAATTAATAAAAGTACGTGCCCAATTTGTCACATACGGCCCTGTTATATTACCTGTCGGACTAGATGGTGATTCCAAGTCAAGGACAGGCATTAAATCCGTATGATATCGATTCAATACATCAACAAAATGCTTTGCTTCCACAATCGGGTCATTTGATTCTGGACGAGCAAAATGATATGCTCCAACTAAAAGACCTGCTGCAGATGCATTTTGTACATATTGTGCATAGGTTGGATCTGTATATGAAACACCTTCAGTTGCTTTCATATAAGCAGCATTAATACCAGATTGTTTTACTTGATTCCAATCTATATTTCCTTCCCAATGTGAAACGTCAATAAATGTATAAGAAGGTTTCAGTGTTGTCGTTACTTTACTATCTTCTGCACCTTGCATATATTCTACTTCGATCCAGTGAACATCGCTCAATCCATTTTCTGCATTTGGGTTATCTTGAATATTCATTCTTAATGCTTTTTCATTGTAACCATGATACCCCCATGCATCTACAACTTTTTTTCCATCTACATATACACGAATTCCATCGTCCGCTCCTGTATACAGAAGGTACTGTCCAGCTTTCAAACGCTTAGCTGTAACATAGCGCGCTGAGAAATGGCTTCCTGGTACACCTGTAGCCGGTGATCGTTCAAATCCATAATCATCTTGCAAACCGCCATTTGCTGCTTGTGAAATGGTCTTCGCTGCAACCGGATATCCAGAAAGAGATTCATTCGGATAGTAATAGGCAAGCCAACTACCAAATGGTACTACATCTGAGAATACAGCAGCTTGTCCACCATCTTGATAATATTGCGTATGAATACTATGAGAACCTGCTGCTACATTTGGTAATAAAACACGATTCGTTTCACCGGCAGCTAACGACCAGCGATTAATAACTAAATTATTATCAACCGAAACCTTTACGCCATCATCTGCAAACGACTGAACAAAATAATCTCCTCCAGACAGTTGCTTATTCTGAACAAAATCACCTTGGAACTGTTGAGAAGGAAAACCAGCAGGACTTCCATATCCCCAGTTATAATGAACTTCACCGTTTGGATCGAGCTGCGTATAGGCAGTTTGTGAAGATAGTATATTCGCATCAACCCAGCCTAAAATACGATCGCCTTGCTTAATTTTATTCCAAGTGGTGGAACCTTTTGTTGCACTTTGTACAACTTGTACCATTTGAAATTTGTAATCATTTGTAGGCGCTACGAAATTCGCTCCATATTCTCCATATGGTAAGCTCCATATACCATCACCGTTTGTCGAAGGCTTAATAACTGCCGATCGATTCTCATCTTTAATATTAGTTAAATCTGTAAGCGCCTTACCCGCATCAAGCCATCCTATTATCTTACCGTTCTTTGCTACTTGATTCCAAGTAACGTTTCCGATTGTTGCAGTTTTCACAACTTGAAGCGTTTGATAAGCATAATCATTTGTACTTTGTACATATTGTGCTCCAGCAACGCCGTACGGTACTGTCCATATGCCATTACCATTCGTACTTCCGATAACAACTGAAAAGTTTGCCGGCTTTACGACCCCAGCATTATCTAATGCATTACTGCTAATCCAGCCAATTGCTTGACCATTTAGACTAAACTTATACCATTGTGTACCTTGGTATGTAGCGCTCTCGATTAACTGCAGATCTCGTAAAGCATATAGATTGGTCGACCCTAAATAGCTTGCACCTGGAAGGCCATACGGCATGCTCCATATACCATTGTCATTTGTCGCCCCCATAACAGCCGCCTGATTTATGGCTTGTATATTTGTCAAGCCACTTAACGTACGACCATCGAGCCATCCAATGACTTGATTATTCATGCTAAATTGATACCATGTGACATTTCCAATCGTTAATTTCTGAAGTAACTTTATGTCTTTTCCTACATAATTATTAGTAGAACCTACATAGCTCGCACCATTTACACCATATGGACTAGACCAAACTCCGTTCCCTGCTGTATAGACGATTAGCTGATTCTGATTAACATTCGTTGCAGCATTTAATACTTTACTATCAAGGTATCCTCCATCTTTTCCTTCTACCTGCACATGATACCAAAGCACACCCCCAACCTGCACACTACCAATAACATGAACCATCTTACTATTATATTTAGTAACGTCCCCAAGATAACTAGCACCTTGTAAGCCGTATGGTACTGACCATACGCCGTTACCATTCATGTTATTTTTGATCAAGCCATCGAAATTTACCGCTTGTTCATTTGTAACTGTACTAGCTGCCAAAGCCGTGTTCGCATTTCCAACAATTACAGTTTGGGTACCACAAACTGTAATCGCGGTACATACAGATAGCCAAAATTTCTTCACTTCTAGACACCCTCTCCTTAAATTGTAATAATCTTGTAGCTGGAAGAGGTCTATTTTTATGTAATCTTTTAATATATGTTTTAATAAATAAGATCCCTAACATTTATGTCCCTCTCTACTACCCTTACATATTACTATTTTTATAGAATTTTTCATATAGTTTTTTCGACAAATTTCCCAATTTTTTTTAACGCATACAATCTCGAATAACCTTTTTATGGAATTACTTATTCGTATTCAACACAAATAAACGACGCCTTCTAGCACGTAACAATTTACTATTCTAATATAATTTTTGTTTATATTTTTAAAATAGTATTTCTATTTTCATATTTTATGTACTTGCACTTTCTTTAGGGAATATTAATGGATTTTATCCCGCTATTTATAGATTGTAGCCCTCAAGCCTTTTAGAAGACCACTACTAAAAATCTCTAAAATCACTAATATATTTGCTAAAGAAGAAATCTATCACATTATATATTTTAACATCTTTATATTCAATAACAATATAAATTATAAATTAAGTAGATTCAAAATGAGTACATTAAACCAAGTATTACAATCATTCTCTCCTCCCCTTATATAACATTCGAATCAACTAATCATTTTGTGGGGGTAGTTTTTTAAAATTCATTCAATAAATTCGGAAAAACTTCGAAATATATTGCAAAAATATCTATATAATATACTCCTTGTGTATCTCTTCGCTTCTTACTATCCTGTTGTACTCACGTTAAACAGAGTAGAAAAATAAATCTGATTACCTCTATAAACATTTTCATCATTTTATTACTTGAATAACAAAAGTAATTAGATTACAATCTAATTAGATAAACATGAAAGTAAGTGATTTCTAAATGCAATTAAGTAAAATCGTTGAGTTTCATAAAGCATTAGGTGATCTTACACGCGTTCGGATTATTGCCTTGCTCCAGCAAGGTCATTTGAGTGGCCAAGAGATTGCCGGAAAGTTAGGACTTAAGCCCCCAACAATTACCCACCATATGACTAAGCTACGAGAGGTTGGCCTTATAAAAGAACGCCGTGATAAAAATACGATTTATTTTTCTCTTAACACAAAAATATTAGAGATGAGCGCTAAAGCTATTTTTACTGTAGGTACAGGAGGCGATTCGAATATGGAAATGTCAGTTACTGAAAAGGAACGTTCAGCTATTGTCAATAATTTCTTCACAAAAGATGGCAAACTAAAAACCTACCCTGCACAACGAAAGAAAAAACTTGTCGTACTTGCACATATGGTTAAAGGATTAGAATTCGGAAAAGTTTACCCAGAAAAGGAAATCAATGAATATTTAAAGCAATTTCATGAGGATTACGCTACATTAAGACGTGAACTCATTATGTGTCAATATATGTACCGAGAAAATAACCAATATGAATTAAACCCTGTTGAATTATGGTGGTTAAAATAAAGTGAAACTTCCCTCAGTGGAGGTTTTCTTCTTCTCCTCACCGTTCTTCTTTGAATCTCTCTCAATCTTGAGGTTGGGGTAGCCCGTTAATGCGGGAGAAAGGGTGTTACTTAGCGCCCTTATTTTTTAACCAACTAATTAGATGATTATAAAATTAGATATTTATAAAATAAGAAGGATAGCTATGAATATTTCATTTGTAAATGAAGAAAAACAATATCGAAGGTTATTTTTAGCTGGTATTGTCAATGGTATTGGGGATCGCTTTAGAACTGTTTAATGAGGCTGAGAAAGAAAGTGATTCTGAAACCCCCGAACCAGCTGTTGAAACGATTACCTATCGTCGCAAAAAGAAACGCGGTCATAGGGATGAGTATGTCCAAAACCTTCCGATTGAAACGGTTGAATATCGTTTACTTGATGAGGAACAGGTTTGTTTGTGTTGTGGTGGTGCTTTGCATGAGATGAGTGTAGAAGTCCTAAAGGAACTGACGATTGTTCCTGCGAAAGTAAAGGTAACAGAACATAAGAGATATGTATACGCTTGTCGTAAGTGTGAATTAGACGAGGTATCCACACCGATTGTAACGGCCAAGATGCCAGCTCCTTCCTTTCCTAAAAGTATCGCTTCTCCATCGGTTATGGTCTATATTATGACACAAAAATATGTAGAAGGATTGCCTCTTTATCGTCAGGAAAAACATTTTGAACGAATGGGAATCTTCTTATCCCGACAAACGATGGGAAATTGGTTATTATATGGGGCTGATCGATGGTTAGTGACTTTGTATGAAAGGATGCATGAACATCTACTTACTCGAACCATTCTTCATGCGGACGAAACAACCTTCCAAGTCTTATCTGTGGCTATATCGTACAGGACGAGAGAATATCCCTATTGTCCTCTATGACTATCAACCTACAAGAGCAGGCGAACATCCGAAACGTTTTTTAACTGGTTTTGAAGGATATTTACAGGTAGATGGATATAGTGGTTATCATCAAGTACCGGATGTCACCCTTGTCGGATGTTGGGCGCATGCGAGACGAAAGTTCGATGAAGCCTTAAAAGCTTTACCTGAATCACAGAAGGGGGAAAAAGTGAAGGCGAGCAAAGGCATACACTTCTGTAATCAACTCTATTCGATTGAAAGGAAGCTCAAACACGTCAAGCCTACCGAGCGATATAAGCATCGACTTGAAAGAAGTAGGCCCATTCTGGACCTTTTTTCGGCATGGCTTCATGAACAGAAAGATCGTGTTTTACCAAAAAGTGCGCTAGGAAAAGCCATCACTTATTGTTTGAATCAATGGAAGCATC
The DNA here is from genome assembly GCF_002551005.1 of Bacillus pseudomycoides. GTDB lineage: Bacteria > Bacillota > Bacilli > Bacillales > Bacillaceae_G > Bacillus_A > Bacillus_A pseudomycoides_C. The sequence continues at coordinate 8,522 of NZ_NVOY01000050.1, forward strand.
TTAAAGCCTTTTTATTAGACGGTCATTTAGAACTTGATAAAGTCTTGCCGTGGTCAAAGGATTTACCATCTAGCTTTAGAGTGCCGAAAAAAAGTGAAGCAAACAAAAAATAACTCCAAAATCAACTTTTATTGTATATTTTGGAGTTACTTGACGTTTACTTTGCAACGAAAGAGAACCGCAACACTGCCTAAAACCTGGGCGCTTATCACATCCACAAACACACAAAATTAAGAAGCCTCCTTCATTCGTTGTTGCTCTTTAATTTGTTCAGCAATAGCTGAAGCAACAGCTGCAACATGAATACATTCCATATATAGGTCGTCAGCATCTGTATCTTTCACGCTAACTTTTATACTTGTATACTCAAAATCCCTTTGATTTGTTTTTGGATGGTAAAACATGTTTCTCTACTCTTTCATATAGAGTAAGCAATTCCTTGATAAAAGAAAATTTCGGTACTAACCAATACGAAAATAACGCTGAAACACATCCTATTAAAGCCCCTATTGCAACATCAAAAGGATAATGAACCCCTACCCAAATACGAGAGACCGCTACACAAAATGCAAGTATAAGCCATAACCATCCAGTCTTTTTACGAACAAGCCAAAACGAAAAACAAATCGAAAAAAAGAGAATCGTATGGTCACTAGGAAATGAATTATCTACAGCATGGTCGACAAGTTTATTAACATCAGGCAATACTGCAAACGGTTGATAATTCAAATGAAATTCCCCTGCTATTTTTCCAATCACCTCAGCAATCACAAAAGCAACCATCGCTTGAATAACCATCATCCTACTTTTTCTGGACCCGGTAAACCAATAAGCTATAATAATTAAACCAAAAATATATACCATATATTCTGCCAAAAATACCATGGCTGAGTTTAGGAATGAATATTGTTTACCTAAATCATTAATTGCTCGAAAAATATCAATATTGAATTGAGAAAAAAACATTTTCAAATCCCTCCTTTATAGTAAGGTGTTTAACTGATTGCCATATACCTTCATTACATGAATAGTTTTGATTATTGTACTCATCTAAAAATACCAACCTTCTTGTACGCTTATAATTTTATTATGGGAAAAAAGGTTTAAATGGGACTTAACTATGTGAATGTACTGTTTCTTCCTCTAACATGACGTTTTCTTTAAAAATGAACTAGCAGAGTAGAAAATAAAGAAAAAAGAAAAGAAATAAATAATATACTCCGCAACAAGCATTCCTTGCCGAATAGCCCCCGGAAATTCTTTACTTCCATCTATATCAGGATGATAAATAAAGCATATAAAAAGAAAATCATAACTGAAAATGCACTGCTTAAAAAATAAGCGGCATACGCACGTATATTTCGACTAACATTTTTAAACGCAAGTTGAGAAAACGTCATCTTCATTCCCCTCCCACGTTCTTTGTACTTCCATAAAAATAAGTATCATCATGAATATGCCATCCCCTTCTTCTTTCTTCTTATTCACTATAATAAAAAAAGAAAAAGGAAAACATCGAACTTTCTTACATACATTCGTGCATTCTTACAGTTTTGTCATTTTTCTCATCATTTTGTAAATGTGTTCATCACCTTGCCTTTCGCTATTTTCAAAAACTCTTGTAATTCTGGATTTATATTCGCTTTTCGATATGCAACGGCTAGTTCCGCAACAATGTTAGAATCACATATTTCTTTGTAGACAACTTCTGATTGATATAATTTATTAGCAGACACTGGTATTACCGTTATCCCAATCCCCGCAGCAACAAGCCCTATAACTGTTTGATATTCTGTCGCCTCTTGTACAATTTGCGGACTAACCCCCGCATCACGGCATAAAGAAAGAATATTATCATATAAAGTTGGCCATACATTCCGGGTAATAAAAACAAAAGATTCGTTTTGTAAGTCTTCAATACATATTGCTTGTTTATTCGCAAGTGGATGTGTTTTCGGTAAACAAAGTGTACAAGGAAGGTGTTGCACCGTTTCCAACTGTAACAACTGACTTGTAATAGGTGGACGCAACATCAATTCGATTATCATGAAGCGCATCTACTTGTTCTGGTGTAGACAATTCATGTAGTACAACAGATACATTCGGAAATTTTTTTCGGTATTCCCGAACAATCGGCGGCAAAATATCATACATCGCTGAACCAACAAACCCAATAGACAGCTCTCCAATTTCTCCCCTTTGCGCTCTCGGACCAATAGGAGGAAGGTTGGCTGATCGATTTTCAAGAAAAACAATATTAGTTGTAACAGACCTTATAAGAATTATCTTTGCCCTTTCCTTCCTATTTGTTCAAGGTAAAGAGGATATTTGGATTGTTTATTTTAGTTCGTTTATGTTAGCTGCAGGAGAAGCTATATATGGACCTGCAAGAAAATCAGCAATATCTAGGCTTGTTCATAAAAAACATCTCGTAAAAGTTAATAGTTTGGAACAAGTCATGATAGGAATCGTTTTAATCATTGGAGCACTTTCAGGCGGAATCGTTTCGTCTATTTTCGGACCTAATGTGACTTATTGGTTAAATGCAGGATCATTTTTAGGAGCTGCCGCCATCAACTATACGATTAAGTTTCCAGAGAATGAAAGTAGAAAAAAGGTAGAAAAGTCCGAAAATCTAATTTTTACCTTCAAAAAGGTAATCTTAATGTCTATTACGGTGCAAATTCTTTTTTTCTGTGAAATATTAATAGCTTCTATAAATGGAATTGATAATGTTTTAATAAGCGTATATGCGATTAACGAATTCCATCTTGGTGATATAGGCGTAGGTCTTTTTTATGGTGTATTAGGTATTGGCTTAATATTAAGCTTTTCTGTTGCAAATCGACTACAAAAAAATTTCCTTGTTACAGGTTTAGTATGTCTATTGCTAGAGGGGATATTTCAACTGCTATTAAGTCAAACCCATCTAGTCGTTTTTGCATTTCTTATATTTTGCGGGACTGCATTTATGTCCGGGATTGGCAATTCATGCTTTGATACGATTCTTATGAAGGAAATTCCTGAACAACACCACGGAACTATATTCTGAATATTGGCAATAATCACAAATGCTGTATTAGGAATATCTATGTTTATTTCTGGAGCAGTGCTACAATACCTTACGCCCCGCTCCTTAGGTTTGATTGGGGGTATTGCCTATATTTTTATTGCCATTTCTCTAATTGTAACCATTTCAACGAAAGCATATCGAAAAAGAGGTACCAATTGAGAGGTACCTCTTTTCTTATGAAGACTTTCTCCTATGTCTTCAATTAACTAAAATTATTACAAGTTATAACTAGGTTCCCCCTTTTCTGTACTTTCCTTAGTCATGCTTATGTTTATCTTTTTTATCTTTATTTTTTTTATCTTTGTCTTTTTTATCTTTATCCCCACCATGGTCTTCGTCTTCATTACTATTACCTTTACTATTATCCTGTTCTGGATTTTGAGCTTCCGGTAAAATAGCTGCGGATGGAGCCACTGCTGGTGGAACAGTGTCAGGACTAATCCCATTAATGTACAGTTCATTATTCATTTGATATACGCTGCTCGGCTGTTGGAATCTAGATGTGTCTGTTCCAAACGCTTGAATCATTGCTTTAAAAATAAGGTGTGAGATTTTTGTTGTATCTCCAAGCATATAATTGCCTGGGCCATTCTTCGCATAGCCAGTCCAAACAACCATTGTGTATTGTGGTGTATAACCGGCAAACCAACTATCATTTGTCGCTTTAGATGGATAATTGAACTCACTGATTGTCTTTTCGTCAAAGTTTGTTGTTCCCGTTTTCCCCGCAATATCAAGACCCGCTACATTAGCTGCTGTACCTGTTCCGTTAGAGGCATTCACTACACCACGAAACATATCGGTAATCATATAAGCCGTATAGTCATGCATAACACGTTTACCCTTCGACTTAAAGCTTGTTTCTTTACCGTCTGGGAAAACAACTTTTGTAACAAAATGCGGTTTTGTATACACCCCATCATTTGCAAAGGCACCATATGCTCCTGCCATCTCAAGAGGAGACACAAGGTTACTTCCAATTGCGTAAGACTCATAAACCTGATTATTTGGAAACTTAATCCCAAGTGATTGCGCAAACTCTTTTGCTTTATTCAAACCAACTTTTTGTAATGTTTTCAAAGCCGGAATATTACGTGACTCTACTAGAGCGTTTCGCACAGACATAGGACCTTTATAATCCGTATAAGCGTTTCGAATGGGTTTTCCATTTGAGTAATGATACTGTTCGTCCACAAGTTGGTGGTACGTTGACCATTTTAAATTTTCAATCGCCGGACCATAATCAAAGATTGGTTTAAACGTCGAGCCTGGTTGGCGGTTTATATCAATAGCGAAATTATTTCCTCGGAATGTTGCTTTGTATTCATTGCGCCCACTTCCAATCGCACGCACTTCACCCGTTTTCGAATCCATAAACGTGAAAGCCGTCTGGAAACGTTCGTTCGGATAACTCACAATATCTTGCGTATTCATGATTTTATCGGCATACTGTTGTGCGTTCGGGTCGAGTGTCATATAAATTTGAAGACCATCCGTACCGATATTAATGTCTTTCACCTTGTCTTCAACTTCTTTTGTTGCAGCATCCAAAAACGCTTCATAAGGCATACCTTCTTGATTGGTTTTCGGAACAACGCCTTTTGTTACCGGAACTTTCATCGCATCCTGCATTTGTTGCTTCGTGATATATCCTTGTCTCTGCATAGAAGTTAAGACAAGGTTACGGCGCTTTGTCGCTGCTTCTTCGTTTTCCGGTTTGGACGGATCGTAATTATTTGGACTTTGCGGTAGTCCTGCCAACATAGCTGCCTGCGGAAGGGTCAATTTTTTCAAATCATTTGCTTCGATACTGTAATAATTTTTGGCTGCAGTAGCAACGCCGTAAGAGCGGTTTCCAAGGTTAATTTTATTCAAATATATTGTCAAAATATCGTGTTTAGAATACTTTCCTTCCAACTTATACGCCAAGTACCATTCCTGTATTTTTCGTTCTAACGTTTTTTGAGGAGACAAAAATGAGTTTTTAATAACTTGTTGTGTAATGGTACTTCCGCCCTGAGAACCGAAGTTCCCAGTCAAGTTTTCGAGAATCGCTTTACCGGTTCGTTTTATGTCTATACCATGGTGCTCATAAAAACGAGAGTCTTCTGTTGCAATAAATGCATCTTCCAACACTTTCGGAACTTGATCATAAGTGATTTTTGTTCGTTTTTCCTTTCCATATTCATAGATAAACTTCCCGTCTTTATCATAAAATTTCGTGGATAGTGGGTCCACCAATTTTGTGGCCTCTATTTGGGGAGCATCCTTAATAATGTAAAAGAAAATAGCAACTCCTGCTACTACTAAACTGAGGCCAATTAGTAAACAAGCAAGTAAGATTTTTTTCAACATTGATCCTTTTTCAGAGGACTTTCCACTTCCGTTTTGTTTTTTCTTTGTTTGTTTTCGTTCTTCACGAGAACGATACATTTCTGACATTTTGTTCTCCTCTACGTTTGTTTCGTTTACTTATGAAAGTTGCAGACCATGTTAAATAAGTCCCTTTTGTTAGCTTATTACCTATTAAATTATGAATATTATATTTGGCCTAGCACTTTCTCATCTATAACACGTACATAACGTACTAAATAGGAATTTATGATATAATCTCCTTCGTCACTTTTCGCAACAAAAAACTTGTCATGTTTCACTTTTTCTAAGACTTCTTGTATAACCTCTTCCTTTCTAACACCTAATCCTTTTATTATTTTTTCTTTTTTAATATCATTATCCAAAGTATAGCAAACAGTAAATTCCTTCAAGTTAAATCTCCCTTTCTAGTACATTTTCCATTGTTTTTAATAAAAGTGAGCTTCTATTTTTACAGACCCGTATAGGTGTAAAATTTATATACTACATACGCACTTAATTATCGTTCAATTTAGCTTTTAATAGACCTCACATAAGAAATAAACTCTCTTATCGCTTCTTTCCATCTATACTTATTTCGTAAGAAACCTTATTTTTTAGGGGGTCATAAGAGTTTTTTCAGAAAAAACTCTTATAAAATCCCAAATAATATAGTTTATCTCCTAGATAAAAAGACGCTGGATATATATTGAGGCTCCCGAAAAGAAACATACTTTTAGTAAGTAACTAAAATTGTATCCGTATACAGAAAATAAAAAGCAGATAATCACCTAATATAGTAGGTAGTTATCTGCTTTTTTCTTTTAATAGACTTTTTCAGTGTCCTCTATATATGAAAAAACTTTACAAACAAATAGGAAAGGCGCATGTTCTTCAATAAAATAAGCTCTTTGTTCCATACATAGACATAACATGTAAAAAGCAAATTCCACTACTTTAAAGGAGCAAGATGAATAATTATGATAAACCCATACTTTAAGAATACGAGACAATTTGGCGCTGCTCAATTTTCATAAGAATCGGTTTATATTTTTGTAAATTATCAACGCGAATTAAAAGGAGTGAGTGCACTGTTCCTTGTACTTTTTCATAATTTTCTTTGTCAGCGATGCGGAGCGGCTTCCCACCAAATTGATTGTAACTAATTTGAAATTCACGAATGAGTGCCTCCTCCCATTGCCCCGGCATACTTGAAAACTGCTGCGTTTCCGGCTTCTCAAGCGATGTGTATATAGGTTCAGGAAGTCTCTCACTTACGCGAACACGAATTGGCTCTTTACTTTTCTTTGCATTTCTGTGATCCGAAATTAGCGGTGGTTGATTAAGTAAATCGTCACGTAAAAAGTAAACCGCTTCTTCAGTTTCTTTATAAGTATACTTCTTTTCTTCTATAATGTTCATTTGCTTTAATTCTTTTATTTCTTCAGCATTTGGATCATGAATCGTCGCATCATACACTCGTGAAAATTCCGTTACCATTCCAACATTTTTTTGAAACGCCATCCCAGCTGTCATCGCACCAGCACCTAGTGCAATTAACATAGAAACTGTTCCTAACACTCTCGATAAACTATTAATTCGAAAACGCAGCTGTGCAAGCATAAAACTATTAAGCCCTGCTTCGTTTCTTTTTTTATTTCTTTTTAACATCGTAACAAATAAAGGCAATAATGAACCAAATATAAAATAAGTTCCAATTGTCGTACAAAATGTTGCAACTATAAGCCCCATTTCCTTCAAGTCATTCACATGAATGATTGAGTAATATCCAATACCTAACATCAAAATTCCAAGCACCGTAAAAACCGTAATACGAAGTTTACTTTTTTTACCTCATCTTGCGTTTCATCTTCTCGTATAAGCTCTAATTCTGTTTTGCGCAGAATACGAAAGCTATTAATCATCCCTGTCACTACAAAAAGAACAAAGAAAAAAAGGAACGTTGCAATTAAAGCAGGAAAATAAAATGCCTCATATCCCTTCGCTGATACATCCATAATTTTTATAAGAATCTTCCCTACTGCACTGGCTAATCCAATTCCTACTGCATTTCCAATCATTAAAGCAATCATTCCAAGCACTAATGTTTCGATAAATAGCAGCTGTGCAACCTTCTTCTTTTTTGCCCCAAGCATCATATACATGCCTAATTCTTTTCGGCGCAGTGTAAGCAAAAATGAATTTGCATACAGAATGTAAAATAAGGTGATAAACGAAAGTAACACAGAACCAATCCCGAAGACAATACGAATGCTGTGAATGATACTATTTTCTTTCGTAAATTCAGTATTTAAAGCCATCGTTTGAAACATATAAAAAATACTTATACTAACGATAAGACCAATTAACAAAACAAGATAATCTTTCATCATCTTTCGTATACTATGTACAGATAATTTCAGTAACATGCCCTCACCTCCCTATATCGCTTCCTTAGAAGAGCTCATTTTTCCTAGCGCATTTAAAATATCTTGATAAAATGCTTCTCTACTTCCATTGCGGTGAATTTCCTCATAAAGCAATCCGTCTTGGATAAATAAAATTCGTTCACAATAACTAGCACTAAATACATCATGCGTTACCATCATAATGCTAACTTGATGATTTTCATGTAAATCACGCATCGCTGCTAATAAACTTTTCGCATTTTTACTATCAAGCGCTCCCGTTGGCTCATCTGCAAGGATAATCGCTGGATTATGTACGAGTGCACGAGCTGCTGCTGTACGCTGCTTTTGACCACCAGAAACTGCAGTTGGATATTTCTCTAAAATTGCTTCTATCCCAAGTTTTATTGCTGCCTCTTGTACTTTTCCTTCAATAACTTTTGAAGGCACTCCTTGCAGTGACAACGGCAACGCAATATTTTCATAAATTGAAAGGTTTTCAAGAAGATTAAAATCTTGAAAAATAAATCCTAATTTTTGCGCTCTAAAATCAGATAATGCATTTCCTTTCATATTTGTTATGTCTGTTCCAGCAATTTTCACGGTACCACTAGTCGCTTGATCAAGTGTCGAAATTACATTCAACAACGTTGTTTTTCCTGATCCCGATGGACCCATTATCCCAACAAATTCGCCTTCTTTTACTGATAACGTTATTCCTTTTAATACCCTTGAATGGTTTTCCTTTTTCTTTCCATATATTGTTTCTACTTGATTTACTTCTACTACATCATTTTTCATCACTTCATCCCCTATCTCTCAGTATCTATTAGTATCTTCTCAGAAATTTTTTAAGTTTCTTGTAGGTAAACCCTTAAGAATTCTTAATATTCACAATATAAATACAAATAAAAAATGAGCTTGGTATCATACCAAACTCATTTTTTGTTAAGCAATATTCTCTTTTTGTTCTATCTCATAATCAATCTCGAGAAACTTCACACCAAACAGCCACATTTGATGATGTGCTGTTAACATTGCTGTAGCCTTCTCTCTTATCGTAAACGTTTCTGCGAGCGGCAAGCGAATTGTAAAGAAGCGGTTATGTAAATATATCCCCCTCATCCCCTCTTGCACTATTCCTTAATCGACTCGTAATGATAAGATTGTTTTTATCATTACGCAATTTTAATATCCCCGTCATATTTGCATACGGTAATGGCAATGCAATATTCATGTATGTTTCCTCGTTATATTCATGCTGAGAGTAGAGCGCGACAAAGATTGTTTCATTCTGTTCATTTTTCCGAACCCACGCTCTAACGTCATTTCTACCATCTTTTTCATCATTTATAGCAACAATTTCCCCATACATCCTCTCTAAGCGATTTCCCATCCCTAAATGAATTTGTTGTATACCTCGGCTTATTTTTTCATATAGAAAAGCAAATGGCCAAAACCAACGTGACCAGTGAATAGTTGCTTTTAACTCATATTCTTTCGTGTTCTCATAAAAATCAATAATAAGTGGTGATACATTCTTTGTATTAAACTGTTTACTATCAAAATCTATCACTTTATTTATAAGACCTGTATATTCCTTCTCCTCTATTAAGCTATTTTCTAATAATACATTTTCTCCAATTTTCATCTTACCTTTTATACGACTCACCGGTTTTCCATAACGAATATATGTAGGTGCAGCTTTTTCAATCATCCAGCCAATACAACCAGGTAATGCTACGCCCACTCCATTCACAACTCCATGAATCCAAACCATTTGCGCAACCGTAATCGTCATGACTTGTTTAAAGTTTCCATATGAATAGAAAAGCGAGAAAAGAATAGTTACCATAAGCGTACTAGACGAGATGATAAGAAGAACTTTCGCACTCTTAGAAGTAAACTTTGTTTTCCATACAAAAATCCCGTAAATATAAAGGGAAATAAGATAGAGAAACACTGCAAAAAATTCAAACGTTCTTGAATATGTAATCCCAATTGCAACTGTCATTGGTGAAATAATCATAATGAACATAGCGGTTGTATATAACTTACTTTTCTTTTGTTGTTTTCTTCCTAATAAACCTGCAAACAAGGGAAGTAAAAAAGCAGAGTAATGAAAATGAGCCGCTGTAAGTAGAACAATATCTGAACTAAACTGCATAATTGGTATATTTGCTACAGAGGCAAAGAACCAAAATCCACCTAAAAATAAATATATAAATCCACTATCAATTGCAGTTTCTTCTAACGGTTTCCATCCTCTTTCTAATAATCGGGATACTCCAAACAGTGCGACAATACCCGTATATAAAAACCAAATTATCGCAAATAGAAAATAGTCTGTTACAAAAGCAAGCATTGCACTTATTGCTGCAACCGGATAAAAAAATGCTGCGAGCTTATAACAAAATAGTTCGTCTCCATTTCTTTTTTTCTTATCTACAATAGAAAACGCTATTGGGATAAATAAAAGAATAGACAATAATATAATCGATTCAACAGGGTGTAATTTTGGCCATTCTAATATAAGAAAAATGACATAGCACATGCAGCCAATCATTATATTTCGCATAGATTTGTATCCCTTTCTGTAAACGTCCCCTTATAAGAGAAAAGTGGTCCTAATAATGGATTTTGTACTTGTACATGTATCCGATAACACTCTAATTCATCATCATAACTTTCTACAATCTTTGCCTGCCCATATAAAAACTTTGGCAACGGAATCTTCATTCCGCATAAGTAGAACCATTGTTTTTGAGATGAAATATGCATTGCTCCTTTTGAATCAACATGAAACGCAAGCGTCGATACAAGCAAATGTGGTTCACCAAAATAATCGACAATTTCATTTTGTTTATCATTCAAATACATGACAGCATGAAAATAACGCTTTTTTTCACCGAACAAAAACATCCGATTCCATCTTACAAATGTCTCTCCTTCCCTGTCTTTCTCTGCTTTATTTTGGATAATAAATGGTACTTCTGTCCCTCTTTCTGAAAAGAACATCCGGAATTTTGCTGCTACTTTTAAAAACATTCTTACAGCAGCAGAACCTTCTGTAATTTCATCCATTTTCCCTTCTCCTGTAAAACCAAGTTCTGCTGTAATCGCATACCGTTTTTGTAATTTTGGATGTAACCGATGATAGGATTCTCCTAATAATGTTTCGTAAATGGAAGACAATTTTCTACTCCATTGTAGTTTCTATTTCTGTTTTTACATAAATAGGATTTTGTTTTTTCATTCTCACCCCTCCACTCCATTCACGTGTAAAATATTGTTAGAACTACTTCTTTTAACCACATTTTATACCATTTTCATTTTTTCTGTAATAGTTTAAAATTTCAAAATAATTATAATCTACTTGATTTCTCTCGACATTTTGATTACTATGAAACAAATGTTACAAACAACTTCATACAACCAATTACTCTCGCCTAATGACGTGAGATAGAGGTCGCAACTTTTATGAGTATTCTATAGGAGACATAGAGATTGTCAGTGAATATAGATGAAAGGAAAAGTTGCCGAAATGTATATGTGTCTCTGAACATATACATTGGGGCTGTTTTCGAATAGAAACAGAACTGTCATATATACAGCGGTGTATATATGAAGAGCTATCTACAAAAAAGAGAGATCATGTTTTTATGATCATCTTCTTTTTTGGCGGTTTTTTTATTAGCTCCGTTTTCTGTTTCCTTTTTTCCTGTAACAGCACCATCCTCGCCTATTTGAGATGGTGTTTTTTATTTACTTTTTTACAGGAGTAAAAGGGATCTATATTCCCCATCTTATGTTTAACAACATTTTTCCTAGTTTATTTATCTATAAAAACTTGAAAGAGGGCTCTTATCATGGAAATTATTGTTCAAAAATTTGGTGGTACATCTGTCGGAAATGTTGAACGGATTCAACATGTTGCCGATTTAATCATTGAAGAGTATGAAAAAGGACATGGAATTGTGGCGGTCGTTTCTGCAATGGGACATAGTACAGATGAATTAGTATCTTTAGCTGCTAGTATTACTGATCAGCCTAGTAAACGAGAAATGGACATGTTACTTACAACAGGTGAACAAATTTCAATTTCTTTATTAACAATAGCCTTGCAAGCGAAAGGGTATGAGGCAATTTCACTCACAGGCTGGCAAGCTGGTATTACAACAGAGTCCGTACACGGCAGCGCCAGAATTATCGACATAAATACAGAGCGAATTCAATCTTATGTACAAAAAGGAGCGATTGTTGTTGTAGCCGGTTTCCAAGGATTAAGCACAGACCAAGAAATTACAACACTTGGCCGCGGCGGTTCCGATACAACTGCAGTTGCATTAGCTGCAGCATTACAAGCAAAAAAATGTGATATTTATACAGATGTAACAGGCGTTTACACAACTGATCCACGCCTTGTAAAAGACGCTTACAAATTAGATGAAATTTCCTATGATGAAATGTTAGAACTTGCTAATCTAGGTGCTGGCGTACTTCACCCAAGAGCAGTCGAATTCGCAAAAAATCATAACGTAATGTTAGAAGTTCGCTCAAGTATGGTACAAGAAAATGGAACAATTGTAAGGGGAGAATGTAGCATGGAACAACAATCAATCGTAAAAGGCATTGCATTTGAAGATAATATTACACGTGTAACAATGAAAGGCTTACAACCAGGAAAACTTTCCGAAGTCTTCTCTACATTAGCAAACGCTCATATTAATGTAGATATTATCATTCAAAGTATTACAAATGAAGGAACTGTACACTTATCCTTTTCTATCCATTCAAATGATTTAAAAGAAACACAAGCGGTTTTAGAAGAAAATCGTGAACCTATGCAATATGAATCTGTAGAGTATGAAAACCATTTAGCAAAAGTATCAATCGTTGGATCAGGTATGGTATCTAATCCAGGTGTCGCTGCGAAAATGTTCTCCACATTACAAGAAGAAGATATTCACATTAAAATGGTAAGTACATCGGAAATTAAAGTATCTGTCGTAATCGACCGCCTTCATTTAGTAAAAGGTGTCGAAGCACTTCATGAATCATTTATGGCAAAAATCGAGCCTTTTTTATCAGTAAATTAAAAAAGGAGCCGATTCCAAAAGCACCTAGGTGCCTTTCGGAAATCGGTTCCTTCTTACTTGTCCATCGATATATCGACAAAAATGATACATTTATCGGCGCTTTTCACAATATATCGACCATTTTTAAAATATATCGGCGATTCGACACAATATAAAGTGAAACTTCCATCAGTGACGCCTTTTTTCACTGATGGAAAGCCCGCCCAATCGGGCTTTTACGGGCAGTTTTCTTCCCCGCGCTTCCACAGCCTTTACTGCCCGTTAATACGGGATAAAGATCTTTCGACGATTTTCGACACAAAAATAGTCTAGCCCCTAAAGCTGTTTTTTAGAACAAGTGAATGTTTTGCTTTTTGCACTCTTCACGCATTTCATCAGGCCACACTGAAGACTGCACTTCACCGATATGTGCTTTACGTAAAAAGTACATGCACATTCTTGATTGCCCGATGCCACCACCAAGTGTTAGCGGCAATACATCTTCTAAAATTCCTTTATGGAAATCGTACTCACGTTTGAAATCTTCTCCTGCTATTGTTAATTGTTCATCAAGAGATTTGCTGTCAACGCGAATGCCCATCGATGATAATTCAAATGAAGATTGCAATACTGGATGCCAGAATAAAATATCTCCGTTCAATTTCCAATCATCATAGTCAGTTGCACGCCCATCATGTTTTTCACCAGAACGCAACGCTCCGCCAATTCCGCTAATAAAAACGGCACCGTGTTCTTTTGCAATTGCATGTTCACGATCTTTTGGTGTTAATTCTGGATATTTATCCTCAAGCTCTTGTGACGTGATAAATACGATATCTTCCGGTAAATATTTACCAAGAAACGGGTATTTTTCAAATAAATAGTCTTCCAATCCTTTGAATATTCCGTAAATTATTCGTACTGTTTCCTGTAAATAATCTACTGTACGCCATTCTTTTTGAATCATTTTCTCCCAATCCCATTGATCAACGTAAATAGAATGCGTTGCATCTAACTCTTCATCACGGCGAATTGCGTTCATGTTTGTATATAAACCTTCACCAGCTTCATATCCATATTCATGCAGCGCGAATCGTTTCCATTTCGCTAGTGAATGTACAATTTCTAACTCTTCTCCTGAATGCAGCATATCAAATTCAATTGGACGCTCCACACCGTTTAAATGATCGTTTAATCCTGATTTTTTCGTTACAAATAATGGTGCAGATACACGGAATAATCCAAGACGTTTTGATAATTGCTCTTCAAAAAATGTTTTAACTTCCTTAATTGCGATTTGTGTTTCTCTTACTGTCATTAATGTTTGGTACATGATGTATTCCTCCTAAAATGTTTTGATGTAATGAGGAAAGAAACCATAAAAAAAAGCCCTTCTTTCCCAAAAAAACTGGGACGAAAGGCTTTGGTTCCGCGGTACCACCCAAATTAGCAACAGAGGTTGCTCACTTATCAGTACGGAGATTAGAGATAACTCGATACTGTTCTTCTTGTAACGGCGAAGTTCCCGGCTAAGTCTACTTTCCTAAAAAGGATTTCGGTTAGCGACTCCAGGAGGTTCTTCATAACAGGCTTCGTATCAGGCTCACACCATCCCTGACTCGCTTGGACTACGTCCTATTACTACTCTTCCTTTCACAGTCGTTTTACTGTCACATCTCTGAAACATTTTATTAATGTTTATTCTATACAAAAAAAGAAGAAAGTCAACAAAAATTTTTAAAATATTTTTCAATTCTTTATTTTGTGTATTTACAAAATAAAGTGTGTCACACTTCAACAAATTATACTGTCTTATTAGTACAGATGAAATGTAAGGAGGATCTTCATGAGTAATATAACAAATAAAGCTCATGAATGGTTATACGTATTTGTATTTTGCATTGCCGGGATCAGCGTCGTTTCTCAAGGATTCATCATGATTCCAATTGAAAGTCAACTTATATTCTATTTTCAAATTCCTAAAAATGTTGCCTATCTCTCAAGTAGCATATTTTCGATTTTCTACGCCATTGGATTCTTAATTTTCGCTCCTCTTTCCAAACGATTTGGAAAGAAAAATTTATTAGTTCTCGGACTATTCGCTTTGTCCTTTTGTACGCTGACTATTAGCTTTTGCAAAACATACAACTTATTTTTGTTCCTTAGAGCTTTGCAAGGACTAGTAGCAGCTACATTTACACCTTTAGCTCTTGCATATGCATTCGAATTGTTTATTCCAAAACGTCAAGGCTATATCATCGGTATCTTAAGTACAGCTTTCACAATGTCTAGCATATTAGGACAAATACTCAGTAATTGGTTTATATCTCAATACGATTTTCCTACTCTTTTTTATATTTTCGCTTTCATTCATCTTTTATGTGGAGCAATTTTATATTTCATTCTGCCCACATCTACCAAAAGTGATCGTCCATTATCTATCGCATACTGGTTTGATATGTTTACATTATTTCGAAATCGCTACATTACAATTTGTCTTGCGATTACCTTTACGCAATTTCTTTCATTCGTTGCCATTTATAGTGCTTTACATCACATATTAATCCAAATGTATCACCTTACAAATCATGAAATTCTGCTATTTCAATGTCTTGGCATAATCGGAATGTCTATTTCTCCTTTTATAAATAACTTTATTACAAGTACTAGAGTCCCCAAAATGATTACATTAGGACTTATTATCATGTGCACAGGAGTACTTTTATTTTTGAAATGGGATCGTATTTATTTTCTCGCTATCACTACAATCGTATTTGCCGCAGATATTTCAATCGTATTACCTTCGATCATTTTTCATATTGGACAAATAAGCGAGGAAAGAAAAGGAGTTGCAATGGCGCTTTATACGTTTACTTTGTTTTTAGGATCTAGTATCGGTCCGTATATCGGGACCAAAATAATGTTTACATATGTCGTACTTACTATTTTTTCTGTCTTATTCTTGTCTTTCCTAATGTCATTTTCTTTACAAAAAATGTAAACCAATCAAAATGATTAGTTTACATAAGGGTTGCTCTAACCGTCATCTCACGGCTTTAGAACAACTCTATACTTTTTATATTGGAATATGTTTAAGTTTATCAGGATTCACAACATAAAAAATTTGTTCAATCTGATTCGTATTTTGCTTCCAAGCGAAACTGAAGACACCGACGACCTCTTCATCCTTTACTATAAGAACGCCCGGCTCATTATTTACTATGACTGCTTGTGCTTTTTTTCCTGTAAAAAACTTTGTAGCAATTGCAGATAACAAACTTAGGACACGCTCTTTACTAATAATTTGATTAATAGCTGTAGCGACGTTCCCTCCTCCATCTGCAATAAGCGTTACATCGCTAGTAAGAATTGCTGAAATTTCTTGAACGTTGCCTCTCGATAAAGCCGAAATAAACTTATTAATTTGCTCTTGTTGAATTTCGTATGATGTAGCATTTTCATCAAAAGATACATTCATTTTCTTCTTCGCACGGCTAAACACTTTACGGCAATTCATCTCCGTTATATTGAGTAAATCAGCGATTTCACTATGTTTTAAATCTAATGCTTCTTTTAGGACATAAACTGCTCGCTCTGTGGCCGAAAGTTTTTCCATAAGAACAACAAAAGTATAATATAGTTGGTCATCTTGAATGATTTTCTCTGCAGGGTCCCATTTCATGTCTTGTACTATTGGCTCTGGCAGCCACGTACCAACATAAGTTTCTCTTTTTTTTCGGCTTGATTGCAATTCATTAATACAACGATTTACGACCATTCTACTTACATACGACTTTATATTGTTAATATCAGTTAAATGAACCTTGCTTATCTGTAGCTTTAAAAATGTATCTTGAACAATATCTTCAGCGTCACTTACCGATCCAAGCATTTTATATGCAATAGCAATAAAGTAAGATTTGTATGCTATATATAATTCATTTATTTCTAAATGATTTTCTTCCACCTTATAGTCCCCCTAAAGCCGACTCACCTAAATTTTAGCATTATATACAATCATAAATACCCTAGAAAAAATTTTCTAGGGCATACCTATGCAAATTTCTCAAAAACATTTTTAAAAAATAATATTGATAACAAAATTACTAAATAAATCTATTTTAATTTTCCAAGATAGAACTCACTGCTATGCAGCACAAAAATGATTTGCACTTGTGTTCTCTTTTGTTTTTTTTACTGCGAGTGGCAAGCAGAGGGACTGACCGCTTCTATACATGATCATACGCTCACGCCCACCTAAAAAAGTGTTTTTCAATTTGTATATATAAAATTCTACAAATGATTTTGAAACCCTTTAGTCCAAGAAGGGTAAATGGGTTCCCACCCATATTCTTTCCGGGCTTTTGTATTGGAAGCGCCGCGCTCACCACGATTACTACCAGTTTGGAAAGAAGGGTTAGGTGCACCAATTGCAGAAGCATAAACAGGCAACCAAACATTTCCTGGCGCAGGATGGTCATCGACAATATTGACTGGACCAGATGGCCAATCTAGTGCCAATCGTGCTGCTCTTGCAGCATCGTCTATATGTAGAAAAGAAACTATACCATCAGTTGCTGCTATTTCTTTCATGCGCACTTGATCAGCAATCATTCCATCTTTTGCATACCAAGTTCCTGGTCCATAAAGTGTTCCGTATCGAAGAATCACAAATTCCGGCATTTGAGACACCTTTTCTTCTAACGCTATAATACCTTCTATCGTCGTTTTTCGCGGAAACGGAGCAGTAACGTCAAACATGTTCTCTTCTGTAGCAGGCTCCTCTCCAGGCTCATATGCCCACGAAATACTTTGTGCAATCATTCGGCGAACTCCCGCTGATTTTGCAGCATCTACAAGATTTTCTGTTCCCTCAATTCGCATTTTTGCATTATCTACCGAATTCCCTCCGCTTAACGCTGTAAGCTGATGAATCACTACATCCGGCTGACTCTTTTCTAATGCAGAGAATACAGCATTTCGATCAAACGCATCGGCCACCACTGGCTTTGCACCCAGTTTTGTAATTGTGCTTAACTGTGATTCAGCACGAATCATTCCGAATACTTCATGACCCTCTTGTACTAACAAAGGAATTAAAAAACGTCCGATTACACCAGTTGCCCCAGCAAGAAAAACTTTCATTTCTATTCCTCCCATATACGTTTCAACTTATTCGTCTAGTTTTTCAGACTGCTATTTTGCTGTTCATATATAGGACAAATTGAGTTTATAAATCGTGACATAGATAGAAAAAAATTTACTGCAATAAAGAATCCTTTATGAATACACTAGATTTTACAACTTATTTACGATTGCTTCTACGATATTTTCAACCGTCATCTCCCCATCAATTACGTAGTCAGCATTAGGTTTCACACTTTTCTCCATCTCTAAGTATGCCTCTCTCCCAGCTTGCAAGTATACCTCACATTCGAAAAGAACCTCATCAATAGTATGTAAAGGATTACGAATAAATCTTCTCACCATTGCTATATCTAATGGCGTATCAATATAAAATGAAATGTCTATCACATCTTTCATCTCATTATTAAGGTACGAAAATGGATAGTCCAAAATAATGTAATCTACAACTGAATCATTTAATACTGATAGAATATCTGTCATTATGGGACTAACATTCCACTCATTATAATCTGCACCTTTTTCCATCCATGCACAAATGTCACTTGGCCCCTCTAAATTATAATCATCAAAATGAAAAGTCTTGGCATTATTCAGTCTATTAGCTAACTCCTTCGTAACGGTTGTCTTACCGCCGCCAGATACAGCTGAAATGGATATTACTGTTGTTTTTTCCCCCATATTACTCCTCCATGAAATAATAGAATTTTAATCTCTTTCCTATCCCTTTACTCTAAAATAATCTTTTGCTGGAGTCTATAGTTACAAATGGGCGTATATTAAACAGTAAAAAAAAGTAACTACTCAGCCATACACCACTTATTACCTTTCAGCACATAGATTGCTGCCGTGACGATACAAATGACAATGCACCTTGCTGCCTTTCTTTGTTACCATACTTTGCACGTGGCAGAAATAGGCACTGACCGCTTCTATGCATGGCAGTCCCTCCCAGGCCATTTTAAAAAAAATGCTTTTCTACCTTTTTTTACAGAGTGACTGAGTAGTTACAATGTATTCAAGATTTAACACCTTTTACATAACACATTACTATCAGCAAAAATTAAAAGATTTCTATTAACGGGATAAACCTGAGAATTTTGCGCATTACTGTCCATGTTATGATATACTATTATATCCTGCTGTTCATTTTTATGAGCAACTGTCGGAAAGGAAAAAGTCATAAACCCAAATTTTATTTTAAAGATTTATTGACTACTGTAGAAACAGATTTGCTATACAATAATAACGGAGTGATTATATTATATGAGTAAAGCTAAAGCTAAAGGTAAAGGTGGAACAGGTAGAGGAACAGGCAGTAAGGGCTGGAACCGATGGAAAGCCAGTGCCAACAAAAAAAAGAGTGCCAAACCTTATACAAGCAAAGGTGTTAAAAAAGCAGGTGGCGCAAAGACAAACAGTAATACAGGTGACAAATCCGAAAGATAGGGACTGCTATTTCCGTTTGATATCTTTCGTGTAAGTGTAAGATAGATGTTGTGTGGGTTTATTTTGCGAAGAAAAGCAAAGATTTAAAACAACAAAACAAGTGGTTACTCATTGTAAAAAGACAACTTTTAAAATTCATTAATACGATAATCTATATTATGAAAAAATGGGCGTTTATCAAACAGTAAAAGTGATATACAAAAAGATGTTTGCCACAAATAAGCAAACATCTTTTTCTTTTACCGTTCTTTATCCACTTAATCGTCTTCAGTCAACCGCTTCGCTTCAAAATACAACACTTGAATAAATTTCTTCGTATTTATTCGTGTATGACCAGTCGTTGCTAATGATTCGTTTGTTAACTCTGTCATTCGTTTACGCACAATTGTAAAATCAAAAAATTTCGGAGCATAGCTTTCAAATTTCGGATTCGAAAAATCTGTTAAACCAAGAGAAGCTAAGTGATTGAGCGATTGATAAATTGCTCGGCGCACCCTTTGTTCTGAAGCTTTTCTCTCTTTATCAATCTCACCTTCCGAAGCCATTTTACCTAACTTTTTAACCGTAATATGTTGAAAAATATCTTTTAATACCGGAAATCCATGTTCAAAGGTTGCCTTCTTTTCATATTGATATAAGTATTCCAGCATACTTAGTAAATCTTTACTTCCGTTCTCTCCAGCAATCCCTAGTTCTGCTAATAAAAAACGGCCAGAATCAGCAAATTTTTTCTCTTCTAGCCCTGATTCTATTCGCCCCTTTGGTTGCTCCCATTGAAATACATTGTTTAATGACTTTTGAATATCTTGAATAGACCGTTCCAAACGAATACGCTCTATCACTTTTCGTACAACGGATACAACTTCAATTTTATTAAGAGGTTTTGTAATATAATATTCAACGCCAAGAGAGTAAGCTTCACCTATTAATTGTTTTGATTCTACTTGAGAAATCATAACCACTTTCCCCGAAAATGATGGGAGAATGTGCCGAACCGTTTCAATCCCATCACGAATTGGCATTAATAAGTCAATAAATAATATATCTACTTTTTTAAAATTTAACTGATCTCCTTCTACGAAAGCCCCATCTTCTTCTTCTCCAATTAATTCTCCAAGATCTTCATCTTCAATAATTTGCGCTAACATAGAACGAAATACTTCATCATCATCTACGATGTAATAAAACATAGACTCATCCTTCCTTAATAAGGCTAGATTCCGGCAGCCGTACAATAAACTTGCAGCCTCTTTCAGCGTCTCTGTCTTGTAGTATAACCTCTCCCTCAAGTTCCGTCACCATCTCTTTTATATAAGATAGACCGATTCCTGTTGACGGCGTTCCTGATTGATCGTATTTTGAAGTAAAACCAGGCTTAAATACTAACTCCTTATATTTCCCTGAAATGCCCGGGCCATCATCTATTACTTCAAACGTAACAACCGTCCCTTGCTTCTTAACATAAATTGCAATTGTACCAACACATTCAATCGCTTCTACAGCATTTGCAACTAAATTATTTAAAATCGACAGTACGGTATATACATGGTACTGTGTATGTTCTCCTTCTACTTGTTTAGAAAATACAATTTCCTTCTGTAATAACTGCGCATATTTCTCGTTAATTCTTATAATCATTTCTGCTAGTTCATTTCCATTTACATATTCTGAAAGATTTTTATCTAAAAGAAGTTTAGATAACCCGGCAAAAATTCTTTGATTATCTTTTTTTATTTCGTGTACTTCTCCTGCAATTTTTAGCACATTCTTACTATACACCTCTATATCATTTTCCACGCTTTCTGTCCGTTGTAAATTCCGATATAATTGGTACGCTTCTTGTGTAATCCTTTCTGCATCTTGCAGCGTTTTTTTCAAATGAACAGATTCTACATACAAATTAGAAAGATGCATAAACATTTTTTCATTTTCTTTCCGGACCTGCGCTTCTTTTAATTTTGTCTCATATAAACTCATCATATTTAAAAAGCCAAGTGCAAAAAAACTGCGAAAAATAGCAATAATAATAATTTTATTGACTTCTGAAACTGTAATCATGGTGCTTAGCACAAAAATATGATAAAAAGTAAGTTCTGCCATGCTTGAAATAATTTCAATCGTAATGCCAAAACACCCGATTATAAATGGCTTTTGATGAAATCGATTTACTCTGCACACTGAAAAAAGACTTCCATATACGAAATAATAAAAGAAAACTGGATAACGCATACAAAAGGAGTCTGAGAAATGAAAAGAACTTTGTAACATCCAATCAAGGCCAATTCGAAATGTTACGACAGATACCCCGACAAGAACTCCCGCTATAGCAGCTGGAATTTTCCTTAACAATAATAGTAAAAAGAAGAAAATGGGTGTTCCAAAGCTAACACGAAATGTATCATTAAATGGATGAAAGTTCAGTTCTCCAGCTATCGGAACAATCAAAATTAACATAATTAAAAGTGAAATATCTTTCTTCCACAATTGATGCCAGTTCAAACACGTCACTTCCCATTATTTAATATTAAAACATAATAAGGAAAGCCCGCTTATTATATAAACGGGCTCTATTCCTATACTGTTACTTTTTCAACTGCTTTGACTGGACGATAAACAGGTTGCCACATTGCATCCTTAACAGCCTTCTTGATATCGTTATCACTTAATACCTCACGAGCAACACCTTCAGCAACGGCTGCTTTTGCTACTTCAACAGCAACAATCTCTGAAATATTACGCAGTTCTTCTACTTCTGGAAGAATTGGTGCACCAGGTTGACTTGTATCTACCATACTTGCTACTGCTTCTGCTGCTGCTGCAAACATACCATCTGTCATTACACGAGCACAAACAACATTTGTACCAAGACCAAGGCCTGGGAAGATAAGTGCATTGTTAGATTGTCCAATTACATAAGTAACTCCATTATATGTAACTGGTTCGAATGGACTACCAGTTGCAACAAGCGCTCGCCCTTCTGTCCAAGAAATTAAGTCGACTGGCTTCGCTTCTGCAAGAGGTGTTGGATTAGACATTGGTAAAATAATTGGTCGTTCCACATGTGCTGCCATCTCTTTTACAATTTCTTCTGTAAATGCACCAGCAACTGTTGATGTCCCAATTAAAATAGTTGGTTGTACATGTTTTACAACCTCAGCAAGTCCAATCGTTCCTGTTTGTTGCGATTGTTTGACTTCAGACCTCTCACGTGCATAAGGACGTTGGAAATCAAGAAGATCATCCATATTGTCAGTAAGTAAACCATTACGGTCAATACACCAAAAACGGCGGTTTGCTTCCTCCTGTGATAAACCTAAGCGCACCATCGCATCACGTACTTGATCTGCAATTCCAATTCCTGCAGTACCCGCACCAAAAACAACAACGCGATGTTCACATAACGGAACACCAGAAGCTTGCACAGCTGATAACACAGCTGCAAGTGAAACAGCACCCGTTCCTTGAATATCATCGTTAAATGTACATACGTTATCACGATATTTATCTAAAATTTTGCGTGCATTACGTGTACTAAAATCTTCCCAGTGCAGCAATGCATTCGGAAACTTGTTACATACAGCTTTTACAAACAAATCAATAAATGTATCATACGTTTCTCCCGTTACACGTGGATGACGATTTCCGATATAAAACGGATTATTTAATAAATCTTCATTGTTTGTACCAACATCTAAAATAACAGGTAATACACGACTTGGATCAATACCAACTGCCGCTGTGTAAACAGCTAGTTTTCCGATAGCAATATTAATACCACCTACGCCCCAGTCTCCAATTCCTAAAATACCTTCACCATCTGTTACAACAACTAAATCGATATTTTCGGCAGTTGCACCAATGTTAGAAAATGCTTCCTCAATACCATTTGGATCATTAACTGATAAATACACACCACGTGGTTTACGATACTCATGACTATATCTTTGAATCGCCACACCAACAGTTGGTGTGTATACAATCGGAAGCATTTCTCGCAAATGATCTGTAAGTATACGATAAAATAATACTTCATTACGATCATGCAGTGCTGTTAAGTATACGTTTTTTAATAAGTCATCTGGTTGTGAACAAAATTGTTCATATGCACGGCGTGCTTGTTCATCCAATGTCAATACAGCTGGTGGTAATAATCCTTTCAGCCCTAGTTCTTCTCTTTCTTCTGTTGTGAAAGCGACGCCCTTATTTAAAAGTGGTGTTGCTAATACTTCTCTTCCTCGTAATGTCGTTTCTAAAGTTCCGTCCGAGGAAACTGTAAATTTACTCATAAAATCCCTACCTTTATAGATATATAACATTTCTATATTGTAAACAAAAAAAGGGGGAAAGTCCCCCTTTTTTTAATTTTTCTTTAAAAGTGATGCTCCCGCAATTCCAGGATGCGTCATTTCAAACGGATCTAATATCAAGTCCAATTCTTCTTGTGATAATACACCATTTTTCAAACAAAGCTCTCTGACAGATTGACCAGTTGCAATTGCTTCTTTTGCAACGCGAGCTGCTGCTTCGTATCCGATATGTGGATTCACAGCTGTAATAATCCCAACGCTTTGCTCAACATACTCTTTCAAATGCTCTTCATTTGCTTCAATCCCTTTTAGGCAATTATCTGTAAAGGCACGGAAGCCGTTATTCATAATGCTGATTGATTGAAGTAAGTTAAATACAAGTACTGGTTCCATTACATTAAGCTCTAATTGGCCTGCTTCTGAAGCAAGACAAATTGTATGGTCGTTCCCAATTACTTGGAACGCAATTTGGTTAATCACTTCTGGCATAACAGGGTTTACTTTCCCTGGCATAATAGAAGAACCAGGTTGACGAGCTGGAAGCATAATTTCACCTAACCCAACGCGTGGACCAGATGCCATTAAGCGTAAGTCATTTGCAATTTTTGACATATTCATCATACATACTTTTAGTGCAGCTGATACTTCTGTATATGCATCTGTATTTTGCGTTGCATCTACTAAATCCTCTGCTCCAACAAGAGGCAATTTGCTAATAGCCGCCAAATGTTTTACTACAGCCTCAATGTACTGCGGATCTGCATTTAATCCTGTACCAACAGCTGTCGCTCCCATGTTCACTTCATATAAGTGTTGACGAGATTTCTCAATGCGTTTCATATCGCGTCCAAGCACGCGTGCATATGCTTTAAACTCTTGTCCAAGACGAATTGGTACTGCATCTTGTAAATGCGTACGTCCCATTTTAATGACATGATCAAATTGTTCTGCTTTTAATTCAAAGATATCACGCATATATCCCATTGTTTGTAATAAATCTTCTAACAAGTTTAATGTTGCAATATGAATTGCAGTTGGGAATGCATCATTTGTTGATTGTGCCATATTCACATGGCTATTTGGGCTAATATATTGATAATCGCCTTTTTCCATCCCTAATAATTCAAGAGCGCGATTGGCCATCACTTCATTTGCATTCATATTCATTGAAGTTCCAGCTCCGCCTTGAATCGGATCAACGATAAAATGCTCGTGCCATTTTCCCTCAAGAATCTCTTCTGCTGCTTGCGCAATTGCTGTACCTTTTTTTAGTTCTAATCGTCCAACATCTGTATTCGCAAGCGCCGCCGCTTTTTTTACAATCGCAAATGCTTTAATTAATCCTTCATGGATTTTATAACCTGTAATCGGAAAGTTTTCGACCGCACGCATCGTTTGAACACCATAATACGCATGCATTGGTACTTCTTTCTCGCCTAAAAAATCTTTTTCAATTCGCACATCTTTTGTAGCTTCAGTTACTGTTGCCATATGTGTTCACTCCTCACCTTATTTTGCCCCGTATTCATATGTACCCATTCTCCCACCTCAAATTTTACAAGAAATAAAAAATGAAGCAGGAGATATACTATTTGTGATACATCAATTCGTTTCACGAATAATCAGTGAGAGATACATAATCTCTCACTGATTAAACCTTTTATTTATGCTGCTTTTGTTTGATTTACAGTTTCTACATACTGTTTTGCTTTTTCTTGATCAAATTCGCCTTCCCATTTCGACATGACAATCGCTGCTAATGCGTTCCCTAATACATTGACAGACGAACGAATCATATCTAGAATACGGTCAATACCAGCAATTAAAGCAATTCCTTCTAATGGAAGTCCCATCGAACCTAATGTTGCCAATACAACAACAAAGGAAGCACCAGGAACACCAGCCATTCCTTTAGACGTTAACATTAAAACAAATAACAATGTAACTTGTTCTGTTAATGACATGTGTATACCGTACATTTGCGCCACAAATAGCGATGCTAACGCTTGATAAATAGCTGATCCAGTTAAGTTAAATGTGTAACCAGTAGGTATTACGAAAGAAGCTACGGCCTTCGGACAACCAAACTCTTCCATTTTCCTCATAATATTTGGTAAAACAGCTTCTGAACTTGCTGTTGTAAAAGAAAGAATCAATTCTTCTTTTAAAACTTTCATTAAAGTGAAAATGTTTACTCCCACCATTTTTGCATTTATACCTAATACCACAATAACAAATAATACAACTGTTACATAAACTGCAACCACTAATTTCCCTAACGGAAGCAGTGTACCCACTCCAAATTTTGCAACCGTAACAGCAATTAGTGCAAATACACCAACCGGAGCAAATTTCATGACTTGATTTGTCACCCAGAACATTGCTTCTAATACACCTTCAAAGAAATTAAAGACTGGCTTTCCTTTTTCTCCGATTGCAGCAACCCCTAAACCGAATAACACTGAGAAGAAAATAATCGGTAATAAGTCCCCTTGTGTAATAGATTCAAATACGTTTTTTGGTACAATATGAACAATTGTTTCTGCAAAACCTTTTTTCTCCGTTGCATCAGCTGTTGCTTTGTATGCTGAAATGTCACTTTGCTGCAAATGGCTCATATCAACACCCGTTCCTGGATGGAACACATTTGCTGCTACTAAGCCCATTAAAATGGCAATCGTCGTGATAATTTCAAAATAGAGTATAGTTTTTCCGCCTAATTTACCGAGCTTCTTCATGTCGCCCACACCTGCTACCGCAACAATAAGTGCAGATATAACAATTGGAACGACGATCATTTTAATTAAATGAATAAAAATGTCTCCAAGCGGTGTAATATAGGAAATAGCTGTTTTATTCCCAGAAAAGATTGCCCCTACTACAATCCCTAAAATAAGTGCTACTAAAATTTGTGTAGCTAATCCGAATTTTTTCATGTATTTTCATCCCCTTCATGCGAACGCTTTCAATTTGTATGTATAAAAGCTTACTCACATGATAAAGGTGAACCTACAAAATCATACAAAAACCTACAAGTTTGTCACAAAACTTTCGGATTTTTTTCTTAAAATGTTCATTGATGCTCTTCTTTATTATACAATCGAAATATAAATTGATAAAACATCAGATTATTTCGTATAATCTAAAAAGAAAATTCATTAAATACAACAACTGGCTCTTCTAGATTATTATTCATTACAACTACATTCGCACACCCCTTTGGCGCATGCTCTTCTATGTACATGTGACAAGCCGCATGATATCGCTGTAAAAACATTTCACTTGCTTTCTCTTCACTTCCAAAAGCTTGCGCTTCCCTCTTAGAACCACGTTCTCTAGCAATCTTGAAGTCTGTTTCTACAAATACTTTATAGTCAAATAAATGTTTTAGTTCCTCCTTAAATAAAAAGGTTCCATCTACTATAAATATTGTATTTTCTGAAGCAAATACAGGTTCAGAATGTATATACATATCGGTCTCTAAATCGTGTGATTGTATTTCATAACGCATCGTACCATTCGATCCTAATGGGATTAATAATCGTTCTGAAATAGCTTTATAATCATGAGCATCTTCATAATATCCCTTCGCTGATCCCTTCCCTTGTGAATATCGAATTGCTCTTGGATTGTGGAAATAATCGATACTCGTTCGAATTACTTTTCTTCCTTGATTTTGAATTTCTTTCGCCAATTCATTTGCAAATGTTGTTTTCCCTGAAGCTGTAATACCACTAACACCCACTCTTACAGGATGATTTAATTTAAGCGCACATATATGCTCCGCGATTTCACGAATAACAGTTTGACGTTTCACTTCAATTCCCCCTCATAGAATCTAACCACATACTCCCTTATGTTAATGGAAAATAATTCTTCTTGCCATTTTAGTTTATCATTCAATGCGTATGTTGTAAAAATATGTATTCGTTTCTTCAACGTTATAATAAATAAGAAAAAATGCAGCACCACGCTGCATTTTCTCTCTTTCATCTTTCTATAAATAATAATTAAACATCCCTACGATCTTTTCTTTACACTTCACCCAAAAGGATAAATTATTTAAAAATGATATCGTCATTTCTTTTGAATCTTGAATATCTTGCGCTAATGCCTGATTTATCTGTTGCAGAAGAGGACCACCCTTTATATAGAAATTCATCTCATCATTAATATAAAAGCTGCGTGGAGTAAAATTTGCTGTTCCTATCACAATTGTTTCATTATCAAACACCATAGCTTTTCCGTGAAACATCCCTTTTTTATATCCATATACAGAAATACCATTCTCGACCGCTTGACGAATATAAGGATATGCAGCCTCTTTTATAAAAGGAACATCCGGTTTGTAAGACCACAGTATTTTAATAGAAATACCGCGTTTCCTTGCTTGAATTAAAGCATTCATAAGTTTTTCATCTTTTGGTATAAAATACGGGGTGGCAATCACGATAGATCGCTTTGCCTGCTTTATTAATTCGATATACTTTTGGATCATACCATGACCATTGTAACTAGATAGTGTATATAACGTTTTCCCTGGGACACTCTGCTTAGGAGTACTTATTATTGCTTCAGAAGTATCTCGTTTCCAGTCTAATGCAAACTGTTCTTCTAAATCTTTCACCCCGTCTCCTGTTATTCGTATATGATAATCTCGCCAATATCCAAATTTCTTGTCTTTTCCTAAATATTCATCTCCTATGTTAAAACCACCACTATATCCTATTTTTCCATCAATTGTTGTAATTCGGCGATGATTCCGATGGTGTAGCGAATAAAATGAGAATGGCAATTCAGGTTTTCTACTATATGTAAAATGAACACCACTTGCTTGTAATTCATTTTTCATTTTTCTTTTGAAAGACAAATCATTAATCCGATCGACTGAAAGATATACTTGTACACCTTCTTTCGCTTTTTCTTTCAACAGCTGCACAAAAGTATGGCTGCTTTTATCATCTGAAAGGATAAAGAAATAACTAAAAATTGAATGTTTCGCCTCTTTTATATCAGAAAATAGCTGCTGATACAAAGATTGCCCATCAACATATAATTGAAAATCACTATAGTGATTTTCAAATTCTTTCGTTTGATTCTTTTTCGCTTCTATTTTTCTTCCTAGCGTTACATCAACATGCATCGAAACAAGCAGAAAAACTAATATAGCAATAATAATAGAAATAATCCGAAGTATTTTTTTTACCATTTCGATTTCCTTCCGTACAAACTATTTTGTCTCTACATAGTATTTCAACAGAAGTTACTTTTCATGCTCATTTGTAAGGTGTTTCATTTTATTTTTTACTATATAGTTATCCATACAATAAGGGTCATATGAAAAACTGTAAAGAGAAAACACCTATCGTCTGTATTCCCGGCCTTTTGGGCTCTATGAATAATATTTTTAGGGGTACCACGACATACCCATCAACCTAAGATAAATTTATATACCCAAAACGATTAAAATAAAGCTTTCATGAAATTAAGTTACTTATAGCATCTTTCATACTGAACGATGCTATTTTCCATTCTTTATGTCGTTTTACGACATATGTCGTGTTACGATGTTTTTTAGGAGGTGAAAAAATGGACAAAGAAATGATGAAAGGAAGTATTGATATACTTGTACTTTCTATAATTTCTCACCATGATACTTACGGTTATGAAATTATTCAAAAACTTAAAGAACAAAGTAACGACGTTTACCATATGAGTCAAGGTACACTATATCCATCACTCAAACGAATGGAACAAAAGAATTTGATTGAATCTTACTGGGGAGAATCCGAAACAGGACAAAAGAGAAAATTTTACTGCATTACTGTAGCTGGCAAGCAAGAACTAGAGAAGAAGCTGAATTATTGGGGACAAATCACTGCGCTTATTCAAGCTTGCAGGAAAGGAGAATTCGCATGAAAGATTTTGAAAATTACATAGAATGTATTGTAAAAAAGAGTAATCTAGATAGGTCAGCCCGCGAAGAACTAGCTTTAGAATTGCTTGATCATCTCACTAGTTTAAAAGAAGAATATATTAAAAAAGGGATGTCAACAAAACAAGCAAAACAATTAGCCATACAACATTTTGGAGAACCAAATTTTATTGGGAGAGAACTTCAAAAATCTATTTTTCCATATGAAAAATTCATAAAGCGCTCTGCATGGTCTTTATTTGTTCCTTACATATTATTCTTTGTTTGGTATCAGTATTTAGGAAATAGCGTTGGGCGTGAGTGGTTTCTTAGAATTATTGAGCAATTTTCAAGAAATCATGATGTGATGTGGTTGCTTCGTACTTTTATTAATATTACACCTTTCTATACCCTTTTTCTGTATAACATACCTGGTTATTGGGTAGTCCATGCAGTTAAACCTACTATCTTATTGATTCCATTGGGATTTTTAATTCCTATTCTATTTCATAGATTCCGTTCTTCTAAAGCAGCTTTTATGCTCTTTATTAAATTAACTTTAACAATTGAGTTGTTGTATATTGTCATGTTAGTAGGGACTTTTGACACTACTAGTATTATTTTTCATTTAATTGGCCTCTTAGTTGGATTTACAGGATGGAAATTACTACGAATGCTGCAAGTTAAGAAATTCCTTAAACCATCAAATACAAACTATGTGAAATGATAATTTTATTACAATTAATCTACAAAGAAATCTTGAAGGAGTACAACATTCAACTGTACCCCTTTTGCATCTTTATTAAATAAAATTCCTTACATCGTTATTACGCCCAAATTTATAAATTGCGATTAAGAAGAAGGCAATAGCAAAAGCAAACAAAATTAAAATATTTAAATATAAATCTGCAAACTGCGTTCCTTGTTGTAATTTCGTGATTGTATCTAATAACCAACGCTGCGGAAGAAATTCAGCAATTTTTTGCACTGTTGCTGGCATAATTTCAAACGGAAAGAAACATCCCGCAAGCAAACATGTTGGTGTAATAATGATATTTTGCATTGCATTTACAGAAGTTGAATTTTTCGCAAAAGATACAATTGCTAATGATAAGCCAATTGCAATTAAGCCAAATATCATCAATACTCCCACCATAACAATTATCGGCATATGGGGATCAATATGAAATACATTTGTCATACATAATACTGTTACAACAATTTGTACGATTGAAATAAGCATATTCACAACAACGTTAGATAAGATATACTTCCTTCCGTCTATCGGCGTTGACAATAATCTAAAATATGTTCTATTCTCTTTTTCTTTCAAAATGATTTCTGAAAAGTTCACCGCTGAAAATAGCATAAACACCATGAGATAACCAATCGTTTGATTCGTCATATCTTTATTTTTCGAAGTATCCTTAAGCGTATGAGCTGTTAACTTGAACGAATTTTTTTGATAACTTTCATACATCCTATCAAACTTACTTTGATTATCTTGTGCTACTTTACTTATTGCCGTTATATTATCAATATAATTATACAAATAAGATTTAATAAAACCAGTGATTTGCACACCTTTAATGGAGGAGATTTCAATGTGACTTGGCTTGCCGTCACGAACACTTTGCGAAAAACCTGAATCTAACGTAATTACTGCATCCAGTTTTTTCGAGGCAAGGTTCTCTTTGATTTCTGATGATTGAATTTTACTTACTTTTACATGGTCTAATCCTTCTATAAATTTCACCGTATCACTTGCTATATAATGATTTTCATGATTTACAATCCCAATACGTAATGTCCCCTGCCCTACATTTCCATACATCATAAATGAAATTAATGCTCCTGCTATTGGCAATCCAATAATAATAAGTAATCCTTTTTTATTTTTTAAAAGTACAGATAATGTTTTTTGTATGAGCCATAAAATATCTTTCATATTATAGCCCCTCCCATCTGCGTAATGCGATAATCGCAATCAATAAAAACAGTGCTGAAATTCCAAGGTTTAAAGAAATTACCGGAAATGCTGCTCCTAAATCATTTGCATAAATTATTTTCATAATCGCTGTATTTGCCCATGTTAATGGCGACATATTTGTAACCGCATTTTCTTCAACTACAAAATATGCTCCGCCAAAAAAAGAAGCTAACTGTAAAACAACCATAATAACCGCTCTAGCTGCCTCACCTGTTTTCATAATATATCCCATTCCTAACCCAAAGCTAATCGCAAGTAATACTTCTGTCAGTAAAATAAGAAACACTACGCCAAGATGGTCACCCCAATTTGCCTGATACACAAACATACTAAAGAAAATAACAAGCAGTAGACAAAGTGCATTTGTGACAAGACTACCAAATATTTTTCCAATGAAAATTTCCGCTTTACTAACAGGCGCTGCGATTAAACGATCTCCTGTTTTTCGTAATCGCTCTCCGCGAATCAGAAAACTCGCTCCCATCGCTCCGTACAAGGCAATCATTGTCGTCATTACAACCGCATAATAATCCATAGAACTTGGTTTTTTAGCAGCTTGTAAAGATGTCTCTTTTATATAATCTTCATGGTTTCCACCTGAAATAACTGTACTCACTTTCCCGGGATCTACTTTCGCAACTTCTACTACTACGTTGTACTTATCGACAAATGTAGTAAGCATCCCCTCAACAATACTTCCCTCAATACTATTTCGATCACTCTCATATAATTTCACACCATCTTGATTCATTTCTACATAGCCAGCATATTTATTTTGTTTCACTTCTTCTTTTCCATCTACTTCGGTTGAAACTTTTGTAAAGTGAATTCCC
This sequence comes from Bacillus pseudomycoides, assembly GCF_002551005.1. GTDB lineage: Bacteria > Bacillota > Bacilli > Bacillales > Bacillaceae_G > Bacillus_A > Bacillus_A pseudomycoides_C. The sequence continues at coordinate 41,071 of NZ_NVOY01000050.1, forward strand.
GATTTATCTGTTTCTTTTATAAATGCTTCAAAAGCCTGTGAGAACCTACTATCCGCTTCATCTTTATATAATACCTTTATATTTTTAATAGAAAGACTGTCACTATTAAATGCATTTGTTAAAGCCGTTCCCAAAATTAGCATAAGCACTACTGGAAATGCTAACATAAAAACTAATGTTCTTATATCTCGAAACTCTCTTTTAATTTGCGTGATAGCAATATTGAAGATGTTCAAGCGGTGAACCTCCTTTTTCTATTTACTATTGATCTCGTAATTTTCTTCCCGTCAATGTCAAAAACACTGTTTCAAGGTTTGGTGCCTGTTCTTCTAATGATCGTATTTCTACATCGTGACTAATAAAATATTGAATGATTTTATTTAAATTGTTCACTCCAGTATCAGAATTCACTTTAATTACGTTTTCTTCTATTTGAACAGCCTTAACCCCGCTAATTTCCTTCAGTTGGTTTACATCCATATTTTCAAGTGATTTTACTTCAATCCAAATATCTTTCGTATCAGTAATTATCGCCTTTAACTGTTCTTTCGTTCCTTCGGCAATAATCTTTCCGTGATCAACAATCGCAATTTTTGTACAGATTTCCTCAACTTCTTCCATATAGTGACTTGTATAAATGATTGTGCTCCCCATTTCATTTAACTTTCGAACAGACTGTAGAATGTAGTTTCTTGACTGCGGATCAATCCCTACTGTCGGCTCATCCATAATAATTAACTTCGGACGATGCGCAATCGCACAAGCAATGTTAAGTCTTCGTTTCATTCCACCAGAAAAGTTCTTTGGATAGCTTTTATGTTTATCACTAAGTCCTACAAATTGAAGGGCTTCTTCTACTCTTGCCTTCAATTCCACTCCCCGCAAGCCATATAATCCTGCAAAAAACTTTACATTTTCATAGGCTGTTAACTCCTCGTAAATCGCTAAATCTTGCGGGACAATACCGATATTCATTTTTGCAAAACGATTATGCTTTTTTATATTTTTCTCTAGTATACGAATCTCACCTTCGTTACTTCGTAATAACCCAGCAACCATATTAATTGTTGTACTTTTACCAGCACCATTTGAGCCTAAAAAACCAAATATTTCTCCTTGTTTAATAGCTAAAGACATATTATCTACTGCGATGAAATCACCAAATTTTTTCGTTAAGTTTTTTATTTCTAATGCGTTCATCATTTCACCCCTGTTTTCGTTTCTCTGCTCCTATTATAAGCAAAAAGAATGAACCTGCTCAGTGCATAAGTTCATTCTTTTCACATGAGAATATTCACTTTTTTCATATGAGATCATTCATCTCACTTATTCTTTATCCCGCATTAACGGGCAGTAGGACCCCCACTTCAAGATTCAGAGAGAAGCGCGGAAGATCGGTGGGGGATAACTGTCCATAAAAGCCCGATTGGTTCAACT
>NZ_NVOY01000051.1 GCF_002551005.1 Bacillus pseudomycoides
TTGTTTTTCAACAGTATGAGAATCCATTTCAATTATGAAATGGATTCCCGACTCACCAAACGATTATTTCATTGTTACTTTCATTACTCCAGTTGAACCTTTTGTAGCTGTTACACCTACAGTTGTTTCAATAGATTCTGTTGCATCTGTGTTTGTAATAACGATTGGTGTAATTGTACTTTTCGCTTTTTCACGAATTAATTCTAAATCGAAAGAGATTAATTTATCGCCAGCTTTAACAGTTTGTCCTTCCGATACATGCGTTTCGAAACCTTCGCCTTCCATTTTTACAGTTTCTAACCCAACGTGGATTAAGATTTCTGCACCGTTTTTTGATTTAATCCCTACAGCATGCTTTGTATGGAATAATTGCACAATCTCACCATCTACCGGAGATACTACTACACCTTCAGTTGGATCGATGGCAACACCGTTCCCCATCATACGACCAGCGAATACTGGATCTGGTACTTCTTCAATATTTTTCACTTCTCCAGTTAATGGAGATACGATTGTTTCTGCATTTGTTTTAGAACCAAAACCAAATAATTTTTTAAACATAGGATAATCCTCCTTATCATTCACCGCTTTAGCGACATAAAAAAATTTCCATAAAAATGAAATTATTAACCAGACCCTTATTGTATCGCCTCACAAAATTCCAGTCAATTCAGACTGTCTGAATTCAATCGAAAAGGAAGTGAATTTCCTTCGATTTTCCCCACAAATTGTCTAAATCCTTAACAACATCATTATTTTTTCATTTATTATTTGTAAAATTTATTTTCGTTTTTAGATAATCCACTTGACTAAAGTAAGTAACTATTTTATTATTACTTACATAAGGTAAGTAAATAAACTTTTTGGAGGTTTTATAAAATGATGAACATTGGTCTTCTTATTATTCGTCTTATTATCGGGATTACTTTCATGGGGCATGGCACTCAAAAATTATTTGGCTGGTTCGGTGGTTACGGTTTAAAAGGAACTGGCGGCTGGATGGAATCAATCGGCTTACGACCAGGCGTATTGATGGCATTTATGGCCGGAGCAACTGAATTACTAGGCGGTTTCTTATTTGCTACTGGGATTTTCACTTGGGTAGGTGCTCTATTTATTGTCGGCACGATGTTAGTGGCCATCATCACAGTTCACGGTAAAAACGGCTACTGGGTTACACAAAACGGCTTTGAATATAACCTTATTTTAATCGCAGTTGCAGTTGGCGTAGCGCTTATTGGACCTGGTGCTTACACTTTAATTTAACTAAACATCTTGAATTCAAGATGTTTTTCAATCCCTCACAACTGTGGGGGATTTTTTCATCCCCTTTACAAAAATATATTTTTCCAGCAGGAGTTTCCCCCTTTTATCTTGTAAACAAACAAAGAAGTGCTACACATATTAAGAAGGGAGATTACATATATGCTGTCTATTAATCCAAATGAACAAACTGAAAAAGATAATTACAAATTACTAACGGGAAGCATTATTCCGCGCCCAGTTGCATTCGTCACAACTGTTACAAATGAAGGGGTCCTAAACGGTGCCCCGTTTAGCTACTTTAATATTGTTGCGGCGAATCCGCCTCTTATCTCAGTTTCCGTACAACGAAAAGATGGAAAGCCAAAAGATACAGCACGAAATGCGATGGAAAAAGAAGAATTTGTCGTTCATATTTCTGATGAATCTTATGCAGAGGCCATTAACGAAACAGCAGCTAATCTTCCTCCGAATAAAAGTGAAATTGAACTTGCCAAACTAACACCAATTAATAGCGATATCATTTCTGTACCAGGGGTAAAAGAAGCAAGTATTCGTATGGAATGCGTACTAGCGCGCGCGATTCAATTAGGTGGAACAGAAAATTCCCCAGCATGCGATCTATTAATCGGTCGCATCGTACGATTCCATATTGCTGAGCACCTATATGAAAATGGACGCATTCATGCTGAAGAATTAAAACCAATAAGCCGATTAGCTGGGCATAACTACGCAAAACTTGGGGAGCAATTTGAACTTGTAAGGCCGTAATTAAAAGCGGAAGCGGCTCGCTCAGAACAAGAGGGGGATGGAGCTTCTGACATAGAGGCGCTTTTTGCCTCGGCGGAAGACGCGAAGCCACCGACTGTTCTAGCCGCTGAATAAACCAGAGACCTCCAACCAGGGAGTCTTTTCTTGTCGTATATTATAGAAATACCGATATGTTATGTCAAATGGTCTTTATATGCTTAAAAGTCGTCGATATATTATGTATATACTATGAAAGCCCAGCTACTTATCGCAGCTAGGCTTTTACTCCTCACGAAATGATTCTACTTCTTTCTTCGGTTTCGCTAATTTCACAACAAAGAAATATAAGGAAATAAGAGTTATAATAAAGGCAATTAAAAATGGATACGGAGAATAGAAAATACGCGCTCCGCCAGTTTGGCCATCCATAAATTTTAGTGCATCTATATCTAAAAACTCTGCAAATTTTTGAATACCTAGCATACTAAACCAGAAAATAAAAAAGCTAACAATAATGCCAAAAAATTGTTTGATTTTAACCATAGCTGTCATCCCTTCTAAGAAGTTAGCTGCGTTCATACTGAAAATAATAATTTTATCCCAAATCCAACAAGTATAATACCGCCAAGTACTTCTCCATATGTTCCAAGAATACTTTGTGTCTTGCGACCAATTAACAACCCAAACCAAGTAAGCATCATGCTCACAATACCGAATATGAGAATTGTAACAAACGTACGCGCTCCGTAAATACCGAGACTTAAGCCAACAGAAAAACTATCCATACTCACACTAAAAGCAAACAGTAGTAAACTTGCCCCGGCCGGAACATTTCTATGCTCATCATCGTGTGACATTGAGGTATACACAATGTGAAATCCTAATCCCATTAATAAAATACTACCTATAATAGTCGCAATAGAGCCAAATTGCTCTGATAGAAAACGACCAAGCATCATACCGATAAAAGGCATAATTATATGAAATGTACCAATTGTAATGCCTATATAAAAGATTTGACGCAGCTTAAGCGTAATCATCCCCATACCGAGACTAACAGAAAACGCATCAAGCCCTAGCGCAAATGCCATAATAAATAGCGGCAACAATTCGCTTATAATATGTTCAATTGTCATAATGTCCCTCCTCGGACTTGCTACTTCACAATATGCACGTCCGAGAAGAGTTAGAATTTATTTTTCGAATATGATTTGGTGACCTGCAGCTTTTGTTAAGCGATTCATGATTGCACTGCCAATCCCCTCGCTTGGGAACGACTCGCTAAAAATAATATCAACACCGCTTGCGTCAAATGTACGCAATACATCATAAAGCTTTGTCGCAACGGTTGCTAACTCACTGCGCTTTCCACAAGAAAGAACAACGTCTGCTTTATAGACATGCTCATATTCCTCTGTTGTTAATACACCTACTTTATAACCTTCTTGTTTTTTATTATCCACAAGTTGTTGAATAAATGTACGCGAACCTTCCACAATACTAAGCGGAGCTTTCGGTGCATAATGTGTATATTTCATTCCTGGTGATTTCGGTTTTTCCGTTTCATCCTTTAATGCCGGATCTAATAAAACAGGGCCGATTACTTCTTCTAATTGCTCTTTCGTAATACCACCCGGACGCAAAATCGTTGGTATTTCACTCGTACAATCTAGTACAGTTGATTCCACACCAACACCAGTTGCCCCGCCATCCACAATACCAGCAATTCTTCCGTCTAAATCTTCATATACATGAGAAGCGAGCGTTGGGCTAGGGCGTCCAGAACGATTCGCACTTGGAGCCGCTACCGGTACACTTGCTGCTTCAATAAGAGCTAATGCTACTGGATGATCTGGCATACGAACTGCGACCGTCTGTAATCCAGCCGTTACTTTTTCAGAAATCCCTTCTTTTTTCGGAAAAATAAGCGTTAATGGTCCTGGCCAGAAATGTTTCATTAATACATTCGCAACTGGCGGAACATCAGCTACAATACCATCTAATTGTTCTTCCGTACCAATATGTACAATAAGCGGATTATCGCTTGGTCTTCCTTTTGCTTCGAAAATTTTTGCAACAGCTTCGTCGCTTAATGCATTCGCACCAAGTCCGTACACTGTTTCAGTCGGAAACGCTACCGCTTCATTTTCTCGTAATAAATGCGCTGCTTCTTGTAATTGTGGATAATCTTTTTTTATTTCCACAACATTATCCACAGTCCACATTTTTGTATTCATTTTTTTCCACGTCCTTTTCTGCCATGAAATACTTGTTATTTGTAGTTTACTATGAGATTTATCCAAAAGACAAATAAGATTTATCCACAAAATGTGGATAAATTCATTTAATCAGTGGATAACTTTGTGAATAGCTGACAATTTAGTATAATTACGTTCGGCTGTTTTATATTTTTACAAAAATGTTCTAATTCCTGAATTCCTTCTGATACAACATCCTTTTCCACCATTTCAAATTGAAAAAACTGAAATATTGTCACAGACTGTGGACTATTTGTGAGTAAATATAATTGCTCAATATTTTTCTCTTTAATATACTGTAAAAACGTTTCAAAAAAATGTAGGAACATCGTTTTATCCACAGCAGGTGTGAATAGACAAGAACGAAGAAGTGCATCATTTCCAACTTGCTCATACCCAACAGCCGCTTGAATTTGTTCCTCTTCTTCTAATATCATAAAATTCCCGTACAATTGATCTAAGCGTTCTTCTTTCATCCGAGCTTGTCCAAAAAAGATTTGCAGTCTTTCCACATCTGTTCTTGTAGCAAAACGAATTTGCTTCATACACAATCCCTCCCCATACTTTTATATATGAGGAGGGATTCTCTTTTAGAACTTATTTTGAAAATAAAGATGTAAATGCTTCTACAATAAACAATTTTACTTCTGTCTTTTCTTCCGTTTCTTCTACTACCTTCACTTGCTCTTCTTGTTTACTAACACGCGTTTCTTCTTGCTTACTTTCTTCTTGTAATTCCTTTTCAATACGGTTTTCTTGCGCAGCCTTTGCTTTCGCTTTTTGTTTCGGTGCGATGTGCGTCTCTTTCTTCACTTTAAGAGATTGTTTTACTTCTTCTTTTACAATTTCTTTCTGTGCATAATTTTCTTCTATATCGTCTTCATCAATTGTTTCTGCTTGAACAACATTCTCTTCTCGCTTTACAGCTGTACCACTTGAGAAGTCTAAGAAACACATAGGTGGGAATAACACGCACCACCAATTTGCCCCTTCACCTTTTCCGATTGTCACAAGTACCGCTTCATACTCTCCAGCTGGATAAATAAAATTTCCATATACTTTCGTTGGAAATTTGATATGTTTATTAAACTGAACTGTAAAAGTTTCCTTACTACCTTCTCGTTTCAACGTTTTTGCAACTGTTTGTTGAAGTTTTGGGATACGGCTTTGAATGACGCGACGTGCGTCTTCAAACGATTTTAACTCTGCCACCCAACCATCGATTTGCGCTTTCACTTCATCACGCACTTTACGTTTTAACTCTTGATCTTCCTTCGAATCACTATTAGCTAAAATACGTAATCGAATCGCCTCTTTCGGAATTACGACAGGTCCTTTTGCATCAGCTTTCATATATCCAAAGTGCCCAATCATTTGTGCACCAATTAATAATAAAAGTAGATAAGCAATCGCTTGTTTTTTCATCTTATCTCCACCGCCCCTTCAGTAAAACAGTGTAGACAAGTTTTTTTCTTTCTAAACTACTAAATTTAGAATCTATTCATTTTTTTGACGGGCGATTGCATATCCACTGATATATCGGCGGTTCGACATACTAAATAGATGCACAAAAGAGAGCTGACAAAAGTCCGTTTCCAGGTCAGCTCCCTGCTAAAATTACATTTCGGCAAAGACCATGCGATCTTTCCCGTTAATATCAAATACAACCTCTACATGCGCATGAAGGAATGTTTCTTGCAGTAAGGCACGCACATCTTCACCTTGTCCTACACCCACTTCAAAAGCAACAATTGCCTCTTCTTGCAGTACCTTTGGCAACTCCTCCATAAAGCGTCGATAGAAATCAAGCCCATCTTCACCGCCTACAAGTGCACGCTTTGGCTCATGCTCTTTCACTACAGAAGAAAGACCTCTCCAATCCTCTTCTGGAATATAAGGTGGATTCGACACAACAACATCTAGTTTTTGCTTCGTTTCTTGGAATGGCGACAATAAATCACCGTGATAGAACGTTACATTCGCCTCAAGTTCTGCCGCATTTTTCCGCGCCACTTCAATTGATTCCGTGGCAATATCGACTGTGTATACATGTAAACGTGGATTTTCTAAAGCCAGAGTAATTGAAATCGCTCCGCTCCCAGTACCAATGTCCGCCACATGTACATCTTTATCCCCAAATTTACGACGAATACGTGTTAACACACCTAGCACAAGTTCCTCTGTTTCCGGTCTTGGAATGAGTACTTCTTCATTTACGAAAAATGGGCGCCCATAAAACATTTCATATCCAATTAAATACTGAACAGGAATACCTTCTACATGCTTATGAATAAAGTTTGTAAAAGTTTGCTCTTGTTCTGCCGTTAATTCTTCACGCATGTTCATCATTAAACCTGTTCGATTCGTCTTTAATACATGACAAAGGACAATTTCTCCCGCATTTTCATCTCGCCCATTTTCTTGTAAAAAAGAAGAAGCCCATTTCAGGGCTTCATAGACACGCATTACTCAGCTGCCTCCATCTTTTGCGCCTGATCTTCCATCACTAAGGCATTGATGAAATCATCTAACTTACCTTGTAAGATTTGATCCAGCTTCTGAATCGTTAAACCGATTCGATGGTCTGTAACACGATTTTGCGGGAAGTTGTACGTACGAATACGCTCAGAACGGTCTCCTGTACCAACAGCTTGTTTACGGTTTTGATCGTACTCAGCTTGCGCTTCTTGTCTAAACTTATCATAAACACGTGCACGTAATACTTTCATTGCTTTTTCTTTATTCTTAATTTGTGACTTTTCATCCTGACAAGAAACAACTACACCAGTCGGTAAATGCGTTAAACGTACCGCTGACATCGTTGTATTAACACTTTGTCCACCAGGACCACTAGAAGCAAACGTATCCACACGAACATCTTTTTCATGAATATCGATTTCTACTTCTTCTGCTTCCGGTAATACAGCTACAGTTGCTGTAGAAGTATGGATACGTCCTCCAGATTCTGTTTCCGGAACACGTTGCACACGGTGCGCACCATTTTCAAATTTCAACTTTGCAAAAGCGCCTTTACCGTTGATCATAAAGATAATCTCTTTATATCCACCTAGTTCTGTATAGCTCGCTTCGATAATTTCAGTTTTCCAACCTTGCACCTCAGCATAACGGCTATACATACGGTATAAATCACCAGCAAATAATGCCGCTTCATCACCACCAGCAGCACCACGAACCTCTACGATAACGTTCTTATCATCATTCGGGTCCTTTGGAACAAGTAAAATTTTCAGACGCTCTGATAATTCCTTCTCTTGTCCCTCTAGCTCAGACACTTCTTCTTTTACCATTTCACGCATGTCAGCATCTAACTTCTCTTCTAACATCGCTTTTGCATCTCTTAATTGTTCACGAGCATCTTTATACTCACGGTACACCTCTACCGTCTCTTGTATATCAGATTGTTCTTTTGAATACTCACGAAGTTTGTTCGGATCACTTATAATCTCTGGATCACTTAAAAGCTCGTTTAACTTTTCATAACGGTCCTCTACAGCTTGCAAACGATCTAACACAACATTCACCTCAACATCCTAGTCTCTAACCTAATACAAATAGTATATGGTACATAACAAAAAAAACGCAAATTATATTTAAAAGGGGAGACGGCTTATTCAGCCCCTACGTATTTTCTAAAAAAACCCGCCTTATGTAGCGAGTTTTTATCTCTGTTTAATTGGTACAGCATGGCAATGACGACAACGTGGTTCATATGATTCCGATGCACCAACTAAAATAATTGGGTCATCAAAAGAAGCTGGTTCCCCATCGATTAAACGTTGCGTACGACTTGCAGGAGATCCGCATTCAGCACATACTGCTTGCAGTTTTGTTACATGCTCCGCAATTGCCATAAGCTGAGGAACTTGTCCAAATGGTAGACCACGGAAATCTTGGTCTAAACCGGCAACAATTACACGATAGCCTCGGTTTGCCAATTCTTGCACCACTTCCACAATGTCCCCATCAAAAAATTGCACTTCATCAATTGCTATAACATCAATATCCTCTGTTACGTGTTCAAACATCTCTTTTGAAGCCGCAACAGGAACTGCTCTTACTTTCAATCCATTATGCGACACAACATCTTCTTCACTATAACGGTTATCAATGCACGGTTTAAATACAATCGCGTTTTGCTTTGCGAATTGCGTACGGCGCACACGGCGGATGAGCTCTTCTGATTTCCCTGAGAACATGCTTCCACAAATCACTTCAAGCCAACCGTGTTGATTTATTAAATACATAAGAGCTCCCCCTTTCATCTATATGAATCCATTTTGATTTTCCGACATATAGATTGCTGCTATGCAGAAAAAAGGAGACTGCTACTTTCTTTCTCCCTTTGTTTAAACTTCGCATGTGGCAGTAAAAGGCCCTGACCGCTTCTATGCATGGTCAGATGCTCTCGTCCACCTAAAAAAGATGGTTTTATGTCGTTTTTTTAATTTGGATTTATATATTTACTCTAAGTAGGTAAAGGTTTATATTTTCGCAAAAAAAACAGACAAGCGGATATATACACTTGCCTGCTTTATGTTTGTAATTACTTAAGGCCGTATTTCTTGTTGAAGCGGTCAACACGTCCGTCTGCAGTAGCAAACTTCTGACGTCCTGTGTAGAATGGGTGAGAATCAGAACTGATCTCAACTTTTAGTAACGGGTAAGTGTTACCATCTTCCCACTCGATAGTTTCGTTAGAACCTTTTGTAGATCCGCTTAAGAATTTGAAGCCTGTGTTTGTATCCATAAATACAACTTTCTTGTAATCTGGATGGATTCCTGCTTTCATTCTTTTCATCTCCTTCCGCCCTGAATCATTTTCGAAACAGAGTTTTTTCATCATCAGCTGTTATCACAACTGTAATGATGAAACGCACATGATGAAATTATAACAAGGCTATCTGCATTTTGCAACTACCTGTTTTTAGCATTACTTCATCGTTACATATCTCTTTGAATCTGCAGGGATATTTTGTAGGAATTCTTCATTTGTCTTTGTTTGACGTAACTTACGCAAGAAGCTTTCGATAAAGTCTGGCGTATCTCTCATTGTTTTACGAATACCCCATAACTTATCTAAATGTTCTTTCGGAATCAATAAATCTTCTTTACGTGTACCAGAACGACGAATATCAATAGCTGGGAAAATACGACGTTCTGCTAAAGAACGATCTAAGTGAAGCTCCATATTTCCTGTTCCTTTAAACTCTTCATAAATGACATCATCCATACGAGACCCTGTATCAACAAGAGCTGTTGCTAAAATTGTCAAGCTACCGCCCTCTTCAATATTACGAGCCGCTCCAAAAAAGCGCTTTGGTCTATGGAATGCCGCTGGGTCAATACCACCAGATAACGTACGTCCGCTTGGCGGAATTACAAGGTTGTACGCACGTGCTAAACGGGTAATACTATCCATTAAAATGATAACGTCTTTTTTATGCTCAACAAGACGCATCGCACGCTCTAGTACAAGTTCAGCTACTTTAATATGATTTTCTGGTACTTCATCAAAAGTAGAACTTACAACATCGCCTTTTACAGAACGCTCGATATCCGTTACTTCCTCTGGACGTTCGTCAATTAAAAGTACAATCAGTTCTGCTTCTGGATGATTTGTTGTAACGCTGTGTGCAATTTCTTTTAACAGTATCGTTTTACCAGCCTTTGGCGGTGCAACGATAAGACCACGTTGCCCAAATCCAACTGGTGCAATTAAATCCATAATACGTGTTGATAATTTCTTCGTTTCCGTTTCCAATTTCATTTGACGATTTGGATATAACGGTGTTAACGCTGGAAAATGTACACGTTCTTTTGCTGACTCTGGATCATCTCCATTAACCGCCTCAACTTGTAACAATCCGAAATAGCGTTCATTTTCTTTCGGAGGTCGTACCTTACCAGAAACCTTATCTCCATTACGCAAATCAAAACGACGAATTTGCGAAGCTGAAATATAAATATCTTCAGAACTCGGAGAGTAGTTGATTGGACGTAGGAATCCAAATCCTTCTGATTGAATAATTTCCAGTACACCTTCCATGAAAAAGAAACCTTCTTTTTCTGCTCGCGCTTTTAAGATTGCAAAAATCAACTCTTTCTTCGTTAATTTGCTGTAATAAGAAATCTTAAATTCTTTTGCAAGTTCATATAACTCTTTTAACTTCATGTTCTCTAATGCTGAAATTGTTAAATTCATTCGGACACCACACTTTAATATTATTCTCTTTTTTCATTGGGTAAGGGAAATTATGGAAGGCTAATACATATTAATGAAAGGCAATAAGTACAAGTAGAGTAATATTCACTATTGTAACCCTTTTACCTCATTTTAATCAATACATTGCAAGACAAATACAAGAAGCGAAGACAATAAAATTTGTCTTCGCTCTATCCATCACTTTTACACTTCCTATTTTATCTATGCAGACAGCCAAATCCTCATTGCATAAACATCTTCTACTGGTGTTGGATAAAGAAATCCCCTCCAAATAAGTAGGGGGTTTCTGCCCGTATGAGTCTAATTGGTTATAATTTCCGTTAGTAGGAATGAAGAAAAATTCCCACTCATGGAAGTTTTACTTTATAACTAAATTTGGTTTTTTATTTAAACTGTGACGTCCGTCAACAAAGCGGACTGTTCCCGATTTTGCGCGCATAACAAGGGAGTGCGTTGTACCAGTACTTCCTTTAAATTGAACACCGCGTAGTAATTCACCATCTGTAACGCCTGTTGCTGCAAAGATTGCATCGTCACCTTTTACTAAATCTTCCATACGAAGAATACGGTTAACGTCACCAATACCCATTTTTTTACAACGTTCTAATTCCGCTTCGTTTTGCGGAAGAAGCTTCCCTTGAATTTCTCCGCCTAAACATTTTAATGCCACAGCAGCTAGAACTCCCTCCGGTGCACCGCCAGATCCGAATAAAATATCAACACCTGTGCGATCAAATGCTGTGTTAATAGCACCAGCTACATCACCGTCGTTAATCAATTTAATGCGCGCTCCCGCTTTACGGATTTCCTCAATGATTGCTTGATGACGCGGTCTATTTAAAATAGTTGCTACAACATCTTCAATATCTTTATTTTTTGCTCTTGCAACAGCACGTAAGTTATCAATAACCGGTGCATTAATATCAACTGCGCCAACAGCTTCTGGGCCAACCGCAATTTTATCCATATACATGTCAGGTGCATGTAGCAAGTTTCCATGGTCCGCTACGGCAATGACTGCTAATGCATTCCATCCTCCTGCTGCAACGATATTTGTTCCTTCTAACGGATCAACCGCTACGTCAACGCGCGGACCATACCCAGTCCCTAGTTTTTCACCGATATACAGCATTGGTGCTTCGTCCATTTCCCCTTCACCAATTACTACAGTTCCTTTCATCGGTACTGTGTCAAACACATCGCGCATCGCTGAAGTTGCTGCTCCATCTGCTTCATCCTTCTTACCGAGTCCCATCCAGCGTGCTGATGATAACGCTGCAGCCTCCGTTACACGTACTAATTCCATGGATAAACTTCTTTCCAATCTAATCCCTCTCCTTTAAGCCGTAATATTTATATTTCACACACACATAAGGTTCCATAACGTTCACCTTATGACATTTCCCCTTACACTTTATACAAGTATATCGCTTTCTCTCTTTGTTTTAACATTGCATGGCCAGATGCTCTCGCCCGCCCAAAAAGAAAGATTTTATGTCAGTTTTTCAATTTGTATTTATATATATAAAGCTCTTTAGGCGTTTTTCATCTGTTCAATCTCTTGTCTTGTCATTTTTTCACGCCAAATTTTTGCTCCAAGACCTCGAAGCTTGTCCTCTAAATTTTCATAGCCGCGATCAATATGCTCGAGCCCCGTAACCTCTGTGATCCCTTCTGCCATTAAACCTGCAATGACAAGAGCAGCTCCGGCACGTAAGTCACTGGCTTTCACTTTAGCTCCTTGCAGTGAAATAGGGCCTGTCACGATAGCAGAACGACCTTCTACTTTAATTTGTGCATTCATTCTTCTTAATTCATCTATATGTTTAAATCGCGCGCCGTAAATGGTATCTGTTACAACTGCTGTTCCACTAGCCTTCGTTAATAACGTCGTAAACGGTTGCTGTAAGTCAGTTGGAAACCCTGGATATACGAGCGTTTTTACATCTACCATTTTTAACTGGCGATCCCCGCCTACCACAATTTGATCATCGTGTGTCTCTACTCTTACACCCATTTCTCGAAGCTTAGCCGTTATAGATTCTAAGTGCTGCGGAATCACATTATCAACTACGACTTCACCGCCAGAAGCCGCACCCAAAATCATATATGTTCCAGCTTCAATGCGATCAGGAATAATAGAATGATAACAACCGTGAAGCGATTCAACACCATCAATACGAATCACGTCTGTTCCTGCTCCTTTAATACGAGCTCCCATACTCGTAAGCAGTGTGGCTACATCAATAATTTCTGGCTCTTTCGCCGCATTTTCAATGATTGTTCTACCTTTTGCACGCACGGCAGCAAGCATAATGTTAATTGTTGCACCTACGCTGACAACATCTAAATAAATACGTGCGCCCCGCAGTTCATCTGCACGTAAATATATTGCACCTTGCTCATTCGTGACATGTGCTCCAAGCGCTTCGAAACCTTTAATATGCTGGTCAATTGGTCTTGGTCCTAAATGACATCCACCAGGAAGCCCAATTACCGCTTGTTTGAAACGACCGAGCATTGCTCCCATTAAATAATAGGAAGCGCGCAGCTTTTTTACCTTTCCATTTGGAAGAGGCATTGCTACCATCTTAGAAGGATCAATTGTCATTTCCTCACCTTGATGGTACGTGACAGATCCACCAATTTCCTCTAGCAAATCACCTAGTATTTTCACATCAGAAATACTAGGTACACCACCAATTGTAACTGGTGTTTCTGCTAAAATGGTCGCAGGAATAAGCGCGACAGCACTATTTTTTGCACCGCTCACACGAATCGAACCATGTAAGGGCACACCGCCTTCAATCAGCAACTTATCCATCTCAAGCCCCCTTCTTGTGAATTCATTTCCCGATCTATTCCCTACTTTAACCGGTAAGTTCACTACTTCGGATACGTCTTACACTTGCGAGTATATCCATGCTATTTGTTTCCTTTATTTTTACACAATTACAAAAATATTTCTCTTGAAATGCCCTAACAAGTAGAAATTTGTCTATTCTATAAAATGTTCACGCTTTCATTATACAACGAAACGAAACCGTCTAAAAGGCTAGACGGTTTCTAAAGTCATTTTTAGAATTATGCTTGACCGTTAGAACCAAACTCACGAATTTTACCGATTACAGTCGCTTTAATTGCGTCACGACCAGGTCCGATAAATTTACGAGGATCGTAAACTTCTTGGTCTTTATTTAATACTTCACGAACCGCTTTTGTAAACTCGATTTGGTTTTCAGTGTTTACGTTGATTTTAGAAGTACCTAAAGAGATAGATTTTTTAATGTCAGCTGTTGGGATACCAGTACCACCGTGAAGTACTAAAGGTACACCAGTTAAGTCACGAACTTCTTCCATTTCTTTGAATCCTAAGTTAGGCTCACCTTTGTAAGGACCATGTACAGAACCTAATGCTGGAGCTAGGCAATCGATACCTGTTGCAGCTACTAATTCTTTACATTCCTCTGGATTAGCGTAGATAACACCTTCAGCTACTACATCATCTTCTTGTCCGCCAACTGTACCAAGCTCAGCTTCTACAGATACGTTACGAGCGTGTGCATATTCAACTACTTTTTTAGTAGTTTCGATATTTTCTTCAAATGGGTGGTGAGAAGCATCGATCATTACAGATGTGAAACCTGCATCAATCGCTTCTTTACATTTTTCGAAGCTTGAACCATGGTCAAGGTGGATCGCAACAGGAACAGTGATGTTCATTTCTTCGATTAAAGCTTTAACCATAGCTACAACTGTTTTGAAGCCAGTCATATGACGAGCTGCACCTTCAGATACACCTAAAATTACAGGAGATTTTTCTTCTTCCGCAGCAGCTAAGATAGCTTGTGTCCACTCTAAGTTATTCATATTGAATTGACCAACTGCGTATTTTCCTTCTAGTGCTTTGTTTAGCATTTCTTTCATGGAAACTAAAGGCATGGTAAATCCTCCTAAAAACGTTTTTTGTATCCGATAAGTTCTTATCGGTGGTAGTATCACCACGACGAGGAAAAATATGTATAATCACATACCGGACTTTCTTCTACACTCCATAGGATACCAACTTGTACTCAAAAACTCAACTGCATTCACCTGCTCATCAGTCCATGAAAACGCTTTTTTCACATATTTTAATAAAAAATTCACGATTATGCTTGCACAGCAATTTCTTTTCGCACAGCACTCCGAATTTCGTCAATATCAAACGGTTTTGCAAAATGCATTAACGCACCTAGTTCTTTCGCTTCTTGAATCATATCTAATTCACCATAAGCCGTCATTAAAATCACTTTAATGTCTTGATTAATTTCTTTTATATGTTTTAAAATTTCAATTCCGTCCATGCCTGGAATTTTCATATCTAAAACAACTAAATCAGGACAATCATTTTTCACAATATCAAGGGCTTGAAAACCATTTGCCGCTTGGAATGTTTCGTACCCTTCCTTTTGAAACACCTCATGTAATAAAACACGAATACCATATTGATCATCAACGATTAAAATTTTCCCTTCCATGCTCCCCAACCTTTCTATACTAAACGCATACTTTGTATTTTTCATATCTCTTTCGATTATTTTCGCTTCTTTTTATCAAATTCCTTCCTAATTCTTTCTTATTTTACCGCTTCCCATTTCCTAGTGCTAGCACCACCATGAATAAATAAGCTATAATGAAAGCCGTCAAGCACGCTAGAAAGGAGCATCACCATGTTTAAAATTTTTTCTACTCAGCTAGGTGGCTATTTCACAAAAATTGCTCAGAAAGAAGAGATGAATATAGAAGATAGCGCTCGTTTACTTGCACAAGCATTAGTCGGAGATGGGCACATTTATTTACATGGTACAAAAGAAATGGAAGGTGTAATTTGCGAGGCTTTATATGGATTGGAGCCTATGCAAAATGCAAAACGTCTATTTAATGGCGGTAAACAAGCAGACGTAACTGCCTCTGATCGCGTACTACTTATTAGCCGTTTTTCCACAGATGAAGAAATCATTTCACTAGCAAAACAATTGCAAGAAAATAGTTATTTTATTGTTGGTATTTCAGCTAAACAAGAAGGCGAATTATCATTAGAACAATTCACCGATGCACATATCGATACAAAACTTGTAAAACCATTAATTCCAGATGATGATGGCTCTCGTTATGGCTTTCCAAGTTTAATGACAGCCTTATTTGCATATCACGGATTAAAATTTACAATCGATGACATTATGAATGAATATGAGTAATAGAAAAAGGCGCCCTATAATAGGACGCCTTTTCTTATTACTTACTTTCTTTATTAATAATAGAAGCTTGTACGAAGTCACGGAACAACGGTTGTGGACGGTTTGGACGAGATACAAGTTCTGGATGGAACTGCGCTGCCACGAACCAAGGATGTTCTTTTAACTCGATAATTTCTACTAAACGGCCATCTGGGCTTGTACCAGAGAAGATGAATCCTTCATTTTCCATGTCTTGACGGAATTGGTTATTGAACTCATAACGATGACGATGACGTTCATATACAACCGGTTCGTTATACGCATTGTATGCATTTGTTTCTGGTGTAAGCTTACATGGGTATAAACCAAGACGAAGTGTACCGCCTAAATCTTCAACATCTTTTTGTTCTGGTAATAAATCGATAATTGCGTAAGGCGTGTCAGGATTAATTTCAGAAGAGTTCGCACCTTCTAATCCTAATACGTTACGTGCAAATTCGATTGATGCAAGTTGCATTCCTAAGCAAATCCCTAAGAATGGAACTTTGTTTTCACGAGCATATTGAATTGCAGCGATTTTACCTTCAACACCACGGTCCCCGAAACCACCTGGTACAAGGATACCATCTGTATCGCCAACTAATTCTTTCACGTTTTCTACTGTCACATGCTCAGCATTTACCCATTTTACTTCTACATCAGTATCAAATTTATAACCTGCATGACGAAGTGCTTCTACAACAGAAATGTATGCGTCTTGAAGCTCTACATATTTACCAACAAGAGCGATTTTTGTTTTCTTAGACAGGTTGCGTACTTTCTCAACTAACGCATTCCATTCTGTCATATCTGCAGCTGGATTGCCTAATTTTAAATGATCGCAAACGATTTGGTCCATGTTTTGCTCTTGAAGAGATAATGGAACTGCATATAATGTATCTGCATCGCGTGCTTCAATTACTGCTTTTGTATCAATGTCGCAGAATAATGCAAGCTTATCTTTCATATCTTGAGAAACAGGAAGCTCTGTACGAACAACGATAATATTTGGCTGAATACCTAAGCTGCGAAGTTCTTTAACGCTATGCTGTGTTGGTTTTGTTTTCATTTCGCCAGCTGCTTTTAAATAAGGGATTAACGTACAATGAATGTACATTACATTATCACGACCAATATCGCTCTTAATTTGGCGAATTGCTTCTAGGAACGGTAAAGACTCGATATCACCAACAGTTCCGCCGATTTCTGTAATAACAACATCCGCATTAGTTTCGCGACCAGAACGATATACACGCTCTTTAATTTCGTTTGTAATGTGAGGAATAACCTGAACTGTTCCTCCTAAATACTCACCACGGCGCTCTTTTTGAAGCACAGAAGAGTAAATTTTACCTGTTGTTACGTTGCTGTATTTATTTAAGTTGATGTCGATGAAACGCTCATAGTGACCAAGGTCTAAATCTGTTTCTGCACCATCATCTGTTACGAATACCTCACCGTGTTGGTATGGACTCATTGTTCCTGGGTCTACGTTAATATATGGATCAAACTTTTGAATTGTTACGTTTAAACCACGATTTTTTAATAGTCTTCCAAGGGATGCTGCTGTGATCCCCTTCCCTAGAGACGATACTACACCGCCTGTTACAAAAATATACTTAGTCATGAATGTGCTCCCTTCAACTTTGCTGTTATATAATTACCGCTGCAAATTGCAACGTATGTAGCTAACACTTACCTTATCTTATTGTTAGACTCTTTCATTTTTCTAAACAAAAAACAAAAAAGAAAATTGCTCCCTTTATCACCAAAAGTAATAAATAGGGAGCAATTTTCTTTTATATTTACACGTAAAAGTTATTATCGTCTTTTTTAAAGAGCCCAAAAATGATTCTACATGGACGATAATGAAAAGTCAAGAACTACAACTCTTCCTCTTCTTCTTCTGATTCGTCGTATTCTAATTCATCTTCCTCAACGAAATCTTCTTCTTCTTCTTCTTCATCATCTAAGTCATCAAGATCATCATCTTCTTCTTCATCAAGAAGTTCATCAAGATCTTCTACATCTTCTTCTTCGATGTCGCCATCGTCTTCGAAATCATCTTCTTCTTCGATGTAGTCATCTAACTCGTCTTCCTCAACTTTACGTTTCTTCTTAGGCTTCGGTTGAGGTAAAATTTCTTCATCAATTTGCTCGTATGGGTACCATCCACGTAATCCCCAACGATTTTCTCCAAGGTTGATAAAGCGCCCATCGATATTTAAATCTGTATAAAATTGCGCGATTTTCGCAGCAACTTGTTCTTCAGATAGTTCCAGTAATTGAGCAACTTCTTGAACTAGATCATGAAACGGTGTTGCTTGTTTTTTGTCCTCTAACAAGCTATGTACAACTTCGATCATAGACAATTCTTTTAGCTCTTCTGGTGAAAATTGCTTTAAATTCACTTGTGCGGCACTTCCTTTCTTAAAATATATCCTAATTATATAAAGGCCTGTTCAAAAAAAATCCATACTATTCATTATAAACAAAACTGCACCAAATATGCCACAAAAAAAATAGGGAATCATAAAGTGATTCCCTCTGCATGTGGAAGGTTATTTTCCTTTTTCATTTTGAATCATATGAGCACCATTTAATACATAGCGAATTTGCATCTCTGTATACTCTTCCAATGTATAAAGTTTCTGCAACGCCCAGCGACGAAATCCCCACATTTGTCCTTGAATAAAAATATTATGAGCAAGCAGTTGAATCTCTTTTTTTGTTAAAGTAAATACTTTATTTTGAACACATTGCTGTAAAATATCTTCGAACATCCCTACCATTTGAAATTCTTTCTCTAATACGTAAGGCAGCGATTCTTTTGGTAGAAAACGAACCTCTTGATACATAATAAGAACCTCTTCTTGCAATTCATCCATAACTTTAAAGTAATTTGTAATCGCTGCTTTTAAACTATCAACATTGCCTTTTCCTTTGCAAAGCACTTGCTCTAAGCGCTCTTTTACATGTTCATAAATACTATCACACACTAAATAAAGAACATCATCCTTCGTTCGAATATATTCATAGAGTGTACCAATGCTAAAGCCTGCTGCCTTTGCGATTTCTCTCGTTGTTGTGCGCGGAAATCCTTTTTGTTTAAAGAGCTGCACAGCACCTTTAATCATTTGTTCACGCCGAAGTGCAATGAGTCTTTCATCTTTCACAGATGCTTGTACATTGTGCTTAACCATCTCCTTCACCCCTTTCTATCATTTTGCAGGAAGAAGCGCAGGAGGCTCCTACGCTTCTTCTCACTTCTACTTTGTTAACATACGTGAAATAACAAGACGCTGAATTTCTTGCGTCCCTTCGTAAATTTGCGTAATCTTTGCATCGCGCATAAAGCGTTCCACTGGATAATCTTTTGTATAACCGTACCCTCCAAATACTTGCACAGCCTCTGTTGTCACTTTCATTGCTGTATCTCCTGCAAATAATTTCGACATTGCTGATTCTTTTCCATACGGCAAACCTTCTGATTCAAGCCAAGCCGCTTGATATGTTAACAAGCGCGCCGCCTCTACTCCAGTCGCCATATCTGCTAGTTTAAAGCCAATTCCTTGCTGCGCGGCAATTGGTTTCCCAAATTGATGGCGTTCCTTCGCATAATCGGCAGCAGCATCAAGTGCGCCTTGTGCGATGCCAACCGCTTGCGCGGCAATACCATTACGGCCGCCGTCTAACGTTTGCATTGCAATTTTAAATCCTTCGCCTTCCTCGCCAAGTAAGTTCTCGGCAGGAATGCAGCAATCTTCAAATATAATCTCCGTCGTCGGTGAAGAACGAATACCGAGCTTGCTCTCTTTCTTTCCAACAGAAAATCCAGGCGCATTGCTTTCCACAATAAATGCACTTGTTCCGCGCTGCTTTGACTCTGGATCTGTCAGTGCAAACACAACATAAATATCCGCAATTCCGCCGTTTGTAATGAAAATTTTCGAACCGTTTAAAATATAATGATCGCCGTCACGCTTTGCTGTCGTTTTCATTCCACCAGCATCAGAGCCAGAACCCGGCTCTGTTAAGCCGTAAGCGCCAATTTTCTTTCCTTCTGCCATCGGACGTAAATATTTCTGTTTTTGCTCCTCTGTACCAAATTTAAAAATTGGCCATCCTGCAAGCGATGTATGCGCCGATAACGTTACACCTGTAGATGCGCAAACACGTGACAGCTCTTCTACCGCAATCACATAAGCTAAGTAATCGCTTCCAATTCCGCCGTACTCTTCAGGCCACGGAATACCAGTTAAGCCAAGCTCCGCCATTTGATCAAATAAAGCGCGGTCAAAGCGTTCTTCCTCGTCGCGCTCCGCTGCCGTTGGTGCCACTTCATTTCTCGCAAAGTCACGAACCATTTTCCGAATCATTTCGTGCTCTTCTGATAGTTTAAAATGCATCTCTATGTCCCCCTTAAAGCGCTCTACTAATAACTAAGCGCTGAATCTCACTTGTTCCCTCATAAATCTCACATATTTTTGCATCGCGGAAGAAGCGCTCTGCAGGATACTCTTTTGTATAGCCATAACCACCAAGCACCTGCACACCTTCAACAGCAACTTCCACTGCTGTTTTGGAAGCAAATAATTTTGCAATTGACGCTTCCTTTCCGCATGGTAAACCTTGTGCTCTTAGTGATGCAGCGCGGTATACGAGCAGACGAGCTGCTTCGACAGCTGTTGCCATATCCGCTAGCTTAAATCCTAATCCTTGCTGCGCAGCAATTGGTTTGCCAAATTGATGACGCTCTTTCGCATAATCAGTAGCACACTCCAGCGCTGCCTCAGCGATACCAAGTGACTGTGCCCCGATACCGATGCGACCAACATCTAAATTGGCCATCGCCACTTTAAAACCTTGACCTTCCTCGCCAAGCAAATTCTCAGCAGGAACTTTCATATCTTCAAACGTTAATTGCACTGTACGAGAACCTAATAACCCCATTTTGTGTTCATCTTTTCCAACAATTAAACCCGGTGTATCTTTTGAGGCAATAAATGCCGATATCCCGCGTGTACCTGCCTCCGGATTCGTAGAAGCAAAGACAATGTATGTATCTGCCTCGCCGCCGTTTGTGATAAATACTTTCGAACCGTTAATAACGTACTCATCACCTTGCCTAACTGCTCTTGATTTCAGGCTCCCTGCATCGGATCCAGCGCCTGGCTCCGTTAACGCAAATGCCCCTAAATATTCACCAGCTGCCAACTTTGGAAGATATTTTTGTTTTTGCTCTTCTGTTCCAAAATATAAAATAGGATTCGTTCCAACAGAAGTATGTACCGCTAAAATCACCCCTACGGTAGCGCTTACTTTTGAAATTTCATGAATGGCTAAAATATACGAAATAAAGTCCATTTCCGCTCCGCCGTATTTCGCTGGAATCGGTATCCCCATTAGTCCAAGCTCACCCATTTTCTTTAGGACTTCTCGAGGAAACACCCCTTGTTCCATAGTAGGAACAAAGGGAGCAATTTCCTTTTGTGCAAAGTCCCGAACCATTCTCCGCATCATTTGCTGCTCTTCTGTAAATTGAAAGTTCATCTGCTCCACCTCAAATTATTTTCTATTGTGATTGAACGATTTAGTAAGACCACTAGTACACCGAAAGAGATGTTTATTATTCATAAACGTAAAAACCGCGTCCTGTCTTACGTCCTAACCAGCCTGCGTTCACATATTTACGTAGGAGCGGACATGGTCGATATTTGCTATCTCCTAATCCTTCATGCAGTACTTCCATAATGTATAAACACGTATCTAAACCGATAAAATCAGCAAGTGTCAACGGTCCCATCGGATGATTCATGCCAAGCTTCATGACTTCATCGATTGCTTCTTTCGTTGCCACGCCTTCATATAGCGTATAAATTGCCTCGTTAATCATTGGCAATAAAATACGGTTAGAAACAAACCCTGGGAAGTCATTTACTTCAACTGGGACTTTGCCGATTTTTTTTGTAATATCCTCAATCGTTTCATATACAACGTCCTCTGTTGCTAAGCCGCGAATAATTTCGACAAGCTTCATAACCGGAACTGGATTCATAAAGTGCATACCGATGACTTTTTCTGGACGATTTGTAACAGCTGCAATTTCAGTAATTGGCAGCGAAGATGTATTTGTTGCCAAAATCGTATGCTCCGGTGCTAATTCATCTAAGTTCGCAAAAATTTGCTTTTTAATGTCCATTCTTTCCACAGCCGCTTCGATGACAAGGTCTGCTTCTTTTACACAATCTAGCGTAAGCGTTGCTGTCAGACGATTTAACGTTGCCTGCTTATCCTCTTCGCTCATGCGGCCCTTCTCAACTTGTCTAGATAAATTTTTAGTAACAATCCCAATTCCGCGGTCTAACTGCTCTTGTTTTAAATCTTGCATATATACGTCATACCCTGCCATCGCACACACCTGTGCAATTCCAGAACCCATTTGCCCCGAACCAATTACGACAATCTTTTGTACTCTCATGTTTATAGCCCCCTTTTTTTACTGAACCTCAATCATGATTGCATCGCCTTGACCGCCGCCGCTGCAAATGGAAGCAATCCCGATTCCGCCGCCACGCTGCTTCAATGCATGAATAAGAGTCACGATAATGCGCGCCCCGCTTGCTCCAATTGGATGCCCCATCGCAACTGCTCCGCCGTTTACGTTAATCTTCTCTGGATCAATGCCTGCAATATTTGCACTTGCAATTGCTACAGCAGCAAACGCTTCATTAATCTCAAATAAATCAATGTCTTCCACTTTCTTGCCTGTTTTCTTTAATAACTCGTTAATGGCATAGCCTGGTGTTCTCGGAAAATCCTTTGCTTCAACCGCAATTGCTGTATGCCCTAAAATCGTTGCAAGGGGTTTTCTTCCTTCCGCCTTCGCACGCTCTTCACTCATTAATACGAGCGCCGCTGCTCCATCATTTAAACCTGGTGCGTTCCCAGCCGTCACCGCTGCATCCTTATCAAATACAGGTTTTAGCTTTGCTAATTTTTCAAGTGTTGTATCTCCGCGCGGTGCTTCGTCATGCGCTACGACTACCGGCTCCCCTTTTCGCTGCTGCACAGATACAGGGACAATTTCTTCTTCAAAGCGGCCTTCCTTTTGCGCTGAAACGGCGCGCATATGACTTCTGTATGCCCATTCGTCTTGTATTTCACGGGAAATGCCGTCTTCTTTCGCAACATCGCCGCCGTACACACCCATATGTATGCCAGTAAATGAGCACGTTAAACCATCTGCCACGTTTAAGTCGACAACTTCGTTATGCCCCATGCGATATCCCCAGCGTGCGCCGCGTAAAATATATGGACTATTGCTCATCGATTCCATGCCACCAGCTACAAGTAACGAATGATCGCCAGTACGAATAATTTGATCTGCTAACGTTACAGCGCGAAGTCCGGATGCACAAACTTTATTCACTGTTTCTGTGCGAGTCTCCCACGGAATCCCTGCTTCTCTAGCGGCCTGACGCGATGGAATCTGCCCTTGTCCTCCTTGAATAACCGCCCCAAATACAACTTCTTCAATATCACTTGCTGCAACATTCGCGCGCTCTAATGCCGCTCCAATTGCAATTCCTCCAAGCTCCGTTGCCTTTACACCCTTTAAAGCTCCCCCAAACTTTCCAACAGGTGTTCTTGCAGCACTTAAAATTACTGTTCTTGTCAAAACATATCCCCCCATTTCTTCTTATTACGGCGTTGATTGAACGCTCGTTCAGTGCAGCTGTTGTGAGAAAGAGGTGCACGGTTTGCACCTCCTTTTATCTAAAGTTGTACGGATTCTTATATGTTACATTGCTTCTTTCTTCGGTCCGATGACAGAGCGCTCTAAAATCTCTGTTATATCAAGCGTTTGCACGCGCTCTTCTACTTCTTTCGCCTTCGTACCATCGCTAATCATCGTTAAGCAATACGGGCAGCCCGTACCGATCATCGTCGGCGATGTAGCAAGTGCTTGTTCAGTACGTGCCACGTTAATGCGCGAACCAGCCGTCTCTTCCATCCACATCAGACCGCCACCAGCTCCGCAGCACATTCCTGTTTCGCGATTACGTTCCATTTCAACAAGCTTCACACCTGGAATCGCTTTTAAAATATTGCGCGGCGCTTCATATACTTCGTTATAACGTCCTAAATAACAGGAATCGTGATACGTAATCGTTTCTTCTACGCGGTGAACTGGCTTTAAGCGCCCTTCTTTCACCCACTGTGCTAACAATTCTGTATGATGATAGACTTCTGCTTGTAAGCCAAAGTCTGGATACTCATTTTTAAACGTGTTATACGCATGCGGATCGATCGTAACAATCTTCTTCACGCCTGCTTTCTCGAACTCTTCAATATTTTTACTTGCCATCTCTTGGAAAACAAATTCATTTCCAAGGCGGCGCGGTGTATCTCCTGAGTTTTTCTCTTTATTTCCGAGGATTGCAAAGGAAATACCAGCTTCATTCATTAACTTCGCGAATGATAACGCAATTTTCTGGCTTCGGTTGTCATAAGATCCCATAGAACCTACCCAGAATAAGTATTCAAACTCTTCACCTGCTTTCGTTTTTTCTTTCACAGTTGGAATGGAAACTTCTTCTTCCATCGTACGCCACGTTTCACGCTCTTTACGATTTAATCCCCAAGGGTTTCCTTGACGCTCGATATTTGTCAGAGCACGCTGCGCTTCTGGATCCATTTTTCCTTCTGTTAAAACGAGGTAGCGGCGCAAATCAATAATTTTATCAACGTGTTCGTTCATAACTGGACATTGATCTTCACAGTTACGGCACGTTGTACAAGCCCAAATTTCCGTTTCAGTAATGACATCGCCAATTAAACTTGGATTATATGCTAGCGCTGCTGCCGATTCATGTTGTCCATCTCCAGCTGCCATCATCGCTAATTGGTTGCCTTTTGTATTGTTAAATGCAACGGTTGGTACCCACGGTGCGCGCGACGTTACTGCTGCACCTTTATCTGTTAAATGGTCACGCAATTTTAAAATTAAATCCATTGGCGACAACATCTTACCAGTTCCTGTTGCTGGGCACATATTCGTGCAGCGGCCGCACTCTACGCATGCATATAAGTCAATAAGCTGCGTTTGTTTGAAATCTTCAATCTTCCCAACCCCAAACGTTTCTTGTGTTTCATCCTCAAAATCAATTTTTTCTAATTTCCCTGGATTTGTTAAACGACTAAAGTATACATTTGCTGGTCCTGCAATTAAATGCGCATGTTTCGATTGTGGAACGTAAACTAAAAACGTTAACAAAATAAGTAGATGCATCCACCAAGCAAAATAGAACAGGGCAATTGCGACTGTTTCGCCAATTCCAGAAAATAAGTAAGCGATTGCAGAAGCAATTGGTTCACTCCATGATAATTCCTCGCCATGCCAAATGATGCCCATTCCATTACCAAGGAGAACAGATAACATTAAGCCGCCGATAAAAATTAAAACAAGCCCCGCTTTAAAGTTCCTCTTTAAGCGAACAAGCTTCTCAATATACCTTCTATAAAAAGCCCAAAAGACTGCGATTAAAATAACGAGTGTGACGATTTCTTGGAAGAATGTAAATGCAGAATATAGTGGTCCAAGTGGAAGATGTGATCCTGGTGCTAAGCCTTTCCATATGAAGTCAATTGCTCCAAACTGGACAAGAATAAATCCGTAAAAAAACATAACGTGCATGATACCGCTTTTTTTATCTTTGAGCAGCTTCTTTTGTCCAAAGACATTCCCTTTAATAAGATCCCATCTTTCTTTGAAGCGGCGATCAAACTCTACTTTCTTTCCTAATCGTATGTAGGTAATTCGTGTGCGTATAAGATACACAAATAAATATGCCGCATACGCTATGATGGCAATTGTCGCCAACCAATTTACAATTAATAAACTATTCATATTTATGCCAACCCCTCTCCATGTAGTATAATTATTTATTTTAGAATCTTCAAAAATAAATAATTTTCTGAATTCATTACCCCTACTCCCATTATATGATGAGTGAGCATTCAGTCAACAGTTTTTTGTTATACAACAATATATTTTTTCATAAAGGTATATGCCGCCTGATGATCTCTTATTTTTCGAAATTGAATATCCAATATATATCCATCCTTATCGATCGCACGATATAAATAACGCCATGTTCCTTTCACTTCTATATAAGTCTCATCTAATTTCCACGATGATTGTACCTAAACGTATACTTTTCTTCTTTGATATAACGACCTCAATTAGTAAATAATCCATTCCAAAAACTTTAGTATCTGGTATCATCACACATACCTATTAATTTAAGAACAAAAGTTCATTCTGTTTCCGTTTTTAAGTTGATGAGCATGTGGTACTACCCTAGTAAAAAGTTCTCTTGTTTTCAACCTCCTATCTCCTTTATGTATTATTTTTTATCGAATGAAATAATTACCTTACAATTTAATTAAAAAAGCTCCTTAAAACTAAACAAAACCCACAGGGAACATGAATGTTTTCTGTGGGTTTTGTTTAGTTCAAAAGAGCTTGGGGGAGCTCGGTTTGATCGATCTTATTTTTCTTACAAATCTGAGCAAATTCATTTTCAATCATTTGTTTTAATAGCACCTGTTAAAGTAGACGATGCTTATACCAAATGTACTTTGAAACTCATATTTTGCTCAAAATTCAAAAACCGATTCAATTTCAAATTTTTGGGTAATAGAAAGATAATATACAGTTGATAAGGTAGTTTGCGTATATATTCGCAATAAACTTATCTTACTTTAAACATCTTTCAAATTACTTTCATAACTATTACAAAAGTCTTTCTTTGAGCATAAAGGAGTTCAACTAATAGGAATGAAAAAACAAACAAAATTTAATCTCTAATGTATATTAGCGATAATGCATTTATTTCTTCTGTGCTTAAACCGATGAATTTCCAAAAGGTTTCTAACGATATGCTATAAAAATATTAATTTGATTTTAGGGGAGAGGCAAATATGGAGAGTTAGGGGAAATACACAATTAAGGGTATTCTCACTATCGCAAGAGAGAAATGAAATCAGTCGTATAAAATAAGATCTGGATTACTAATCTTTTTAAATCAAAAATATAGCAAGCCAATGAAATGAATTATGTACATAGAGTTAGTATAGTCATATGGACACAACTTAGTTAAATCCTTACAATGGATTTCAAGGAAGAAGTGTCCGTATGACAAACAAGAAATTTAATGAAGAGTTTTGAAAATGGTTGTTGAATTATATCATTCGGGACAACCTGTAAAACAATTAAGCAGCGAGTATGGCGTATCAGAGGTAACCGTTTATAAATGGATTAAAATATATTCTCCTATCACATCAGTTGATGAAGATGAAATAACACTAGAAGATCTAGCTAAAAAAGTAGCTTAGATTTAACTTTTTTGTGTCCAAAATATTGACTCAAATCTATTTTTTGGGATAAGGTGATCCCTAATAGGAGATGCATACAGCAAAAAAGGAGCTAGAAAAAGCTAATCACTCAACTGGTTCCCTAAGAAGAAAAATATCCTATAATCAACATTATTGAAGGAGTATTGAGATTTATTTTGCGTGAATTCAAAAATAATATTTTTAATAAATATGAAGCCAATTTCCTAAAGCCCTTAAACACAAAATAAATATTAAAAACCAAAATAATAAAGATGTAAGTACGATTGTAATTATGCTTCTAAGTAGTTCTTTCCTAGTATTCACCTTAATAATTCCTATAGAACCACCAATAAAAGTTACCACTGTTAATACTAGTAAAAAAATTAGTGGATTGATATGGGTTAAATTCATAACCGTATAAATCATTTCACTTGAGAATATTTTATGATGGAAGATAAGTAGTCCAACGCAAATAAATGAAAAAATAAAAGACCATAAGTTTATAGTATGTTTCATGGTTGCTCCTTTGTTAACAAAATGATTTTGACTAAATTCTAATAGATAATAAAGTAAAGTGAAACACAAATTTAAGTTTTGTCCAAATTGTACCTAAACATATACTTTTCTTTTTTGATATAGCGACCTCAATTAGTAAAAAATCAATTCCAAAAACTTTACTTTGCGGAACGAATATCAGTGTACTAACATAGCCAGAATGATTATCTCTGATAATGGGGCTGTTTCTAAAGCATCAGAAGGACATTTTCGCTAATATAACCCGTAAGGTTTCTGGAATAATACGCTACTTTACGGTCTATGACAGCAACCCTGTGACTAGGCCATTCACGGAAGATTTTTGTAATAATTTTGAAAGACATTTAAAGTAAGATAAGCTTATCCCTAATATATATGCAAAACACTCTATAAACTCTATATTTTATTTTTCTAATGCAATAAAAATGTTGAATTTGATATTAAATCATTTCTTGAACGTTAAGCAATTTATGAGTTCCAAAGTACATTTGGTACAAACAGCTCATTAAGTGAAGAATAAACCGTTCAGATGTGTTAGAAAAATACAATTGATCAAGTCAAGCTTCTTAAACACAACAAATGGTTCTTTTATCATAGAAGTAAGTGAGATTTCTTAACATTAATGATGAATCCTAATATTCAAATTTTATTTTTAGAATACTAAAAATATTTTGCGTTAATAAAAAAGAAGATCTAGCTATTCGATCTTCTTTTTTATTAACTATAATGAATTATTATATGTTAAACCTCTTTTAACACCTTAATACCTTTTACTATAGTCAAAATGCAATAGTAGCTAGCTATGATAAAAGCAATAGCAAAAGTTCCGATTGTTACAATTGCAATTGTATTTTCACTTAATACACTAAGTCTAGTTACGCTATTCATTATAGCAATAGCAATGAG